>JAAYJQ010000013.1 GCA_012522855.1 Bacteroidales bacterium
AATTCAAACTGATTACTTGATTTCACGATGAATGGTCACCTTGTGGAGGTACGGATTGTATTTCTTACGCTCCAGACGCTCCGTGGTGTTCTTCTTATTCTTGGTCGTGATGTACCGGGACATTCCGGGAACACCGCTTTCTTTCTGTTCCGTGCATTCGAGGATGACCTGCACCCTGTTGCCTTTTACCTTCTTTGCCATAATTCAATCGATTTTAAACAAGGCCGACATATCCTTTCTCCTGGGCCTCTTTCAGCGCGGCATCCAAGCCCTTCTTCCGGATGTCCCTCATGCCTTTGCAGGAAACCCTGAGTGTAATGAACCGCTGCTCAGCCTCAGACCAGAACTTCTTGCGCTTGAGGTTGATTTCGAAGGTGCGCTTGGTGCGGCGCTTGGAATGGGAGACATTGTTGCCGACCATTCTCTTCCTTCCCGTAATTTGACAAACTTTTGCCATGATATCGTACTTTTTATTGATTCAAAATAAATTGCAAGGGGTGCAAATTTCGCCTTTAATTTTCAGAATTGCAAACTTTCTAGACAAATTTGAAAAACCTGCCCCACCGGATGTTGGCCGGAAACTTGCGGTTCCGGTCTGTGGAGAGCCAAACCAGCGCCGGACGCCCGACGATGTGGTCCTCGGGAACAAATCCCCAGTATCTCGAATCCAGGGAATTGTGGCGGTTGTCTCCCATCATGAAATAATAGTCTTGCTTGAAGGTGTAGCTTGTGGCTTCCATCCCGTCGATGAAGATCTTCCCGTTTGCGCCAACCCGCAGGTCACGCGCCTCGTACACATCAATGATGCGGCGATAGAGGGGCAGATTCGCTGCGGTGAGCGCAACCGTAGCGCCTTTCTTCGGGATCCAGATCGGACCGTAGTTGTCCCGTGTCCACTGAAAATTCTCGGTGAACGGGAACAAGCTCAGGTAGGAATCCGGGAAATCCGGAGGAAAAACATCCAGATTCGGCTCCACGCTTGTCACGAAGGACCATCCTTTTACCTGTTCCAGCATAGCCGCCGTGAGCGGAACCGCAGGATAGCCGGGGAGGTCGGGATCGAACGCGAGTTCAGCCAGATTCAGGCCGAGTTTTTTGAGCGTCCGTTCGTTGATCCGCTGCCCGGTCGTCACGACCCGGTAGGTCAACTGAATCCCCGGATAGACTTCCTGCTGCGCGCCGTTCACCCACACAAGGCCATTCCGGACCGAAAGGGAGTCGCCGGGAAGAGCAACGCAACGCTTCACGTAGTGGTCTTCCTTGTCCATGGGGCGGACGATCAACGGTCCCCCGTTGGCGATGGTATACTCACGTCCCGCATTGCGGACCCAGGCGTAGTAGTCTTCCGCCGGAAAGCGGGACAACACCGTGTCCCCGTGCGGGAAATTGAACACCACATAGTCCCCCCTTTCCACGCTGCGGAATCCTTTCAGCCTTCTGTATTTGTTCTGGATCAAAGTCGAATAGGACTTGCGACCGAAGATGACATTGTGCGTGAAGGGGATCGTGAGCGGGGTCTGGGGCACTTTGGGGCCGAACGCAAGCTTGCTGACGAACAAGTGGTCCCCCGTGTAGAGCGAACTCTCCATGGAGGAAGAGGGAATCTTGAAGGCCTGGAAGAAGAAAATATTGATGAACGTCACCACGACGACGGCGAAGATGAGGGCATCCAGCCAGTCGAGCAGGGCGTTGCGTTTCTCTCCTTCCTTGTAGTCCTTCTTCCAGAACAACCACTTTACCTTGCGGGTAATGTGGTGATCGAAGATGACGATCAGGCCGAAGAGCCACCAATAGTTCCCGAGCCAGACAACCCACAACAGGTACAAGACAGACCAGAAGGCCCATCTTGTCCATTTGTTGCGGTATAGTTCCTTCAAACTCACCTCTATGAAACTATTTCACGGAGTTGACGATCGCCTCGAACGCCTGCGGATTGTTCATGGCGAGGTCCGCGAGTACCTTGCGGTTCAGCGCGATTCCGCTCTTGGCGAGCTTGCCCATGAACTGGGAATAGGTGATCCCGTATTGACGCACACCGGCATTGATGCGCTGGATCCAAAGGGCGCGGAAATCGCGCTTCTTGTTTCTGCGGTCCCGATAGGCGTAGGTGAGTCCCTTCTCGTAGGTGTTCTTCGCTACTGTCCAGACATTCTTCCTGGCCAGAAAATTACCGCGCGTTCTCTTGAGAATCTTCTTGCGGCGAGCCCTGGAGGCTACTGAATTCACTGATCTAGGCATAATTCAAACTATTAAATTAGATGACGAGAAGCTCTTTCACACGCTTCACATCGGCTTTGTCGACGATTGTGAAACTGCGCAGATTTCTTTTCTGCTTCTTTGTCTTTTTGGTGAGGATGTGGCTGTGATAAGCATGCTTCCTCTTGATTTTTCCCGTTCCGGTAAGCGCGAACCGCTTTTTGGCACCGGAGTTGGTCTTAAGCTTTGGCATTGTCTGATAACATTAAATAATGAATATGTATTCCGCAACCCTGCGGTTTACTTCTTTTTGATAGGCGCGATCACCATCGTCATCCGCTTTCCCTCCAGGGAGGGCATGTTTTCCGCCCTTCCATAGTCCTCGAGCTCCACCGCGAACCGAAGCAACTGCTTTTCGCCCTGGTCCGCGAACATGATGGAACGTCCGCGGAAGAAGATGGTGGCTTTCACCTTGAACCCTTCCTCCAGAAACCCCTGCGCATGCTTCAACTTGAATTGGAAGTCATGCTCGTCGGTGTTCGGGCCGAAGCGGATCTCCTTCAGGACAACCTTGCTCGCATTCTGCTTCATTTCCTTCGCCCTCTTCCGCTGCTGGTAGAGATACTTCTGGTAATCCAGGATCTTACACACGGGGGGATCGGCCTTGGCGCTGATCTCCACTAGGTCAAGTTCCAATTCGTCGGCGAGCTGCAAGGCTTTCGAAATGGGGTATATCCCCTGTTCCGGAATATTGTCGCCCACCAGACGGACCTGAGGAGCGGTGATCTCCTCATTGATGTTGAGCTCGTCCTCCGCCTTTTGGCGGACGTACGTGCGCGGACTGCGGGGCCCGTTGGGTCTGGGACCGGAATTCGGTCTGTAAGTGGATGGTCTTGAACCTCCGTAGTGTGATTTTGGTTTGTAAGCCATCTGCGCTTGTTTAAAATCTCCTATAATCTGTTAAAATTCAACATTCGTTCGATTCGTTCAGGAAAGCTCTTCCGCGATTGTCGCGCGGAGCCATTCCAGAAAATCGTCAATCTTCATCGTACCGGCATCGGCACCTTCTTTCCGGACGGAAACCGTACCCTCGGCCACTTCCTTTTCCCCGATGATCGCAATCACAGGGACTCTGAGCAGCGAAATCTCACGAATCCGCTTTCCGAGCGTCTCGTTCCTGTCATCAATGGAGGCACGAATATCGGAATTATTCAGCAAATCACAAACTTTTTTTGCAAAATCTGAATATTTCTCACTGATAGGCAAGACTTTAACCTGATCCGGGCTGAGCCAGACCGGCAGATGACCCGCGGTGTGTTCGAGCAACACGGCGGTGAACCGCTCGATCGAGCCGAAAGGAGCCCGGTGGATCATCACCGGCCGCTTTTTGGAGCCGTCCGTATCGGTGTATTCGAGTTGGAAGCGATCCGGCAGGTTGTAGTCCACCTGGATGGTTCCGAGCTGCCACTTTCTTCCGATGGCATCCCTGACCATGAAATCCAATTTCGGACCGTAGAAGGCCGCCTCACCGTATTCAACGACGGCCGGAAGGCCTTTCTCGTCGGCGGCCTCGATGATGGCCCGCTCGGCTTTTTCCCAGTTCTCGTCGCTGCCGATGTACTTCGTCCTGTCAAGGGGATCCCTCAGGGAAATCTGCGCCGTGAATTTGTCGAATTTGAAGATCCTGAACACATAGAGAATCAGGTCGATGACCTTCACGAACTCACCCTTGAGTTGATCCGGAGTCACGAACATGTGCGCGTCGTCCTGTGTGAAGGAGCGGACGCGGGTCAGCCCGTGGAGTTCTCCGCTCTGTTCGTAGCGGTAAACCGTTCCGAACTCCGCCAGCCGCAGGGGCAGATCCCGGTAGGAGCGCGGGGCGGAACGGTAAATCTCGCAGTGGTGCGGACAATTCATGGGTTTGAGCATGTACTCCTCCCCTTCCTGCGGGGTGTGGATCGGCTGGAAGGAATCTTGGCCGTACTTGGCGTAGTGGCCGGAGGTCACGTACAGGTCCTTGCTTCCGATGTGCGGGGAAACGACCGGCAAGTAGCCGTGTTCCGTCTGCTTCCGGCGCAGGAAGTTCTCCAGCTGGAGACGCATCACGGCGCCGCGGGGCAGCCAGAGCGGCAGTCCCTGACCGACCCGGGAGGAGAAGGTGAAAAGTTCCATCTCCTTGCCGAGCTTGCGGTGGTCGCGCTTCTTCGCTTCTTCGAGCATGACCAGGTATTCATCGAGCATCGACTTCTTGGGGAAGGTAATGCCGTAAATTCTCGTGAGTTGCTGACGCTTTTCGTCACCGCGCCAGTAGGCGCCGGCGATGGCCGTGAGTTTAACAGCCTTGATCACTTCCGTATTGTGCAAATGCGGGCCGCGGCAAAGATCTGTGAAATGACCGTTCCGGTAATATGTGATGGTGCCGTCGGCGAGTTCGCTGATGAGTTCGCACTTGTACGGGTCACCCTTGTCTTCAAAATGTTTCAGCGCGTCCGCCTTCGCTACTTCGATGCGGGTGAAGGTTTGCTTTTCGCGCGCGAGTTCCAGCATCCGCTTCTCGACCTTGGGAAGGTCGGCGTCATTGACCTGATGGTCGGCGAAGTCGACGTCGTAGTAGAACCCGTTTTCGATCGCAGGGCCGATACCGAATTTCACCCCGGGGTACAGATCCTCGAGGGCTTCCGCCATGAGGTGGGAGGAGGAATGCCAGAATACCTGCTTGCCTTCTTCGTCTTCCCATTTCAGGAGCGCGATGGAGGCATCGCGGTCGATCGGACGATCCAGGTCATAGGTCACGCCCTGCCCCGCCGTGGTATCGTCGGCAAACTTCACCGACGCGGCCAGCGCTTCTTCCGCCAGTCTCGGACTGATGCTCTTGGCGATTTCGTAACCTGTAACGCCTCTCTCGTAAGTCCTGACGCTACCGTCAGGAAATGTAATGTTGATCATAAAGAACTAAAATAAATTGGTCTAACCAGTAATTTACAAACCAAGTACTTGAACTTGGATAGCCATATTCTTAGCCAATCTGTAAAGGTACGAAAAAATTCCTATCTTTGCATATTCAAAGAACATTCACACATGACTGACCACGCCAAGGATCTTTCGATCATTGTCCCTCTCTACAATGAGAACGAGTCTCTCCCCGACCTGCTTTCCTGGATCCGGAAAGTCATGGAGGAACATGCCTATTCCTACGAGGTCATATTCATCGATGACGGGAGTACGGACGGGTCGTGGGAGACAATCCGCGGGCTCACCGACGGCGACGAACGGATCAGGGGCATCTCTTTCAGGCGCAATTACGGCAAATCCGCCGCGCTGTACGAAGGTTTCAAAGTCGCGCAAGGCCGCGTGGTCGTCACGATGGACGCCGACCTGCAGGACTCTCCCGAAGAGATCCCCGCGATGTACAAGATGGTCACGGAGCAGGGCTACGACGTGGTGTCCGGCTGGAAGCAACACCGTCAAGACAACAAGGTGACCAAGAATCTCCCTTCGAAACTCTACAACGCCACTGCGCGCTGGATTACGGGTATCAAGCTCCATGACATGAACTGCGGCCTGAAGGCCTACCGGAACGAGGTTGTGAAGAATATTGAGGTGTACGGCGAAATGCACCGCTACATCCCGTACCTCGCCAAGAACGCCGGATTCGACAAGATTACCGAAAAACCCGTGCGTCACCAGAAGCGCAGATACGGCAAGAGCAAATTCGGAGTGGAGCGCTTTGTGAACGGGTTTCTGGATCTGCTTTCCCTGTGGTTCCTCAGCGCTTTCGGCAAGAAGCCGATGCATTTCTTCGGCTACACGGGCATCTTCATGTTCTTCGTCGGTTTCGCGATGACGGTCTGGATCATCATCGCGAAATTGGTGCATCAGGCGCAGGGCGCCTATTACCGGGCCGTAACAGACCAGCCCCTGTTCTACTTGGCGCTGGTCGCCTTGATACTGGGTGTCATGCTCTTCCTGGCCGGTTTTGTCGGGGAGATGATCTCCCGCTCCGCTCCGGAGCGCAATCGATACAACATCAAAGACCAAATCTGATATGGACGAAATCATTCCTCGCAGCCTCCTCTGGAACAAGGCCGGCAAGTCCGGCTTCCTTCTGGGCATCATGACCATCGCCTTCATGCTGGCCTCCTCCCTTTCCGGAACGCTCTTGGGAGGCGCTGAAAGTTTCGGCAGCCGGATGCTCGGCAATTTTCTCGGAATCCTGCTCTGGGTGGCGAAAATCGTCTCCTGCATCTTACTGATGCGCTACTTTCTGAAGAGATTGGTTGCGGAATACCCGGCAGCCGACAATGCCCACACCCTGAAATACGGCATCCGGATTGCCTTGTTCTCTTCGCTGATCGTGGTCGCCTACAACATTGCCGATGTTCTCCTGATCCATCCCGATATGTACGCCGACTCCATACGGCAGATGATGGAGCAGTTTTCCTCCATGATGGACTCGAACACCCTCGAGATGATGGAAAAAATGACGGGGAGAATGCCGGTCTATGTCTTTTTCGTGCTGTTTCTGTACAATTTTGTCTGGGGCTGGATCCTTTCGATAATTCTCTCCCGGAACATCCCCTCCCGCGACCCGTTCAGTCGCTGAATTCGCTCCAAACCGGGTGAAAGTCGGGACTTTTCTTGATTTTTCGTCAAGAAATTGCTTTCTTTGGGTTTTGAACAAAACGAACAGATAACGAAAAACGTCATGAGAGTCCTAAAATTCGGTGGATCGTCCATCGGGACACCGGAAAATCTACTTAAAGTCAAATCCATCGTTGAAAGCAGGCAGGAACCGATCATCCTGGTTGTTTCCGCCTTGGCCGGCGTCACCGACCAGCTCATAAAAGCCACGCATCTAGCCACGTCCGCCGACGATTCCTTCCGGGAAGTACTCGCCGAGATCCGCTCCCTCCACAACGAGATGTGCGAACAGGTCGTCCCCGATCCCTCCGACCGAGCTGCGGTGATCAACAAGATGGCGATCATTCTTGACAGGCTGGACAACATCTGCGAAGGAATCTTTCTCATCCAGGCCATCCCGGAGAAATCCCGCAACGAGATCGCCAGCGTCGGAGAAAGACTATCTTCCTTGATCGTGACTGCAGCGATTCCTGGAACGGTGACCTACGACTCCCTGAAATTCATCAAGACCCGAAACAACGGGCACATCAGCTCTGTGGATACGGAGCGGACGAACGAATGCATCCTGAACGCTTTTCAGGACTATGATGCCCGCAAAGGCATCGCCGTGGTTCCCGGCTTCATCTCGACCGATTCGGAAACCGGGGAGATCAGCACGCTGGGCAGGGGCGGTTCCGACTACACCGCCAGCCTGATCGCCGCCGCGCTGGACGCGGAGATGCTGGAGATCTGGACGGACGTGGACGGTTTCATGACTGCCGATCCGAAGTTGGTTCAAACCGCCTACGTCATCAACGAAATGACATACGAAGAAGCCACGGAGCTTAGCAACTTCGGCGCCAAGGTCATCTATTCCCCTGCCTTGTATCCGGTCCACACAAAAGGGATTCCGGTGCTGATCAAGAATACCTTCCGTCCCGAAGCCGAAGGCACCCTCATCAAGAAAGAATGCCAACAAAGCGACACGGTCATCAAAGGGATCTCGTCGATCGATGACATCAGCCTGATCACCTTGTCCGGAACTTCCATGGCCGGTATCGTCGGCGTCGACAGCCGGATCTTCACTGCCCTGACCCAGGAGAGCATCAGCGCTTTCCTCGTCAGCCAGTCGGCTTCCGAGACCAGCATCACGATCGGAGTCAGCCGGAAGGATGCTGAGCGGGCAAAGCAGGTCATCACCCGGGTATTCAGCCACGACATCGAATCGGGGGTTCTCAATCCGATCGGTCTGAAGAACGAACTGGCGGCTCTCGCTATCATCGGAGATAATATGAAGGAAACCCCCGGCGTGGCGGGCAAGCTGTTCTCGACATTGGGACGGAGCGGCATCAGTGTCATTGCCTGCGCGCAAGGCGCCTCCGAAACCAACATTTCGTTCGTAATCGATCGGGAGCACCTGCGAAAAGCGCTGAATGCCATCCACGACAGTTTCTTCCTTTCCGAGTACCAAGAACTGAACCTCTTCATCTGCGGGATCGGCACCGTGGGAGGCAAACTGATCGAGCAGATCGCTTGCCAGCAGGAGAAACTCAAGCATAACTGGAACCTGAAACTCAACATCGTCGGCATCGCCCGGAGCGTCCGCGCCATCTTCGACCGAAACGGGATCGACTTGTCCACCTACCGCGATACCCTCGAGAAGGGTATGAAGATCACGCCCGAAATACTGAAAAAGGAGGTGATCCGCATGAACATCTTCAATTCCGTCTTTGTAGACTGTACCGCAAGCGCGGAGATCGCAGCCTTGTACGAAGACCTGTTCAACCACGGAATCTCCGTGGTTGCGGCCAACAAGATCGCAGCCTCCTCGGACTATGAAACCTACAGGAGACTGAAGGAGACCGCCCACAAGCGGAATGTCAAATTCCTCTTCGAGACCAATGTCGGGGCGGGGCTTCCCATCATCAAGACCATCAATGACTTGCGCAACAGCGGAGACCGGATCCTCAAGATGGAAGCTGTGCTCAGCGGAACACTGAATTTCATCTTCAACACCATCTCCAAGGACATTCCCTTCAGCAAGGCTGTCCTCATGGCCAAGGAACAGGGGTATTCCGAACCGGATCCCCGGATCGACTTGTCGGGAACCGATGTCATCCGCAAACTGGTGATCCTCTCCCGGGAAGCCGGCTACAAAGTCAACCAAAGCGATGTGAAAGCAAATCTTTTCATTCCCGCCTCCTTCTTTGCCTGCAGTATGGAAGAATTCTGGAAGAAGCTCCCGACCCTGGATGCCGGATTCGAGGAAAAAAGACGGAAACTCGAGGAAGAGCGCAAACGCTGGCGTTTTGTCGCCAAGATGGAGAACGGGGAATATTCCGTCTCCCTCCGCGAAATTCCCCAGCAACATTCCTTCTATGTGCTGGACGGCTCGAACAACATCATCCTCCTGACTACGGAACGCTACAACATGCATCCGATGCTGATCCAAGGCTACGGTGCCGGCGCCGATGTCACGGCGGCAGGCGTTTTTTCCGACATCATGTTCATCGCGAACGTTCGATAAATATTCCGTTATGAATAAGATAAAAGTATTTGCACCGGCGTCCATCGCCAACATGGGATGTGGTTTCGACATCATAGGAATGGCCCTGGACGAAGTCGGTGACGTGTTGGAAATCTCCATAGAAGACGGCGACGGCCTAACGATTGAAAACGAAACCAACGTTCCGCTGCCTGCGGACCCCGAAGAAAATGTCGTCACCCCGGTCATACGGAAGTTCATGGAAATGACGGGAAAGAAAGCGAAGGTAGGCATACGGATCTTGAAGAAAATCTATCCGGGTTCGGGGATCGGTTCCAGCGCCGCTTCCTGCGCCGCCGCCGCGTTCGGAATCAACGAACTGTTCGACCACATCCTCACTGAGGAAGAACTGGTGGTCTGCGCGATGGAGGGAGAGAATCTGGCCAGCGGGGGCTACCATGCAGACAATGCCGCCCCTGCGGTAATGGGAGGCATCGTGCTGATCCGAGGCTACGAGCCGCTGGATTTGATCAAGCTGCCGGTCCCGGGCAACCTGTACTGCGCCGTGATCCACCCTCACATGATCGTATCTACGAAAGAAGCCCGCAGCATCCTTCCGCAACAAGTTCCCCTGCATAATGCCATCCGGCAATGGGGCAACGTGGGCGGCCTGGTCGCCGGCCTGTATTCCAGCGACATCAGCCTGATCGGACGATCCATGCAAGACTATGTCGCGGAACCGTACCGAAAGCAGTTCATACCGGGCTTCGACACGCTCCGAAAGAACATTCTGCAGGCGGGGGCACAGGCGATGAACATCAGCGGATCGGGTCCTTCCGTATTTGCGGTGGCCAATCACTTCGAGCCTGCCCGGAAGGCAGAAAATCTGATGAAGCGACATTTCGAAGCGATGGGCATTGAATACGAAACCTTCGTCGTAAAGGTTTCCAACAAAGGTACGCGGGTCATCTATTGACATGAAGTATTACAGCACGAACGGAAAGGCGCCGGTTGCGGATCTTCGGAAAGCTGTCGTCAAAGGGCTGGCCGAAGACCGGGGGCTGTACATGCCTGAACGGATTCCCGCCCTGCCGCAATCCTTCTTCGAGCGGATCCAGGAACTTTCTTTCACCGAGATCGCCTGCACTGTCGCAAACGCGTTCTTCGGAGAGGATGTTCCGCCTGAAGTCCTGAACCGGATCGTCGGCGAAACGCTCGCTTTTGATTGTCCTGTCGTTCCGGTCACGGACCGGATCTTTTCTCTGGAACTTTTCCATGGCCCCACGCTGGCCTTTAAGGATGTAGGAGCCCGTTTTATGGCAAGGTTGCTCGCATTCTTCACGAAGGATTCAGGCGAAGCGCTCAATGTGCTCGTGGCCACTTCCGGTGACACCGGGAGTGCCGTCGCGAACGGCTTTCTGGGGGTTCCGGGCATTCATGTGTACGTACTCTATCCCAAGGGGAAGGTCAGTCCGATCCAGGAAAGCCAATTCACTACCCTGGGCGGAAACATCACTGCCGTCGAGGTGGCAGGTTCTTTCGACGACTGTCAGACCCTGGTCAAAAACGCCTTTATGGACGCGGAACTGAATGACGCGCTCCATCTCACCTCGGCAAACAGCATCAATGTTGCCCGCTTCCTGCCCCAGTCATTCTACTTTTTCAACGCCTATGCACGGCTGAAAGCGCTCGGCAGGGCGGATCGCCTGGTCGTATGCGTGCCGAGCGGCAATTTCGGAAACCTCTGCTCCGCCCTCTTCGCGAAACGGATGGGGCTTCCCGTTTCGCGCTTCATCGCGGCGAACAACCGGAACGATGTCTTCTACCAATACCTTCAGACCGGGGAATATGTACCCAAGCCCAGTATCCAGACCCTTGCAAATGCCATGGATGTGGGCGATCCCAGCAATTTCGCCCGGATCTACGATCTATACGAGAAGGATTGGGGACGGATCCGCGCGGACATTTCGGGTGCTGTGGTGACGGATGACGAGATCCTGGCCACCATTTCCGCTTGCTACAAGTCGAACGACTACGTACTCGACCCACACGGAGCCTGTGGATTCAAGGCAATTTCAGACGGGCTGCGTCCCGAGGAAACAGGCGTGTTCTGCGAAACCGCCCACCCCGCCAAGTTCCTTTCCACGGTGGAAAAGGCGATCGGATCTCCGGTTGCGATCCCCGATCGGCTGGCAGCCTTCCTGAAGGGCGAAAAACAAACCGTCCCCCTCTCGGGGTCCTATTCCGAGTTCAAACGACTGCTGCTGCAGTCCGCGACATAATACCGCACACATAAAATTCGGGTTATCGTACTTGCCCGGTCGATCGGTCGCCGTCCGGCAAAAAGAAAGGCGCCCGGGGCATCTCGCGGATGCTCCGGGCGCCCGGAAGGGGACGGCGGCTGCCTGCTCTCCCGGCCGCGAGGACCAGTACCATCGG
>JAAYJQ010000014.1 GCA_012522855.1 Bacteroidales bacterium
GATATGAAAATTCTGATAGTAGACGATGAACGGGCGATCCGGAACTCCATGAAGGAGATCCTGACCGATGAGGGTTACGAGGTGGACACCGCCGAAGACGGGGCGCAGGCCCTTGAATGGGCGGACAAAGAAAAATACGGGGTCATTTTCTGCGACATCAAGATGCCGGGCATGGACGGCACGGAGGTCCTGGACAAACTGGTTTCGGACGGGGTCGATGCCGCGGTCGTCATGATCTCCGGGCACGGGGACATCGACACTGCGGTAGAATGCATCAAGAAAGGTGCCTTTGACTTTATCCAGAAACCTTTGGACCTGAACCGGATCCTCATCACCATCAAGAACGCCACCGAGAAGGCAACGATCATAAGGGAGAACAAGAATCTCAAGAAAAAGGTTTACGGCCAGCGGATGATCGGCGCGTCGGAGCCCATGGAACACATCCGGGAAATCATCGCCAAAGTCGCTCCCACCGATGCTCGCGTCCTGATTGAAGGCGCCAACGGTACCGGAAAAGAACTCGTCGCGCGGAGCCTGCACGAACACAGTCTGCGGAGCGGCATGCCGTATATCGAAGTCAATTGCGCTGCGATTCCATCGGAACTCATTGAAAGCGAACTGTTCGGTCACGAGAAAGGAGCTTTCACCTCCGCCATCAAGCAGCACAAGGGGAAGTTCGAGCAGGCGGACGGGGGCACCCTGTTCTTGGACGAAGTCGGGGACATGAGCCTTGCCGCCCAGGCCAAGGTGCTGCGGGTGCTTCAGGAAAAGAAGCTTTCGCGGGTCGGCAGCGACAAGGACATCACGGTCGATGTGCGGGTGATCGCCGCGACGAACAAGAACCTGATGAACGAAATTAAGGAAAAGCGTTTCCGTGAAGACCTGTATCACCGGCTGAGCGTCATCGTCATCCAGGTCCCGACGCTGGACGACAGAAAATCAGATATTCCGCTCCTCGTCGATTACTTTGTGAACCAGATCAGTACCGAGTCGGGAATGACTCCGAACAAGTTCTCCGAGGA
This sequence comes from Bacteroidales bacterium, assembly GCA_012522855.1. GTDB lineage: Bacteria > Bacteroidota > Bacteroidia > Bacteroidales > UBA932 > Cryptobacteroides. Next base: position 1,023 of record JAAYJQ010000014.1, read on the forward strand.
CTCGATCCGGCTCCTGCAGGAGCGGAACTGGACCGGCAACATCCGCGAACTTCGAAACGTAGTGGAGCGCCTGATGATCCTCGGAGGGAATCCCGTGAGCGCGCAGGATGTGAAAGACTACGTCAGTCCGATTCAATAGCCTTCATCAACATAGGATCCACGCTCATATACAATTTGTAGAACGCGTTTTCTCCCAGTTCCGAATAGCGTCCGATCAAGGCGCGCAGTTGAGGAATGAGGTAGGCTTCCGTCTCTTTCCATTCCTGTGGACTGGCAGAGATGCCGTCGACTTTCGAGGCATAATCCCGGAAAGCTTCCGGAATGTTCATCCGGTCCAGCGTCTGCACGAGCGTGGCATAGTCGTCAATGTCCCCCAATGAGTCCTTGTATCGGTCGAATGTCGCGGATGCGAACCGCATCTGGGTGGCTTTTTTGTTGCACGCGATGTAGAAATCGGAGGCGCGGGTCGTATCGATCGGTACGAAGATGTCGGGGATGATGCCGCCCCCTCCGTAAACGGTTCTGCCTCCTACCGTCTTGTAGACTTCCGACGTGTCGATCTTGATGCTGTCCGCAACCAGCAATTCACCCTCTGAGTACCGCCTGTAGAGATCGTATTGATAGTCGTTGGAATAGGGCTTCTGAATGCTGCGGCCCGACGGGGTGTAGAACCGCGCAACAGTAAGGCGGACTCCGGAACCGTCGTTGAAGTAGATGGGTTCCTGAACAAGTCCTTTCCCGAACGAGCGTCTTCCGATGATTTTACCCCGGTCGTTGTCTTGGATCGCGCCGGCGAAAATCTCGCTTGAAGATGCGCTGGATTCATTGATGAGGACTGTAAGCGCTACCTCTTTCATAATTCCCTTCCCGTCGGCGGTATAGTTTTCTTTTTTCCGGTGCAGTCCCTGCATGTACACGATTTCATCTCCCTTGTCCAGAAACATGTTGCAGAGGAGCAGCGCCTGGTCGAAATAGCCTCCCGTATTGTCCCGCAGGTCGAAAATCAGTTTTGTCATGCCTTCGTCAAGCAGCTTCGTGCCGGCTTCCAGGCACTCTTTGTAGGTCGAGCGCGAGAATTTTGACAGGCGGAGGTATCCGGTCGTGTCGTCGATCATGAAAGCGGCGTCCACGCTGTGGACGGGAATCTTCCCCCGGGTGATTTCAAAAGGAATATCCTCCCGACCGCGGCGGACGGTAACTGTGACCTTGGTTCCCGAGGGACCCTTCATCCGCCGGACCATGCTGTCCTGGGGGAATTTGACGCCGGCGATCACCTGGTCGTCCACCTGCAGGATCCGGTCTCCCTGTTGCAGCCCGACCTTCTCCGAGGGGCCTCCCGGGATGACTTCCAGCACGATGGCGGTGTCGTTCGGCACGTTGAACTGGATGCCGATCCCATCGAAATTGCCGGCGAGTTCGGTCTCGGCTTCTTTCAGTTCGATCGGAGGCATGTACACCGAATGGGGATCCAGTTCCGCCAAGGCAGCCGTGATGGCCGCGTCGGTGATTGCTTCGTTGTCGATGGTGTCGACGTAGTTCTTTTCGATCTGATCCAGGATCAGATTCAACTTCCGCCACTCCACATACCGGGCGTTGTGATAATTCCTTTGCCGGTTGATTGTATTGTAGGTCAAGACCAGCAGTACGCCGACAAGAATTCCCAGAATTGCAATCCAGACGGGTGATATTCTTTTCATGCTACTCAACCTTTTTAACCTCGATTCCCGCTCTGCGGAGCAGGTCGACCCCGTCCGAAATCCGGTATTCGTCCTTGTAGACTACCCTTTTGATCCCCGCTTGGATGATCAACTTCGCGCATTCCATACAAGGGGAGGCTGTGACATACAGGGTCGCGTTCTGACTGCTGTTGCCGGACTTCGCCACCTTCGTAATGGCGTTTGCCTCGGCATGCAGCACATAGGGCTTTGTCACCCCGTTCTCGTCTTCGCAGATGTTCTCGAAGCCGGAGGGCGTGCCGTTGTACCCGTCGGAAATGATCATGCGGTCCTTGACCAGCAGCGCGCCTACCTGGCGGCGTTTGCAATACGAGTTCTTGGCCCAGATCTCGGCCATTTCGAGATATCTCTGATCGAATTTCTCCATTTAATTCCGCTGGTAAAGGTAACGTTTGATACTCCGTTTCGGCGTTCTTTCGAAGTCTTCCGGGAGAAATTCCATCTTCCTGATTTGGGCGAAGTTGGGGACTTCCTTGTTGATTTCGGGAAGCAGGGCCGTCAGACTCTGTTCGAGCTGGGCGCGGGACATTCCGTCCAACTCCGCCAGGTGGTAGTCCGGATAAATCAGTGCCGTTAGTCCGCCACCGTCTTCAATGACCAGGGAATCGACCACATAGCTCACGGCATTGATGACGGATTCGATCTCTTCCGGATAGATATTCTGTCCGTTGGAACTTAATATCATGCATTTGTAGCGGCCTCTGAGGAAGAGGTAACCGTCCTCGTCAATAATTCCCATATCGCCGGTCTTCAGCCAGCCGTCTTCAGTGAACAGTTCGCGGGTGGCTTCCTCGTTTTTATAGTAGCCGAGCGTAAGATTGGGGCCATACACCTGAACCTCTCCTTCGATCCGGCTCGGGTCCGGGGAGACGACACGGATTTTCATATTCACGGCGGCCGTCCCGCAGGAATAGAGTTTTTTCTTGCTGGACGGGGCATAGGTGATGATCGGAGCGCACTCGGTCATCCCGTAGCCGACCGTATAGGGGAAGTCGATCGACCAGAAGAATTTCTCGATGTCTTTGTTGAAGGCGGCGCCTCCTATGATTATTTCTATAAATTTTCCGCCGAACGCTGAAATCAGTTCGGTGCGGATCCGTTTCTGGATCATTTTATCAATTACCGGCATCCGTAGCAGTATTTTCATGCCGCCCCGCTCTACGATTTTCTGCAACTTCGATTTGTAGACTTTTTCGATGATGAGGGGGACAGCGATGATCACGTCCGGTTTGACCTCCTCCATGGCCTGCAGGATGATCTTCGGACTCGGAATCCGGGTCAGGAAGTGTACATGGGCGCCGACACTCATTTCGTACAGAAGTTCGAACATCAACCCGTACATGTGGGCGGAGGGCAGCATCGAAACCACATTCGATTGGTTGTTGATCTCGGGCAGCGCCAAAGCGCCGAATTGAATGTTGGAGCAAAGCGCGCGATAGGGAATCATGACCCCTTTGGAGAACCCGGAAGTGCCGGAGGTGTAGTTGATCAGCGCCAACTCGTCGGGGGAATCTTCGTAATAGTTGAGGGATTCCGGCTCGAAACTGTTGGGATGCCGATTCCCGAAATATTCATTCATGTGTTCGCGCGCCTCCGTGATGCGGGGCGATCGGGCATAAAGGAGCTGCAGGGTGTTGATCCGGACGACCGCGAACAGCCCCGGCATTTCATCAGCGCTCAGACCCTCCCAGACGACGTCGTCGACGAAGAGGACTTTCGCCTCGGAATGGTTGACCAGATAGTGGATATTACCGGCCTTGAATTCGTGCAGAATCGGTACGGGCACGGCGCCGTACGTCATCGTGGCCAGAAAGCTCACCGCCCAGTTGACCTGATTGCGGGCGCAGATCGCCACTTTGTCTCCCTTGCGGAGGTAGCATTTCTCAAAAGCGATGTGCAATTTTTCGATGCGCCTTGCCACATCCCGGTAGCAAAGGCTGGCGCCTTGGTAGTTCGAAAGCGCCTGCCGGTCCCAGTTCTCCCGGAAACTTTTCTCCAGAAGTTTGTTGACTGATTGAAATTTGAAGTCCGTCATTTTGTGTGTTGTTTTATTCTAGTTTATATGTCCTGTCTTTGTCGTCATAGCTCTTCGCGCGGAACGAGCCATTTGCGTCTGTTTCGATCTTGCTGTCGGGGCGGATCATTTTGGCTCCTTCACCCTGTACGACCGGATCTCCGCCCTGGAAGGGGTAGATGAGCGTCTGGATGGAGGTTCGGACAATCCAGTACCGCGTTTTGCCGATCTCCAAAAGTTCCGGAATCGCTTTGATGGTTTCCTTGGCAGCGATGCCCTTCCAGTCCTTCCGCATTTTCCCGCGCAGGTCATAGAGTCCCACCGAGTTATCTTTGTGCAGCACCAGAGCGGAATATCCATGGGCTCCGGTGAAGTTAAACACCTTCGGACCCAAGGCAATTTTCTTGCCAAGATCGATCGGGAAACCGTTCACAAAACGCCCGAGCCGATCGATCAGATACAGTTTGGAACCGGCGGCGAAAAGGAATTGGATCTTGCCGTTGTTGTAGTAGTCCACCTCTTCCACATAGCCGCACAGATCTTCTTTGAAGGGGATCCCCCAGAGATCTTTTCCGTTCTCGTCCCGGAGGCAGAGTGATTTGTGGCTGTTCTGATAGAACGTATTTTTCTTGCCGGTGGCGCAGTTCGTGACCGTAAAAGGGCCTTTCGGAACATTCACGGTTGTGTCGCGGTCTACGGCGGGCGCTTTGCTGTGGATCACATTCGTGCGGTCGTACCAGACATTTACGAACGTTTCACCGTTCTCGAAGGTGACGGAAAGTGTCACCGGAACATAGGTTGCCCCTGCCAGGGTTTTCCGGAAAGCGCTCGCCAGGCCGGGGGTGAAAGACTTGTCGATCATGCTGGGGTCTTCGCTGAGCGAATGATACAGGAAGAAGCCGCAATCCCGGGCGGGGATGCGGGCTTGGAGTCCGGCTGCGGAAAGATGATCCTTGAGCGTTTCCTGCAGAAAATCTCCCTGTAGAAAGGCTTCAAGCGTGGTTTTTTCACCCGCTGCCATCCATCCTCCAATCCAAGCGTAGCTGTCTTCGTTCGCCGTGAATATTCCGCCGAACAAGGTTTTGGCGAAATTTTTCCAAGGGTATTCCCGGATACCTTCCAACGCTTCGCGCGTGTTGCCCGGCTTGATGAGCAGCAGACTCCGCAGTCCACCGGCCACATACAATTGGGCGAACGCGATCTCCTGAATATCCAGATTTCGCGCCCATTCTTCCGCATGGAGGCCGTTGTTCTTTTTCTGTTCGTCCAAGGCGGCTTTGAACTTCTCCAGGCTGGCGCGCGAGTCCAGATACTGCCGGTGCGCTTCGATGTAAGACCTGATGTCTTTGATCGGAATCGAAACCACGAAGTCGACCCGGGAAGGGAGCACCTCGGCGACACGGACCTCGGAAGGCCCTGCCTGGCGGAGCAGGTTCAGATAGTAGGAAGGGTCTTCGCTGTCGAGGACCGATCCCCGCATCGAAACCCCTTTTTCCGTGTGCTCCGTGACGCGCAAGGCGGACCACTTGGCCAGCCGCTCGAAAAAGGCGGAATGTTTGAATAGGCGCGCATTGAGAAACGCCCGGGCGAGGTTGTCGGAATAGGCGTTGGAGATGAACAGAATATCATCTCCGTCCATCCGCGAGGCAAGTTCAGAAAACCCGTCGGCATCCATGATCGACAGCCCGTCGGAGAAATGTCTCACAGCCGAATGGATGATGGTCTCCGACGTAGAAATCAGAAGGTTCCCGCCCTCGACTTTGGCGTGGAGGCCGCAGGAATCAGCAGCGTCAAGCAACTTCCGTACATCCCCGGTCGTGTCTGCCGGAGCGACGCTTCCCGTCCTGACGACCAGCAGGGGGGCGAAGTCCTTGCTGTAGTGCAGGGACATGATGGCGTCAGCCCTTCTTAAAGACGGGTAGGAGAAGCGGAACAACCCGTTCAGTCGCCCGGACATCAGCTGTCCGAATACCGCCGTGGAGTCTGTAAGGTAGGCTTTCGCCCGGTCAAAATCCTTGACGCAGAAGACCAGCGCGGCATCCGAAGGAATGGCGGCCACGAGTGGATGCGCTTCCCGGAATCGGATGGCTTCCCCATCGGGTTTGCCTCCGATATCTGAATACAGGAAGGCGATGGCCACAGCAATGGCAGCGATCAGCAGCGCCACAGCCACGAGGAGGGATATCAAGGTTTTCTTGTTCATGTCCGATTGTCAACAAGTTAAACGATCCTTCGCTTCATTGTGCGATGAACATGTACACAATGTTGCCGACCTGCCGTGCCGGCGCGGAAGGTGAAGCCGAAAATTTCGACAATCGCGCGGCGCGGACGGCAAAACTTCTCAAGCAGTCATCCGTGGAAGAGACGTCGTCCTGAATCTTCGCGTTGATGACATCACCGGCGGGACTTACCGTGATGATCACCGTCACGTAGCCCGCTCCGAGACATCGGTAGGCCGGAATGGACAGTCGGCTGGCCTTCCGTCCGTCCAGCGCGTAGGAGACGACGGATGGTCCTGAGTAGGATTCTTTTTTCTGCTCTGCCTCCCGCACGGGCTGCCGATCGACGACTACGAAGTCCTCGTGGTTCTCCGTGACCGGAAATCCCCGGTCCAGTTTTTCCGCAAGCTTTTCCGCTTCTTTGTAGAGTTCCTCAGCGTCCGTATTCCGGTCGTCTTTCAACAGGGAACCCCGGTCCACCGCGATGTTCCGGATCGGAACGTTTCCCGCCGAGGCGATCAGTTCGTCCAGCTTCTGGCTGATGTCTTCTCTGAAGACGGCTTCTTCCTTTTCCTTCAGGAGGGCCTCCTGTTTGGAGAAGTCCAGCAGGAAAGTGTTCTCTTTCTTCAGCGCGGATCCGATCTGGGAAGCAAGCAGCACGATCAACACCACAAGATGGAAGATCACTGTGATGTACAATCCTGCCTTGTCTTCGCTTTTGATCTTTTTCACTTTACTTCTTGTTCTCCTGGTTCATTTTCCGCAGAGACTTTTCAATAGTGGCCGAGATGATGTCGATGGCAACCTTGTTGTGCCCGCCCTGCGGGATGATGATGTCTGCGTACCGCTTGCTCGGTTCGATGAATTGGAGATACATGGGCTTGACGGTCTTGGTGTACCGTTCGATTACCGTTTCCACGGTCTTCCCACGCTCCAGGATATCGCGGGCCATGACGCGCATGAGGCGGTCATCGTCATCCGCATCCACGAAGATCCGGATGTCCATCTGCTCCCGTAGATCCTTGCAGGTGAACACGAGGATACCTTCAATGATGATCACTTCCGCCGGCGCTACAGTGACGGTCTCGGTCTTGGATCGGGAACAGGTGATGTAGGAGTAGACCGGCTGCTCGATGGTTTTGCCTTCCTTGAGCGCTTTGAGCTGCTCGCAGAGCAAATCGAAGTCGATGGCGTCCGGATGGTCGAAATTGATCTTCTGCCGCTCTTCCATCGGCAGATGGCTGGAGTCCTTGTAGTAGGAATCCTGCGGGATCACGACAACCCGTTCTTTCAGTTGCGTCGTAATGGCGTTCACGACGGTGGTTTTTCCCGATCCGGATCCTCCGGCGATACCGATCACTAACATCTCGATGAAACGTTAAAATTCAGCATTCTTGGGGGTTCTCGGGAAGGGAATGACATCCCGGATGTTGGCCATGCCGGTCACGAAGAGCAGGAGCCGCTCGAAACCCAGTCCAAAGCCACTGTGGGGGACGGTTCCATAGCGTCGGGTATCGATGTACCATTCCAAATTCTTCCGGTCCATCTTCAACTCTTCGATTCGCTGTTCCAGTTTCTCAAGGGAGGCTTCCCGTTCGGAACCGCCGATGATCTCTCCGATCTTCGGAAAGAGCACATCCATTCCGCGAACCGTCTTCCCGTCCTCATTCTGCTTCATGTAGAAGGCTTTGATCTCCTTTGGAAAGTCGGTCAAAATGACCGGTTTGCCGAAATGCCGCTCCACGAGATAGCGTTCGTGCTCGCTTTGGAGATCCGTTCCCCAGTGCACCGGGAATTCAAATTGATGACCTTCAGCAATGGCTTTCTCCAAGATTTCGATGCCTTCGGTGTAGGTGAGACGCTGGAAGGAAATCCCAAGCACGCTGTGGAGACGATCCACAAGGCCCTCGTCGTACTTGTCGTTCAGGAACCGCAGGTCATCCATGCAGTGGTCCAAGGCGTATTGAACAAGGTATTTGACGAATTCTTCAGCCAGATCCATGTTGTCATCGATGTCGTAGAAGGCCATTTCGGGTTCAATCATCCAGAATTCGGCCAGGTGCCTGGGCGTATTGGAGTTCTCCGCTCGGAAAGTAGGACCGAACGTATAGATTTCCCCGACTCCGGTCGCGCCGAGTTCTCCTTCCAGCTGCCCGCTAACGGTCAGGCAGGTCTTCTTGCCGAAGAAGTCTCGGCTGAAATCCACCTTTCCGTTCTCTTTGAACGGAACTTCGGCGAGATCCAGCGTTGTAACCAGGAACATATCTCCCGCACCCTCCGCATCCGACTGCGTGATGATCGGAGTGTTCAGGTAAACGAAGCCTTTGTCGTTGAAGAACTTGTGGATCGCGAAGGCCATCGCATGTCGGATTCGCAGGATGGCTCCGAAGGTGTTCGTCCGGGGGCGCATGTGAGCGACTGTACGGAGATATTCAAGCGAAGTGTCTTTCTTTTGGAGCGGGAAACGGACGGGATCGCAGTCTCCATAGACTTCGATCTCTTCGGCGCTGATCTCGACAGCCTGGCCGCTGCCGACCGACTCGACCAGTTTGCCTTTCACGCAGAGACTGGCTCCGGTCGTGATCCGGCGGATGAGATCCTCGTCGAATTTCTCCATGTCCGCCACTACCTGAATGTTATGGATTGTCGATCCATCGTTGAGCGCGATGAACTTGATCTGTTTGTTGCCTCTCTTGGTTCTGACCCAGCCTTTCGCCAGGACGTCCCGTCCCGGCGCGGCGTTGAGCAGGTCTTTCACTTTACTTCTCATGATTTTCTCCATCTTCATGAAAGAATTAATCTTTGTCGATCATTACTGCGATTTGCAAATATAGCACAAAAAAAGCAGTTCCACCAGAGGAGGAACTGCTTCTTCAGAAGGCGATGCGCGGGTTATTGCCCGCCGGTCTTTCTGGCGGCATACATGATCTTCAGCGCGGAGCATCGTCTCAGCTCCTGCTTCACATCTGTGATAATACCCATGCGCACATTTTCGTCGGCCTTGATGGACACAGTCATCAATTGGCGGTCAGCTTCACTCATTGCATCGCGTTCCGCGGCAATGAAGTTTCGGATGTCATCAATGGTTTTGAAAGAGTCGTTCAGTTGAATGCGAGCATCGGTACCGTACTGGTTCTGATACTGCAGGGTCGGGCTTCCAATGTAGATGTAGGAGGCCAGATCCTTTCGCTCAAGTTTGGCGATTTCCGTAGCTTCGGGAAGTCTGACGCGCACCTTCACTTCAGTGGAGCGCAACTGCGTAGTGACCATGAAGAAGAACAGGAACATGAACACGATGTCCGAGCTCACTCCGAGTTCCGGCATGTCTCTTTTGCCGCTTCTTTTAAAACTAGCCATAATCTTACTTCCCTTTTACTTTTTTGCTACGTCTTTCGGTTCCGCTTCGGAAATTTGCTGAGGAATTGCCTTCTTGACAATCTCCTGCCGTTCTTCGGAAAGGAAGGCGAATTTCCTGCCGAAGTGGGCCATGCTGAATTCGTCACGGAGTTCGTTCACTGCTTTCAAGAGCTCGTTCTGTACGGCGATGTAGGCCTGGTAACTGGTTCCGCGGTCGTTTTGCAGCGAGATGATGCCCTTGGAAACCCTGTGGGTCCCGAATCCTGGAATGTCTGTCGGTTCCATTTCGGGAAGATTCGGGTCATTATTGGGATTCGTAAGGAATTCCTTGATTTTGTCCTTAAGCTGACTAACAACCATGAGCTGGTCACCGGCAAACAACCGATCCTGTGAATTGATCTTCACAATGATGATATTGCGACGATTGACTTTCGTATCCTGCTGCTCTTGACCCTGCTGCGGCATGGGGGGCAGACGGCGCTGTAGGCCGGATTGCTGGTCCATGGTGGAGGTCATCAGGAAGTAGCACAACAGGAGAAAGGCAATGTCGGCTGTTGATTGCACGTTTATTCCCGGTACTGTTCTGGTATTGTTAGACATAGCCTGATGTTATTTGTTGGTAATGGAGGCCCTGATGGCCCCGAAGATGATTGCGCAGAATGCTGCGGCAGCCAGGATGTAGGACATTAGCAACAAGGTGTCGATCCATTTCAGTGCGATAGCGGACGGCATGTCCGCCTCTTTGACATTGAGCGCGGGAGCTCCGGATGCAAATAGGTAGGCCACGAACACAATCGCGGCGACACCTGCTACAAAGATTCCCGCTTTGACAAGATTCTTCGGATTGTTGATGCCCGTAATCACCAAGGTGAGGACGACCAGAATGACCACTGCCGCAACCAGCAGGAAGTAGCCATATCTGAGAAGCATGTTCACCAGGGTCTGGCCCGTAGGGTCATTGGTGTCAGCAGGCCAACCGGTCGCGAAACCCCAGACCACTCCGGCGACTCCGAGAATCATCAAAATCCAAGAAAGCCATTTAAAAATTTTATTCATTATCAAATCGATTCAGAAGTTATTCTATCAACCGTAAACTATTTCTTTCGCCCTGCTTGCTCTGAGAGTACGTCGACGAGATCGATGGAAGCGTTCTCCATATCGATGGACAAGCCATCGATCTGGGAAAGAACATAGTTATAGAACACTTGAAGAATCATGGCGACAATCAGACCGCCGACGGTGGTGATAAGGGCGACCTTCATACCTCCGGCGACGATGGTCGGGGAGATGTCGCCTGCCGCTTCGATGGCGTCGAAAGCGATCACCATACCGACAACCGTTCCCAAAAATCCGAGGGACGGGGCCAGCGCGATGAACAGAGCGATCCAGGAGAGGTTGTTTTCCATGAGGCTGATCTGCACGCCACCCGCGGCAGCGATACGCTTCTCGACCACATCCAATCCTTCATCATAGTGGTTCAGAGCATCGTAGTAAATGCTGGCGACCGGGCCGCGCGTGTTGCGGCAAATGTCCTTCGCCTTTTCAATACCGTTTTCAATCCCATTTTCACGCAAGGTTTCCTCGATCTTCAAGGTGAGTTTCTTGGCGTTGGTCTTCGAGAAAGACAGGTACAGGATTCTCTCGATGGCGAGGGCGAGACCGAGGATCAAGCACAGGACAATCAAGGACATGAAGCCCGGACCTCCCTGAATGAAGTAGGTCTTTACCTGCTGGTGGAGCGGAACATCTTGATTGGTCCCTTTCAGAAGGTCTGAAGCGGTCATCTCAACAGGCTCCTCTACGGCGACTTCCTCGGTGGCGGCTGCATCAGTTGCTGCAGGCTGATCCTGGGCGGATGCGATGTTTGCAGTGAAGGCGAGAAGGCCAACTACTGCCAAGAACATGAAAAACTTTTTCATACTCGTTTTTGTGTTTATAATTAATAAAGTATTAGATAGTTATCTCTTTAAAATTGTTCCCGGGGGCTTGAAAACCACCAGTTAAACTGGTGCAATGTACTAAATAATTTTCAATTGACAAAAATTAGATGGAAATTTCTCCAATCAGATCCTGTCCGATCCAAGACGCGACCCAGGCGTTTCCGGTGCTTTTACCCAGCAAGTAGAAAAGTTTGGCCAGCATGCTCTCCGTCGTGCTGTCGTAGCCCGGCAAGACCCCGGCACGCTCCAGCGATTTTCCGGTCGCGTAAAGCTGCATATTGACTTTTCCGGCGAGGCACTGGGTCACGTTGACCAGGATTTTGCCCATTCCGACCGACTCGTTTACGATGTCCATGAACCATTTCTTTGAGGGTGCGTTCCCGGATCCGTAGGTTTCGAGAATGACAGCCCGGGTCTCAGGACCGCACAAGATGTTCCGGACGATCTGGGGAGTGATGCCGGGGTGGATCTTCAGGATCGAGACCCGGGTATCGAGGGTCGTGCTGATCTGCAGGGGCAGATCCCACCGTGACGGCTTCCGGATGGCTGTGGTGTTATACTTGATGCTGATGCCCGCTTCCGCGAGGTTCGGGAAATTCGGGGAGTCGAACGCATTGAAATTCTCGGCGTTGACCTTCGTCGTACGATTGCCGCGCATCAGGCGGGAATCGAAGAAGATGGCCACTTCCGGAACCAGCGCATGGCCTTCCGCGTCCTTCGTGGAGGCGATCTCCACCGCCGATACGAGGTTTTCCTTCCCGTCCGTGCGGGGCGCGCCGATGGGGAGCTGGCTGCCGGTGAAGATGACCGGCTTGCAGAGATTCTCCAGCATGAAACTCAGGGCGGAGGCGGAATAGGACATGGTGTCGGTTCCGTGCAGCACGACAAATCCGTCGTAGTTGTCGTATCGGTCGCGGATGAGGGTGGCAAGCGCCTGCCACAACTCCGGCTCCACATCGGAAGAGTCGATGAGGGGGTCGAAGGTGCAAGAGTCGATTTTGACGGCGAATTTTTCGAGTTCCGGGACCTCCCGCAGGATTTGGTCAAAATCGAAGGGCTTGAGCGTCTGGTCGACGGGGTCTTCCTTCATGCCGATCGTCCCGCCTGTGTAGATCATCAGGATCGAAGAACGGCTATTCCTGTTTTGTCTCGTGGGTGTCATATTCCGAATAAGTTTTTGGCGTTGTTCGTGGTGGTCCGGGCAACCTCCTCCATACGGATTCCCTTGAGATCGGCGATCCTGGCCGCGATCAGGGGGATGTAGGAACTCTCGTTGCGTTTACCCCGGTGCGGAACCGGGGTCAGATACGGAGCGTCTGTCTCCAGGACTATCCGCTCCAGGGGAATCTTGCGAACCGCCTCGGCAAGGGAGGCATTCTTGAAGGTGACCACACCCCCCACTCCGATGTACCAGTCGCCCAGTTTCTGCAGGCGGCGGAAGGTTTCGTAACTGCCGCTGAAGGCGTGCATGCTGCCTCGCAGTTCCAGATGTTTGTGGGCCTCGAGCACGTCGAGAAAGTCCCCGGTCGCGTCCCGTAGATGGATGTTCACGGGAAGTTCCCGGCGGGAGGCATATTCCAACTGCCACGAAAGCGCCTCCTTTTGTTCCCGCATGTACGTTTTGCCCCAGTGATAGTCGAGTCCGATTTCGCCGATCGCGACCACCGGCTCGTCCGCAAAGGCCAGCATCCGGTCGATTTCCTCCTGCCAATCCGCTTTCACTGAACCGGGATAGAGGCCGAGCATGGGACGCAGGACATCCGGATACTTTCTGCAAAGCGCAAACATGGATTCCCGTTCCAGGCTGTCCACGTCGGGCTGGAGCATCCTGGCGACTCCGGCCGCCAGCGCTCTTCCGATAACGGTCTCCTCTTCACCCCGGAAGGCTTCGTCACAAAGGTGGGTATGGGTGTCTACAAATGTCATCGCACGTTGAATAGTCCTGCAAATTTAGTACGTTTTTCCGACATTGGCACAGCATTTCTGCAGGAGGTCCACGGAAATAAAGCCGTCGCATTCCAGCAGTCCCGTGTACCGGGCGACTTTTCCGTACGGCCATTTCAGCATTGCGCTGAGATCATCGAGGGTGAGGCCACGGTGCCTTTTGACGGCCATGGCCACGGCTACGATCTCTCGGAGGCTCTCATCCGGGAACTGTTCCCGGTATTGGTTTTCCACCGCAGCTCTGAAGTCCGCTTTCGTACGGATCCCCGGATTCCCGAATCCGAGCTTGTCCAGGAATTCGCCCAGGTCTCCGATCTGCTGCGCGATGTTTTCCCGGATCAGCAGGTTGCACCCTTGCGACTTGGGATCGTCGATCCGTCCGGGAAGCGCGAAGACATCTCGGTCGTAGGACGCCGCGAGCCGCGCGGTCATCATTCCGCCGCCCTTGATTTTGGATTCGATCAGGACCGTCGCGCGGCAGATGCCTGCGATGATCCGGTTCCTGCGCAGGAAATTGTAGCGCAGGGGTTCGGTTTGCGGGGGATAATCGGTGACCAGGGCGCAGCCTTCCGTCTCGGCGATCTGAATGGCGATGTCCTTGTGTCGGGCCGGGTAGATCGCATCGATCCCGGTCGCCATTACGGAGACGGTCGGCAGACCGGCCTCCAGGGCGGAGACTTGGGCGAGGATGTCTGTTCCGAGCGCCAGCCCGCTGACGATAAGTGGTTTCGCCGTGCTTCGAGCAAGCGCGTCTACGATTCTGGCGCACCACTCCCGTCCGTAGGAAGAGATGTCCCGCGTGCCGATCACTGCGATCGCCGGCCTGGAACCGAACACTGTTTCCGGAGAAGAGAAACCTTTGAAGTAGAGGCCGATGGGGGGATCCCCGCACTCCAGTAGCAGTTCGGGATAGCCTGGAGAACGGATACCGATGAACACGCATCCTGACTGGGCGAGGGTTTCCAGTTCCATGGCGGCTGCATCGAAAGCGTCCGCTCCGAATTGACCGCTCCGGTCCGCATAGGGCCCCATCGCGGCGCGAAGATCCCGCGCCTCCGCTTCAAAGAGGGCGGAAGCGCTTCCGAAGGTGTCGAGAAGGTGAAGCCCTGTTTTCGGCTCGAAGCCGTAGATCCTGTTCAGGGCGCACAGGCAGATAGTCTCCTTGTCCATTTTTCGATAGTTTAAGTGACCCTAAATATCGGAAAAAGGAAGGAGGAATGCAAAAAGGAATTACAGTACGAGCATCGCGTCTCCGTAGGGGCCGAAGTTGTACTCTTCTTCGAGCGCGACTTTATAGGCATTCATGATGTTGTCGAATCCGCCGAAGGCGGCCACGGCCATGAGCATCGTGGACTCGGGCAGATGGAAGCCGGAAACAATGGCGTCGGGAATCGAGAATTCGTACGGCGGGAAGATGAATTTGTTAGTCCAGCCGTCGTACGGTTTCACTTCACTGTTTGTCGTGACATAGGTCTCGAGGCCCCGCATCACAGTCACCCCGACGGCCACGATTTTGTGTCCTTCTCCCTTGGCCTTGTTGATGATTTCGCAGGCTTCGGCGGGGATGATCAGCCGCTCGGAATCCATCCTGTGCTTGGAAAGATCTTCTACATCGACCCGGCGGAACTGACCGACTCCCATGTGCACGGTGATGAAGGCCTTGTAGATGTCCTTGAGCACCATTCGGTTGAAGAGTTCCCGGCTGAAATGCAGGCCCGCCGCCGGAGCGGCGACCGCACCCTCGTGGACTGCGAAGATCGTCTGGTAGTTCTCGTAGTCTTCGGGGGTTACCTTGGGTTTGATCCATCTTGGGACCGGGATCTCTCCGAGACTGAAAAGCTGCTTTTTGAACTCTTCGTACGGGCCGTCATACAGGAAACGGAGCGTTCTCCCCCGGGAAGTCGTGTTGTCGATGACTTCCGCAACCAGGCTCTGGTCTTCGCCGAAGTAAAGTTTGTTCCCGATGCGGATCTTCCGGGCGGGATCCACGATCACGTCCCAGAGATGCTGCTCCCGGTTGAGTTCGCGGAGCAGGAAGACCATGATGTCTGCTCCCGTCTTCTCTTTTTTGCCGTAAAGGCGCGCCGGAAACACCTTCGTGTCGTTGAATACGAACGTGTCCCCTTTGCCGAAATATTGGATGATGTCCTTGAATATCTTATGTTCGATTTCTCCGGTGTCCTTATGGACAACCATGAGTCTGCACTCGTCACGCCATCTGGGCGGCTCCTGGGCCATGCGGTCTTTGGGAAGAAGAAACTGAAATTGCGAAAGTTTCATATGTAATAAACGGATATACTTATTGTATACGGAGAGATGCAGGATATTGTTTCAAGTTGGGAGGGCTTTCAGATCCGCGCGCTGCGGAACACTTCGGCGATCGAAGGATAGGTGTTGAGCAGAAAGGGGGAGAGGCAGGACCGGGCAACCCATACTGCTTTCGTGATGTCTTCTTCCCTTTGCGGGGTCAGATCCACAGGATCGGTGTAGAGCATGTCGTACCACCAGGTGTGCTTGAGGTGCCAGATCCCGTCTCGTCGGTAGCAATGATCCGTGACGCAGATCAGGTCCCGTAGGGCAAGCTTGTCCACTCCGGTCTCTTCCCGGACTTCGCGCAAAGCTGTCGTCCGGATGTCTTCCCCTTGCTCCTGATGGCCTTTGGGGAGATCCCATAGGTCGTTCCTCCGGATCAGCAGCACATCGCCGCGCCGGTTGGAAACCAAGCCTCCCCCCGCGTTCACTTCCTTGAAGCGGGCGCGGAATTCCCGGTAGGCCGTCTCGGGATCCTCCGAAGGGAAGTACACCCGCGCCAGCGACTCGGAGTTTTCGAACATTTCCACGATGGCGGAAATATCTTCGTTGCGCTGCAGGTGGAGTTCAATGGCGTTCGGGTCGGAGAGTGAAGGTTCTCCGGGCGCGCAAAGGATCATGCATCGTTTTTCAAAGTAGATCTTGTGCATTTTGAGACTGAAAATTCCTATATTTGTCAGTTACGACAAAGTTAATCAAAACATTTTCAATGGAACGATGGAATCGATAGACAGAAGGCTCGCTGCCGAAATGCTGAAGATCCAGGCTGTCCTGTTGCGTCCTGAGGAACCCTTTGTCTGGGCTTCAGGATGGCACGCTCCCATCTATTGCGACAACCGGAAGATCCTTTCCTGTCCTGAATTGCGGTCGTCGGTGGCCGGTTGGCTGGCCGACAAGGCTCGGGAAACTTGTCCCGGGGCGGAGATTGTCGCGGGAGTCGCCACAGGAGCCATCGCGCACGGGGTCTTGGTCGCCGAGCGGTTGGGAAAGCCGTTTATCTATGTGCGGCCCAAGCCCAAGAACCACGGTACAGGTTCCCGGATCGAAGGGATTCTGCCCCGCGGCGCCAAGGTGGTGGTCATCGAAGACATGGTTTCCACCGGCATGAGCAGTCTGTCCGCTGTCCGGGCTTTGCGGGAGGCGGGAGCGGAAGTGCTCGGGATGGTTGCGATTTTCACGTATGACTTTGATTTGGCCGCATCCCGGTTTGACGAAGCCGGAGTGCCGCTGACCGCGCTTTCGAATTACGGAGCTTTGGTGGAAGAGGCGCTTGCGGCCGGGTCCATTCAGTCCCATGCTTATGAAGTCCTCCAGGAATGGAGGCGAAACCCCGATACGTATGACAGAGATAACCAGTAAGCGCGGGCAAGTGTCCCGTACACCCTTCGAACTCTATATGATGTTCGTCGACATGCGGAACTTCCTTTCGTTTATTCCGGAGGACAAGCGGCAGGAAGTCATTGCCGACTACGACACGCTCACTGTCACGATCCAGGGCTTCAAGCTCCGGGTCATGATCAAGGATCGCCGCCCGTATTCCGAAATCAGTTTTATTGATGACGGCGCTCCGTTCCAGTTTTCGGGCTCCCTGCATTTCGATGCGGTTCCCGACAATCCTGCCAAGACGGATTTCCACATCGAGTTCCGCGCGGAACTCAACCTGATGATGAAGCTTTTGCTCGGCAACAAGCTCCGTGAGGTTGCCGACAAGATCGTGGACGGACTCGTGGCCGTTTCGGAAGGCAGGCTGCCGGAAGGAATGGACGAAGAAACACTTCGGAGGATGCAGGAGGAATTGGACAAGCGGCAATAGGGATGCAGCGGCTGGACAGCGAGGAATTCAAGCATATTCTGACGCGGGCGATCGGGGCGGAGAAGGCGTCGGTCGCTTTTCCTGCTTTTCGGGAAGCGCCTTCCGTCGCGGTCCGCGTCAACCCGTTCAAGGTTTCGGCCTGGGGATCGGCCGCGACGGAGGCTGAGACGGAAGCTTTCGCGCGCGCGTGCTTCGGCCCGTCGATTTCGAAGGTGCCTTGGAATCCGCTGGGGTACCTTCTTTCGGAACGTCCTGTTTTTACCCTTGATCCGTTGTTCCATGCGGGTTGTTACTATGTCCAGGATGCTTCCGCTCAGTTCGCCGGATATTATTGCCGGAGTTTCTTTGATCGGTTTTCCGATCTCGGACGTCCGGTGCGGGTGCTGGATCTCTGCGCGGCTCCCGGAGGAAAGACAACGGATCTGGCCGCCTCCTTGCGCACCGCGTTCGGTGACGGTTTCCTTCTGGTTGCCAACGAGGTGATGCGGAACCGGGCTTCCGTTTTGGCGGACAATGTGTCCGTCTGGGGCGATCCGAACGTAACGGTGACCAGCGTCGATCCGAAGGCGTTCGCCGCCATGGAAGGATTCTTCGATCTGGTGCTGACAGACGTTCCCTGTTCCGGGGAGGGAATGTTCCGGAAGGACCCCGAAGCCTTCGACGCATGGTCGGAGGCGGTCGTCGACCTCTGCGCGTCCCGTCAGCGGAGAATCCTGGCGGATGCGTGGCCTGCCCTCCGGCAGGGGGGGATTCTCCTGTACACGACCTGCACCTTCGAAGAATCGGAGAATGATGCCAACGTGGAATGGATAACCGGCCAGCTTGGCGCCGAGCCGGTTCCGGTTCCGGACGAGGGATGGGAGTTGCTGCCCGACCGACCCCTGCGGACACGGACCGGGTACCTGCTGATTCCGGGCTTTGTCCGCGGAGAGGGGCAGTTCGCGGCCGCCGTGGTCAAGACTGCTGCTGCGGGATCCTGCCATCGTCCGGAGGAAGCGCTGGAACGTTTGCGTCCCCTTCGCTTCGGAATGCCTCGTGAAACGCGGAAAGGCACGGACCTTGTACCTTCAGCGGACATGGCTTTGTGTTTCAAGACGGAACGGGGAGCCTGGCCGGAGGTGGATCTGGGACTGGAGGCAGCCTTGCGGTTCCTGCGCCGGGACAACCTGTTTCTCGAGGACGCGCCGCCGGGCTTCGTCCTGGTCTGCTATAAAGGGCATCCGCTCGGCTTCGTGAAAAACCTTGGCAAGCGCAGCAACAACCTTCACCCCCAATCCCGCCGGATTCGGATGGAACTTCCGCCTGCGGTCCGGGGGTCAAGCCGTACACTGAAAGATTGAATCCTTTGCTTATGAAAAGAATCTCCATATTGTTTCTCGCCATTTTCATGGCGCTTCCGGCTTTCAGCCAGGCCCTGACAACGCGGCAGGCGTACAAGGATCGTTATCAGCTTCTTGTGTCGAAGCTGGGCGATGACGGGGTGGGAATCGAAACCCTACTGAACCAATGGGCGGAAGATTATCCCGACGACCTGGACATGCTCCTTGGAAAATTCTCCTATTATCTTGCCAAGAGCCAATCCGAAACGATAGAGAGAATGGATCGGTCCAAATATCTTGGAGCCGGTCCCGCTCTTACGTTGAAAGACTCGCTCGGAAACGACGTGAATTATTTCCAGGTGACGAATTTCGATGATGCCCGCTTCGGTCTGGCAACCCAGGCCATTGATCGGGCCATCGGATTGAACCAGAATCGGCTGGATCTCCGCTTCTACAAGATATCCGCCTTGATCAGTTACGAGAAGGAAAGTCCGGATATGGCGCTTTCGGACCTGAAGGCGCTGATCGACTACCAAGGCGTCAGCCATCCCCGTTGGGAATACCCTGACATGGAAGTGACGGACGAAGTCTTCGCCGCGTCAGTTCAGGAATATTGCTACGTCTTCTTCAGAATCGGGTCTCCTTCCTCTTTCGAGGCATTCCGGGAGATTTCGCAAAAGATGCTGGCGTACTTTCCCGATGATCCGGTCTTCCAGACAAATCTCGGATCCTATGAACTGGTATACAAGCAAAACAACAAGGCCGCTCTCAAGATTTACAAAAAAGTACTGAAGAAGCATCCCGACGACTATCCCACCATCAAGAACTGCGTCCTGCTGGCGCGTTCGGACAAAAACACGAAACTGGAAAAGAAGTACCTTCCCATGTTGATTCGGACGACGACCGACGAAGCTGAAAAAGCGGCCGCTACCGCCCGGCTGAACGCGCTCTAGACCGCTGCCGTTCCGGCTCCGGCGCGGAGCAGGCGGTGAAGTTTTACTGTACGAACTGTTTCTGCCACATCGTGGACGCGCAGGATTTCGGCGCCGCCGTCCAGGGCGATGAAGTTAACGATTTGGGTGGCCGGCAGAGCCTCTTCGGGCGAAATTCCAAGCGGTTTCCACAGCATGGTCTTGCGGGAAAGACCGGCCAGCACCGGACGGCCGAAGCGCCGGAAAGCCTGCAGATCCCGGAGGACGCGCCAGTTGTCTTCCACCGTTTTCCCGAAGCCGAAACCCGGATCGAGGATCCAGTCCGCGACCCTGAACTTCTCCGCCTTTTCGGCGAACCGCTCGAAGAAGCCGACCGGATCGGCGCTGCTGTCCATTGCGATGTACGGCAGGTTCAGCCGGGCGACCAAGGTCAGGAGTTCCGGCGAGCCTCCGGTGATGTCGTTCACCATGAAAGGGCCGGCAAGGTCGTAGGCCTTCCGGATCACATCCGGCCAGTAGGTGTCGATCGAGAGGGGAGTTCCGGGATATTCCTGCCGCAACAGCCGTAGCGCGGGTTCCAGCCTTCTCCATTCCTCTTCAGGCCCCACCGGTGTGGAACCGGGCCTGGAGGAACAGGGGCCGAGGTCGATGATGTCGGCGCCTTCGGACCGGGCATTTCCGACTTTCCCGAGGAAGCACGCCTCGTCGAAGCTTCCGTCTTCGCGGAGCGTGTGGCTTCCGGAGAAGAAGGAGTCGTTTGTCAGATTGACGATCGCCATGATTTTCATATTCGTAAAAGTACGAAAAAAATGAATATCTTTGCATCTGCAATTAGGGATGTGCCATGCTGGTTGTCTTGGAAGGCCTGGACGGGGCGGGGAAATCCACTCAGGTCAGGAAGTTGAAGGAATACCTCAAGGGGATCTGCCCGGAACTTGAATTCATTCATTTTCCGCGCTACGATGCTCCCGTCTACGGCGATCTGATCAGCCGTTTTCTCCGGGGTGCCTTCGGCGCGATCGACAGTGTTCATCCGCAGCTGGTGGCGTTGCTCTTCGCAGAGGACAGGCACGAAGCCGCGCCCGGGATGAAGCGGATCCTTTCCCGAGGAGGCGTTGTCCTGCTGGATCGGTACGTCTATTCCAACATTGCCTACCAATGTGCCAAAATCCCGGATCCCGAAGCGCGGGAAACCCTGCGCAAATGGATTCTGGACACGGAATACGGGGTATTCGGTCTCCCGGAGCCGGATCTGAACCTCTTCTTGGACGTGCCGATCGGATTTGTGGAGAAGAAGTTGGAAAATGCGCGGAAGGGTTCCGACCGGACCTATCTCCACGGCTCCCGGGACATCCATGAAGCGGACATCGCTTTCCAGAAACAGGTGCGCGCGATTTATCTGCAGCAAGTTTCCCTGGATCCGAAGTTCTTCCGGATTGATTGTTCGGATTCCGCGGGGAACATGCTTCCGCCGGATGCGATCTTCGCCAAGATTCGGACCGCTGTGGATGCCGTCTGGCGCGGACGATAACAAAAACGACTCAAAAATCTGAATGATACGGTCATGACAGCATTTCATCATAGGATCAGGCGGATTTGCGCCTGCATCATCGGCATGGTTTTCCTGCTTGCCGGCATGTTCAAACTGCTCGATCCCGTTGGCGCGGGACTCGTTGTCGAAGAGTATTACAAATTCTTTCACCTGTGGTTCCTGATCCCGACCGCCAAGGCCGTTGCCGTCGGGCTCGCCTTGTTGGAGGCCTTGACGGGCGCGATGCTGATCAGCGGGATTTGGCGCAAACTCGCGGCTGTCCTCGCTTCAGCGATGATTGTTGTCTTCACCGTGCTGACCCTGATCCTGGCCGTGGTCAATCCTCCGATGGATTGCGGCTGCTTCGGGGAAGTCATCCATCTGAGCAATCTGGGGACCTTCCTCAAAAATCTGATTCTGCTCGGGCTTGCCCTCATCGCCTTTCTGCCTTTCGGGAATTTTGGAAAGAACAAAACCCGGAAGTATGTCTCCTTCGCCCTCTCCGCCGCAGGTATTTTCGCCTTGACCGGCTATTCTCTGGCAAGGCTGCCGCTTGTGGATTATACGGATTTCTCGCCGGGGGCGGAACTACTGGCTTCCAAAGACAATTCGATCGATGGGGGCGATGAATACGAATCGACCTTCGTCTATGAAAAGAACGGTCAGGAGGGCGTGTTTACCCTCGATCATCTCCCGGATTCCACGTGGACTTACGTACGGACGGAAACCATCCGGAAAAAGGGACTCAGGAACGACAATGTGCCGATCTTGTCCTTCACCGATTCGACGGGAACGTATTGTGATGAGCTGGCGACGGAGGATAATGTGCTGGTGCTTTCGGTGTATCGTCCGCTGAAGTTGAAGGGGGATTCCTGGACGAAACTCGCGGATGTGATGGATGCCGCCGCCAACGCGGGATTCAAACCGTTGCTGCTTGCCGCAGCCACCCCCGAGGGCATGGACACCCTTTCCGTCATTGTCCCGGATGTGCGTGCCAGACTTTCTTCCCGTCTGTATTACGGCGATTTCACGACACTGATTTCCCTGAACAGGTCCAACGGCGGCGCCACGTGGTTCAACGAAGGGCAGCTGATCACCAAGTATCCGCTTGGAAAACTTCCGGCAGCGGACGAATTGCTGGAGATGTCCGGTCGGGATGCCAACGAAGTCATGCTGGATGACAGTTCTCGGGGCCGCATCAGTTTCGACGCCCTCCTCCTCTATGTATTCGCCATTCTCTTGCTGTTGTAGCCTTCTTTTATAAGGTCTGCTTGACTTCGATGATGGTGAAGGCTTCGATGTTGTCCCCGACTTTGATGTCGTTGAAGTTTTCGATGCCGATGCCGCACTCCATGCCGGAAGCGACCTCCTTCGCATCTTCCTTGCCCCGCTTCAGTGAGGCCAGATTGCCCGTGTAGATCACGATGCCGTCCCGGATCAACCGGCAATGGGCCCCCCTTGCGATTTTCCCGTCCCGGACCAGACAGCCGGCGATCGTGCCGATCCTCGAAATCTTGAAGGTCTGCTTGACCTCTGCGGTTCCTGTAATCTCTTCCTTCTTGATGGGTTCGAGCATGCCTTCGATACCGTCTTTTACATCATTGATGGCATCGTAGATGACCGAGTAGAGCCGGATTTCGATGCCCTGCTCGTCCGCGATCTTCCGCGCGTCGATGGACGGTCTCACCTGGAAACCGATGATGACGGCATCCGAAGCGTCCGCCAGGATCACGTCGGATTCGGATATGGCTCCGACCGCCTTGTGGATCACGTTGACCCGCACTTGTTCGGTTGAAAGCTTGATGAGCGAATCGGAAAGCGCTTCCACTGATCCGTCCACATCCGCCTTCACGATCACGTTCAGTTCTTTGAAATTGCCGATCGCGATCCGGCGTCCGATTTCCTCGAGTGTCATGTGCTTCTGGGTCTTGATACCCTGTATTCGGATCAATTGCTCCCGCTTGTTTGCGATGGTCTTGGCTTCCTTCTCGTCGGACATGACATTGAATTTGTCACCGGCGCTGGGGGCGCCGTTCAGGCCGAGGATCGAAACCGGCGTGGAAGGGCCCGCCTCCTTTACCTTCTGCCCGCGCTCGTTGAACATCGCCTTGATGCGGCCGTAGTAGCTGCCGCTCAGCACCATGTCCCCGGTTTTCAAGGTTCCTTCCTGTACGAGAACCGTCGCAAGATAGCCCCGTCCTTTGTCCAGGGAGGATTCGATCACCACCCCGACTCCGTTCTTGTTCGGATTGGCCTTCAGATCCCGCAGATCGGTTTCCAGCAGGACTTTTTCGAGAAGTTTGTCCACGTTGAGTCCTTTCTTCGCCGAGATCTCCTGGCTTTGGTATTTTCCGCCCCAAGCCTCGGTGAGAATGTTCATTTGGGAAAGCTGCTGGTAGATCTTTTCCGGCTGCGCTCCCGCCTTGTCGATCTTGTTGATGGCGAAAACCATGGGGACGCCTGCCGCCTGAGCGTGGTTGATCGCCTCGACGGTTTGCGGCATGACCGCATCGTCCGCGGCGATGATGATGATGGCAAGGTCGGTCAACTGGGCGCCGCGGGCACGCATGGCCGTGAAAGCCTCGTGGCCCGGTGTATCCAGGAAGGTGATCCGACGTCCGTCGGGAAGCTTCACGTTGTAGGCACCGATGTGCTGGGTGATCCCGCCGGCTTCACCGGCAATGACATTCGCTTTCCGGATGTAGTCGAGCAGGGAGGTTTTACCGTGATCGACATGACCCATGACCGTGATGACCGGAGGTCTCGGGAGGAGATCTTCTTCCCGGTCGGCGGCTTCGGACTCACTCTCGATTTCCTGGGTCAGATCAGCGGTTACGAATTCGACTTTGAAGCCGAATTGTTCCGCTACCAGCACCAGGGCTTCGGCGTCCAGCCGCTGGTTGATGGAAACCATCAGTCCCAGATCCATGCACGCCTTGATCACTTCGTTGACCGGTGTGTTGTTCATAAGGGTGGCAAGGTCGTTGACCGTGACGAATTCGGTGACTTTCAGCACCTTTTTCTCGGCGGCCTCTTGCGCGATCTCCTCCTGCGTCTTCGCGGCGGCCTGCTCGCGCTTCTCCTTTCGGTATTTCGCTCCGAAATTGCTCCTCTTGTTTTCGTTCATCCGGGCGTAGGTCTCTTTGACCTGCTTCTGGATTTCCTTCTGCATCGCCTCCTGTTCCTCCTCGGACAGTATCGGTTTGAAGCGGTCTGCGCCGCGGCGTCTTTTAGCGCCCTTGCCTTGCTCCGAGGTCTGGCGCGAATCCCGCCTGTCCCGCCTGTCCTTCCGATCTTTGCGGCCGTTGTTGTCAGCCTGCTTGCCCTCCTTGTCCACATCTACTTTCTGGCTTCCCTTGGCGATTCTTTCGCGCTTCTTTCCGCTCTTTTTCTCGAACTGGGAAAGATCGATCTTGCCCAGCACTTTGAGGCCGGGCGCATCGTTCTTCTTTTCCGTTTTGGTCTTTTCTTTGGGGCTGGCGGCTTGTTCAGTCTTCTGTTTTTGCGCGGCAGCTATTTTATGCTTGTGCTTGCTCGGGGACTTTTCCTTTGCAGGCTCGGAGGGAGCAGTTTCCGCAGGGGTTGTTGCGGAAATCTCCTCTTCGGGCTTTTCGGGTTCGGTCTCGCCGGCGGTCTCAGGCAGGCTGGAAGGCACGGTTTCCGGGACAGGTTCCTCGCGCGGCTCCACTTCAGGTTCCGGTTCAGGCACGGGTTCAGGCACGGGTTCAGGCACGGGTTCAGGCTCCGGTTCAGGCACGGGTTTCGGCTCCGGCTTCAGTTGGGCGGGGGTGAAGATGGTACTCTTGATGACGGTCTCCTGGACCAACTCCTCGTATTCCTCTTCTTGCTGTTCCTCCTGCTGTTTCCGGGAAGTCTTCTCCAGAATCTCGGTGAGCTTGATGTCCACCTTCTCGGAAGCTTCTTTCAGTTCAAGGTCCTTTCCGAACTGCTTCTCGATTTCCGGGAGCAAATTGTCCGAGACCTTTGCATTCGGGTTCGCTTCCACGTCGGCCCCCTTGCTGCGCAAGAAGTCAACGAGATTCTGTAGTCCGATGTTGTACTTTCTGATGATTTTGTTTAGTCTGATATCTGCCATATTCAACCCCTTGTTAATCTGTGATTCAGTCCGCTGAGTGGACTAGTCTTCAAATTCGGCGCTGAGGATCTTGAACACCTCGGCAACCGTTTCGTCTTCAAGGTCCGCGCGCTTGGCCACATCTTCGGGCGTGTAAGCGAGGACACTCTTCGCGGTGTCGCATCCGATGGCCTTCAACCGATCGATGACCCACTGGTCAATTTCGTTGTTGAATTCATCCAGCAACACATCTTCTTCCTCCTCCACTTCCTCTTTCGGAAGTTCCCTCCATACTTCGATTTCGCGGCCTGCAAGCATACCTGCGAGCTTGATGTTGCATCCGCCCCGGCCGATTCCTTTCTTGACCTCATCCGGTTGCATGTAGACCTTGATCTTATCGTTCTCGGATTCTCCGAGGTCGATCGAGCTCACCTTGGCCGGATTGAGCGCCCGCTGGATGAGCAGCTGGGTGTTGGACGTCCACTGCAGGACATCGATGTTCTCGTTGCGGAGTTCGCGGACGATGCCGATGATGCGGGAGCCCTTTACACCGATGCAGGCGCCGATCGGGTCAATCCGTTCGTCGTAAGATTCCACGGCCACTTTCGCGCGTTCGCCTGGAATGCGGACCACCTTTTTGACCGTAATCAAGCCGTCGAAGATCTCCGGCACCTCCTGCTCGAAGAGTTTTTCCAGGAACTCGTTGGATGTCCGCGAGAGGGTGATGTAAGGCGTGGTGTTGTTTTTCATCTCCACGCTTTTGATGATGGCGCGGATGGCATCTCCTTTCTTGAACCTTTCCCCGGGGATCTGCTCGGCCTTGGGGAGGTGGAGTTCATTGCTTTCCTCATCCAGCACGATGACTTCCTTGGACCAGGTCTGGTAGATCTCGCCCGTGAAAAGTTCTCCGACTTTGTCGGAATATTCCTTGAAAACGTTCGCCTTGTCGATGTCCATGATCCGTCCCTGCAGATTCTGACGGATGTTCAGGATTCCCCTGCGCCCGAAGGACTCGAGTGACAGTTTCTTGGTGAAGACGTCCCCGATTTCGTAGTCGTCGTCTCCCGTCTCACGCTTGATCTGCTCGAGCGTGATCTGTGTATTCGGATTTTCTACTTCTTCCACAATGTCGAAGTTCTGGTAGATTTCGCAGTCTCCCTTGTCGACATTGATAATCACGTCGAAATTGTCAGCTGAGCCGTAGGTCTTTGCGATCTGGGTCAGGAACACGTCCTTGAGCACCCCCATCATGACGGGACGGTCGATGTTCTTCTCTTCTTTGAAGTCCTTGAACGCATCAATGAGCGTAGCTTCGTCTTTCTTTTTCATTGTATTATGAACTTTATTTATGATTCGACACGATGTGCGGAACCACGGAATTGACCGCTTCCCGCGAAAAAGCCTCCTCCCGCTCCACGGAAACCTTCTTCTTGGAGCCTTCCAACGTCTCTTTCCGGAAATATTTCAAAACGATTCCTTCTTCATCCGCGCGGATCAGCGCGCCGATGAGTCTCTGCCCTCCCTTGAGGCGTACTTCCACCTGGGTGCCGAGGGCTTTCCGGTACTGCCGCAGCACCTTGAACGGTTGGTCCAGTCCCGCGGAAGTAACGGTCAGCGCATAGTCCTCGACATCCTTGTCGAAAGCTGCCAGGAAGGCATCGTTCACTGCCGCGCAGTCACTCAGATCGACTGAGCCGGAATCCTTCTCGATTGTAAGCACGATTTCGTTTCCCTTGCTGACGGTGACATCCACAAGAAAACAGCCGCGTCGCGCGACCGCTTCCTCGATTTTCCCGGTAATTGCTTTCTTGTCCATAGCGGCTTTCTTAAAAACAAAAGATAGGAGACGCTGCGTCACCTATCCTTCTCACGGATGCAAATATAAGGATATTTTGATAAATAAGAAAATCTTTGCTTTATTTGCAAACCATTTTCATTATAATAAGCGCGATATGGAGTTCACGGCAAAGCAACTGGCACAAGCACTGAAAGGAACTGTCGAAGGGGACCCTCAGGCGAAAATCACCTCATTTGCGAAAATTGAACACGGAAAGCCCGGACAACTTTGCTTCTATGCGAATCCGAAATATGAGAAGTACGTGTACACCTGCAAGGCCAGCATTCTGCTGGTAAACAAGGATTTCGTACCCAAGCAAAATGTAACCCCTACCCTGATCCGGGTGGAGGATGCCTACAAGTCGCTCGCCGATCTGCTGAAATATGCCGCGACGCAGAAACGTACGGACCGCCGCCACCGGGGATTCCGTTCATCTTGGTTCCTCACCACCAAATTCGGCAAGAAAGTCTATTTGGGCAGCCATTCTTATGTCGGCCACCATGCCGAGGTGGGCGACTACACCAAGATCTATGAAAATGTTTACGTCGGGGACAACACCAAGATCGGTTCCCATTGCATTATCTATCCCGGGGTGGTGATTTATCCCGGCATGATCATCGGCAACAACGTTATCATCCATTCCAATGCCGTGATCGGCTCGGACGGGTTCGGCAATGCCCCGCTTCCGGACGGGACCTGGGAGAAGATTGAGCATCTCGGCAATGTCATCATCGGCGACAATGTGGAAATCGGTGCCTGCACCACTATCGACAGGTCGGAAATGGAATCTACGATCATCGGCAACGGAGTCAAGATCGACAATCTCTGCCAGATCGCCCATAACGTGCAGATCGGGGAAAATACAGCGATCGCCGCGCAATGCGGCATCGCAGGTTCCACCAAGATCGGGAAGAACTGCATTCTCGCCGGGCAGGTCGGGATCGTCGGGCACCTCGAGATTGCTGACAACACGACCTTGGGCGCGCAGTGCGGGGTGATCGGCAACATCAAGAAGCCGGGTCAGGTGTTCCTCGGTTCTCCTTCGCTGCCCATCAAATCCTATCTCCGCAGTTACGCCATCTTCAAGCGCCAAGGAGAAGAATAGTCATCGGTAGTTGATTAATTTGAAAAAATCAGTATCTTTGTTGTCTATTTGCAGTTGCTGAGACTGCAAGGATGAACGATGACTCTTATGAAGCAACAGACGCTTGGTGCCGACTGTGTATTTGAAGGCAAAGGCCTGCACACAGGGAAGATTTCTCGCATGACTGTCAAACCAGCACCGGAAAACACAGGGATTCTATTCTTTCGGAAAGATCTCGGAAAAGATGCGGTTGTGGAAGCGTTGGCGGAAAACATTTCTTCCACTGCCAGAAGCACGACAATATCCAAAGGGGAGGCATCCGTCTCCACGATTGAGCATTTGATGTCCGCTTTCACGGGAATGGGCATCGACAACGCCCTAGTCGAAGTCGACTGCGGGGAAGTTCCGATTCTGGACGGGAGCGCGCGCCCCTATGTCGAGGCCTTCTCGAAGAGCCCTTTGCGCGTTCAGCAGGCCGCGCGGACCGCGCTCGTTCTTCCGCGTGAAATTGAAGTCCGTGACGATGCTACCGGCGCATGGGTCAAAGCCACCCCTGCCGACGCTCCTTCTTATGAAGTCACGGTCGATTTCAACTCCCGTGTCCTTGGAATCCAGCAGGCTCGCTGGGATGCGGGAATAGCCTATTCCGAGGAAATCGGACCTTGCCGAACTTTCGTATTTTTCCATGAAATCGAGTATCTATTCCGGAACAATCTGATCAAGGGAGGAGATGTGGACAATGCGATCGTGATCGTGGAGCATCCCGTCACCCCGGAACAGATCACCAAGCTTTCCCGGTTGTTCGACAAACCCAGTCTCGCGATCAACGAAAGCGGATACTTGAACAATCTCAAATTACATTTCCCCAATGAATGCGGCCGACACAAGCTGCTGGATCTGATCGGGGACTGCCGGCTCTCCGGAGGATTCCTGAATGCCCGCATCACGGCTTTTAAACCCGGGCACACGATCAATGCCAAGCTTGCCAAGGCTGTCCGGACCGCTTTGCAGGAACAACAACCCTAAACAACATCGAAAATGAATCAGATTTCTCCGTTGGCATTCGTCAGCCCTTCCGCAAAGTTGGGAGATAACATCGAAATCGGCCCTTTCGCCTTTGTCGACGATGATGTCGAGATCGGGGACGGGTGCAAGATCCTTCCTCACGCGACCCTTTTCCGCTATGTAAAGATGGGAAAGAACTGTTCGGTGTTCCCGGGCGCGGTCGTGGGCGCCATTCCCCAGGACCTCAAATTCGACGGGGAAGTGACCTGGGTTGAAATCGGCGATAACGTGAATATCCGCGAATGCGTGACCATCAACCGCGGCACCAAGGCCAGCGGCAAAGGGGTGACCAAGGTGGGAAGCAACTCACTGATCATGTCTTATGTGCACATCGCTCATGACTGTGAAATCGGGGAACACTGCATTCTGGTCAGCTACGTCGGGGTGGCGGGCGAAACCGTGGTCGACGACTGGGCAATCATCGGGGGCGGGGCAAAAGCCCATCAGTTCTCCCGCATCGGTTGTCATGTGATGGTGGGCGGCATGTCCAAGATCAACAAGGACATCCCCCCTTACGTCCTCTGCGGGCGGGATCCCATCTGCTACGCCGGTGTGAACATCGTCGGTCTCCGCCGGAGGGGATTTTCTCCCGATGTGATCCGCAACATCAAGGACATCTACGACACGCTCTATTTCCAGGGCTACAACATTTCCGACGGCTGTTCCAAGGTGGAAGCGGGTTTCCCTCAGAGCGAGGAACGCGATACGATCCTGAACTTCATCCGCAACTCCAAGCGCGGGATCATCCGCGCCAACGATTCGAAGGAAAAAGGCGAAATGGAGTAATGCTGCTCAGTACCGCTTTTTTCCCCCCAATTGAATATTTCGCACTGCTCGCGAAGGATTTCATCCTGTCTCCGGACAGGATGATTCCGTCTCTGGTCTACATTGAAGCTTGCGAGCATTACCAAAAACAGTCCTGGCGCAACCGATGCCGTATCTTGTCGGCAGGAGGGCCTCTGGATCTCCATGTTCCGGTGGTTCATGAGCCCGGTTTGTTCCGGCTCCCGATCCAGGAAATCAAAGTCGACTATTCCACACCTTGGGTGTCGAAACTGGAACGCGCCATCTTCTCAGCCTATGATGCGTCCGCCTGGTTCGCATTCTATCGCGACGACCTTTTCCGCATTTTGGACTCCCGCCCCGAAACGCTCTTCGAACTGAACCTGCAGATACTCCGCTTCTTCCTGTCCAAGATCGGAATCGCGGTTGATCTGCGATTGACGCGCGTCTATTCCCCGGTTCTCCGGGACGGGGCGCCTGCGGGGGAATATGGCGCCGATTTCCGAGAGCGGATTCACCCGAAACGTCCGAACAGGATTCTGGAGGAGTTGGGACTGGAAAAACCGTACTTCCAGGTCTTCGCCTCGAAGTACGGTTTCACGAAAGGTCTTTCCATTATGGACCTCGTCTTCAACGAAGGTCCGGATGCCATTTTGTATCTTAAGAACCGCTAGAACCGGAATCCGATCGTGACGGTGAAGTCCATACGGCTCCGTTTGTTCAGAATCAGCGGGGTCACCAGGTTGTCCGCCTCCGGATAGGCGTAGGGGGATACATATTCGTCGCTCATTGTCCAAAATCTCGCGGCCAGGTCGGCGAAGAACGATCCCGGTGAGGAATAACCGATGCCTGCGGAAAAGATGTTCAACTTGTCCTGAAGCGTTTCGTTGCCGATGTCCTCGGGAGTCATAGAGAAATTGTAGCCTGCGCGGATGGCGAATTCAGGAATCGGCTTGCACTCCGCGCCGACGCGGATCATGTGGGACATGCCCATGTAGCTGGCGATGTCGTCATTGACGCCGTCGAAGGTGCCGTAGCCACCATCCCGGGAACGGAACCGCATCGAACTGTAGTCCGTCATTTCGTAGTCGAGGCTGATGAGGGCCATTCTCATGATGGTATAGGCCACGCCCGCGTTGATGCGGTACGGAGAACGGAGACGGTAATCATAGTTGCCTTCCGGTGAAGCGGCCTCTCCGTCCCGCGCTTGGGCACCGTTGTAGTGGATGTCCACCGCATGCTTCCAAATCTCGCTGATCTGCATGGCCGTCGGAGTCTGAATGGCGGCTCCTAAACGCAATCCCTCGATTGGTTTTGCGATGAAACCGAACTTGCCGTAGATTCCGGTGCCGTTTGCCGCATAGGAATAGCGGGTCCGGTAGTTGTTGAAGTTGATCATGTACGGATTGCCGTTTTTGTCCGTCAAGTTGATCGGGAAATCAGCGGGATCCTGCGCGTATTCTTTGAAGTACTCGTCGAAATTATAGTTGAGTCCTGTGATGCCCAGGTTCGCGCCCAGGTAGAACCGGTTGTTGAAGTTGAAACCGACGTTGAACAGCGCGTCGTATTTGCTTCCCGTGATCATGCGTCCGTACGTCTGATCGAGCGGGCCGCCGAGCTCGATGTCATAGAGATTGTTTCCCTGATCGTCCACACCGGCGGGAAAAGGAATTTCCGTGGCGCCCACATAGCGCCAATAATAGTCGGAGTCCGTGTCGTAGCCATAGTTGCTGATGGCGCCGGCCTGGGCGTTGACGATGGAATTGAAAGGTATGTTCGTGTTGTAGTAGGCGTAGTCCCACACATCGATCTCTTTCATATCCACATCCCGGAATCCGTTCATGATGTCGATGTCATAGCCGTAGGAACTCGAGGCCATCGCGCCAAGGTAGCTGGTCCTGTCGTTCACGCCGCCGGCCATCATTTTGTCGGTGAAGTTGTTCGTGCCATTGAGCACGAAGCCGTAGGTAATCGCCTGCAGGCCGTAGTTCCTGCCTGTGTTGAAATTGAAGGTCGCTCCGATGTTCGGCATGGAGAATCTGGTGAACGTATTGTTCCGCTCGTTGATGTAGTGGTCCACGCCTTGGGCGTCAGGGTAGGCGCTGTACGAAGAGTTCAAGATGCTGACAGTAAGATTCGGAGTGATCGTAAACTGGGAATATCCCGCCACGGCGGATCCCGCCGGGTTGATCCCGATGGAACCGAGGTCACCTCCCACTGCGGTCATGGCGTTGCCCATGCCGATAGACCTGGCCGTTCCGTAATAGTTATTCTTGCTGAACGTAAGAGCGTCATACATCGTCTGGGCGCCGGCATGGGCTGCGGCCAGGACAAATAACGTTGCGATAAAGATTCTTTTCATTTTTCAGTTCGTGTTTTATATAGTTCAAATTCGGTTTCATTCATTGAATTGCATGTCACGGAACCGGATTATCTCCTGCCGCCGCTGCTGCGGGAACTTCCGCCTCCGGAATAACTTCCTCCGGAACTCCGGGAACTTCCGCTCGAACTGCCGCTGCTTCCGGAGTAACTGCCGGAACTCCGGCTGCTGCTTCCGGAATAACTGCTTCCGGAACTCCGGGTGGAGGATCCTGCGGAATAGCTTCCCGAAGATCGGTTGTTTTCGGAAGAGGAATTGTTTCTATAGGAAGATGAAGAACTGCCGGAAACGGAAGATCTGCTGCTGCTCGTGGCCGGACGGCTGTAACTGGAAGAACCTGTGGCCGGACGGCTGTAGCTTGTACCGGACGTGGAGCGGTTGTAGCTGCCGGAGGAACTCCGGGATACTGTTCCGGTGCCGCCGACGCTTCTGGAAGCGGTACTTCCTGAAGCGCTGTAACTGGTCGTGGAGGGCCTTCTGGCAACGGTCGTGGCGGAGGTCCTGGACGGCAAAGTCGATCTGGACACCGAGGACCGGTTGACGGAAGTCCTTGCCGAACTGCCGGACCGGGTGACCGAGCTTTCGGACCGGGTTGCTGTCGAAGCGCTCCGGGTGGAGAGCCCGCTTCTGGAACGGGTCATGGAAGAACTTCTCCCACCGCTGATGGTGGTCATTGAACCGATGCCGCCTCTCCCGCCTGCGGTGGTGGACAGCCGGGATGTATACATCCTCCCGCTGCCTTCACTGAATCCGAAGGCACTGTGGCCCCAATAGGTGTGGGTGCCGTAGTACCAGTAGGGATTGTAACCCCAACCCCCGTGCCATCCCCCGTACCAGCCGCTGTAGTACCAGGGATCATACCAACCTCCGTACCGCCAAGGACTGTACCATCCGCCCAATCCCCAAGAGGAGCCGTAATACCAGGGATCATACCATCCGCCCCATCTCCAGGAGGGGCCGTAGTACCAGGGGTCGTACCAGCCCCAGGAAGGGCCGTAGTACCAAGGGTCGTACCAGCCGCCCCAGGAATAGGGAGAATACCATCCCCCGTAATACCAGGGATTGGCCCCCCAATAGAAGGAGGAATAGTACCAAGGCCGGTAGGCTCCCCAGGCGCCCGTGTACCAACTGTCGTAGGGATAGCTGTCGTACAGGGTCACCGTGGTCGTGTTGGTGTTTTTGTCCAAAGCGATCCGGGTGATTTTGTTGTCCGGAATGAAAAGGGTATCGACTTTCTCTCCGCTCTTCATATAGATCGGAGAATTTTTCGTCTTCGCAATCAGCGCATCGACTTCTTGACTGGTCTCTGCTGCAACCGTCTCCATAGTGGTTTCAGGCTCATAGTAGATTCCGTCGTGATACTTCTGGCCCGAAGCATCCCTCGCATACTGCGCCGCTGAACCGCACGATGTCAGTGCCACCAGAAGCGCCGAGATAGTAATGATTGTGCGTGTTTTCATGTCTGAATCTCCTATATATTGATAATAAATTCGTAACTTCGCATCCGTTTCGGTCGGCAGTTATACTTATATTATTTATAACTTTTATAAACAAAATCCATACCCGACTGAAAACTTGCATCGCGAACTTGCATAGATGTAATTTTCGTCGAGCGAGATTCATGCAAGTTTACTAAAAATATAGTGAAATATCGCAATCTTGACTGAATTTTGATATGGCAAAAGAAGTGACAAGCATGGCTGAGAATTATTCTCAGTGGTACAACGATCTGGTGTTGAAGGCTGATCTTGCCGAGCAGTCTCCGGTCCGGGGCTGCATGGTCATCAAACCATACGGCTTCGCCATCTGGGAGAAAATGCAGGGAGCGTTGGATGGCATGTTTAAAGAGACCGGGGTACAGAACGCCTACTTCCCTTTGTTCATCCCGAAATCTTTCTTCAGCCGGGAGGCTGAGCATGTGGCGGGATTCGCCAAGGAATGTGCTGTGGTTACACATCATCGGCTCATGAATGATCCGGAAGGAAATGGTATTATCGTGGATCCTGAAGCGAAACTCGAAGAAGAACTCATCGTGCGTCCGACGTCGGAAACCATCATTTGGAGTACCTACAAGAACTGGATCAAGTCCTGGCGGGATCTTCCGATCCTTTGCAACCAGTGGTGCAATGTGGTACGCTGGGAGATGCGTACCCGTCTGTTCCTCCGCACTTCCGAATTTCTCTGGCAGGAAGGCCACACCGCCCATGCGACCGCTCAAGAGGCGGAGGAGGAAACCGAGCGGATGGTTCACGTCTATGCCCGTTTCGCGCGAGATCATATGGCGATGCCTGTGATCGTAGGTCGCAAGAGCCCCAACGAGCGGTTCGCCGGCGCGCTCGACACACTGACCATCGAAGCCATGATGCAGGACGGAAAGGCCTTGCAGGCGGGAACTTCGCACTTCCTCGGTCAGAATTTCGCCAAATCTTTTGATGTCAAGTACACGGATCAAGAAGGCAATCTGCAGTATGTCTGG
This sequence comes from Bacteroidales bacterium, assembly GCA_012522855.1. Taxonomy (GTDB): domain Bacteria; phylum Bacteroidota; class Bacteroidia; order Bacteroidales; family UBA932; genus Cryptobacteroides. The sequence continues at coordinate 35,838 of JAAYJQ010000014.1, forward strand.
GCGACTTCCTGGGGCGTTTCCACCCGGCTCATGGGCGCGCTCGTGATGGCGCACGGGGATGAACACGGACTGGTCCTGCCGCCCAAGCTCGCCCCGATCCAGGTGATTATGGTTCCCATTTTCAAGACCGATGCCGAGCATGCCGCCATCCTTGACAAAATGGCAGAACTGAAGAAGGCGATCGAGGCTGAGGGGCATACGGTCAAGATCGACGACCGCGATGCGCTGCGTCCTGGCTTCAAATTTGCAGAATGGGAGTTGAAAGGCGTTCCTGTCCGCTTGGCTATCGGTCCCCGCGATCTCAAGAACGGGACGGTGGAGGTTCACCGCCGGGATACGCTGGAGAAGCAGACCGTCGCCCTTGAAGGCATCGAAAAGTCCATCGCGGCTTTATTGGATGATATTCAGAAGACCATCTACCAAAAAGCCTTCGATTTCCGGGAGAGCCGCGTTGAGAAATGCGACGACTGGGACGAATTCAAGGAAAAGATCCAGACCGGGAAATTCCTGCTCTGCCACTGGGACGGAACCCCCGAAACCGAGCAGAAGATCAAGGACGAAACAAAGGCGACGATCCGCTGTATTCCTATCGACAGCTTTGTGTGTGAGGAACCGGGCAAAGACATCTATTCCGGAAAGCCCTCCGACCGACGGGTCGTCTTCGCTATTTCTTATTAAAGAAGCGAATGATTATGAAAAACAAAAAACGATTCATCCTTGTGGCTTCCTTCATGCTGATTGCCGCTTCTGCATTCGCCCAGAACGAAGAAGCAAAGAAAGACGCCCAGGAGGCAATCGCGGCTGCAGCCCAAGTCATCAATGCCACGCCCCGGGCGGAGGTGGAGCCGCCCAAGCCTAAGTATTGGACCCAAAGCCTGATGACCCGGGTCAATTTCGACCAGACCAGCCTGACGAACTGGAAAGCGGGAGGGCTCAACAATACCACGCTCAACGGTTATATCGACGCCAATGCGAAATATGCCAAAGACAAGACGTTTTGGAACAACCGTCTTCAGCTGGACTACGGATTCATCTATCAGCAGGGCCGTCCTTTCATTCAGAAAAACACGGATCGAATCTATCTGGAAAGCAAATGGGGGCGCAGAGCGACCGAAAAAATGAACTATACGGCAAATTTTGACTTCCGTTCGCAATTCTCCGACAGCTGGAATTACGTGATTCCGAAGTCGGACGGAGAACACGAACCGACCAAGAAAGACTGGATGAACGCGCGCAGCCTGAAGTCCGGTTTCCTTTCTCCGGCGAACGTCCACCTGGGTCTCGGTATGGATTGGACCCCGAATCCTAAGACCAAATGGCTGGCCGTCAATTTTTCCCCGCTGACCGGAGGTTTCACCATCGTTGCCAACGAAATTCTCCGGTACACGAATGGTATGAAGCGTAAACAGGCCTTTTCGGACGCGGAACTCTATCCTTACGAGGTGAAAGATGGTTCCGGAACCGTCATTGAAACCCATGGCGACTATTTCCGCGCGGCCAAATTCGAGCTTGGTGCATCTCTGAAGGTGGACCTCAATCTCAAGATCAACCAGAATCTTACCTACGCCTCCCAGCTCCTGCTGTTCTCCGACTACCTGGACAATCCGCAGAATCTGAGGGTGAACTGGGATAACCGGATCAATTGGGTGCTTGCCAAGCATTTTACCCTCTCGTTATCTACCTTCCTGATCTACGACGACAATGTGCGGATTGTCACGGAAGATCACCCTGCCGGGACCCGGAGCGTCCAGTTCAAGGAGCTCCTCGGATTCGGATTCACTTACACCTTCCCATCTGCGAAGTAGGAACGGATGCAACAGCGGTTTGACAAGGTCTTGAATTCTCTGGAAACACGGTTGCCCGGTCCGCCCGCTTCCGGGAAGCCGCCTTGTTTCCTGCTGGCGGTCAGCGGAGGGATCGATTCGATGTGTCTCTCCGAACTCTTTTTGCATGCTTCCGGATGTCCTGCCTTTGCGGTCGCCCACTGTAATTTTCATCTGCGCGGAGCAGACAGCGATGCGGATGAGGCGTTTGTAAGGGCCTGGGCGGAAGGACACGACATCGAATATTACGGCATCGGCTTCGATACCCGTGATTATGCCTCCGCGAAGGGGCTGAGCGTGGAGATGGCCGCCCGGGAACTGCGCTACACCTGGTTCGCCGATCTCTGCCGCGCACAGGGTTTTGCCGCCGTCGCCGTTGCCCACAATCGGAACGACAACGCAGAAACCTTGGTACTGAACCTCTTGCGTGGAACGGGAGTGCAGGGACTCACGGGTATAAAGGAACTTTCGGTGCTCCCGGTCCCTCCTGTACGCGGACAGGAGCCGGTTCCCTTGGTGCGCCCGCTGCTCGGTTTCACCCGGGAGGAAATTCATGAATATGCCGTTTCCAGCGGCTTGTCCTGGCGGGAGGATCGGACCAATGCGGATTCAACCTTCAAGCGGAACCGTGTGCGGAACGAAATTTTTCCTTTGTTCGCGCGAATCAACCCTTCTTATCTGGATGCCTTGGACCGGGACATGCGGCACCTGCGGCAAGTTCAGGCGATCGCTGACGACTTCGCCGATGCCCGGCGGGACAATCTTCTTGTCCAGGACGGAGAGTCCGGCGCCCGGATTGACATCCGTCGGCTCCTCGCTGAAAAGCATTGGGAATATGCCCTATACCGTCTGCTGGAACCGTATTCCTTTTCCCTCTCTGACTTGGGAGATCTGTGCAGGTTGCTCCGTGAAGGAGAGACCCGCAGTGGAAAGACATTCCGGTCGAAGGACGGACTTTTGATCACGACCGCCCGGGAGCTGATTGTTTCCCGTCCAGCGGAATCGGCTCCGGAAAGCGACGAACTCATTGTGGAGGGGCCCGGGGACTATTCCTTGCTGGGCGTATCGTTCCGGGTAAGCGTCGAAGCGGGAAAGCCGGGCAGCGCCTTGAAGCAGCCCACCGGCACCCTCATCTTCGACGGCGGGAAGTTGCCTTTCCCGTTCACCGTCAGGAAGTGGCGGGAGGGGGATTGGATCCGGCCCCTGGGACTTCGCGCTGCCTCTGGCCGGCCGGGCCGGAAGAAACTCAGCGATCTGTTCGTCGATCTCAAACTCGGACTCCCGGAAAAAGAGAAAGCCCTCGTCGTTGCCGGCGAAGGCTCCCATGTCCATGCCCTGCTCGGGCTTCGGATCGATGAATCCGTCAAGGTCTCGGAATCGACTGTCTCCCTGACCCGCATCCGGATTACCGGATGTCGATGACGTACGGCATGCGGGCGAATACGAGTCCGGTCCCCTGCGGATTCTGCACCCAGGTTTTCTGCCATTCGATTATTTCCTGCGCGATTGTTTCGAAGGGGGTTCCCTTCAGCAGGTTCGCGACCGCTTCTTCCGGTGCCTTCTGGCCCATCTGCTGCAGGATTTGTTGGAACGGTGTCAATTCCTTGGGATAGGAAACGATGTTCCAGGATGCGAGATCCGCATCTCCGGCGAGCCCTGCGGTGTAGGCCAGCGCATCGGAGAGGGTTCCGATTTCATCCACGAGACCGATCTCGAGAGCTTCGGCACCCGTCCATATGCGACCCTGCGCGATGGCATCGACCGCTTCCACCGTCATGTCCCGGCCTTCCGCCACATTGGCGACGAAGCGTCCGTAGATATCCTCGGTATGTTCCTGCATCCAGGCTATCTCCTCCGCGTCAAAAGGACGGGTGAGCGAGAGCATGTCGGAATGCTTGTGGGAATTGACGGAGGTATGGTTTATGCGGATGACCTCCTTGAGTGTCTTGCTGAAGTCGGGGATCATCGAAAACACCCCGATGGAGCCGGTCAGGGTGGTCGCGTCCGAGAAAATGCGGTCGCAGCTGTTCGAAATCCAGTAGCCGCCGGACGCCGCGTAGTCTCCGTAGGAAGCAATGACCGGCTTGACCGCCCGCGTGAGGTCGATCTGTTCCTTGATCTTGCTGGCTGCAAGCACGGCCCCTCCGGGAGAATTGACCCGGAATACGACGGCCTTGACCGTGGAGTCCGCGCGGACCTTGGCGATGATGCCGGCGTAACGGTCTCCGGAGATGGCGTTCGGATTGTCCCCATCCACGATGTTGCCTTCCGCGTAGATGATGGCAATCTTCTGCTTCGCGGAACCGGGCTTGTTGGCCTTGGCAGTCACATAGTCCTTGAAGTTCATGAACTTGACATCCTTGTAGTCGTCTTTGGAAGCCAACGTAGCGATCTTGGCGCGGAAGCCGTCGGTGGAGAGAATCTCGTCCGCCAGATTGTGGCGCACCCAGTCTTCAGGGAAGGCGATGCTCAGGTTATCGATGAAGAAATCGAGCGAATCGAGGGAAAGCCCGCGGCTTTCCGCAGTTTCCGTTCCGATGGTCTCCCACATGGAGTCGATCATGGCCTGGTTCTGTTCCAGGTTCTCGGGGCTGGGTTCGTTCTTCACGAACATTTCTCCCGCGCTCTTATATTTTCCGTGGCGGATCAGCTGGACGTTCACGCCTAATTTGTCGAGCAAGTCTTTCAAAAACACCATACTGCCGTTGATGCCGAGCATGAAGTCCATTCCACCGTGATGGCTGGTGGTGTAAATTTTGTCCGCGACCGAGGCCAGATAATAGTTTCCCGAAGTGAAACTCTCCCCGTAGGCGATCACGGCCTTGCCGCTTTTGCGGAATTCAGTCAGGGCTTTCCGTATCTCTTCCAGCGGGGTGATGCCGGTTGACATGTTGTCCGTCTTGATCAGGATGTATTGAACTCCCGGATCCTCGGCGGCTATGCGGATGGCCTTGACGGACTCCCAGAGACCGATCTGGCTCACGAAGTTTCCTTGCAGCATGGCGAGGGGATCTTGCGGTGTCGACCGGTCGGAGAAGACGATTTTGGACATGTCCATGATCAGGACCCCTTCCTTCGGGAGGAGGGGAGCCGAGCCGGAGCCCATGCTCGCGGAAGCGGCTGCAAGCGAGCCGATCATCATGAAGAACATGATGGTTTTGACGATTCCCCAGATGAGCAAGCCGCACAGAACGGCCAGCACCCATTTCACGAATTCTTTCATATCCATATGTCGAAAATATTGGTTTACAAGATTTCAAAGTACAAATTTAAGGATTTTGTCTCGAAATAATGCAGGATTAATTGCTAACTTTGTGAAATGTAACAAAAAAGAAACGATGAGTCAGAAACCATCCATACCGAGGGGGACCCGTGACTTCGGCCAACAGGAAATGGCCGAGCGCAATTATATTTTCAATACGATACGGAGCGTGTTCCGGGTGCATGGCTATTCACAGATCGAAACACCCGCCCTGGAAAATCTTTCCACGCTGCTGGGCAAGTACGGAGACGAGGGTGATAAACTGCTGTTCCGGGTGCTGAATTCCGGTGACTGCTTCGCCGGGGTGGATTTCCAGGATTATTGTTCCGCCGCGGGCGTGGACAGCGCTGCGATTTCCAGGCGGATCTGCGAAAAAGGGCTCCGGTACGATCTGACCGTGCCGTTCGCCCGTTACGTGGTGATGCATCAAAATGACATCTCCTTTCCGTTCAAGCGGTTTCAGATACAGCCGGTCTGGCGTGCCGACCGTCCGCAGAAGGGCAGGTACCGGGAATTCTACCAGTGCGATGTCGATGTGATCGGCAGCAAATCGCAGGTCAACGAATTGGAGCTCGTGCAGATCGTGGATCGGGTGTTCGGTCTGCTGGGAGTTCGGGTGCTCGTCAAGATCAACAACCGCAAGGTGTTGACCGGTCTCGCAGAGATCTGCGGCTTTCCGGACAAGGTCATAGACATCACGGTGGCGATCGACAAGCTGGACAAGATCGGCCTCGAGCAGGTAGAGACGGAAATGAAGGAGAAAGGACTGACCGAAGAGGCTGTCCGGGTGATAGAGCCCGTTCTTCTGCTCCAGGGAACGACGGCTGAAAAATTGGGCGCGATGCGCGTGCTGATGAACGGGGGCAGTGCCTCGGGCGTCGTGTCTCAAACCGGGCTCGCGGGCTTGGATGAACTGGACGAGTTGTTCGGACTCATTGAAGCGGCCGGCGTTTCCAGTCCGGTCGAAATCGATCTCTCGCTCGCGCGGGGACTCAATTATTACACCGGGGCCATTTTTGAAGTGAAGGCGGCGGACTTTCAAATCGGGAGCATCTGCGGCGGCGGCCGCTACGACAACCTGACGGGTATTTTCGGCCTGCCGGACATGTCCGGGGGCGGAATCTCCTTCGGGGCGGACCGGATTTATGATGTGCTGAAAGGACTGGACCTGTTTCCCTCGGATCTGCGTTCGACCACGACCCTGCTCTTCGCGAACCTCGGTTCCGAAGAGCTCCGGTACTTCCTTCCGGTTGTACGGACGCTGCGCGACCGCGGGATCTCCGTCGAGGTCTATCCGGAACCTGCCAAACTGAAGAAGCAGTTCGACTATGCCGACAACAAGGCGATCCCTTTTATCTCCATCAACGGGAGCAACGAACGCGAAGCCGGGCTGATCAACCTCAAGAATCTTCAGACCGGCACGCAGGAGGCCTTCGCAAAAGACGACCTCGACAGCATCCTCCGATTCCTTCTCTAGCTCCTTCAAGGGGTGGGAATATGCCTCCGGAATCCAGGCGCAGTGTCCCTCCGCTCCTCGTGCGATCCTTGAATTCAACAAGTATTTTTGTATATTCCCAAAAAAAGTGTTACATTTGTAGTCCAAACAACATCGCGGGGTAGAGCAGTCGGTAGCTCGTCGGGCTCATAACCCGGAGGTCGGAGGTTCGAGTCCTCCCCCCGCTACAAGTAAGGAGAGAACGCAGTCATGCGTTCTCTCCTTACTTGTAGCCCATACCATCCTAACGCCTGTCGCTACCCGACATCTCCTTTTATAAAAACTCTGACAAACGCTTCGGCACGGCGCCTGATGACGCCCGGGACGGGAGGAGGACAAAAAATGACTCCCTGCGTCGCTTCGCTCCGAATGTGTCATTCAACCACTTCCCACCAGCCGTTACACTTGCCGTTTCGGCGGATGAGGAGACCTTTTTTGAAGTGTAACAGTAAGGCGTTTTGCGGTTGCAATAGATTTTCCGAATAGGTTTAGCCATCTCTTTTTGAGTTGTTCTACTATTTGCCTTGATATACTTTAGCGCCAAAGTTTCATCCATAGTACGTTCCAAAGTATTATTTTGAGACTTTGAAATGTCTTCTTTGATACTTTGAACGGAAACATGCAGACTCCTGTTCTGCAGGAGATTATTATCTCCAAGCAGCAGATTTCTGAAGAAAACCCCAGTGTTGTCTTCTAGAAACGACAAGTCTTAGGATTTGTCCTTTTTCTTGTATATGGTATCGTAAAACCCATATTGGACGTTCGAGATCCATTGGGTACTTGTATGATAACAGTTATGGCTTCCATTCGTTACAATTGTTTTGGAATATACGTATAAGTAAGATCTCCGAATGAATCTCAAAGAGTGATTCCGTTACATTAATCTTAGTGCAGCTGAAAGAATCAAGCATCTTCTTTGAGACTGAATCCTATAATTGCCTTAAATCCTTTAATAATACTTACATTTATGCGGATAAAATGAAATATAGTTATAACTCATTAAGAAACTTATAATTTTATTTACTGCAATGGCACTTTTCGCTTCATGTTTTGCCCCAGCTCAAAGGGCTAACATAACTATGGATCAGCTTTTGGCGGATGAAAAAGCAGGTGGTTCAAGGATCATAATGGTAAAAATGACTGAAAATGAAATCAATCAAGCTGTTGATGATTTCATGACCATCAATGCCGATAATCACCCTGTAAGACCTGCCATAAGGCAAAACGGGGATCGTTTTTTCCTTAAATTTCCTGATTCGACACCTTATGGCTTATTTTGCTATTGGGTGAACTACATTGTTTATTCAAGCAAGGATAAGCGGTATAATAATAATGTCATCGGATGGTATGAAGTTGGTGCCGATGCTATTGGCACCTGGAAGCAGTTTGCCGGGCAAAATTTGATGTTTTTTATCCCGGAGTCCGATTCGGCATTTGACAATGTATTCTTTACGACAAAAGACAATCTTTGTTTCAAGCAAGAATTTGCTTTTAAGGCAAAGCTGAAACCGCAGAGAAAAGTATTTAAAAAATATGTCGGCCCGATTGACCCGATTGAATAGACGTTCATTTCAATTTGTCTATTTTCGCTAAACCCGCGCTTCCTTGTACCATCTCATGTGAAAAGCGGGCTTTGGCTCCCAGCGCCGTCTTGCCTTGAGGGTGCGCGGGACGGAGGTTGCATATCCGTCTTATACATTGCAAGGGACACTCGGAAGGCGAAAAATCTTTTACGAAGCACGGGCACGGGATCATGCCCTGTATGTAGCTGTAGGCACGATCACCGTGGCGAGATGGTCATTTTAAAGGAGTATTTTTCACGGGAATATGCCCTACAGGTGTCTGGAGACAGGGTTCGTGTGGCCGTGATTTGTAGAACTTCTCCCGCTCGTTCAGATAAAGGGCGGCGAAACCTTCCTGCTGTATCTTTGATAGGGATTTTTTTGTACATACCCGAAAGATAGACGAGTGGATGATCCGTGGAGGGCAAAATGCTGATGGGCAGTAGAAAAGATGAATATGCCTCCGGTTGAATCGACCGAGGCATTACTACGGAAAACCCGTAGCCATAGATCGTTACCCTCCACGGCACCTGTTGTGGTTCTGCCTCGAGGCGGTGGCGCGGGCACGTTTTGCCTGGTTATCGTGCCCGGATCGCCACCTGAGGTGATGCTGCGGGCACGTTTCCCCGGCTTTTTGTGGCCGGAACACCGCCTGAGACGGCAAGTCGGCGGAAGTCGGGGCAAGACAAAGAAATGACAGTGACATGCTTTTGCAGATGATCCAATCTTTGTACCTTTGCAGAGATCCGAATGATCGAAAAGTCTATCGCATGTACAACTTATTCTCCAAAAGAAATTTCGCCGCGCTGCTGGTATTCTTGTCCGTAGCGGGCGGCACCGTGATACCTGCTTCTGCGCAGAGCCGGGAGGAACGGCTGAGGGATCATCTGTATTATCTTGCCGGACCTTCCCTGCGCGGGCGCGAAGCCGGCACCGAATATGCCGCGATGGCCGCGGACTACATCAAGCGGGAATATTCCCGGATCGGGCTGCGTCCCTTTTTCAATCAGTGGGAATCTTGTTTCCGCCGGGCCGGTATTGCCTGTTGCAACATCATCGGGGTGATCGACGGATCCGATCCGGTGCTGAGGGAGGAATACATCGTCCTCGGCGCCCATTTCGACCATCTCGGGGAACGCCGCGGAATTATTTATCCCGGCGCGGACGACAACGCTTCGGGCTCTTCCGCCCTGATCGAAATCGCAAGGGAACTGTACGCTTCACGGGATAGTCTCAAGCGCAGCGTGATCATCGCTGCCTTCGACGGAGAAGAAAAGGGTCTTTTCGGTTCCTCCTTTCTTGCCGACAAACTGGCCGATTCGGTGGGCGTGGAGAGGATCAAGTTGATGGCCAGCATCGACATGGTCGGCTGGTACAGGCAGAGCGGCGAACTAAAACTGCAAGGCGTTGCGACGTTTCGGAACGGAGAGGAACTGGTCTCGGGGCTCGCTTCGGAGTTCGACATCGCGGTCAAGCCCGGTAACTTCGAACATTCGATCCTCACCGCGACGGACACCCATGATTTCGCCCTGAAAGGTATTCCCACCCTCGCCGTTACCACCGGAACGAAGTCTCCGTACCACAAACCCGGAGACAAGCCGGAATTGATCGACTATCCGGGGCTCGACAAGGTGACCGGCTATCTGGTCGTGCTGGCAGGGGCGGTGGCCTCCGATCCCGATTTCACGGCTTCGGGAAAAGTCGCCCCGAAGCACAGGAGCGAATCGGATACGTTCGAGTTCGGTCTCACGGTCGGTACGAACGGCGGGCAAATCCGTTTCCGGGACGCCCGTTTTACAACCCATTCCCGACCTGGCTTGACCGCCGGCGCCGTCTTCCGTCTCAACGGGAAACACCTTACGCTTGATTCGCGGGTGTTGTACGAGCGCTTCTGCACGAGTATCCCGGATACGGGAGAGGCGCTCCGGAAATCGTTGCCTTATCTGCAGCAATCCGTGCTCGTTCCGGTCTCCTGCCTGTACCGGATTGAAAACCTTTCTTTCGGAGGCGGGCTGTGGTATGGCCGGACTTTGGACGCGGAATTCCAGGACGGCGCGTTCCGGCAGTCGGTTAGCCCGAACCAGATCGGCTACCAGGTCACCTGCTCCCTTCATTTCGGCAGCATATTTCTGGGCTGGACATCTCTGCATCAACTGAACCGGATGTTTACGGACGAAGGCGCCCCGAACGCGCGCAGGAGCATGTTCACCTTCTCGCTCGGCTACTTGTTCTGACCCGATTCCGGAGGAAAACAGTATCTTTGTAAAAGACGGGGGAATACGTTAAAAATGACGGGAGAAGAGAATAACAGGAAATTGTACCCGATGCGGTTCATTCCGCAGGAGGAAAAGACGGAATGGGGAAGCGTGCGCTATCTGCTGGCGGATCTCGGCTACAAGGATTCGGTGGTCGAGAACGGTTGGTTCGTCGGCAATACCCTCAGCGAACTGATGGGAACCTACCTGGAACGGGTCGTCGGAGACGAGGCCTTCGAATACTACGGCCTGCAGTTTCCCGTGATGCTGAAGGAAATCTTGCTGCAGGGACGGACGCCTCTCCTGCTGAATGTCGACGACGACACGGCTGCGCAACGCTACGATTCTTTCGGAAAGACTGCGGCCTGGTATGTCCGGAAAGCCGGAAAGGGAGCGAAGATCTGGCTGGGTTTCAAGCGGGATCTGACCCCGGAAGCCTTCTACCGGCGTTGCCGGGAAGGTTCGGTCGAGGAAGTCCTGCACGCGGTGGAGCCCTGTGATGGTGAAATCTTTCTGCTCCGTCCGGGTATGGTCTACGCTGCTGAAGGAGAACAGGAAATCCTCGAGGTCGCCGAGAGTTCCGACCTCGCCCTCTGCCTGCACAACTGGGGAATGGACTTCCCGGAAGGGGAGGAGTCCATGCTGGAAGAAGCCTTCGATCTGATCGATTTCCGGAAATATTCCACTCCGCCCGCCGGAACCGCGTCGCAGGATGGTTCTGCCGTGCCCCTGGTTTCCGTGCCGGAATTCACGGTCTCTTCCCTCCGCCTGGACGATCCGCTCAGGGTAAACAACGGCCAACCGGGCAGTTTCACCGTGTATCATTGTCTTTCCGGCGAAGTTTCCGTGCAGGTTCCCGCCGCGGCAGGAGTGGAACAATCCGCGGAGCCCTGTTTCTTGAAAAAAGGCTGTACTCTGCTGGTTCCGGCTGAAGTGGAGACCTTTTATCTGGTTCCGGTTGAGTACGGCACCCGGCTTCTCGACGTGATCGTGGACCAGCGAACGGCCCGGGATCTTTATTTGGACCGCTGATCGGGAGGAATGCGTATGACGGACACGGAAAGAATCGACAAATATTTATGGGCGATCCGGGTTTTCAAGACCCGTGGTCAAGCCGCCGATGCCTGCAGAGGCGGAAAAGTCAAAATCGGGGGCATCAACGCCAAGCCTTCCCGGCTCATCAAGATCGGTGACGTTGTGGAAGTTCGCAAAGGCCCGGTACTGTATTCCTACAGAATCAAGGGTCTGACGGAGCACAGGGTCGGAGCGAAAGCGGTCCAGGAGTTTGCCGAGAACCTGACCCCCGAAGCCGAATTGGCCAAGTTGAAGGCACCGGTAGAAACCTTCTTCACCGGACGCGACCGGGGTGCCGGCCGGCCGACCAAGAAGGAGCGAAGGATATTGGAACAGGCTTGGGATCAGTTGGACAAAGAAAATGTCATCGGGGAAATTCCCGATGAAATCGCTGAAAGGTTCGGTCTTTCGGACGGTGACCTCTGACGAGTTGCCGAAGATCCAAATATTTTTTCGATATTTACCTATACAAACACTCCACAGCAGAGCACGCCGCCTATGAAGGAATTCCTGCGTCAGGTCTCTGACCACTATATCGGCCGTTACGCCTCTGAGGGGAGTCAAGACGGCATCGGGAGATGCTGTTTCGTCTTCCCGAACCGGCGGAGCCAGGTCTTTTTCGGGAAATACCTCGGAGAGGGCGTGAGAGAACTCGGAAGGCCGATCGTGGCACCGAAGATGCTGACCATCAATGATTTTTTTGCAAAGGTGTCGGGGCGGCAGATCGCGGACCGGGTGGATCAGTTGCTCGCGCTCTACGACTGCTACCGGGAAATCAACCCCAAAGCGGAACCGTTGGATGAATTCATCTTCTGGGGAGATGTGCTTCTGGCGGATTTTGACGACGTGGACAAATACCGGGTCGATCCCGAGCAGTTGTTCCGGAATGTGGCAGCGCTCAAGGATCTGGAAGACAACTATTCATATTTGACGGAGAATCAGAGGAAAGCCGTCGAGCATTTCATCGGCCATTTCCGGAAGGAGGGCCGGTTGACGGTGAATCCCGATGCGGACGCTCCGAACGTGAAGGAAAAGTTTCTACGGACCTGGAATCTGCTGCTACCGCTTTATCAAAGGTTCCGCAACCGTCTTGCGACCCAAGGGATGGCCTATGAGGGGATGGTGTATCGGGAACTTGCCGATAGCCTGGAACAAGGATCCGCGGCGGCTGTGCTGGCAGAACCGTTTCCCGGTACCGATCTGTTCGTATTCACGGGGTTGAACGCGTTGAACGGCTGCGAGAAAGCCGTCCTGCGCAAGCTGCGGGATGCTTCCTTGGCGGAATTCTGCTGGGACTATTCCAGCGCGATGATCCGCGATCCCCGCAACAAGTCTTCCTACTTCATGAATGAGAACATCCGGGAATTTCCGCCCCGTTTCGAGTTGGATTCGGAGGGTCTGCCTACGCCTCGTTTCGAGGTCATACGCGTTCCCTCTTCGACGGGGCAGGCGAAGCTCGTGCCGGGAATCGTTCGGGATCGGGAGGATGTGGCGATCGTGCTGCCCGACGAACAGCTTTTGATTCCGGTACTCAATTCGATTCCCCCGGCAATCCGGGACATCAATGTCACGATGGGCTATCCGATGAGGGACAGCGCGTTCTTCGCTTTTATGCAGCAGGTTTCCGCGATGCAGCTGCATCTTCGGCAGAAGGACGGACAATGGTACTACTACCACCGCCAGGTCTGGTCGCTCTTTTCTTCCAGTTTGTTCCGCAAGGTCACGGTCGGGGATGAAGCCGTTGAGGCAAGGGTCAAAGCCATTAAGAAAGCAAGGAAATATTACATTCCGCAGGAAGAACTTTCCGGCATTCCGGTGTTTGATCTGTTGTTCCGGCCGGCGGTCACAAATGCCAAGGAAGCCGATGCGGGTCAGATCGAACGATTCTGCACGTACCAGAAGGAGTTGATCCGGGGCCTGGCCGAACATTTGACGGAAGATCCGGAGTTGTCCGTGGAACTTGCGTTCGCAAGGGCCTACTACAACGCCGTCAACCGCTTGCAGGAAAAGTCTTTGCGGATTATGCCCCTCTCCTATGCGCGCCTGTTGGAACAGCTGCTCGGTCCGGTGTCGGTTCCTTTCAACGGGGAGCCGCTGAAGGGACTCCAGATTCTCGGCCCGCTGGAGACCCGGGCGCTGGATTTCCGGAATCTGGTCATCCTTTCCTGCAACGAGGGCGTTTTCCCGCGCCGGAGCGTGAGCGCCTCGTTCATTCCGCCGGAACTGCGCAAGGGATTCACCCTTCCGACCTATGAATACCAGGATGCCGTGCGGGCCTATTATTTCTACCGTATGATCCAGCGCGCGGAGCAGGTGTACCTGATCTATGATTCCCGTACGGAGGGTATCAAATCCGGGGAGGAGAGCCGCTACATCAAACAACTGGAATACCACTTCAATCTGCCTCTCAACCGCTCTTTCGTCAAGGCGGAGGCAAAGATCAACCGCGCGCAGACGGAAATTCCGAAAAAGGAGACGGACGTAAAAAAAATCCGCGAGGCGAAGCTGTCGGCATCCACCCTGAACCTGTACTTGGATTGTCCGGCGCGATTCTATTATTCCAAGGTCGTGGGGCTTACGAAGTCCGGCGAGGTCTCGGAAGATCTGGATCCGGGCATGCTGGGTACCGTGTACCATGCCGTGATGCAGGAACTCTACGACCGCGAGTTCGTGACCCGCGACTATGCTTACTCATGGACAAAGCGGCGCAGGGACATCCAGTCCCGGGTTCGCTCCGGGATTCTCGCGCAGTTGAATGCCCTGGAAGTCACTGGAAGGGACCTTGTGGTCGAGCGGGTGATCGTGGAATATGTTTTGCGAACTCTCCGGAGAGACTTGGAACTTATGGACAAGTACGGGGTGGAGGGGTTCTCCGTCCTCGGTGTCGAGCGCAAATTGAACATGACTTTCGATGGGTTTTCTTTTACCGGGGTCGTGGACCGGATGGACTCCTTCGTCCCCGGACAGTTGCGCATCATTGACTACAAGACCGGAAAGGTGGAGGACAAAGAACTGCGCATCCGGGATGACAATGCCGAAGATGTGGTGGAAGCCTTGTTCAGGAGGGACAAAGGAAGGCGTCCGCAAATCGCTTTGCAGATCTTCCTTTATGACTATATGGTCGGCCAATCCCCGGAAGCTCAGGGCATGACCCTGGTTAATTCGATCTACCAGCCGGCAAAATTTTTCACTGACGGGGTGCTGGAAGTGCCGATGAGCCCTGTTTTCAATGCCCTGATGGAAGATCGCTTGCGCGGGTTGCTCGCTGAAATGGTCGATCTTCGGACCGGATTCGTCCGCACGGAGGATGCCGCGACCTGCGCGTACTGTGACTTTAAACTGATCTGCGGACGTTGATTTTTATTTTTTTAATCTTCGGACATGATCGAACTGCTCAAAGCATCGGCCGGGTCGGGCAAGACCTGGAACCTGGCGAAGACATACATCGGGCTGCTGCTGCAGAACGAGGACCGGAACGCGTATCGGCATATTCTCGCCGTCACCTTCACCAACAAGGCGACGGACGAGATGAAGAGCCGCATTCTGAAGGAACTTCATCTCCTCTCCGTGCATCCGGAAGCCTCGGGATATCTGCGTGAATTCGTTCCGCGAATCTTTCCGACTCTGGAAAAATTGCAGCGGAAAGCCGAGGACGTGCTCTACAATATTCTCCATGACTACGGCGCCTTTTCCGTAAGCACCATCGACAAATTCTTCCAGCAGACCCTGAAAGCCTTTTCCCGGGAAATCGGCCAGTTCGCCTCCTATCAGGTGGAACTGGACAAAGATTCGCTGGTGTCGGAAAGTGTGGACCGGGTGCTGGATTCCTTGTCCGAAGAGAACAAGGCGCTGCTCGACTGGCTGAGCGTCCGGGCGATGGAGCAGTTGGAAGAAGGCCGGAGATTCAACATTGACATCGGCTTGAAGGAGATGGCGAAACGGCTCAAGTCGGATCAACTCCGGAACCTGATCGAGGACCGGGGTATCGATGAGCAGCGGGCATATTCAAAGGAGACGCTGGCGAAGACCAAAGGAAGGCTCAAGGAGGTGATGGATGCGTTCAGGGCGGATTTGAAGCAAGCCGCCCGGGATGTGGAAAGCGCCTTTTCAGAGGTCGGGATCAGTACGGATGACACCGTGTACCATTTTCTCGGCAAGGTGACGAAGAAGTTCCAGGATCTGGATCCGCGTGACAAACTTCCGGAATTGACCGATACATTCCAGTCCAGGGTTGCGGATTTCGGGACCTGGTTCAAGAAGTCTGACCAATCCCGGTATGCGGGGCTGGAAAATGTGCTCACACCGCCCGTGCAAGCGTTCTGCAAGCGCTATAACACCGGACTGAAGGCTTACAATACCGCCTTGCTGTTGTCCGGCCAGATCAACGATCTGGGCATCGCCTCCGACTTGTACAAGGAGTTTTCCGACCTGATGAAGGAAAAGAACGTGCTGAGTCTGGACGATTCCAACCGGATCTTGAAGAACATC
Source organism: Bacteroidales bacterium (assembly GCA_012522855.1). Lineage (GTDB taxonomy): Bacteria > Bacteroidota > Bacteroidia > Bacteroidales > UBA932 > Cryptobacteroides. The sequence continues at coordinate 51,797 of JAAYJQ010000014.1, forward strand.
ATCGACGGCTCCGACGCCCCCTTCGTCTACGAACGGATCGGCGTCCGTTTCGAACATTTCCTGCTGGACGAGTTCCAGGACACGTCTCGGATCCAGTGGGACAATTTCAGGCCGTTGATCGCGAACAGCCTGGCCCAGGGATTCGACAATCTGCTCGTCGGGGATGTCAAGCAGAGCATTTACCGCTGGCGGGGTTCCGACTGGAAGTTGATGGCTGAAGAGGTGGAAAAGCAATTCGATTCGGTGGTGGAACGGAACCTGGATGGAAACTGGCGAAGCCTGCGGGCGCTGGTCGAGTTCAACAATGACTTTTTCGCCTATGCCTCGGAGTCTTTGGATCGGATGCTCGGTGACGCGCCTTTCCCCGGAACCGGTATCGCTGGACTCTACGGGGTGAACGACCGGTCGGGAAAGCAGGAAGTCCGGCTGCGGGAGGCTGCGGAAGGAAGTGTGGAGGTGTTGTTCTGTCCGGAAGACCGGGAACTGGACAGTGTTCTGCAGACCATCCGCCAAGTCAAGGAGCAGGGCGCCCGCTACGGGGACATCACCGTTCTGGTCCGGAACAACCGGGAAGGAGCCGAAATCGCCGGCCACCTGATGGACAGCGGCATCGATGTGATCTCGGACGATTCCCTGAAACTGAAATCTTCTCCCGCCGTACGGAAACTAGTCTCGCTGATTTCCTGCTTTCACAATCCGGAGGACAGTATCGGCTCCTTCCTGGCGCTTCGGTCCGGACTGGTGCCGGGCGACATTGCCTGCAAGTCCCTGCTAGATCTCTGCGAACAGCTGATCCGGATCGCAAGGGATTCCGTCGATGGACCGGATACTGCTGTTGAATCGGCGTCTTTCGACCGGGAAACGCAGTATCTCCAGTCCTTTATGGACTATGTCCAGGACCATGTCGCGGTGAACGGGAATGCCCTGGACACCTTCCTCAAGGCCTGGGATGAAGCGGATCCCGTCATCAGTTCCCCGTCGGACGCCGATTCGGTCCGGGTCATGACCATCCACAAATCCAAGGGGCTTGAATTCCCCTACGTGATCTTTCCGTTTGCGGAAAAGGTGGAATTGTTCCGTCCATCCTCGCGCTGGAGCGTTCCGGACGTGCAGGACACCCCGCTTGAAGGCATCGGGGACATGCCCTACGACATCCTCCTGTCCCGCACAAGCAAGAATACCCTGTTCGAGCAGGATTATCTGGAGGAACGCTGGCTGCAGGCCATCGACAACATCAACACCTTTTATGTCGCTTTGACCCGCGCCTCCAAAGGCATGACGGTCATCGCGCGCGCCGACAGCAAGCCCGATGGTGATTTTTCAGGCATCCTGCGGAACTATCTGGAGGAATATGGAGCCGTCCGGGGATTCGCGCAGACCACACTGCAGGAACCCGGTGAAACTGCTGACGGGGACACCCCGGTCCTTTTCCGGAAGGGACAGCCGTACGATTTCACGGTGATGCGGCGGGAAACCACCGAAAGCGGGAAATTGGAGCCGGGCTACCCGTCCTGGCCGCTCGGGGACCGGCTGAAATTCCGTACGGATGCCGCGGATTTCTTTTCGGATACCGATGTACTCAAGCCGCGCCGCAAGGGGATCGTGTTGCACGACATCCTGTCCGCGGTGATCACGCCCTCCGATCTTTCTGATGCCGTGGAACGGGCGTTCCGGGCCGGTGACCTGGACCGAAACGAGGCCGGAGAGGCCGCGCGGCTGCTCTCGTCCCGCATCGCCGCGCACCCGGACTGGTTCCCGGACGCTCCTGAGGAAGGAACGATCTTCACGGAAACTTCGCTCGTCGACATCGACGGGGAAACCTTCCGCCCGGACCGGGTCGTGCTCCGTGACGGAAGGGTGACTGTGATCGACTACAAATTCGGCGCGCAAAGGCCGGATCACCTCGAGCAGATCGCCCGTTATGCCGCGATCTACGGGAGGCTCGGCCACGCCGCGGTCGATGCGGCAATTTGGTACGTCCCCGAAGACCGCGTCGTCACCCTTCCGATTTCCCCAAATCTTTTCTGACGTACATGACGGCGCAGGATTCCGGGGGTTGTTGCCGATGAGGAAATTCATTTTCAATCACAAGAGTGCATAATATTTGTTATATTTGTAATTCAACAAACATTCAATTTTATGGAAAGCAGTGAAGATTCGATCAAGCTCTACTACAATACGGAACGAAAAAAACTCCAGATGCCCGAGTACGGCAGGAATGTCTTCAAAATGGTGGAACAACTGAAGGAAATACCTGACCGCGCGAAGCGCAGCGAGCAGGCCCGGGCAGTGGTCAAGGTCATGGAGACGCTCAATCCCCAGGCACATACCCTGGATGACTTCGAGCACAAACTCTGGGATCACCTTTTCATGATCGCCGGGTACGATCTAGACATTGACGCTCCTTTTCCGAAACCCCTTCCGGAGGAGCGGGAAGTCCCTCCTCAGATCATTCCGCTGAAGAAGAAACCCATCCGGGCCAATCATTACGGCCGGAACATCGAAAGCATCATCGATCTGATCGCATCGGAGCAGGAAGGGGAGGTGAGGCGCGCGATGATCCGTTCTCTGGCCATTTATATGCGGCAGCAGTATCTGATCTGGAACAAGGACAGTGTGGCCGACGAAACGATTTTTGCCGACATCGAAAAACTGTCCGACGGCCGGATCCAGGTGCCTGACGACCTGGAACTCACCAAGCTCAATATGGACTCCAATTTCTCGCGTCCCGGGCTCAACTTGAACCAGAACCAGAACCGAAACAAGAAGAAAGGCAGCCGGAAGGGCAGGAAATAATGCTGAAGTTTTGGAAAAATATGGATGAAGGCGACCAAGTCAGGCTCGCCAAGATCACGGGCATCGTGGTTGCGTTGTTCGCGGTATTCACTCTCCTTTCCACCGTTTCCTATCTTTTCACCTGGAAGGCGGATCAAAGTCTGCTGGCCTCTCCGGTCGGGGATCAGTCGGTTGAGGTGAGCAACATCGCCGGCCAGCTCGGCTACCGCTGGGCCGACTTTCTGGTCCGCAAATGTTTCGGATTGGGCAGCCTGGCGTTGATCATCATCCTTTTTGCCGTCGCGGCGCGTCTCCTGCTGCGCAGGTGGCGCTATTCCTTGCTGAAAACCATCTTGGTGGCGGTCTCCGGCGCGCTGATCGTTTCCTTCATCCTGGCCTTTGTATCCGATCTCTTCGGAATGGGGAATGCTTTCGGGGGCGGTCTCGGCGGACAGTGCGGGGAATCCGTCGTCCGATGGTCCGCCAGTCTGGTCGGAGGAATCGTGACCGGACTGATTCTCGCGGCGCTGGCCGTGCTCTGGCTGCTCATTGTCAGCAAGCCCTTTTCCCGATGGGTGGCGGAACACGGCAAGCCGAAGGTTGAGGAGAAGGAATCGGAGGAGGTCTCTCCGGCCGAAGAACCCGGTCCTTCCGTCCTGAAACCGAAAGCAGCGCCGGTTCCTGAACCGGACAAGCCCGTTACCGAGCAAGTCTCCATGCCGGACCAGCCGGTTCCCGGCGCACAGCCGCAGGCGGAGAATGTCCCGTCCCTGGAGATCGAACGAGGGGAGGGACTTTCCACCGAGGTCAAAAAGGAACTGCCCCGGATCGACAACCGGGTCGATCTGGCAGACGGAGGCCTTCCGAACTTTAAATTCCCCACCTTGGATCTGCTGGATGACTATGCCACTTCCCGTCAGGATGTATCCTATGAGGAACTGACCCGAAACAACAACAAGATTCGCGCGACCCTGGAGAATTTCAGGATTTTGGTGAAGGATGTCAAAGCCATCGTGGGACCGACCGTTACCCTCTACAAAGTCTATCCCGCTCCCGGCGTCAAGATCGCCGACATCAAACGGCTACAGGATGACATCGGTATCTATTTGCATGCCAAGGGCGTGCGAGTTGTCGCCCTTGCTGATTCGGTCGGCATCGAAGTCGCCAACGACAAGTCTTCCGTGGTGCCCCTCAAGGCGGTCTTGAACGACGCGGCCTACCGGGAAAGCAAGGCGGAACTTCCGGTCGCCATCGGCTACACCATCACCCAGAAAGTCAAAGTCTTCGATCTGGCGGATTCTCCGCATCTGCTCATCGCCGGCGCGACAAGACAGGGCAAATCCGTGGGGCTGAACGTGATCGTGACCTCGTTGCTGTATGCCAAGCACCCCTCCGAACTCAAGTTCGTGTTCATCGACCCGAAGATGGTCGAGTTCACTGCCTACGAGAATTTGATCAGGCACTATCTCGCCGTCCTTCCGGACGCGCAGGACGAACAGTCCGAGATAGACGCTTCCATCGTCAAACACCCCGACAAGGCGGACAAGATCCTCCGCTCCCTCTGTGTGGAAATGAACGATCGGTACACCCTGCTGAACAAGGCTTACGTCAACAACATCAAACTCTACAACGACAAATACAAAGACCGAAAGCTTCCGCCCGTTGACGGTCACCGCTTCCTCCCATACCTGGTTGTAGTGATCGACGAATATGCCGATCTCACAATGTCGGTGGGCGGGGAGTCGAAGAACATCGCTCGGAACATTACCAATTCCATCATCCGACTGGCACAGAAGGGGCGGGCCGCCGGTATTCATATGATCATCGCGACCCAGCGCCCTTCCGTGGATGTGATTACAGGCCAGATCAAGGCGAACTTTCCGACCCGGATCGCTTACAGGGTTATCTCTCGCGTGGATTCCCAGACCATCCTGGATTCTCCGGGCGCTCAGAACCTGATCGGAAAGGGCGATATGCTCTACTATTCCGGAGTTGAAATGGAACGAATCCAGTGCGCGCTTATCCTCAACCCGGAGACGGATCGGATTACCCGTTTCATCGGCGGCCAGCAGGGGCACAAGAAGAGCTACAGCACCCCCTACTATCTACCTGCTCCGGAGTCTTCCGTCGACGATGTTCCCGGCGCCGTCGATATGAAGAATTTGGATGAACGTTTCGAAGAGGCGGCGCGATTGGTGGTCATGTCCCAGCGGGGCTCCACTTCGGATCTCCAGCGGCGGTTGGGCATGGGATATGCCAAGGCCGGACGGGTCATGGATCAGTTGGAAGCTGCCGGTGTCGTCGGTCCCCAGGAAGGATCAAAGCCGCGGCAGGTGCTGATTTCCAGTCTGGATGAACTGGAGAATGTGTTGGCGACCTTCAGAAGCTGATTCCCGGTTTTTGGCACAACTTCTGCATTTGCAGAAAGGCATGAAGACGTTTTCCAGAATAGGCCTTCTCGGCATTACGCTCCTGACGCTCTGTTTCACAGCCGAAGCGAAGAGCGACGCGCTCACGGAGTTCATCACCCGGGTTTCGCAATCCTGCGTTTCCTTCGACTATTCCTATACCCTGAAAAAGGACCGGACGAATCTGAACGGTTCCGGATCCGTGAAGGTGCAGGGCGATTCTTTTCTGTTGAAGGGAGACGGCCTCGAGGTCTGGTGTGACGGGAAGACCCGCTGGGTCATCGACCGCGTGGCCGAGGAGGCGGTGATCGAACCGGTGGATCTGTCCGAGACGGATTTCGCCGCCAATCCCGCTTTGTTGCTTACCGTGGTGGATAAAGCTTTCGACGAGGTTTCAGACGCTACGTCCAAGTTCGGCGACAAGATGGCCGACGTCTCAATCCTCAGCCCGCGGGAGGAGGTCCTCGGGCATACGGAGATCACCCAGTTCAAGATGTTTTTCAAAAGCGGCACCAGTGAACTGTTGGGCGCCGAACTGAAGCTGAATGACGGCTCCGTTTCCACCTTCACCCTCCGGAATCTGATCTTTTCCGACCAAAAAGAAGCGCCTTTCCGATTCGACGAAAAGACGCTGGATGATTCTTATATAATTACCGATCTCCGCTAGTCCTTGACGCACCGTACCGACGCGCGGAAGGACACCTGGTCACCATAACTGGCGAGCACATCCGGTTTGCTGACGTACAGATACCTGTAAACACCGTTCGTTTCGTTGGTGTCGGAAGTCCAGAAAGCCGCGTAATCGTTGCCTCCTTTGAACCGGACCTTCCCTTCGGCATCGATCGCATAGCCGACCGGAATAATGGACATTCCCGTCTTGTTGGTAATGTTTACGGCCGGCCAGAACTCCCACATCCGCTCGTCCAGGAATTTCGCGTTTGCCATCAAGGCGCCTGCTGCCCCCTTGAACGCTTCTCCGGCCTGGAAGGTTGCGCCCGTGGCCGCGCTGGCCAAGGCAGCCCATTCCGCATCGGAGGGTAGATGCCAGCCGGGAGGGCAGGCATTGCTGGCTTCGTCCCACGTGTAGTAGCGGCCGAAGAGGCCGTCCATGACGGGACATCCTTCAAAGGATGCGCCCGAACCGGAATATGTCAGGTTGGACCGTATCCACACTTTGTCTCCGACGGTTGTCGTGAAGTAGGTTGTTCCGTCGCGGACATCTGTGAAGGATGGATCGGAGGCGGGGTTGATGCCCAGTCCGGTGATGGTCTTTCCGAGTGCCGGGTCGACAACGTAGAAGGTGCTCAACGCGCTGGCTGTGTAATAGCCGGCGGCGAACGCGACGCAGCTGACGGAGTAGGGACCGATTTCCGTAGGAGCCGTGAAGGTGAATGTTCCGTCGCCGGGACCGTTCTCAAGCTTGGTCGTGTCTTTCGCGCTGCTCCAGGAACGTGTCCAGTAGTAGCCTACGCTACCCGTCGGGTTCACGACACCCGAGGGGGTGAGTGAAAGGGGGGAGCCTCTGCTGACATAAGTCGGCATGGTGAAGTTGAGTGTCCCCGAGAGAGACGCCGAAACGGTGTCATCTTTCTTGTCGTCCTTTTTGCAGGACGCGATCGCAAGAAACAGGGCGGTTATCGTGAACAGTGTACGGGATTTCATAGAGTTCAAAACACGCATCATGTTACAAATATCGGATTATTATCGCAAAATCCGTAATCTTTCAGCAAAAACCAGTCCAAGGCGGCCTTCATCTCTGCGGAAATGATTAATATTGCACATGAATATATTCCGACCGCTTCTTCGTTGTCTTTCCGTCCTGGTTCTTTTGGCGGCTGCGGGATCCTGCATGCCGCGGAATCGATATATCCAGTTCACCGGCTATGCGCAGGGGGGTACATATTCGGTGAAGATCAACCTGGAAGGGGTTCCCCGTCGGCTTCGCGCGAAGCCCGCCTTGATCCAACAGGAGATCGACGCCATCCTGACCCATATCGACACGACCCTGTCCGGCTACAACAAAGGTTCCCAGTTGAGCCGGTTCAATACGGGAGAGGCGGTCGTTCCGAACGAGACCTTCCGGGAAGTCTATGCCTTGTCGCGCAAGTTCTACACCGAGACCGACGGGGCGTTGGATGTGGCGGCAGGTCCGCTGTTCGACGCCTGGGGCTTTGGTTTCACGACGGATTCTCTTCCCTCCGCCACTGTGGTAGACAGTCTGCTCGCGGTTTGCGGGATGGACAAACTGGACGAAAACATGCGGTCCAGGGTGCCCGATCTGCATCCGAAACTGAACTTCAATGCGATCGCCCAGGGGTACGCCTGCGACCGGATCGCTGCCTACCTCCGTTCCATCGGCGTGAAGGACATGCTTGTGAATATCGGGGAAATCTACTGCGACGGCGTCAATCCCTCCGGGGAACCCTGGTCGATCGGGATAGACCGCCCCGTGGACGGGAACATGACCCCCGGAGCCGATCTGAACGGCGTCTGGCTGTCTTCCGGCACGGGATGCGGGGTCGTTACGTCCGGCAACTACCGGAAATACTATGAAAAGGATGGTTTGAAATATTCCCACACGATCGACCCCCGCACCGGCTATCCCGTCTCGCATTCCCTGCTGAGCGCCACCATCATCGCCCCCTCTTCCGTCGCGGCCGATGCCTACGCTACCTATTGCATGGTGATCGGACTGGAAGCCGCTCGTGATTTCATTCTGTCACGGTCGGATCTCGAAGGCTATCTGATCTACGACACCGGAGGGACGGACGCCGGACCGTTCACGTCTTCTGGTTCGATGGCCGAATGGGCCTCTCCGGGATTCCGGCTGCGGCAATGATATTTCTTTTCCATCGCCCGGTGGCGGATAATTTCCTATAACCGATAGCGAGGAACCACGATAATCAGGATGAGAGATGCCGGGCTAGTTGAGGAGGGAAAGGGCCTGGGGGATGGAAAGGGCGTCGCCGGCTATGAACGCGCCGGAGCGGGTACGGCGCAGGCTGTCCAGGAAGGCTCCGGAGCCGAGGGCCTCGCCGATGTCGCGGGCGAGGGCGCGGATGTAGGTGCCTTTGCTGCAAACGATGCGAATGTCGGCGCGGGGGAGATCAAGTCCGTCGAGTTCGATGACGTTGATGCGGGGGTTGGGGCGGAGACCTTCGCCTGCGCATGACGGAGACAATGGGGGAGAAGACGAAATGGAGTCCGGAGAGCCGGCAGCCGAATAGGTGAGCAGTTCGATTTCAGTGATGGAGATCTTTTGCCGTTGGAGGAGCTCCGCGACCGAATGGTCGAAACCTTCCATCACCTCGGTCTTCTCCTTGTGAGCGGCTTTATACTGCATTCTGGCAAGCTCATAGGCTCGGATCCCGTCCACGGATTTGGCCGAAAACAGCGGAGCGACCTGTTCCTGCTCCCCGAGAAAACTCGGCAGAATCGCCCGCAGCCTTTCCGCTGTTACCTCGTCGGTCGGATAGCGGCGGTCAATCTCCTTTTCGCGGTCGTAGGATGGGGTCGTGGCCCCGAACGTGATTCCGGCTACATATTCTTTCCCCTCGGCCTGCAGCGACTCGGCGCGCCTGGTCGCTTTTCCGATGCACACGAGCAGGACGCCCGTGGCCAGCGGATCCAAGGTGCCGGCATGGCCGACCTTCAGGTTCTTCTTGCGGAAATGCCTGGCTGCAGCCCATTTGAGTTTGCGGATGACATCCGCCGATGTCCATCGGTAAGGCTTGTCGACGGGAAGCAGGATTCCATCGGGGTAGTCCGCGATGGAGTCCGTTAGCCGACTGGATGCCAGAAAATTTCGGTCCGCTATGACGGGGTGAATTTCCAAGGGAACGGGAACGATTACCGGGTCGGGATCTTGTTGATGCGGCGCTGATGGCGCCCCCCGTCGAAGGAGGTCGAGAACCAGGTGTTTACGATCCGCGTGACCATCGCATATGAAATGAAGCGGGCAGGCATTACGAGGATGTTTCCGTCGTTGTGTGCCCGGATCAGCCGCGCCACTTCGCTGTTCCAGCAGAGTCCGGCCCGGATCCCCCGGTGCTTGTTCAGCGTGATGGCCATGCCGTTTCCGGTGCCGCAAAGCGCGATGCCGCAGTCCACCTGTCCTTGCTCCACAGCTGAAGCAAGCGGGTGCGCGTAGTCCGGATAATCACAACTCTCGGGACTGTCTGTCCCGAAATCCACCACTTCGAAACCCTTTTTCCGGAGGAGGGTAATCAATTTGCTCTTGTACTCAAATCCAGCATGATCGCTGGCCATACCGATTTTCATGATAGCTGCTTTGTTAAAAATTTGTTGCTGGTTGTGGCGATGAATTCCTTGAGATAGAAGGGCTCGAAGTACGCCAGGTCTTCGAATTTTTTTGCGTGGAAGGCTGTCAACGCGGGACGCAGCATCGCGGCTGCTTCCGGGCAGCAAGACACGAAATGCGCGTTCGGGCTGTTGATCACCGCCTTGCACTTCTCTGCTCCGTCCCCGATGAAGAGCACCGGGCCTTCGTCCAGTTGACGGCCGAAAGTCTTCCCGTCCACAACCTGGGAAACCGTCGGCTCGACCTGAACGGCATCCGGCGTGAACACCCCCGTGTAGACCTCCATCCGGCGGGCATCGATCATTGGAACGATGTACCGGCAGGAATCGGGGAGCAGGTTTCCGTCCAGAGCCTGCCAGACCAGCGTATCGAGGGTGCCGACGGAGATCAGCGGAAGACGCGCCCCGAAGCAGAGCCCCTTCGCCGTCGACACGCCCACCCGGAGGCCGGTATAGGATCCGGGCCCCTTGCTCACGCACACCGCGTTGCAATCGTGGACGGCAAGTCCGCGCTCGTTCAGCACTTCCCGGACGAAAGGGGCCGTAAGGGACGCATGGGCGCGCGGTTCAGAACTCTTTCGGACAGATACGATCCTGCCGTCTTCGACCAGGGCGACCGAGCAAAGCGCCGTAGAAGTTTCAATGAGGATAATTCTGTCCATTATTTCTTGAATATCAGTTCTTTCATGTAGGGGAACACGACATCGGCCACCTCCTTGACAGGCTTGTAAAGTACGGATTTGTCCAAGATCGCCTGCGGCACCAACTCGTACCGCGTGTTCAACGCTTCGAATAGCAGGATCACCAGCCCGACCACCAACCCGATCTTGATGATCGAGAAGGCGATTCCCAGCAGTTTGTCCAGCCAGCCAAGCATGACCAGCTTGACCAGTCCCGTGAGCGCCTTTCCGAGTAGAAGCAGCGCCAGGAAGACCCCGATGAGGATGATGGCGAAGGCGATGACGTGCAGCGCCATGGGCGAGACATCGAGATAGGGCTGCAGCCAGGCACTGACCGTGGCGGAGAACTTGAACGAGAGCCAGGCCCCCAAGAGCAGAGACAACAGCGCGACCGCCTGCGCGATGAACCCCTTGGATATGCCGTGAAAAACGGCGGGAACGAACAGCAGGAGAAGGATAATGTCGATTACGCTCATGGTCTATTGTAAGAAAACGCGGAATTGACTATCTTTACACCTTCAAATCGGGAATGGTGCAACAGCCAGGTCCGTATGCAAAATTAGGAAGAATATTATGACATTCAAAGAGTACAAAGGGTTGGATCTGGTGACGGTCGGGAATGAAATCCTCGACAGGTGGAAGCGGAACCATGCATTCGAGAAGTCGTTGCAGGTTCGGGAGGGAGCCGCCGAATTCATCTTCTTTGAAGGTCCGCCGTCCGCGAACGGCATACCGGGCATCCATCACGTGATGGCTCGGTCCATCAAGGATGCGGTCTGCCGCTACAAGACCCAGACCGGTTTTATGGTGAACCGCCGCGCCGGCTGGGATACCCACGGACTTCCCGTCGAAATCGGTGTCGAGAAAAAACTCGGTATCCACAAAGACGACATCGGCACCAAGATTTCGGTCGAAGAATACAACAAGATCTGCCGGTCCGAAGTGATGAAGTACACCAAGGAGTGGGAAACCATGACCGAGCGCGTAGGTTACTGGGTGGACATGAACGACCCTTACATCACCTACGACAACCGCTATATCGAGACCCTGTGGTACCTGCTCCGCAAAATCTACGACAAAGGACTCCTCTACAAGGGCTATTCCATTCAACCGTATTCTCCGTCCGACGGCACCGGACTGAGTTCCCACGAACTCAATCAGCCGGGCTGCTACAAGGATGTGACCGATATGACTGTAACCGTGCAGTTCGAGGTGATCAAGGACGCCGAATCGCAGGTTGTCTTCGGGACGGAGACCTTCCCGGTGTATTTTTTGGCCTGGACCACGACACCTTGGACCCTGCCGTCCAACACCGCGCTCTGCGTGGGGCCGAACATCGACTATGTCCGCGTGCTCTCCTTCAATCCCTACACGGGAAAAGAGGCGGTGTACCTCGTGGCGAAGGAATTGGCGGGAACCTGGTTCAATCCGAAAGCCGAGGGGATTGCCCTCGCCGAGTACCAGCCGGGTGACAAGCTGGTGCCTTGGCAGATTCTGGGTGCGCCCGTGAAAGGCGCGGATCTGGTCGGCATCCACTATCACCCGCTCTTCCCTTGGTTCCGTCCGGTCGAGGAAGGTGAACCCTTCCGCGTGGTTTCCGGGGACTTTGTTTCGACCGAGGAGGGGACCGGCATCGTGCACATCGCGCCGACTTTTGGCGCGGATGACAAGCGCGTGGCCGCCAATTTCGGCGTGCCCGGCATGATGGTGATCGACAAGGAGGGCAAGCGCCAGGCGCAGGTTGATCACGAAGGCCGCTTTTTCCCCCTCGAAGATCTGGATCCTGAATATGTACGCACGCATGTCGACCCTTCCTATCGGGAGGTTGCCGGCCGCTATGTGAAGAATGCTTTCGATGATTCGCTCCCGAAAGATGCCCCGACCCTCGACTTCGACCTTTGCATGATGCTGAAGGCGGACGGCCGGGCTTTCAAGATCCTTAAATACACGCACAGTTATCCCCACAGCTGGCGGACCGACAAGCCGGTGCTCTATTATCCCCTCGACGCCTGGTTCATCAAGACTACGGCCGTCAAAGACGAGATGGTGGCGCTGAACAAGCAGATCACCTGGAAGCCGGAGTCCACCGGAACGGGCCGTTTCGGCCAGTGGCTCGAAAACATTCAGGACTGGAATCTCAGCCGCAGCCGCTTCTGGGGCACGCCGCTGCCGATTTGGAGAACGGAAGACGGCAAGGAAGAGAAGTGCATCGGCAGTGTAAAAGAATTGTATTCAGAGATCGAAAAGGCTGTCGCCGCGGGCGTGATGAAATCCAATCCGCTCCGGGAGAACGGCTTCGATCCCGAGGACATGAGTTTGGAAAATTACGACAAGATCGACCTGCACCGCCCTTACGTGGACCAGATCTTCCTGGTGAGCGATTCCGGCCGGAAGATGATGCGCGAGTTGGATCTTATCGACGTCTGGTTTGATTCCGGTTCCATGCCGTATGCGCAGGAAGGGCTCCGCAACCTGGACTCTCCCAAGTTCGGTTGCACGGCGGACTTCATTGCGGAAGGCGTGGATCAGACCCGCGGATGGTTCTACACCCTGCACGCCATCCACACGATGGTGAGCGGTACCCCCGCCTTCAAGGTGGTGATCTCCAACGGTCTCGTACTGGACAAGAACGGGGATAAGATGAGCAAGCGCCTGGGCAATGCGGTGGATCCTTTCGAACAACTCGACAAGTACGGAGCGGACGCCCTCCGGTGGTACATGCTCACGAACGCCCAGCCTTGGGACAACCTGCGCTTCGACGAAGCAGGCGTCGACGAGGTGCGGCGCAAATTCTTCGGAACGCTCTACAACACCTATTCCTTCTTCGCCCTCTATGCCAACGTGGACGGCTTCGATCTTTCGGGAGAGAAGGTGCCTTATGCCGACAGGCCGGAACTTGACCGCTGGATCATTTCACTGCTGAATACCCTCAGGCGGAACGTGCGTGCCGCTTACGAGGACTACGACATTACGACCGCAGGCCGGCTGATCCAGGATTTCGTCTGCGATCATTTGTCCAACTGGTATGTGCGATTGGGACGGAAACGTTTTTGGGGCGGAAATATGGATGCGGACAAGCTGTCCGCCTATCAGACCCTGTACGAGGTGCTGGTCGACATCGCTGTTCTCGCGGCTCCGATCGCTCCTTTCTACATGGATCGGCTCTATCTGGATCTCGTTCCGGACGGGGAGGAGTCCGTGCATTACGTCATCATGCCTTCCTGCGATGAAAGCGTGATCGACAAGGATCTCGAGGAACGCATGGAGCTGGCGCAGCGCGCGTCTTCGATGGTGCTGGCCCTGCGCCGCAAAGTGTCCATCAAGGTACGCCAGCCGCTTCAGAAACTCCTCGTGCCTGTGATTTCCGACAAGGTGCGCATGCAGTTCGAGCAGGTCAAGGATCTGATCCTCGGCGAGGTGAACGTAAAGGAGGCTGAGCTCATTTCCGACACCGCCGGCATCATCACGAAGAAGATCAAACCGAATTTCAAGACACTCGGCAAGATATACGGTTCCCGTATGAAGGAAATCGCCGCCGCCTTCGGCCAACTCAGCCAGGCGCGGATCACGGAGATTCAGCACGCTGAAACCGCGGGCGAAGCCTATGTGCTGGCGCTTCCGACGGGTGACGTTACTCTCCAGCCGGGGGATTACGAAATTTCATCCGAGGACATGCCCGGCTGGCTCGTGGCCACCGACGGGCCGCTTACCCTTGCTTTGGACGTCCAGATTTCCGATGAACTGCGGAAGGAAGGAGTCGCCCGGGAACTGATCAACCGGATCCAGAACCTGCGCAAGAGCGGCGGCTTCGACGTTACGGACAAGGTGGAGGTGCGCATTTTCGCCGACGGTGGAACCGCGGCGGAGATCGATGCTTCTTTGCGCTGCGGATTCCGGAACTATGTGGCTTCGCAGACACTTGCGAAGTCCATCGAGGTCAGACCGCTCTCCGATGCCGGAGGCGCTTCGGACGTGGAGTGGGAAGAGGGCGAAGTGAAAATTAAAGTCACTAAATCATCAACAATATAAACCGTAAAGACTATGGCAAAAGAGGAAACTACTGTCGAGAGAACCCGCTACAGCGACGCGGAACTCGAGGAATTCAGAGGCATCATTCAGGACATGCTGGTCAAGGCCAGAAAGGAATATGATACCCTCCGTCAGATTGTAATGCACAACGGCAGCAACGACATCGAGGACACGACCCCTTCTTTCAAGACGGTCGAAGACGATGGGGCCTATCAGCTTTCCAAGGAAGAGGCTAGCCAGTTGGCGCAGCGTCAGTACAAGTTCATCCAGAACCTCGAAGCTGCTCTGATCCGCATCGAGAACAAGACATACGGCGTTTGTCGGGCCACAGGCAAGCTGATTCCGAAGGAGCGGCTCCGCCTGGTGCCGCACGCGACCCTTACGGTACAAGCCAAGGAAATGCTAGCCAAGAAAGGACAGAATTGATTCGGTTGTGAAACTCTCCAAGGGCAAAGGTCTCCTGTTGCTGGGGTTCTTGTTGGTTGTCGTGGATCAAGTCATGAAGATCCTCGTCAAGACCAACATGTCCCTGGGCGAACATTTTCCCGTGATCGGAAACTGGTTCCAGATCCTGTTCATCGAGAACGAGGGCATGGCCTTCGGAATGAAATTCGGTGGCACTGTCGGGAAGGCCGTGCTCTCCATCTTCCGGATCGCCCTTTTCGCCTTCCTCTGCTGGTGGATCACCCGGCTTGTACGCAAAAAAGACTCGGACCAGAAAGTTCCCTGCGGTGTACTTGTCGGGCTCACCCTCATTGCCGCCGGAGCCCTGGGGAACATCATCGACAGCCTCTTTTACGGTTTGATATTCAGTGAATCCGCCCCCGGTGTCGTCGCCACCTTCGGCGGAAGCTACGCCCCCTTTCTCTTCGGCAAAGTTGTCGACATGCTCTACTTCCCCATCATCGACACCACCTGGCCGAACTGGGTTCCCTTCGTCGGCGGCGACCGCTTCCTCTTCTTCGCCCCCGTCTTCAACTTCGCCGACAGCTGCGTCACCGTAGGCGCCCTCTACCTCATCCTCTTCCAGTTCAAGTTCTTCACTCGCGAAGAGAAAAAGAAAGTCTGACCCCGCTTTGCCGGAGGCGAAAAAATTGCATATCTTTGCAGGCCTTCCGGGTTTTGTCCCGGGGGCAACATCATGGAAGGTTGGCCGAGCGGTCGATGGCGGCAGTCTTGAAAACTGTTGAGCTGAAAGGCTCCGGGGGTTCGAATCCCTCACCTTCCGCGTCACGTAAGAGGCCGGCTAAAAAGCGATTTTAGCCGGCTTTCTTCATGCCCGGTCGGCCGCTGGGCGCACGCGGCGGCAAAAGCCTGTTTATGCACGGGCACGACTCCGGGTTTTTCGTCTGGAATGTTGCCAAGCACACGCGGAATAGGGGCGGAAATCTTTTACGAAGCACGGCCACAAGAATATGCCTTGGACATGGCCACAAGCATGTTCACGGTGGCAACATGGCCATTAAAAAGGGGGACTTGCCACGTGAATATGCGTTACAGCCGCCTGTGGGCTGGATCGGTGTGGCCGTGGTTTGTAGAAACCCTCTGCCCCTAGAGAAGCCCCGTGCTTTTCCCGCTCGCGAGGAATGTCAGACGACCCCCTGCGAAGGGGATAAGTTCTTTGCCCGAGCCCGAATTGCCGTTGTTCCGGTCCTGGCAACGCTCTCCGTGCCCGTCACAGGCCCGGATTGCCGTGGATTTTCCGTGACTTGAACCAGAAGTTGATGCTGTTCGGAGAGAAATACGGTGTGATGAAAAGAGATAATCGGAAAAGGACAGGATCCATCAGAATCCGAACCAGCTTTTCAGGAGGAACCAGAGGACGGGGACGAGGAGGGCCGGGATGTAGTTGAGGGTCTTGCAGTCCTTGATGTTGAGGATGGAAAGGCCGGAAGAAAGGATCAGGATGCCGCCGACGATCGCCAGTTCGTTGACCAGCGTCCCCTGCAGGATCGGACTTGTGGATGCGACCTTGGCGATGAGGTAGAACATCCCCTGCCAGCAGAACAGGATCGGCGCCGCCAAGATCATCCCGATGCCGAAAGTTGTCGCGAAGACCATCGAAGTTACCAGATCCAGCGTGGAATTGGTGAACAGGAAGGTGTTGTCCCCGTGGAGGGCGCTCATCACCGGCCCAACGATGGAAAAGGTTCCGACACAGTACAACAGACTGGCCGTAATGAGCCCCTTCGCCAGCCCTTCTCCGGCGTGCTTGGACACCAGCCGTTTCACCCGGCCGTCCAGATCCAGCGCCGTTCCCGCCAGCCCCCCGATGGCAAGACTGAGGATGAACAGGACCGGAAATTCGCTTTTGGGCATATTCATGACGAAGGAACCGATCCCCAACGCCAGGGAAGCCAAGCCCATAGCATTGAAAAGGGCGTCGGAATATTTCGCCCCGAGCCCTTTCTTGAAAAGGGTTCCGACCAGGGTTCCGACCACGATACAAGCGGTATTTACGATTGTTCCTAGCATTTCAGTTGCAAAGATATCAAGAAATGCGTACATTGTCTCAATTTCACGTAAAATGAGACGAACGTAACGAATATGGAAGTAAAATTTTATCAACCAGAGAACCAGGTTCCTCTGGAAATGCACAAAGTACGCGTGGTCCAAAAGCTTTCCCTTCTTCCCGTAGAAGAGCGTTTGAAGCGGATCCAGCAGGCTGGAAACAACACCTTTTTATTGCAGAACAAGGATGTCTATATGGACATGATCACCGACTCCGGCGTCAACGCGATGTCGGATGAACAGGTGGCCGCCATGAGCATCGCGGATGACGCCTATGCCGGCAGCGAAACTTTCAACCGCGTCAAGGCGGCTATCAAGCAGGTTTTTGGTACGGATTACGTCCTTCCTGCTCACCAAGGTCGGGCTGCTGAGAATATTCTCGCGGAAGCCTATGTCAAGCCGGGTATGGTCGCTCTGATGAATTTTCACTTTACCACGACCAAGGCCCACATCACCCGTCTGGGCGGTGAGGTGGTTGAACTTGTGGACAAGAAAGGACTCATTCCCCAGAGCAAAGACCCCTTCAAAGGCAATTTCAACTTGAGGGCCCTGAAGAAGGCCATCGAAACCTACGGCCCCGAGAAGGTTGCTTTCGTCCGCGTCGAAGCCGGCACGAACCTGATTGGCGGCCAGCCGGTTTCCCTAGAAAACATGCTTGCCGTCTCCGACATTTGTCATGACTACGGCGTCAAGAGCGTGCTTGATGCCTCTCTCCTGCAGGACAACGTTTACTTCATGAAGATGCGTGAGGCTCAATGCAAGTACATGTCCACCCGGGAGATCTATCATATTCTCGCCAACAAGATGGACATCATCTACTTCTCGGGCCGCAAGCTGGGCTTCTCCCGCGGCGGGATCATTACTTCCCACAACAAGAAGTACATCAACGAGATGATGGGATTCGTCCCCCTCTATGAAGGCTTCCTCACCTACGGCGGTATGGAAGTCCGTTCCATGGAGGCCATGGCCGTCGGGCTGCTGGAATCGTTGGACATGGAATACATCAGCCAGGGTCCTGAGTTCATCGCATATTTGGTGAACGAGCTGGACCAGTATGGTGTTCCGGTGATCAAGCCGGCTGGCGGTCTGGGCGCGCACTTGAACTGCTCGGAAATCCTGCCGGACATTCCGCACGACCAGTATCCTGCTGCCGCCCTCGCGGCTGCTCTTTACATCGCCGGAGGAATCAGGGGAATGGAGCGAGGCACCCTCAGCGAACAGCGGGAACCGGACGGGACGGAACGTTTCGCTGAATTGGAACTCTTGCGGCTCGCCATGCCGCGCCGCGTGTTCACCCTTTCACAGGTCAAATATTGCGCGGACCGCGTGAAGTGGACCTACGACAACCGCCATCTGATCGGCGGCCTGGAGTGGGTCGAAGAACCGAAAGTTCTCCGCTTCTTCTTCGGAAGATTGAAGGAGATCGGCTACTGGCAGGAGGATCTTGCCGCCAAGTTCCGGCAGGACTTCGGCGACTCCCTTTGATCGCTTGGGCGAAATCGTCATTCTTCCCTGTCGGCTGCGGAACAGTATCATGAAGAGCATGTCGCAGAACCGGTGAAAGAAGTTTCCGGCGCCTGCGAGTCGGGTTCCTGTCTTGGCAGGAAAGTTGTCCGTGCGCTGAAAATTGAAGAATACGATAGATTATATAATGATTTCGATAGGCTGAAACCATTGGTTCGGTCTAAATTTGCTATGAACCCAAATGGATAAGTTATGCTCGAAATCCCCAAACGACTTTACATCGCTTTCTCTGTTCTGCTGGCAGTTGCTTGCGGCCCTGAAAGCACGCTGAATCCGACTTCCCTGACCTGCGAATACATGCCGGCCCCGATGGCGGTCGATGTGCTTGCCCCGAGGTTGTCCTGGATCAATACTCCCGCTTCTCCGGACCTGAAGGGGCTCGTTCAGAAGGCTTACCGGATCGAGGTGGCGACCTCCGAGAAGGCATTGCGCGGCGAGACGAATCTCGTCTGGGATTCCGGTATCGTGGAATCGGACCGATCCTATCTGGTGCGCTATGCCGGCGCCGCATTGGAGTCGGGAAAAACCTATTATTGGAGGGTACAGGTGACCGATGGGGAGGGAAAGGTCTCCAAATGGAGCAAGCCCGCTCGTTGGGGCATGGGGCTGCTCAAGCCCGGGGATTGGCGCGCGCAGTGGATCGGCGCTCCTTGGCAGGGCGAAGAAGCCAGCCGGGAATACGGTACCGCTCCGCTGTTCCGGAAGACTTTTGAACTGAAGGACAAAGTGGTTTCCGCCAAGGCTTTCGTGACCGGCTTGGGCTACTTTGAATTCTATGCCAATGGTCGGAAGATCGGCGACGATTGTCTGGTTCCGAACTTCACGAATTATACTTATCGTCCCGAGATCGCTACGTTGCGGGGCATCACAATCGACAACCATTTCCGAGGAGAACGCGTACTTTACCTGTCCTATGACATCACGGACGAGCTGAAGAAGGGGCTGAATACGGTCGGTGCCGTGGTCGGCAACGGCTTTTACAACAGTTATGCGCGTTGGGTCAATCCCTTCGGCAGCCCGCGCTTTCTCTGCCAGATCGAAGTTTCCTATGCCGATGGCGAGATGGATACCATCGTTACGGACGGGTCTTGGAAAGCGCGCGAATCCCCCATTGTGTACAACGATGTCTATCACGGGGAGATTTACGATGCGAACCGTGAGATCCCGCTATGGGCTTCTCCGGAGGACTCTGACGAGGGTTGGGAGCCTGCCGTCATACGAAAGGCGCCCACAGGAGATCTGACGGCGCACACCTCTCCGACAGACAAGGTTACGGAGCGGCTCGCTCCCATCTCTTTTCAAAAGCGGGAGGACGGTTCCTACGAGGTGGACTTCGGCAAGGAAATATCCGGTTGGATTGCCCTGGAAGGCGTTTCCGGCCAGGCCGGGGATACGCTGGACGTGCGCTACATCTGCGAGTCGCCACTCGGAGTCCAGCAGTACATATTCAAAGATGACGAGCCCGTCAACTGGGCGCCCCGGTTCACCTGGTACGTCTTCCGCAGAGCGATCATCCGCGGGGTGGATCACCTGAAGGCTTCGCAGCTGGTGGCCGAGGCGGTCAACACCGACGTGCCGCTTACGGCGGAATTCAGCACGTCCGATACCCTGTTTACCCGGATCAACGAAATCTGGCAGCGCAGCCAGTTGGACAACATGCACGGCGGCATCGCCAGCGACTGTCCGCACCGGGAGCGCTCTCCCTACACGGGGGATGGCCAGGTAGTATGTCCTACCGTGATGAGCAATTTCGGTTCAGCCGCTTTCTACAAAAAATGGCTCCGCGACATGCGGGACGCGCAGAATGTGGAGTCCGGTTATGTGCCCAACGGGGCCCCATGGCAGCCCGGTTGCGGCGGTGGAGTGGCCTGGGGGGCCGCGATGAACGTGATGCCGTGGGAGTTCTATCGTTACTATGGTGACATTGATGAACTGCGCGACAACTATTTTGCCATGAAGGAGCAGGTTCGCTATATGAAGAGCTGGGAGACGCCGCGGGGGACCATGTATTCCCGAAAGGGCGTTGTAGGGAGCGATGTTCCGATGTACTGGCTGAATCTGGGGGACTGGTCTCCGGCGACGGGGCTTCCGTCCGATGAATTGGTGCATACTTTCTATTACTGGTATTGCGCGGACCGCACGGCCCGGGCAGCTCGGGCGTTAGGTGAAGTGCAGGACGAAAAAACATACACGGAGATGGCCGACGGCATCCGTGACGCTTTCTTCCATGCTTTCTACCAGGCGGACAGTTGTACCTTCGGAGACTTCGGAAGCAATGTTTTCGCCTTGACGATGGGTGTTCCGGAAGAAGTGAGGCCGGGCGTGGTGGAGACGCTCTGCAAGGAAATCGTCGAAAAGAATCACAACCATTTGAATACTGGAATATTCGGCACCCGCTACCTTTTCAAGGTTCTGGCGGAAAACGGTTTGAACGATGTGGCTGTCGATGTGATGAGCCAGCGGGACATGCCTAGTTTCGGCTATTGGCTCTCGCAGGGCGCTACAGTCACCTGGGAGCAATGGGATGGAAAGAATTCCCGCAATCATCCGATGTTCGGCGGGGGATTGGTCTGGTTCTACGAGGATCTGGCCGGGGTGCAGATCGATGAGAACGAGCCGGCGTACAAGCATGTGATCGTGCGTCCGATTCTCTCCAAGAAGCTTTCCCGTGTGCATTATTCCAACCTGACGCCGTATGGCAGGGTCGCTTCCACGGTGTCTTTCGACGGAACTTCCGGGAAACTGGAAGTCACCGTCCCGGTGGGTTGCCGCGCGACGGTCTATGTACCGGTCCCGTCGGACGGATCGTACCGTGTGGAAGAAGTTGATCAAGGAACTTATTTGTTTACTATACAATAAAATAGAACATGAGAAGAACGATTATTTTCGCGATTGTGCTTGCCGCTTCGCTTTCATTGATGGCCCAGCCTCCGCAGAGAGGTGAGGGCAATGTCCCCGGCCGCGGCCCGATGTTTCAGCAGACTCCGGATCCGGAGAATGTCGCTTATGCCAAGCGTGCCGGTTTCGGTTCCAGCACCTTCTACGGCCGTTCGAGCAACTATTCTCCGACCTTTTTCATCTATCCGGACACCAAATTGGACAAGGATGCCGCCGAAGCCCTCGTCAAGGAAATGATTTCCGCCGGAATCGATACGACATTCCATGTCAGCGCCTATGTCATCAACCCTATCGGGGACAAGTATGACAACGCCGCGGACTTCGAATCCTTCAAGACGATGTTCAACCGGGCGCGCTCCGGCAACCTCAAGGTAATCGGCATCGGCAACGGCGCCACGTTCGTCAACGCCGTCATCGCTCCCCAGGCAGCCGATCACCTGGCCGGTATTCTGACCATAGGCGGCAAACCTGCCAAGGCTTTCAAGGGCCAGTCCTATGGTGTCCCCGCCTACGTGGCCGGAAAGAATGCCGACAAAGTGGCTAGGAACTACAAGGCTTTCAACGCTGCCCACGCTGACGAATCGTTGCTTCAGGTCGTAGTTAACAGCGATGCGGACGCTTCCCTTCCGGAGATCTTCAACGACTGTTGGGAAAAAGTCTTCAGCACTTGTTTCCGCTACAACAACTACAAGCACACCCACTACATGGGCGCGACCTTCGGACAGTATGGGCCCTACGAACTGGAACCGTTCACGATTTGGGAACGCATGAACATCGAGCGCAAAGTCGTGACCGTCCCTCAGGGCTCAGGCAACAACCAGTCGCTCCCGTATCTATGGTATGAATATTGGCCCAAGGAACTGATGAACGGAGCTCCCGAGCGCAGCGTGCCGGTGATGGTGCTGCTTCATGGCAATGCCAATGATCCGCGCACCCAGGCTGAGACTTCCGGATTTCTTGAGGTGGCCGGCAAGGAGCGCTTCTTCGTGGTCGAGATGGAGTGGCAGGGCAGCCGTACCGCCGCCGCGATGGGGCACGACGGTGTTGAATCCGTGATTTATTGGCTGCTGGGGCAATACCCGCAGCTCGACCCTTCCCGCATCTATGCCGAAGGCCTTTCTGCCGGTTCCATGACCGCTACCCAACTCGGCATCCGCAAGTCACACCTGTTTACTGCCGTAGGTGGCCATTCCGGGGCTTTGTTCGGAAGCATGCCCGGCCAGAGCGCGCGTCCCAATCCATTCTCAAACTACCAGTCCATCATGGCCGAGGCGACCCAGAAGAGGGGTGCCGTTGAGATTCCGTATTGCTCCGTCTTCGGAACGGCGGACGACGTCGTGCCGTTCTTCACCCCGGACAACTGGAAAGGGAACAGCTATCTCAACGCTTGGAATGTCTACCAAATCATCAACGGTATCGATGTGGTGAAGGATCTGGATTTCTCCAAGGATCCGCTCTTCGGAATGACGCTACGCGATCGTGAGGTTGTCACGACCAACAAAGGTGAAGGCATCAAGATGGAGATGGGACAACTCTACAAGGGCGACATGCCGATCATCAAGATCTGCGCTGTGGTGGACTACGGTCACTGGAACTTCAAGCCGACGGCCCAAGTGATGTGGGATTTCTTCAAACAGTTTTCCCGCGATCCCGAGACCGGAAAGTTGATTTATCACGCCGAATAATTCCCAGTGAATCACTTCACGGTGCTCGGAGGAATTCCGAACTGCTTCTTGAAGTTTCGGGAAAAATTCGATGGTGACGAGGCCCCTACTCTGTAGGAGACCTCGTTCACCGTATATCTCCCGCCCTTGAGGAGTTCCATGGCAATGTTCATCCGGTAGGTGTTCAGGAAGTCGAGCGGCGTCTTGCCCGTCAAGGTTTTTACTTTGGTGTAGAGGCTGCTGTAACTCATCCCGATTTCCCGGGTGATATCGTTGACATTGAAGTTTTCCTCTTCCAGATGTGTGTCCATGATCTTGTGAATCTTATCCAGAAATTCACGGTCTAGCGCCTTCAAAACGTCGGTGTCCGGCTCTTCTTGCCGGATCGATGTTGAAGTGAGGTTAAGGATGTGCTCCTGGACCCGCTTCCGGTTGGCGATCTGACCTTCGACAGTGGCCTTCAGGAAGTTCGGATCAAAGGGTTTGGGAATATACGCGTCGGCACCGCAGTGGAGTCCTTCGATGCTGCTCTGCGCATCCGCTTTCGCAGTCAGAAGGATGACGGGAATATGGCCCCGTTCCGGGCTGTTCTTGATTTCCGAACAGAGGATGTAGCCGTTCTTGCGCGGCATCATGACGTCGCTGATCACGAGGTCCGGAACCGCGACCTTGAGGTTTTCCTCGGCTTCCATACCGTCCGAGGCGATCATAACACGATATCTATCTGAAAAGAGCGAAGAAAGGTATGTCCGGATGTCCGGGTTGTCCTCCACCACCAGTAGGGTACCGTTCTTTTCCTGACTTTCGTCTGTGGACGGGCGAACGGGAAGTTCGCTTCGTTCAGGGATGACGAAGTAATTCGACGTTGCGAAGTCTTCTCCCGCATAGGAGTTTCTCGAGATGGGAATATCCAGTCTGAATATGGATCCTCTCGGGTCGTTTGGCCGGTAGACGAGATCGCCCTTGTGCAGCCGCGTCAGGTGATGCGAATAGTTGAGGCCGATGCCGGTGCCTCGGATACCGGGCTTGGACTTCTCTGCCCCGAACCTTTCGTAACGTTCGAAGAGTTTGTCCCGCTTGTCCTCAGGAATCCCTTCTCCGTTGTCGTACACATAGACTTGGGCATCCTGGGAGGTTGCGCAGAAAGAGACTTTCAGACACCCTCCTTCCGGGGTATATTTGATGGCGTTGCTGATCAGGTTGCTCAGGATTTTTTCCACTTTTTCTCCGTCGAAGAAGCCCGTTATCCCATCGGGAATTTTGGTCTCCAGTTCGAGATTCTTTTCCAGAATGGCAAACCGGAAATTATCCACGACGGAATTCACGAGGTCGGAGAGATTGCCTTCGGAAACGGCTAGGCGTTCTTCTCGGGATTCACCTTTCGATGTGCTGAGGATTTGTTCGGAAAGCATGCGGAGTCGTTCCGCGTTGCGTTTCATCAGGGTCACGAGTCCGTGGTCGCGTTCGTTCAGATTCGGACTTTCGGATAGTTCCTTCAAGGGTCCGTAGATCAGCGAAAGCGGAGAACGGAATTCGTGCGAAATGTTCGTCACCATGTCGATGTGCTCTTGGTCCAGCGCCATCCTTTCCTGATGCAGCCGCCACCGTGCCAGTAACCGGATGAGAATCGCGATGAAGGCGAGCCCCAGCAGAGCGTAGAAGATCTTGGCCCAAATGCTGCTCCAGAGCGAAGGACGGATGATGATGGGAAGCGAGATTGTGCTCTCGCTCCATCTTCCATCTTGGTTGCGGACGCGGGCACGGAAAGTGTATTTCCCGGCGGGCAGATGGCTGTAGGAGGCGAGGATATCATTGGAACTCGTGAAGTTCCAGTTGTCTTCGTACCCTTCGAGCAGATAGGAGTAGTTCAGCAGGGCACCTGACCGGAAGTCCAATCCCGCGAACCGGAATTCGAGGGCGTTCTTGTCGTGGCTGAGTTTGAGCCGGGATGGCCATTCCGGTAGTTCTTCTCCGTTTACGGCTACATATTCCAAAGATAGCGGGATCTCGACGTTGTCCTGGATTTTGATGGCCGGGTCGATAACAGTGATGCCGCCTGTGCCGCCGAAGAACAGCGTGCCGTCGGGACCGACGGTCGCGCATCCGAGGTTGTAAGACATGCCGGTATTGAACTGGTCGTCATGGATGACGGAAAAAACTCTGCGGGAGATGTCGTATTTGGTGATATGGGAGGGCGTACTGAACCAGATGTTGCCGTCCTTGTCTTCGAGTATGGCGCGGACGTTTCCATTGATCAGGCCGGAGGCCCTTCCGTAGGTCTCGGTTCGTCCGGTCGCCGGTTCCACGTGGACGAGACCATTCAGATAGGTGCCTAGCCAGATGGTTCCGTCGCGTGCTACCAGGGCAGAACAGACGTTGGGGATGTTTTCATTTCCGATGCGGGCGAGTGAACGGTTTTCTTGGATTTCGTACACACCGTCATCAACCGTGAACAGGAAGACGCGCCGGGATCCCGGGGCCGTTGCTACATGGGTGTAGGAAAAGTCGTTATCTTCTCCGAAGCCTTCGATCCGTCCGTCCGGTTGAAGGACTTCCAGGTCATAGAGTACGGGGACCACTATCCTGTGATCAGGCATCTCAGCCAGGGAACTGATCCCTCTGGAGAAGACACTTCTCCTTTCCAGCACGAGACCGTTAGCGGTCTGGCGGTAGGCCTCGGCTTTGTTGTGATCCGTGATGACCCAGACGAGATCTTGGGAATCGATATACATGTAGGAAAAATCCTTGTCTTCCCGGCCATTGTCCAGGATGTCTCCCGTATCGGGGTCAAGCGTCAGAATCCTTCCGCCGTTCAAGACCAGCAGGCGTCCGTTTCGGTCGAAATATAGAAACTTGGGGTCTACCGAATGTCCTTTGTAAGAATTGAATATGTTGGTGTAGGGCTTGTCCGACGAGATGAACCGTACTTCGTTTGTCTTGTCGCTGAGCCAGATGTTGTAGTCTTTGTCCACGAAACAGGCATATTCATTCATGCTCAGTGTAGACTCGAATATGATGCGCTGCGACTGCCCCGTTCCGGGGTTGTAGAGATACATCCCCCTGCCGGCTAATCCGAAAAGGATTCTGCCTTGGGAATAGGGGAGGATGAAGTGGATCTTCGACTTGTCTGCGAAATCCTTGATGCCGGTGTGCAGGGTATGGATTTCCTGGTAGTCCCGTGTGTCGTAACAGCGCAGCCCCTCGGAGGTGGACAACCAGACGGTATTGGAAGGGCAGCAAGAGAGACAATGGACCGCGACGCCTTTCCCCAGCGCGAATTCTTTGATCGGCTCCAAGTTGCTGTCCAGGATGTCCAGGTACGTGCTGTCGTTGATGGAGCGGGTGAACCAGACGTCATGGCGATCGCTGACGAGGATGTTCTCAAGACTGTTGACTCCCGCTGCGTAGTAGCCCTTTTCGACTCGGCCGAGACGATTGGCGTCAAACTTGATGAAGCCCAAACGCCCCATGGCCACTATGTAACCCGGTTCCAGTTCGAGAACGCGGTTGACAGGATTGTAGACGGCATCGTTGAATGTGTAGAAGCGACCTCCCTGCCAGTATCCCATTCCGCATTCGGAACCGTACCAGAGACGACCTTCGCTGTCGAAAGCGATGTCGAAGACGTTGTCATTGTTCAGACCTCCTTCGGACAGGGTGGAGTGAAACACGGTGTAGTTCGTCCCGTTGAAGCGGTTGAGGCCATTGGCGGTGGCGAACCAAATGTAGCCGTCCTTGTCCTGGACGATGTTGTTGACATGGACGTTGGATATGCGGGTGGAGAATTCGGAAATCTGCGCCGTTGCGGCAAGACTGTTCAGGAGGAGTATTGCCGGAATCAACAAATAGGTCGGAAGCGTTTTCATTCTGACGCAAATGTAGAAATATTCCTGTAAATGGACAATTCTCTCATCTTTGTCGGTTTTGAATAGAAATTTAGAGAAATTGAAACGTTTCAGTAGGGGTTGATTCCTTACATTTATATATATCGAGCACCTCATACACAACTTGTTAAATCATTTTACAAATGAAAAAGATCATATTTGCGATTGTTGCGCTGACACTCGTCCCGACAGCATCTTTCGCGCAAAAGATCCAGGTCGGCGCAGCGAAAGTGGACGTTACTCCGCTACCTTCCCAGTTGGTCAATAAGACGGATACCATCATCGGCAGCATCTGTGTGCGCGCCATCTACATGACGGATGGAAAGAACCCTGCGGTACTTGTTTCCGTAGACGGAGACATGCGCCAAGCGGAAGAAGCCATCGAACTGTCGTCTCGGTCTACCGGCTGTCCGGTTGACAATTATATCATTTGCGGGACCCATTCCCACAGCCCCTCCACCGGAGGGATCGGCAATGGCCATCCAAGTCCGCAGGAACTCCAGGACGCTCTTGTGAAGGCCGTCGATCTAGCCAAGAAGAACGTTGCTCCCGCCCGTGTCGGCTTCGGTACGACGCAAATCGATCTGAATGTTAACAGGGACCTGTACACGGCTAACAAAGGCTGGAGCCAAGAAGCGAACTGGGAAGGCGTTTCCGACAAGACGCTGGCCGTGCTGACCTTCATGGGCGAGGATGACGTTCCGATCGCGGTGATGATGAACTACGGCATGCACCCGGTCAATTACTTTATCAGCGGTGTTGTCAGCCCCGATTTTCCGGGCGTTGCTTCCGACTATGTGGAAAACCTTTTTGGTGGCAAGACCGTGGCGCTCTTCAGTCAGGCTGCATCCGGTGACCAGAATCCGAAACTGGCCTATACATCCATCTTCAGAGAAGGCCAGGTAAAAGGCGTTCTTCCGTCCGCGAACCGGAATGAGCCCAATGCTTCCGGCAAGTCTGACAACGTTCCAAGGCAGCCCAGCTTTACCAGTTCCGAGATTCCCGCGGAACGTCTGCCCGCCCATCGCGAGGTCATCCGCCGCAAGATGGACTACGTCAACATGCTGGGTTTGATGATCGGCAACAATGCTGTTCGTACCATGCTTTATGACACCCGGTATGAGACGAATCCTTCCATCTGGGCCGGCAGAACGGTCGTCACCTGCCCGGGCCGCGAGCGCATCGACAAGAACGGTCGCGAGAACTACGATCCTGGCTACACGGACGGCCCGGATGTCAAAATCGGTGTCGGCCTGTTGCGGATCGGCAACATCGCCCTTCCGTCCGTCAGCGGTGAGATCTATACGGAGGTCGGCATGCGCATCAAGGCGGAATCTCCTTCATCCAAGACAATGGTGCTGTCTTTGGCGAACGGTCCCTACGAAAGCGGTTACATTTATTCCGACAACGCTTCCCACCACCTGACATTTCAGGTCATCGGCTCCCGTCTGAAACCCGGATATGCAGAGGACGGCATTGTCGGCGCGACTTTAAAACTATGGGCGGAATCCTGGAAATAGCGCTTGTACTGCCTTCAACATCTCTCGGGATGGGGTAGATTTAGAATCCGAGCGCAGCAGAAGATAGGGTGGCCGAACGACCGGGTAACTTAGATAACTTGTAAAAAACGAATAGTATTTCAAAGAATTTGATATTTTTTTGAAAACATGTTCATTTAACTTTGACTTTAAGATTTTTAATGACACAAAAACCATTTATAATCTAACGAAAAACCAATCATCATTTAACAAAAGATTACGCATGAAAAGAAAATTATTCTTGATCGCAGTGGCGCTTCTGGCGTTCGTGTCTTCTGCTTTGGCACAGAACCGTGACGTCACAGGTAAAGTGGTGGACGCCAATGGCGAACCGCTAATCGGCGTGAGTGTCCTCGTGAAGGGCACAACGATCGGTATTATGACGGATGCAAACGGTAACTTTGCCTTGTCCGTTCCCGACGACGCTGTTCTGGAAGTCTCTTCAATCGGCTTCGTCTCGCAGGAGATCACCGTTGGTGGAAGGAGTTCTTTCAACATTGTCTTGGAAGAAGACCGGGAGATGCTGGAAGAGACCGTTGTCATCGGCTACGGAGCCGTGAAGCGTGCCAACTTCACGGGTTCGGTCGCCACCTACAATGTAGGGGAGGGCCCGGTTTCCAACACGACCAGGAGCAATGCGCTGGAAATGCTTCGCGGCATGGCTCCCGGTCTCCAAATGTCCCAGTCCGGATTGGCCGGAGCCTCTCCTACGATGAGAATTCGCGGACAGAAATCTATCTCCGGGGGAGGTGAGCCCCTCATCGTCCTTGACGGAGTAATCTTCAAGGGTTCCATGATGGACATCGATCCTTCGTCCATTGAATCCATGAGCGTCATGAAGGATGCCACTTCCCTAGCTGCCTACGGATCACAGGCAGCCAACGGTGTGATCATGATTACTTCCAAGAAGGGGCAGAGGGGCAAGCCGATGATCAACTTCAGAGGCTCTGTTGCCCTTAACGAGCCAAACTATACTCCTGACCTCTATGATGGCTATGAGTACATTGATTTCATCAATGCGAAGAATGGCAATCCGCAGGGTACTACATCATGGCTCTCGGATCTGGAAAGGGCGAACTACGAAAAAGGAAAGCAGACGGACTGGCATGACTTTGTTTCCCAGACCGGTGTACGTCAAGACTACTCTCTTAACGTTTCCGGTGCCTCCGACGGCATGAACTATCTCTTCGGTGTCGGCTACTCCGACAACACCAACTTCATCAAAGGCAACCGCTTTATCCGGGAGACCGTAACAGGACGCTTCAATACCCGGGTCAACGATTACATTTCCGTAGGGATGAATTTCAATTGGGCCGATACGCGGGACGATGGCGTCCGTCCCCAGTACAACCGTTACTTTTCTCCTTGGGCGGAGCCCTATTTGGAAGATGGCGTTACCCTTCGAAAATTCATTGTCGGAGGTTCCCAGGAAAGCGCCATGAACCCACTGTGGAACGTGGAAATGGGACGTGATCGTGAAAACCGCAGCAACAGTGCTACTCTCGGCGGAAACATCGACATCAAGATTCCTTGGCTGGAAGGCCTCAGCTACAAGATCACGGGCAATTACACCGTCCGGAACAACGTTCTCCGTGACTTTACCTATGAGAAGAACGCTATCCAGCTTGCAGACACGGAGTACACGACCACAACGTTTGACAAGTACCTCAGTCGGGCCAACGGTTCCATTGCCGACACCAAGAGCACGTCTTGGGTGCTGGACAATATTCTGACCTATGACCGCACGTTCCGCGATCATTATGTGAATGCCACGTTGGTCTACACACGTGACTACGACAAGACGGACGCGCACGAGGTGACCGGTACCGGTTTCACCGGACTCGGAAATACGAGCCTCGGCGTGTACGGCCTCAACAATGCCGACACCCAGCAGATTTCAGACATCACATACAACCTCCATACGGATGTCGGCTATCTTGCCCGCGCGAACTATTCTTTCAAAAATAAGTATCACTTCAATGCGTCCGTACGCCGGGACGGCAGTTCCGTGTTCGGGGCCGACAAAAAGTGGGGAACCTTCCCGGCCTTCGGTTTCGCTTGGACGATTTCCGACGAGCCGTTCTTCAAGAACCGTCTTACAGCGATCGACTACTTGAAACTCAAGGCTTCCTGGGGCAAGAACGGTAATCAGTCCCTCCAGCCTTTATGGAACCCTTTCCAGAATGCTCATGGGTATGGGTGGCGGACAATCGGTGTACTTTGGTGACGGTATCTATTTCGGTGAGCGTCTTTCTACGCTCGGGAATGCCGAGCTCGGTTGGGAAACTACCACGTCTTGGAATTTCGGCTTTGAAACCGATTTTCTCCAGAATAGGTTTCATTGGGAAGTAGACGCTTACACGTCCAAGACCACGGATCAGATTTTCAACCGCCAGATTCCGATTATGGGCGCAGGTATCGGCCAGCAGTCTGCTACCATGGGCCAGGTGAACAACTGGGGTATCGAGTCCTCCCTTCAGGTGAATGTTATGAGGAAGGGTAAGTTCAGCTGGATCTCTACCCTGAACTTCACGATGAACCGTAACAAATTAGTTGAACTCTACGGTGACGGATTGGATGATATTACAAACCAACTTTTCCTAGGCAAGTCCCTCGGCGCCATCTACGGCTACCGGTTTCTCGGCATCGTACAAAAGAATGACACGGATTACATCGCTGCTAACGGTGCCGCTCCTGGGGATGCCATGTGGGCGAATCTCGATGGCAGCGAGGACGGCAGAATTACCGCTTCGGACCGTGAAATCCTCGGCTATAACAAGGAAGCGTTCCGGATGTCCCTGGCGAACACCCTCACCTATGGAAATTGGTCCCTCTACTTCATGTTGAACGGCTCTTTTTCGGGCGGTATGTACGGTGTGTCATCTAATGCCAGAGCCTTCATTGCTTCCGAGGCTATGCAGTATTTGAGTAATGTCAACCACCCTTATTGGACGGAAGAAAATCCGAGCGACAAATATCCTCGCGCCGCCTA
This sequence comes from Bacteroidales bacterium, assembly GCA_012522855.1. Taxonomy (GTDB): domain Bacteria; phylum Bacteroidota; class Bacteroidia; order Bacteroidales; family UBA932; genus Cryptobacteroides. Next base: position 83,020 of record JAAYJQ010000014.1, read on the forward strand.
CTTGTCCAATGGAAGTTCCTTCATCCAGAAGTACGGCTTCGTGAGGCTCCAGGACGTTAGTCTGTCTTACGATCTTCGCGGCACGTTCCTGAGGAAGGCCGGCATCTCCGGAGCACAGTTCTATGTGTCCGGAAAGAACCTCTTCTTCATCGCCCCGAATTGGGAATTCAGTGATCCTGAGGTTCGCAATCCTGGATCTCAGCAGCTTGCCAGAACATTCACGTTCGGCGTCAATGTCAGGTTCTAACAATATATGGATACGATTATGAAAAAGATTATATATTTTACGCTCGGTCTCGCAGCGGTTTTCTCTTTCTTCAGTTGCGACGACGAGGACTTCCTCACCGAAAAGCCCAAGACCATCTACACGAAGGATAACGCTTTCGAAAAAGCATCCCAGGTCGATGCAGCCGTGGTAACGGCTTACCGCTATTTTCAGAACTTACACCTCTATAACATGACACTGTTTGGTGGCGGTGTCGGTGGCACGTTCCTCCACGGGGACGGATCGGATGTGCTGGGCTCCACACAGCCCGCTGCGTCGGCTATGGGTTCTTTCAATAATTATTGGGCGCTGACCTCCAATTCCGGTAATTTCAGTCAACTTTGGAATCAACTCTATACGCTCGCCAGTTATGCGAACCTGGCTCTGGACGGGCTTGCCATCTCCAGTGTTACGGAGGCGGAGGCGGCCAATCTGGAAGGTCAGGCGAAATTTTTCCGCGGATGGGCTTATCTCCGCTTGGGCGAATGTTATGGAGGTGTTCCCCTCGTCGAAAAGTTCACGGAAGAACTGAAGTTCGATTATGGTCGCTCCACTCGGAAGGAAACCTATGAGTTTGCCATCGAGGATCTCGAAACGGCGGAAGCCATGCTTCCCGCGACGGCTCCTGCCGGTCGCCTGACCAAATCCGTCGCTCAGCATTTTCTTGCAGAGGCTTACTTGGCCGCCGGTGTCGAGACGGGGGACAAAAATTACTATACGAAGGCCATCGGCAAAGCTGACGCCGTCATTTCGGCGCACCCCATCGTGACGGCCCGCTTCGGTGCCCGTTCCAAAGATGACGGTACTTCCAGAAACGGCGTGGCGAGTTACAGGCCGGACGGGAACACCTTCTTCGATCTCTTTCAGTTGGGCAACTATCAGGATCCTGCTAACAAGGAAGCCATCATGCTCGTCTTGATTCCGACGTACGAAGTGTACGCAGCTTCCGGCGGTACCACCAACCGTCCGCAAAGTGGTGTGGTCGTAGGCCCTCCTTACAGAGATCTAACTTGGAATACGGAAATCGCAGCCGTTGACGGGACTTCCGGTCCTTGGAAGGGGGAAGTGCCCAAGACATATATCGGCGGGGTTATGGACGCCTATCTTGGTGGTTGTTCCTGGGGTATCATCGGGTCTTCCGACTATGCTGACGTTAACATTTGGGAAGGCGATTTCGCAACGGATGACAGAAATGCCCAGGTCAACCTCTGCGACCCTATTGTTCTCGACACGCGGAGCATGTACTTTGGCCAGACCATCACCGCGGACATGTTGCTCGATCCTTGCCGTTACAGCAGAATCTCCGTCAAGACTTCCATGCAAGACTATTGGGGATGGGATATGAAACAACACACTGCATTCGGTTCTTCCGCTTTTGCTAACCAGTATGGACGCGATTGGTACATCGCCCGTTCCGCGGAGACCTATCTGCTTCGCGCGGAAGCGAAACTCCGTAATAATGACAAAGCTGGGGCGGCCGCTGACTTGAACGTCATTCGCGCTAGAGCCAATGCTACCAAGATGTTTGACGCCAGCGAGGTGGATATTTACACCATCCTGGATGAGCGCGCTCGTGAACTCACCTGGGAAGAGATGCGCTGGCCTACGCTACTCAGGATGGGCGGAAATGGGCAGAATGAAGTCATGAAGCATCAATTGGAGAACTATTCCATCGCCGCGAACGAGAACCCGGTCTTCAAAGGGAAGCCTTTCCCTTCCTGGACGTTGTTCCCGATCCCGTTTAACGTAAGACAACTCAACTCCGGCGCCGAACTTGAGCAGAACCCTGGTTGGGACTAATCTTTAGAAGATTTTCATAAACTGAGGGGATGCTATGAGAATATGACATCCCCTCTTATGCTTTAAAATGAATATGAAAGTATGCCATACATGGCCCGTCCTTCTGATAGTGGCTTTCGGTTGCAACTCCTCACCCGAAAGCGATTTCAATTTTGCGAACCCGGGGCGGGAATACTGTCCCCATGTGCGGATGTGGATCCCGCAGGCCGCCACTGACGAAACGACGCTTCGGTCCCAGATCGCGGATTTGTCCGAGGCCGGATTTGGTGATGTGGAACTGGTCGCTTTTGATTCCAGAGTGGGTGTCCCTGATTATGGCTGGGGGACGGAAAACTGGAACAAGACAATGCAGGTCGTTCTGGACGAAGCTGGAAAGAACGGCATGACGGCAACGTTTACCATCGGACCTGCCTGGCCGATAGCAAGTCCGCTGCTGAAGACCGACTCTGACGGCGTGGAGATCCAATTGGGATGTGACCGCACGGATGTGTCACCTGAAGGTTATTCTGGGGCTCTCCCCCCCGACTGTTTTGCCATTGTAGCGGCCAGAAAGAATGCGGAAGGGAACCTAGAATGGGATTCACTGCAAGACATCACTGCTTTTGTTTTTGAAGGCTCGGACGGAGAAAGACTCCTGAATTGGTCCCCTCCGGCTTCGCAGGACGGCTGGGTTCTGTGCTTCTATCGCAACGAGAAGGTTGGAGAAATAAAGGGCGGATTCCCGGTCATCGACCACTTCAGCATGGCCGGCACGCAGGCGGTCATCGATTACTATCGTCCGGTTTTTAATGAACTTCACAAAATCGGTTTGCTGGAGTATCTGGCCGGCCTTTTCGGCGATTCACTTGAGTATCGCGCCCAAGTGGACTGGACGCCGGAATTCGTGGAAACGTTCAAGAATCTGAAAGGCTATGACATTACACCATATCTACCTGCCGTCAACAATGGCGTAGTGATAGGAAGTAGCGGCCCCTATGGCGGCATTTTCGGAGGCGGATTCGGAAAAGAAACCTTCGCTGGCCGCGGAGATAAGATCCTCGCCGATTACTATTCCGTCTTAACCTGGCTCTTCAACCACAATCACTTGGAGCCCCTCCAGAAGTTCTTGGAGGAACATGGCGCCAATCTCCGCTACCAAACCGCTTACGGCAAGTACATGGAGCAGGCTTCCACATCCATGTTTCCTGGAATTCCGGAAGGCGAGATGATGATGATCCGCAATTCCTTTGACAACATCCGCGCGCAGTCGGGCGCAGTCCACATGACCGATAGGAAGGAATACAACGCTGAATTACAGGCGGAGATGGGGAAGAACCATGCGCAGAGTTGGAACAACCTGCTTTTCTTCGTGCAGCGGGCTTTCTCGGCAGGCGTCAACAACATCACGTTGCATGGCTACAACTACAACGGAACCTTCACGGGAGAGGGGAATGCGAACGGGTTTGTTCCGGGTGTCTCATGGCAAGGTTGGGAAGGTTTCGGCCGTGACGGATTTTCCAATAGCTGGGGAACCGAACCGTTGTGGGAGATGGCCCCGGCAGTGACAGGCTTCATCGCTCGGAACGGATATATCCTTAAGCAAGGCACTGCGAAGATGGATCTCGCCGTATTCAGAGAATCTTTTTGGGATAACGCTTCCTTCTCAGTTAAGGACGGGGACGTTTGGTACAAGGATGGCGGCTTGCTGCAGGACATGGGTTACACGTTCGACTTCGTCAGTTTGTCGAACCTGCAGTTCGACGGCGTCGAGGTGAAAGATGCCCGCCTGTGTCCGGATGGGCCATCCTACAAAGCACTGTTGGTCGATGTTTCGCTCAATCTTCGCAATGAAGCGGCTGCGAACGGGGATCGACATCTTGGACTGCAGGCTGCTAAGGAAATCCTGAAACTTGCCCGGGCGGGTCTCCCGGTCTTCCTGATCGGAGAAGCCCCTTCGAAGTCGACATTCTATAGCGATGGGTTTGACGCTGATGCGGAACTTGTCGGGACGATGGCGAAACTGATGGTTCTCCCCAATGTCCATCAAGTCGCCAGCCACAATGAAGTTCCCGAGACGCTTGAGTCTTCGGGAATATTCCCGACCGCATCTTTCCATCAGGATGACAGCGACAACAAGTTGGTAGGTTTTCACCGTCAGGATGGAGATATTGACTATTTCTACATCTACAACCGCGGATCGAATGTCAACAGCGGCATGCAATATGGCTGGGGTTATGGTACTCCAGTCGAGACCCCTTACGGATCGACGTCCGTTCCGGTGACCTTCCGCGTGCAAGGGAAACCTTACGTTCTGGACGCCTGGTCTGGCGAAGTACATTCCGTTTCTGACGCTGATAGACAGAAAGGAGAAACGACTCTGACGGTCGCTCTGGCAGGTAATTCTTCGACCATCATCGCATTCGACAGGGGAAACATCTTAAAGAAGCACGCTGTCAAAGTTCGTAAGGCTGTCGGATCCGTTGTCAAATCCATCGAGATTTCAGACTGGAAACTGGATGTCGCATCCTGGAACCCCGGTGAAATTCCTACCGAAACTCGCTTTTGCTCTGTTTCTCTCGAATTGTCGCGCTTGAAGCCGTGGAGAGAGATTCCTGGACTTGAGGATGTCTCAGGTATCGGAACTTATTTAGGCGAATTTACGCTGGATGAATGGAATCCTTCCATGGGGGCTATCGTAGATCTGGGAACCGTGAACTTCGCCTACCGTTTGAAACTGAACGGCAAGGATGTCCCCGTCAGCCTGACCGACACCCGCACCGACATCAGTGCTTATCTTTGGACAGGCAACAACACCCTGGTTGTCGAAGTTGCAACAACCTTGAATAACCGAATCAAGGTACTCTCTGAAAACTCACGTCGCACATCAGACAGCTATGGCCTGTTGGGCAAAGATGGGAAAGTAATCGTTGAAATCTATAAAAACCCATGAATATAAAAAGAATCGCATTTGTTTGGGTCGCTTTGCTGATATCCGTTCAATGCATCGTCCTGCATGCGCAGATCTCTTCTGAAAAAGCTCGCATCGTGGTGGTCACTGATCTGGGTGGGCAAGATCCCGGCTCCAATGCTGCTTTCGATCCGGATGACACCCAATCGATGGTGCATCTGCTCGTGTGTTCCAACATGGTGGACATCGAAGGCATCGTGAGCGCCATGGCTTGGACCACAGAGCCGAACCGCACCAAGTACATCCACAGACTGGTGGAGCAGTTCGCGGAAGTGCTCCCGAACCTGCACAGGCAGGCTTCTGGCTACCCGACGATTGACCACATCCGTTCCATCGTGAAGCAGGGCCCGCTGGTCGCCCATATGGACGGCGTAGGTGAGGGGAAGGATACCCCGGGTTCCGATTGGATCATCTCCGTTGTGGACAGGGACGATCCTCGTCCAGTTTGGCTGACCACTTGGGCCGGCATGAGTCCGATTGCGCAGGCGCTTTGGAAAGTGAGGAACTCCCGCAGCTCGGAAGAAGTGAAGAAATTCATAAGAAAGGTCCGCATCTACGATGTACTGGGTCAAGACGATTGCGGTGCCTGGGTCGCTAAGAATTTCCCGGATATTCTCTACATTCGCAACACGAAAGTCTACGGATGGACTCCAGAGGACGCATGGTTCCAGCGGAATGTGCAGGCGCGCAAGCCTTTCGGCGAACATTATCCCACGCGGATTTGGTCCTGGGAAGGCGACACGCCGGGCTTTCTATATTTTCTGGCAAACGGACTGAATGTCCCTGAACATCCTGAATATGGTGGCTGGGGCGGTCGTTTCAACACTCGGAAAGTCTCAGGTGTACGGGGTATGGGGCAGGCTTTCGGCAATCGCACCGGAAAAAACGAAACGCGTTTCGATCCCTACTACATGATCGCCAGCGCCCCGGAGGGCGTAGAAGCCGTGAAGCGTTGGGCCCCCGAGATGCTCAACGATTTCGCTGCTCGCATGCTGTGGACGACGACTGGGGATTTTTCGGCTGTAAATCATCATCCCGTGCCGGTGCTCGATGGTGACAAGAGTCTCCAATGTGTCTTCAAGACGGTGCAGCCGGGAGGGACCTTGAATTTCGATGCTTCGGAATCGACGGATCCCGATGGCGACAGGTTGTCTTATTCCTGGTCCATCTACAAGGAGGCCGGCAATTATCAAGGTGATGTGACCGTCGAGGGCTCTTTTTCATCCCGGTGCAAGATCCGGATTCCTACCGATGCTTCCGGACGGGCGATCCACCTGATCCTCAAGGTTACCGATAACGGAACGCCGGCCCTCACGCTGTATCGCAGAGTGGTGTTGGAAGTGTCTGGCGAGGCCGTCGGCCCCATCACAAAGACCCGGGTAACCCAGGGCGAGGTTGAAGGCATCGAAAAGAACGGCATGGGCTATTTCTACGCTGTTCCTTACGGTCAGCCTCCTGTCGGCGATCTCCGTTGGAGGGAACCCCAGGCCGCAAAGGTCTGGGAAGGAACGTTCAAGGCGACTGAACCCGGCCCTATGGCTCCACAGGCAATAAGGTCAAGACCCGGCCAAGAAAGTCCGAAAACTTCCGAGAACATTCTCTATTCCAACATCATCACTCCAGCGGTGAAACCAGACGAGGGCCTTCCCGTGATGGTCTGGATCCACGGCGGAGGCTTTATTACCGGTGATGCGAGTAGTCCAGCTGGCGACAACTTTGCCAGAAGCGGCATCGTCTATGTAGCGATCAACTACCGCATCGGCGCATTGGGTTTCCTGTCTCTTCCTGAACTGACGGCCGAGTCCCGAAACCACTCGTCCGGAAACTACGGTCTGCTGGACATGATTCTGGCGCTGAAGTGGGTCAAGGACAATATTTCGGCATTTGGAGGGGATCCGAACAAGGTGACGATCATCGGTGAATCCGCCGGAGCGATTGCTGTGAGCATGCTTTGCGCTTCTCCGCTAGCCAAGGGCTTGTTCCGGGGAGCGATTTCAGAAAGCGGCGGCAGCTTCTGCCCCGTGGACAGCATCCGCCTGAATAACAACGGTATCCGGGATCTCGCCGGGTCCGAAAAGTTCGGTCAGGATTTCATGTACCGCATGGGTGCTAATTCCTTGGAAGAAATACGCGCGATGTCTCCCGATAACTGGATCCACGACGTCCGCACCACTGGAGTAGGCGGATTTTGGCCTAATGTGGATGGATACGTGATTACGGATGACCGGTACAAACTCTATCAGAAAGGGGAATACAACGACGTGAACGTCTTGATCGGAACTAACTCCGACGAAGGCAGTATGTTCGTGCGTTCCACCACAGTTGCGGATTACCAAAAGGCTATTCGTGACGAATACGGTCCCTTTGCGGATCGGATGCTGGAACTCTATCCCGCCACTGACGACGAACAGAGCTTCGCGGCTCTTTCCGACATATTCAGAGAAACTGCTTTCGCCTGGCCTTCTTGGGTCTGGGCAGATCTCCAAGGGAGGACTGGCAAGGGACGGGTCTACCTCTACTATTTCGACCAATTCCAGGAAAACAATCCGTTCATGCGCGGCCGCATAGCGCGCGGCGCCGGACACGCTTCCGAGATGGCTTATGTCTTCGGGAACCTCCGGGGAGAGCTTTCAGAAGGGGATAGACAGGTTTCCGAACGTATGTTCCGGTACTGGGTCAACTTCGTGAAGACTGGCGATCCGAATGGTGAAGGTCTCTTGGAATGGCCTGTCTATGACAAGTCCTCCAAGACCGTGATGTATTTCAAAAATGGAAACTCCTTAATTGAAACTCCGAATCGTCCCCAATTGGAACTGATGGATGATTACTTCGAATGGAAACGAAACCTTCGCGACCGGAGGTAGATTCCTTATTACCTTGATCCATGTAATATAAACAATCAAAATATATGTGTACCCGAAAATTTTCAATGATTCTTTTGTCCGCAGTTCTGGCGCTCTGCGCGGGATTTGCCTGCACCAGTCCCAAGATTGATCTTGAAGCGAATTTCAAGAACCCGCCCCAGTCCGCCAAGCCTTACACTTGGTGGCACTGGATGAATGGAAACATCTCCAAGGAAGGTATTACCGCCGATCTGGAGGCTCTGGCCGAGGCCGGAGTGGGCGGCGTGCAATGCTTCAACATCTCCATCATGTCCCGCGGATCGGTGGACTACGGTTCCGACGAGTGGTACGAACTGACCAATCACGCCATCAATGAGGCCAAGCGTCTCGGGCTTGAGTTCGACATGCACAACTGTCCGGGCTGGTCCTCCACCGGCGGCAAGTGGATCACGCCTGACCATGCCGGCAAGGAACTTACTTGGACTGTGACCTACGTGACCGGCGGCAAGACGATTGACAGGGTTCTTCCCAAGCCGAACGAACGTCTTGAACGCTACTGGGATGAAGCCGTGGTAGCCTATCCTTCTCCGAAGAACGATGCCTTAGTAGACAAGTATCTTGCGAAGGCCTTCATTGACGGTAGGCCCGTCGATCCGGTTTCGCTTTCCATGAACGCCAAGGGCGAACCGATGTCTTTCCAGAGGAGCATTGAACTGGAATTCACCGAGCCGGTGACAGCCCAGACCTTCACGGGCTACCTGAGAAACCAACCCACGGCGGCTGACACTGCGAATCTCTCCCAGGCCCGTCAGGGCTTCGGAGGCGGCCCTTCCGGTCGGGCCCCGACCCTTCGTTTCTCAGAGGACGGCGTTCGCTACTCCGATCCAAAAAATGTTTCCGTCCTCCCGGATGCCGTGTCTTTCGCATCCTTCCCGGAAACGACGTTCAAATATGTTAAGATCGAGGCTTACGCTCCTGCATGGGTGAGCGGCCTCCAGTTTTCCGGCGCCCCGATGAACGATCAGTTCCTCCGTAACGCGAACTATGCGATGAGCGCGGGCGGTGGCGGTGGTGGCTTCGGAAGGAATCCTGCTCCGGCTCCGGCCAAGCAGATCTCCCCCGAGTATCTCATCGACCCGACTACCGTCGTGAACATTTCCGAGTACATGGATGCTGGCGGTCGCCTCACCTGGGATGCTCCGGAAGGGGACTGGACCATCGTTCGCCTGGGCTATATTCCCATCGACCGCTACACCAAGATGGGAGCGGATGCCGGCACCGGCCTTGAGGCCGACAAATATAGCCGAGAAGCGATCAAGAGTCACTGGGACAACCTTTTTCCGAAGCTGATTGAAGGTCTTGAAGACGTTGCCCATCACATTCATGCGGGTCTCCTCATTGACAGTTACGAGGCGGGAAACTGCAACTGGACGCCCAAGATGCGGGAGGATTTCAAGAATCTCAGAGGCTATGATCTGACGGCTTACATTCCGGCCTTGATCGGCAAGTACGTGGGAAGCGACAACGCTACGCAACGCTTCCTGTGGGATTTCCGTCGTACCTGTGCTGATCTCTTCGCTGATAATTATGTGGGCTACATGGCTGAACTGGCCCATGAGCACGACATCCTGCTCTACAACGAGCCTTATTATTCCAATATCTTCGACGAGATGCAGGTCGGTTCCCGCGCGGACATCCCGATGGGAGAGTTCTGGGTGAGAACCTATCAAGACCGGGCCACGCTGAAGATGGCGGCTTCCATTGCCCATGTCAACGGCAACCGGATCGACGGCAACCAGATCGTGGGTGCCGAGATCTTTTCCGGCTGGAGCCCGGACGCCTCTTACCAGAATTATCCCTACTCTTTGAAGGCACAGGGTGACGATGCTTTCACGATGGGTCTCAACCGGTACATCTTCCATCGTTTCGCCCACCAGCCGAACAACTATGCCAAGCCGGGAATGTCGATGGGCGACATCGGGTTCCACTTCGACCGTAACAACACTTGGTTCGAGCAGGGCAAGGATTGGCTCTCCTACATCGCTCGCTGCCAGTACCTGCTCCAGCAGGGAAAGATTGTGTCCGACGCCCTCTACCTGGTCAGCCAGGCGGTGCCCAGCAGTTCGCACGGCCAGTGGAATCCGGATCTTCCGTTCGGGTATTCCGGTGACGCGCTGAATGCCGAGATGCTGTTGAACGCCGTCTCTGTAAAGGGCGGCAAACTCGTCAACTCAGAAGGGCTCCGGTACAGCCTGCTGATGCTCCAGAACGAACCCTCCAAGACGATGACCATCGATGTCCTCCGCAAAATTGACGAATATGTCAGCGCGGGCGGCACCGTGCTGGGATACGCTCCCGTGAGCACGCCGAACCTGAGTCCCGAAGCCGAATTGAAGGAATTCGCCAGCCTGGTCGAGAAACTCTGGGGCGGCATCGAAAAGGGCGGCGACAAGGCTGTCGGCACAGGACACGTCTATGCGACGGATGACGTGCAATCCGTTCTGGACGCTATCGGCATTGTTCCGGATGTGGAATATTCCTTTGAAGAAGATGCTCCCGTAAACTTCATCCACAGGAATTGTGGCGGTACGGACATCTACTTCCTGGGCAACCATCGCCGCACGGCCGAAAACCTCATCGTCACCTTCCGGGTGGAAGGCAAGCGTCCTGAATTGTGGGATGCCAACACGGGCGAGATCATCCCTGTCAACGTCTATGATGTTCTTCCCGACGGCAGGGTTCGGATGGAACTCCAGTTCGATCCGGCCGGATCCTGGTTTGTGATTTTCCGTGAAAAGGCCTCCTCCGACCATTACACTTCCGTCAAGCTCGCCGATGAAGATGTCCTCCGCACGACCCCTTTCGAGCCACGCCGGGGTGGATTTTATCCGAACGTACATGACAACTTCACCATCACCATGTGGGTACGCCCCGAGGCCAACAGTTCCTTGCCAAATATCCAGGGCGTCCGTCCTTCCGGCATCTCTTTTGGCGGCAGTTCCGCGCGTTCCACGCCCTTCGTCCTCGGAAACGCCGAGGAACTTTATGGAAAGGGGCACTCCGTTGTCGGGGTGGCGGCCACCAGATCCGGTATCTCCGTGATGGAAAGGGCGGGAGGCATGCAACCCGTGTGCGTTGCCTCGTCTGTCGACAAGGTTGCCAGCTGGAACCATGTCGCTGTGGTCTATTCCGGCGGTGTTCCCGCTCTGTATGTCAATGGAGAACTGAAGTACACCGGAGAGGCGAGTGGAAACATCGTGCATCCGACTTACAAAGATGTGCCGATTTCCCACAACAACTCTTCCGTCGAAGGGGACTTCGCCGGCTACACCGTCGTAGACCGCGCGCTCACATCAGCTGAAATCAAGGCGGAATTCCAGAAGGGCGAGCCTTTCGGCATCGCTCCTGTCGAAAAGGTCAAGTATGCCTCTAGTGGCCTATTGTTCTTTGAGAACGGGGAATATACCGCCACAAAGGCTGACGGAAGCGCGGAAATCATCTCCATCAGCGGCATCGCGGATCCGAAGGATCTGACGGCTGCCGGGTGGACGGTCAGTTTCCCCGAAAATCTTGGAGCCCCGGCGCAGATTTCTATGCCGAGGTTGGAGGCGCTCCACAAGAACGTGGATCCTGACGTGAAGTATTTCTCCGGCACGGCGACCTACACCACGACCTTCAGTCTTGCTGCCGATGAGTTGGAAGGCAAGAAGCTCTTCCTGGATCTCGGAAGGGTCTACGTGATCGCGCGTGTGACGCTGAATGGGAAGGAAGCGGGCGTCGCCTGGAAGGCTCCGTTCATGCTGGACATCACGGAGACTGCTGCGGCAGGCGAGAACGCGTTGAAGGTCGAGGTGGCGAATCTCTGGACCAACCGGCTGATCGGTGACGCGCAGACACCGGACGTCTATGCTTCGGTAGGAGGCATGCGTGCCGGCGGAAGTCTCCCGGAATGGTATCTCAAGGGTGAACCGAAACCGGACGACGGAAAGGTCGCGTACTCTGTCGTCAAGTTCTTCGAAGCCGACGAGCCGCTCTACGACTCCGGCCTAGTGGGTCCCGTGGTCATTCGTACTGCAATAAGCAGATAGTTTTATGGGATGTCCTCGAATATGAAGAGTCTGCCCGTGCTCATAATGTTGATTGTCGGTGCTGCGATGCTGGCATCTTGTGGTCCCAGGGCGATAACGAACGAGGCTCCCAAGCCGCGCGTTATCGTGACCTGTGATCCGGAACTGGATGACAACAACTCCTTGATTCGCTATTTGCTTTATTCCACGGATTTTGACACCGAAGGCCTCATCTATGCCAGCAGCCAGGTGCATTGGAAAGGGGACGGAAAAGGAGGCACGCAGTATATTCCCGGAAGAGAATATTCCCGGCCTGGACGCGACCTCGGGCCTCAGACCAGCTGGCGCTGGGCGGAAGATGAACGGTTCATCGATGATAATGTGGAGGCTTACGGAAGGGCCTATTCGAACCTGAAAGTTCACAACCCGGACTATCCGACGCCTGAGTACCTCAGGTCTATCATCCGGATGGGAAACGTGGAGTTCGAGGGTGATATCAGCCAAGACACGCCTGGCTCCGATCTCATTAGGCAGAAGCTGCTCGATGACGATCCGCGCCCTGTTTACATTCAGGTGTGGGGCGGTCCCAGCACCGCTTCGAGAGCGCTCAAGTCCATTGAGGAGGAATATTCCGGCGCGGATAACTGGAGTGAGATCAAAGCAAAGGTTTCCGAGAAAGCAGTTCTCTGCCTTTCCGGCTGCCAAGACACCAGTTTCCCGGATTACGTGCGCCCCAACTGGCCGGATGTCAAGGTGATGATGATCAACAAGGGCGTGATTCCCATCGGCTACGGAGCCATGCGGGGTGTTCCGGACCCTTCCGACACGGTGTACTATGCTGCCGAATGGACAGCGGAAAACATCCTGAAAGGCCCCCTCGGAGCGAATTATCGTGTCTGGGGTGACGGCAAGCAGATGGCACCGGGTGATTTTACAGATTATTTCGGCCTTTCCGGCTACACGGCTGAAGAGTTGAGCAAGCAGGGCTACTGGGTCTGGACACCGCCCCAGCGCAAGGGCAATTTCATCAGTGAGGGCGACACGCCGATGTTCCTGAATTTTATCGATAATGGTCTTCGCGCCTATGAGGATGATACTTGGGGAGGTTGGGCCGGTAGGTTGGGCGAACTTTCCGACAGGGAGATGGCGAACGGCTACACCGTCGCTTTCGGAACCCGGGGAGGAAAAGATGAAGTCCTGCCCGACTTTGTGCCGGCCGTCCAGAACAGTTTCGCCGCACGGATGAAATGGTCCGTGACGCCCGAATATGCGGACGCCAACCATGAGCCGGTCGTCTCGGGCCCTGTCTCGTTGTCTGTCGCTCCCGGGAAGAAACTGAAATTCAAGGTGAAGGCCTTCGATCCGGACGGCGATAATCTGACGCTTTCATGGGCTCAGTACAAGGTGTTTGGCGCCTATCAAGGCGATGTATCCATCGACCAGGCAGATCCTTTCCGGCCGGTCGTGACGATCCCCGCCGATGCCGGATCCGGCGAAAAAATCCATCTGGTGCTCACGGCTCAGGACGATGGGGAATTCAATCTCGTCACGTATTTAAGAACCATAATCACCATTCAATAAATTGAAAAATGAATTATAAGAAGTCCCTTTTCGCTTTTGCCGCGCTGGTAGTAAGCCTTGCTTCTTGCGGAGATGAAACGGCTAAAATCTCTTCTATTCCAACAGACGGCTTTACCGTGAACGGCGAAAAACCTCGCGTCGTGGTCATGACTGACGGCGAAATCGATGACCATTGTTCCATGGTCCATTTCCTGCTGTGTAGCAATGAATTTGAAGTGGACGCCATCATCCAAACCAATTCGATTTTTCAGCGCCAGGGCTGGAGTTCGATCCATTGGATCGAAAAACAACTGGATGATTATGAGGTCGTCTACCCCAATCTCAAGGTCCATTCAGCCGATTTCCCGACCCCCGACTATTTCCGGTCCGTGCTTTTCCTCGGCGATGAGGATTCCACCCATTTGGGACAGGCGCGTGTTCCGTACGTGCCGGGCAGGGAAACGGAAGAGACGCTTGATCCGACACCTTGGCCCAAGACCCCTGGTTCCGACAAGATTGTGGACCTTCTTTTGGAAGACGATCCCAGAACCGTATTCATACAAGCTTGGGGCGGTGGAAACACGGCTGCCAAGGCGTTCCAGGTCCTCAAGGACGAGCATCCCGCGGATTATGAGAGGGCCGTGAAGAAAGCGGTGCTTTACAACATCTGGTATCAGGACGGTGGCGGACAGTACATCGAGAAATTCCATCCGGACGTGACCATGCTCAACTGCAACAGTTTCGCTGGAACTTGGAATTACAACAGCCAGCGCTACACCAGGGGCTTCGCGGAAGAACTTCTTCACAAGGATCACGGCCCGCTCGCCGCGAATTACGTACAGGGAGACATCAGTGAAGGAGACTCTCCGTCCTTCTTCTACAACATGGATAACGGCCTCCGTTCCTACGAACATCCAACGTACGGAGGGTGGGGCGGCCGATTCAGAAAAGTAGAGGGTTTGAAGAACGTGTGGATCGATACCGGAAAAGGATCGTACTCCAGATGGATCGAATACGTCAATCGTGATTTCGAGGCGCGTCTCAATTGGTGTGTTACACCCAAGTACGAGGATGCCTCTCACAGGCCGGACATTGAGATCGTCAGTGGTCTCGAGATAACCGTCGCAAGTGGCGACACGGTTGTAATCGAGGCGATAGTTTCTTCTTCGGGACGAGGTACGGGAGGTATGACCCAATGGTGGCAGTACGAAGAAGCCGGCACCTATGGCGGCTATGTGGACCTTCACCCGTCCTTCAATTCCAGAGAGCCGAACGCCAGGAATACGGTGACTTTCGTGGCTCCAAGGGTTGACGTTCCCCAGACAATCCACATCATCGCGGAGACCTCCGCGGGTCGCAACCCTTCCCTCGCTGCCTTCAAGCGCGTCATTGTGACGGTTCAGCCTTGAAGCCTGATCTTCTTTTAAAGATTTTGACAGGAGATCGGAAGATTTTGAAACGTTTATTACGAATATTTTTTGCCATGTTTGCTAGAGAAAATTGAGGCAAACATGAAAAAAGTTATTCTTTCGTTTTTTGCGATGCTGGCGACACTGGTGCTGTCAGCGCAGAATAGTGGTACTGAGGGCCAGCGCCTTCGTGGGGGATTCCAGCCGGGATACCAAGAGGAAATCATTTACGAAGGTCCCGATGTGATTTTCCGTCAGATTGACGAACATACCTGGGTAGGAAACGGCAAGGTGATGGCCAATGAATCCGTTTACCTGATCGAAGGAGCGGACAAGGCCGTTCTTATTGATGCCGGAACCTCCATCAAGAATCTGAAGAAGATCGTTGAGGGCATCACTTCCAAACCTGTTTCGTTGTACATCACGCATGTGCATCCTGACCACACCGGTTCGGCTGTGAACGATTTTCCCGAACTCTGGATCAACGCCGCCGATGTCGTGAACGTCCCGATGTTCATGAAGGACTATCCCGGCAAGATCAACTACCTGACTGACGGTGAAATCATCGAATTAGGCGAGCGACAACTAGAGGTCGTGTTCACCCCGGGCCATACTCCCGGCTCCACGACGTACTTTGACAAAGCGAACCGTTACGGTTTCAGCGGAGACGCTTTCGGTTCCGGAAATCTTTTGCTCACCACTAACTTCTCCACACTCTGGAACTCTTGCTCCAGAGTCGAGCGGTACATGGTAAAGCATGAAATTGAGAAAATGTATCCGGGCCACTATAGGGGTTCCAATCCCGAAACCCTCCAGCGGATCCGCGATCAAAAGGCGGTGGCCGAAGGTATGCTAGATGGAACCATCAAGGGTGAAACAAATGCCAACGGCATGTTAGGCTTGAATGGATCAGTCAGCGGAAACGGCTTCCGGATCAGTTATAATGAGATTATGGGTGTAAAGTAGCGGAGTCTATAACGAACTATTGTTTTATGAACATAACAATGAAACGATTCGCATGTATTTTCGGAGTGACGCTGGCCCTTGTGGCTTGCTCCACTTCTGACAAAGTGGATATCAAAGGTTCGGAAGAGGCTTTGGTACAATTGCATGAAGGCTGGGAAAACCCTCCTCAGTCTGCCCGTACGCGCGTCTGGTGGCACTGGATGAACGGCAACATCACCAAAGATGGTCTCAAAAAGGATTTGGAATGGATGCACCGGATCGGCCTGGGCGGCTATCATAACTTTGACGCTGCTTTCGCTACCAAACCTATTGTCGAAAAAAGACTGATCTATATGGAGCCGGATTGGAAGGATGCTTTCGCCTATGCCATCCAGCTGTCTGATTCCCTCGGTCTGGAGGCGACGATCGCCAGTTCTCCGGGCTGGAGCACGACGGGCGGACCTTGGGTCGAACCCAAGGATGCCATGAAGAAGCTGGTTTGGAGAACGATGAATGTTCAAGGCGGGCAGGCCGTGAAAGGGCAGTTGCCCGCTCCTTTCAAGACAACCGGTTCTTTCCAGAACGGCCCCGTTCAGGGCAGAGGCCAAGCCGCCAAGGTGGCTGATTATTACGAGGACATCGCTGTGATGGCCGTAAAGCGGCCGGAAGGCGCCAAGAGCTTGGCTGAACTGGGCGCGAAGATCACTTCCAGCGGCGGAAACTTTTCCATCGCCGCCCTCAATGACGATGACATCATGAATTCCACGCTTCTTCCTTCGAATCCGGAAGGGGACTTCGCCTGGATTCAGTACGAGTTTCCCGAAGCGCAGACGATGCGTTCCGTCACGATTGTAGACGGCAGTACGGGCGGTTACGGTTCTTCCCGCGCTACGACAGCCCTGGAATCCAGCAATGATGGCAAGACTTTCACCAAGGTCTGCGATCTTCCCGCCGGCAGAGTCAGGCAGCGCACGCTGTCCATTCCCGTGACCACGGCAAAATATTTCCGTTTCACCTTCCAGAATCCCCGGACTCCCCAGGTAACGAACATGTTCGGCGGATCCAGGGGACCGGCTCCCGTTACTCCCAAGGGTACGGAAATCGCTGAATTAGGCATTTATCCGTATACCAAGGTCAATCGCTTCGAGGACAAGGGCGGATGGGCTGCTATCGGAAACGCTTCCGGTCTGGCCACTCCGGCTTCTCCGGACGAGATTTTTGCCAAGACCACCGATGTTATGGACATCACCGACAAGGTGGACGCTCAGGGCAACTTGGATTGGGACGCTCCCGCAGGCAACTGGAAGATCTATCGCTTCGGCTGGTCGTTAACCGGGAAGCAGAACCATCCCGCCACGGCCGAGGCTACGGGTTTGGAAGTTGACAAACTGGATCCGGAAGCCTGGACGAGGTATTTCTATCATTACTTTGACATGTACAAGGATGCTTCAAACGGCATGCTGGGTCAGAAGGGTATCCAATATGTGCTCAATGACAGTTACGAGGCCGAGCAGGAAAACTGGACTCCCGCGATGTTCGAGGCATTCAAGAGCCACGCCGGCTACGATCTCAAGCCATGGTTGCCGGTTCTCGCCGGCGAGGTGATCGGTTCGCCCGAAGAAAGCGACGCTTTCCTCTGGGATTGGAGGATGACCATCAGCGACCTGATCGCCGAGAACTACGATCTATTGACCAAAATCGCACAGGACGAATACGACATGAAAGGCCGCTACACCGAATCTCATGAAGCCGGAAGGGCTTTTGTCGTGGATGGTATGGATGTGAAGCGCACCTCCCAGGTGCCGATGTCCGCCATGTGGGTGACCGCCTCCTGGTTGCCCAACAATCCGGACGGAACCCCCAACCGCTCCATGTACAATCTGGATGGCTTGGAATCAGCTTCCGTCGCGAACATATACGGCCAGAACGTGGTCGCCACAGAATCCATGACGGCTCCGGGACAGGGCGGCCTGGCCTATTCCTATCACCCCGGGAATCTGAAGTTCCTAGCCGACATCGAGATGTCGAACGGAACCAACCGCTTTGTGATCCACGAAAGCGCCCATCAGCCGGTGGACGACAAGGTCCCGGGCCTGAGCCTGGGAGGTATCGGACAATGGTTCAACCGTCATGAGACCTGGGCAGAGCAGGCCAAGGTCTGGGTGGACTACATGTCCCGCAGCTGCTTCATGCTCCAGGCCGGTCGGAATGTCGCCGACATCCTGGACTACTATGGCGAAGATGACAGCGTCATCAGTGTCTATGGCAGTACCATGCCGGATTCACCGTTCGGTTACCGCTACGATTTCGCCAGCCCTGACGTACTGCTCAACCGGATGACTGTCAAGAACGGCGAGCTTGTCTCTACGGCCGGAACCACCTACAAGGTTCTCTGGTTGGACAAGAACCAAGACTATATGTCCGTCCCCATTCTTCGCAGAATCGCTGAGTTTGCCGACAAGGGCATCGTCATCTGCGGCTCAAAGCCGAAGCATTCCGCCGGTCTTATGGATGACCGGGCTGAATTTGACTCCCTTGTCCAGCAGATCTGGGGCAGCGGCAGACAGAACGTCACAGAAGGTGTCGCGCTCTCCGACGTGCTCAAAAATGTCGGTATCGAACCGGATTTTTCCGTCAATTCCCGGAGTGAGTTCCGCTATCTGCACCGCACTTTCAACGGCGCTGAGATTTATTGGGTCAACAAGCCATCTATGGAATATGAGACCGTGGAAGCCTCCTTCCGCACGACCGGCCTGAAGCCTCGTGTCTGGCATCCGGATGCGGGTGTCATCGAGGATGCTACTTACCGGGTCGAGAACGGCCGTACGATTGTCACCCTCGAACTCGTTCCTGACGATGCTGTGTTCGTCGTGTTCGCCGGGGCCGGCGAGACGAACTTCACGGTTCCCGCTGTTACCGAAACACAGGTCGCGACCGTTTCTACGCCTTGGACCGTCAAGTTCCAGGAGAACCGCGGCGCTCCAACAGAGGCTGAGTTTCCGGTGCTGAAGGATTACCGCGAATCCAGAGAATTCGGGATCAAGTACTTCTCCGGCATCGCCTCCTACAATAATACGATTGCCCTTCAGAAGGCGGACGGAAAGGTTTTCATCGACTTGGGCGAAGTCCATGATTTGGCCGAAGTTTGGCTGAACGGTCAGTACTGCGGCACGGCTTGGAAGACTCCGTTCAAGGTGGATATCACCGATGCCGTTAAGGATGGCGAGAACAGCCTGGAGATCAAGGTCGTCAACGTCTGGGTGAATCGGCTGATCGGTGACGAGCAGCCCGACTGCCCTGAAAAGATTACCTATGTCGATTCCCGCGCCTATAGGGCGGACAGCCCGCTGAAGCCGGCCGGTCTGATCGGCCCGGTCTCTTTCCGGGTCGAAACCGCGGTGAAATGATCGTTTGAATCTTCCTCCCCTCGTTTTCCAGCTCAGCCTGTACATGATCATTTCGGATTGGAAAGTCAAGGTTACGAATTTCTTGTGAAACAAAATCACAAAAAACCGTACCTTTGACCGTTTCGAAATGGAAGACAGGCTCAGAAACCAAATATCGGAAGCGCGTTACTGGAAGATGACCGAATCGCCCGTAGGCCATCTGGTTGTCACGCTGGGCATTCCTTCGGTCATCAGCATGCTGATGGCGAATCTGTACAACATGGCGGATGCCGCTTTTATAGGGCGGCTGGGCACCTCGGCGTCCGGTGCCATCGGTATCGTGTTCAGTTACATGGTCATCCTGCAGGCGATCGGATTCATGTTCGGTCAGGGGTCCGGCAGCAAGATTTCCCGTTCGCTGGGAGCGCGGGACCAGGATCGGGCCACCCGCATCGCCTCCACCGGCTTCCTGTCCGCGATATCTTTCGGACTCGTCATCGGGTTGTCCAGCCTGCTTTTCATGGAACCGCTTCTCCGCTTCCTGGGGAGTACGGACACCATCCTGCCTTACGCCCGTTCCTACTGCATCTACATCGCTGCCGGCGCTCCCTTCATTATCGGCAGCTTCGTGCTGAACAACATCCTCCGGTACGAAGGATTGGCCAAAAAGGCCATGGAAGGCCTCGTCGCGGGAGCCATTCTGAACATCTTTCTGGATCCTTTGTTCATTTTCGGATTGCGCATGGGGACAGCCGGCGCAGGGCTCGCTACGGCGATCTCCCAAGTTGTGAGCTTCAGCATCCTGCTCAGCATGTTTCTGCGGGGGAAAACCCAGAGCCGGATCGTGCTGGACCGGCGTATCTTCCGTTTCCGGGAGATGTGGGACATCATCGCGGTCGGTTCTCCGAGTCTGATCCGGCAGGCTTGTAACGGAGTGGGCGCGATCCTCCTGAATCACACGGCGGGGCTGTACGGCGACGCGGCCGTTGCCGCCATGGCCATTGTGGGCCGGATTTCGCACTTCGCTTTCGCCATTGGTGTCGGGTTGGGCCATGGCTATCAGCCGGTCGCGGGATTCAATTACGGGGCGAAGAAATGGGACCGCTTGAGAGCAGCCTTTCGCTTCACCTTGACCGCGGCCATGGGCATCATGTTCGTTACCTGTCTGGGCATTCTTCTGGCTGCTGACTCGCTGGTCCAGTTTTTCCGGAACGATCCGGAAGTCATGGCGATCGGCACTCCGGCGCTGCGCTATGCCGCCATCGCCCTCATGACGCAGCCGATAGCCTTGCTTACGAATATGACCCTTCAGGCGACAGGCAAGTCCCTGGAGGCCTCGATCCTGGCCATGCTCCGTTCCGGCATCTACTTTATTCCGGTGCTGCTTCTCTTCGAGCAGGCATTCGGGGTGACGGGCGTCGAACTGGCACAGCCCGTTGCGGACGTTCTCACCATGCTGACCTCCATTCCCTTCATTCTAGTTTTCTTTCGGAAATTGAGATAAAGCGCTCCCGCAGCCTTACTTTGCGGCGGGGCGGATCGCCAGCGAGAGGATGGACTTGATCGGGAGACGGACTTCCAGGTCGCCCTTGGCGATCTTGAAATCCTTGAAGACTTCCGGCCTGACCACGTCGGGCTTGTCGAAGTCGTTGAAGTCGCGGATGTCGGACGAGGTGAGAATCTGCCCTTCGATCATCCCGGAAACGTTCTTGTCAAAATCCAGAGAGACGATGACATCTTCTTCCAGCCCTGTATTCACCAACGACACGTGAATGACTCCGTCGGCATCCCGGGAGGCGGTCGCGCTCACACGTTCCACCTTCCTGCCGCTGCCGGCATCCAGCAGGTCTGAATCGCAGTCCGTTGGGAGGAATTCAGCGTCTTGGTGCACGTTGTACAGTTTGAAGACGTGGTAAGTCGGGGTCAGGACCATCTTGTCTCCCCGGGTCAGTACCATGGACTGCAGCACGTTCGCGATCTGAGCGATATTCGCCATCTTCAGCCGGTCGGTGTGGCGGTGGAAGATGTTGAACGAAAGGGCGGCTACGATGGCGTCGCGCATCGTGTTCTGCTGGTACAGGTGCCCCCGGACTGTTCCGGGCTCTTCGTCGTACCAGGTCCCCCACTCATCCAGGAGCAGGTCGATCCGCTTGTTCGGGTCATATTGATCCATGATGGCTTTGTGGCGCGTGATCACGGTATCGACTTCTACGGCTTTGCCCAAAGTCGCAAGATAATCCTGATCCGTAAATTGCGTTGCGGAGCCTTTGCGGCCCCAGTTGAGGACCGTATAGTAGTGCAGGGAGAGACCGTGCATCCGGTTTCCGATGTTTTCCATCAGCACTTTCGTCCAGTTGTAGTCGTAGTCGGATGCACCGCTGGCCACCTTGTAGAGGCGGTTTCCGCTGTAGTTCCGGGTATAGGTGCCGAACTGGCGGTAGAGGTCGGAATAGAACTCGGGGCGCATATTCCCCCCGCAGCCCCAACTCTCGTTTCCGATACCGAGGTATTTTACCTTCCAGGGTTCTTCCCGCCCGTTCTTCGCCCGCAGCTCCGCCAGCGGACCGTCGGCTGCCGTCATGTACTGGACCCATTGGGCCATTTCTTCCGGCGTGCCTGAACCGACATTTCCGCTGATATAGGGCTCGATGCCGAGCATTTCGCAGAAATTGAGGAACTCGTGGGTGCCGAAGGAATTGTCCTCGACCGTTCCGCCCCAGTTGGCATTGATCATCGTCGGCCGGGATTCGGCAGGGCCGATTCCGTCGCGCCAGTGGTATTCATCGGCGAAGCAGCCTCCGGGCCAGCGGAGCACAGGGACCTTGAGATCCTTCAAGGCATTGAACACATCCGTACGGTATCCGTTGATGTTGGGAATGTCGGAGTCCGGGCCGACCCACAGGCCGCCGTAGATGCAGGTCCCGAGGTGCTCGGAGAAGTGTCCGTAGATTTCCTTTGGAATGACCTGGCCGGACGCCGCGTCCTCGTGGACGCTGACTTTTACGGTCCGCTGTGCCATGACGGCGAGGGGAAGCGCGAACAGAGCGAGTGAAAGGGTAAGGATCTTGATTGTTTTATTCATCATGAATTTGGATATTGGTTTTGGGTTCATGAGTAGGAAAGAATCAAGTTGCACCGGGTTTCCGGTGGGTGCCTTCGTCCCGTCCGATCAGACGGCGGATGGGTTTAAAGTCCCCGAAGAAACGGGCTGCGATGACGCGTAGAACCGTGTAGGCAGGTATGGCGATCAGCATGCCCCAGATGCCGCCGATATGGCCGGCGATCAGCAGCACGATGAAGATTTCCAGCGGACTGGATTTGATGCTGGCTGAATAGATCAGCGGCTGGAAGAGGTAGTTGTCGATCAACTGGGTGACCGCGAACACGCCGACCAGGGTGATGAAGACCACCCAAAAGTTCGGATAAATGCCTATGACCACCGCGCTGCTGTACTTGAGCACGACGCCGAGGATT
Source organism: Bacteroidales bacterium (assembly GCA_012522855.1). Classification (GTDB taxonomy): domain Bacteria; phylum Bacteroidota; class Bacteroidia; order Bacteroidales; family UBA932; genus Cryptobacteroides. The sequence goes on from JAAYJQ010000014.1 coordinate 105,716, forward strand.
ACCCCGATCGCGCCGCCGATCCAGGGACCCACATAGGGAATGACATTGAGGAGTCCCGCCATGAAGGCGATGCCGATGGCTGGAGTTATGCCCATCCGGGCGATCAGCCAGAGCCCCAGGAAGTTCAGCAGCGTGACTCCCAGTACTTCCGTAAGCAGTCCCACGAAGTAGCGGGAAAGCAGGTGTTCAATGTCTCCGATGGCCTGAATAGCCTCTCCTTCGATACGGTTCGGTACTACTGAGCCTACCATCCGACGGAACAGGCCTTCATCTTTGATGAAGAAGAAAGAGATGAATACCACAGAAAACAAACCGATTCCGAAAGCGCCGATGGCGGAAGCGACGGACCCCACCACGTTGGTGATGGACGAAGGGAGCAAGTTCGGGTCGAAGGCCTGCATGATCCAGTCCACCGCTGCAACCTGGATTTTGAAATTCGGGTCCAGATTGGGCACGATCCCTGCCAACCATTGGTTAAACCGGTCGAAAATGGCATTGATCTCGCCGCCGGTGACGGAGGCGGTCTGCAGGTTTGCGGAAATGTTCTGCACGATGCTGTAGATCACCGGGAAGATCTGTGTGATGATCCCGAAAAAGATCACCAGGATGAGAATCAGCGTCAGCATCGCAGAGAGCCAGTCCGGCAGGCGCCAGCTTTTGATTCGCACTTTCTTGAACACTTTCATGATGGGCCGTCCGATCAGGGCGACCACTGCTGACAGGATGATGTACACCAATACGTTTCTGAAATACCAGCAGAGTGCCAGTATGATGGCCGCCACGACGGCGTACATCGTGTATCTGGCCAGTTTGTCTACGCTTCTCTCGTTATTCATTGTTCTTCCAAGATTGCTTGTTCCAGTTTTTCAGCGCTTTCGACCAATCTCCAGGGGCGGTGGGCTTCCAGTTCTTTCCGTGGCCGAAATCCCCACAGGACTCCGATCGCGCGCACTCCGGCATTTGCCCCGGTCTGCATGTCCACGTCGGAATCTCCGATATAAACGACTTCTTCTTTCCGGATGCCGGGAACCGACGCCATGCACTGGAATATGATTTCGGGATCCGGCTTGATCGGATGCCCCTCCCGCTGCCCCAGGATCCGGACGAAGCGGATTTCCGGGAAAAAGGTCGTCATCAGTTGTTCGGTCCCTTCCTGGTACTTGTTGGAGGCTGTCGCCACCTCCACGCCGGCAGCGGAAATGCGGTTCAACAGGGCCGGGATTCCGGAATAGGGCCGTGTGCGATCGGCGATGTGGGCGTTGTAAAAGGGAATGAATTCGGCGGTCATCCGGTCCAGGTTTTCATCGGTGATCCGATCTTGCGGCAATGCGGCCCGGAACAGATTCCGGATCCCCCGGCCCACCATCCGGTTGTATTCTTCCAACGCATGGCCCGGGAAACCCAGCGCTGCGAGGGCGTGGTTGCAGGCGTTCGCCAAATCATCCAGCGTGTTCAGCAAGGTCCCGTCCAGATCGAATATGGCAAGTTTCGTCCGCATCGAATTTTTTCAAAAAAAACGTTTCTTTGTATCTTAGTTTGGCACAACGGGGCGGTATCTTTGCTGTAGAAAATGAAATTTAAAACACAGCGTCATGAAAAACACAGTCTTCAATCTCGACCAGCTCTCCGCCTTGATATCTTCCGAGTCTTCCTTCCTTCAGCTCCAGGACATGATCGGGGACATGGGGCTCGAAATCACCGACATCGTCCGGGCTGTCTAGCTTCTGACGGGCTCCGGTTCCTTCAGCGTGACCAGGGTATTCTCCTTGTCCGTGGTCAGCCCGACCCGGAGCGTCCGGAGTTCCGCCGAATCCCGCTTTTCCTTTCCCTGCAGGATCCGGTCTGAAATGATGAATTCCGACACCGGATCTTCCACGTACCGCATCACGGCCCGTTTCAGGGGCCGGGCACCAAAGGCTGGGTCGTAGCCGGCATCGGCGATGAACTTCTTGGCGGAAGGGGTGATCGTCAGTTTGTAACCCGCCTCCGCGGTCCGCTCGCGCAGATCCTTGAGTTCGATATCGATGATCTGCTCGATGTCGTCCCGGGTCAGCGTGTTGAAGAACACCTGTTCGTCCACCCGGTTGATGAACTCGGGCGGGAAAGACTTCTTGATGGCTTTTTCGAGCACGGACTGTCGGTTTTGGGTCACATTCTTCCCTGCGGTCGCGAAGCCGACCCCGCTGCCGTATTCCTCCAGTTCGCGGCTGCCGACATTGGACGTCATGATCACGATGGTGTTCTTGAAATTTACCACCCGTCCGTTGCTGTCTGTCAGATGTCCGTCGTCCAGCACTTGCAGGAGCAGATTGAATATGTCGGGATGGGCTTTTTCAATTTCATCCAGCAGGACCACGCAGTAAGGCTTGCGGCGCACCCGCTCGCTCAGCTGCCCGCCCTCTTCGTAGCCGACGTAACCGGGAGGCGCGCCGATGAGACGAGAGACGGTGAATTTCTCCGTGTATTCGCTCATATCGATGCGCACCATATTCTCCTCCGAATCGAAAAGATATTCAGCCAGGCACTTGGCAAGCTGGGTCTTCCCGACACCTGTCGGGCCGAAGAAGAGGAAGGTGCCGATCGGGCGGCTCGGATCCTTGAGCCCCGCGCGGTTGCGCTGGATGGCGCGGACGACCTTGTCGATGGCGGCATCCTGTCCGATGAGCCGGCTCTGGAGCCGTTCCTTCATCTTCAGGATCCGGTTGCCTTCGGTTTCCGCGACCTTGTTGACGGGGATCCCCGTCATCTTCGAAACCACAGTCGCGATGTCTTCGGCATCCACCGCATTGCCGGTCCGCTTATCCTTCGTGAGGTTCAGCCGGATCATGGATCCTGCCTCATCCATGGCATCGATCGCCTTGTCCGGCAGGAACTTGTCGGTAACATAGCGGTCGGTCAGCCTGGCGCAGGCATCGATGGCTTCTTCGGTGTAAGTCACGTTATGGAAGTCCTCGTAATGGGTCTTGGTATTGTTAAGAATGGAAATGGTCTGGGGAATGTCGGTCGGCTCGACGACAATCTTCTGGAAGCGCCGGTCGAGGGCACCGTCCTTTTCGACGATCTTGGCGAATTCATCCATGGTCGTGGCGCCGATGCACTGGAGTTCTCCGCGGGCCAGCGCGGGTTTGAGCATGTTCGCGGCGTCCAGGCTGCCCTGTGCCCCGCCCGCTCCCACGATCGTGTGGAATTCATCGATGAATAGGATGATGTCCGGATTTGTGCTGGCTTCCTTGATGATGGCCTTGAGCCGTTTCTCGAAGTCGCCGCGGTATTTGGTGCCCGCCACGACGGAGGCGATGTCCAAGGAAATGAGTCGTTTCTTCGCCAGGGCGGGGGAGATGCTTCCTCCCGCGATCCGCTGCGCGATGCCTTCCACAATCGCGGATTTGCCGACCCCGGGCTCTCCGATGAGTATCGGATTGTTCTTCTTGCGGCGGCCGAGGATCTCAATCACCCTTGCGATTTCCAGGTCCCGGCCAACCACGGGGTCGAGTTTGCCTTCCGAGGCGGCTTTGGTCAAGTCGAAGCCGAAGTCCTCGATCTTTATTTTCCCCGGCTTTCCGCCCGGAGCGGATCCGCCGCCTTCTTCTCCCTCATCGCCCCCCTGTTCCTCGTCCTGCTTCGAAGGGGGTCCCTGCGTGAGCAGGCCTTCATCCCGCATGTAAGCCAGCAGTCGGCTGTAATCTACCCTGTGCTGGCGCAGGTAAGCTTGGCCGTAGTTTTCGGTCGTACGGCAGAGCGCAAGCAGCAGGTGCAGGGAGCCGGCTTCTCCGGAATTCATTTTCGAAGCTTCCATCACGGTGATGCTCAATACGTTCTGGGCATACCGGGTAAAGGATATCTTGTCCGCTTCTTGGAAAGGAATGGATTCGTTCTTGAACAAATGGCTGTCAATGAAGCGTTTGAAATCCATCAAATCGACACCGATGCCTGTCATGACGCGGCAGGCGTCATTGTCGGCATGACGCATCATCCCGAGGAAAAGATGATCCGGACCGATTCCGTAACTCCCGGTCCGCATCGCCTCCTCCCGAGCGTAGCGAATGATGCTGTTCAGTTCGTCTGATATCTTTATTTCCATCGTTCAATTTTTTGAATCCTGATTCTCAAATATAAGAATTTTACCTCCATTATGCAAGATTTGTGCAAGTCGGAAATTCTGCCGTTTTGACGGTGGAGAGACTGTTATTTTTATTGTCCTTGTCATTATTTATTATTAAATTTGCAAACTTATAGATAGGATTTTTAGTGATTTTATGGAGAGCGAAGAAAAGAATACGGAAGAGCAGCATGGGATCATAGAGTCGGTCGAAATCGACCGCGAGATGCGCTCCGCTTACATCGACTATTCGATGTCCGTGATCGTGTCCCGCGCGCTCCCGGATGTCCGGGACGGGCTCAAACCTGTTCAAAGACGGGTCCTTTTCGGTATGGAAGGCTTGGGCTTGAATTATTCGGGACCGACGAAGAAGTCGGCGAGAATTGTCGGAGAAGTGTTGGGTAAGTTCCATCCCCATGGAGATTCTTCCGTCTACGATGCCATGGCGCGTCTGGCGCAGAACTGGAACCAGCGGTATCCGCTGGTCTGGGGGCAGGGTAATTTCGGATCCATGGACGGAGATCCGGTCGCGGCCATGCGATACACTGAGGCGAAGCTCGTCCGGATGGCGGACGACATCCTCGGAGATCTGGAAAAGGATACAGTTGACTTCACGCTGAATTTCGACGATACGATCGAGGAGCCTACCGTGCTCCCGACAAAGGCGCCTCTGCTGCTTCTGAACGGTGCTTCGGGCATTGCGGTCGGCATGGCCACCAATATGGCTCCGCACAACTTGGGTGAATGCTGCGACGCGATCTGCGCCTACATCGACAACCCTGACATCGATACCGATGGCTTGATGCAGTACATCAAGGGACCTGATTTCCCGACCGGCGGTATCATCATGGGTGTGAGCGGCATCAAAGAAGCTTACGAAACCGGTCGCGGGCGAGTGGTCGTGCGCGCGAAAACCGAGATCGAGACCAACGAGCGGGGGCAGGATACCATCGTCGTGACCGAGATCCCCTATATGGTCAACAAGAAGGACATGATCGAGAAGATCGGTCAGATGGTGGAAGACAAACGGATTGAAGGGATTACCTACATCAACGACGAAACCTCCCGCGAGGGCATCCGCGTGGTCATCCGAGTCAAGCAAGGGAGCAATTCGAATGTCGTACTGAACACTTTGTTCCGGTACACCCAGCTCCAGTCGAGTTTCGCGTTCAACAACGTCGCCCTCGTCGACGGTCGTCCCGACACCCTCTCCCTGAAGGAGATCATCGCGAACTTCGTGGATTTCCGCCACGAAGTGGTCGTGCGAAGGACGAAGTTCGAATTGGAAAAGGCTGAAAAACGAGCCCATATTCTTGAAGGATTGCTCAAGGCGATCGACATCATCGACGAGATCATACACATCATCCGCCATTCCAAGAGTGTGGATGAGGCCAAGGCGGAACTCATGCGTCAGTTCGCTTTCACCGAAATCCAGGCGACGGCCATCGTGGAGATGCGGCTCCGCCAGCTCACGGGACTCGAGCGCGAGAAACTGCAGGCGGAATTCCAAGAGCTGGAGAAGTTCATCGCGCGCTGCAACGAGATCCTCGGCAGTGTGGAAGAGCAGTTGAAGGTCGTCAAGACCGAGACAATGGAACTGAAGGACAAGTACGGCGATCCGCGTCGTACGGAGATTCAGCCTTCCGAGGAGGAGTTCAATCCGGAGGACTTCTATGCCGACGAGGATGTGGTCATCACCATTTCCCACCTGGGCTACATCAAACGGACTCCGCTTACCGAATACCGTATCCAGAATCGCGGCGGCGTGGGCATGAAGGGGAGCGCGACCCGGGACGAAGACTTCATCGAGCACATCTACATCGCCAACATGCACTCGACCATGCTGTTCTTTACGACGAGCGGCAGGTGCTACTGGCTCAGGGTCTTTGAAATTCCGGAAGGATCCCGCGCGTCCAAGGGCCGCGCGATCCAGAACGTGCTCAGTATACCGGACGACAAGATCAAGGCCTATATCAACGTCAAGACCTTGAAGGACGAGGACTATGTGAACGACAATTACATCGTGCTGGTTACAAAGCGGGGTACCGTCAAGAAGACTTCGCTGACGGCCTATTCTCGTCCCAGGGTCGCCGGTGTCAACGCGGTGAACCTCCGCGACGGGGACGAGCTGATCGAGGCCCTCTTGACGAATGGCAGCGAACAGATTCTCATCGCCGCTCGCGACGGACGCTGCTGCCGTTTCAACGAGACGGATGTCCGGCCGATGGGCCGGAACGCCACCGGTGTCCGTGGCATAAATATTGAGAATACTGATGAAGTAATCGGTGCCATCAACTACAATCCTGCCGCCGAGGACGCTCAGGACCACACAGTACTCGTGGTGAGCGAGCATGGATTCGGCAAACGGACGGACTTTGATGAATACCGGATCACGAAGCGTGGAGGAAAGGGTGTCAAGACCATCAATATTACCGACAAAACCGGGAAGTTGATCGCCATCAAGAATGTGACGGAGAACGACGATCTGATGATCATCAATAAATCCGGTCTCACCATCCGCATGGCTGTGTCAGACATCCGCGTGGCTGGAAGGGCGACGCAGGGAGTTACGCTGATCAACATCAAGGAAGGCGATTCCATCGCTTCGGTCTCCACGGTGGAGAAAAACGACGAGGAAGAAGAATTGCCTGAGGTTTCCGGGGAAATGGAAGCCGATGACAATACAGAATAACAGATTAAAACTATACACCTTTTTAAGTCATGAAAAAGATTTTAATTGTATTAGCAATCTTCGCTTCCGTCCAGGTCGCGAATGCCCAGACCAACATCAGCGCAGCCAAAAAGGCTGTCGAGACCGCTCAGGCTACAGCCCAGAATGCCAAGAAGGCAAAAAAGGCTGCAACATGGTTGAAACTTGCAAGCGCTTATATGAATGCATATAACGCTCCTACAGGTAACATTCTTCTCGGTACCTCTCAGACGGAATTGAGGCTTCTGATGCGCAACGAAAGGCCAACCTCCACCGAGAATGTCGTGGTGAACGATGTCGAGTACACCAAAGAAGTCTACGCCGACAAGAACCTCTACTTCGATGCCGATGGCCGCCTCGCGATCGTAGAGGTGACCGCGCCTTTGTACGAGGATGCCCTCGAGCAGGCGCTGGCTGCCTACAAAAAGGCTTTCGAGTTGGATCCGTCCAAAGCGCAGGAGATCAGCGCAGGGATCAAGACAGTGTCTGAGAAATTCGTGAACGAGGCCTACAATGCCTATTCCCTTGGAGAGGTCAAAAAAGCGGGCGCTTTCTTCGAGTCTGCCTTTGCTGCCGCCGCGGAGAAGCCCTACGAGCAGATCGACACCAATTCACTCTACAACTCCGGTTTCACGGCCTGGAGCGTGGGCGAATATGGAAAGGCTAAGACTCTGTTCGAACAATGCCTCGCCTATAACTACCTCGGGGAAGACGGAGAAGTGTACGCCAAGCTTGCGGACTGCGCGGCCCGCATGGACACCACCCAGGCCGGCGCTGCCGCCGCCAAAGGGTATCTGGAGCAGGGTTTTGCCAAGTTCCCTGAGAGCCAGAGCATCCTGATCGGCCTCATCAACTACTACGTGACCAGCGGGGACGATCCTGAGAAGCTGTTCGAACTGCTGGATGATGCCAAGAAGAACGAGCCGAACAACCCTTCTCTCTTCTATGTGGAGGGCAACGTCCATCTGAAATTGGGTGATCTTGAAAAGGCCGTCGAAGCCTATCGTCAGTGCACTCAGGTCGATCCCAATTATGAGTGGGGGTATTTCGGAGAGGGCCAGTTGCGCTACAATCATGCGGTCGAGATTTCCGAGCAAGCGCAGACTGAATTGGATGACGACAAATATATGATATTGGTTCAGGAGTTTGAAACCGAACTGAAGTCCTGCATCGAGCCCTTCGAGAAAGCTTTCGAGGTCACCAAGGATGAGAGTCTCAAAACGGTGGCAGCCGAGTACTTGAAGAATGTGTACTTCCGCTTCCGCGATCAGGATCCGAAATTCCAGGAGGGTTACGACAAGTACGCTGCGTTGGCCCAATAAAGAAATCAGTCGGCGTCGAACGCCCTGACGATTTTCGTTACGAGCGGGTGTCTCACAATGTCTTCATTCGTGAAGAAGATTGTCGAGACACCTTTGATGTTTTTCAGCAGGGAGATGCCTTTCAGGAGACCGGAGTCTTCCCGGTGAGGAAGATCGACTTGGGTGGCATCTCCGGTCACGATGAATTTAGCGCTCGGCCCCATCCGGGTCAGAAACATCTTCAACTGTCCCATATTCGTGTTCTGGGCTTCGTCGAGGATGACGCAGGCCCGGTCTAGGGTGCGGCCTCTCATATAGGCCAGGGGTGCGATCTGGATGGTTCCTTCCGCCATGAATTCCTGCAGTTTCTTCATCGGAATCATGTCTCCCAAAGCATCGTACAAGGGCTGAAGGTAGGGATCCAGTTTGTCTTTCAGGTCCCCGGGCAGGAACCCCAGCCGCTCACCAGCTTCCACAGCGGGCCGGGTCAGAATAATCCGCTTGACTTCTCGGTTCTTGAGGGCGCGGACAGCCAGGGCGATTGCGATGTAGGTCTTGCCTGTGCCTGCAGGGCCGACAGCGAAAATCAGATCGGTCTCGAAGTAGGCTTTTACCATCGCCTGCTGGTTCAGGTTGCGGGCGCGGATGGGTTTTCCGTCGGTGCCGTGGACGATGATGGCTTCGCCGGTCAGTTTGAACGAGTTCGGGGAGGTCTCTCCGTCAAAGATATCTTCCACGTCGAACACGGTCAGATTCATCTTGCAGCGTCTTTTCTCGATGAGTTCTCCGAACTTCTGAACGAATTCCTGAATGGCGCTTTCCTTTCCGTCCAACAGGATTTCATTCCCCCGGGCGACGATTTTCAGCGCGGGAAAGTAACTGCAGAATTCTTCCAGGATCTTGTTCCCGGCTCCGTAGATCTCTACGGGATCCATGCCTTCAAGCGTGATGGTTTTCTTCATTTAATCTCTTTACTGTCTTTCTCTCAAAGATTTGCGGGTTCCCCGTCCGTGATTCCGGTCTTCTCTTTCACCCTAAGGTAGGAGGATATCATGTTTTCGTAGTCCGACACGGACAGCCATTCTTGCCGTTTCCCGGCATATTCCCGGACCGGAACGATGGTATAGCCCAGGGTGAGCGTGCCGGGCAGCGCGCACCAGGTGAAGGTCGGTTCCGGCGGGAGCATGCGCCTCTTCTCGTCCGCGTCCGTTACGATGCGCAGGGTCAAAAGTATCCCGATCCGGGTGTTGACGGCGCTCATGTTGGAGATGGCGTTGCCCAGGGAATAGGCGACCGGAACGTCGCGGGTTCCGATTCCGTCTTCGTTCGGGAGGGTAAGGATTTCGATGTCCTGCGCCACATGCGGGTGGCTTCCGATAATTGCGTCGCAGCCTTGGTCCGCCAGCCAGATAGCCAACTTCCGCTGCTCCCCGTTGTGTCGGAGTACATATTCGGTGCCCCAGTGCGGCAGAGCGATGATGTAGTCGACTCCGCTAGCCTTGGCTCTTTGGATGGCCTGCGAGAGGGTTGCGGTGTCGATCCGGTGCACTTTCGGCCAGGTTTCGCGGATCGCGAGGTTTGTTCCGTAAGTAAAGTTCAACAAGGCGATGCGGACTCCTTTCGCGGCGATGATCAAGGGATTGCGCAGCGAGTCCTCCCGGGCGTCCCGGGCGGAGCCGGTAAATTTGACTCTCCGGTCTCGTTCCATTCGGGAGTAGAGGTCCAGAGTACGTTCGATCCCCTTCTTCCCTTTGTCCAGGATGTGGTTGTTGGCGGTAAGGAAGATGTTCACGCCGGCGACCGCCGCTTCGTCCGGATAGTTGTCGGGTGCGGAAAAGCTTGGATATCCTGTGTAAGGCTCCCCGGCCAGGGTGAATTCCATGTTTGCGACGGCTACATCCGCCTCCTGCAAATATTTTTCCAGGTTTTTGAAATACGTTTGAAAGTTGTAGGTTCCGTCGGCCTGGCGGGCATGGTCGATCTGGTTCTGGTGCATCATGATGTCCCCGAGAAACACGAGTGTGGCTGTGTCGGGGAGAGTACGGAGAGGCTTGGGCCATGGAATCGATCCGAAAGGTTGTGCCTGCAAAGACGGGATTGCGAGGAGGGACAGCAGGGCGGCGGAAAGCAGATTCCTCATCCTACCGCGGGTTAAGCACGACCACGGTGGTATCGCGTAATCGGATCCGGAGCCATTCCTGCAATTTTTGCGAACGAGAAGCGGAAAGGGGAGCCGCCGTTTTTGCAACCACGAGCAGGCACCGGTTCTCTTTCAGGCTGTCCGTTTCGACCGCTGCGCCCCGGGTCAGGTAGAGTTCCTGAATTTCAGGATATTGCGACTTGACTTCCTCCGTGACCTGCAGATAAGGGATTTCAGAGCTGCTGATCGCGTTCAATTGACTTTCCAGCTGCCGGATTTGGAGTTCCTTCCGGTTGAGCTCCGCATCGGTACGCTCGTAGATGCCCCTCATCAGTCTTTCGGATTGGTTCGCTTCCTCCGAGAACATATTGTGTTCTTTGATGGAAAGTTTGTCTTCCGGGATCCCGTACTCAACTGCCGAGGCGAGCATATCTGCTTTGATTTCAGGGGTGAGGGTCGCGCCTGCGATGTGGATGGTCGCCTTCATTCCTTTGCGCGTATCAATGCTGTAGTCGTAGATGTAGCCCCTTTCGAAGGTTTTGTGATCAGCTACGAAGGCTGTTACGTTCTGTTTGAAGTTGTTTTCCTTGATTAGACCCCAGGCGCTCCAGATGCTTGGAATGATCACCAGCAAGATGAAAAAAGTGATCAGATTCCGCGTCCGCTTGGCCGTTTTCGCGTTCGCGAACTCCGCTTCCTGGAAATTCATATATTTGACCATGACATAGGTCGCGAAGATGATGA
>JAAYJQ010000028.1 GCA_012522855.1 Bacteroidales bacterium
AGTCGGCATCCATGGGTCTCTCCATAAGTTCCTGTTTGTGAAGCACTTACGAAGGCTCTCGTGGAAGCCTATGCCGAGAAACAAGTCGGCATCCATGGGTCTCTCCATAAGTTCCTGTTTGTGAAGTACTTACGAAGACCCTCGTGGAAGCCTATGCTGAGAAGCAGGGCGGCATCCATGGGTCTCTCCGCAAGTTCCTGTTTGTGAAGCACTTACGAAGACCCTCGTGGAAGCCTATGCCGAGAAGCAGGGCGGCATCCACGGGCATCTCCGCAAGAGCCTGTTTGTAAAGTACTTGCAAAAGCCTCCGTGGATGCCTATACGAGGAAATGACAAGTGCCTACGCGAGGAAATGACAAGCCTGTTCGGAGAATGATTGCATTTCCCTCGTGCGATATAAAGTGCTGTGATTGAATGTGTTGATGATTCCAATAGGTCAAAAATATGACGCATTGAAATCCTTGATGCGCTGACTGTCAAGGTCTAAAACACTGCTGTTTCTAGCCGCGAGCATGATCCAGAGACACAAATTGGAACAGTACCGAATAATCGTATATTTGTAATCGTGCACTGAATGATTCGGGGCGGCTATAGGAAAATGGATGTGGTCGAGAACCGATTTTAGCAGTACAGCGAAGCCGGAGAGGGTTTGATCCGGAAGGTCTGCGAGATCGTGCCCGGGGTGTTGGAGGAAAAATTACATTGAAAATTCCGATGACGGGAACCAGCAAGGCATACAAGATTGCGATCGGGGCGGGATTGCTGCTGTTGGCATTTACCATCGCCTGCCGGTATTCGCCGCCTCTTGCCGACTTCTATGCCGGCAAGCTATACCCTGGCCTGTCCGCGATCCTGTCTTGGGTTTCATCCCCTTTTCCTTTTTCCTTGCAGGACCTCACGATTGTCATTCTGGTTTCGGGGGCTCTTGTTGCGCTGGTCGTTGCCATTGTCCGCAGACGGGGATGGAAAAGAATCCTTCGCGACGGGCTCACCTTTCTCCTTTGGATGTACGTATGGGTGTACATGGGATGGTGCGTGAACTACAGCAGAAGCGGTCTGTTGACGAGAATCGGCTCTGTTCCGGCACAATACGAGAAGGAAGCGTTCGAGACATTCCTGATGCAATTCACAGAGGAGCTCAATGCTTCGTGGACAGATTCCCCCGCAGCGGGCAGCAAGGAAACCGAAGCGGAAATCAAGGCTTTATGCAAGGAAACCGAAGCGGGAATCAAGGCTTTCTACAAGCGTGTTCCGGACATCTATGGCCTGGCCACGCCCAGACCTTGGCAGCATCCGAAACCGATGATGTTCAATGCCTTGTATTCTTCTATCGGCGTGCATGGCTACATCGGGCCGCTTTTTTCCGAATCACACCTGAACAAAGACCTCCTCCCTGTGGAATATCCGTTCACTTTCGCCCATGAATATGTCCACCTTCTGGGCGTCAGCAACGAGGCGGAAGCCAACTGGTGGGCTTTTCAAGCCTGCCGGGCATCCGCCGATCCGGCTGTCCGGTACAGCGGTTACGCGCGGATTCTTGTCCATGTGTGGATCAATGCCGCAGGGGTTCTCCCGGAGGAGGAGTTCGGGGCTTGGAGAGACGCGTTGAGGCCGGAAGTCCTGGCGGATCTGGGGATGTGTCAAGCCCATTGGAATGCCCTGCGGTCTCCTGTCATCGATAAGATCCATAGCAGAATTTACGATCTCTTCCTGAAGGGAAACCAGATTCCGTCCGGGATCAAGAATTATTCGGAAGTCGTGCTTCTCCTCCTGTCCTTGGACAACCTGGATGAAGAAGATTGAGCCGAACCCTAACAACGCGAACACCATCGTTGTGACGGCGGGAAGTCCTTGGACAACCTGGATGAAGAAGATTGAGTCGAACCTCTTGACGCTCCGGCGAATATATTCTATATTTGTAAAGCCGCTCACAATTATGTAAAGCGAGCTTTCGGAACATGGACGCCATTGAAAACAGATTCCCGCAGTACGACGAGTCCGGTCAGGACTTGGTCCGGCGGGCCTGCGAGGTTGCGTCTGAAGTATTGAAGGAAGAGACCCGCGGCAATGGACGCCCGTTCATCGAGCATCCGCTCAACGTGGCGCTGATCGTGTCGGATGAAATCGGCCTTCCGGCGGACTGTGCGGCGGCCGTATTCCTGCATGAGGCGACCCGGAAACACCCGGAAATCGACCTGCGGAAAGGAGAATTTCACCGGCAGGGGTCAGATGGGGAGCGGGCGGTCAAGTTCGGCGGTTTTCCCGAGGATGTGTACGCGATGGTCGACGGGTTGAACAAGATCTCGACGATCCGTCCCAAGGATACGCGTTTGGAAGCCGAGAAATACAAGAAGCTCATTGTCCAGTATTCCCGGGATCCCCGGGTCACGGTTCTGAAGATCGCCGACCGGCTGGAGGTCATGCGGAACCTTGAGATTTTCCCGAAACAGTCGCGCGAAAACAAGATTCTGGAGACGCTGATGCTGTACATCCCGCTTGCCCACCAACTGGGACTCTACAACATCAAGAGCGAGATGGAGGATATCTATTTCCGGTTTTCCGAGCCGGAGCAGTACCGGGCGATCACCAACAAACTCACGGCTACGGAGAAGGATCGGGAAAGGCTCACGTTGGAGTTCGTGGAACCGCTGAAGCAGGCGCTTTCCGAGGACGGAATCCGCTACACACTGAAGGTGCGGACAAAGGCGGCCTATTCCATCTGGCGGAAGATGCAGCATCAGAAGGTGCCGTTCGAAGGGGTGCACGATGTGTTCGCGATACGCTTCATCATCGATTGCGAGCCGGATCCCAAGATCGAAAAGGATCTGTGCTGGAAGGTGTATTCGCGGGTGACCGAGGAATATGAACCCGATACGAGCCGTTTGCGGGATTGGGTGACGACTCCCAAGCCGAATGGCTACGAATCCCTGCACATCACGGTGAAGAACAAGCTTGGCGCTTCGGTGGAGGTGCAGATCCGCACCACGAGGATGGACCAGGAGGCAGAAAAAGGGCAAGCATCGCATTGGGCCTACAAGGGTATCCGCCATGAGGAAAGCCTAGACAAGTGGCTGGCTTCGGTGCGATACAACCTCGAACATGTCCACGAGGTGAGTCCGGAAGAACTTCCGCAACCCCCTTCCAAGGAGATCTTCGTGTTCACCCCGACCGGGGAACTTCGGATTCTTCCGGTCGGCGCCACCGTCCTGGATTTCGCCTTCAACATCCATTCCGGACTGGGAACACGCTGCACCGGGGGACGGGTCAACGGAAAGGCGGTCTCGATCCGGGAGAGACTCAAGACCGGGGATGTGGTTGAAATCATGTCCGGGAAGAACCAGCGGCCCTCGTCCGACTGGCTGAACTACGTCGTGACCTCAAAGGCCCGGAGCAAGATCCGCCAGGAGCTCAACGAGGAGGAGTTCAAGAAGGCCGCGGAAGGTCGGGAACTGTTGTCGCGGCGCCTGAAGAACTGGAAACTCGAATTCCCGGACGACATGATGTGGGCCTTCATGAAGAAGCGCGGTTACACGAGCGTGAATTCCTTCCTGGCGGCGATCGCCGAGGAAGGGAAGGGAATCGACATCAACGAGATCAAGGGCTATATTCAGGATCACGCCCGCCTGTCGGCAGAGGCGGAGAAGGCCGCTCGGATCGCCGAGGCGGAGAAGATCGAAGCGCGGGCTGCTGCTTGGAAGGGGGGAAAGTCCTCCGATGACATCCTCGTACTCAATGCCCGGGATATGAAGGGGCTGGAGTATAAGATGGCGAAATGCTGCCATCCGGTGTTCGGGGACGATGTGTTCGGCTTCGTGACGCGGACCGAGGGAATCAAGATCCACCGGATCTCCTGCCCGAACGCGGCTCGTTTGATCGCCACCTATCCTTACCGGATTCAGAAAGTGCGGTGGGCGGAGAGTCCTGCCGGCGGAAGTTTCCAGGCGTCCATGAAGATCATTGCCTCCATGGACTCATCCGTGATCGGGAAGATCACCGACGTCGTCAACAATTTCCAGGCTTCCCTGCGCGGCTTCAATGTCGCTGAAAACCGGCGGAACGGCACCTACGAAATCACCCTGCGCATTTCTGTGCCTTCCAATACGGAGTTGGATAAGGTGATCTCGCAAATCAAGGTGCTCAAGCACGTGAACAAGGTGACGCGCCAGTAGCGGCTACCGGTCTTTCCAGACTTTGAGATATTCCTGCAAGGCCCACATTTCGTCCCGGAATTTGGCGGCCTGGCTGAAGTCCAGTTCAGCGGCGGATTTTTCCATCCTGCGCCTGTCTTCCGCGATCATTTTTTCGACCTGCGAGCGAGACATCGACCGAATTACGGGATCCTGCAGCACGGCGGCCAGGTCGGCCGTTACATAGCCGTCTACGTAGGCTGAATTGTCAGCGCGGCGGGAGTCGTGACCCAGACCGACCGAGACCGTTCCGCGGCCGAGTTCCGAGGGGTGGGGGATATAGGTGGGACTGGACACCGAGTCGGCAGCGCTGACCCGCCCGCTTGGGCCGCTCGCTACGCGCGGGCTGACCGGCTTCGCAGCGTCTCCGTAGAGTTCCGACGCCAGGATATTCTGCTTCACTTCGACTTGCGTCGGGGTGATGCCGTGGAGTTTGTTGTACTCGATCTGCTTGGTCCGTCGCCGGTTCGTTTCTCGGATGGTTTCTTCCATGGAATCGGTGATCGTGTCCGCGTACATGACGACCAGGCCGTTTACGTTGCGGGCCGCGCGGCCGGCGGTCTGGGTAAGGGCTCGTCCGGAACGCAGGAATCCTACCTTGTCCGCGTCCAGGATGGCGACGAGCGACACAGTGGGAATATCCAGTCCTTCGCGCAGCAGATTGACCCCGACCAGTACATCGAAGAAACCGTTCTTGAAATCCTCGATGATTTCCACCCGTTCGGAGGTGTCCACGTCGGAATGGATGTAGCGGACCCGGACACCGGCCCTGTTCAGATAGTCGGTCAATTCTTCCGCCATCCGCTTCGTGAGCGTGGTCACGAGGACACGTTCGTCAATCTCCGCGCGTTTCCGGATCTCTTCCATCAGGTCGTCCACCTGATTCTTCGTGGGGCGGACTTCGATTGGCGGATCCAGGAGTCCGGTCGGCCGCACGACTTGCTCCACGACCAATCCGCCCGAGCGCTCCAGCTCATAGTCGGCGGGTGTGGCGCTGACATAGACTTTCTGCCCCGTGACGGCGTTGAATTCGTCGAAGGTGAGCGGCCGGTTGTCCGCGGCCGCAGGCAGACGGAAGCCATATTCAATGAGTACGGACTTGCGGGAATGGTCGCCGCCGTACATCGCGCGGATCTGGGGGATCGTGACGTGGCTCTCGTCGATGAAGGTGATGAAGTCCTTGGGGAAATAGTCGATCAGGCAGAAGGGCCGTTGGCCGGGCTGGCGTCCGTCCAGGTAGCGGGAATAGTTTTCGATGCCCGGGCAGTATCCCATTTCCTTGATCATTTCCAGGTCGTTCTCGACCCGCTGCTGCAGACGCTTTGCCTCCAGCCCCTTTCCGATTTCGTTGAAGTAGTCGATCTGTTTCTTCAGATCGTCCTGGATCAGGCTCACCGCTTTGATGCTGCGCTCCCGTGTGGTTACGAAGTTCGTGGCAGGGAAGATCGGCACTTCCTCCACTTCTTCCAGATGCGCCCCGGTGACCGGATCGATGATGGAGAGAGAGTCGATCTCGTCTCCGAAGAATTCGATGTGGACCGCCTCGTCGGCCCCGCCCAGGAATACGTCCACCGAATCCCCCCGGACGCGGAAGGTGCCGCGCTTGAAATCCACTTCGGTGCGGCTGTAGTTGGCATCCACCAGGTGGTACAGCAGTCGGGTGAGGCTTCTGCGCTCCTTGCGCTTCACCAGGATCGACTGGGCGTGAAAGTCCTCGGGGTTGCCGATGCCGTAGAGGCAGGAGACGCTGGATACGACGATTACGTCCCTCCTTCCGGCCATCAGAGCGGAGGCTGCGCTGAGACGCAACTTGTCGATCTGGTCGTTGATGCTGAGGTCTTTTTCGATGTAGGTGTCGGTGACGGGCAGGTAGGCTTCCGGCTGGTAGTAGTCGTAGTACGAAACGAAATATTCCACGGCGTTCGCCGGGAAGAAGGACTTGAATTCTCCGTACAACTGGGCGGCCAGGGTCTTGTTGTGGCTCAGAATGAGGGCGGGTCGCTGGAGTTTCTGGATGACGTTGGCCATGGTGAAGGTCTTTCCGGAGCCGGTCACGCCCAGGAGGGCGATGTCGCTGACTCCCTCTGCCAGGGCGGTGCTCAGCTGGCTGATGGCCTCCGGCTGGTCTCCGGACGGGCTATAGGTGGATTCGAGTCTGAATTTCATATGCTATGCAAGCGGAGGGTCGACGGATCGGATCCGTCAACGCCATCAAAGGTAAAGATAATGAGTTTTACAATTATATTTTATTTTCTAAATTTGAAGTCCTCGACATCGAGTTGCAGTGGAACATTCTCCAGGCAAGCGGCAAAGTTAATGATTTTGAAGGAGAGGATTGGTAAAGCAAATTGTAAAACGTATGTAAAAGAAAGATATGAGCAACAGATTTTTTACATGGATAGCATCGGCGCTCCTTCTTCTTGCCGGATGCACCAATGATGAGATTGTAAACGAGCGGCCCTCACAGGAGGTAGAAGGACGCAAACTTATGCTGACGGCATCCGTGCCGAGTGAATCTCCAAAAACCCGCCTTAATTTGGAATGGGAAGAGGGTACGTCGAACATTATTGTTAAATGGCGAGCAGGATACGTTCCCGATGTGATAAAGTTCTTCTTCAAGCAAGGTACCGTTGTTAAAGAGGGAACTCCCGTAACTTTAACCGAGGACGCTATTTCTGCTGATGGGAAAACAGCCTCCTTTACCGTGTATATTCCGGATGGGATTGATACTCAGAATGCATACACCATTTACGCGGTTCACAGAGCAAGGGATGTTTATTTAGACGCGGAAAACAGTAAGATCAATGTAGTTGTTTTTCCTTTGGGCTTTGTTCCTTTAGAGGGTCTCGTTGTTACACCCATAGCGGGCGAGGTGGAAATTGCTCCCGGAGCATCAATCGGTAACATCAACTTTGAGCATTTGGGAGCGCTCCAATGCCTCACGATTAAGAATGCTTCGGCAGCAGACTTTAAGTTTATTCCCCCCTACTCCTCTTTGGTAAATGAGGGGGGGACAATTTGGTATTACAACTACTCGGTTGGAGCAGAAATTAAAGCTCCTGTTTATGACCTTATCGGTAAGCAGGTCACAAACGAGTATACGATAAAAGGATTACCCAACATGAGCATAACACTTCATCCCGGTTTCGACATTGGTTGTCAACTGGTACAATGGGTAATGCCTAAGGATATACTTACTCCTGAAACAAAGTTGAAAATCGTAACTGAGGATATGGGTTTGGGGGACATTTATTCCGTTAACAGTAAACCCGCTCGTGCCTCTGCCTTACAGAAAGGTAAGGCGTATCACCTCTACGCTGTGTGGGATGGCACTTCACTATTCTTTACTGACCATACGCTTACTCCTACGGCCAATCCGCTCAGTTACGTTGCCGAGTATAACATAAATACCACGGGTGACGGTTTTGTGAACGATTTAACCGCCTGTAATATAAGCGGATACTTTAACTATAGTGATGCCGTGGCTCAATTCGGCAACATTACAATCGGAGGGCAGCGTTATCACTTGCCCAGCTTTGGAGAGTGGCGCTCTATTGTGCCATCAACTAATTGGGTTAATTACGGCTACGATTATTCTTATAATAATCAGGCTGAGACTGTAACCGTCGCGGGGAATATTTACAACATGACGAGTGATTTCCGAAATGATCCCGCTACTAAAACCACCTATGCTCTACGTTACAAGGGCACTTACCTGGTATCGGCCTGGAAATACGAGTATATTGGCAACGGCACCAACAACTGTCATTTAAAAATTACCAGTCGCAGCGTTTACGGGCAAACTATAACTGTTAATCAAATCGCTGATGCATCATTCTGGAGTACCAACACGGAGGACGATGTTGTTCGTTACTTTCCGGCAAGCGGAAACAAACAAACGCCCTCCGATGTGGGGAAAGGCGGCGCTTTCTGGTCTTCGACATCCGGAAAAATCATAGGTTTTAACAGTATCTACGCATCTTCGCACAATGCAGGAAATTATTACGGGTTCTCCGTACGCCTGTTCACTTCCGGTAATTAAGAACGGAGTTGTATGAGAATAAGAGGCCGACAAAAAAGTCGAAAGATGTGGCCGAAAATTCAATAGTTGGATGTAAGGCAGACTCAGCCTCGAACAAAAACGGCAGGCTCGACAGAGGAGAGGTTTGAAAAGTAGACTGAAAGCAGGCAACTACACAAGTCGCGTTTCCATTTTCGGTTCGTGTATGGAATCGGGGGCTTCGTGTAGCAGGGAAGCATGTTCGTAAAACAGTGGTTTAAATAGTTGTATCGTACTTTGTGTTTTCCTAATTTTCAAAGGTGAATATAATGCCGTCACAATCATGATTGACAAAATGAAAACAGAACAAACCAATCAACAAAAAGCCACGGTTGAGCCTTATGTTGCTCCCGTCGTTGAAGTCCTCGACATCGAGTTGCGACAGAATATTCTGAGTGGCTCGGGTGATGATATTCCGGATATTCCGGGAGAGGGCGCGTAAAACGAGAATCATATGAAATATTTCAAACTATTTGTTACTGCCGTCGCCGCGATCGTGCCGGCTAGTTGTCAGCGACAGGAAGAGGTAGTACCCGACAACGTTTCTGCCGGTATAGCTGGAAAAATAACCGTATGTGCCGAGATGCCCTCTACGCGCACCGTGATGGACAATTATAAAAATGCGGCCAACTACGATGCTTTCCGCGTCTTTTGGCAGGGGGGCGACGTGATTGAAGGGGTAGCCTGGCAGGGCGATGATGCCGCATGGTGGGAAAACGCCCAAGTGTTAACCATTTCGGCATTGACGGAAGATGATCTAACGGAAGAAAATAAAAAGGCGACATTCACCATCGGGATCCCCGATGGATTTGACGTGGCGCAGCCCTTGAAAATCGCCCTGTTCTACGTGAAAGATGCGAACAACGACACCTATTCCGACACCTATCGAGACAACCCCGTCTCTTTTTCCATCCCGAACAGAGGATTGACGTGGCACAACGCGCAAATGGTAAAGACGGTTCCGCCACCCGACCCATGGGAATTGCCTGACTATACCTACCTCACCAACCGCATGCCCATGATGGCGCGCACGGAACTGCCGTCCGGCTGGACGCAGGCCGGCCAGTCCATCAGCGTACCGTTTAAACATCTTACCACCCTTTTCGGATTTAAAATCTACAATACGACCGATGCTGACCTGGATCTTACCGGGCTGGAATTAAGCGTCGGCAACCATATGCAAAAGATGTTCCTGGCGGACGGAGCCGTCATCGATCCCATTGGCGGAAGCGCCGTGCCGGATGGCGGCAAAACAGCGGCAACAGCTATATCGGGCATCACCGACAACACCATTGCCCCGACGTCAGCCGAGACCTATTGCCTGCCCTGTATCGTAACGGGCGATATGACGGGAGTGGAATATAGTTTCAAGGTGAACGGTCAAACCGCAGTCACTAAAACCGGCAAGAATTACAAGCCGGGAGTCTGTTACTCGATGGACATCCAATGGGACGGAACCCATTTTTCGCTGCTTGACCACAGCCAATCCATGATGTACAGTTACATACTCAGCGAAGACGGCAAGACGCTGCTGAAATGGACAGGCAATGAATCGTTCGTGGATATGAACCTCGACCCCCGCTTAGCCGAAGTGACCACCATAGACGGATACGATGATGACGGTTGGCATATGGGCGCTTTCGCCAATAATAAGAGCATTAAAAAAATCATTATCGGCAACCAGGTTACCACGATAAAAACAGAGGCTTTTATCGCTTTCGAAGGTTCGGAAGAGATCCATATCCCCGCCTCGGTGACCACCATTGAAGAGGGCGCGTTCCGGTGGACGTCCGGCGCGTTCACGGTTGACCCGGCAAATCAGGACTATTGCAGTGAAGAGGGCGTACTGTTCAATAAGGCGAAGACGGAATTGCTCCGCTTCCCGGAAATTAAAGGGGGCGACTATACCGTGCCTGCCACCGTGAGCAAAATTGAAACAGAAGCGTTTTCCAGTTGTTATTCGCTAACTTCAGTTGTTCTTTCTCCCGCGCTTACGGAAATCGGATACGATGCTTTCTCCTATTGTGATGCGCTCCTGTCCGTTGATTTCAGTCCTTGCACCTCGCTCACGACCATCGATAACATCTTCTCCAACTGCACGGAATTGGAATGGGTACATATACCCGGTTCAGTTACCACTTTGTGCGATAATGCCTTAAGTAACCAAGGAAATAAACTAAGCACGGTCATCATCGATCATCCCTCTTCTTTGCAGAGCATAGGTAACAATGCTTTCGGGGGATGCGCCTTTACCCATTTTGTCATTCCATCCGGTGTAACGACCCTTGACGGGGGAGCTTTTTCATCATGCAGGCAATTGCAGGAAGTTTCCCTGCCTGAAACCATTATACGAATTCACGAAGGTACTTTTTTTAGATGCTCTTCATTGAACAGCATCACCATCCCGGCAAATGTGACGGATATTGACAATCTGGCATTTTATGATAACCACCTGAATGCCGTTTACGCTTCTCCGGCGACCGCCCCGAGGTTGAACGGGACAGCTGTTTTTACCGTATTCAACGAACAGGGTCACATCGTAAGCCCGATGGCGACTTTGTACAATATTTCGGAAGATTCCCAAACCGATTATTTGAATATGCCCCCTTGGAACGGCGCCAGCAATGCATCGCTTTGGGAACATTTCCCCATGCGGGAAATAATGACACCATGTTCCGTTTCACCAAACAGAGCCGGCGTTGCCGCGACAGGGGGAACGATTTCGGTAAATGTAACCACCGACGCCCCGTGGAGCGCCGTCAGCAGCCAAGATTGGCTTACCGCCGTGCCGCAATCGGGTTCGGGAAATGAAACACTTGCCATTACCGCGGCAGCCAACACCACAGGCAGGCCGCGCGTGGCGCATATCGTCATTACGGCAACCGCTGCGCCTACCCGATTGGTGGAAGTAGTGCAGGGAAAGTAATGGTTCCATGTCCGGAAAATCAGCGGACATGCGGTTCCTAAACTCTGATTTCAAAGAACTATTACTCTACGGCTATTCTACGGCTTTCGAGCCGTGGGGTAGCCTCTATAAAATTGATGTTGAAATAGTTTCATAAATATATTTTATTCTCTAAATTTGAACCAAAACTTATTCACATGAAACCAGAAGAAGTAAAACAACAGGAAGTTGCGGTTGAGGCTTATCTTGCTCCCCGCATTGAAGTCCTCGACATCGAGTTGCAGCGGAACATCCTTCAGGCAAGCGGTGACGGTATACTACCCGACATGGGAGACGGAGGAGACGCATGGTAGTAATAAAATATTAAAACAATCGGCAATGAAATTCAAACCGTTTATTTTTGCGCTCCTCGCCCTATTGGCGGCGAGCTGTGAACGCGATATCGAGATTCTCGAACCGACGGAGCAAGAGGGAGAGATCGTTACCATAGAAGCAACGATCCCACCGGAGACTCGCGTGGCATACACGGACTCCGACACCCCCGGCAGCGGTGGCTCACTCGCATGGCAGACGGGCGATCAGCTTCTGCTGGCCGGATATGACGGCACGACTTATAAAGGGAGCTCTAAATTTTCCTATACCGGAAGCGGCGACACATTTTCCGGAACAGCGGTAGAAGGAGCTACTACTTACAAAGCTTATTATCCCGGAAATGTCATCACGCTGGACGCTAATGGCGAGGTTCAACTTCCTGCTGATTTCTGGCAACAGACACAGGATGCACAAAGTCTGACGGGACATATCAGCAGCAAGCTGCTATTGTTCGACGAAACAGCCAATACCATCAATCAGACTTTTAACTTAACCTTACGGAGCAGCATCATTAAATTTGTAGTCACCCTACCGGCGACAGGCAGCCTCAAAAAAATGATTTGGACGGTGGAAACCGTACCGGGAGAGAAAACCCGATCGGCAATCCTCGATCTGGCCGGCTTCGACTTGGTTATGCCAGGCTCACAACTGACCGTTTACCTTGCTTTTGACCCTACCGTGATGAAGATTGGTCCAAATGGAAAGGTGAAGATTACATTGATTGGTAACGCAGCGTCATACGAGTGGAGCACCAATACGACCAAGACCGGCGGCATGACCTACGAGGCCGGAAAGCGCTACACCGCTACCATAACCGGAGGTTGGACAGATGCCAAAACTGAATTCCGCTTTACCATCAAAACCGATCAGGCAAGTCAGCTGTACGAGATATGGCAAAAGGAATCTTCCTCTACCAGCCCCGCCAATCTGACGATCAACTGGGGAGATGGGACAGCGAACACAACCATCGCGAAAAACGCTTCGCTTGCAAAAACCATTGCTTCGCATACATATGACAACGCCGGCAATTATACCATTACCATAGCCTCCGATGAAGTTGAACCCTCCGTTAAACAGATGCCGCAAATCATATTCTACAACGGGGATACCCAAACTGGGGACAATTTATTGACTTCCATATTAGACCCCTTCCCCAATATGGGAGCAACAGATTTCGGCGACTGCTTCTTTCATTGCAACGGATTAACTTCTATTCCCGAGGAACTGTTCAAGTACAATACACAAGCAGATAACTTTAAACGCTGTTTCACTATATGTAGAGGACTAACCTCTCTTCCGGCGGGGCTGTTCAGGTACAATACAGAAGCACGAAATTTCATGTTATGTTTCGGAGACTGCAACGGATTAACCTCTATTCCTGCAGATCTGTTCAGGTATAATACGCAAGCAGAAACCTTCTCAAACTGCTTCGTCAAATGTAGTGGATTAACCTCTCTTCCGGCGGAACTGTTCAAGTACAATACACAAATTTCAAATTTCTCTCTCTGCTTTGGGTTCTGCGGAGGATTAACCTCTCTTCCGGCGGATTTGTTCAGGTACAATACGCAGGTAACAAATTTCGGTTTCTGCTTTACGAATTGCATCGGATTAACCTCTCTTCCGGCAGATCTCTTCAAATATAATACGATAGCAACGGATTTTAGAGTGTGTTTCCAGGGATGCACAAAATTACAATTAAGGAGGGAAATTTTCCCTGATCCGAGCACAAACCCCGGCTTTTTTGAAGGTAGAGCGATGAACTTCGAAAGATGTTTTAAAAATGTAGGCACAGATTACACGACGCCTACAGGCACCGCTCCTAAATTATGGGGGTTTACCGGAGGTGGAGAGGGAACAACATGGACGATTACCGATTGTTTTACTGACGCCAATGTAGTTGATAGAAATTTCATTCCGCAAAGTTGGGGAGGTGATTTAGTAAATAGTGGCAAAGTAACTGATGTTGATGGTGAATATTGGTAACGTGTGACCATATCTATTCTAAAAGATCATGCACGTATTAAACAGAGATATGAAAAATAAATATTTTATATGGATAGCGTCGGCGCTCTTTTTTATTGTAGGATGCGCCAAAAATGAAATTTCAGACGGGCTACCTGGACAGGAGGTGGAAGGACGCAAACTTGTGATAACGGCATCTGTGCCGAGTGAATCTCCCAAAACCCGTATCAGCCTTGGACATCAAGAAGGTGGACTGGACATTATAATTAAATGGGCGGTAAACGATCAGCTAAAATTCTTCTTTAAACAGGGTAACGTTGTTAAAGAGGGAACTCCCGTAACATTAACCCAGGACGCCATTTCCGCTGACGGAAAGAGCGCCTGCTTTACCGTGAATATTCCGGAGGGAATTGATACTCAGAATGCATACACGCTTTACGCCCTTCACGATATACTTAGTAATAGTTATGCTGTCTTCGATGAAACTAACGGTAAAATAAATGTAGCAGTTTTTCCCAGACCGTTTTTAAACGTAGAGGGATTGCCCACACCCATAGCGGGCGAGGTGGAAATTGCTGCCGGAGCCACAATCGGTAACATCAACTTCGAGCATTTGGGAACATTTCATTGCCTCACCATTAAGAATAGTTCAGAAGATTACATTACTTTTAACAGTCACACTTCTTTGGTAAATGATGAGGAAATAAGTTGGTTTTACGACTACTTGTTCGGAGAACCACTTATGGCTCCTCTTTATGATCTGATTAGTAAGCAGGTCGTAAATGAGCAGGAAATGAACTTTCCAAATATAAATATAAGCATTCCTCCCGGAGCAACGATAAAAAACGTGCAATGGGTAATGCCTAAAGATGTTAATACCCCCGCGGTAAGGTTGAAAATGGCAACTTCGGGAGGGGACATTTATTCCGATAACTGCAAACCCGCCCGCGCTTCCGCCTTGCAGAAAGGCAAGGCGTATCACCTCTACGCTGTATGGGATGGCACTTCGTTATTCTTTACTGACCATACGCTGACCCCAACGGCCAATCCGCTCAGTTATGTTGCCGAGTATAACGTAAATACCGCAGGTGATGGTTTCGTGGACGATTTGACCGCCTGTAATATAAGCGGATACTTTAACTATAGTGATGCCGTGGCTCAATTCGGCAACATTACAATCGGCGGACAACGTTATCACTTGCCCAGCTTTGAAGAGTGGTCCTCCATTGCGCCATCAACTGCTTGGGTTTATTACGGTGTCAATAATCCTTATGATAATCGATCCGAGACTGTAACTATAGCGGGGAATATTTACACAATGACGAGTGATTTCCGCAATAATTCCGCTGATACAACCACCTATGCCCTACGTTACAAGGGCACTCACCTGGTATCGGCCTGGAAGTATGAATATACCGGCAAGACCACCAACAACTGTCATTTAAAAATTACCAGCCGCAGCGTGTACGGGCAAACTATAACCGTTGATGATATCACGAACGCGACGTTTTGGAATAATAACACGGAGAATGACGTCATTCGTTACTTTCCTGCAAGCGGAAATTATCAAGACCCCGGCGATGTGGGGATAGGCGGTGCTTTCTGGTCCTCGACATCCGGAAAAATCATGGGTTTCAGAGACACCTATGCAACTTCGAAGAGTGGAGATAATAACAAAGGGTTTTCCGTACGCCTGTTTACTTCAGGTAATTAAGAACGGAGTTATATTTATTGTTGTGATAATCGTTTCGAGTTACGAACTCTAAGGTTTTGAGTAGGCGCAATGGTGAAAGGCTAATGGCCAACGGCTAACGGTCAATTTTTAAAACAGGCAAGTGGAATTATTTTAACACCGTCAGGACGTGTGTAGGCGATCGGACCTCCGGTGATAACAAGTAACAAATCAGGCTCACGTAATCTACTCTGACTTTCTGATTCATTGGCCTCTTTTACCAATCGCTTTATTTTTAAAAGGTGTGAAGCCCCCTCTTCAATCTCTTTGCCACCTAACTTAAATTCGATTAGGGCATACCGTCCGTCAGGCAGATGCATTACCGCATCTGCTTCTAATCCGTAACGGTCGCTGTAGTAAGATATAGTACTTCCAAGGGCTTGAGAATAGGCTTTTAAGTCGCGTATGCCCATACATTCGAAAATAAATCCAAAGGTCTTCAAGTCCATTTGTAGTTGCTCGGGGGTCAATCCCAACGCGGCAACTGCGACGGATGGATCTATCAATCCCCGCTTAGGGCTGCTTCGTATGGCCGTAGCCGACCGTATAGCAGGGTTCCACGCGTCAATGTCTTGTATTACGAAAAGTTTCTTCAATGCTTCCACATAGCTGTCGAATGTGTTTTCCGCCAATGTTTCTATCTTTGATTTTATATCTTTAATCATGCTCGATTTTTTCGCGAGGGTGGAGATGTTGCGAGCATAGGTGCGAAGGATTAATCGCACCAAATTTTCATTTTTTTGGATGTTGTCAACGGTAGAGACTTCGATTCTGCAAACGCTGTTCACGTAATCTCTCGCTATTAGCAGGCGCGCAGTTCCTGTAACCGGTTTTAAAGAAGCGGGCCATCCACCGCGACAAGCGGCGTAAATCAGCTCTTCAATACGCATATCGGAAGTAATTCCATCTATGTCTAAATCAGGATTGTTGAATAGTTCCGATAGCGAGATGGCGCCGTTAGATTCCCCGGATTCATATAAGCTCATAGGCAACATTTGCATTCGTGAAATTCTGCCTATCCCGGAGTGCATAATTGCGGATTCATCAACAGTGTTAGAACCAGTTAGAATGAATTGGCCCGGCTTATCTCTTTTGTCCACCATAACTCTTACAGCGTCCCATAGCACTGGTGCCATTTGCCATTCATCTATTAATCTTGGAGTATCTCCGGCTAAAAGCAATGACGGCCGTATAGCGGCAGTGGCCAAATATCCTTCCCGTGTATCAGGATCCTGCAACTGCAAAACACTTTTGGCTTTCCGCATTGCAGTAGTGGTTTTACCACACCATTTTGGTCCTTCTATCAATACCGCCCCAAAAGCTTCTAACTTCTCTTCAAGCAGACTATCCGCCATTCTGGTTAAATATTCCATTTATGGATTTAATTAATTTATATTTAATGCAAATATATTGAAAATGTTTGAACAAATTCAATATGTTGAGGTTTTTTGCGGCACGACGTTGATTATTTTTGTGGTACTTCGTTGAGGTTTTTTGTGAACGATTTAACCGCCTGTAATATAAAGTGGATACTTTGACTATAACAATTCGTTTATTTTTCCCAACAGAAAATCTTCAATATTGATATATTGTAACCCTTTTTCATCAGTCCACGGCAATCTATCATCTCCTGTTACAACAATTTTAGTATACGAGTCATCATAGTTGGAGATTGTTTCATTTTTGATCACGAATCCTTTTACCGACTTAAAAGTATCGGATAACCGTGTCGGGTTGGAAAGCGATCCTGCAACAGACGCTACAACATCCGGCAATTCATCAAGCACCTCTTCACTTGCACGCAATTTATTACGCTCTATCACGTCTTTGATGTAAGTAAGTCGAAAGAGATTTTGCAAATACCTTGACTTCTCTTCATGACTATTTTTATGCATTCTCTCCATGCAAAGCGTTTTTCATTCGGATAGGCGGCGTAAAACTCATCGTAAGTCAAGGGTGTAATGTGTATCTCGTCAAGCAAGATATATAAATCCTTTGTCGTATTTTCGACCATTTTTCGAAGATAGGCTCCCAATTCCAATGGATTGCGATAACGCGCATTTAGGTCATTGTCCAATTCGAGTGTTATAATCTGCTCCGGTTTGACACCTTCGGATAAAAGATAGTCTCGATAAAGCACACTTAACAAGTACGATTTGCCGCAACGTCTAATGCCTGTGATTATTTTAATCTGACCATTCTTACGGCTGTCAATGAGTCGCGAAGGTTTCTTTTTCTGTCTATTCTCATATTTCTAAAGGGTATTTTTGCGGGTATCCGCATTTTTACCCCGCAAATATTACGAATATCGATTGATTTATCATCTCAAACAGTTGAAAGTATTTCCAAATATTCAGGTAATTCTAAATCTTTTTACTGCGCAGCCTCCACTCGCAGCCCGCGTGAGGCGCATATCGTCATTACGGCAACCTATGCGCCTACCCGATTGATGTTAATAGAGTTGCATAAATATATTTTATTCTCTAAATTTGAACCAAAACTTATCCACATAAAATACGTATCAACATGAAGCCAGGACAAGTAAAACAACAAGGAGCCCCGGTTGAGCCCTATTTGGCTCCCGTCATCGAAGTCCTCGACATCGAGTTGCAGCAGAACATTCTCCAGGGAAGAGGCAATGTTAATGATTTTGAAGGCGAGGACTGGTAAAAATCGTGTGACAGAATCTAAGTTTTTAAACAAATTTGAAGAGCATATGAAAAGCAAAATATTTTTTATCGCAATAGTAACGCTTTTTATTTCGATCGGTTGCACCGACCGTGAAGTAACCGGAGAACCGAAAACGGACACCCGGCAAACCATCACCTTCACGGCTGCTATGCCTGACGATGGAACGAAAACCCGCGTCGCGCTTGCCGAAACCGAAGCGAGCGACATATCGGTAACTTGGAAATCGGGCGACGTCATCAGCCTTTGTTTTGTGAGCGGCGGAACGGTAAAGACATTGAGCGGCATCGCTCTTACCAATATCCGAGAGAACGGGAAAAAAGCCGATTTCTCCTTCTCGCTGCCCGAAGGGATCGGCTATCCTTATGACTTGTACGGAATCTACGGCGCGCCGCTTGCAACAGACAGCAAAACGGTCACCTTCCCGGCGGCGACTTCCGGGAGCGCATTGTCCGATTCCGAGCCGGTGTGCGTGATGCGTTTCGCCGCGGAGAACATTACCGCTGCAACATCTGTTTCGGTTGGTTTTGCACATTTGGGGGCTTTATTGGGTGTTTGGCTGACCAATACCACAGGAACGGACCATTCGCTTACTTCATTGTCTCTTTCCGGGAACGACAGTTACAATTGGCTATATAACGCCGCCGGACAAGCTGCTTATGATATCGCTTCCGGAACGTTTACGGATAACAAGGCAGGCGCAACCATTACCTTCCCTTTGGGGAGCGGAATAGAGATTACTGCCGGAGCAACGACAAAAGTGTATAGGTGGATAGTTCCTACCGCTACTCCCGACGCAAGCAAAACCATTACCGCTACTTTAAACGGAACGCCGATGCCGCAGGCGCTTCCCGCCAAAGCTTTTACCGCAGGCAAGTATTACAGACTGAAATTAGCGTGGACCGGTACGGAGTGGAAATATTTATCTATGCCGCCGGCAAGCAGTTTGGTAGCTCATTGGCCTATGGACGGCAATGCGAACGACATCAGCGGTAATGCTCATCACGGCACCATTGTCGGTGGAGTGACACCAACCGCCGACCATAAAGGTCAGCCCAATGCTGCTTATCTGTTCAATGGAACGGATGGTGCTATTCATTTAACGGATGGAACAACCAATTATAGTTATTCCGTGTTGGGTTTACCGGTAGAGGCCATTTCAATATCTTCATGGGTGAAAGTTCTCAACTTTTCATCCTATGCCGGAATATTCACATTTATTCAGGATAATTATTCTTACGAGTATGGTGTAGGACTCTTTCTAGATGGGTCTGCCTCCGCACGCAAGTTTAATTTTGCAATTGCCGGTGGAGGAGTAGGTCTCACTTTTATGCCCACCTCACAAGCATTGGCTACAAATCAATGGTATTTCGTAACAGGAACCTATGATGGAACAACGATGAAACTTTATGTGGATGGGAATTTGTCGGCAGTATCAAATGCCCAATCCGGAAATATTGCTTATTCGCCGAGTAGGGGCAGAATAGGAAAATATGAAGACGATAATGAAGATCATTATTTCAACGGCGCTATCAACGACCTGCGTATCTACAACCGCGCTCTGACTAGCGAAGAAGTGATGAGTTTGTATC
>JAAYJQ010000011.1 GCA_012522855.1 Bacteroidales bacterium
ATCAGGCCGCGGCTTCCTCCATATCGGTAAGCACATCGGTGTTGGAGTTGCCCCTTACGCTCTCTTTCAGCGAGCAGCTCAATATATCCGCGATAAAATTGATCGCTCCCGTAGCCGACTATTTCGTGACGCGGGCGGTGTTCGACGGAGCAGGCAATGTTTCGTACACCGAAAAGTCGGACAGCATTACGTTGAATTTCAACCCGGCCATAGTCGTTTCTGCCTCGGACACCACTGTCGTGAAGTTGGTACTGTGGATGAATCCGGCGATAACGGGAACGAGCCTTGCGGAGAAGGAGACGGTATTCAAATTTTACGATGGCGGTGTGGTGGCTTACGAAACCCAAAAACCGGCCAGGCTGTTTGAAGCGGGCAAGTATTACAGGATGCTCCAATTCCCTTGCGAGAGTATTGCCGAGGCGGGGGTCACCATCGGGGACGTCAATGATGTCGGGCTTGATTCCTGGAATACGACTACCCCGCCGGAGGCGGGGGTTACCATCGAGGATGTCGATGATATAATTTGTTGGGCTATTAACCCTTAAAAATCAAAAATATGAAAAAGCGTATCTTATTTTTTATGTCGTTGTTCCTCGCGGGCATGGTATCGTGTTCGGAACAGTACGAGAATGAAATGAATGATCCGACGGAAGACAATCCGACGGAATGGAAGGTCGGTCTTGGCCTCGGCTCAACCACCCGCGCGCTGATCGGTGATGCGGACAATGGCAAAAGGCCCGTTACGTGGGAACTCTACGATGAAATAACGGTATTCAACAATACCGTCAGCGCCACTTTCTCTTTGGACGAAGGAGTGGGAACCTCTACCGGCCTTTTTAAAACGGTGTCGTCGGACTTCGAGAATCAAGTGAATTATTATGCTGTCTATGCACCACGTGATTCCGTCTCTTTTACCAGTGGTACAGGTCTGGCGGTCAATTTCGGGTCGAATTTTTTGATGGACGGCACTGCCGACGAATTTGTCAGCGACAATATGATTATGTCCTCTCCGGCTTTCCAATTTACCGACAATCAGGCCACGGCTGCTACCATATCGGTAAGCACATCGGTGTTGGAGTTGCCCCTTACGCTCTCTTCCGGCGAACCACTCAACATAAACGCGATAAAATTGATCGCTCCCGTAGCCGACTATTTCGTAACGCGGGCGGTATTCGACGGGGAAGGCAATGTTTCGTACACCGAAAAGTCGAGCAGCATAACGTTGAATATCTACCCGACTATAATCCTTTCGGCCTCAGAGACCACTGTCGTGAAGTTCGTACTGTGGACGAATCCGGCGATAACGGAAGCGAGCCTTGCGGGTCAGGAGATGGTATTCGAATTCTACGAAGTTCAGGATGTGGTCTGCGAAATCAGAAAACCGGCCATACTGTTTGAAGCGGGCAACTATTACAGTGTAAACGAATTTCCTTGCGAGGGTATTGAGGACATTGAGGTCGTGCCACTTGCCAACTGCTATATGATAGCGCCCGGGGACTCCGTAATTTTCAGCACGCTGCAGGCCAATGCCGACGGAACTACCAGAATATCACCCGCGGATGTACTTACCGTGGAATATCTGTGGGGAGACCAGCCGGGCGCGCTCAAAACCGCATCCGGAGCTACGGATGCGCTTATTGACGCTTTGTCGCTGGTTGAACTTGAAAATGGTCCGGGAATATCGGTAACGGCAGGCAGCCTTACGGGGAATGCTGTGATAGCTGTCAAGAAGAACGATGTCATCTGTTGGTCGTGGCATATCTGGGTTACGGATTATGCCCCGTCCGGAGCACAGCCCGGGCAGGCCGACGGCAATTACAATGTCCCCGGAGGCATCATTCAGAAATACACGAACGTAGATGGTGCCGTTACAAATGTATTTATGGATAGGAATATTGGAGCAACCACGGCTGCAGCCGGACTGAATACATCCAAGGGGCTTCAGTATCAGTGGGGAAGGAAAGATCCCTTCCGGTCGCACTGGCAAGACTTTGAAAACAATACGGAGGAGCCTCCCGTTTACGATAAGGCGGGAACGCCCATAACCACATTCGAGACGGTAAAGACAACCGATGCGGGTATGGCGGCCGGCGCGGGGTTCAACAACGTGGAATACACTGTACAAAACCCCGACGTGTTCATAACAGCGGGAAACAACATCAATAAAGGAGACTGGTATTCGCAGACGAACGAGGTTGCCGACGATGCTTTATGGAAACCTGCGGGCGGTGGAAAAAGCCCGTACGATCCGTGTCCGGCGGGTTGGCGGGTACCGTCCAACCTGAACAGCGGAGATGTTAGTAACAATGCCTCTGGCGCGTTCGGCGGTTTGGGTGCTACTGGAGCGGACTTCACGGCTACTTACACTGTCAATGCGGACACAACTACAGTTTCGCACAAAACCCTGGGATTTGTATTTGTGCTCTCGCCTCAAAGGAGGAACACTGGCGTGTTCCTCACGACTCGCATCCTTAATCTCTGGACGAACGGTCAGCCGTATAATCCTACGAATTCGGCGAATGGTTCGATTACACAGGTTGCTACAGACGGATTTTACGCGAACAGCGGTACTGGTCAGAGAAGAGCATGCGCACTGCATGTCAGATGTGTGAAAGACGACTGACGCTCTTCCGGGCTGGCGGGATACCTTTCTCGGGTATCCCGCGGTCCCGGATGATTTAGAAAGCGGCGCGTAACTTTTGTATCGGGATATTTACATGGGATATCGTTTATAAGAAATATTCTAACCGATTTATAATAATGTAATCTTAATATATGAGAAGAATGCTTAAAATGTTGTTCATGATTGTTATATATGCGGCATTGCCCGGATGCAGCTTTAACAACAGTGAAAACAGTATTACATATCCCGATTTCGACCTTTACACCACGCTCAAAGTCCTTAAAGAGAAGGGGGTGTCCGTTCAAGGTATCGAAAGCGATAAGCGCGGCGGCAATACAGTGACATTGAGCAACGGCGATGTTGTTCGGTTCGTGTACGCATCCTCGTGCTATGTAAGTCGCGAGAACGATCTGTTGTGGATGGTGAACGGCAATCCCGTCGCCGGGATAGCGGAATCAGTCGGCAAATATCCCGACGTCGAAGTTGGGAAGGGAGGAAACTGGTTCGTGAATTCCTCCGACACGGGGCTCTCCTCGCACATAATGGGCGGCAATAGATTGTTGGCCATTGAGGTGCAGGGGACGGAAACGGATCCGGATTATGTGGCATTTACCTTCTCGGACGGAAGCGAACTGCAATTGGCCACACTCCGTACTGCCGTCATCGTATGTTTTGGAGACAGTGTTACCGAATTCGGTACCTATCCCCAGGAGATGGGCGCCTACACAGGCACAACGGCCTATAATGTGGGTTTTGGAGGATGTCGTATGGGGCACGATCAACGTGCCGCATATTCCTATTATGACCAGATGTCCATGTACAAACTTGCCTATACCCTGATGACGGGGAATTTCGACGCTTTGGAACAAGCCGTTGCCCAAGCCAAGAAACCGACTGCGCAAGGAGGGAACAACGATGACAATACGTCACAAATGGAAACGCTTCGCGGCCTGGATTTCCCGAATGTCGACATAGCCGTAATATTTTACGGAACGAATGATTTTTCAAGTAATTACATAGATTTGGGAGCGGCAGGCAGTCGGGACAGCAGCACGATCAAAGGTGCGATGAATTTGAGCATAGAGAGATTGAAAAAGGCCAACCCCGCCATCAATATAGTTTTCGTAACGCCGACATATCGTTTCTGGAAAGGAGGAACGTTGGATGCGGACACCAATCCGAATGGGTTGGGACACTATCTGGTCGATTATTGCGACGCGATACAAGAAGAGGCGGAAAGGAACGGATTGCCTTGCCTGCATATGTATTACGACAGCGGTATCAGGAATAACTTCAGCACTTACATAAAACCGGATGGAGTGCATCCCACAGAGGCGGGTGCCGCATATCTGGCCAAAACAATAGGGGACTTCCTTATAAGTTCAGGGCTGATAGACGAGGACGGCATGTCGGTAAATTAACATTACTACGAGATGAAAATAGGATTGGCTAGTGATCACGCAGGATACGGGCTTAAAACGATGATCAGTACATATCTCTCCGGAATGGGCCTGGAGATTGAAGATTACGGTTCTTACAGCGAAGAGAGTTGCGATTATCCGGACTTCGCTCACCGACTGGCTCGCGCCGTAGAGAGTGGGGAAGTAGATTCGGGTATCGCCGCTTGCGGAAGTGGGAACGGGATATCCATTACGCTGAATAAACATAGTGGTGTGCGTGCCGCGCTATGCTGGAATCCCGAAATTGCACGCCTTGCCAGAGCGCATAACGATGCGAACGTACTCTCTCTCCCCGCACGATTCATAGATGAATTGAGTGCATTGGAAACGGTGAATGAGTTTTTGTCAGCGGAGTTCGAGGGCGGTAGACACCAAAAACGAATAGATAAAATAGTTATTGCTGAATAAATGATTGACAATGGATAGAAAAGAATTCTTGAAAAGCATAGGGTGTATGGCAGCGTTGACAACGCTCCCTGCCATCCCTTCGCTGGCAAAAATCGTTTCTTCGCCGGAGGGCGATGAAGAGAAATTGACAAGCGATGACAGCGATGTCGACGCGAAGCTCGACAAACCTGTTACGGTAATCATTATCGGAGCGGGTTCGAGAGGGAAGATCTACGCGAGTTACGCGGAGAAATTTCCCGGCAGCATGAAGGTCGTGGGAGTGGCCGACATCAATGAATTCCGCAGAGATTTTATGGCTGATAAGTACGCAATACCGCAAGAGAACAGGATGGGAGACTGGAGTGAAGTGTTCCGGCGTCCGCGATTTGCCGATGCGGTCGTGATAGCCACACCCGACAGGCTCCATTACGAGCCTTATCTGGAAGCCATAAAAGCGGGTTATCATATTCTTCTCGAAAAGCCTATGGCTCCTACCGAGAAAGAGTGCAAGGACATCGTCCGCAAGGCTATGGCCAGCCCGTCCGTTGTGGCCGTATGCCATGTGTTGCGCTATTCGCCCTATTTCAAGGCGATGCGCGATGTAATAATGTCCGGAAAGATCGGCAATGTGGTAAGCATGCAACACTTGGAGCCTATCGGGGCCGTGCGCTTCGCCCACTCATATGCTCGGGGCAAATATGGGAATTCCCAGACCTCGTCGCCTATCATCCTCGCCAAATCGTGCCATGATCTCGACCTGCTCTATTGGATGACGGGAAAGCGCACCAAGGAGGTGGCGGCATTTGGCGACCTGAGTTTTTTCCGGCGCGAGAACCTTCCTGAGGGAGCCGGCGAACGCTGCTTGGAGTGCGCTGTCGAGAAGAAATGCGCCTACTCGGCCAAAAGGCTATATTATGACCTGCGTCAACGTACCGGTGTGTTTGACCTCACGGGTAACAGGGCGGAGCGAGGAGAGCAGATACTCGAATATCTGCGCACGACAAACTATGGAAAATGCGCGTTCAGGCTCGATAACGATCAGTGTGATCACTACACGATGATCCTGAAATTCCAGGACGATACCACGGCTTCTTTCTCTATGGAGGGAATGACCTCCTACAACCAAGGCCGCATCACGCGGATTATGGGAACGCAGGGCGATATTGTGGGCGATATGGTAAACTTTACCGTTACCGACTACCTTACGGGCAACACGCTGAAGTATGAATCCGGTATCCGTGACGAACATGCCGGGGGCGATATGAGAATAGTCAGGGATTTCGTTTCCGCAGTTTCCAAGGGAGACAAATCGTTGGTTTCGAGCCTTATCCAAGATTCGCTGGAGAGCCATATGATGGGCTTCAATGCCGAAAAATCGCGAAAGACAGGTAAACTGATAAAAATGTAATTATATGAAAAAGATTTTGTTATCAATCGCAGTCCTTGCCGGCAGTATTTTGAGTTTGCGCGCGCAGGATAAAATAATGATCACGGCCTATCTTCCGACCTATCGGATAAGCGATATGACGGATTGGGGATTCGTGCCCTATGTGGACAGGATTTACTTCAACGGGCTGTCCCCGAATCCGGAGGGCGTGTTCGAGCCCGTAGCGGGCTACACGGAGAACCTTTTGACGACCGTGAGGAAAATAAAAGGCAGGTGTGAGATTTACCTCTCGATTGGAGGCGGCCGGGGATTCCGTCCCGAAGCGATGGCCGAACTTTGTCTCAATCCCGAAAAAATACCTCCCTTTCTTGAAGCCTTTGATGTCTTTCTAAAAGAGAACAAGATATACGACGCTATTGATGGAATCGACATAGACTGGGAGGGGCGGCGTGTGGACGAAGACGCCTATTTGGTCTTTCTGCAAGCGATCAAAAAGCGCTTCCCCGACAAAGGTCTCACCGCTGCGATCAGTTCCCGGCACGTCAGCCGCGCGGGCAGGCTCATAGGGGCGCTGGACCAGATAAATATGATGTGTTACACGCGATTCGAGAACGGAGAACATGTTCCGATGTCGATGTTCACAAGGGCGATAGACGAGTATCTGGAAGAGGGCGTTCCGAAGGAGAAGCTGCTTGTCGGAGTGCCTTTCTACGGACGGACGGATGACTTGCATAACACTTCGGCCCTGACCTATGCGGATATATACTCCCGGACGGGGGCTAAACTCTCACCTGATTCGAACTCGCACAGGAGAGGCGATGATGTGTATCTCTACAACGGGCCCTCCCTGATGTATGAAAAGGGCGCATACCTGAGAAGCCACAACATCAAAGGGATAATGATATGGGAGATTGCGCAGGATATCCCCTACAAAAATGAACTCTCCCTTTTGCGCGCCATCGTAAAGTCGAATAACGATTGACCCCTTAAATCTTTATAATTAATAAAATTAATAAAATGAAACGTATTCAATTATTGTTAATAGCGGTATTGGCCGCTTTATCGTTGACTCCGTGCGAGATTGCCGCACAAGATTTTACAGTGTCGGGGTATGTGCTCCGCAGAAGGGCCTCGATGCCGAAAGATCTATCTTTTTTGCAGCACGTCGACAGGGTCGAAGCGTTTGTGGTGCTTCCCGACGAGGACGGAGTGTTGATTCCCAACAGCTCTTTCATCAAAAATGCCGCGAAACTGCAATCGCAGATGAGCCAAGAGCAGGAGCTGTTTCTTTCGGTAGGCAGAATATCGGGGACGAGCGCCCGTAATATGGAAGTTATGCTCTCCAATGCAAAAAAACGCAAGGCTTTCGTGCGCGACCTTGTAACTTGTGTCGACAGGACCAAGGCGGTTGGTATCGGCATCTGCTGGTATCAGACAGCACCTGCTTCCGTTACTGAGGACTCGAAAAAACAACTGAGCGCGTTTGTCAAAGAACTGAAAGATGCAATGCCCTCTTTAAAGTTGTCGTTGACGCTGAACCCGAGGATGGTGGATCTGGCAGTCTGGGCCGTAGATCTGGTGGACGATGTTACCATCCTCTCTTTTAGCGGTGTTGCAAAAAATGGAGAGCTTGAGCCGATGTCGATGTTCAGGAGTCGGCTTAAAGAATTCTCGGATGCGGGATTTCCGAACGACCGGCTGATCGTAGGAGTGCCTTTCTACGGACGCGATGATCTGAAAAAGACCACTCTCAATTATGACCAGATAGTGGCGGCAAAGACGGACATGACATCTGCCGAGAATTGGTACGGCGATTATTCGTACAACGGACCCGACCTCATACAAATGAAGACGCAATATCTTAAACAGAACGGGTACAAAGGGATTTTTGTCAGCGAATTCACTCAGGATGTACCTTATTCCAACCCTTTGTCGCTTTTGAGAGCCATCACGGGCGAATAGCCCTGTACAGGATTTCCGATACAACCATATTAAAATATTACCGTTGAAACAGTCATCGAAATACAGATACATCCTTTTCGGAGTTGTCGCAATACTTTCGTTCGGGGAAGCGGCGGCTCAACGAGACGGGGACGATATCTTTCCCGACACCATTGAAAAAAACACTTCCATGGTCGTGCAGGAGCTTATCAGAGGGCAGGACCCAGGCGTTGCAGTCATATCGTCCGATGCTTCTCCTTTCAGCCTTTTCAATATGGTTATTCGGGGAGTCAATGCTTTTCGCCAAGGCAGCGAGCCGTTGTGGATCGTGGATGGAGTGATCCTTAACCACGCTTTCCTGGACACGGACAATGCCCGTTACAGGCCTCCCGCAAGCGGCAGCGGAGGAGCAGGCCTTATCGATACGCAAACTTATTACGATGATTATTATCACGTTGTGGAGAACAGTCTTGCGGCGATAAACCCGGCCGATGTGGAGAAAATCGAGATATTGAAAGACCTTTCCGCAGCGGCGATTTACGGTGTCAGAGGTGCCAATGGAGTGATAATAATCACGACAAAGAAAGGCGCTTCCTCCAACCCGGTGGTTTCGTTCAGCTCTACGGCCGCGTTGTCTTTTGCAAAAAAGAGGATCGATATGCTGGATCCTATGGGGTATCTTCAATATATGTTCGAGAGGGAGGGAGATGGTTTTCGACCTTCTATCTCCCCCCCTGTCGACTGGCAGGAGAATGAGCTGTCCAGACCTGCGTTCAGCCATATCCAGAATCTCTCTTTAGACGGAATGGATGGCAGTACGAGTTATTTCATCTCCGCAGGTCTGCGAAAGAACGACGGAATATTGAAGGGCAGCGACGGCCTGGCTGCCTCGTTGCGGATCAATCTCGACAAGAAGGTGAGCCACCTGTTCAGTTTCGGCAGCAATGTCATGATATACAAAGGAAACGGCAATCGTATTCTGGGAAGCGGCAATATCGGTAATGCCACTCTGCTTACGACCGGCGTTCCGATGCGGGAAGCTCCGGGAGAGGATTACGGGGATTACAGGTACGAGTACGATGATATTTCCTCGGAGTACAGAATACTTCCCGGAGTATGGTTTGACTTCGTACTTCCCTTTGGCTTTGGCTTGAAAATAAATGGAGGCGTGGACTATCGTTCCAAGGAGCGCTCCATATGGTACGGCCCCGCCACCATGCTGGGCGCTTCGCTTCAAAACGCTGATGGTATCGGCGGACTGGCCTCCGTAGGACATGTTTCCGCGTTGCAGTTCAACGGGGATGCGGTCGCTTCCTATTCGTTGCATAAAGGAGGACATGACCTCAAAATAAATGCAGGCGTGGAGATCTCAGGCTACAAGCGCAGTTTTTCCAACGTAGCCCGCGCCAATTTCTTTACTGCCGACATGAGGGCTAAAAGCGTTGCATTGGGAGGAACGGAGATGGGTGTACACAAAATAAAGGCCAAGGAGTGGGTGGTGTCGCCGCTGGCGCTTTTTTCTTACAGTTATAAGAATGCCGTCTCGGTCTATGCGAGCGCCAGAATCGACAATGCATACATGGACGGACTGGAGCACGGCTCTCTTTATCCGGCCGTAGAATTGGAATGGGATCTCGTGCGAACATTTTCTATCAAAAGCAGCGCGCTCAATTCCATTAAATTGAAGGGTGGCAAAGGTAATGCCGGTTTCCGGAACATCGGCCCGTTTGATAAATTCCCGTCGGTATATGTCGGCAGCGACTATCTGGATTATCCCCGGGAAGTGGTTCCGCGTTTGCAGGATCCGGCCATTCCTCCCACTGTATATCCCGGAGCAGGAGCGTTCGTGAACTATGTATGGGAACTTGCGAGCAGCGAATGGAATGCAGGCATTGCCGCCGCTCTCTTCGGAGACAAACTCGAATTTGAGCTTACCTATTACGATAAACGGACCGATGACCGTCTGTGGCTTATGAACCGGGGAGAGGTTCAGCGACGTCCTATGTTCTCTACCCCCATCATCGGTTTCAGCGATTGGAAAACCGACCTGTACAAAACCAACAGGCTTTCCAATAAAGGATTTGAGGTTTATCTGCGGGCAGCTGCGATAGACAAAAAAGAGATTTCGTGGAACATCGCCTTTACCGGTGCTTTTAACAGGAACGAGGTTCTGAGAACAGACGAACCTTGGGGACAGGGAAGCGTACCTACGAATGTCAATATGCCCGGCTTTCCGCTCTATTCTTTATCCGGATTCCAATACCTCGGGGTCATAACGCCCGAGAATATTCAGGGCGCGCCCTCGTATATGGGACAACTTCCCCAGGTGGGCAACCCGCTCTACGCAGATACCGACTCCGACGGGAATATCACGGCGTCCGATGCCGTTGTCATAGGCAATCCGCATCCTAAATTCACAGGCAGCATCATCTCCACGGTAAGATATAAGAGATTTGAGCTGGGTCTCCATTTCAACGCCGTGTCGGGCAACGACATCCTTAATTATACTAGGCTGCTCGAAGAAGATGTTTCGGGCAGCGGGAATATCCGTGCGGAAGCATATGCGAATGCGTACAGGTCAGCAACCTCCATTGGAGATTATCCCTCCTTGGGTGCTGCCGGAACCACGGCGATTTCAGACAGATTCATAGAGGACGGCAGCTACCTGCGACTTTCCCGCGTGGCTGTGTCCTGGAATGTACCTTTGAAGAGCCGCTGGCTGAAATCACTGAATTTGAATTTATCGGGCAACAACCTTTTTGTGATGAGCGGCTATTCGGGCTGGGATCCGGAAGTGAACAGTTTCGGCGCCGACATATCTCGAATAGGAATAGACTACGGTTCATATCCCTCTTACAGGACATTTCTGCTGGGCATAAACGCGACTTTCTGATATGACAACACAGAAACACATGAGAAACAAGCTATATATCAAGACCTTTTGCATCTCGTTAGCGATGGCCTTGCTCTCTGTAGGAGGGCATGCGCAGCAGACCATAAGGGGCAGTGTGAAGGATTCGGCCGGAGAGCCCCTGGCGGGCGTTTCCGTTGTGGTAAAGGGGACCGGTTCCGGAACGGTTAGCAGCAGCGAGGGAGATTTTTCGATTTCGGTGCCGGAACCGGTATTGGGAAAGACCCTGATATTTTCGTTCATCGGATTTCGGACCGACAGTGTCGTGCTGTCGGGACAAGCGCG
Source organism: Bacteroidales bacterium (assembly GCA_012522855.1). Lineage (GTDB taxonomy): Bacteria > Bacteroidota > Bacteroidia > Bacteroidales > UBA932 > Cryptobacteroides. Next base: position 10,995 of record JAAYJQ010000011.1, read on the forward strand.
TTTAAATGTAATTTTGAATGAAGAGTCCGAGCTACTGGAGGAGGTGGTCGCCATCGGGTATCAAACGGTTCGCAAGAGCGACCTTACGGGGGCCGTGTCCTCGGTCAATATAGACAAGACCGAGGCCCTGCAAATATCTACATTCGACCAACTGTTGCAGGGAAAGGCGGCGGGAGTGCAGGTTACTTCGGGAAATTCCGCTCCCGGCGGGGCAGTTTCGGTGGTTATACGGGGCAACTCGTCTTTCAGCGGCGGAGGGGAACCGCTTTATGTCGTGGACGGAGTGATATTAAACTCGCCGACAAGGGATGTGTCTTCGACAATGGGCCAGTCCGGAGGTTCCGCCCAGGATGCACAGTCGGGCTTGGAGGGCATCTCTCCGGCGGATATAGCCAGTATGGAGATACTTAAAGATGCTTCCGCTACCGCTATTTACGGCTCGCTCGGCGCGAACGGAGTGGTGCTTATCACCACGAAAAGAGGGGTTTCGGAGAGGCCTCAGATAGAGGTAAATTCGAGTTCGCAGGTGTCGTGGGCATACAAACAGATTCCGATTATCGATGCCGCGGAATATTTCCAGTGGAGAAAGACCCTTGCCCCCACGACATTCTCACCCGCGTTTAATTCGTGGAAACAGTGGGTCTATAACAACGTGGACGGGGTGTTCGACGATTCTTACGAGCCTGTGTACTGGCAGGATTACATCATGCGTGCCTCCGTTAGCCAGAGGCATCGTGTTACGATCAGTGGACGTTCGAAAACCACGGACTACTATGTCGCGGCGGGCTACCGTGACGAACAAGGCATTATAAAAGGTACTTACGCAAGGTCGGCCGATGTGCGCATGAACCTTACCAAGACCATCAACAAATTCATTAAGATAGGCACCAACACGTCCTATTCATACGGCAATTACAGTATGACACAGGGGTTATCGCTTGCTCAGGCATCTACCTCGAGTATGATATCGTCGATGCTCTATTTCGTGCCGAGATATAATTTCAGACTTTTGGGCGTTTACGATGAGATCACCGATGAAGCAGAGATTGAGTACGGTCTTGCCAACGGGCCTCCTATGTGGCTGAACGATTATAGCGACAAATCCTACGATTACCGCTTGTCACCTTCGCTAAACGCAGAGGTGACCCTGCACAAGAGGTTGGGCTTGACATATAACTTTCTGGCCGGTATGGATTACCGCTACAAAACACGGGAAAGGTGGCGTGGGAAACTCGCTTCACGCAACTACGGCGGTGTGGTGTCGGTGGCCGATATGGAAAGTTACAGGTACAACATCGACAATACGATAAATCTGAATAGGAATTTCGGCGCCCACAGGATAAACGCCATGCTCGGGTTCACGATTTCCGAGAACGGCAGGACCAATACTACGGCTCAGGTTGAAGGAATTTCAGTGGAGGATGCGCGCGAACTGGCCATTGACAACGGCACGCTTGTAACGACGAACAATTATGCGATCGAAATGGATAGGCTTGCATCATTATTCGGTCGGGGCATCTATACTTTCAAAAATCGTTACTCCCTGACGATGACATACCGCGCCGATGGCAGCAGTAAATTCGCGCGTGGTAATAAATTCAGCTACTTTCCCTCCATGGCATTTGCATGGAGTATAGACAGGGAGAATTTCATGTCATCGCTTCGTCGGAGAATATCGACGCTCAAGTTGCGGGCCGGTTGGGGTAAGGTCGGGAACCAGGCTGTTGCCAATTATGCCACCTTGTCGACTTACGGGGGAGGTATGGTCTACGGCGACCATTATGTGCCGGCACTCAAAGTTACCGGAGTCAGGGCTTCGCGAATGCCCACTCCGGAACTCATGTGGGAAACTTCTGAGCAGTACAATCTGGGACTCGACTTGGGTTTATTCAGAAACAGGTTCTCCCTTACGGTAGAAACTTATTACAAGACCACTGACAATCTGTTGCAGAGCCTGGGTCTGGCTCCCTCCTCGGGTTGGACATCGATGCTGGTCAACAGAGGAAAGATCCTTAACAAGGGGCTCGAGATCACGTTGGATGCCAGGGTGGTCTCGACGCGTGATTTCGTCCTGCGCCTAGGAGGAAATCTCTCTTTCAACAGGAACACCATTCTGGATATAGGACTGCCTCCGGACGAGAACGGCAATCCGGCGACATCGCTGGGAAGCATCGTAACAGCCAACGGGATTTCTCTTTTCGGCCAGCCGGCGAATATCTTCATACAAGGGAAGCCCATGGCCGTATTCTGGGGCTTTAAGACGGATGGAATCGTACAGATAGGTGAGCCGAACGGACCCGATTTCAGTTTCAACGCGTCGAATCCCGAATCGACCCCGGGAAGTATTAGATATGTGGACATCGACGGCGACAATGTGATAACCATGGCCGATCGACAGATCATAGGAAGTCCATTTCCGAAGTTCAGCGGCGGTTTCGATATCCGGATAACCTATAAAAACCTCTCGATGGTGACCACGTTCTACGGAGTGTACGGGAATCAAATCGCAAACGGTAATCTGATGGCCCAACAAAATACTTCACGCGTAGGAGCCGCTCCCCGTAGGGAAGTCTTCTACGACACCTGGTCGGACGGAACGTCTTATGCTCCGAATCCGGCATCCGCGACTTTCGGCTCTTCCGGCTTCGTTTCCTACGGAGAACCGAACTTTGATGCCAAATATCCGCGTTTGACCGACGGCAAGGCCGAGGAAGTAAGGATGTTCTCCGACAGGATAATAGAGGACGGCAGTTTTCTGAGGTTATCAAGCCTGCGGCTGGCGTACAATTTCCCGGTGAAAAACTCCAAGTGGATAAAAAGCGCGAGAATAAACGTTACCGGCAATAATCTGTTCGTCTTCACAAAATATTCGGGTTGGGATCCGGAAGTGGACAGTTTCGTATGGGACGTTCGCCGGAAAGGCATAGACTGGAACTCCTACCCCAGAGCCAAGAGTGTAACTATCGGATTATCCATTATTATGTAAAACGGGTAAAATGAACGATTATGAGCCTTAAATCCATCCTATACACCATTATCTTGTCTTTCGCCATAGCCGCCTTGGTTTCATGTACCGACTGGCTGACCGAAAAGCCGAAAACGCTTCTCTCTCCCGGACAGGTTTATGCTTCTCCCGAAAGCGCGGATGCTGCCGTTATAGGCTGTTATGCGAGATTCTCTACCAACCCTACCCAAAACTATATGTACGAGGGTCTGAACAACTGTTCGGGAATTATGAGTCCTATCCCTCCGGGACTGACGGAAGATCATCAGATAGGCTGGCAATTGAGATGGAAATCCAACTCGGGTTCGTGGCGTACTTGCTGGACTCATATTTACGAGGCTGTCGGCAAATGCAATGATGTGATATACAATCTGGAAACTTCCGAACTACCGCAGGAAATAATCGAACAATATTCCGGCGAAGTACGCTTCTTGCGCGCGAACCTCTATTTTCTGTTGGTGCGTATGTATGGAAGGATTCCGCTGGTAACGGTTCCTCCAAAAACATTGGAAGAGGTTTACGCGCCGAGGGCAAAGGTCAATATCGTGTACAAACAGATATTGGACGATCTTGATTATGCCGAGATGTATATGCGCGGCCCGGGACGCACCCCGCAACGTAAAGGCAGGCCGAACTATTGGGCAGCGACAGCCCTCAAAGGAAAGGTGTATGCGCAAATTGGGGATATCTTGGATAACCTGGCCAGGGATGCCGCCGAGCCCGGATCCGGAGGGCCATTTACGAACGAAGGCCCGTACCCGGATTTCGACCTTTCCGGTGGAAGCGAGTTCGCCAACTGCGGTATTCAGAACCGCATCGACGCCTGGACTCTCGCTTACGAAATCAATAAAAACGTATATGACAACGGCCCTTATGAACTCGTGCCGAATTACGCCAATCTTTTTTACTGGAAAGACCCGGCGGGCGAGTTCGTGAATGGAGTGGAAAGCATCTTCGATCTTCAGAATACTGAAAAGTCTACGGCAAATTTCTGCAATTATCGCACGACTCCTACGACATGGGCCGAAATACCCAATCTTTCCGGTACGCAAACGGAAGGTCGAATTCGCCCGCATGGCTGGGCCTTCTTATATTTCAGAGATAAATACACCTCTACAATTGAGGGTAAAACGTATACGGATCCGCGTATTGACATAAGTTTCGTCCATTCTCGCTACACCTATAATGCGTTCGGTGTCAATCCCGGCGCAAGCGTTACGATCTTCCCGACGGTATGGATCGCCAACAGACACCGATTCGCCCCTTATTTGCGTAAGTTTGTCGATGAGAACCGAACTACGAATGCTTCTAATGCAAATATGCACTTTATGCGTTTCGGGGAAGTGGTGCTGACGCTCGCCGAAGCGGCGGCCGAGTTGGATAAAACTCAAGAGTCGCTAGGCTACATCAATGAACTCATGTACAGAGCGCGCCACTCTTCGCTCAATTTAAGGGGAACCAATACCGTACCCAAGGAGTCGCCTGTGCCGGCCGATTGGAAGGTAGAGGATTTTGCCGACAGCAGGGCGCTGGTGGATGCTATTGTTATGGAGCGATGTTTCGAATTGATGGGAGAAGCCCTCGACGGATGGTTCAATGTCAGGCGTAAAGGAGCGAAGTGGTTCAAACAGTATATAAGCGGTCCTTTCAATCGGTTTATGTGGGATGATCCCGACAGCCCTGCCGTAATAAACGGCTATAATGTGATAATGCCCAATGATACCTATCGTTGGCCGGAAACATATTCGGATATAAGGCGTATCATGTTGCAACCGATACCCAACGAAGAGACCGACAACAATCCCAATATCCCTGCCGAGGATAATAACGATTATTAGAAAAAATACCCGCAAAGATGAAAACGTCCGTATGGTACTGCTGCATATTCATGTCCGTTCTGCTGGCTTTGTCGTGCAATAACGAACAATCCGCGATAGACCCTTTCAGTGTGGAGATCAATGCTTCGAACTTCGAGGTGGAGTTTCTGTGGAAAGAGGGCAATCATGTATATGTTTACAATGATACACAAGCGCATGAATTTTACCTTGTTGATGGAAGTGACTCCTCCTGTGGGGTTTTCTCCTCGACTTCGTTGATACTGGAAAACCAGACGGAATATTTCGGCATTTACGCTCCCGCGCGATTCAAGTCATTTATGTACAAAGAGGGCATATCGTTGGAGATACCTCAGGAACAGACATATTTGGGTTCGAGGGATGATTACCTTAATCTTAATTCCGTATTTAAGACGCAAGGCTTTTATTTTGACGATAACAAGGCGACGGTCGGTGCCCCGGAGATGTTGAGCAGCGGAATAACGATCCCCGTAAAACTCGACACGAACGATGAAGGATACGGTCTCGGAACAAGGAAAATCACAAAAATCGACTTTACCTCATCCATAGATGGTTTTTTCGTGGGGCGGGCGCTTTTGGACGGGCGGAGCGGAATTCAGTGTACACCAATGGCCAGGGATACGGTCACGGTGTTTTTTAGCGGAGAGGAGATTTCCAATACCGATGTTTTGGAGATAAACCTGCTGATGTGGATAATGCCCGACGTGGCTTTGGCTGGAGAAACTTTCGACATTGTTTTGTATGATAACGCAGGCAGGAAAAGCACTGTTTCAACAACGGCGATGGAATTGGCGCCGGGCAAATGGACCCGCCTTCCGGAATTGACCACCGGCGAGTGGGAGAGGGTTGTAGAGGGTGAAGATATTGGCGAGGGATTGGCCAACTGTTATATCGTGGCCCCCAATGCTATTCTGGAGTTCGATACGGCCATAGCCAACGCCGACGGAACCGTCCGCGTGCAGTTTGCCGATGATGTCGAAGCGCGCCTTTTATGGACGGATAACCCCGGAGGGTTGAAATCCGTATCGGGAGCCGAAAATGCTTCGATTAACAACTTGGCGGTTGTAAGGCGAGGGGCCGATTTGATGATAATCGTCGAGAGCGGAACCCGGCCCGGGAACGCCGTAGTGGCCCTTTTCAATAATACCACTTCGAAGATCGTATGGAGCTGGCATATATGGGTAACGGATTATGCTCCCGACGACGCTGACGTCGGAGCATCCGACGGCCGTTACGACACCCCGGACGGAGGGTTCATTGCAAAGTATACGAGCGAAGGGACAGGCGCAGCGACCAATGTCTTTATGGACAGGAATCTGGGCGCGTTGAGCAACTCTGCCGGCGATCTCTCGTCCAAAGGTTTATGCTATCAGTGGGGCAGGAAGGATCCGTTCCCGACGCACTGGCAGAACTGGACCTATGATACGGAGGAGCCTACCTTATACGATGCTTCCGGAACCCCCTCCACATCGTTGATCTCGATGACAGTTGTAACTTCGTTGACCGGCGACAACAATCTGGAGTACTCGATAAACAATCCCGCGACATACCTCACGGTTGCCGGCACAGGCGCTGCCGACAATTACGGGGATTGGTATTCGGCGACGGCCGGCAATCAGAATAATTCGCTATGGGGAGCAGGAAGTACGAAATCGCCCTACGATCCCTGTCCTGCCGGCTGGAGATTGCCTTCAAATAACAACAATAATACGGGGCTGGGAGGCGCATGGGCCGGTATACAAGCTCACGCTACCACTACGGAAGGAAAATTCCCTGCGACTGACAACGGCCGCCAGCACATTATTCTGGGTTATTATCCCTTCACTTCGGGAAGGACACAATCCGGGATATTCAATACGGCTGTAGTCGGAAATTACTGGTATGATAATGTCCCGCCCAGGAACACATACCACGGCGGTTTTATGCAGGTTAAGGAAGGAACGGGAACCGCCAACTACGCATTCTCCAATTCCAATGCGGGGCGAATGCGGGCTGTGGCGTATGCTGTAAGGTGCGTAAAGGAGATATAATATATTAACCGATTTAGATAGCATCTTGACTAAAATCTGAAATAATTTTATAATTTTGTGTCGAAATTGCCGATCATGGGAAAAAACGTTAAACTTAAGGACATTGCAAGAGAATTGAATCTGTCGAAAACGACGGTTTCTTTCGTGTTGTCCGGAATAGGTGACGAAAAAGGCATAAGCAAGGCTACTCAGGCCAAGATATTGGATTATAGCCAGGCTATTAACTACAGGCCCAATCAGTTGGCGCAAAGCCTTACCAGCGGCATTACCAATACGATAGGCCTGATAGTTCCTTCCATTGGCGACGCTTTTTACGCAAAACTTGTCAAGGAGATTGAGAAAGAGGCTGAAAAACGAGGATATGTTATACTTATCAGCAGTTCGGAGCGGGATTCCCGAAGGGAGATGAACCTGATATACACCATGAGGGCAAAACAAGTGGACGGATTGGTGATTGCTCCGACAGACAATTGCAAAAAAGAGGTGGAGAAACTTCTGGAAGATAATTTTCCGTTCGTACTTGTCGACCGTATCTGCTTGGAACTGGATACCAATTATGTTATAATCGACGACGAAGAGTCGAGTTATAAGTTGGTGCGCAATCTGATTGACAAAGGCCGTAGGAAAATAGCATTCCTAACGACCGATACAAAAGGTTCGGCTATACTGAACCGGGCCAAAGGCTATCACAGGGCGCTGGAAGATACCGGAACAAAGCTCGACAGATCGCTAGTCAAAGAGGTGCCGAGAGAGAATTACTCCGCTTATACAGGCGATATTCTCAGGGAACTCTTCGAGAACCATCCCGATATCGACGGATTCTTCTTCGCGGCACATTATCTGGCATCCGAAACGATGTTGTATATGTATAAAAACGGTATGGACATCAGTTCGTTCGGCCTTGCGACGATACACGATAATCCTGTCGTGGAAGCGCTGGCCCCGAATATGAGTGTTGCCAAAATACCGCTGGATGTTATGGCCGGCAAAGCGGTAAACATACTCTGGACTAATATGAAGAAAAAAGGCGTCAATGAAATGTCGGGAACGGTCATTCCCGCAAAAATAGTCATCAAAGACTGACTATTTTTTTAACCAACTTACTAAACCGGTTAACTAAATATAAACCATAAAATATGTTAATTTATCATGGAAACGAAAGAATTGAATTTTTTGGAGAACAAGGCCGATGAGATACGCCGTAAGACCATCGACACCATCGGTTATCTTGGTGTAGGTCATATCGGCGGGGCATTATCGGTGGTCGATGTACTGACTCTTCTGTATTACAGACACATGGATGTATCGCCCCATGACCCGAAAAAGAAAAACCGCGATAAACTGGTTCTATCCAAAGGCCATGCAGGACCAACTCTGTACAGTATATTGGCTGATAAGGGATTTTTTCCGGAAGAATGGTTGCATACGTTGAACAAATGCGGTACGAACCTGCCGAGCCATTGCGATATGAATCGCACTCCGGGTATAGATATGACAACGGGATCGCTCGGCCAAGGCATCTCTGCGGCTGTGGGACTCGCGCTGGCCAACCGTCTAGACGGAATTGATAAAAAGGTGTATCTGATAATCGGAGATGGCGAAAGTCAGGAAGGACAGGTATGGGAAGGCGCTATGTCCGCTGCCCAATTCGGGTTGAACAACCTTATAGCCTTCACCGATTTCAACAAAATGCAAATAGACGGTTACATTTGCGACATTATGAATTTGGAAGACCTCGGAGCCAAATGGGAATCGTTCGGATGGGCAGTGCAGCGTGTAGACGGACATGACCTGCAAATGATGGACAAGGCCATAGCCGAGGCTCAAAAAGAACAGAGTCGCCCTTCGATGATTATTCTCGATACAGTAAAAGGAAAAGGGGCCTTCTTCGCCGAGGGGAAACTTGAAAGCCACAATATGAACTTTACTTACGAAATGGCAAGAGAGGCATGCGAGAGGCTTAACAATAATATCACATTTAAAACAAATAGATAATGGCAAAGCAGGAGATGAGGGCTGTGTATGCCCAGACATTGGTTGAGTTGGGGCAAAAGGACGACCGTATTGTCGTACTTGAAGCCGATCTTATGAAATCTTCGGGAACAGGAGCCTTTAAGGCGGTATTCCCGAACAGGGTATTCAATGTTGGAGTTGCCGAAGCAAATATGGTGGGAATCGCCTGCGGGCTTTCTGCCGGAGGCAAGATTCCTTTTGCGGCATCTTTTGGATGTTTTGCAAGCCGAAGGACTTACGACCAGTTCTTTCTTTCGGGTAATTATGCCCGCCAGAATGTAAAACTCGTAGGTACTGATCCGGGTGTTACGGCCGCGTTCAACGGAGGCACGCATATGCCTTTTGAAGATGCGGGTATCATGCGTAACATCCCTGGATTGGTGGTTTTCGAACCGTCCGACCCGATATCATTAAAAAAGTTGATAGAAAAGAGTGCATACTATAGCGGATGTACCTATATGAGGCTGCATCGCAAGTCCGTAGAAGAGATATATGCTGAAGACGAAGAATTTGAGCTCGGCAAAGGAAAGGTTCTGCGTGAGGGAGGAGATGTGAGCATAATCGCCACGGGAGCGATCATGGTGTCACAGGCTTTGAAGGCGGCGCAGTTGCTTGTCTCGGAAGGAATAGAGGCAACAGTGATAGATATGCACACCATAAAACCCATAGACAAGGAACTCGTTTTGAAATATGCGCGTAAAACAGGTGCGATGGTAACATGCGAGAACCATCAGATCGTGAATGGACTGGGTTCGGCGGTAGCCGAGGTGTTGTCGGAAAATTATCCGGTAAAACTCAAACGTATCGGCGTGAACGAACAGTTCGGAGAGGTCGGTACACTCGAGGAGTTGATCGCCCGATTCCGGTTCACCCCCGAGGATATTGCAAGCGATGTTAAACAATTCTTAAAAAAATAAATTATGAAAAAGATAGTTATAGGCTGTACGCGTGCCGGGCTTACACTGAAAAAAGCGTTGATCTCATTCCTTGAAAACAAAGGATTCGCGGTAGAAGACGTCGGTATGAAGGAGGGGGGCGAGTTCGTCCCCTATCACAAAGCTGCCATGGCAGTGGCGGAAAAGATTTCTTGTGGAGAGTACGACAAAGGCATAATCATATGCGGTACCGGAGCAGGCAGCGTAATTACTGCTGCTAAATTCAAAGGCGTCTATCCAGTACATGTAACCAATACGATGATGGCGCAAAAGGCTAAGGTGGTCAATGATTGCAATGCCTTGGTCTTCGGCGAGTGGTTCACTCCGCCACAGCACGCTTTCCCATTGGTCGACGCGTGGCTCGAGACGATGCCCGGAGATGGCGAAACGCCCGAATGGAAGGAATTTCTCGCTGGCTGCCGTAGCGATATCGCCCGGCTCGAAGAGGAAAAATTCAAGTAATTCAATAACGAAATTGTAGATGATGATCCTTACGGGAGTCGTTTGTCGCGGCTCTAAGGACGCTTAATAAAACGATAGAATTATGTTGGAAAAAGTGATGACCACGACGAAGATCGTTCAAATGGACTCTCTTAGTGCCAGGGAATTGGAGCGGTTGATATTTTATTGCGGAGGTTCCGGTGCGAAAGTTGCGGTCATAGAAGACAACCGCGCTTTCGAATTGCGGGACAGGATGCTGGATGAGTTGAACTCGATAAAGGAGATTATTCGGCTCAACAAGGTCTTTCCCGATCCGAAAGTTGCCGATATTATGGAAATGGCTGACTCTATTGCAGGAAAGGGCATCAATATTATAATCGGTATCGGTGGGGGCAGCACGATGGATTCTGCCAAAGGCGTGGCCGCGGTACTGAGCAATGGCGGTGATTTGGAGGATTACCTCGGGAACACTCCTTTGCGTAAAATAGAGAAGAAGAGTATCAAGCTGATACTGATTCCCACTACGGCCGGAACCGGAGCCGAGGTGACAAAGTTCGGGGTGTATACAGCTAGGACAGGCCGGAAGTACACGCTCAACAATACTCTGCTGCAAGCCGATATTGCGCTGCTTGTGAGCGAATACACTTATAATCTTCCCGCACCGTTAACCGCGGCTACTACTTTCGATGCTTTGTCGCACGCTCTCGAAACTCTCTGGAACAGGAACGCCACCGAAGTCTCTGACAGATTGGCTATCGAAGCAGCCATATATATCCTCCGATGGATGGAAGTAGCATACGATAACCCCGTTGAGGGGAGGCGGGAGATGCTTCAGGGCGCATGCACCGCAGGCATAGCTTTTAATATGACGGGAACGGCTGCGGTGCATGCCCTTTCGTTCATCCTTTCTGAGGAGTGGCATATACCCCACGGAGTGGCCTGTGCCTTTACGCTGGAAGACGTGATGAGGTTGAATATGCAGGATGAGAATACCCGTCGGAAGTTATTGGCAGTAGCGCATGGCGTATTCGGGGAGGGCGCGGAAGAGCCTTTGTTGGAAGGACTGTTCCACAGGATAGTGGAACTGAAACGCAAATTCAGACTACCGTTCACTTTTGCCGACATTAACGTTGGCCTGAGCGCTGCGGAGTTGAGCCCCCTTTTTGAAAAGTCGTTGGACGATCCCAAAATGAGCAACAACATTGTTCCCGTCGATATGAAGATCGTCAAAGAGATAATCGCTGCAAAAAGTCTATGATTGAAACATTGTTGCTGTTGAGCCTTATCGTGTTCGTCACGCACGGGCTGGAGGCGGTTACAGGATTCGGTTGCACCGTTTTGGCTTTCCCTTTCGTGATAGCCGTAACAGGCGATATTGTATTCTCTAAAATTATCCTGACGATATTGGCCTGGGTATTGGCCTTGTTTTTTGTCATCACTAATTTCAAGAAGATCAATTGGCGCCAGTTCATTCTTATCGCGGCATTGGCAGGAGTAGGTATTCCCGTCGGTATATTGGCATTTAAGAACCTCAATTCGGCTCTGCTTACCAAAATACTGGGAGGATTCATCGTATTGTCAGCCGGAATACAGATCTATAAACTATATTTCCAGACGACGGTACAAAAAATTTCTTTCAGTCCGTTCAATTACCTCTATTTGATATTGGGAGGAGTAGTTCACGGGGCGTTTGCCACGGGAGGCCCCCTAATAGTGCTTTATTCCACAAAAAAGCTTATCGACAAGGGAGAGTTTCGTGTTACGATGTGTTTACTTTGGACTGTACTGAATGCTATACTTATCGTACATTATCTGATTGACGGAAAACTTACGGAAGAAGTAGGTATATCGCTCCTTGCTCTTTTGCCGGCGCTTGTGCTGGGCATCGTTGCAGGGGGGTTCGTACACAACAGGGTTAATGAGTTGCTATTCAAGAAAATAGTATTTATAACCCTCTTTGTCGTAGGTGTGTTCATGTTATTAACGTAAGACACATAAAATGAATAAAACTCAAAAAACGCTTCTCGTACCGATGATGATTATGATCGGTATGTTCTCTGTTCTTGGCTTCGCCGTAGGAATAGATGCCTTTTTCATTCCCTTCGTCAAGAAGGCCTTCGGTATTTCGAACACGATGTCGTATCTAGTGCTGACGGCCACTTATTCCTCGTTTGTCATATTCAGTGTTCCCTCGGGAGTGTTGATAAAGAGAGTGGGGTATAAAGGCGGTATGGTTTCGGCCTTCGGCCTGTTGGCTGTCAGTTTTTTCCTTGTAGGACTTGCTGCCAACATGCACAACTATCCGTTATTTCTGGGCGCGTTGTTTGTTAACGGAATGGGGCGTGTTCTGCTGAATGCGGCGGTCAATCCCTACATTACCATCCTGGGGCCTACCGAGAGCGCTGCCAAGCGGATCAGCATAATGGGGATAAGCAACAAAATATCCTACGCGGTGGCCTCCCTGATACTCGCAATGTTCCTTAATTTGTCGGATGTGAGGATGGAAGATACTACTGTACCTTTCTATATCATAGCGGCGATCGTTCTTGTGATGGGTCTGGCTTCGTTTTTTGCTCCGCTTCCCGATATAAAGGCAGAAGGTGAAGATGCCAGCGCAGACGAAACCGTGTCGAAAAATGTTGCTGTGGCGAACTCCAAGAAAAGTATCTTACAACTGCCGCATTTGGTCTTGGGAGTATTGGCCTATTTCTTCTATACCGGGGTTGAGGTTACTGCGCTCAGTTCGATAAACCATTATGCCAGCGAGTTGGGTCTGTCCAATCCGCAGAATTATGTATGGTATGCCTCCGGCTCCATGATTATAGGCTATATCTTGGGTGTGATTCTTATCCCGAAGAGATTGAGTCAGATCATGGCCCTACGGCTATCCGCGGCGTTGGGAATCGTTCTTTGCATCGTCATACTTCTCGTTCCGTCAAATATATCCATCTATTTCGTGGCGTTGTTCGGTCTGGCTAACGCATTGATACTACCTGCGATATGGCCTCTTTCACTGGCGGATCTCGGCAAATTTACAAAATTGGGTTCAGGCTTGCTGGTCACGGGTGGTCTCGGAGGTGGAATAATCCCCCTGGTATACGGAATGGCGGTAGACGCCATCTCCTCTTCACAACTCGCCTATATTGTTTGTCTGTTACCATATGTATTTATATTATATTTCGGCCTTCACGGCTATAAACTCAGAGCAAAATGATTAAAAAATTCCAAAACCGCCGGGAAGAGGTACGTTATCTGAACGGCCTCACTGTAGATGAAGTGAAAAATTTGGCAGGAGACAAGCTCCTGGTTATGAATAATCTGGACGAGATGCACAGGTTCTTTGCCCGACACATGTGCGACCTTATCCTCGAAAACAATGCGGCAGGCCGTTCTACGGCGGGGATATTCCCTGTCGGGCCCGTAGGACAATACCCCTATTTCATAGAGGAAGTAAACCGCCGGAACATATCGCTGAAGGATGTTACCTTCTTCTTTATGGATGAGTATGCCGACGAGTACGGAGTTGAGATATCGGCCGACCATCATCTCAGTTTCCGGGGGAAATTATTCTCTCTTTTCAAGCAAATAGACCGCTCGCTTCTTCCCGATATGTCGAAGATAATCTTTCCTTCGGCCGATAATCTGTCTCGGCTTAAAGGGTTAATAGAAGACAGCGGCCTTTGCATAACCTACGGGGGCGTGGGAATACACGGACACCTTGCCTTCAATGAACCCGAGCCCGGAGTGAGGAATAGCGATCCGCGTGTCGTGGAGTTGAACGATTTTACGGTTACCATAAACGCCGTTAGAGAGGGGATTGGCGGGAATCTCGAAAATTTTCCGCGCAAGGCCATTACCCTTGGAATGAATCAACTGTTTTCTGCGAAAAAAATGGTATTTTTCTGCCGTAACGGAGTTGATTCTATAGATTGGGCCAATACCGTGCTTCGCCTCGCCTTGTTGGGGACTCCCGGGGACGACTATCCGGTAACATACCTTAAAGAGCATCCCGACTGGCTGCTCGTAACGGACCACGACACACTGAAAACTCCTATAAACATTTAGGTTATGAGAATACTTGTATCGGCGCTGATCCCATTCCTGCTCTTCTCTCTGCCGGGGCACGCCCGGAATAGCATTACCTTATCTGCCAAGGGTAAGACCGGTTACAGTATACTCTCTCCAAAGGATGCCTCGAAGATTGAGCAATTTGCCGCCTCGGAACTGGCACATTATCTCGGTAGAATTAGTGGAGCCGAGTTCATCGTCGACAGCCGTCCCGGGAAACGGCGGATAACAATGACCTTGGACGATTCGCTTGAAAGTGAACAGTCGGAGATTTCAGTAGAGGGAAACTCCATAATGCTCAAGGGGGGAGACGAGCGGGGATTGCTCTACGCTGTCTACGATTTTCTCGGCCGACTGGGGTGCCGTTGGGTGGCTCCCGAATTTTCTTTCTTCGAAGGAACCTCGACCTTTATCCCGGAAATTGCGAAAATAACGTATGCGGCAGATGCGGATGTGTCTGCCAGGCCTGAGATGAAATACCGTAAGCTGTATGTGGAGGAGGGCCTGACACACTCCGAAGAGAGCCTGTTGCAACTTATCGACTGGATGCCGAAACTGAAATACAACACACTCGTCATACCGCTGAATTATCTGGGCATGGGCATCGTGAAATGGGATAACTGGCGGGAACGACTCACTCCCGAACTCGAAAAAAGGGGTATTATGATAGAGGTGGGCGGTCACGGCTACAATAATTTCCTGAACGCTGAGATGGAAAACGGTCGCCTCTTCGAGCAACATCCGGAATGGTTCGGTATGGACGCTGAAGGCAATCGGTCGAGATCGCATAAAGTTGTGTTCTGTACATCGAATCGGGATGCGGTCGACTATCTGCTGAAGAACCTGTTATCGTACCTGAAAGGTCATCCGGAAATAGACATATTCGATTTCTGGCCTCCCGACGGCGATAGATGGTGTACGTGCGAGGAGTGCCGCGACGAAAGTGCCACAGACCGCCATTGCCGTTTGGTGGCTCTGACGGCGGAGTTTCTGAAAAAAGAGTTGCCGAACCTGAAATTGGAGTGCCTGGCATACAACAGATATGTCGATCCGCCGTTCCGTGAAAAACTGCCGGATTATGTTTTGCTTGATTTTTGTGCTTATAGACAAAATTTCGAATATCAGTTCTACCAGAGAGAGGATAAAAACAACGCAATGTACGCTGACGCGCTCGGCCGGTGGAGAGAGGTGTTCGACGGCGAAATGAGTATCTATTCATATTACAGGAAATATATTTGGTTGAGTCTTCCCAATATTTTTCCGCATTATATGCAGAAAGATCTCAAATACTACCGGGATGTCGGTGTAACGGGAATCTCGATCTACTCCGAACCCGGCGACTGGTTTACATACGGCCCGAATTATTATGTTCTTGGGCACTTGGCACAGGATCCTGACGCCGATGTGGAAAAAATAATGGAAGAGTATTCGAAGCAAGTATTCGGACCTGCATGGGAAACGGCGCTCTCCGTGTATTCAGACCTGGAGAATGTAGTGCGGTTCGGGACACGTTTTCCGCACTCCACTACGAAGAGGCCGGAGCAATACGACGAATACGAGGCCGTTATGCGTAGGGCGTTCGAATGTGTCGTCGCTGAAAAAGCAAAGTATGTTTCTTCCGAAACCGTGCATCATCATCTAGAGCGTCTTGCATTGATGGTCGAATATACCATAATGAGTATCGGAGAAATGAAACAGGAGGCTATTAGAAACTCCTCCATTAGATGGGCTAAAATGAGCGACGAGGTCAAAGCCTTTTTCTTGAAAAATAAAGACAAGGGATTGTTTGTATTGCGCGATCCGGAACTTTACTCATACTGATCGACCATGCGCTACAACATAAAAAATATTGTGAATCACGACGGCAAGATAAAGAATTGCACGCTTGCTGTCGGGAACGGGATCGTGTCGGACATAAGGCCGGGCTATATATCCGATGCGGAGACATTCCATTATGCCATCCCCGGATTTATCGATATCCATACCCATGGCGGAGACGGATTCGAACTGATGGACAACTCTCCCCGAGCGTTGGATGCTATCAGTCGCTTTTATCTTCGCAACGGGACCACGTCGTTTCTGACATCCACCGTAACCGATTCGCTCGATAAAACTGCTGCCGTGCTGGAAACGGTTCGAGCGTTTCTCCCTCATAACCGAGAACTTTCGCGTAAAGCGGAACAGGCGGAATGCCTTGGAGTTCATTTGGAAGGTCCCTGGCTGTCGATGAAAAATCTCGGGGCGCAAAATCCCGAATATTGCATTGTTCCGGGAACAGAAAGCCTCGCATTGATAGAAAAGTTCAGGGATATCGTGAAAATGGTAACTTTTTCATACCATACTCTCGAGGCGCAGACATTGCTTGAATTCCTTAACGATCGCGGTATTGTGGCGGCTTGCGGTCATGATGAAACGATAGACGAGCGGATCACGGAAGGTTTTCAGAAAGGCATAAAAGTGGTTACGCACATTTATTGTGTTTGCTCTTCTTTTCAGAGAGTGAACGGATTAAAGCATCTCGGCACGGTGGAGGTTGCGTTGATGACCGATGGAGTAAAGGTCGAGGTTATTTCCGACGGCCACCATATAACCAAATATTTTTGGGATTTCATCGTTCATAATAAGAGCTACGACGACATACTTATCGTGTCTGATTCCATGCGTTGTGCAGGAATGCCGGAAGACCCCGAAAAAACATATAAGCTGGGTGAAATAGATGTGATAGTGGACAATGGGGTAGCGTGGCTCAAAGACAAGAGCGCGTTTGCCGGTAGTGTGGCCACCATGTACAGTAATTTCCGCAACCTTGTTCAAAACTGGGGCGTAGATATCAGCGATGCGGTAAAGATAACATCCTATAACCAGTCCCGGCTGTTCAATCTCGACCATCTCGGGGAGATAAAAGCGGGTCGGAAAGCCGACATACTTCTTCTGGATAAGAATTTATCCGTCTGTAAAATAATTAAAAATGGAATCGAAGTGCCCGGTACTGTTTCAAAAAGTGTGTCCGGTTCCGGTCTATCAACTTTGTAAGATTTGTAAATATATCAATATGTCGGGGGGAGACCAACTTTGAGTCTCCCTCCTTTTTTATGGGGAAATGCGTATCTTTGCGTGGTTAAAGTCAGTATTATGGAATCACTGAAAGAATTATTTAGAATCGGGAAAGGGCCTTCCAGCAGCCATACCATCGCGCCTCAGCGCGCAGCCCGGCGTTTCCTCGAGATGGTTTCGGATCCCGCCTCCTTCGAGGTGACCCTGTACGGCAGCCTGGCTGCTACGGGAAAGGGCCATATGACTGATGTCGCGATCCAAGAGGTGCTTGAACCCGTCGCCCCGGTCTCGATCGTGTGGCAGTCGGACATATTCCTCCCTTTTCACCCGAACGGTATGCGCTTCACCGCCAAGGACGGGGACGGCAAGGTGATGAAGGACTGGACGGTGTACAGCGTCGGGGGAGGAGCCATCTCCGAAGGGAAGGACGGTAAGCGCAACGAAGCGCCGTCCATCTATCCGATGAGTTACATGACGGAGATTATGCGCTGGTGCGAGAAAAACGGGCGCGGATACTGGGAATATGTCGGTGAATGCGAAGAACCTGATATCTGGGATTATCTCCGGGAATGCTGGACGGCGATGAAGGAATGCATAGAACGCGGATTAAATACCGAAGGCGCGCTTCCGGGACCGCTCAAACTTCCCCGCAAGGCAACCACCTATTTCGTGAAGGCTACCGGGTACAAGCAGAATTTGCAGACCCGCGGACTCGTATTTTCCTACGCATTGGCGACCAGCGAGGAGAATGCATCCGGAGGAATCGTGGTGACCGCTCCAACCTGCGGAGCGAGCGGGGTGCTCCCTGCCGTCCTCTACCATTTGTCGAAGGGGCATAATTTCAGTGACGTGCGGATCCTGCATGCCATGGCGACCGCCGGTCTCGTCGGAAACATCGCAAAGACGAACGCCTCCATCTCCGGGGCGGAAGTGGGCTGCCAAGGGGAGGTCGGCGTGGCTTGCGCCATGGCTGCCGCCGCGGCCTGCCAGCTTTTCGGCGGAAGCCCTTCTCAAATTGAATATGCAGCCGAGATGGCGCTTGAACACCATCTGGGCATGACCTGCGATCCCATCTGCGGGCTGGTGCAGATTCCCTGCATCGAACGGAACGCTTTCGCTGCGGCGCGCGCGCTGGATTCCAATATTTATGCTTCCTTCTCGGACGGCAGGCACCGGGTGTCTTACGACCATGTCGTGAAAGTGATGAACGAGACGGGCAAGAACATTCCCTCGCTCTACAAGGAGACTTCCACCGGCGGGCTTGCGCGCGACTTCAACGACTTCGAGTAGCAGTTGTCGCCGCTATTCGATTCTCATAAGATTGAGATCGACACGTCCGGGGACGCCCGCGACCACGGCTTTGTCGGTGCACTGCCACCAGGTCCAGCCTTCGAAGTCAGGAGAATCCTTTTCATAATGGGCGATCCAGATCGGGTAGCGCTCGGTGATCTCCGTGGAGAGGTAGTTTTTCAGAAAAGACGCCCCGGTATAGACAATCGGTTTCTTCCGATAGTGGTTTTCAATGGTTTCGAGCCATTGCAAGGCTCTTTCATTCAAGAGTTTTCGACTTCCTCCGCGGTGGAGGGTCTCGATATCCAGCACGGGAGGGAGATCCTCGAAGCGCAGGTCTCCCACGGTCGCGATAAAATGTTTTGCCTGGACTTCTCCGTCCTTTGACGAACGGAAAAAGTGGTAGGCTCCCCGGCGCAATCCGGAGCGGCCGGCGTTTTTCCAGTTTTCGGCGAAATCCCGATCTTTGAAAGTAGCTCCTTCCGTCGCTTTGATGAATACGAAACTGACGGGTTTGATCTCCTTGGCCTTGTACGGGTCGCGGACGGTTCTCCTCCGTCTGTCGGTCATAACCCAGAGGGAGTCCCAGATGATCGTTCCGTCGTTGTTGTGGGAAATATCGATTCCGTATCGCCAGTTGCCGGCGGGGATTTTCGCTCCGGATTCGGCGGAGCCTTCCTTCCGGAACAGCGGGAAAAGGATCAGCGACAGCAGGAGCGCCAACGCTGTGGCGAGGACGAACCCGACCCTCATTTTTACCACTTTCTTGCGCGGCTTTTTCCGCTTTCCAGATTTGGAATATCGTTTCTTCCCGCTTCCTGTCGGTGTTTTCCGGGTCGGCGGCATATTCATTCGGTTTAATAATGCAAATTTAATCTATTTTTCGCTATATTTGTCGAACGCGCTTATGGGCGCGGTATCAATGTCTTCATAATTTTTTCATATGGAACTAAAAGGATCAAAGACCTGGGAGAATCTTCAAGCTGCGTTCGCAGGGGAGTCACAGGCGCACACCAAGTATTTGTACTATGCCTCCAAGGCGAAAAAAGACGGCTATGTCCAGATCGCCCAGTTGTTCGAGGATACGGCGAGAAATGAGAAAGAACATGCTAAAATATGGTTCAAACTCTTGCATGACGGGGAGGTCCCTTCCACTGACGTCAATCTGGTAGATGCCGCCGAGGGCGAAAACTACGAGTGGACGGACATGTATCCCGAATTCGCCAGGGTCGCCAAAGAAGAAGGTTTCGATGAGATCGCGTTCCTGTTCGAAAAGGTCGCGGCGATCGAGAAACTTCACGAAGAACGCTATAAGAAACTCCTGAATAACATTCAGGACGGGGTCGTCTTCTCGCGGGACGACGACATGTTCTGGGAATGCATCAATTGCGGCCACATTGTCATCGGCAAAAAGGCTCCCGAACTATGCCCGGTTTGCAAGCATCCGAAAAGTTATTTCCAACTCAAGGCTTCAAATTATTAACAGCGTATGAGAAAGCGTATTGTTTTCGCGGCATCTGTCATGATGCTCGCCTCTGTCCTTGTCTTTGGGCAACCCCAGCAGCAATCGGCAGTTTCGGAACCGGAGTACACGTTCACGGTCATCAAGGAGAATCCCATCACCTCGATCAAAAACCAGAGTCGTTCCAGTACCTGCTGGAGTTTTTCAACCCTTGCTTATCTGGAGTCTGAGGCGATCCGGATCAAGGGGCTCAAAGACCCGGCTGACTATCCTGATTTTTCCGAGATGTTCGTGGTGGGCCAATCCTACAAGGAGCGTGCTGTGAAATACATCCGGACCGACGGACACATTAGTTTCAGCCCCGGATCCGAATCGGGCGATGTTCTGCATGTGATCGAGGATTGGGGACTTGTTCCGCAGTCCGCCATGCCGGGATTGCAGCCGCTTCCCGTCCACGGGGAACTGGATGCGACCACGAAGGCCTATGTGGATGCGATCCTCCGGAATCCGAACCGGACGCTTTCCGACAACTGGAAGAAAGGGTTCGATGCGATAGTGGACACGTATCTCGGGGAGCCGCCTGTCTCGTTTGAGGTGAACGGGAAGACGTACACGCCGGCGGAGTACCGGGATGAAATGGGTATCGTTCCCTCCGACTATGTGGCGATCACCTCCTTTACGCACCATCCTTTCTACTCCTCTTTTGTGATCGAACTCGGTGACAACTGGAGATGGGATCCTTCATACAACGTTCCCTTGGATGAGTTTATGCAGATTCTGTACGATGCCGTCGAGAATGGATACACGGTCGCCTGGGGGACGGATGTGAGCGAGACGGGCTTCACGCGGAACGGAATAGGCGTACTGCTGGATGAATCCGCCAATTCCACAGCCGGTTCCGATCAGGCCCGCTGGGTGGGCGCGGAAGATGCGGCCAAACAAGCGGCGCGGAAGGAACTGCCTCGGGAAAAGGTTGTGACGCAGGAATCCCGTCAAAAGGAGTTCGACAACAAGTTGACGACGGATGACCACGGAATGCAGATCTTCGGACTGGCAACCGACCAGAACGGAACCAAATATTTCATGGTCAAGAACTCCTGGGGTGAAACCGGCAAGTACAAGGGGATCTGGTATTGTTCGGACGCTTTTGTACGCGCGAAGTCAGTGGAATTCACGGTTCACAAGGATGCCTTGTCCAAAGACTTGAAGAAGAAACTCGGAATCAAATAAATGAATCCGGTCAAGCACATTCCGAACATCATCACCTCCATGAACCTGCTCTGCGGGGTTATGGGGGTGATTTTTACAATGGCCGATCGGCTGGACACCGCTTTCCTGTGCATGCTGGCAGCGGCCGTCTTCGATTTTTGCGACGGACTCGCCGCCAGGCTCCTGAAAGCCTATTCGGACATCGGGAAGGAGTTGGATTCCCTTTGTGATGTCGTCAGTTTTGGTGTGCTGCCCGCCTTGATGCTCTTCAAGCTTTATACCCCGGATTCCGCATCCGCGTTCTTCGGTCAGCCCGTCTGGAGGATCGTTCTTTCCTTTTTTCCGCTGTTGATTGCCGTTTTTTCGGCGCTTCGTCTGGCGAAGTTCAACCTGGATGAACGGCAGCAGGATGCTTTCCTCGGTCTTCCGACCCCTGCCGCGGCGATGATCTGCGGTTCTCTGGCCTGCTTTGTGGCCCGAAGCCCGGAGTCTTTTCTGGCAGCCTGGTCTGCAGGCCCGGTCTTCATCCCCTTGCTTTCCCTCTGCATTTGCGCCTTGCTGGTCAGCGAGATTCCGATGTTCGCCATGAAATTCGGAGGAGGAGAACAAGCCGATTTCAAGACCACCGCCCAACGGATTGCGTTTTTGACCCTCGTGGTGTTGGCAGTGATCTTTGTCGCCTTGCTGCGGCTTGACGGATCACTTGTCTTTCTCCTTTCGTTCACGGCCTATGTGGTCATGAATCTTCTGTTTCTTTTCGCGCCTTCCGACAAGTCCCGTGCCTGAAATCCGCAAGATTCTCTATGTACACGGGATGGGTGGCGGAGGCGATAGCCGAATCCCTTCCATCCTGCGTGAGCGTTTGAACGCTGAATATGCCTTTCAGGTGATTTGCCGGACGTATGACTTTGACCCGGAGATCGCGCAAAGACAGCTTGCCGGCTGGGCTCAGGAGGTACATCCCGATCTTGTGATCGGGGAGAGCATGGGGGCCGTCCACGCCATCGCGCTCCGCGGGTATCCTCACATCTTTGTCTCTCCTTCCCTGAATGCGCCGTTCTTTTTCCGCGTAATGGCCGGGTTGGCGCGTATTCCCGGAATGACCCGGTTCTTCGACTGGCGCTACCGTCCGAAAGAGGGTGACCGGCAGAGGTTGCATTTTTCACCGGGGGTGCTGCGGAAATGGCTCAAGGTGCGCGCGCTTGCGTTGCAGAATACGACCCGGAACGGGAGCGAGGACTATTTTCATGCATTTTTCGGCTCGCGGGATCACTATCGCCGTAGCGGAGTCGTCCTGATCCGCACTTGGCGCAAATATTTCGGCCCTGGAACTTGGACCGTGTACCGCGGTTCCCACTTCATGGAAGAGGAATACGTAGTCTCGCTGCTGATTCCGAAGATCTATTCGGTGTTAGGCTTGCCGGTCGGCTCCTGAGGCGAGCCGGGCAACGGTCGCGCGTAGGTTTGCTGCCGCGGTGGCCGGGTCGAGTGCTTCCGCAAGGGTTGTTCCCGGAGGATTGATCGAATAAACCGCGTCGAAGCCGGCTTCCAGCAGCCTTTCCCGGTCGGAGACCTGACCGGCTACCAAGATGACTTTCGTATGCCTCCCGCCTCCGCAGGCGGCATCGTACCGGCGCGCATATTCCAGCACGCCCATCGGAACCTTTCCGCGGAGCGTTTGATCGTCCGCATGTCCCTCTCCGGTGATCACAAGATCGCAGGTCTCCAGAGCGCGGTCCATTCCGGCGATGTCCAGCACATGGCCGATGCCCGGACTCATGGCCGCCCCGAGGACTGCTCGGATCGCGCCCCCGATGCCGCCGGCGGATCCGGAGCCCGGAGCATTCCGTATCTCCCGTCCTGAAAAAGCGGAATAGATGGAGCAGAGGCGGGCCATCCAACTGTCCAGGGCGTCCACCATTTCGGGGCCGGCTCCTTTCTGGGGAGCAAACATCCGCGCGGCGCCGCCGGCTCCGAAGAAGGGAACGGACACATCGTAGAAACCGGTTACCCGGCAATTTTGAAGTCGGTTGTCGCGGCGGGAAGAATCGATTTTCAGAATGTTCCCGAGCACCGTGCGCCCGGGTTCAAGGACGCCCTTAGGCGTTTCAAAGCGGTAGCCGAGCGCTTGCAGGAGTCCGGTCCCCCCGTCGTTGGTCGCGCTGCCGCCCAGCCCGAGCCAGATTTCTTCTACTTCTTCGTCAAGCGCTCTGGATATCAATTGACCGGTTCCGTAGGAAGAGGCAACCAGGGGGTTGTATTCACTGCGGGAAAGCAGGCCGATTCCGCTGGCTGCAGCCGTATCGATCACGGCGATCCTCCCGTTCCGGACCAGACCGAAAGCGGCTTCGATGCGTCGGCCGAGCGGATCCGATACGATTGCGGTACGGGTTGCGCCGCTCAGCAAGTCTGTGATGATCCCGGCAAATCCTTCTCCTCCGTCCGAGACCGGAATACTGATGGAATTCCCGTCCAACACCGAAAAGGCTGCCTGTTCGGCTTGCGCCGAAGTCAGACAGCCTTTGAAAGAATCGATGGCCAGGATCGCTTTCATCGTATCCGGCCGGGATAGGTCTTCAGGCCTTCAGCCAGGATGTGCATGGCTTTCTTGAGTTCCGGGACTTCAAGGATGTAGGCAACGCGGATTTGGTTGACTCCGCAGCCGGGCGTGCTGTAGAATGACATCGCCGGCGTGACCATCGTCGTCTCCCCGTCGATCCTGAAATCCGTAAGCAACCACTTTGCGAAATTGTCCGCATCGTCCACCGGCATTTCCGCAACTGTGTAGAAGGCTCCCATCGGGAGCGGGGAATAGACTCCGGGCATCCGGTTCAGCGTGTCTACCGTGAAATCTCGGCGGCGGATGTATTCTTCACGGACGTCCTTGAAATAGCTTTGCGGAGTGTCCAGGGCACCGATCGTGGCCAGTTGTCCCAAGACGGGCGGACAGAGCCGGGATTGGGCATATTTCAGAGCGGCTTTCATCACAGCTTCGTTGTGGGAAATGATGCAGCCGATCCGTGCGCCGCAAAGGTTGTAGCGCTTGGAGACGGAGTCCACAAGAATGACATTCTGCTCAAGTCCCGCAATGTTCATGGCGGAGAAATACGGCTCGTCCGTATAGCAGAACTCGCGGTACACCTCGTCGGAAATCAGGAACAGATCATGCTTCCGGGCGATTTCCCCGAGGGCGAGCATGTCTTCCTTGGAATATAGTGTGCCGGTCGGATTGCCGGGGTTGCTGACGAGGATGGCTTTGGTCCGGGGCGTAATCAAGGTTTCGAAGGCCTCCATCGGGGGAACCTGGAAACCGGTTTTGATGTCGGTGTGAACGGCTTTCAAGGTAATGCCGTTCATGAAGCAGAAGGTGTTGTAGTTCGTATAGTAAGGCTCCATCACGATCAGTTCGTCACCATCGTCGCAGGTGATCTGGAGAGCTATGTCCAGAGCCTCGCTCCCGGCTACGCAGAGGATGAGTTCCGGCACGCTGATCTCGATTCCGAGGGGTTTGTAATATTTCTCCACCAACCCCTTGCGCAGTTCGAGCAACCCGGCGGAATGGGAATAGGACACATGGTCGAGGGTGTTGGTTTTCACGGCGTCCAGCGCGCACTGGGGAGACTTGATGTCCGGAGCGCCCATGTTCAGGTGATAAACTTTGATTCCTTCCGACTTCGCTGTCTCCGCGAACGGCACCAGTTTGCGGATGGCGGATGCGGGCATCGTTTCCGCTTTGTGAGAGATAGTTGCCATAATTTGTTTTTTGTTTTATATACTGCTAACCATCAAAGGTAGTGATTATTTTCCTACCTTTGCAGTTGAACTTGACAAATTATTCCGATTCTATGGCCACATTCAGACAGAGAGCATTGGACGAGGCAGCCTCCCGCACTCCGGTACGCTGCTGCGAAGAGGATCGCCCCATATCCTCTTTCTTTGGAGAGAAAGTCTTCGATCTGAAAAAAATGCGCCGATACATGTCGAAGCCCGCCTACGAGGCTGTCCTTTCCGCAATCGACTACGGCGCGAAAATCGACCGGGAAATCGCCAATGAGATCGCTACAGGTATGAAAACCTGGGCCATCGAGATGGGCGCGACCCATTATACACACATCTTCCAGCCTCTCACCGGACTTACCGCCGAAAAGCACGAGGCATTCGTGGCGGGAAAAGGGGAAGATGTCTTTGAATGTTTCAGCGGCACCGCTTTGGTCCAGCAGGAACCGGACGGTTCGAGTTTTCCGAGCGGTGGCATGCGGAGCACCTTTGAAGCCCGCGGATATTCTGCCTGGGATCCCACTTCGCCGGTGTATGTGTTCGACCGGACGCTGTGGATTCCCTCTGTCTTTGTGGCTTACACGGGAGAGGCCCTTGACATGAAATTCCCCAATCTGAAAGCGTATCAAGCCTTGAACAGTGCCGCCGTTTCCGTCGCGGAATTGTTTGACGAGGGGGTAAAGAAGGTCTATGTCGATTTGGGACTGGAGCAGGAGTATTTTCTGGTGGACGAGTCCCTGTACAAATCCCGTCCGGATCTCGCGCTTTGCGACAGGACTGTTATCGGTCACACGTCCGCAAAAGACCAACAGCTTTCGGACCATTATCAGGGGACGATTCCCGCTCGGGTCATGGCGTTCATGAAGGACTTCGAGACGGAGTCCTACAAATTGGGCATCGAACTTTGCACGCGGCACAACGAAGTGGCTCCAAACCAGTTCGAATGCGCGCCGAAATATTGCGAGATGACCAAGGCAATCGACCAGAACCTCCTGCTAATGACGATTATGCAGAGAGTCGCGCGGCAGCATCATCTAAAGGTGATCTTCCATGAAAAGCCTTTCGCGGGCGTCAACGGGAGCGGAAAGCATTGCAATTGGTCTCTCCGTACGGACACGGGCGCGAAACTGCTTTCTCCCGGCAAGACCCCGATGACGAATCTGCAGTTCCTGGCCTTTTATTCTTCCGTGCTCAAGGCGGTTTACAAGCACCATTACCTGCTGATGGCATCCGTCTGTACCTATGGCAACAGTTTCCGCCTTGGAGGGAACGAGGCGCCGCCGCCGGTGATGTCCGTGTTCTCGGGGTCAACCCTCGCCAAGATCTTCGATTCGATTCTCAATCCCGACAACCTCGGTAATCCGCAGTCGACCAACGGGACGCTGAAGATGGTCAGTTCCATTCCGGAGATCCTCACGGACAACACGGACCGGAACCGGACTTCTCCTTTCGCTTTCACCGGCAACCGGTTTGAATTCCGCGCGGTCGGCTCCTCCGTCAACGCGGCTTCCGTCACCTACATCCTCAATTCCATCATGGCGGAGAGCCTGGTGGAATTCCGATCCCGCGTGGATGAACGGATGGAGAAAGGGGAAGTCCTGCAGGAAGCGGTTATGGCGGTTGTCAAAGAATTCTTGATGGAGTCCAAAGACATCCGGTTCGAAGGGAACGGCTATAGCCCCGAATGGCGTCAGGAAGCCGAGAAACGGGGACTTCTCGCCGTTTCCAACTTCCCCGAGGCTTACGAGTCCTACCTTTCCAAGGGCTCCGTCTCGCTTTTCACCCGGTTGGGTGTCTTGTCGAAATCGGAAATCCAGGCGCGCTACGAAGTCCTGAATGAAACCTATGTCAAGAAACTGCAGATCGAGGCTCGCGTGATCGGGGACATCTGTCTCAACCATGTGATCCCTGCCGCCGTAAACTATCAAAACGTACTGATCCGCAGCATTCAAGGCTGCAAGGAAGTGTTCGAAGCTGATTACGTAAACCTCTGTGAAGCAGAGATTGCGACTTACAAGAAAATCGCCGGTCTCATCAACAATCTGTTCAGCGATGTGGAGAAGCTGGTGGCTGCCCGCAAAAAGGCGAATGCCGTGGAGGACATCGCGAAACGCGCGAAACTGTATTCCACGGAGGTCATGGGCTGGATGGAAAAGATCCGCCACAATGCCGATCTTCTGGAAATGTTGGTGGACGACGAACTTTGGCCGATGCCGAAGTACCGGGAACTCTTATTTTTTTAATTGACACGAAGTGACCAAGATTGTTTTCAGAATCCTTTTGCCGGTCGCGATGGTTGCCGCTTTCTCCTGCGCGCGCCGCGTAGAGGGCGGATATGCTTCCATCAAACTGGTGGACGACTTGCTGGCGGACTCGCTTTCTTACCTGCAGGATCTTGCAGACCATTCCGGAAAGGCTTCCGGATCGATCGCGTTGATCGGAGATCCGTTCCGATGCTTGGAAATCAGCGAACTTCTGATGACCGCCGATGATTTCGACAATGTGGATGGCCGGCCGGTTCCCGACGGCTTGCCGGACTTCGCCGGGGAAACGATCATGCCGATCCTTGAATTTTCGAATCCGTTCTATTCCGGTGAGACTCTGCCGAAAGATTCGCTCTCCTTTCGGGAAGCGGCGGTCCGCAGTGCCCTCTTTGCCTTGGAACAGTCCTGCCTGGTCAGTCCCTACGATCCGGACAGCACCTTTGACAAGTCCTCGCCGAAGGCGCTCCTGCTTTGTTCCGGCGATTTGGCACGTTTTGGAATCGCGGATATTCAAGATCTTTTCAACCGTCTGGATTGCAGGCTGCCGATACTATCTTCTCCGGACACGGCTTACTCGTTTTCCCGGGAATGCTATCGTCTTTTTCGGGAGAAGAATTTGTTCACCCACCTCGTTGCCTATCCAAAAGCGAAATTATATATGACAGTCCCTGCGGGATCCGGCCGTCCCGGATCCGCTCTCATTGAATTTTCGGATCGGTATGTTCTTGAAAATTTTAGAGATACAATGCAGGTTCTTGCCCCGAAAACCATGGAATCTTATGTACAAAGTCAGTATCAGCCCTGAGGAAATGGAGAAACTGCCTCTGGCCAGTTTCCCGGGAAAAATCACAGTGATCGACAGGGTTGGTCTGGATTTCTTCAAAGCGATCGGTTATCTGATGCGACAGAAGGTGATTGGCTTTGACACGGAATCACGTCCTTGCTTTTCTCCCAACCAGCCCCAATACGGAGTCTCCCTGCTTCAACTTTCCGGGGAAGATCAGGCCTTCCTTTTCAGGATCAAGCTCATGGGTGGCATTCCCAGACTGCTTTGCCGCATCCTTGCCGACGGTCGGATCCTCAAGATCGGCGCGGCCGTACGGGACGATGTGCTCGGTCTGGAGAAACACCACAATTTCACGCCGAGAGGCTTTGTGGATCTTCAGAAAATTGTCTGGGAATATGGCATCAAGGACAAAAGCGTGAAAAAGATGGGGGCCATCATCCTGGGCTTCCGGATTTCCAAGACACAGCAACTGTCAAATTGGGAAGCGGAAACACTTTCCCAAGCGCAGCAGGTCTACGCAGCCACAGACGCCTGGATTTGCCGCGAGATGTACCTGCGGCTTCTCAAATCCGAAAAACATCCCTTGACGGCGGAGCAAATGGCTCCTCCGCCATCGAAAAACGCGGAAAGGTCATGACGAAGATCTATTTGAAAAAAGGCCGGGATGAGTCGATCCTGCGTTTCCATCCCTGGGTGTTTTCCGGCGCGATCGCGCAGGTTGTCGGGGAGCCGGCTGAGGGAGATGTGGTTGGCGTCTATGCCGGCGATGGTACCTTTCTGGCCCATGGGCACTACCAGATCGGTTCGATAGCCGTGCGGATTCTCAGCTTCGCCGGCGAAGATGTGCTGAAACCGGATTTCTGGACAAAGATGATCCGCCGGGCCCTTCGCGTCCGGGAAGCGTCCGGACTGACTTCCCGCCCGTCGGAGACCGATTGCTATCGGCTGGTGCACGGTGAGGGAGACGGACTTCCGGGGTTGATCATCGACTATTACGGTGGTGTCTGTGTGATGCAGGCGCATTCCGTCGGAATGTTCCGGTCGAAATCGGCGATTTGCGAGGCGCTGAAGGAGGTTTACGGGGATGCCCTGAAGGCTGTCTACGACAAGAGTTCCGGAACCGCTCCCTTCAAAGCGAGGCTGGATCTGGTGGACGGCTACCTCTACAAGGCGGATCATTTTTCCGATTCAGAGTATCGGGTGCTTGAGAATGGCTGTAAGTTCTTGGTGGACTGGACCCAAGGACAGAAGACGGGTTTTTTCCTGGATCAGCGGGAGAATCGGGCGCTGGTCGGAAAATATTCCGCAGGGCGC
Organism: Bacteroidales bacterium; assembly: GCA_012522855.1. Lineage (GTDB taxonomy): Bacteria > Bacteroidota > Bacteroidia > Bacteroidales > UBA932 > Cryptobacteroides. The sequence continues at coordinate 40,499 of JAAYJQ010000011.1, forward strand.
AACGTCTTGAATCTGTTCTGCTATACCGGTAGTTTTTCGGTATACGCCCTTCGGGCGGGAGCTGTCCATGTCGATTCCGTGGACAGTTCCAAGAGGGCCGTCGAACTGGTCGGGGAGAATATCTCGCTGAATGGTTTCGATTCTTCCCTGCACGAGGAGTTCTGCGCCGATGCCATGGATTTCCTCCGGGATGTCCCGGAAGGCAAGTACGATTTGATGATCGTAGACCCTCCTGCTTTCGCCAAGCACCGCGGCGCGCTGAACAATGCCCTCCGGGCCTATCAGCGCTTGAATGCAACCGCTATCGCCAAGATCGCGCCCGGGGGAATCCTTTTCACTTTCAGTTGCTCCCAAGTGATCGACAAGGAGGCGTTCGCCCTCGCGGTGTTCTCCGCCGCTGCGCAGACGGGCCGTTCTGTGCGGATTCTCGACCGGTTGAACCAGCCGGCTGACCATGCGGTGAACATCTATCATCCGGAAGGGGAGTATCTGAAGGGGCTGGTTCTCTTCGTGGAGTAAGGATTCCGTCTGACAGGAATATTTGTTGATCGGGGATTTTTCGTTATATTTGCAATCCGCAAAACACTGGTGCCTTGGCCGAGTGGTTAGGCACAGGTCTGCAAAACCTGGGACAGCGGTTCGAATCTGCTAGGCACCTCTGAAAATGCCTCTACAGAGAACTGTAGGGGCTTTTCTTTTCAAACAGGCGTCCCCTGATCCTCTTTCAAGCGCCCTTTTCAGTCCGTGACCCGAAATGATTGATTGTGCGGGATGTACGTATTTTCACCCCGGTGACTTGATGAGGGGTGAAAACAATGATTCCACTGATTTTGCGACAGATACGGTCACGGGAAGGGCGGGGAGCGTGAAGGCGTTCCGACTGCCGCAAATCACGGCCTGTCCATTGAAAAAGGCTGCTTTCGATCTGCGCACAGGGTTTAATACCGACCATGATTTTTGAAATCAGGGTTTAGTTCTTTAAATTTGTTTTTAGGGAAAGGACTTTTTACTCTATGATGATTAAAGAAATATGAACCAAACACCAAAACTCAGAAGACTGCTCGACCGGATGCAGGAACTCACAGCCCAGGGCCACAAACCCATGACCTTGCTGGCCGTATGTCCGAATTCTCCCGCAGTCATCAAGGCCGCGTTCCGCGCTGCCAAACGAAACAACGCTCCGATTCTGTTCGCGGCGACACTCAACCAGGTGGACTGCGACGGTGGTTACACCGGCATGACACAGGAAGACTTCGTTCGCGTGATGAAGGTGGAAGCGAAGCGAAACAACTACACCGGCCCCTTCATTGCCGCGATCGACCACGGCGGACCCTGGCTGAAGGACATCCAAACCTTGGAGAAATGGCCCTATGAAAAAGCCATGGAAGCCGTCAAGAAGTCCTATGAGGCTGCGCTTCTGGCCGGATATGAACTGATCCATGTGGATCCCACCGTGGACCGTTCCCTTCCGGAGGGAGAAGTCATTCAGATCGAGGTGGTGGCCGCCCGGACCATCGAACTGATCACGCACATCGAACGTTTCCGCAAGTCCCGGGGCCTTCCGCCGATCGACTATGAAGTCGGCACCGAAGAGGTCCACGGCGGCTTGGCGGACATGGATGTGTTCAACAAATTCCTGAAACTGCTCAAAGCGGGACTGGAGGAGAACGGCTGTTCGGATGCCTGGCCTTGTTTTGTGGTCGGGAAGGTCGGCACGGACCTCCATACGACTTTTTTTGATCCGGTGGTTGCCCGGCAACTTGCCTCCACTGTGGCGGAATACGGGAGTTTCATCAAAGGACACTATACCGATGACGTGGAGAACCCGGAGGAATATCCGATGTCGGGTATGGGAGGCGCGAACGTCGGGCCTGAATTCACCATCGCGGAATTCAACGCGCTGGAAGAATTGGAGTCTCTTGAAAACAAACTCTACGAAGAAGGCGCGGTCGCGATGCATTCCCGGATGAATGCCATCCTTCGGGAACTGGTCGTCGCCTCCGGACGCTGGAAGAAGTGGGTGCGCGGGAATGAGTCCGCGGACGATTTCGCTTCCATCACGCCGGAACGTCAGAGATGGCTGATCCAGACCGGAGCGCGCTACATCTGGCAGAAGCCGGAGGCCGTCGCGGCGCGCCAGATGTTGTACTCGAATCTCGCATTGAACGGAATCGACGCTGAGGGGATCGTCCTCTCAACGATCGAACATGCGATCGACAAGTATTATGTGGCTTACAATCTTGTGGATCTGAATTCCCTGCTCTGATTTAAAAAATTGATCTCCCGGCTTTTAGAAGCTGTTATCTCTCAGGATTTTTTTCTATCTTTCGGTTGCAAAACCATTTAATGATCACGAAATGCGAAAAATCATTTATTTTACGGCGTTGATGCTTTTCACCTTTCTTTCCTGCGCGCGCAAACCTGAGCTTCCGTACGAAGTAGACCGCTTCCCAACGCCGGGCGGTCGTGAGGTTGCGATTACTTTCATCAAGCATGGATCCGTTGCTGTTTCTCTGGGTAATTTCGAGATTCAGGTGGATCCGGTTCTGAATCAGCGGAATTTCACGGTGGATTATTCCGTTTTTCCGAAAGCGGATCTGATTCTGATTACCCACGAACACGGGGATCATCTCGATTCCGCTGCGATCGCTATGCTCAGTCAAAAGAACACGCGGATTATACTCAATCAAAAGAGCCGGGATATCCTCGGAGCCGGGGAAGTAATCTCAAACGGGGAAGAACTGCAGATTAACAAGCAGATCCAACTGGAGGCGGTTCCCGCTTACAATTCGACTCCGGAGCGCAGCCAGTTCCATCCCAAGGGAAACGGCAATGGCTACCTGCTGACCTTGGACGGGTTTAAGATCTACATTGCCGGTGACACGGAGTTTATTCCGGAGATGGAGAATCTCGCAGACCGGGAGATTGACGTCGCCTTCCTGCCCGTCAATCAACCCTACACCATGACCATTGAGCAGTGCGTGCAAGCCGCCGAAGTGATCCGCCCTAAAATCCTGTATCCCTATCACTTCAGCAACACTCCGGTCGAGCAGATTGCCGATTCGCTCTCCGGATCCGGAATCGAAGTCCGCATCCAGGCGATGTAATAGCGTTCGGGACGCGAATAGCCGCAGATGCTCCAATTTAGCATGGGGCCCGCTTCTGTAGAAAAATTCAAATCAGTTTTTCGTAGCAGAGACGGGAACCTTGCGGATATTGGCATTCCCCTGTGTAGGAAAAGCCCAGCCCGGCAAGCATCCGCTGCATGTAGAGGTTGTCGCAATTGGTGTCGATCCGGAAACTGTGTACAGCGTTTCCGATTGCCTGTTGCTCGATCATCTGCATGAATCGAGTCGCGACACCCTGCCGCTTGCATTCGTCTGCAACTGCGATCCGGTGCACGACGACATACGGCTGGTCGGACAACCATCGGCCTTCCAGTGCATCGTACGCAGGTTCTCCTGTGTAAACAACCGCTGCATAGGCGATGACCGTTCCGTCAGTTTGGCAGAGAACGTGCCCGACTCCTCTTTCGATATCTTCCTCGATGTGTTCCGGGCGGGGATAGTTCCGGCTCCACTGGCGCTTCCCCTCCCGGAGCATCTGCTCCACGGCCTGCTGCAGGATGATCCAGACGCGGGGGACGTCTTCTCCGGTCGCTTTTCGGATGAATAGCGTATTCATACTATGTGAAGGTCCGCCGGGAAAACTACGCCTCCCTGCCGACGGATTTCGTCCATGATTTCCGCCACCGCCAAGGAGGTCGACAGGCTGTTGCGCGTCGATTCTTTTTTCCCCCGTTCCAGCAGGTCGATGAATTCTCGGAATTCGCACAGGTATTCGTCCGCTTCAGGCGGCACGGTGAGATCCACCGCCTCGGGACCCGCCGCCCGGCCGGAAGTGGGGATCCCCCTCGGGATGAATTCCGCTTGTCTGGCGATGTGGATTTGATCCAGGGACAGAATGCCGTCTTCTCCCGAGATTTCGGTGCGGAGTTTGGAATCGGCGATCTTGGAATAGAGGATCTCCGCGGTCATGCCGTCGTATTCAAATAAAACGGCGCCCTGCAGATCGACGGTCTTTCGTACCGTTCCTACCGGCACTTCGCAGGTGGTGACGCAGGCGTGGATGCCGGAAGGCTTTCCGAACAGAGCGACCATCGGATAAAGGGTATAGATCCCGATATCCATCAGCGCGCCTCCGGAGCAGTCCGGATTCAGCGAACTGGGTACCGGAGCGTCGCTTTCTCCGGCAATGATTTTCCGGACGAGATCGTATTTGGAAGAATATTGGCAGAAGGCGGAGAAAAAGTGGCGAATTTTGCCCACTTCCGGGAGCCGTCGTTTCACTTGCAGGAAATTCGGATTGAGCGTGGAGATCATGGCCTCCATCAGGAGCACGCCGCTAGAGCGGGCCGTATCGATCATCTCGCGGACTTCCCGCGCGTTTGATGCAAGCGGTTTTTCGCAGAGTACATGTTTGCCCTGTTTCATGGCCAAGATGGCCAGGTCGCAGTGGGTGTGATTCGGGGTTCCGAGGTAAACCGCGTCGATGCCGGGATCCGCAACCATCTCCTCCAGAGAAGTGTAGACCTTCGGAATTTCGTGGGCGGATGCGAATGTCTTGCCGCTGGCCCCATTCCTGGAGCAGATCGCCTCCGCGCGGAAACGGGGATCGAGTTTCGCGCCCTTGAGTACCCATGCCGTGATGCGGCCGGTGCCGACCATGCCGAACCGAATCATTTCATCGCTCCGTTTTCTTCCAGAAACGCCGTGATTTGCCCGATGGCGGTTGCTGGAACAGTGGGGTCGACCGCAAGGTGGCCGGCAACCCGGTTTCGTGTTCTGGAAGCGAAGGAGGCGGCTGCTTCGTCCGCGATTCCGTCCGAAATCAGGAAGATCAGCTCGTCGTCGACGAAAGGTTCATTCGCGAGTTTCTTGACGTAGAAGCTGATTTCCGACTTTTGGCCGTGGAAGGTAGCGCTGTAGCCGATTACGCCTTTGGAAACCACCGCTCGGAGGATCGCTTCCGGATTGGCTGTAACGAGCGGGGCATGGAGATAGATCACGAGCGGGCGGGTTCCGAGGGAATCCGGAAAGTTTCCATTCTCGTCCGCAGGCTTGAATACTTTGCCGAAGATCTTCTCCCTGCGGTTGTAGAAACTGAGTTCTTCCACGAGCACTTTGGCTCCTTTTTCCCCTTGCAGACGCACCCGAGGTCCCGGACTTTTGAACAGGAACCAGCCCCCGATGCCCAGCAGGGCAGCGATGAGGATAACGGACAGAGTGACAATCAGCTTTTTCATGAAACTTGGCGAACTTTGTTTTAGTAAACCCAAATGTACGCATATTTTCGTAAATTTGTAAATCTGTTTGTGCCTCTTGGCCGCCAAGCGATAAACAAAATGAGAAGATCCAATCAGATTTCCCGGCGCTTATGGGTTCCGATCCGCAGATGGGTCAAGAGGATGTCCGAGAAGAACATTCTCCTGACCCTCAGCCTCGTCATTGGCATTTTGTCCGGGCTAGCCGCTGTCATTTTGAAGAAGCTGATCGGACTGATCCAGCATCAGTTGTATGGCCTTTTCGGAGAACATCTTCAAGGAATCCTTTACATCGCGCTGCCCGGAGTGGGGATGCTGCTTGCCTATCTGTTCTGCAAGCTGGTGATCAAGGACGATATCGGTCACGGCGTAACGAAGGCGCTGCAGGCGGTTTCGCAGAATGATTCCAGAATTCGTCCCCACAACATGTGGTCTTCGGTGGCGGCCAGTTCTGTGACCATCGGATTCGGCGGCTCCGTCGGAGCGGAGGCGCCCATCGTTTATACGGGCGCCGCCATCGGCTCCAACCTCGCCCGGTATTTCGGGATGTCCTACCGGAATATGACCATTCTGCTCGGCTGCGGGGCCGCTGCTGCTGTGGCAGGCATCTTCAAAGCTCCCTTGGCGGGCGTCCTGTTCACGTTGGAGATCTTGCTTTTCCACATCTCCATGACCTCCTTGATACCGATCCTCATTTCCACCATCTCCGCAACGGTGGTCTCTTACATTTTTTTGGGGAACTCAACTCCTTTCGAGAGTGTCCTCACTCCTTTCGAACTCAAGAATATTCCGTTTTATATCATTCTGGGCCTTTTCTGCGGTGCCTGTTCCGTCTATTTCATCCGTACGACGCTGTGGCTCGAGGACGGGATCGCCGCGAAATGGAAGAATCCCTATCTGCGCTGGTTTCTGTGCGCTGTGGGGCTGGGGCTGTTGATCTTCCTCTTCCCCCCGCTCTACGGGGAGGGCTTTGATTCTTTGAGCGACATGCTGACGGGAAACGAAGTATCCTTGCAGGGACAGACACCGCTCTCCTTCATTGCGGACAGTTCTTGGGCGGTTCCGCTCTTTTTCTTGTTGATTTTGTTGCTGAAGGTCTTTTCCATGACCTTGACCAATGCCGGGGGCGGTGTCGGAGGAACCTTCGGACCGACGCTGTTCGTTGGCGCCATCGCCGGATTCGTTGTTGCCCGGTCCCTGAACTTGGTGCTGGTCGGCACCTCGTTGTCGCTCCCGGAACAGAATTTCGTGCTGGTCGGCATGGCCGGATTGATGGCCGGCGTCATGCAGGCACCCATGACGGCGATCTTCTTGATTGCGGAAATTTCAGGAGGCTATGAACTCTTCCTCCCGCTGATTATCACCGCGACCGTGGCGTTCGTGGCGACGCGGCTCACGGAAAAATATTCGATCTATACGAAACGGATCGCGCACAAGGGGCAACTGCTGACCCATGACAGCGACCAGGCGGTGCTGACCCTGCTTAAGATCTCCGACGTGATCGAAACGGATTTCTCCCCGGTAAAGATCGATGATTCGCTCGGCCGGTTGGCCGAAGTGGTTTCCGAATCCTCGCGGAACATCTTCCCCGTCCTGGACAACAAACGACGTTTTCAGGGTTATGTGGTCCTGGAAGACATTCGTAAGGAAATGTTCCGGACCGACCAGTACGACAAGAAGCATGTTTTCAATTTCATGCGGACTGCCGATGAGTATGTTCTTGAGGATGAGAGGATGGACTCCGTGATGCAGAAGTTCGAGAAATCCGGAGCCTGGAACCTTCCGGTCGTGAAGCCGGACCGGACCTATGTCGGTTTCGTCTCCAAATCCAAGATTTTTTCCGTGTACCGGAGAGAACTGAAAGAAGTCTCACAGGATTAGCGATATAAGATGAAACAAGTATACATCGATCATATTTCCGATTTGCTCCAGGTCAAGACCTGGCAGGTCGAGAACTGCGCGCATCTCTTCGAAGAGGGGAACACGATTCCCTTCATCAGCCGGTACCGGAAGGAGCGGACCGGCGGTCTCGATGACGTGGCCGTTTCGGAGATCAAACATTGGGTGGACGTGTTCACGGAAATGGAAAAGCGGAAGGGGAGCATCCTGCAAACCATTTCGGATCAAGGAAAATTGACCGAGGAACTTAAAGATCGGATTGAGCGATGTGTCGTGGCCACTGAACTGGAGGACTTGTACCTTCCGTATCGTCCGAAACGCCGCACACGGGCTACTGACGCTCGTGAGAAGGGGTTGGAACCGCTGGCGGATCTGATGGAGGCCGTTTCCTCGGTTGATCCCGAAATAGAGGCGGCGAAGTATCTGAACGACGGCGTTCCGACGGTTGAGGATGCCCTCGCCGGCGCCCGTGATATTCTGGCGGAACGGTTTTCCGAGTCCGCCTCCGTCCGGGAGAGCCTCCGACGGATCTTCCGGACCCGTCGGATTGAATCCAAAGCCACCAAGGCGGCCTCCGAATCACAGGAAGCCACCAAATACCGGGCCTATTTCCAATTCTCCATGCCCCTGCAGCGAATCCCTTCGCACAATCTCCTGGCTATCTTGCGTGGCGAAAAAGAAGGCTTTCTTTCCGTCGGCCTCGATACGGATCCCGAGAAGTGCGGGAATAAGATGTATTATGATTTCTGTCAGGAGCGTCGGTATCCCGGCCCGAAACTGGCTGCCCAAATCCGGATGACGGTGGACGACGCCTACAAGCGACTGCTCGAACCCTCCATCACCCGCGAAATCATCAAGGAGGCGAAAGAAAAGGCCGATCTGGAATCGATCCGCGTATTCGGAGACAATCTCACCCAGTTGCTGCTCTCTCCACCTGTGGGACAGAAGCGGACATTGGCCATCGATCCCGGGTTCCGCACGGGATGCAAAATCGTCTGCCTGGACGAGCAGGGGAACCTTCTGCATCACGACATCATCTTTCCGCATCCTCCGCAGAGCGAAAAAGTGAAATCCATCCAGGTCGTTTCTTCCATGGTCGAGGAGTACGGCATTGAAGTGATTGCCATCGGCAACGGGACGGCCTCCCGCGAGACGGAAGATTTCATCCGGAGGGTCGGTCTCCCCGATTTCGTCAAGGTGTACACGGTAAGCGAGGACGGGGCGTCGATCTATTCCGCTTCCGAAGTCGCGCGCAAGGAATTTCCGGATGAAGACGTGACGGTCCGGGGGGCGGTTTCCATCGGCAGGCGCCTGATGGATCCCTTGGCGGAATTGGTGAAGATTGATCCGAAGTCTTTGGGTGTCGGACAGTATCAACACGATGTGGATCAGAATCTGCTGCGCGAAAAACTGGACAACACCGTGGTCATCTGCGTAAACAGCGTGGGCGTCAATTTGAACACGGCGAGCGCCTACCTGTTGAGCTATGTCTCAGGAATCGGACCGGCGCTGGCCCGGAACATCATTTCCTTCCGTTCGGAACGCGGGGGCTTCACCTCCCGTGACGAACTCCGGGAAGTTCCGCAACTGGGGCCCAAGGCCTTTGAGCAGTGCGCCGGATTCCTGCGGATTCACGATGCGGAGAATCCGCTGGACAATTCCGCCGTCCATCCGGAATGTTATCATATCGTGGGCCGGATGGCTTCGGATCTGGGCGTTTCCACGAAAGAACTGGTCGGTAAAGAGGATTTGATCCGGAAGATCGATGCCGCGAAGTATGTCGAAGGAGATTTCGGTCTTCCGACCATCCACGACATACTTAAGGAACTTGCGAAACCCGGCCGGGATCCGCGGGAGTCGGCCCAGACTTTCAGTTTTGCGGAAGACATCCACGAAATCGACGATCTGAAACCCGGCATGGAGTTGCCCGGAATCATCACGAATGTGACCAATTTCGGTGCTTTCGTGGACTTGGGTATACACGAGAATGGTTTGATTCACGTCTCCCAGATGCGTGCGGGTTTACCGAAGGGACACCGGGGGCCTGTCGATCCTTCCAAGGTCGTGAAATTGCATCAGCACGTGAAAGTCAGCGTGTTGGATGTGGATTTGGATAGAAAGCGAATCTCTCTCAGATTGTTGAAATAGAAAGCGATTTTTTGCTCGCGACGTTTGAGTCTTTGATCTATTTTGTCTGCGAGACCTATGAAATCAAGGAAACCGGATCGCCGTCGTCGGCATCGTGCTGTCTCAGTACACCAGACACTGCTATTCCTTGCTCAAGCGCAAACGTTGACCGGAGGGTGCTTCTTCCAGCGCTTTTCCGTCCCGGACGGCAAGTTTCCCGTTCAGAAACACCATTTTGATCTTGGCGCGCAGCGTCGCTCCCATATAGGGGGACCATCCGCATTTGTTGACGACGGACGAGACTTGCTCCCCGGAGCGGGGATCAATGACGACCAAGTCTGCGAAGTTGCCGACTTTTAGCGAGCCGCGGTCTTTGATGCCGAGCAACTCAGCGGCTTTTTCTGAAATGGCGGAAGCGATCCGCTGCGGGGGAATCACGGGAGCATCTTCTCTTCCGCTTGCATTCCATCCCTCCGCGACGCTCATCAGGACGGGAAGCGAATGCTGGATCGATGGAATGCCCGAGGGACAGGAAAGGTAGGGACGTTGCTTCTCGGTCAGAAGATGGGGGGCGTGATCTGAACCCAAAGTGTCCAATGTCCCATCTATGAAGCCCCGTCGCAGGGCCGCCCGGTCTGCGGCCGACTTGATGGCCGGGTTGCATTTGATCTTCCCGCCGAACTTGTCGTAATCCGCGTCGCTGAACCAGAGGTAATTTGCCGACGTCTCCGTCGTGATGCCGGGGTGGCGGCGTTTGGCTGCGGCGATCATCTCAATTTCTTCTTCGGTGGTGACATGGAGAATATGGAGACGGGTGCCATATTCCAGCGCCATTTCCAGTGCCTTCTTCGTGGATCGGATACAGGCTTCCCGGCTCCGGATCAGTGGATGGGCCGGGAAAGGCACCTCTTCTCCCCAGCGCGCCTTCGCCTCGGCGAGGTTGGCTTTGATGACTCCCTCGTCCTCGTTGTGAATCAGGATCACTTTCTCCCGGATCCGGAAGAGATCGCGCAGCGCGGCATCGCGGTCGACGAGCATATTCCCCGTGGAAGACCCCATGAAGACTTTGATTCCTCCGAAGTCCGCGCCTCCGTTCAGGGCTAGAAGTTCTTGGATCAGGCCGACATTGTCGTTCGTGGCGCCGAGATGGAAGCCATAGTTGACCCAGGAGCGACCTTCCGCCCGGACCTGCTTGTCTTTGAGCGCCTCGAGCGTGACCGTGGGCGGCTTGTTGTTGGGCATGTCGAAAATAGACGTGATGCCCCCCAAGAGCGCCGCGCGGGATTCAGTGAACAGATCTCCTTTCTCCGTCATGCCGGGCTCGCGGAAATGCGTATGCAGGTCGATCCCGCCCGCAAGCAGCATCATCCCGTCCAGATCGAAGATTCGCGCGTCCGGAAATTCCGCCTCCGCGCGCGCGTCGTCGGTTTCCGTCTCCCGCCTGAGCCATATTCCGGCAATCCTTTCCCCGTCGACGGCGAGTGCTCCCGGTTTGGCATAGGTCCCCGTCACCAGAAACGCGTTGGTCAGCAGGTATCTGGACATTTAACTCGATTTTCGATGAAATTTCCTGAATCTTAACTTGATGACGCCCCAAAATGCCTCTCCGAAGATACCTCCGCTCATCTTGGATGTGCCCAGTTTGCGGTTGACGAAGATGATGGGTACTTCTTTCAATTGGAAGCCCAGCTTGTAGGCAGTGTACTTCATCTCGATCTGGAAGCCGTATCCCTTCATGCGCACGTCATCCAAGTCGATGGACTCCAGTACCTTACGGTTGTAGCACTTGAATCCGGCCGTGCAGTCGTGCACGTTCATGCCGAGAACCGTCTTGACATAGATGGATGCGAAGTACGACATCAGGATCCTGCCGATCGGCCAGTTCACGACGCTGATTCCGTCGCAGTAGCGGGAACCGATGGCGAGGCCCTCTATAGCCGAGGCGGCTTGGTAGAGTTTCGGAAGATCTTCCGGGTTGTGCGAGAAATCCGCGTCCATCTCGAAGATGTAGTCGTAGTCCTGCGATAGGCACCACTTGAAACCCGTGAGGTACGCCGTTCCGAGACCCAACTTGCCGGCACGTTCAATCAGGAACAGCCGGTCGCGGAATTCTTCCTGCATCCGCTTGACGATGGAGGCGGTTCCGTCCGGAGAGCCGTCATCGATGATCAGGACATGGTATGCCCCTTCCAGCGAAAAGACTGTCCTGACGATTGATTCGATGTTTTCCTTTTCGTTGTACGTAGGGATGATTACAATTTTTTTGTCCATATCCATAAGATTATTGAGCGATCGACAGCAAAATTACAATTATTGGAAGGGGTGACATATACATGTTCCCAAGTTAAAGTGTACAAATATATTCAAATTTGTCCAGATTATTCCGTATTTTTGTTCCTAACCAGTAAGACAAACCCGATATGAAAAGAATTGATTGTTTTATCGCATTCATCGATGATGAGCAGGCGGAACCGACCTTGGCCAATCTTCAGAGGGAATCCGAAGTGGCGCGCGTGAACCGCGTGCCTGCCGCTCGTCTGAAGAGCACGGATGCCGTCAGGAACATTGCCGCTACCGCCACGGCGCCTTTTACAATGATTTATACCAAGACCACTGCCTTGCGTTTCGGCCGTTTTGCCCTGGAACGCTTTCTTGCGGTCGCCGAGGATAGCGGCGCCGCTCTGGTGTATGCCGATCATTTCAACGAGGCGGACGGGGAGCGGAAATTCACTCCTGTGATCGACTACCAGTTCGGCTCGCTTCGAGACGACTTCGATTTCGGCTCCGTGCTCATCTACAGGACTTCCGCGCTGCAGGAGGCAGTTTCGCGGATGGATGAAGATTACGATTTCGCCGGATTATACGATCTTCGGCTCAAGGTTTCCCAGCGGGGGAGCCTCGTACACATCAACGAATACCTCTATTATGAAGTAGAGACCGACACGAGGAAATCCGGAGAAAAGATCTTCGATTATGTGGATCCGAAGAACCGTGCTGTCCAGATCGAGATGGAAAAGGCTTGTACCCGGCACCTTAAGGACATCGGTGGATATCTTGAACCGGTTTTCAAGCCAATCACCTTCAGCGAAGAAGCGTTCGCCTGCGAAGCCTCGGTTGTGATACCTTGCAAGAACCGGATTCGTACGATTGCTGACGCTCTCTCTTCCGCGCTCAGCCAGAAGACCAACTTCAAGTACAATGTCATTGTGGTCGACGACAATTCGGACGACGGTACGGTGGAGATCATCCGGAAGTTTATGGATGATCCCAAATTGATCTACATCGCGCAGGACAAGTCCTACCATGCCATCGGCGGGAATTGGAATGCTGCGCTTCATCATCCGAAATGCGGGAAATTCGCCATCCAACTTGATTCCGATGATGTTTATGCGGACGAGAGCACGGTACAGAAGTTCGTCGATGCCTTCTATGCCCAGAACTGTGCGATGGTGATAGGAACCTACAGAATGACGAATTTCAATATGGAGACCATCCCTCCGGGTATCATTGACCACAAGGAGTGGACGCCCGAGAATGGTCGGAACAATGCCCTCCGGATCAACGGGCTCGGCGCCCCGCGCGGTTTTTATGTCCCTATGATCCGGTCCATCAATTTCCCGACCACCAAGTACGGGGAAGACTATGCCGTGGGACTTCGCGTCTCGCGGGAATATCAAATCGGGCGAATCTATGATGTGGTCTACGACTGTCGGCGCTGGGATGACAACTCGGATGCCTCTCTGGATGTGGAGAAGGTGAACGCCAACAATCTTTACAAGGACCGTCTTCGTACTTGGGAACTTCAGGCGCGTGTCGCCCTCAATCGAAAAAAAGAGAAAGGTTTTTAAGATTTTTTTGCATTTTCCCTAAAATTAGTTATCTTTGCATTCCCGTCCGTTGTTTTTTTCCGGGCGGGATTTTTCACGCAGTTCATTGAAAAGGCTGAAGGAAGTACAAGCAAGTACCGACAATGAATCGAGAGCGTTGATTCCTTGTTTTTTTTTGACGGTTGCCGGGGTCCGGCGCTTTGAGGCATGATATTTTTATTATACCAAGAAGAGTTTGATCCTGGCTCAGGATGAACGCTAGCGGCAGGCTTAACACATGCAAGTCGAGGGGCATCGCGGTTCCGGCAACGGGACCGGCGGCGACCGGCATACGGG
>JAAYJQ010000032.1 GCA_012522855.1 Bacteroidales bacterium
ATGCCCCTCGACTTGCATGTGTTAAGCCTGCCGCTAGCGTTCATCCTGAGCCAGGATCAAACTCTTCTTGGTATAATAAAATAATCATGCCTCAAAGCGCCGGACCCCGGCAACCGTCAAAAAAAAACAAGGAATCAACGCTCTCGATTCATTGTCGGTACTTGCTTGTACTATTCCTTCAATATTTTCAAAGAACACCGTTTTTTAAAAAACCCAACCATTTTGATCACCTTGAAGGGGACGATCGCGACTCTTAAAACAGCCGGCCGCTAAAGCGGCGTCAGGAATTTCAAAAAAAGAGCTTCGTCTCTACAGAAACGGGCTGCAAAGATAACCACTTTTTCCAACTTGACAAATTATTTGATTGATTTTTTCCCATTTTGCGACTTCTCCCATTATTTGTTTATTTTTGTAAGTTATACCTTATAAAGGAGAGAATATGGGATTAATTAATTTTCCTGGAGAACGGGATCGCAGAACCTTCCGCTATAGGCCGATTTATTACGACGAGAAGGAGGAAGAACTTCGTCAGATGTTCGGCCACGTGGACGGCAGGCTGGAGAAGGAGAGTCGGGACAAGGATGGAAACTATGTTCCCGGATCCTATATAAGAAGTTCCTTTCGGGACAGCAAGTATACCCGTCGGAAAAGCGCGAGCACCGCGCAGCGGATCATCGGAATGGTCGGGTTGGTGCTCTTTTTCATTGTCCTGATCTTTTTCGTGAAATTTTATTCGCTGCTGTAATGGATCTTCGAATCCTTCCCGGAAACATCGCCAGCATGATAGCGGCAGGCGAGGTTGTGCAACGACCTGCCTCGGTGGTGAAGGAATTGATGGAGAATTCCGTCGATGCCGGCGCCGACCAGGTGACCGTCGTTGTCATGGATTCCGGCAGGACCTTGATCCAGGTGATCGACAACGGTTCCGGGATGAACCCGGATGACGCGGTGCTGTGCTTTGAACGGCATGCCACCTCCAAGATCGCGACCGCGGAGGATCTGAACGAGATTCTGACTTTCGGCTTTCGCGGCGAAGCGCTCGCTTCCATCGCTGCTGTTTCCGAAGTGACCTTGAAAACCCGGACCGAGGGGGAGGAACTCGGCTGTCAGGTGGAGTTCGCGGCCTCCGAACATTTGGCCACCCGCGAAACAGCTACCCCGAAGGGGACGAATATCTCGGTGCGCAACTTGTTCTACAATGTGCCGGCGCGGAGAAAGTTCTTGAAATCGGACAATGTCGAGTTCCGGCGTGTGGTCGAAGAATTCACGAGGGTTGCCTTGACCCGTCCTTCCATCGGATTCACACTGACCCACAACGGCCGGGATATCTTTGTCTTGAAGCCTGCGAAGTCTCTGAAATTCAGAATCATGGACCTGCTTGGCTCTACCGTGGCCAGGGACATTGTCGACATCCATGCGGAGACCTCCGTGGTCCGGCTGACCGGTTTCGTCGGCCGTCCGGATGCGGCGAAGAAAACGCTGGGGAACCAGTATTTCTTCATCAACGGTCGCTACTTCCGGAGTCCTTATCTGCACAAGGCCGTCATGAAGGCCTATGAAGGACTGATCACGGATGGAGTTACCCCCGCCTATTTTCTTTACTTGGAAGTAGATCCGCATTCCGTCGACGTCAACATCAGCCCCACCAAATCCGAAGTGAAATTCGAAGACGATACCTTCGTGTTTCAGGTTCTGTTTGCGAGCATCAAGGAAACCCTCGGGAAGAATTCATTTGCCGGGGACATTGATTTCAACAATCCGGAAGCGAAGGACATGCCGGTGTTCGGCAGCCACTTCGGCGCCTACAAGCCGGAGGAAGCGCCGCGGATTCCGATCGATCCCGACTACAACCCCTTCGCCCCCCCGTTCGATTTCGGGGAGCCGGGCGAAGATCCCTCCAACGCTTCGTTCAGAGGAGGCGGGTCATTCTATTCCGGGATGATCGACCGGCGCGCCGACTACGGAAAACTTTTCGAGGAAAAGACGCTGCCGTCCACGCAGGTGATTGTGCTGGGCGGAAAATATATTCTCGCGCCCATACGGTCCGGACTCATGGTGGTGAACATCCGCCGCGCCCGCGAGCGGATCCTCTACGATCGGGCTTTGGCGGCGTTGACGAAGAACGAGCACGTGACACAGATGAATATGTTCCCCGTCAGGGTGCAGGTCGGGGTAGAGAACCGGACGATCTTCGACGATCATATGTCCTTGCTGACTTCGCTCGGCTTCGACATTTCCCCGTTCGGGAACGATACGATCGTGGTGAACGGCGTCCCGGAAGGATATTCCGGCGAAGCGGGAAAAGTCCAGACGATGGTGGCGGATCTGCTGCTGATCCTTTCTGACACCAGCGCCTTCCTGCCCGGAATGATGGAATCCTCCATGGCGGAGAAATTTGCCATGCTGGGCTCCGTCAACGAAGCCGCGGTCTCGTCCCCGCAGGACGCGCAGCGGCTGTTGGATGCCCTGCTTGCCTGTGACAACTCCGAAATTACGGCCAGCGGCCGCAAAATCATGACCATCCTGACGCTCGAGCAGGTGGAGAAACTTATTTGAACCGAAAGATATGTCAGAATACTACGGATACGACAACCGAAATTCCTGGTGGCACGCCTTTCCCCCCGTAACCCGGAACATCATCTTGATCAACCTGATCATGTTCGCCGCCACGTTATTCAAGCAGGACTTCATGACCGGGACGTTCGCCCTGTTCTACCCGGCTTCCCATTTCTTCCGATTGTGGCAGCCGATCACGCACATGTTTATGCACGGAGGGTTCTGGCACATCTTCTTCAACATGTACGCCCTGTTCATTTTCGGAACCGTGCTGGAGCGGACCATCGGGCCGAAGCGGTTTCTGATCTTTTATTTTGTGACCGGACTGGGAGCGGCGTTGCTCCACACCGGTGTGGGGTTCATCCAGGCACAGCGGCTTCTGGCAGCGGTGAACGCCGGAGATTCGACGGCCCTGATCGCTTACTCGAACTTGCTGCGCACCCCTACATTGGGTGCCTCCGGAGCCGTTTACGGCGTACTGATCGGCTATGCGATGTTCTACCCGAATTCGGTGCTGACCTTGATCTTCCCGCCCATCCCGCTGAAGGCGAAATGGTGGGTCTTGATCTTCATTGTCATTGAATTGGTTACCGGGATCACCGGCACGATGGACGGGATCGCTCATTTCGCCCATCTCGGCGGGGCGCTTTTCGGCTTTCTGTTGATTCTATATTGGAGAAAGACCGGGCGCTTGTACCGGTATTGAATCATGGTGGCTGAAGGGTCGCGAAACAGATTATGAAAAAGAGAAGAAAAAGAGGAAATCCACTGATGGGGATCACTTCCCGTGCGGCGATGCTCGTCGCTGCCGGTCTGCTGCTGACGAGCTATCTTTCCATCTTCGTGACACCGTCACCCGCCTGGTTCATGAGTTTGTTCGGCCTCCTCTTCATCCCTTTCGCGCTGCTGAATTTCCTCCTGCTGATCTGGGCGCTCCGGAGGAAATCCGGCTCCTGTTGGATTCCGCTTCTCGCCCTCCTTCCCGCTTTCATATTCGTTGGCCGCTATTTTCAGTTTTCCTCCGGAGGAAAGGAAAAAAACGAGAATACGGTGAAGATCGTGACCTATAATGTCGGAAACTTCTGTCAGGGAAGAATGCACACCCCGAACGATCATCCATCCTTTCACGCCACCATTGATTCCGTCGTGAACTTTCTCAAAAGCACGGATCCCGATATCGTTTGCATGCAGGAGGTGTTTTTTTTGGGAGAATATGACATTGCGTCGATCCTGAAGCGGGTCTTCCCGGATTTCGAAGCGGGTTACTACATGTATCCCTCGTCCGGGGGAAGTCACGGAAACGTGACCCTCAGCCGTTTCCCGATCGTGGGGAAGGGCCATTTCGACTTCGAGCAGAGCGCGAACCAGGCTATCTACACCGATGTCCGCATCGGGGCCTCGAAACTGCGGATCTACAACTGCCACTTTGAAAGTTACAGCATTTCGCTCACCAGTTTGGTCAAATCGTTTGGCCGCGACAATACGATCGTTCGGGAAACAGAACACAAGATGAAGGAATCGATCTCCAAGCGTCCCCGTCAGGTCGATCAGGTTATGGAAGACATTGAGGCATGTCCGATCGAAGCCTTGGTGGCCGGGGACTTCAACGACACACCGATGTCGTACACGTACCACCGGCTCATGAAGAACCGGGACGACAGTTTCGTGGAGGCGGGCAAGGGCTTCGGGGCGACCTATTCCGTTCTCTGGCCGCTCATCCGCATCGATTACATCCTGTATCCTTCGCGGTTCGACGCGGTTTCAAGCCGGGTTGTCCGCAAAAAGTTTTCCGACCACTACCCCGTGATCGCGGAGATCAATGTTCAATGAGCTTCCGTAACCAGCGCGATGAAAAAGAATTTAAATGAAATCATGTCGGAAACCCTGTCCGTGCTGAAGGCCGGCGGCACCATTCTCTATCCGACCGACACGGTGTGGGGGCTCGGCTGCGATGCCACCGATCCGGTCGCAGTCGCGAAGATTTATGCCATCAAGCAACGTTCCGACAACAGGTCTCTGGTTCTGCTGGCGTCCGACATGGACATGATCGCCAAGTACATCCGTGTGGTTCCCCAAATGGCCATCGAACTCGTGGCGGTGAACGACCGACCGATGACCCTGATTTATCCGGGTGCGATTACCTATTCCCGTCCGGAAGATTCCGGAACAGGCGTTCCGAAGTCGGACCGATATCATCTGGCCTACAATACGGTCGCTTCCGACGGAACGGTCGGCATCCGGATTCCGATGATGGATTTCTGCAAGCGGTTGATTTTCAAACTAGGACGTCCGATCGTATCCACATCGGCCAACCTGTCCGGGGAGCCTGCGCCCCGCACCTTCGCCGATATCCCGCAGACCATCCGCTCTGCTGTCGACTATGTGGTCGATCCTTCTCTGGAAGCCGGTGCTACCGGCCTCCCATCCCAAATCATCAAGATCGGCCTGCACGGAGAAGTCCGGATCATCCGCAGCTGAGTTTCTCTCTTGCTGACCGGTACCTTGTCGTTCAAGGGCCTATCCTTGTAGAGCAAGGTAGCACGCGGCTACGGCGATGACGGCGGCGGTTTCCGTGCGGAGACGGGAGGGCCCGAGATGGATCGGGATGTAGCCGTGATCGACGGCGAGGCGGGCTTCTTCGGGGGAGAAATCTCCCTCGGGTCCGATCAGAATGATCAGTTCGGTCTTGGGGGCAGCGTTCCCCGTCGGATCTAAGCGCAAGGATCCGAGTGCTTTCGTGATCGACTGCTTTTTCGTTTCTCCTTCGAAACAGTAAGCGATCATCTTCAGGGCGGAATCCGACCTGCGCGCGCAAATGAAATCCCGGACGGAGACGGGTTCTTCGATGAGGGGTCGTTTTGCCTTCAAACTTTGCTTCATAGCGGAGAGCGCGATCTTTCGCGACCGGTCCGCCTTAAACACACGCCGTTCCGACCGTTCGCCGAAGACCGGCGAGATCACGTCCACACCCAATTCCGTAGCCTTCTCCACGAACCATTCAAACCGCTCGTTGTTCTTCGTCGGGCACACTGCCATATTCAATGAATAGGGGTGTCCGCCCCATCCGGGCAGGGCTTCCAGTACCCGGGCGACCACTTCCTTGGGCGCGTCTCCGGTGAGTTCACATCTGTAGAGCGTCCCCTTTCCGTCCACGATGAAAATTTCGTCCCCGATCCGGTGCCGGAGCACGCGCAGACAATGGTTGCTTTCCTCGGCATCGAGCCGGCAAACATTTCCGTCGCAGTCATTGGAATAGAATATCTCCATGTCGCAAAGATAACAAAGTGCCCTGAAATGTCGAAGTGTCAACGAAAAAGCGTACATTTGTTCAAACCATATTCTCTCCCTATGCAGAAACGTTACATTGCTCTTGATGTACTGCGCGGCATTACGATCGCCTTCATGTGTATCGTCAACAATCCCGGTTCCTGGGCGCACATCTTCCCGCCGCTGCGGCACGCCAGCTGGAATGGTTGCACCCCTACAGACCTCGTCTATCCCTTTTTCGTCTTCTGCATGGGCTGTGCGATGGCCTTTTCTTTCAGGAAATACGAAGACGATTCCTCGAAGGGCTATCGGAAAGTCCTTAAACGAGGGCTGCTGATTTTCCTCGTGGGCTTGGCTTTGAACCTGTTCCCTTTCTTCCCGCTCTCACCCCATGACCCGGACGCCTCCTTCGGTCAAAACTACCTGTACTGGCTGGATCACCGCCGGATCTTCGGTGTCCTGCAGCGTATCGGAATCGCCTATATGATCGCGGGTTGTCTGGTCCTTTGGCTCCGAAAACCAAAATGGATCGCGGTTGCGGTGGTCTCGCTCTGCGTAGTCCATGTCGGCATCCTGCTTCTTTTCGGCAGGGACCCCGGTGCCTTCACCCTCGAAGGCAACGTGTCCATGCGGATTGATCGCTGGCTGGTAGGATCGAATCATTGCTATCACGGGTATGGGGGGACGGATTTCGATCCTGAAGGTCTGCTGGGCGCATTGACGACTGCCGCAACCTGTCTGCTGGGTTACTTGGTCGGGAGGGATGTCCGGAATCAGACTACGCCCGAAGCAGGTGTCAGCCGGGTTTTTGTGGCCGGCGCTCTATCCCTCATGTTCGCGATGGTGCTCAGCATCTGGATTCCGATCAACAAACCCCTCTGGTCCGCTTCCTATGTCTTCTATGCCGGCGGTTGGGCGATGCTTGCCCTGGCCTTCCTGACCTACTTCATCGATGGGAAGGGGATCGAAAAACCGTTCGAACCCTTCAAGGCCATGGGCATGAACGCTTTGATGGCTTTCGTGCTGTCCGGTGTGATCGCCAAGAGCTATTCCTTCTTCAACTTCTCTCCCGCCGACTACTTTGGAGCCAATGAATATTCCTCCCTCCTCTTCGCGCTGATCTTCGCCTATGTGGTGTTCTGCTTCCAGTGGTTCTTATACGAAAAGAAAATCGTCATCAAACTATAGAACTATGTTCATCGGACTGATTTCCGATACGCACGGGGTGTTCGCCCCCGATGTGCGCGAATTCCTGGAACCGGTCGACCGGATCTGGCATGCCGGGGATTTCGGCTCCTTGGCCTGCGCAAGGGAAATCGCTGCGTTCAAGCCGCTGACCGGAGTCTACGGCAATTGCGACGGACAGGAGATCCGCAGAGCGTATCCCTTTTTCCAGGACTTTGACTGCGAAGGTGTCAGGGTTTTGATTACCCACATCGGCTTGCGTAGGGGCAGTTACTGGGCCTTCGATCCGCATCGACCCCTCTATGATCCCCAGGCAGAGGCGCTTCTTCAAAAGTTTTGTCCGGATCTTTTCATTTGCGGCCATACACATATTCCGCAAGTGTTCCGGGATCCCAAAGCCGGCTTCCTCTTCATGAACCCGGGCGCCTGCGGGTATCATAGTCACGGGGATGTTCCCAGAATGGCCCTGCGGTTCCACATAGAAAGCGGAAAAGTGCTCGACCTGGAGAAAATCGAACTTCCACACCGGGGCGCGCGTTAAAAATCAAGATTTTTTTGTAAATCTTTGAAAATTATGTATTTTTGCGCCCGCTTTGAATGAAAAGCGATTTTTTAAATTAGTTATTTAATTATGAAGAAGGTATTTGTGTCTTTTGCAGTTGTCGCCCTTGTGTGCGCTGCGGTTTCTTGCGGAAACAAAAGCAAGAAAGCTGACGAGCAAGCCGCTGCCGAGATTGCTTCTGTCGAGGAAGCTGTCGATTCAGTTGCTGCTGTTGCAGATTCTACCGTCGCCGCTGTTGATCCAGTCGTTGCCCAGTAGTCACCTGCTCGAGAGCGTCATTTTTAAAAGTGCGGTATCCGGGTTGAACCCCAGATGCTGCTATTTTTTTTGTTATATTTACTGAATACAAAAGGATTGGAACATGGCAACGGTTGCGAAACAGAAGACGGTGTGGTTCTGCACCTCTTGCGGGAATGATTATCCCAAGTGGATGGGACGGTGTCCCGCTTGCGGGGAATGGAATACGATCGTAGAACAGAAGGTCGTGACCGGCTCTGCGAAGAAGAGTACGGCGGGAAGAGTTTTCTCCGGACCGGACCGGAAACCCCGGAAGATTTCCGAAATCGATTCGACGGGTGATGAACGCCTGTCTTTGAACAACGGGGAAGTGGACCGCTTGTTGGGGGGTGGAATCGTGAAAGGCTCGCTCGTACTGATCGGCGGCGAGCCGGGTATCGGAAAATCCACCCTTTCGCTTCAGATTCCGCTCCATTGTCCTGCTCTCCGGACCTTGTATGTGTCCGGAGAGGAAAGCGCCCGCCAAATCCGCATGCGGGCGGATCGGTTGGGGGGAGACGCCTCCAACTGTCAGGTCTACTGTGAGACATCTGTCGAGAACATCGTCGCGGAAGCCATGGAAATCCAGCCGGATCTCGTGGTCGTGGACTCTGTACAGACTATGTATTCCGACACTGTGGAATCCACCCCCGGTTCTGTTTCCCAGGTCAAGGAGGTGGCCGCGATCCTGCTCCGGTTTGCGAAGGAAACGGGGATTCCCGTCCTGCTGATCGGACATATCACCAAGGAAGGCTACATCGCGGGCCCGAAGATTCTGGAGCACATCGTGGATGTGGTCCTGCAGTTCGAGGGGGACCACCGTGGTTCCTATCGGATCCTCCGCAGCATCAAGAACCGTTTCGGTTCGACGGCCGAACTGGCCGTGTTCGAAATGACCGGCCAAGGACTCCGAGAAGTCGCCAATCCGTCGGAGCTGCTGATTCCGATGCATGAGGAGGGGCTGAGCGGAACGGCTATCGCGGCGATGCTGGACGGAACCCGACCCCTCTTGTTCGAAGTTCAGGCACTGGTCAGTTCGGCCGTCTATGGGACAGCCCAGCGTTCTGCCACCGGCTTCGATGTGCGGCGTCTGAATATGCTGCTGGCGGTGCTGGAGCGCCGCGCCGGCTTCAAGCTCGGTCAGAAGGATGTTTTCCTGAATATGGCAGGAGGGCTCCGGGTCACGGATCCGGCCTGCGATCTAGCAGTGGTCTGCGCCGTCCTGTCCTCGAATTTTGATTTTCCGATCTCCTCTGATTTCTGTTTCGCCGGTGAGGTGGGCCTGAGCGGAGAGGTTCGTCCGGTCCCTCAGACAGACCGTCGCATTTCGGAAGCCGGCCGGCTCGGTCTCAGCAAGATTTTCGTCTCCTCCTTCTCCGCCTTCGGACGGAATCCTGCCGAGGAGAAGCAGCTCGGTCCATTGCCGGCCGCAGGTTCCGGTTTGGCCTCTGGCACCCGTTCAGGTTCCGGCCTCGGTTCTGTTTCGGGCTCTGGTTCAGCCGGAGGCTCCAGTTCGCTAGACAGCACCCGTTCAGTTGCCAACCCCAACTCCGCCCGCGGCCACATCGAGGTTGTCCGGGTTCCCGACATCCCCGCCCTCGTCCGCACCCTGTTTAAATAGGCGACCCCGCCTTCTCCGCAACGCGACCTCTGGAGCCTCGAGGCATCTGCCCCTCTCTCTCAAAGATGACGGTCTTTCCCTGCCTTCTCTGCACCGCATGAACTTCGCAACCCTTCTGCGCCGTCACCCGAGGCGGGGCAGCGAGTCTTTTCAAGTAGGTGAACCCCGGCTTCTCCTTACCGTCACCTCGGGAAACCTCGCGACATTTCTGCGCCGCCACCCGAGGCGGGGCAGCGAGTCTGCTTAAGCGGCACTGCCTCTGGGGAAACCCCGCTTTTGTGCATTGCTCCATGCTCCTGAGTTTTGAGCGCGTTTTCCAGGTTTTCGTCAAATTTGTGGCAAGGGGCACATGAAACAAGGCGGGGATCTTTTGCGAAGCACGAACACCGGATAATGCCTTGTATGTGGTTGCAGGCACGATCACCATGACGGGATCGTCATTTTTAAGGGACATTTTTCACGGGAATATGGGATCACCCGCAAATGTATGTGTTCCCTCTTTTGTCCCATTGCCGGGTCGTCTGCAAAACTCTGTGTGCATGTCGCCCGCTTTATGTCTGGCCTGGAAGCCGTCTCCCGGCCACCCCATGGCGCCCTCCCCCGAAGGTGTGCAGAATATTCACCCCTGAAAATTATGGAGGGTAAAGTGCTGACGGACAGGGTAAAAGATGAATTTCTTCTCGTTAAATCAATGAGATAAAAATGGCGGAAAGTCCATAGCCTCAGACCGTTGTCCTCCACGGCTGTTTCGCCGTCCGTCGGGAGGTCGCGGTTCCGTTCGGAGGTAAAAAGGAAACCTTTCTGTTTCCACGCGGCGCAGGCATCCATGGGGGCTTTTGCAAGCGCCTCACAGCCATGCACTTGTAGAGGCACCGTGGATGCCGAGCTGTTTTTCAGCATAGGCGTCCATTGCGGCCTCTGCAAGTATCTCATGGACAAAGTCTTGCAAAGAGGCCCATGGATGGCTCCACTGCAGACGGGTGCGAAGCGGGGCACGATGACATGAGGGCCGTCGCGGTTCGTTCCTGGGCAATGAACGAGGATGAGGTTCCGCGAATGGGAAGGGAAACACAGAGTTTTGCAGTTGATCCGGAGTATGCCCTATAACTGCATGGAGACGAGAGAGGCGAGTCCGTGATTTGTGGAAAATCCTCTGGCATGTTCCGGATAGGGAACTTCGTAATGGGCTCTTCTCGCTCCCGCGACCAGCCTTAGTCCGCACCCTGTTCAAGTAGCCGCCCCTGCCTCGCCTCGTCGCCTCTCGCGGGCGGAATCATAGGCGTCCACCCGGGAACGTATCCGGCTCCAGATTGGGGAAATCCGTTTGCAGATGGGGTCCGGAATCTTCCACCTGCGAGAGGGGGAACAGTAGTGGCGCGCAACTGTGGTTGATGGCAGGTGCGGGGGATCTTCTTCGAGTAGAACAATTGGATGCAAAGGCTTGCCAAAAGGATGATGCCAATAAGAATGAGGACACTGCGCCGGAATTCGGGAAATCCGTATCTTTGTCGAGGTTGAATATGCGGGATATCCCGGAGCAGGCTCCCCAACTCCCGCAAGGAGGATGGATCCCTACGGGTTTGACCGGCACGTACAGGTGTGCGATGCCCGACTCGACAAACTGGAGGGGACGGAAGTCTGACGAAAAAGAAATAGGATGATGAATATGAAAACGATTGCACTTGCGGGCGCTTTGACGCTATGCGTCGCGGTTGGAATGAGCGGCTGCGGGCAGCCCCGGGGCGTCAAAGGTGATGAAAACGGGCCGTCGCCGCTGACCGAGGCGGAGATCCGCTTGATCGAAGGGGCTGACTCGGTGATGTATGTACTGGATGTTGCCGACCCGGAGGACTCAGTGATTCTCAGGGCTGCGAGCCAGGATTTTCGTGACAAGGATCTTCAGGGCGAAGTCTTCAAGACTTTGGCTGCCAAAATGCTGGCCACGGTCAACGCCCCGGAACAGGGCGGCGTCGGAATCGCAGCTCCGCAGGTCGGGATCAATCGCCGCCTGATCGTCGTGCAGCGGCTGGACAAGGCCGGAGAGCCCTTTGAAATCTACCCGAATGTCCGCCTGGATTCTCTATACGGAGATCTTGTCAAGGGTCGGGAGGGGTGCCTGTCCGTCCCGCCTTTCCGAGGTTTGGTTCCCAGATGGACGAAAGCCATCGTTTCCTACAAAGATCCGGAAACGCTTGAGACCCGGCGGGATACGATCGCCGGCTTTACCGCTGTCATCTTCCAGCACGAAGTCGACCACCTGGATGGTGTGCTGTACATTGACCGGGCGGATTCCGTGTTTGTCGACGAAGACTGGAAGCGGGAACGAGTTTCGTTTGACAGCCTCGGAAGATACAAAAAGCCTGCGATCCTGCGCGAATCGCGTGATTTTTAAGAAAAATGATTATCTTTGCCCGTTCATTTGAGTAAAAAACACATTCAAACCATGAATCTTAGAGATATTAAAAAAGACATCGAGTATGTTATCGGCGCCTTCATCGACGATTGCTCTCTTTTCAGCACTGCCAATCCGAATGCGGATGACGAAGTGCTGGGAGGACTGCTCGACGAAGCCGTGAACCTCTATAATGACCTCCGCGACAAGGTGAATGTTAAAATTACCGGCAAAAAAGCGGCTTATTTTGCCAATCTCCGTAAGGAACTGCTTGAAAAGACGGACGGCCTGTACAAAAAACTCAGCGTTGTCGTGAAGGAAACGGTCAAGGAGGAGAAGAAGGTTGTTCCCGAGAGGGAAGTCGCAGTGGAGTCCGCTGAAGAAAAGAAGCCTGCCGCAAAGAAACCCGCTGCAAAGAAACCTGCTACGGAGAAACCTGCTGCAAAAAAGCCTGCCGCGAAGAAGGCCACCCCCGAGCCGGAGGCCGCATCGAAACCCGCTGCAAAGAAACCTGCTACGGAGAAACCCGCTGCGGAGAAACCTGCTGTGAAGAAACCCGCTGCGAAGAAACCCGCTGCGGAGAAACCCGCCGCAAAGAAGTCTCCTGCGAAGAAGGCCGCTCCAAAAGCTGAAAAGAAAGAAGAGGAAAAGTAATTTGTCTCATTCTGAATCATCTAAAGGGGAGGGCTGCGTGCATCTTCCCCTTTTTGTTTGCAAAACAGGGAACAAATCATGATATTTTTCTATATTTAAGTCTGTAAAATAAAACGAATATGAAAACAGTGGTAGTTGGTGTGACCGGTCTGGTAGGTACCAGAATGGTCGAAGTCCTCGAAGAGAGACATTTCCCCGTCTCTGAATTTATTCCCGTCGCTTCGGAACGATCGATCGGCAAGCGGATCTCCTTCAATGGAAAGGAGTGGCCGGTCGTGAGCGCGGAAGAAGCCATTGCCCGAAAACCCGATCTGGCGATTTTCTCCGCCGGCGCCGGCATCTCGCGGGAACTGGCTCCCCGCTTCTCGGCCGTCGGCTGCCGCGTGGTGGACAATTCTTCCTGCTGGCGGATGGATCCGACCAAGAAACTGGTCATCCCCGAGATCAACGCCGACGTGCTGACGGCCGATGACTACATCATCGCCAACCCGAATTGCTCCACTATTCAGATGTTGTTGCCGTTATGGCCCCTGCACAAGAAGTACACGATCAAGCGCGTCGTGGTCTCGACCTATCAGTCCGTCACCGGCTCGGGCAATCCCGCCGTCGCCCAGATGAAGGCCGAACGGGCCGGCGGAAAATGGGGAGAGTATCCTGCCTTTTACCACTATCCCATTGATGAAAACGTGATTCCCCACATTGACGACTTCCTCGACAACGGGTACACCAAGGAAGAGATGAAGATGGTCAACGAGACCCACAAGATTTTCGGAGACGACTCCATCGGCGTGAGCCCGACTACTGCCCGCGTTCCGGTGCTGGGCGGCCATTCCGAGTCGATCAACGTCGAGCTGGAACAGGATTTCTCGTTGGAAGACATCCGGAAGATCTGGTCTGAAACCCCCGGTGTCACGGTTCAGGACGACCCTTCGCGGAACATCTATCCGATGCCGTTGTATTCATTGGGCAAGGACGATGTGTTCGTCGGTCGCCTCCGCAAGGATCCTTCCGTCCCGCGCGGCCTCAACTTCTGGTGCGTCAGCGACAACATCCGCAAGGGTGCCGCCACCAACACCGTCCAGATCGCTGAAGTCCTGCTTCAAAAAGGATTTCTGCCTAAATAATGAATTGTCGGAATATTCTTTATTCCCCGGCCAGATGCTTCTCCCAAGCCCAGGCAGCGGCCAGGGTGTCTTCGATCGCGCGTTCGGCTTTCCAGCCGAGTTCCCGGTTGGCCCGGGCGGGATCCGCCCAGATGGCCGTCACATCCCCGGGCCGTCTCGGCGCGAACCGGTAGTTCAGCTTCACTCCCGTGGCCCGCTCGAAGGCGTTCACCAGTTCCAGGACGGAAAGCGGCTGCCCCGTCCCGATGTTGAAGATCTCGTAGTTTTCTTCCATCTTGTCTTCGAGCATTCTCCGTATCGCGAACACGTGGGCCTTCGCAAGATCCACGATGTCGATGAAGTCCCGTTGGCAGGTGCCGTCCGGAGTGGGGTAATCGTTGCCGAAGATCGACAGGCAGTCCCGCTTCCCGATGGCCGTCTGGGTGATGAAGGGCACCAGGTTGTTCGGAACTCCGCGGGGAAGTTCTCCGATCCGGGCGGACGGATGCGCTCCGACGGGATTGAAGTATCGCAGCGCGATGCCGCGGAGTCCGGAATAGGCTTTTACGCTGTCGCGGAGGATGTCCTCGCACATTTGCTTCGTGTTTCCGTAGGGCGACGTGGCCGGCTGACGGGGTGCTTCTTCGGTCACGGGAAGCTGATCCGGCTCGCCGTAGACGGTCGCTGAAGAGGAAAAAAGAATATTCCCACATCCGTGGAGCCGCGCCGACTCGATGACATTGAGGAAGGATTCCAGGTTGTTCCGGTAATACTTGACGGGTTCCTCGACGGATTCTCCCACGGCTTTGAAGCCAGCAAAATGGATAACGGCGTCGATCCGGTGATCCGTGAAGAGCCGCTCGGTTTCCGCCGCATCGCAGAAATCCATTTGCACGAAAGGAAGATTTTCCCGTCCCGTGATCTGTTTCACGCCCTCGAAACAGGTCATGTCGCAGTTGGACAGATTGTCCGCCACGAGCACATCGTACCCCGCCTCGATCAGTTCCACCGTTACATGGCTGCCGATAAATCCAGCCCCGCCGGAAACCAACATTTGCTTTTTCATGATTCTATTTTTGATGAATATACAAATTTAGTAAATTTGTTTTTCTATAGAAGTGAGAAATCTGTGTCTATGAAGAAAATTTCGACAATGTTGGCGTGCCTGCTGCTGGTCGCTGCCGCCCATTCCCAAGTCCCCGCGACCCGTAACCAGCCGGAAGGGAAGACGAAGACTCAGCGCTACGTGGAGCAGGTCTCCCGGAACGATATCTTGAACGGATCAGTCTTTGCGGTCCTCGCCCTGACCCAGGACGGGGACACGCTGGCCTCCTGGAACCCCGGACAGCGCATGGTCCCGGCCTCCACCCTCAAACTCATCTCCACCGGTGCCGCCCTGCATCAGCTGGGGCCCGAATTCAGATACGAAACCCGTATCGCTTACAGAGGCACCGTCAAGGACGGAGTTCTGGACGGGGATCTGTACATCATCGGCGGAGGAGACCCCACCATCGCCTCCAAGGACTCCATGGCGACCCCGCGCTTCTTCCTTTTCAGCCAGTGGAAGAACCTGTTGGACAAGGCCGGCATCAAGCAAGTCAACGGACTCTTGATCGGGGACGGCCGCTATTTCGACGGCCCGATCGAAAAGGACAAATGGTCCTACGAGGACATCGGGACCGCCTACGGTACCGGCGGCGACGGACTCTGTTTCTATGAAAACGCGCTCGATATCCAGGTAACGGCCGGCACGACAGTCGGGGCCTCCGTGCGTGTGCGCCCCTCCTTTCCGATTCTTCCTTGGATGAACTACATGTACCGCGGGGTCACCTCCGAGGCAGGGACGGGCGACCAACTCTTCCTGTACACCTCGGACGTCTATCCGTTTGCGGAAATGCGCGGCTCCTTCGCCATCGACCGCCGGACGAAGACGGAAGAATTCAGCAATAAATTCGGTGCGTACACTTGCGCCTACTATTTCTACAACTATCTGAGAGTAAACGGAATCAATGTGACTTTGGGTCCTGCGGACGTGCGAAACGGCCGGATCAGGACGGATTTGACCGATTTGACGCCGGGAGCCTACGCAGCCCGTGTGGACGACCTGACCGTACTCGGATCGACCCTCTCCCCGACCCTGCTGGAGATCGTCCGGGCGACCCACCTCAAGAGTGACAATTTCTATGCGGAAACCCTGTTGCGCACGCTGGGCAGGAGGTTGCATCACTCCGCTTCTTACGATTCCAGCTATGTCGCGTTGAACGATGTCTTCCGGTCGCTCAAGGTCGATGCCTCCCAGGTGCAAATCCAGGACGGAAGCGGACTCGCCCGGCACAACTACGTCTCCCCGGACTTCTTCGTGCAATTCCTTTCCGCCATGATGGACAGCCCGGTTTTCGGGGAATATGTCGGGTCGCTCGGGCAGCCGGGCGGGCCTTACTATGAGTCCCGCCTGAGCGGGGAACCCGGCTCGATCCGGTCCCGAGTCCACTACAAGAGCGGCTCCATGAACGGGGTGCGCTGTTTCTCCGGCTACATCGAACCTTCGGCGGGAGACAGGGGGGACACCATCATCTTCTCCCTCATGACGAACAACGCGCTGGCCTCGACCAGCACCCTCGATGCGATCCTAGACCGCATCGTTGCCTTACTTGCTTCGGAAAACTAGCCTCCCGATTTCCGAACCGCTATTCTTCTTTACTGAAATAGTCCGGACTCGCGAGAACCGAGACGATTCCGGAGCCGGGTTCGTCGACGTGGCCGAGGATCCGGCGGGCGCGGATCGGCTTGCGGTCATAGTAGTCCGGGGCAGTCGGATCCAGGGACCCGAAGCGGACGACCTGCGAGGAATGGATGAACCGGTAATTGCCCAGATAGATTCCCACATGGGTAACCTTCTCCGCAGCGGAATCCGTCGCTTCACGGCCCCAGAACAACAGATCCCCGGGACAGAGCGCAGTCGCCGTGACCTGGCGGTCCGCTGTGAAAAGGGGGATGTCCTCCCCGACCTTCGCCTGCTGGGATGCATTGCGCGGCAACAAGATTCCGTTTAAGAAAAACACGCTACGGGTCAGCCCGCTGCAGTCCACGTTTTTGACGGATGTTCCGCCCCAGAGATAAGGGACGCCTAGAAACCGTTCGGCAGTCTCTTTCAACCGATCCTGCAGCAAGCGGGTTTTTGCCGGATTGATCGCGGTCTCGCGCCGCTCCTTGGCCCAGCGGAAGAAAATGTCCACATCTTCCGCCGCTACGTATCCCGTTTTGCCGGAAGGCAAAGCCACGCCCACGAATTTTTTCCGCAGCACAGCCCGACCCTCTTCGTAGCCTTTCAGGCTCCCGCGGGTGTGGGTGATGATCTTGTAGAGGATGCGGACGAGGTCGCCCGCCACCAGCTCCGACACAATCTCGGACGACCGGGACGGCGCAGCATAAACATGCGTTAAAATAGCCGTACAGATGTATTTGGGGGCCGCAAGGTATTCCTGAATGCCGGCTTCCGTCATCGGAACCAGCCCGGATGCCGTCACCCAGGCTGTGTAGGGCTCCGGAGTCCGGATCTTGATCCAGTAACCGACGGTGTCCAGCAGCTCTACAACCGTACCCATCAGAGCCTGGTTCCCCAGTTCGGCCGTGTAGTCCGGCTGCTCCCGCATGAAATTCGCGGAATATTCCACTATCGCCCGGTGCTGCCCTGTCGCGGCAAGCCCCCAGCAACTCAAGAATATTCCCGCTGCCATTCGTTTCAAAGTGTTCATAACGTGTTCATAGGCTGGAATAGCGGCTTTCTATCCTCTGAAATAGCGTACCGCGTTTTCGAACAAGGGTTGGTCGAGGTCGGCTTCGATGTTCTTGAAAAGGTTGCGCTCGTAACGTTCGGAGTGGCCCATCTTGCCGAGGATCTGTCCGTTCCGGCCGAGGATGCCTTCGATGGCGTAGTAGGATCCGTTCGGGTTGTAGGGTGACTCCATCGTGGGTTCTTCCGTGAGCGGATCGACGTACTGGAAGGCCACCTGTCCGCCGGCGAAGAGCTCCCGCGCGAGCGTCTCGTTCACCACGAATTTGCCTTCGCCGTGGCTGACCGGGAGCGTGTACGTTTCCCCGACCGCCATGCCGGCCAGCCAAGGGGAATTCGTGGAAGCGACCCGGGTTGTGACCATCTGGGAGATGTGTCGGTTGATGTCGTTGCGGAAGAGCGTGGGGGAGTCCTTGGTAACTTTTCCGAGGGCGCCATATGGCAGCAGGCCGGATTTCACCAGTGCCTGGAAGCCGTTGCATATTCCCAGGATCAAGCCTCCCCGCGCCAGCAGCGCCTCGATGGCGGAAGCGATCTCCCGGTTGTTGAGGACGTTCGCGATGAACTTTCCGCTCCCGTCCGGTTCGTCTCCGGAAGAGAATCCGCCCGACAGCATCAGGATCTGGCAGGCGTCGATGTCCTGCTTCATGGCCGCGATGGAATCCAATACATCCTGCTCATTCAGGTTGCGGAACACCCCGAACCGCGTCTGCGCCCCGGCCTTGAGGAAGGCTTTGGCGGAATTGTAATCGCAGTTCGTCCCCGGGAACACCGGCAAGTAGACCAGCGGCTGCTCCACAGGAGGCCCTTGGTACCGGAGTTTCGGTGCTTTGAAAGGCTTCATTGCATCGAGCCCCTTGGGGAGAACCCGCTTGAAATCCGGTGTGCTGACCGTGGGATAGACGCGTTCAAAGAGCGATTTGTTAAAATCCATCAACTCGAAGATGGAAAGCCGGGTGCCGTTGATCCGGAGATCCCCGTCTTCGCCCGGCGTCACCGTCCCCAGTAGTTCCGCGTTTTCATATTCCAGTTCCCCGTCCGCTTCGATCACGATGGAGCCGTAGTTGAGGTAAAAGAGATCCTCTTCGCTGACGTTCACGTCGACACCGAAGGCATTGCCGAAACTCATCTTGCAGAGCGCTTCGGCCACTCCGCCGAAGCCGACGGCCCAGGCAGCCACGATTTTCCCGGTGGCGATCTCCCGCGCGATGAAGTCCCAATTGCGCTTCAGTTGCTCCGTGTCCGGCATCCAATTCCGCAGCGGGGTGTGCCGCACAAGATAGAGCCGGTCTTCCTCCCACTTCAGTTCCGGGGAAATGACTTTCGAAGCCTTGACCGGTGTGATGCCGAACGCGATGAGGGTCGGGGGGACATGGATGATTCCGTCCGCCGTTTCGAAGGAACCGCTCATCGAGTCTTTCCCGCCGATCGAAGGAAGTTCCAGGTCGATCTGCATTTTGAGGGCGCCCAGCAGGGCGGCTGCCGGCTTGCCCCAGACTAGCGGGTCAGCGGTCATCCGTTCGAAATATTCCTGACAGGAGAACCGCATCGTCTTCCAGTGGCCGCCGGCGGCGACCACTTTGCTGCAGGCTTCAACGAAGGAATATGCCGCCCCGTGGTAGGGGCTCCATTCACAGAGGTCGGGATTGAAGCCGAAGGCCATCATGCTGGCGGTATCGGTCTCCCCGTCCACCGGAAGTTTTTGCACGGACACCTGCGTCTCCGTTTCTTGCAGTTCGCCTCCGAAGGGCATCAGCACAGTCGAGCGGCCGATAGTGGAATCGAACATCTCGATCAGGCCTTTCTGGCTGGTCACGTTCGGATCCTGCAGATTCTTGAATATTCTTTCTTTCAGATTGTCGCCGGGCACGTCCCGTTCGAACGGATTCCCTTCCTCCACGGGGCCGATCGCGGCGCTGGAATAATGCTTCGCCCCGGCGCTGTCGATGAAATCGCGCTTGAGGTCCACAACCAACTTTCCGCCGTTGTACATCCGCATCCGCCGCGAGGGCGTCACGTCCGCGACGTGGGTCACTTCGACATTCTCTTCGCGGCAATATTCCATGAAGACTTGCATGTCCCGAGCATCCACGACGACGGCCATTCTTTCCTGCGATTCACTGATGGCCAATTCCGTGGCGTTCATGCCGCTGTATTTCACAGGAATCCGGTCCAGGTAAATGTCCAGCCCGTCGGTAAGTTCACCGATCGCGACACTCACCCCGCCGGCGCCGAAGTCGTTGGACTTCTTGATCAACTTCGTGACTTCCGGACGCCGGAACAGCCGTTCCAGTTTCCTTTCTTCAGGCGCGTTTCCTTTCTGCACCTCGCTGCCGCAGGTTTCCAGCGACTCGTCCGTATGTTCTTTGGAGGATCCGGTGGCTCCTCCGATGCCGTCCCGTCCGGTCCGTCCGCCCAGCATCAGCACCATGTCTCCCGGTTGCGGGCTCTCCCTTCTGACATGGTCCGCCCGGACCGCGCCCACCACCGCCCCGACTTCCATCCGCTTGGCGGTGTAGCCCTCGTGGAAAATCTCCCGTACGTGGGTGGTGGCGACGCCGATCTGGTTTCCGTAGCTGGAATAGCCTTGCGCCGCTTTTCGCGTGATGACTTTCTGGGGGAGTTTTCCGGGCAGCGTCTCGGCTATCGGTTTCCAGATATCACCTGCCCCGGTCACGCGCATAGCCTGGTAGACGTAACTGCGTCCGGAAAGCGGATCCCGGATCGCGCCGCCCAGGCAGGTTGCGGCCCCGCCGAATGGCTCGATCTCCGTCGGATGGTTGTGCGTCTCGTTCTTGAACATCAGCAGCCAGCGCTCGACCGCCCCGTCTTCATCCACGTCGATGAAGATGCTGCAGGCGTTGTTCTCTTCGCTGACCTCCAGGTCGTCCAGTTTGCCCTGCTGTCGCAGGTACCGGGCCCCGATCGTGGCTATGTCCATGAGGTTCAGGCCTTTCTGCTCGCGGCTAAGTTCTTGGCGCAATTTTAGATAGAGGTTGAGCGTTCCCTCGATGTCTTCCTGGATAAAGGACTGTTCGATCCGGATCTCCTCCAGTTCGGTCATGAAGGTGGTATGGCGGCAGTGGTCGCTCCAATAGGTGTCCAGAATCCGCAGTTCGGTCTCGTTCGGGTCCCGACCTTCTTCCCGGAAGTATTTCACCACCTCCCGGAGATCGTCCGCATTCATGGCCAGCCCCTTTGTTTTGCAATAGTCCTCCAGTGCCTTGTCATCAAGGCTTCTGAATCCTTCCAGCACAGGGACCGGCTTTACCGGCGCGAGCTCCGTGTCCGAGAGCTTGCCCAGGTCCTTCTCGCGGGACTCCACCGGGTTGATGCTGTAGCGCTTGATGCGTTCGAGCGTTTCGTCGTCAAGGTCCCTGTCCAGAATCAGCAGCCTGGAGCTCTTGATGTTGATCTTCGCCCCCGGATCGATCAGGTGGACGCAGTCGATGGCGGAAGCGGCCCGCTGGTCGAACTGCCCGGGCAGATATTCGATGGCGATGTACTTCGCGTCCCGCAGATCGCAGTTGTCCGTTACTGAATCCGTTACCACTTCTCCGAACACGCTGTAGCGGCTCTTTTCCAGCAGATCGGGCGTGAAGCCAAACAAGTCGTAGACATTCAGCAGCCGCAGCGACTTGAGGTGCAGCTGCAGGTTCTCATTGAGTTCGGCGAGCAGGCTCTTCGCCTCCACCCGGAATTCCGGGTGCTTCTCCACGAATATGCGGTAATTCTTCATGACGGTCTTTTTTCGGGAATACAATCTACAAATTTAACCCTTTCGCCGCTCTTTTACAAAGGAATTTCGATCGGTGGCCGTACTTTGAATATACAGACATCCAGAGCTGTTTTCAAACCCCAGTGTAGAAAGTCTACACGACGTACTGCCCCGCAAACCTTTCGGTCTCCGGTGCACATGCAGGCGCGCTGGATCCTCCTCGTTGTTCCAGTGATGGTGGTTTCCCTGCTTTTGAAACAGCAACGTTTTGCTCACTGTGAATCAAGACGTTAATCATTTCAATGAGTCGTATTTTGAACGGATTGGAATCAAGAACTTTTTGGTTTTCAATTATTTACGTGATGCGAGAAGCCGCGGACACTGTATCGTCCTGAAAAAAGTTTACCAAAAATCGGTAAACAAAATGTCAGTTATCAGTTACAAACGAATCATGAGGCTGGAGAGTGCAGTTCTGCGTGAGTACTTCAGCGGAGTGCCCCTGAGCAGCCTGACCCGGCGGTACGGTGTGAACGGCCGCCGGATCGAGGCGATGGCCTCGGACTACATGAAGGGGAAAATCGATATCTTTGACCCCGGGGACAAAAAGGCCATCGAGATGTCGAAACTGTCACACAAGGAGGAGGTGCGTCTTCTCAAGGAGAAGATCGCCATTCTGGAGGATGCGCTGAAGATGGCGAACATCAAGGCGGAGGGGGCGGATATCATGATGGGGATCCTGAAGGACGAATACGGGATCGACCTGTCAAAAAAAGTCGATGCCGAACGGTCGAGGAGCTCAAGGGGAGGCACAAAGAAGTGAGCCTCTCCCGGCTCTGCGGCCTGTTCGGCTTCACCCGTCAAGGCTATTGGAAGGGGCTGCGGTCCCGCTACGCGGCGGAGATCGACGCCGCGGCGCTGCTGAACGAGGTGTCGCTCATCCGCGGGGAGATGCCGCGGTGCGGCTGCCGGAAGCTCCAGGTGCTGCTTGCGGAGTCCGGCCACGTCATCGGGCGCGACCGCCTGTTCTCCCTGCTGCGCGAGGGCGGGATGCTGGTGCGCCGCAGGCGCTGCCGC
>JAAYJQ010000006.1 GCA_012522855.1 Bacteroidales bacterium
CGTACAATTTCATCGTGGACGGCGTGTCGGTGAACGATCCTCAGAATGTACTCGTTCAGCGCGACGGAACCCGGTTCTTGAATATGTTCATCGTGGACGGAGATCGGACCGCCAATGTCCGTGAAGCCTCCCAGCGCGGAACCGTCAGCCATCCCTGGTACGACAGCCAGATACTCGGCATCAACAGACGGCTTACGGTCTACACACCATACGGCTACGAGGCCAACCCGAAAGCCAAATATCCTGTCCTGTATCTGCTCCACGGAGCCGGTGGCGACGAGGAAGCCTGGATTTCCATGGGACGCACCGCGCAAATCATGGACAACCTGATCGAGAAGGGGCTTGCCAAACCCATGATCGTGGTTATGCCGAACGGCAATCCCGGACAGAGCGCGGCCCGCACGTTGGGAATCCCCGAGAAGCAGATGGACTTCCGCTCACCTGAACTCGCGAATGCTTATGTCAGGAGCCTGGTCGAAGAAATCGTGCCTTTCATCGATAAGAATTTCCGGACGATACCCAAGAAAGCTTCCCGCGCGATCGCCGGACTTTCCATGGGCGGTGGCCATACGATCGCCGCTTCGGGTCTCTACCCTGACGCCTTCGACTACATCTGCCCGCTTTCCATGGGCGCGCAACGTACTGACGAGCTGGATGCCCGTCTGCAGGGAATCAAAAAGTCCGGCTACAAGCTTTACTTCTTGGCTTGCGGCGAAACGGACTTCCTGTTCAACAATGCGAAGGAACTCGATGCAGCGCTCACCGCGAACGGACTGGAACACACCTTCTACGTCTCTGACGGCGGCCACACCTGGCCGAACTGGCGACTCTACCTCAATGTTTTCGCTCCATTGCTGTTCAAGTAGGAACATACAGTAACAAGAGAGGCCCGAAAATTATCTTCGGGCCTCTTTTCATTTTTTGTTTTAGGAAAAACTATTCCACGTCAAACTCCTTTTTGAAGGGAGCGTCACGCTTGTAGGCTTCCCAGCCATTGCCGGGATCCCCGGTCTTGCAGAACGAAGTCCAGTGATCCACCATTTTGTCGCTAAGGGCATAATCGGCTTCCGTGAAAGGCCGCCAACTGTTCTTCAGCGTATGAAACATGTACCAAAGTTCGGCAGAATGGAAGGCGCCGGGATCCTTTTCAGGGTCGTCGTCATCGCCTGGAAGGTTGCGCATAAACTCGTATAGATAAACCGAAACCGGCTTGCAGCCCAGCGAATCTCGCACTGCGCAGAAGCGGTCAACAGGGGCACCCCCCAGCGTCCCCACATCGTTGAAATTGTACCCGATCATGATGGGCACATCGGCGATGAGATTCCGGTATACCAGATCATTGAATGAGCGCGGCAGGACCCTGAATCCTTGCGGAGCGATTCCTCCGCCGCTCTGAATAATGGCTTTTGCAAAAAGCCCCCGTGAATCCGGCGCGGCCAGATGATACATCACACTCATCCCGCCGGCGCTCTGTCCGAAGATCGTGATGTTGTCGGGATCCCCGCCGAACTGGGCGATGTTGTTCCGGATCCATTTCAAGGCAGCGACCTGATCCTGAATGCCGAACCTGCCGGTCAAATCGTCAGCGAGATTGGTCCGAAGCAGATAGCGGGTCTGCTGGAATCCATATTCCCCGAGCCGATAATTGATGGTCACAAGAATAACGCCCCTGGTTGCCCAGGCATCCCCGTCCATCGTCACTTCGTGGCCGTAGCCGCTGATGAAGGCCCCGCCGTGGATCCACATGGCAACCGGAAGTTTGGCATCCGCTTGTCCGATCGATTCCGCCGGCGCCCAGACATTGAGATAGAGACAGTCTTCGCTCTGATCCGGGGTCCCGTTCCAATAGAATTCGTCCCCGTAGAAGGTTCCAGGCGGACTTCCGGCCTGCGGACAGATCTTGCTGAATGTGTCGGCAATCTTCACGCCTCTCCAGGGAACAACGGGTTGCGGGGGCTTCAACTTGAGGTTGCCGACAGGCGGGGCGGCAT
The DNA here is from genome assembly GCA_012522855.1 of Bacteroidales bacterium. Lineage (GTDB taxonomy): Bacteria > Bacteroidota > Bacteroidia > Bacteroidales > UBA932 > Cryptobacteroides. The sequence goes on from JAAYJQ010000006.1 coordinate 1,992, forward strand.
ACGGAATCCCCTTGTACACCATCACGTTGGTGGAATCGGTCAAGACCCCCTTGATCTTGCCGCCTTCAACCGTCAAGACGGGATTCTTATCCACACAAGCGGATACTGCAGCCATTCCGATCAAGAAGGCTGCAGTCCGCAAAATTTTCATTTTCACGACTCTAGTTTTCCAAAGACTTTCTGGCCTCGCGATCCGGGTCATTCATGACCTTGCATTCGTCACCGAGAAACATAAGTTCGCCGTTTTCTGGGGTGTATTCCGGCCACTCGGGAAGGCCTTTCACATTCGGATTGCCGGTGCGCATAAAGGCGAGCAGGGCACCTGCCATCTTCTTGGACAGATTCCGGGGACGGGCGCCGCCACCGGTGTGGGTCACCATACGATCCGTGTTCATGAACCAATAGCAGATATCAGCGCAATGCGGCGCCCGCATCCGACCGTCGAACAGCGGTGAATTCATGCCGAACCAAGCCACATAGACCGGAGCCTCCTGGACATGCTTGGCATTGGCCGTATTGACAACTCCAGCCCGTGAGCTGAAAATCAATCCGACGGCATCGATCGGCTTCTGATCCGGGAACACCTCCATGTAGGCATCGAAAGCAGCCTCCGGATTGGTGACCGCGCCTCCGAAGCCTCTCATTGATTTCAGGATCTCGATCGCTCCCGCGCGATCCACCTCTTCCAATGCCGCGTTCGTCTTGCTAGGGGCGGATTCCGAAGTCGTGGAACAAAGCAGCAGCGGAACCTTTGCAGAAGCAGCGGCCGGATCGCTGAAGAAGGTGCCGGCAGGAATATGAGTCCCGTCGGCAACCGGTCCGAAGCCCCCGCGGAAGCCTGTAGTAGGACGTATTGCGTTGAACTCCCGATAAGAAGCGTTGGCGAGGTCAATGTACTCTCTCCAAGTCATGGACTGGAGTTTTTCCATGCTCTTGCCGGCCTTCTCATAGATGAATTTACCGAGTTCCTGACTATAGCCCGGGTCGATCGCCGAGGTGGTGTTGCCGCTCAAGGCCACTGCTTTGCTGATCAAGCCCGCCGTTTCCGGCATCTGAACCAGATTGCAGACCTTGGCGCCGCCACCGGACTGTCCCATGATGGTCACGTTGTCCGGATCACCCCCGAAGGAAGCGATGTTGTTGTGTACCCATTTGAGGGCATCCACGCAATCCAGAATGCCGACATTCCCGGAATCCTTGAACTTCGGATCGACGGCCGAAAAGTCCGTGAAACCGATGGGGCCGAGACGGTGGTTGACCGAAACGAAAACCACATCCCCGAAACGGGCGAAATTCTCTCCGTGATAACCGTCCTGCTCGATGGCGTTGCCGTTCGTGAAGCCGCCGCCGTGGAACCACACGATGACCGGACGCTTGGCCTCATCCAGATTCGGAGTCCAGACATTGAGGGTCAAGCAGTTTTCGCTGACATCATAGTAATTCCAGTGATCCGTGAATGTTCCGTAACCGTTCGGCCATTTGTTGTCCGTGATCTGCGGAGCCACGTTGCCGTAGAAAACCGCGGGACGAATGTCTTCCCAAGGCTGGGGTTTCTGGGCCCGCATGAACCGGTTCTCTCCATTCACCGGCGCCCCGTACGGAACTCCGAGGAAGGTGTAGATTTCTCCGAGAATATAGCCGCGAACGCGACCATATTCCGTGTTTGCGACCGCGATGTTGTCACCGATGAAGAGTTGCTGCTCTTCGGGACCTTCGCAAGCCGCCCCGCTTCCCGACTTGCAGGCCGGAAGGAGCATCGCGCCGGCAAGCACTGCGGAAATGATAAAAAATTTAGACACAAGTTTCATACTTTAATAATAAATTAGTTCTATTCTGCTAAAATAGTAAAATAAAATAATTCTGCAAATATAAAACGATGGAAAATGGTTGATTATCACCTCATAATCAACGCAACAGACTTTCAACACAAGGTTCAAGGATGCTTTCCATCACCTGATAGCCGAGCAGTGTCGGATGGCAACCATCCGCTGCATATTTTTCAGGCATTGATCCATCGGGTTCTCTCATCGGGGTATGGTAGTCTACGTAGGTAATACCTTCCGACAGGGCATATTCCCGCAATAAATCATTCAGCGCGATGATCTTCTCCGCAGGCTTCAAATCCTCTCTCCAATAAAAACGATTGCAGGGAGTGACGGAGCAAATCACAGGGATGATTCCATGGACTTCGGCAAGTTCACACATGGACTTGATGTTTCCCAACACGTTCTTGAGCTCAATCGGCCCTCCATTCTCCGCCACATCATTTGTCCCGCCAAGAATAACAACGATCTTCGGATTCAGCTCGATCACGTCTTGCCTGAAGCGAATGAGCATGCTCGACGTAGTTTGTCCGCCGATACCTCGACCCAGATAGTTGTTTGCCTTGAAAAAAGCCGAATCTTGTTCGAACCATAACTGCGTAATCGAATCTCCGAACAAGACCGCGTCCGGTCTTGCTTTCACATTTGAATTTGCAGCGGCGTAAACACCGAACCCTCCGAAATCAATCCGCCGGGGAGTCTGTGAATATGTCGGCAATGAAATCAAGATCAAAGCCATAGATGTTAATAAAACCTTCTTCATAGTGATCAACTATTATTGTACCGGCCAATTATCCGTCCTAAAAGGGACAAGAGGAAAACCTTCTGTGTTGTGAACGTTCCCGATTTGAAAGTCCTTGAAACAATACCTGACTGCAACCGGATTCGCCACTTCGGGAGACTCCAATGAGATTCCATATCGCAGAGACATTTCACCGGGCTTTCGAACCTCTCCGGGTCTTGGACGTTGTGGGAATCGTACAGTAAATCTGGCTTTTGCCGGATGGAAAATCCGATCCTCACCCGCTATTTCGAAACCGATCACTTCACCCGTTTGCATGAAACCGTTGGGAGCATTGTTGAAACTGAGAACGGCTTTCCCGTCTTCCAAACTCATTTCCTTAAAACAAGGCCCCTCGCATGGATTGCCGTATCCATACGTCTTGCTCATGGCAAGCATAGCCAGACGCTGCCCGACCGGTTTTTTATTGGCAGGATGTATCATTGCGGTCTCATATGGATACGCAAGATCATTTGTGGACACCAGTCCACTGGAAGGTATCGTCTTCGAAGCCGCAAACTGAAGTTCACGAAAATACGCGCAATGCCCTTCAAAACCATTTGAATACTCGAAAGGAGCAAGTTCGACAATGAGAAAAGGAAAATCGTTCCGTTGAAATTTCCCGCTCCAAAGCTCGACGGCATCAGCGAGACGAACGTCGTAATCGGGACTGCCGACATTCGATTCGCCTTGATACCAAATCATGCCCTTGATGGTGTATTTACTCACGGGCTCCAGCATTCCGTAATAGAGTTGCGTATATGCTTTTGAGAATTCAGCGCCAAAAATCTTTTGATCGGGATGCTTGGCCAGGAAAGAACTGTCGACCCAATCTTCAAGGAAGGAACCGCCCCAGCTGCAGTTAATCAGCCCGACAGGAATGCCGAGCGCTTCACTCAGCGTGGCTCCGAAGTGGTAACCTACGGCACTGAAGTCCCCGGCGGAAGCGGGACCGCTAGGATGCCATTTCCCTTCCGGCAGCAATCCTGGGCAGGAGGCCTTTTCTTTATGCTTGGCAACGGTCATATATCGAAGTCCTTTGTGAGTCCCCGACATCAGGATATCATGGGCGGCACCTTCGACGTAACAGTTGGACATGCCTTTGAGCGGCATCTCCATATTGCTTTGTCCTCCGCAGATCCAAACTTCACCGATTAGGATGTCATTTACGATCAATTGTTCCGTACCGGACCGAATGGTCATTGAATATGCATCATAACTTGCCTTGGGAGTGTCTACTCCTATCTCCCAGAGGCTGTCGACAGATGCCTTCGCGGAATACGTCTTGAGATCCCATCCCGGAATCACTTCCACAATCGAGCCTGGTTCAGCTTTCCCCCAAATTCTAGCGCTTGTCTGCTGCTGAAGGACCATATCGCCTTTTAACATATCAGGCAAAACAAGGTTCTGTCCCCTTGATATGGAGGACAGAACCATGATTGCCATGAGTGAAAGAATGATCTTTCTCATAGACAATGCGTTTACAAATCGATCGAAACCGTCTGCGAATAGTTGTAGTGACGTGAGGTATTCGTGCCTTTTCCCACGGCGCAAACGGCCAGACGAAGATAATGCTTTCTAGGCTTGTATTTGAATTGTTCGTAATTCGCCGCTAGCGCAGAATCGATGAAAAGTTCATTGACTGTTTGTCCGTCCGCAACAATCGTAGTGGATGCAAACGATCCCGGATCGTTCGAACAGTTGTTGCAATGAATCCCGACAAAGGTATCCGGCCAGCAGCAAAGTCGCGCCATAAAAATGGTATTTGCCCTGGAAGGATCTCCGTACTCCAGCTTGAATGTCGCCTTGATTTTTTTGGAAGCGGCATCATAGGCAATCTTGGGATCTATGATACGGACATACGGGGTGACATTCCAATCAACAATGTTGGGCCCCTTGTTGATGGTCACGGTTTGGGAGATGGGATAAAAGTTGTTCTGATTGGCTTCAAGCCGGTAATCTCCTGCGAAAATCTTTGTGTGCTGGTAAGTTCCGTCATAACGGACCAGCCAGATGGCAGCTTGTTCGAAGTCCCAACCTTGCTGGAAAGCAGAAATATAGCCATCCGTCGGGGTTCCGATGTTACCGCCGTATCGATTCACGTAGAAGCATTCCTGCGCCACCAACTCTCCGGTTTTCGCATCTTTAAAGGCACCTGTGACTTGCGCGTTCGGGGCTTCGTAGTTATCAAACTCGAACCAGTCGCAGGAAGTGGCAAGAAGCAAAATAAACGGGATAATGAATATTGATTTTTTCATAATGCGTAAAAATATTATTCGTCAAGGGGATTGGGTTCATACTTGTTCACGCCGAAAGCCGGCATTTTTTTGTAGTAATTCAAATAATTGGTATGGAAGGAAGGGCTGGCTCCACCGACATCCTCTTGAAAGAAAATAGCCCGTACAAAGACATATTTCGGTTTTCCGCTCCTAAGATCGAGCACGGGCGTGAGTTCGTGCCTGCGACCTTCGGATGCGGGATCTGTGGTCTGGTTGTAGAATGCCCTGCGACGATGCATCGTGTACAGAAGATCGTTTTCGAACGCAAGCTCAAGGCGGCGCTGGTGCAGTACATTCTCCAAGGTAGGATCCACATCATCCTTGAATGCGGCCCGGTGGCGGATAGCATTCAAGTAAGTCTTTGCCGAAGCGAGCTTGTCGTTGGCGCCACTTTCGACGACCGCTTCACAATAACTCAAAAGGATCTCAGCATAACGGATGTCATACCAAAAAGACTTGATATAAAGTTGAGGCGCGGAAGCGTTCAAGAACTTACGAAGGCCGAAACCGGTCGTGTAGGTGTTGCCGGTGTTTGTCTGCGTATAGTTGTAGAAGCCGGAGACCGCCCCGGCAGGAGCCCCGAACGAGTAGTAAGTTTGGCCGTCAATCTCAACATGATCATCGACCCAGAAGGCAGTGGTACCGTTCGGCTTGATTAGGCCCCCTTGGATCTTGATCGTCTGGTTGCGGAAGGTGCAGTCAGGATAGAGAATCCAAGCATGGAAGCGGGCATCCTTGTTCTTGAAAGGATCGTCGACATTGTCATATTCGATAAAAGGAACTGAGGCATACTGAGTGGCGAAATTCTTGATCGGAGTGGGCATATACTCATTCTCTTTCCCGTCGGTACGGGTCTTGACAGTCCCGTCAACGGCAAAGAAAGAATCATCATAATCATCGTATTCGTCCACTAGATCGAGCGCGACGGAATAACGTCCGCATGCCTGAGCGCCGGTGACAGTCTGAGCAGGGCTGTTGTAGATGTCGAAGTTGCTTCCGGAAGAGATTCCATCATCCTTGCTCACACCAAATAGGTACTCGCAATTTTGTTTGGTAAGGAACATTTCTCCCAAATTTGTGATGGCTTCTTTGACATCCTTCGGTTTGGCTCCGAAAAGCGAGAACTTCCCGCTGCCGATGATCTGCTCGCAGGCTGTGATGCACTTTGAATAGTATGCATTCGCATAGCCGGGTTCCATATAGACTTTTTTACTTGCGACAGCGGAATAGTTGGTGCCCATGGTTCCCTGCCTGCCCCAATACTTGCTGACTGAAGCCGCGTACAAGGCAACCCGAGCCGTCAAGCCGAGTGCGGAATACTTGTTTGCGCGAAATTCTGTAACGGGCGTTTCCGGCAATGCAGAGGCCGCGGCATCAAGTTCAGAGAGAATGAAGTCCCAGGTGTCCTTCTCTGTCGCACGTGTCGCGAAGTTGAACAACTCCGCGTTCTCGCCGCCATCGTAATACTGATCCAGCACTTCAGTAATAATCGGCACGCCGCCATAAGACCGAACCATCGCAAAATAGCAGTACGCCCTCACGAATCGGGCTTCCGCAATGTAAATGTCAGCCGTGGCCTGATCAATGACGCCCGATTCAGCGGCAGCGCTCGTTGTGGCAATGAAAGAATTGATGGAACGGATCCCCTGCCAATTCCAGAACGTCTTGATCCCGTTCATACCATAATAGGCTTCGTTGTTGAATCCGTAATCACCTCCATGACTATCCACAGCATTCATCGTATACTGGTCTTCGACCTGAGATGACCCGAAATCCGTTGCATTCTCAAAGACATTGATGGGCAAGTAAGAATACACTTGAGCGAGCATTCTCTGGAGCCCGGCGTCACTGGAAGCCATGTCGGATCCGGACATCTTCGTCAAATCCCCTTCGAGGTTATCAAAAAGGCTTTCGCAAGAAGAAGCCAAAAGACTGATGCAAAGAATTGTTATTATATTTAGAATTATCTTTTTCATAACTGTCGCTTATTAGAAGTTTAGATTGACACCGAGATTGATTGTTCTCATGATCGGCATCACGCTGCCATGCATACCGGCGGAAGCCTCAGGATCGTAGTATTTCATCTTTTTCGTACAGATTGTCCAGAGGTTTGTTCCACCGGCGAAGACTCTGACAGACTGAATGCCGACCCTGCCGAGAAGATTCCTGGGGAATGTGTATCCAATTTCAACACTCTTGAGTCTGAAATAGGTCCCATCAATCTGTGTAAAGTCCGTCGGGAAATCATACACACCTTGGCGAAGAACGCCGGGACCATTGGCATCGACAAGCGCGGGCCAGTAACCTTCCGTCCAAACCGTGTTGGGATCATAAGGATCCGCGCCGGGAGTAGCAACATGGTATCTGTCCAGATACATCTCATAGAGATCGGTGTAGCCGCCGTATCCGAAAACATGGAGCAACCAGATAATCTTGCTCACGTTCGTGGCGCCTTGCCATACCATGTTGACATCGAGGTTTTTGTAGCTGCCTCCGATATTCAAACCGAACTGCAAAGGAGCATTGCTTTCACTCCACTTGTAATTGATGTCCTCACCTGTAATGTACCCGTCTCCGTTGTGGTCCAGAATGATGTATTGTCCGGGGACGGTCGTCTGCATCCCGTAGGAAGCATCGTATTTCACCTGAGATGAATTGATTTCCTGCCAGTTGTGGAATTGACCACCTTCGGTTTTATAGTACCACAGCCCGCGGTAATTTGACCACCTGTTTTGAGTGCTTCCTCGACCAAACAGACTGGTGCCGTAGTATGCAGCATTGGATGGCCACAGGGATGTCGCTTGGCTTTCGACATGGAGGTTCTTCATACGGGTGTATGTTCCGGTCAAAGCCACATTATAGTTGAACGCCCCGATGTGATTCCGATGGGTCAGGGTCAGTTCCATGCCGACATTCAGCCTGGAATCCACATTGATCTGCGGGACATTGACACCCAAAATCGTGGGGACGGAACCGGAACTTGTTCCTGCAATTCCGGTGGTCTTTCTCGAGAAGATATCAAATGTGCCGCCAAACTTGTCTTTCCAGAAGTTCCAATCGACACCGAAATCGAGCATCCGGATATTCGCCCAAGTAAGGATTGTGTTGGCAATTTCCGTATTGGCGTAGCCGATCATGACACTGCCCGGGGAGAAAACATAGGGAGAGCTGGCAGAATAACCGGTCTCGTAGGCATAGGGAGCGCCTTGCGTCAGACCGGTCTTACCGTCTGACCAACGCAATTTCAGCATGCTGACCCAAGGAAGGTTATTCTTAATGAAAGGCTCTTCCGAGATTCTCCAGCCCAATGAGTAAGAGGGAAAGAAACCCCAACGATGACCGCGGGCGTAAAGATAGGTGGCGTCATAACGGCCCATCAGCTCGACGAGGTACTTATCGGCAAAATCATAATTAATTCGTCCGAGATATCCTGCGGTAGCGGTTTCGGTCCGCGTGCCATCCGCGGACGCGGTGCTCGGATCACCGCTGGAGACTGTATTATGTGTATAAAAATCGCCGAATTGCCGCGATCCGGAAAGATTTCGCATGTTGTTCTTCGTCGCCTCCGCAGCCCCCATTACGGCTACACGATGCCGGCCTTTCCTCCAATTGTAGTTCGCTTGAAATCTACCGTAATACCGTTCGTTCTCGCGGACGGACTCACCATAGTAGTTTCTGTTACCACCCGTGCCCATGATTTCATCCGTATAGTAGTCGTAGAGCGGATACGTTGTCTCCTTATCGTACGTTCCGTTATAATTGAAATCGTAGGCTCCCTGAAGAGACAGGCTCAGTCCCTTTAAGAAAGGGGCTTCGTAGCGCAAGTTGAGCGTGTTCGTAAAAAGACGGCCTCTCTTATCGGTATAGTTCAAGTCGTGATCCATCAAAGCCATCGGATTGTAGGTCGGCGCGCCGCCTTGGTAGGTGTAGTGGCCCGGATTCGCCAAAGTCGTCGGCCCGACTCTTCTATCGGCATAGGCGATGTAGTTGAAAATCATGTTTGTCGGATCCCCGTGTCTTTCTTGGTTATACGGGTCCTTTGAAAGCGTGGCGCGAACGGATGTCTGAAAGTCCATGGTAAGATCATCCGTAATCTTCACGGTAAAGTTTCCCCGCAGGGTGTACCGTCTGTAGGTAAAGTTATTCTTGGTTTTATAGAGGCTGTTGTCCTTTGTAAAACTTCCTCCCATATAGTATTGAATCCGGTCGCTGCCCCCGCGGACTGAAACATTATGCATGTGTGAGAAAGCAAAGTCCTTAAGGCACTCTTCCCACCAATTGAAAGGTTTCTTTGATCCTTTGGCGTATTCATTAATTTCATCCTCCGTATAAGGACGCGCCAATCTTGCATTATCGGCCATTTCATTCGAGACGTTCATGAAGTCGACCATTCCCATCGGTTTAGGGAGTTTCGGATTGCCGAATGAAAATGAATTTTGGTAGCTGACATTCGGCTTGCGTTGGAGTTGACCTTTTTTCGTGGTTACAAGTATGACTCCGTTCCCTGCGCCAAGTCCGTAGATGGAGGCAGAGGCGTCTTTCAAGACGGATATGCTTTCGATATCATCAGGATTCAGCTGTGCCAGCGCAAGGTCCGTTTGGACTCCAAATCCACCTCCGTCTCTATGGGCCTCGCTTCTGACTACGCCGTCAATGACAACAATCGGGACACCATAGCCGCGAAGGCTGAGATTCGAGTAGAATCTTCCGGCGGTACCCCCGGCCTGACGAATCATGAGTCCGGGGACCTTGCCTTGCAGTGTTGTTACAACGTCTGTCTGCTTCGTCTTTGTTACCTCTTCCGCTCTCACGGAGGTAATGGCGCTGGTTAGGGATTCTTTCCTTTGGGTACCATAGCCGACAACGACGGTTTCATTCAGCAGTTCAGAGTCTTCACGAAGAAGAACGGAGATGGTTCTTCGGTTCCCGACCATTATTTCCTGAGTCACGTACCCGACACTGGAAATGACTAGTACGGTTTCCGAAGAAACATTCGGGATGGTAGCTCTACCATTCTCATCAGTGGCTGCACCTATTGTCGTGCCCTTGACAAGGACACCTGCGCCTATGACCGGACCTGTGGGGTCATGAACCGTGACATCCACAGAGCTACCTTGAGCCCACATCTGCAACGGCATCAGAAAAGAAATGACGAGGCAAACGAATAGCGGTAGATATTTTTTCATTGGAAATGATTTTTAAATTTATTTATTAATATATCAGCGAGTTACATCACGTATGAGTCCTAACAGCCCTTCTACGATAGCCGTTTCCGCATAGCCCTGCTTGTAGCGAGAGCCAAGAACCTCAAAGACTTGGGCGCCATAGGACTCGTCATCAGGAATATATCCTCCGCCTCGCGCGCCCATACCATCCATGACTGTCGTCATAAATGTGAAAGCATAAGGGGATTCCCTCTTGAGACGGACAGCGATCTGGTTGTAGACTTCACCCGCAACTCCACAGACAGGAATGTTATCCAACATAATAAGAGCCAACGCGATCTGTACAGGGTCGCTGTCTTCATACTGTCCCTGATAACCGGCACGACCTTCCCGGTTCAAAAGTCGCCTTCCAGGCACTTCAAGTGTTTTTCTGGCACAGCCCAACTTCACCTCGGACTCGAAATGCCGCATCTGTTGAATCACATACTTCACCTCCTCTCCAAGGAGCTGCCCATAACTTATGGCCATCTCTTTTTGCTCTTCCATCAATCTCTGAACTTCGGGATTCGATCTGTCGAGACCGACTCCTCCCGGGGGCATCTGGTTGGAAATATCCTCTCCACGTTTCGCATATTCTGCAATACGGATATCCCGAAGATCAAATGTCTGCTGAAAGTATAACGGGTTTTGATCACCTGCCGCACCTGAGGAGAACATCGCGACGAAGTCTTCCCCGAATTTTCTTTCGATATATTCCTCCGACTTTCCCGGGAAATCCACAGTGACCATATCAAGTTGGCCTGTGAGCACAGCGTGCATCGCGTAGTTGTAATAAACGGCTAGCGGCTTTCCTTCCATAGACTCGAAATAAACAACGGAAACGGTCTTGTCGGACTTGCCGTCATAGTCCGGGCCTTCCCACCAGGTGCCGCGTTCGGCATCAAAGAGGTCCCGTCTCACATTGAGGTAGGAAACGCCATTTCCGAAGCCTACTTTTGCGGGAATCATTTTTTCATAGGCCTCTCTGATCACATCGTATAATTTATTGGCGAGGGCTTCACCTCGTACGGTACCGACTGCATGACAGTGCGTTCCGCTATAGATGATGTTTCCGGCAGGTATACCGAGATCCTTTTCAAGACGTTCGCTAACAGTCCGGACGACCTGCCCGTTCTGATTTCCGTCAATGTTCACAAAGCCGGCGACCGTCTCTCCATTGGTAAAAATAATCGCCCGAGCGTGGTTCCGGTCAAGGATTCCATACGAAGATTCGGGGAGATCCTTCTCATCGATAGTCACATCGATGCGTGCCGCTCCGACCTTAAGCTGGCCGCGAATGTTGTTCTGCGCCACCAAGCTGCTTGTAAAAGCAAAGACGCAAAACAACGTAATTAGAATAATCGAGATTCTTTTCTCCATAATGTAAAAAATGTTATATAGTTTGGTTCGCTAAGAAAATTCAACAATGGTTACATCGCGCCCATACGGGAGCAGACTTTCCCCGCCGTTACACTCGCAAGTTTCTGCGCGTCGGCCAAAGAGTCCCCACGAAGGTAAGCAGCCACAAAAGCAGCGGTAAAAGCATCTCCCGCTCCCACCGTGTCAACAATCTTCACCTTCTCCGCAGCCTGCGGTATGATTTGATCTTCAGTAATTACCACACTTCCCTTTGAGCCCTTGGTCAAGATCACAAGCTTCAAACCATATTGATCCAGAAATTTCCGACAGGCTTCTTCCTGACCAAGGGGTATCTCGAACATACGGGAAATGACATCGATCTCTTCGTCGTTGATTTTCAGTATATCGGAAAAGGATAAGGACTCCTCTATAATATCCTTGGAATAATATTGCTGGCGAAGGTTGATATCGAAGACCTTCAGGCTGTCGGTCGGCATCGCGGAAAGGAATCGACGGATTGTTTCTTTTGATTTCCGCGTCCGCTGTACAAGCGTGCCGAAGCAGACTGCGTCTGTCTTGGAAGCCAAGGTCTCCATCCGAGGAGTGAAAGGAATGTGATCCCAGGCAACATCCTCAACGATCTCGTAGGAGGGAGTTCCGGTATCATCCAGTGTAACCAGGACTCTTCCGGTCGGTTTGTCAACCGTTTCGATGACATTGTTGAGCCTTTTTTCAAACAACTTCCGTACAATTTCCTCACCCAGGTCATCTTTCCCGATGGCGCTGACCGCCCAACCATCGCAGCCCAACTGAGAGGCATGGTATGCGAAATTCGCAGGCGCCCCACCGAGTGCCTTTCCGGTCGGGAGCAGATCCCACAGGATCTCCCCTATTCCAACTACAGTCTTATTCATGATTTCTGCATGCTAAATAATTTGAACGACAGATAGGCAAGATACAACACCCCGATGCTGATGACGATCACGGATCCTACCTGAGATCCAAGAGCATCGGAAAGAATACCCATGAAAAGCGGGAAGATGCTGCCGCCAATGAGTCCCATTATCATAATGCCTGATATTTCATTGCTCTTTTCTTGATTCGACAGCAAAGCACTTGAAAATATCATTGAAAAGATGTTGGAATTGCCGTATCCGACCAACGCGATGGCAACATAAAGAAGTACAAGTGTCTTGAATACCATCAATCCGATCATGGAAAGCGCCATCATGGCCACACTGATCGCGAAGAACTTCTTGAGCGGGAAATGAGCAAGGATGAAAGACCCTGTCAGACAACCAACCGTCCTAAAGAGGAAGTAAACACTTGTCGCTATCCCCGCCTTCGCAAGAGGGAACCCCAATTTCTCCATAATGATTTTCGGGGCGCAGGTATTGACGCCGACATCTATTCCGACATGACAGATAATACCCAAAAAGAACAAGAGGATGGTGGCGTTGCCCAACATGCCCAGACACTGAAAGAATGTCGTGGATTTGCCTTTCGGCGCATCTTCTTCGAATTTTGTAAATCCGAGTAAAACCAGCGCGACAAGGGTTACCACGAAGAAAATTGGATACAAGAGCATCCAGTTGTCGAATCGAGTGAAAGCCCAACTGGCAATGAACGGAGCGATAAAGGAAGCGATCGCTTTAACAAACTGTCCAAAAGTCAGCGTACTGGCGAGTTTCTCGCCTGTAACAACCAAAGAAATCAGAGGATTCAAAGAGACTTGCATCAAGGTGTTCCCGATGCCCAACAAGGCAAAAGAAACCAACATGATGGGATAGTTATAAGCGAAAAGGGGGAGAGCCAGCGCGAACGCAGTGATGATCAAACTCAGTAGCACGGTCCTCCGTTTACCGATCCTGTTCATCATCAATCCCGCCGGCACGGCAAGAATAAGGAACCAGAAGAAGACCATGGTCGGAAGGAAGTTCGCTACCGTGTCCGTCAAGGCAAAGTCAGCCTTGACGTAGTTGGTCGCTGTTCCGACCATATCCACGAATCCCATCACGAAGAAGGTAAACATGATCGGCAAGAGCTTGCCAATTCTGCTTGTTTTAGCTGTAGTCATAACTTAAGTGTTAATTGATTTCGTTAATAGTGATTTCAGAGAGTATAGGATTGCATCCGTCTGCAGTTATTTCAAATTTATCATAATATTCCGAAGGGAACATAGAATTCGTGAAAGAAACGTCTCCTTCTCCGACGAACATCTCGATCGATTGTCTATCCACGAACATCTCCACCTTGTACTCCGCCCGCTCGACAATGTGGGTGACGATTGGCTTTGATGCAAATCTGGGTTCAAAATCCACGAGACCGCTTTCGCTGCGATCCAAGGAAAGCTCGTTCTTGGAGAAATCAAAGTGATAGACCATTTTCTCGCCCAGTGTGTTGGACAGCACAACCGCTAGTTTGCCTTTGGTGTCAGGCTGGATTGTGAACGCTATGGAATAGGCCCCATGGTTCTCTTCCAGAATCTGCGGAATGGAGAAACCCAATCCCACTTTGGTGTCATCGAATGAACGGACTTGCTTCATGGAGGCATAAACTTCGGGAGAGGGATTGCTTGCCAAAATCAAGTGACGCCCATTCGATTTCAAACTCAAGTCCCGAGGAAGCGTCATACAATTGCGGAAACGTTTCGTCGGTGTCGCTCCGGAGTAATACCAGTTGCTCATCCAACCCATGAATATGTGCCTGTCTTCTTTACCGGCAAAAGTGACTCCGGCATAGTTGTCCGCGCCAAGATCAACCCAAAGAGGATATGGAAGAGGATCTGCCTTAAATTCTTTGCCGTCGAAACTGCCTATGAAATATTGCGTAATGCTTCCTCCATTCGGGTTCCCGGGATTGATGCTGACCAGCAACACCCATTTCTCTTTCCCCTCATATTCAAATTTCAACAAATCGGGGCATTCCCAGACAGCTGCATGGGAGCCTATACCTTTTCCGAACTCACTCAATTTCTCCCAGTTTTTCAAGTCCTTGGACGCATAGAATGCGATCACGTCTCCCGCAGCAATGGCGACTATCCACTTGTCTCCAAAACGAGACAGTTTCGGATCCCTGAAGTCGCGTCTCGAAAGATCGGTGATGACAGGATTGCCTTCATACTTGGTGTAGGTCCGGCCTCTGTCAAGGCTGTACGCGATACTCTGGCGTTGCAACCTCCCCGCGGAAGTGTACATCGCGACAATGGCATCTTTTCCGAAGCCGGCCGTATTCTCATCATCCACAATCGCGCTCCCGGAGAAGATCGCGCCGAGGGAATCGGGAGCGATAATCGGGGGCAGATCCTCCCAATGCATGAGATCCGTGGAAACGGCATTTCCCCAATGCATGTTATAATGCCCGATACCATAAGGATTCGCTTGATATGCAAGATGGTACTCTCCGTCGTAATAGACCATTCCGTTCGGATCATTGGTCCAACCGAAGTCCGGCGCGAAATGGTATCGCGGACGATAGCGCTCATCTCTTTCGGTAACACGCACATCGGATTGAGCGAAACGCTTGTAGAATTTATTATTCTTATCGACACCCGTCAAACATATATCCAACGACTGTCCCTTATACTCGGTCACATCGATAGGAATATAATAATCAACACGATCCTGAGCGATTTCAACGTATTGCGGCTCCCCAAGAATGTTCTCGCCCACGGACAGTATCTCGAGTTTCGACATTTTCCCTCCATCCTGCGCCGGAATCATCAGGTAGTCGCCGGTGATTAGAACCGATTTTGTGCAGGCGGCGAGTAAAACAACGCAACCGATCAGCAAAATCTTTTTCCAATTATTCATGATTATTTCTATTTACGTGTTACGTGGTATCCGCTTCTAACAAAATACGTAACCTGCAATCGAAAGGAATGCAGTATTGTTTCAAAGAAAAGTACAATCGTGCCTTTATGCCGTTGAGAATCCTTTGTGAAACGATCATCTGGAGAATCGCGACATCATCGCCGCCCTTTCTTCTTCCTGAACGGCCTTCTTTGCGAGCATGTCCTCTTCCGAAATTACATAGTAGGCCTTCTTGGACTTGAGGACTTTCTTGACAGCGTCCACAACCAGGCGTTCCATAATGAAGTATCCGTTTATCTTTGGATGCACTCCGTCAAAGGACAAGTCAGGATCCAAGCCATTCCGGGCATTGGCAAGCGGTGTAAAATAGTCCACAAAAGTGATGCTCTTGTGGCTGTCGGCGTAGTCCTTGAGTTTTTTATTGAGGTCGACAATTCTGCTGCCGGCATCGAGAGTCGGAATCGGCATATAGTGCGAGCAAGGAGTTATTGCCGTCAAAATGACTTTTATGCCGGCGGCCTCCGCCAGTTCGCACATGGCGATGGTGTTGTCGATGATCGTCTGATCGGGGTAGTACGCCATTCCGGCCATCTGTTGGCAGAGGTCGTTTGTGCCTCCGTTGATGACAACGACCTGAGGATCGAGATTCACAACGTCCTGCTTGAAACGTACGAGCATCTGGCTTACCGTCTGGCCTGAAATGCCTCGGCAGGCGAAATTGTTCTTCTCGAAAAAATCCGGATCGGCATCATCCCAGTTGTCGGTAATGGAGTCACCTATCAGAACCACTTCCGGAGCCTCGGTCAAAGAAGCGTTGGCGTTTTCATATCTCATGAATCCCGGCCAGTCCGTAGCCTGGTCTTTTACGAAATCGATGTTTTTCTTCCTGACGGAAATCCATTTGGTGCTGGAGGTCTCCAGAGGACAAGGGGCACCCTTGAACATCATGGAAGCCGCTTCCTTGCCTTTCAGCTGCCAATCAAGCCATGCCACTGTGGCTTCGGCGAAGGCTCCGCCATTCATCTCCCTGAAGGTGCCGCCATGGGCATCCCCCGGGATTTCGCGGACACAAAGCAGGGCGGGGACATTTTCGATGTATCTGAAGTCGCTCTCTGCATTCTGACGCGCCATGTCCGTGTCGCCGACAAAGTAGGCGATGGGGACTCTGAGTTTGGCGAACACCTTGTCCTTCGGCTGGCTCATCACTTCGCCCATGCTCATAGGAGCCGGGGCTCCCGGTGTAGCAGGCGCACTTGAGAACAGTCCGCTGTTGAAAAGGGTGAGGAGCGTGACACGAGGGTCATCCATGATGTCGAGCGCCTGGATGCCGCCGCAGGACTGCCCCATCGCGGAAATGTGCTTTAGATCAATCTTTCCATAGAATTGACTGTCGGGGCGATAATTCTCCGCATAGGCCCACTCTATGGCATCCAGAAGATCCTCTTTGGTGTTTGACCCAAGGTTTCCCTGAAGGACACCGCTGATAATGAACAGGTAACCATGTGACGCCACTTCCGTGAAGAAAGGGCGGAACGCGGAACTGGTCTTCAAGCAGCCGGGGCCGGACATTACGAGGACGGGGAGTTTGTCTTTTGCGGGAAAAGCAGAAAGATCCTCAGGATAGAAGATTGTGTGCTCGGCAAGATCGACGATCTGGTCGTTCACGGCAACCTTATAAGGACCTGTCGGGTTTTCCCAATTTTCCGACGGAGTCCTGACGGGGCCCTGTCCGAAAAGAGAAAGCGACAGAAAGACGGTCAGCAGGAATACTATTTTTTTCATAATCATATTAACGCGAGTTTGTCGAAATAGAACTAAAAGAGGGACAGATCCAAATCATGTATCGAGGTTTAGGTTCAAAAAAGGCGATCGGCAGCTCCCGGACGAAGCGCGGATTCGCGAAAACTCATTTGAGTACGACAACATTCAACCAAGTCTCGAGTTCGTCAACCCAGTTGAACTTGAATCTCATCGAGTCCTGCCAGCCAAAACCGTGGCCGCCGAAAGGATAGATGTGCATCGACGCGGACACGCCGTTCGCTATCAAAGCCTCATAGTATCGTAAGCTGTTTGCGGGAGGGACTGCCTTGTCATCCGAGCAGAGAAAAATAAAGGCTGGAGGGGTGTCCTTCGTGACGTTTTTCTCGCAGCTGTACTTATCGACAAGCTCTTGGGACGGAGTCTTGCCAAGAAGGGCGTCTCGCGACAGCATGTTGGTGAATGATGCCTCCATGGTGATGACGGGGTACATTAGGAACTGGAAATCCGGACGTGTTTCCGGGCTGTCATACATAGTGGCGGCACATGCGGCAAGATGACCGCCGGCAGAGTTGCCGGCTATTCCGATCTTGGTGATGCCCAACTCGGCGGCCTTGCCGCGCATAAGACGGATGGCCTGCCGGACATCAGAAAGAGGGACGTCGTCGTGACCGCAAGGAAGGCGGTACTGAAGCATGCAATAGGTGATGCCACGGGAATTGAACCAGTCTTTCATATCACGGCCTTCGTATGTCTGCGACTGCATGATATAAGCTCCTCCCGGACACATGATTATACATAGTCCATTGGGGTTTGCAGCCGGATAGACTTCCATCATGGCATCTTCGTATTCCTTTGCTCTAAACGTGATGAATCCGGATTCCGGCCCCGGAATCTCGAAGGCGTTCGGCGCTCCGTTCGGCCATAATCTTAGGGTGTCGATTTTTGTCGCGCGTGAACCTTGTCCGAATGAAAGAACTGCAATCATTAGACAAATTGCGGACAGCAATAATTTTCGCATCTTGAAAGGTTTCTTAAACAGGGAAAATATTGGGCATAAAATTAAAATTCTATGCCCAATATAATTTAGATACTATTCGGAATTATTTAAAAGAAATTGGGTAATACTCGTCACGGCCCTCATACCTTTGTGATTGCATCACAGTTAAAACGCCCCATATCCGGGATTCTGGGAATAAGCCCCCTTGGACAGATTGTACTGCGTGATCGGAATCGGAAAATATTCATCCTTCCCCGCAGTGAATTTGCATCCTTGGTAGTATACCCGTTTTCCTCGCTCCACTTCAAAGTAGCGGTTCATGGTTTCAACCACTGTTCCCCACCTTACAAGATCGAAGAAACGTTCTCCCTCAAGAGCGGTCTCGAGCCTCGTCTCGAATCTCAGCGCTTTTCTTGCATAGTCCTGCGTCCAACCATTGGCCGGATATTCATTGATAACATATTTGCCCGCATATCCGTCGATGTCAACGGCAGTAGGATATGCTTCCTTATCTTCCCATGCTGTCACATAGGGGCTGTTCTTCGCCCGCAAGCGAATCTGGTTGATAAGCGGCCTGGCCTCATCCTGACGGCCAAGTTCGATCAAAGCCTCGGCTCTCCAAAGCAGAACATTGGCATAACGGATAATCTGGTAGTTCAGCGCGGAATTTCCCCACGGATACGTGGTTGCAAGATGGCCGGATTCGGGGGAAACGAGGAATCGCTTGATAAAATGATACCCATACGAGTTGAAATCCCTGTACCAATGCTCGTCCACAGGGGCTTTGGTATAGGTTTTCCAGCGTACATTGATACGACCGATAATGAAGTCCAGACGGGGATCGACGTTTGAGTCAATGTTCGTGTTAATGTAAGACTTGGAACCATCGGGATTCACTTTCTCAATCACTTGGTCGTAATCGTCATCTTGGAACGATCCGTCCAGGAGCGGGAGTCCGTTCTGATCCGTCTTGAAGGCATTCACCAGGTCCTGACTGGATTTGAAAAAGTCATCTCCATTGTATGGCCCTTTCGGAGTATTGAGAAGCGCGCTCCAATTGACATGTCCCACGCCACAGTATGCCCAAGGAAGTGTCATGGTGGCACCGTCGTCCGTAGAATACTGAACGGCGAAAATAGATTCCTCCGCATTTTCATACTCAACTATATCGAGTTTCTGGAAGTCATCCAGCAATCCATACCTGCCGGAAGCAATGACGTTGTTCGTAAGCGTGACAACTTTTTCAAGATCGGGCTTGTCAATTCCAACAAACGCGTTTGTTGCCGGATCCTGGCGATAGGCTTTGTATAGATAGACCTTCGCCGCATAAGCCATGGCTACATACTTGTTCACCCTTCCCAGATCCTTGAATGACTCGGGAAGAACCGCGGCCGCCTCCTCTAATTCGTTTGCGATCATCCCCAGAATTTCGTCTCGCGTGTAGACATCATTCCTGATTTTAGAATAATCTACTTCAAGTACGGTTTCATCAATCCAAGCAATCTTGTTGAAATGGCGGCTGAGTTCAAAATAGTAATGGGCGCGAAGAGCACGCATTTCCGCCTTATAGATCTCAACATCCGGGACTTCCGCCACATCGCATTGTTCCAGCACTTGGAGAGCCGAATTGGTTCTTTTTACGGAGTGATACAATGACTGCCACCAGTTGTTCAATGATCTATGCGTGGCATCGATGACATTTGTCTCGATAAGGTGAAAGTTGGTGTTGTCGGAAGGGCCGCCGCCGCCTTTGTACGCATTGTCTGCATGCAACTCTCCGGAAAGCCAATGGTTGACAGGAGAATTCATCGCGCCAAAAGTAGTATTGGGGCCGGCGAGTGCGGAATAAGCAGCGTTGAGAAGATAGGGAACGCCTTCAGTTGAATTCATAACCCCATCATTCAGCGCACCTTGCGGCTTTAAATCCAGGAATTCTTTCTCATTGCATGCAACAAATGAAGCGCAAGCGAGCAATACAATCAGTATTATAGAATTGATTTTCATAATAGTCGTTGATTAAATATAATTAAAAACCGATGGTGAGTCCGGCAACAACATTGAACGAGAACGGATAAGGATATCCCAAAGACTCAGGATCCGGTCCGGTGAATTTGGTGAGCGTAAAAATGTTCTGAGCCTGGAGATAAACTCTTGCGGTACGCGCATTGATCTTCTGGAGGATCGTATCGCTGAAGGTATAACCAAGGACAACATTCTTGAGTTTCATGTATGAACCGTTCTCCATATACCAATCTGAAGAGAGGTTCTCGCTGTTGGTATTGATTGTCGTAGGGGCAGCATACCGGCTGTTGTACACACCGGTCTTTTCATAATCATAGAATGCGTTCATCGCATCCAGCAGACGTGTAGAATGATTGCCCAATCCTTCGCCCAGCGGAAAGAAGTCCGTGTATAACTTGGAAGTATTGTAAGCGTCACGGAACATTCCGCTGAAAAACAGGGAAAGATCCCAACTCTTGTATGTGGCGGAAAGTGTCAAACCATACTGCAGCTTGGGAAGGTTGCTCCCGATGTAGGCTTGGTCCTTCGTATCGATGACTTTGTCACCGTTCACATCCGAATACCTTAAGCGACCGACGCCAGGCACCCCGAACTTGACATCATACTTGTTCTTGTATTCATCCACCTCAGCCTGTGTTTGATACAGTCCATCAACCACATAGCCAACAATGGCTCCGTATGGAAGACCGACATTCGTAATTCCCGCCGCCATGTTGCCGCATCCATAGGTATAGTAGATGTCCTCCGGCAGGTAGGTAATCTTGTTTTTATAATAAGAGGCGTTTCCCGAAATATCGTAACCGAAATCTCCTTTCGAGCCTCTCCAGGAAGCCACGATTTCGAATCCCTTGTTGTTCATGGAAGCACAGTTTTGATACGAGGCTCCTCCTTCGCCGTTCACGGCAGGGACAGGAAGTTGATAGAGCATATCCGAGGTATTCTTATTATAAGCGTCTAGCGTAAGCATCAACCTGTCATTGAAAAACGATGCATCGATCCCCACGTTTTCTTGCTCCGTCTGCTCCCAGCGAAGCAGAGAGTTGCCTGATTGGCTTCTGACCGCGCCCATGGCAAGCGTACTTCCATCACCGCTCAAGTTGTAACTGCCATTCCAAATGTTAATGCTATAGATGTTATAAGTGGCGGTATTGTTGATCTGGTCGTTGCCGTTGATGCCCCAAGAGGCCCGGATCTTAAGGTCAGAAAGCCAATTTGACGCATTTGCCATGAAGCCCTCTTTGCTTATCCTCCAGCCAAAAGAAGCGGAGGGGAAGACTCCGGCGTTGTGAATGCTGCCGAATCGTGAAGAAGCGTCGCGGCGGACTGTAGCGGAGAAAAGGTATTTTTCCGCCAGCGTGTAATTGATCTTTCCGAAGTATGAGGTCATCGCATACAAATTCGCCGAATTGTCGGAAGTCTTGGTTCCTTCAGCCGCGGAAATGTATACATAGTCTCGGGATGTCAGCGCGAAGCCGGTCGCATCCGCATCCAGAATATCCACACGATTCTTTTTGGCTTCAGTTCCTAGAAGCAGAATGGCCGAATGAATTCCTCTTGTGAAAGAATAAGTCGCCGTATTTGTCCAGACCCATTCCAGTGTTTCGGTTTGATTGATGTTGAGCGCGCTCTCTGAATAAGAACGGACATGCTCGTCCCATGCAGGAGTGAATTCGTTTGAATAGTCAGGATTGTAGTTGATGCCGAACGTCGATCTCAGCACCAGGTTTTCAATGGGGGTTATATCCACATAGGCATTGCCGAAGAATCGCCAACTCTTGAAGATGTTGTTGGCTTCGTTGTCAAGGTACCTCATGATGTTCTGGCGGCTTCCCAACAAATCTACTTCCGCTCCTGCATAACTCCCGTCACTGGCGTACATTGCCTGAGCCGGATGCTGTGCGATAATTTGTCTTTCAATCGCTTCATATCCCCTCGGTTTTTTGTGCTGCGTCCAATACATCAAGTTGAGTGATTCTCCCACTTTCAGTCTGTTGTTGAAGAATCTGTATTCCGTGTTGTATCTGGTACCAACCGAAGTATAATCTGTGTTCTTCAACGTGCCGATCTGGTCGAGATAGTTGAAACTCAAAGATGAAACATGATCTTTGCTTCCCTTCGAGAGCGAGAGGCTGTAGGATTGCATCATGGCCGGACGATAGCTTTCTCCGAACCAGTCCGTATCGGAGACATTCATCCTCAATCCATCCTTCTCATAGTAGGGTTGTCCGAGTTTCAGTTGAGCCTTGGCTCCATCTCCATAAATGATGGACTTCGGGGTCGTGTTGAAATCATACTTGTAGGCTGCCCAGTAGACGTCTCCCCACTCCTGCGCATTCATGAGCGGTATGCCTCTTCGGGGCAACTGAAGTGACAAGGAAGAAGTGAAATCGACCTTGAGCGTCCCTTCTTGCGCTTGCTTGGTCGTAATGATGATGACGCCGTTAGCCGCTTGCGCTCCATAAATCGCAGCTGAAGCCGCGTCCTTCAATACCTGAATGGATTCTATGTCATTGCTTGAAATGATCGTACCCACGTCTGCGCGTGTCATTACGCCATCAATGACATACAACGGTGAGGAGTTGTTAATGGTGGTGGTGCCGCGGATAAGGGAAGAACTCCCTTGCCCCCCCGGCGTTCCATCTGAAGTAATGGTCAGACCGGCAACGCGGCCTTTCAGAGCGGTCAGAACATTCCCTGTAGGTATGTCGGCGACCTCTTTCATTTTGACAACTGCAACTGAGCCGGTAAGGTCTGCTTTCCTCTCTGTCATGTATCCGGTAACGATGACTTCTTCGAGGAAGTCCAGATCCTCTTCAAGTTCGATAAACAAATTGGCGGCAGCGTCAACGATGACAGAAGTGTATCCAATGTAAGATACTTCAAGTTGGCTTCCAGCAGGAACAGTCAGCTCAAAAGTACCTCTTGAATCGGTAGAGGTACCTGTACTGGTGCCAACGACGACAACTCCTGCACCAATCAAAGGCTGACCGTCCGCCTTGCCTGAAACGGTTCCTGTAACTTTGATTGTTTGTGCGAATGATGCCGATGCGATCAAACCTAACATCATGCACAATGCGATAAACTTGTACTTCATAAATTAAACAGATAAAAATTAAAGTTGATAATGAATAGGAAAAATTCGAAATTTTATAACAAAAAGATGGCTTCATTCATCCATCCGGCATATGTCTGCCTGCTGCCGGGGAGAACACTATTTGAACAGCATCTGTGAGAATTCGGCCAGGTATATTCTCCAGTTCTTCCAAATATGCCCTTCAGAGGTCTCGGTATATTTGTAAGGCATTTCAAGCGTGTCAAGAGACTTTTTGAGACTCTGCATGCCGGTAAATGCGAAGTCGTCGGAACCGATACCGAGATAATATACTTTATATCCGTTGTCTTTCATCTTCTTGAGAGACGCCATCGCCTCTTCACTCTGATTTCCGCCAGCAGAGAAGACCCCTACATAGTCAAAGGTGTTCTCATACATACGGGAAATGTTGAAAGTATGGCCACCGCCCATTGAAAGACCGCAGATGGCACGGCCTGACTTTTTCTTGACGGTACGGTAGTTGGCATCGATGAAAGCGATAACGTCCTTAAATGACTGCTCGAAACTGGCCTGGTTCTCAACAGGAAGGCCATATGTAACAGCAGCATTGACGCGGGCTCTAGGGGGGACAAGACCGTCGTGGCCCTGGCCGGGAGCGGCCTGCTGGATGGCGTTGCCGTTGGTCATGACGATAAGCATCGGCTTAACCCTACCGGCTGCTACGAGGTTGTCCATAATCTGAGTGGCCCGACCGAGCTCCATCCATTGCTCCTCGTCGCCACCACCGCCGTGAAGGAGATACAGAACAGGATACTTGTCCTTGTTGTTCTCGTAGCCGGCAGGAGTATAGACCATCATGCGGCGCTGATAGCCAAGGGTAGGGCAGTCAAACCACCTGGCGGTTACCGAGCCGTGAGCGACTTTGTTCACTGAATAGAGGTCACCCTTCTCTCCCGGAATGAAGAAAATGTTAAGCATGTCAGCAACGTCGCGGACAACATAGACGTTGGCCATGTCGATGATGGTTTTGCCGTCAACAATAAAATTGTACTTATACATTTCAGATCCCAGAGGCTCGGTTGTGAACTTGAACACGCCTGGTTCTGCCTCTACCATATCAAAAGCATGAAACTCCGCCCATGGCTTCGGAGGGTTGGCATAGCCGTTAGGAAAGTCCCCTCTTACCTGAACCTTTACGGCCTTCGGATCGTTGTAAATGAAGGTCACGGTATTATCGGCATTGATAACAGGGGAGACCACTACCGGGGCCCGGTTGCCGGGGGCTCTTCTTGCTTGAGGAGCCTGCGGCTGAGCGAATAGTGCAAAGCAGGAGAGGATCAGCGCAAAGGCGATTGCAAAAAACTTTTTCATGTAAAGGTATTTAGTAGTGATTATGAAGCTTGTATTATTTGAAAAGCTTTGCGGCGAAGTCGGCCAGATAATGTCTCCAGTTCTTCCAGACATGGCCACAGTCTGACTCGACATAGGTGTAAGGGTATCCGAGTGCATCGAGGTTTTCCCGATAAGCCTTGTTCGCTTGATACAGGAAGTCCTCGTCACCGATGGCAATATAGAAGTATGGATTGTATGAGAACAAGGCAGCGAGTTTCTTGTTGTAATCCTTGGTCATTTCCGAGACTCTGGTATTTTCGACGTCGTCGGAATAATTGCGGACCGCGGCTGAGAACAAACCCACATAGCCGAACTTGTCAGGATAGTTCACGCAGATGACTGAAGTGTGACCGCCACCCATCGACAGGCCGCAGATGGCGCGATGCTGACGGTCGGCAATCGTGCGATAGGTGGCATCGACAAAGTTGACAACATCCATGAAAGTGGCCTCATAAGCATTAGGAGCAGCACGAACAGCGCCTCTGCTGGCCTTTGCATTCTCATAACCCAAGCTGTTTTCACCTGGAGCGGCAGTCATGCCAACGTGTCCGTTAGGCATGACGACGATCATTGGCTCACACTTGCCCGCAGCGATGAGGTTGTCCATGATCTGAGCCGCACGGCCAAGGTTCTGCCATTCATTCTCGTCACCGCCACCACCATGGAGAAGATAAAGGACAGGATATTTCTTCTGGCTCTTCTCATAGCCCCAAGGTGTATAGACGGTCATACGGCGCTCGTAGCCAAGGGAACTAGGATACCAGATCTTGGACATTGTGCCGTGGTTGACATCCTGGACCATTGTGAGGTCTCCGACTTCACCGGGGACTACAAATACGTTGCGGAGGACCTCCCCGTCACGGATGGTGTAAGGAGCGGCGGCATCGATGGTGTAGTTGCCGTCAATCAAAAACACGTAACGATAAAGCTCGCTCTTGGTAGGAACGGTGGTATAGGTCCAAAGACCTTCTTCGTCTTTGGTCATCCGGGCGATGCCCTCGCCGAATGTGCCGTTCGGAAGCTGGAAGAAATTCCCGCAAACCTGAACAGATTTTGCGTCAGGAGCGGAATACTTGAAAGTTACCGTGTTGTCTTCGTTTACCGTAACAGTCTTCAAGGTGTAGTTTAAAGTTGCGTTTACGGTACCGTCTTTGACGACAGCCTTGGCGGTTCTGTAACCGGAAAGAGTAACAACGACAGTGTCGCCTTCATTTGCGTCGATGGTGAACTTACCTTCAACATCCGTCTTGGCTGTAGCTTTTGAGCCGACAACCGTCACTTGGGCGCCGGAAACAGGTGCCCACAACTGGCTCTCGACGCTGCCGTTAACATTTCCCTTTGGGGCGCATGCGGCACATAATACAAGGACAGAGATAGCGAACAGTACTTTTTTCATAATCAATTAGAATGAGTTATTATGTGGTTCGTGTTGTTTCTTGTCATGGCAATGACAAATCATAAACTATTTTTTAAGGAGTTCCAAACTTACTTATTTTACTTTGTAAACTACGGCAGAAACAGGAGCGACGGTAACCTTGTCGTTAAGGTTTCCAACCTTGTAGTTGCAGACTTTAGCATCGTAGCATCCAAACTCGGCCGTTGGCTGAACACCGTATGAAGGAATCTCGCCAACAACTTTTTTTGCAGAAGGATTGATGGCGATCACCCAGACTTCAGTCTCGTTTGAACGCTCGTAAATCATCGGATAGGGGTTGTTTGGATTGCTGACGAGTTTCCAGTCGGCATCTGCGCCAAGGACAGAGTTGGCGCGGCGGAAGTCGATGATGGATCGAACATAGTTCAAGAGCGAGGACTCGTTTGCTTCTTGGTTCTGAACGGTCCTGCGGTCAGGATCCGGAGTGAGAGGCAGGTACAGATCCTCTTCCGGAGCAGTGGAGAAGCCGGCATCGGCAGAGTCGTCCCAAAGCATCGGAATGCGTGATCCGGAACGTCCGCCCGAGCCTTCCTTAGGGGGAGCATTGAAGTTCTGCATCAACCCGATTTCGTCTCCGTAGAATAGGAATGGCACCCCAGGCATGGTGAAGAAGAATGTCATAGCGACCTTCAACTGATCTTCCGTGCTGCGTGGACCTGCTGCGAGACGAGTGAAGTCGTGGTTGCCGGAAGGCATACTGACATAGCCTTTGTTCTTGACGGAATTATATTGGAACTGATAGAGATCCAGCCATTTCTTTAACTCACCCTTACCGTTGAGGTCAAAGTAACAGACACCGTCGCTGCCGCGTCTTGAAGTGTTGAAGAACAGGGTTGAATAGTTGTATTTACCATCGTGGCAGAAGAAGTCGATGTGGAAACCGGCCTCAATGGACATTGATGGATTGAACCATTCTGCGATAAGGACATTCTCGGGATAGTTTTCTTTGAACCACTTGGCGAGATCTTCTTTCCAGAGCTTGATGGTGGCGGACTTGTCAAAATCGTTCTTGACAAGGCTGGCGGCCATGTCCACGCGGAACCCGTCGATGCCCTTGTCCATCCAGAAAGCCATAATGCTCTTGATCTCACGGCGCATTGCCATCGGGCCGGGAGCATCAACGGCCTGCTCCCAAGGATGCTCAGGATCCGGATTGGCGAAACCGAAGTTCAGTGCCGGCTGAGTGTCGAAAAAGTTCTTGATATAGTAAGGCCCGCGCGGATAGTCGCTCTTGACGAACTTGTTGACAATGTTGTTGAATGAGTTCATCAGCTGCGTGTAATCCGTCTGCCCGGCAAGGTTGGCGGTGCTCTGTACTTCGGGCTTGAAGGACGGCCAGATGTAATAGTCGCTATACTGGAGGTTGGAAGCCTCCGTGGCCTGCTTGAACCATGCACAGTCAATGGAAGAGTGTCCGGCAACAAGGTCAAGGACGACTTTCATGTCCAGCGAATGGGCCTTTTCAACCAATTTCACAACGTCGTCGTTGGTACCGAAACGCGGGTCGACTTTGTAGAAGTCAATCACATCGTATCCGCCGTCGGTCCAGCCGGAGACGAAGATCGGATTGAGCCAAATGCAACTGACGCCTACTGACTTGATGTATTCCAAACGCGAAGTAATGCCGGGAATGTCGCCGATGCCGTTTCCGTCGGAGTCTTGGTATGATGAGGGATAAATCTGGTAAAAAACAGCATCGCTTAGCCATGACGGCTGTTGTACGGTTGTCTGTGCAGAGACAAAAGCAGCAGAGACAAGGCAGACTGCGGAGAAGAGAAAAGACCTGATGTTCATATTTATGAAGTGTTATAATTATACGGTTTGCGAGAATACCTAATCGGTATCTCGAATCAAAGAAAATCAATTTACGATGGAAATTGTGTTTCTATTTTCCCAAATACTAATACAAATAATTCAGGATGGCGTCGAAAACGGATTCTATCCCTCAGTCAGACGCTTGATATAATCACTTGGCCTTTCCTTGTAATATTTGAGAAATGTACGGGAAAAGTAGGAAGGAGAGGTGAATCCGGATTCGAAGGCGGCTTCCGAGATATTCTTTCCTTCACGGATCATCAAGACCACGGCCCTGCGCAATCTGATCAGGTTCACAAGGTCAACCGGAGAGTAGTCCGTGAACTCCTTGAGGATGCGATACATTTTGGACTTTGAGTATCCGAGATTATCTGCCAGATCGATAATACTGATTTCTTGGTCGATATGGTCTTCGACATACGCCTTGAAATCTTTGAGAAAAGCCATGTTGGCGTCATTGATCGCACGCCCGCTTTCCCCGATGAGCCAGTCATTCCCGATTGAAGAGATTTTGCGGCTTTTCTCGACAAGATTCTTGATTCGAACTTTCAAGGTCTTCAAGTTGAATGGTTTCTGAAGATAGGCATCTGCTCCGCACTCGTAACCCCGTGTCTTTTGTTCCTCCAGGGAACAGGCAGTAAGTAAAATAATCGGAGTATTCTCCGTGATCTGGTTGCTCTTGAGAATCCTGCATACCTCATAACCATCCTTGCCCGGCATCATAATGTCGCAGAGAATAATGGCCGGCTTGAACTTCAAGGCCTTCGCGACGCCTTTATTTCCGTCTTGCGCTTGAATGACATGGTAATCGGATGACAGCACGTCCCTGATGTAATGCCGCATATCAACATTGTCATCGATGACAAGAAGTATGGGCTTCCCGTCATATTCCATTTCCCCGATAATGTCATCTCCATCATCTTCATCAATCATGGTTGCCAGTTTCAGCTTTGCGTATTCCGGGACGTAGGATTCATCCTCCCCGACATTGACCACCGATTCATCTTCTATTGGAATCTCGACAGTGAAGGTTGTGCCGTCATTCTTAACACTTTTCACGCTTATGGTACCTCCGTGCGCATCTACGATGGAGGTTGCAAGAGCAAGGCCGATACCCGTTCCTTGTTGGTTCCCGTCAAGCGTATAGAACCTCTTGAAAATATTTTTCGTCTCCTCTTCAGGAATATATGATCCGCTGTTGAACACCGAGAGCACCACATCCCGTCCCTCGTCACTGACTTTCTGGGAGATGGAAATACGAATCGTGCCTTTGAGATCAACGTGCTTGAAAGCATTGGACAACAGGTTAATGAAGACCTTCTCAAGCTTGACTTGGTCGAAAGGCATCAAGTAATCGCCTGCAGCCACATCCAAGGAGAACTCTATCTGCCTCCGCTTGATCATATCATAGAACATGGCGCTGAGATTCCGGATGAAATCCTTGAAATCAGCCATCGTATAATTGATCTTCATCTTAGCATTCTCGTAAGATCTGAAGTCGAGAATTTCAGTAATGAGCCTCAACAGTTTGCTGCTGTTCCTCCGAACACGCTCCAATGACTCGCGCATGTCCGAATCCATTTTACTGTTTTCAAGAAGCTCGTTCACCGGATTGTTGATCAGTGTCAACGGTGTTTTGAACTCGTGTGAAATGTTCGTAAAAAACACAAGTTTGGAGTGGGTCGCATCTTCAAGCTCTTTCGACAGATTCAGCAACTGCTGTTTCTGATTCTTGAGTTCATTTACTTGATTTTTGATTCTTTGGTTCTGCTCGTTCAACTTTTTGTTAAACTTGCGCTGCGTACGATTCAACCGGATAAAAACTACCAGCAATAGCAAAGAAACAACAACCAAGGCGACAGAGGACAGAAACATCTGCCGCTGGCGGAACAGTTTCATGGTACTATCGGACACGCGCGAATTCAGAACATCCACCTTCTGCTGTTGTTCCTCCACTTGATCACGCTGGAGCTTGATTACCCTCACGTTGCCGTTATCAACCGCTGCCGTGTTCAAGATATTCTCTTTTTCGAAATCGATATCGCTGAGAATCCTTCTCGCGAGATCGATCACCTTGTCGCCCCCTGTCGGATAAAGAAAAGAAGCATTGATGGTTCCATCGATGATGTAGCCAATTCCGCCACCAGGCCCTGAAAGGGCGTCGATGCCGATGATGAAGGGGATGTCGCGTTCGGGCGCGTATTCATCATAGGCTTCGCGAACTCCTACTGCCATCTGATCGTTGAAGGCAAAAACAGCATCTATCTTTTCTGACGAACCGATGGTTTTAAGGACATGTTCCATGCTCCTCTTCGCATCATGGCGGATGAAGTTCGCGTACGCTTCAGCAATGATTACAATGTCCTTTCTGGCAGGATCTTTCAACGCCTCGACAAATCCCGAATACCTTTCTTCGTCAGCCGTCGATCCCATTGTCCCTCTGATGACCACCACGTTTCCCTTACCCCGGAGAACAGAATAAAGATACTCTCCAACCATCTGGCCAATTTGGACATTATCTCCGCCGATATAGGCAGTATATTGGTCGTTACTGGTTTTCCTGTCCAGAAGAATGACCGGAATCCCGGACTGATAGACTTCGGTTATGATCGGGGTAAGCGTATCGGATTCGTTAGGGGATACGACCAGCAAATCGACCCCTCTCTCCATGAAATACTGAATGTCCTTGATTTGGTCGGACGAGTTGTCCTGTACCGACCGGATTTCAACATAAATATTCTGAAAATAAGAAGCCTCTCTGACAAGCTCTTTATTGACCGTTTCTCTCCATAGATCCTCGCTGCATTGGGATACTCCAATATGATAAACACGTTCCCAGGGCTGGCAAGAAACCATCCCGAAAAGAAAAAACAGTATCGAAAGCCGTCTAATGAGTCGCTTCATGTATCAGATCCAACAGTCCATTCACAATCGCGCTTTCAGCATAACCGGGTTTATATCGCCCTGAAAGAACTTCAAATGTTTCATTTCCGAAAGACTCGTCATCAGGAATATAGCCTGCTCCGAATCCTCTAGCCGACACTCCGGGGACGGAGGCGACTGTTGTCATCATGGTTCTGGAATAGGGAGACTCGCGTTTTAGCCTGACGGCTATCTTGTTATATACTTCACCATTGACAGCCGTCACGGGAATGTCGTCAATCATGAGCAGGGCCAAGCCGATCTGTACATCTTCCGCGTCTTCCCATACTCCTTGATATCCGGCCCTACCCTGCATATTGGTATTTCTGCGTCCGGGAACGGACACCGTCTTGAAACCGGAATTGATTGTGATTTCCGTTTCAAAACGACGGATTCCTTCGATGGCATACCGAATCGCTTCGCCAAGCATCTGCCCCATCGACTGAATCATCATTTTTTGTTCGTTCAACAGCCTTTGCACTTCGGGTTTCGTTCTATCGAGACCTTGTCCCCCGGGAGGCATTCTATTGCTTATGTCTTCCCCGCGCTCGGCATAATCCTTAATACGAATGTCGCGCAGGTCAAATGTTTGCTGGAAATAAACCGGATTCTGGTCTCCGGCCGCTCCGGAAGCCCAGCACGCGACAAAATCATCGCCATAACCAGATTCAACGTAGCTGGAAGTGGCGCCGGGAATGTCTCCGCTGACCATATCGGTGTTTCCTGTGACAACCGCATGGACAGCATAATTCGCATAACAAGCGAAGGGTTTCCCGTCCAATGTCTCAAAAACAATCACTGCGACCGTTTTGTCTGACATTCCGTCGTAGTTCGGGCCCTCCCACCAAGTACGACGATCTTGATCGAAAATATCCCTGCTTACATTGATGTAAGACACTGATTCTCCATAACCTAGTTTTGCAGGCTGCATGTTGTCATGAGCCTTTGTCAGAGCTTCCTGCAATGCAGCGGTCATCTTTTCACGAGGGATACGGGCGGATGAATGCGTGTGTGTCGCGGAAAAGAGAATATTACCGTAAGGAATGTCAAGGTTGCTTTCC
This sequence comes from Bacteroidales bacterium, assembly GCA_012522855.1. Lineage (GTDB taxonomy): Bacteria > Bacteroidota > Bacteroidia > Bacteroidales > UBA932 > Cryptobacteroides. The sequence goes on from JAAYJQ010000006.1 coordinate 33,707, forward strand.
GCCCATCGCGCGATTTCATCATACCCCCCTGCGCCTGCGGAATCAACCGTCAAGAACGCGCCTTTCTTGCTTCCGTTCGAAAAAACAATCGCCCGTACAAAAATATGATCCAGGATACCTTGTGAGGTTTCCGGGAGTTCATCCTCCGCCGGCGTGATGTCGACTTTTGCGGCTCCCGCCCTCAAACTACCCCTGGGTCCGTTTTGAGCAAACACCGGAACTGCCGTAGAAAAATAAAGCATGGAGGCTGCCAACAATGCGATCGCAAACAAAACTCTTTTTTTCATATCCAAAATATTATCTCTTTGTAATTTCTATTAAATACTAAATTAAGAAAATTTGGGGAATTTCCGTTTAACTATTATTCGGAAAACTAGCACAATCGTTTCAACAAACCTTTCGTTGCTTTGTCCATCTTGAGAAAAATGAAACCGGCCAAGAAGTTGAGACGGCTTCTTGGCCGGTTGATCAATAATACTATTCTTATCAGAAAGAATAATCCAAACTCTTGAGCGAGGCGTCGGCTGAACTGCCTCCGTACAGCAAGACATAGTCTCCGCGCACAGGCTTCACATCCCACGCAGCGACGTCCCACCAGTTGAAGGTCTCGTCGGTCAGGGGCATGCGCACCTCGACTGTCTTTCCGGCCGGGATGTTCACCCGCCGGAAGCCTCGCAGCGTCTTGACCGGACCGTCCGGATCGTCCGGTTTACGGACATAAAGCTGGACAATCTCCTCGCCGGCCCGCTTGCTGATGTTGGTGACCGGAATCACGAGGTCGCGCCCCTCGATCCGCGCGTCACCGTACCGGAAAGCCGAATAACTGAGCCCGTATCCGAACGGGAACAAGGGTTCTCCGCGGAAGAAGCGGTAAGTATGGCCCTCCATTTCGTAGTTTTCGAAGTCCGGAAGCTGCTCAATGGACTTGTAGAACGTGACCGGAAGTTTCCCGGAAGGATTGACATCCCCGAAGAGTACATCCGTGATGGCTGTTCCGCCCATCTGACCCGGGTACCACGCCTGAACGATCGCATCGCAGCTTTCCGTCTCCGGCACGAAGCCCATGGCGCTTCCGGAGAAATTCACGAACACGACTTTCTTTCCTGCCTCATGCAAGGCTTTCAGGAGTCTGCGCTGCACGTCGGGAAGCTCGATGTCGGTCTTGTCGCCCCCCGTGAATCCGGGCACGTTGACAGGCATTTCTTCTCCTTCGAAACGCGGGGAGATGCCGCCCGCAAAGACCACGATGTCGATGCCCTTGAGCTGGGCGAGCAAGGCGTCTGCATCCAGTTCGGGCTCGAAACTGAGTTCGAGGGCCTGCTGTCGCTTGACATAATTCTTGATGTCATTGACCCCGATGGCATATTGCTTGGCGACTTCATTCAGTTCCTCTTCGGACAAATCCATGAATCGGGCGAAGCGGGAGGTCGTGTCCCGGGCAGGCTGGTACTTCTTGTCGATGATGCCGCAGCCTCTGAAGTATTTGACCTTCGGCATCCGGGTTCTGAACGCTTCGAGCAACGTCACCGTCTCTTTGGGGATGCCGTTGTAGTTGCCCCACATCATTTCTTCATCGTCAGCGTTCGGACCCACGATCGCGATTTTCTGATTTTTCTTCAGCGGAAGCAGGTTGTCGCGGTTCTGCAGGAGCACGATGCTCGCGCGCGCCATTTTCAAGGCGAGCGCCTTGTGTTCCGGCCCTTCCACGATGCTCTCCGGAAGATGGTCCCAAAGGGACACGTCGTCCATCTCCCCCAACTCATACCGGTCGATCATAAGCGGAAGCAGCGCATTGTCAATCTGCTTCTCGGACACGAGACCGCGGGCATACGCCTCCGGCAGGTGCGTATAGGAATTTCCGCACTCGGTGTTCACCCCGGCAATGACCGCGGCAGCGGCAGCGGAGGCGGCATCCGGGGAATATCCGTGTCGTCCCGGCTCATAGAAGTCCGCGACCGCCCAGCAGTCGGATGTGATGATCCCCTTGAACCCCCATTCTCCCCGGAGAATGTCGTTGATCAGTTTGTTGCTGGCGGCAGCAGGCACCCCTTCCACACGGTTGTAAGCCGTCATGACTTCCTCGACGTTGGCCTTGGTCACCAGATCCTTGAAGGCCGGAAGATAGGTTTCGCGCAAATCCCGCTCGCTGACCCAGACATTGAATCTGTGCCGGGTGGATTCCGGACCGGAATGGACCGCGTAGTGCTTCGCGCATGCGTGCGCCTTGCGGATCGGTGAATCATCCGGTCCCTGCAGGCCCCGCACGACCGCCATGCCCAGTTTTCCGGTCAAGTACGGATCTTCTCCGTATGTTTCCATTCCGCGGCCCCATCTCGGATCTCTGAATATGTTGATGTTCGGGGTCCAGAAGGTAAGTCCTTGATAGATCTTGACCGGACCTTGCTGCTTGGCAATCCGGTTCTTTACCCGGGCTTCGTCGCTGACGGCCGTGAAGACTTCGTAGAGCAGGTCGTCGTCGAAGGCAGCGGCCATTCCGATGGCTTGGGGAAAGACCGTAGCGGAGCCGTTGCGGCCCACTCCGTGAAGGGCCTCGTTCCACCAGTTGTACTGTTTGATCCCGAGTCGCGGAATAGGAGCGGCCGCGTTCATCATCAAAGAAGCCTTTTCTTCTACGGTAAGGCGTGACAGAAGATCCGTGGCACGCTCAGTCGGAGAAAGCGTCTTGTCTTGGTACGGATAGGGCTGAGCTCCGGCCAAACAACCGATGCCGAGCGCAAGAGCAAAAAGGAGTAAACGTTTCATGAAATAAGATTTGTGATTGATTCTGACAAAATTGTTATGGTAAGGGTTAGATCGGAACGGTTCCCGCAATCGCTTCGAGCCGGCTCAGCCAGAGCCGGTAGGCCTCTTCGTACCGTTCCCTGTCCGCCTGAACCGATTCGATCGTTTCGCGGAGTTTCAAAGTTCCGAAGGCCTCATCGTTGTTCTTGTAATAGCCGATGCCCATGCCGGCTCCCTTGGCCGCCCCGGCAGCCCCGTCGGTGTCCAGCAGCTCGATGGTCGCGCCGCTCACGCCCGCAAGGGTTTGGCGGAAAATGGGACTCATGAACATGTTCGCATAACCCGCATGGATCTTTGACACTTGCATCCCCATCTGCCGCATGATGTCCATGCCGTACCGGAAGGAAAAGACGATTCCCTCCTGTGAGGCTCTGAGCAGATGCGCCAGTTTGTGACGATTGAAGTCGAGGCCGAGGAAGGCAGCTCCGATCTCGCGGTTTTCCAGTTCCCGCTCGGCCCCGTTGCCGAAAGGAAGTACGGAGAGGCCTTCGCTTCCGATCGGCGCCTCAGCCGCCAGGGCATTCATTTCAGGATAGTCCAAGGAATCCTGGAGCATCTGATGCCGTTGCCACGAATTCAGGATACCGGTTCCGTTGATGCAGAGCAGCACGCCCAACCGGGGATTCTCAGCCGTATGGTTGACATGCGCGAAGATGTTCACGCGAGACCGCGTATCGTAGTTCATCTCGCTGTTGACTCCGTACACGACGCCGGATGTTCCAGCCGTGGCCGCGATTTCACCCGGGTTGAAAACGTTGAGCGACAAGGCATTGTTAGGCTGGTCCCCGGCGCGGTAAGCCACCGGAATCCCGGGGGCAAGGCCCAGTTCTTCAGCCGCTGCGGGACTTACCCGCCCCTGATCGGAGAAAGTCGGCCGAACTTCCGGAAACATGGACTTGTCCAGTTCCATCACGCGGATCAGATCGTCGGACACTCGATTCTCCTTGAAATCCCAGAAGATGCCTTCGGAAAGTCCTCCCATGGTCGTACAGATCTCACCGGTCAACTTCAGGGCGATGTAGTCGCCCGGCAGCATGAATTTATAGATTTCCGAATAGATCTCCGGCTCGTTTTCCTTCACCCACGCCAGTTTCGCGGCGGTAAAGTTGCCCGGGGAATTCAATAGATGCTCTAGGCTGCGTTTCTCGCCCAGTTGCTTGAAAGCTTTTTGCCCATAGGGCACAGCCCGCGAATCACACCAGATGATGGAAGGCCGGAGCGGCCGGAGATTCTTCCCGACCACGACCAAACCGTGCATTTGGTAGGAGATTCCGATCGCGCCGATGTCCTTCGGATCGACGCGGCTCTCCGAGAGAATTTCCCGGGTAGATGCCTTGAGGAAAGACCACCAATCTTCCGGTTCCTGTTCCGCCCACCCGGGCTTCAGAGCGAGAATCGGCGCCTCGTGCTTGGGATTGAACGCCGATGCGATACTGTTTCCGGTTTCCGCCTCAACCAGACTGGCCTTGACGGAAGAACTTCCGATGTCGTAACCTAACAAATACATAATGAATACCGATGATATATTAATGATTTACTTTTTTCTGCTTCGCTTTCCAGAAGGCAGTCATGTCTTCAAGCGTCTTGCCCTTGGTTTCAGGAACCAGCTTCCAGACGAAGAGGGCCGCGATGATGCAGATCAACCCGTACAGCGCATAGGCTGTAAAGTGTCCGAACTTCACGCCCATCGAGCCCAGGCGCATGTTGTAGAGCGGCACAAAGGTCGAAGAAACGATGAAGTTGAAAATCCACTGGAAGGCTACGGCGATGGCCACCGCCTGACTGCGGATGGTGTTCGGGAAGATCTCTGAAATGTACACCCAGCAGATGGGTCCCCAGCTGAACATAAAGGAAGCGCTGTAGAGCATGATGCTGATGACCGGAATGATCGAAGGGACTCCGCTGAAGACATTGCTGAACGCAACGCCGAAAGCGCCGATAGCCATCATCACCGAACCGGTGATCAGGAGCGGCTTCCGTCCAAGTTTCTCCACCGTGAACACGGCCACGAGGGTGAAGGTAATGTTGATGACACCCATGATGACCGTTTGGACCATCGGGTTGCCCATCCCCATCGATTCAAAAATGCGCGGAGCGAAGTAGAGCACGGCATTGATGCCGATCATCTGCTGGAAGACGCTGAGCATGATTCCGATGAAGATGACGAGCCAGCCATAGGTAAAGAGTCTTTCCGTCTTCTCATGAGTGGTCGCCCTGATCTCCATCAAGATCTCCCGCGCCTTGGCAATGCCGTTGATCTTGCTCAGAACGAACAATGCCTTGTCGTCCTCGCCGGACATGACCAGGTAGCGGGGCGTCTCCGGCACCAGCAGCACCAATAGCATGAACATCCCGGCGGGAACCGCTTCGCTGACGAACATCAGCCGCCAGCCGGTTTCCGTTGCCCAGGCGGAAGCCTCCTGGTTGATCACCTGATTGACCCCGTTCACCAGATCCACGACCGGATTGGCGTTGCTGCCCAAGATCAAGAAGTTCACGAAGTAGACGACCAGCTGGCCGAAAATAATCGCGAACTGATTCCAGGAAACCAGGGTTCCGCGCAGGTTCGCCGGAGCGATTTCCGCGATGTACATCGGGCAGATAGCTGAGGCGAGTCCGACACCGAGTCCGCCGAGCACGCGGTAGAGGTTGAAGGCGATAAGCAGAGAAAGCGTGGGCTCTCCCTCGGGGAAGAAAAAGAATTCCGGATAGTAGGATCCCAGCGCGGAAAGGAAGAAAAAGATGCCCGCAAGGAAGAGGGATTTCTTTCGTCCCAGCCGCGAAGCCATGATCCCGGAAAAAGCGCTTCCGATGATACAGCCCAGCAAGGCGCTGGACGTGGTAATTCCGTGGAGGACGTTGGTGTACACAAAGTCCTTCGCCCCCATAAAGAAAGCCTGAAGCCCCTTCTCCGCCCCGGAGATGACTGCTGTGTCGTACCCGAACAACAGTCCTCCCAGAACGGCGATGAAAACGATGGAGAACAGATACAGCCTGCTCCCTTTCTCCTGATATGCCATCGCTACTTGCAATAGAGGTTCACGATCGCTTCGTAGAGCTCTTGTTTCCCGCTGATCTGCTTCGGCTCGCCGTTGCGTTTCGCATAGTCCACGAGCTCTTCAAGAGTGAGTTTTCCTTCTTCGAACAGTTTGCCGGCACCGCTGTCGAAGGAAGCGTAGCGCTCCCGGATCATCGCCGGAATCGGAGACTCTTCGAGCAGGGCGGCCGCATTCAGCAATCCGCGCGCCATCGCGTCCATTCCGCTGATGTGGGCGATGAACAGATCGTCGGGATCGGTGGAATTCCTGCGGAGCTTCGCATCGAAGTTGGAGCCGCCGTTGCCCAGGCCGCCCGCGCGAATGATCTGCATCCACGCCTGGGTAAGATCGAAGTTGTCGATCGGGAACTGGTCGGTATCCCAACCGTTCTGGTAGTCTCCGCGATTGGCATCGATGGACCCGAGCATACCGTTGTCCACGGCCACGGCGAGTTCATGTTCAAAGGAATGTCCTGCAAGAATCGCGTGGTTCACTTCGATGTTGACCTTGAAGTCCTTGTCCAATCCGTTCGCGCGCAGGAAACCGATCACGGTCTCGACGTCAAAGTCATACTGGTGCTTCGTCGGTTCCATGGGCTTGGGCTCGATCAGGAAGGTCCCCTTGAATCCCTTGGCACGGGCATAGTCCCGGGCGGCCTTGAGCATCTGGGCAAGGTGGTCCTTTTCGCGCTGCATCTGGGTGTTGAGCAGACTCATATAGCCCTCGCGCCCTCCCCAGAACACATAGTTGGTACCACCGAGCTTGATGGTGGCATCAATGGCGTTCTTGATCTGCACGGCCGCGCGCGCGACCACGTTGAAATCGGGGTTCGTGGCGGCGCCGTTCATGTAGCGCTTGTCGCTGAACACATTCGCCGTACCCCAGAGCAGTTTGATCCGGGAAAAGGCCTGCATCTTTTCAAGGGCATAATCCGTGATGGCCTTCATGTTGGCCTCATATTCTTGAATGTCCTCGGCAGGTTCGATGAGATCCACATCATGGAAGCAGTAGTATTCTATGCCCAGCTTGTCCATAATCTCGAAACCTGCATCCATCTTGTCCTTTGCCCGCTGCAAGGGGGTGTCCGCCTGATCCCAGGCGTAGGAACGGGTCTGGCCGCCGAATTGGTCGCCGCTGGCCTGCCCGAGCGTATGCCACCAAGCCATCGCGAATTTAAGCCAGTCTTTCATCTTTTTGCCCATCACGACCCTTTCCGGTTCATAATAATGGAAAGCCATCGGGTTTTTGCTTTTGGTTCCCTCAAAAGGAATCTTCCCGATCCGAGGGAAATATTCTTTCACTGCCATGATAAATGAATGATTAAGAGTTTGACATTTGATTATTTTCTCAGTCTTTTATAGGCCGTTTTATCGAATCGGTGGTATCGGGCCGCGCGATGGCCGGTGCCCGTTTCGAATTCTTCCAGCGGAAGCACGTACGGCATCTTGCCCAGCACTTTTTTCTGAAAGTTTCCGGGATCGTAATGTCTGCGGTGCACCTGCTCGCAGAGCAGACGATACTGCGGAATCGTGAACTTACGGGGCAGGAGGTCGAACAAGATCTCGGGTGTGGCATCCGAGACATTCTTCAGCAAAGCAAGCCCGTCCTCGATCAGTCGGTTGTGGTCGAAGGCCAGCTGCTCTATCCCTTGCACGGGTGTCCACTCGAAACCGAATTTCTTCCGAAGGCTCTCAAGTTGCCGGTTGATCTTCACCACGGAAAGATAGGACGTCGTGACAATGCCGTCGATGGTGACTCCGTTGTTCTGCAGAAGCCAGCGCATATCGGTTTCGGAGGTACGGCCTTTGGATCCGTAGGTCTTGATCTGGATCATCTTCAGTACATCGATCCCGGTGAGGTCCCGGACAATCCGGTGCACGGCCTCTTCCAGATCCTCTTCCCGCAAGATGAGATCTCCCGGCAACTTCCGGAAACGGAAAACCTCCCGTCCCATCCGGACTTGTTCCGGTAGAAGCAAAACCATGAGTTTCCGTCCGTCGTACCCGAAGATGACGGAATCCACAGAAATGTGATTCACCGCATAAGGCGTGTTCGCTGCTGACATGTTTCGGTCGTGTAGTTTCAGTGCTTTCGACAAAGATAAAAAAGAAATCCGTTTTATGAGCAGAATCTCGACAAAATATTTATATTACAACCTAATTGTCTTATATACAGTCACTTAAATATAGTATTATATACCATAAATAATGGTATAGCTAACAAATTGATTGAACAGGACCGGCCTGTACAATTCAAGCGCATACTTTTGTGCCTGATCCGGACAACTTAAGGGCAGCGGAGAAAGAAAAAACCGGAATCTTTATATTTAGAAGATTCCGGTCGTGTGCCCAAAGCCGGGCTCGAACCGGCACGCCTTTAAGGGACATTGGATTTTGAGTCCAACGCGTCTACCAATTCCGCCATTCGGGCTGGATGGCAACTGAAGCCTGCAGAAAAGCATTCCGAGCGGAACGAGATCCACAATGCTCCGTTGGAAGTACAAAGGTATCGAAATTCCGGAAATTATCAAATAATTTCATGACGGATCGGATGCGGATTAGAAGATCTTCTTTGATTTTTATATATTTGTAATCTAGGAAAGAAAGAATTAATCAACTATTTTTCAAGGAATATGAGACTGGACGGAAGACGCGAAAGTTCCGGCGTACCTAAATCCCAACTCCAGGCCTCCGAAATATCTCACAAACAACGAAACAGCAACTTATGAAACATTTCACACTTCCCAAGGAGGGGGGACTGCTGGAAGAAAATCTTCCCAAGGGCATTCTCCACAGCCGCGAAAAAATCACGGCTGAAATCCTCGATGACTCGATAGTCGCCAGCGCTTGCATCGCCGACATCATCGTCAAGGCTATTTCGGACCACAGGAAAGCCGACCTTTCCCGGCCCTTCAAACTCGGGCTCACGAGCGAAGCCGATGTCGCCCTGTACGCCCTATTGGCTCAGCGATATGCCGAAGGACGAATCTCTTTCGAACAGGTCGAAATCTTTTCCTTTGATGAATATTATCCCTGCAGCAAGGATTCGGCGCAAAGCCGGAACCGCCGCTTGCACGAAGAGTTCCTGGACAAGGTGGACGTTCGGAAGGAAAACGTCTATATTCCTGACGGGACCATACCCGAGGAAGAGGTCTCCGATTACTGCGCGGGATTCGAAAAGAGCGCCCACGGGATGGACCTGCTCGTGATCAACGTCGGTAAAGGAGGCCAGCTGGGCTTCAACGAGGCGGGAACTTCCGAAAAGAGCCGAACCCGTACCGTATTGCTCTCCTACCAATCCCGGAAGCGGAAAGCCCGCTTCTTCAACGGCAACCTTTCCGACACGCCCAAGGCCGCCATCACAATCGGAATCGATACCATGATGAGCGCGCGGAGAATCATCCTGATGGCCTGGGGCGAAGATAAAGCCCAGGCGGTCAAAAACATCGTGGAAGGAAAGATCGACCCCGCCTGTCCGGCTTCCTATCTGCAGCGACACGACAATATCTCATTCTACACGGATGAAACATCCGCTTCCCTGCTGACTCGGATTGTTTCGCCCTGGCTGGTCGGGCCCTGCGACTGGACCGGGAAACTCGTGCGGAAAGCCGTGGTCTGGCTCTGCCAAAAGGTGAACAAGCCGATTCTGAAACTTACACAGAACAATTATCTGGAAAACGGGCTTGTGGAACTGCTGGAAAAATACGGACCGTACGACAAGATCAATATTGACGTATTCAACGACCTCCAGCACACGATCACGGGATGGCCGGGCGGAAAGCCGAATGCCGACGACAGCACGAGACCCGTGAAGTCAAAGCCTTTCCCGAAGAAGGTGCTGATCTTTTCCCCGCATCCGGACGACGACATCATTTCCATGGGCGGTACGTTCATCCGCCTGACCCACCAAGGTCATGACGTCCATGTAGCCTATCAGACCTCCGGGAACGTGGCGGTGCACGACGATGTCGTCCTCCAGCACATGGACTGCATCCGCGAACTGGGCTACGGCGACCATTTCGATGAAATTCTGGACATCATCCGCTCGAAAAAACCCGGGGAACCGGAGCCGGAAAAACTACTCGCCATCAAGGCGGCCATCCGCCGCAGCGAAGCCCGGGCGGCAGACCGGAGTTTCGGCCTGCCGATGGATCACATCCATTTTCTCAACCTGCCTTTCTACGAGTCTGGCGGCGTGAAGAAGAAGCCGCGGACGCAAGTCGACGTGGACATCCTCAAGGAGTTGATCCTGTCCCTCCGTCCTGACCAGATCTACATGGCGGGCGACCTGGCGGATCCGCACGGAACCCATCGGGTCTGTACCGAAGCCACCCTGGATGCCATCGATCAACTGAAAAAGGAAGGGCAGGACTGGCTGAACCGCACTACGATCTGGCTCTACCGCGGGGCTTGGATGGAATGGGAACTCGGCCGCGTGGACATGGCGGTCCCCCTGAGTCCCGACGAATTGATCGAGAAACGGCACGCCATCTTCCGGCACATATCCCAGAAGGACATCATACCCTTTCCCGGAGACGATCCCCGCGAGTTCTGGCAGCGGGCAGAAGACCGGACCCAGGAAACCGCGCGCCATTATGACCAACTCGGAATGGCGGAGTATCAAGCGATCGAAGTATTCGTGAAGTGGTCTTAATTTCCCCTGTTTGCAGCATAGAATCAAGAATCAATTTATTCAATAACATGAGAGTAATCATTAAAGACACGATGCGCGACGGTGCCCTCTGGGCAGCCCGTCACATTGCGGCCGCAATCAAAGCAAAGGCCGTTGAGACCGACAAACCCTTTGTCCTTGGACTTCCGACCGGATCGACTCCGCTCGAAACCTACAAAGAACTCATCCGGATGAACCAGGCCGGCGAAGTTAGCTTCAAGAACGTCATCACGTTCAATATGGATGAATATGTCGGCCTCCCCGAGGACCATCCTGAAAGCTACCACAGCTTCATGCGCAAGAATCTGTTCGACTTCATCGATATTCCCGCGGATCATATCCACATTCTCGACGGCAACGCCTCCGACCTCCGGAAGGAGTGCGAAGACTACGAGAAGGCCATTCTGGCTGCCGGCGGTATCGATCTCTTCCTCGGAGGCGTCGGAGAGGATGGCCACCTCGCCTTCAATGAACCGTTCTCATCCATCAACTCCAGGACCCGGGTCGTGACCCTCACCGAGGACACGATCCTGGTCAACTCCCGCTTCTTCGGCGGCGACGTGAACCTCGTCCCCAAGCAAGCCATGACCGTCGGCGTCGCCACCGTCTGCAACGCGAAGCAAGTGCTGATCCTTGCCTTCGGCAGCAAAAAAGCCCGTGCGGTAAAAGAGGCCATTGAAGGAAACGTGAGCCACTATGTGACGCTTTCCGCGCTCCAGCTCCATCCGGACGGAATCGTCGTGCTGGACGAGCCGGCGGCAGGCGAACTGAAAGTCAATTCCTACCGCTACTTCAAAGCGACCGAACAATAGGCGCAAAGGTGGCACTTCGGTACCACCTTTGTCCGGTAAATTGCAACAAAGGTGGTACTTCGGTGCCACCTTTGTACATTTGTTATTTTTCGAAAATAACGCTACATTGCATCCTTGAAACGAACTTAACATATTCAGGAATGAATAGCAAGAACAAAGTCTACATTTTTGATACAACCCTGCGGGACGGGGAACAAGTCCCCGGATGCCAATTGAACACAGTTGAGAAGATCCAGCTGGCGAAGGCGCTCGAGGGACTCGGCGTGGATGTCATCGAAGCGGGATTCCCCGTTTCCAGCCCCGGTGACTTCAATTCCGTCCGTGAGATTTCGAAGGCCGTGACCTGGCCGACCATCTGTGCCCTGACCCGGGCCGTGGAAAAAGACATTGACGTGGCCGCGGATGCCTTGAAATATGCAAAGCGGAAACGGATCCACACTGGAATCGGAACCTCCGACTATCACATTCGCTACAAATTCAACTCCAACGAAGAGGAAATTCTGGAACGGGCCGTCCATGCTGTCAAGTATGCGAAGAAATATGTCGAAGACGTGGAATTCTACGCCGAGGATGCCGGAAGGACCGACAACGCGTATCTGGCGAGAGTGGTGGAAGCGGTCATCAAGGCAGGAGCGACCGTCGTGAACATCCCCGACACGACCGGCTACTGCCTGCCCGGGGAATATGGAGCCAAGATCCAGTACCTCTTCGACCATGTGGACGGCATCGAAAACGCGATCATCTCCACGCACTGCCACAACGACCTCGGAATGGCCACCGCCAACACGATGGCGGGCATCCTGCACGGAGCCAGGCAGGTGGAAGTAACCATCAACGGAGTCGGTGAACGCGCCGGAAACACCGCGCTCGAAGAAATCGTGATGATCCTGAAGGCGCACAAGGAACTGCAACTCGAAACCGGGATCAACACCACGAAAATCCACCAGGTAAGCCGGGATGTCTCAAGTCTGATGAACATGCCTGTGCAGCCGAACAAAGCCATCGTAGGACGCAATGCCTTCGCGCACTCCTCCGGAATCCATCAAGACGGAGTGCTGAAAAACACGCTTACCTACGAGATCATCGACCCCAAGGACATCGGTCTGGACAACAATTCCATCGTGCTGACGGCACGCAGCGGCCATGCCGCCCTGAAGCACCGCCTGGAAGTGCTCGGAATCAAACTGACACCCGAGAAACTCGACCAGGTCTATTCGGAATTCCTGAAGCTGGCCGATAAGAAAAAAGAAATCAACGACGACGACATTTTGGTGCTCGCCGGCGCGGACCGTGCCGAAAGCCACCACATCAAGTTGGAATACCTTCAGGCGACCAGCGGAGTCGGCATCCATCCGATCGCCAGCATCGGACTGGACATCGCCGGAGAAAAGTTCGAGGCGGCGGCGACCGGGAACGGCCCTGTGGACGCGGCCATCAATGCCCTGCGACAGATCATCAGGCGGGACATGGTCATCAAGGACTTCACGATCCAGAACATCACCCGTGGATCCAACGACGCCTGCAAGGTGCATATGCAGGTCGAGCACGAAGGACGTGGCTACTACGGTTTCGCCACCAACACCGACATCGTAACGGCTTCGGTCGAATGTTTCCTCGACTGCGTCAATAAGTTCGTCCGCAAGTAAGATTCCGCCATGAACACCTTATTCGACAAAATCTGGGACAGCCATGTGGTCACCACAATCGAGGACGGTCCCCAGCAACTCTACATCGACCGGCTCTACTGCCATGAAGTCACCACCCCGCAGGCTTTCGAAGGGCTGCGGGAACGCGGGATCCGCTGCTTCCGACCGGAACGAATCATCTGTATGCCGGACCACAACACCCCGACCCAAGATCAGGACAAGCCGATCAAAAATGAGATTTCCCGCAAGCAGGTCGAGACCCTGGAGCGCAACGCCCGGGAATTCGGGCTGACCTATTACGGGATGATGGATCCGAGCAATGGAATCATCCACGTGGTCGGCCCGGAAAAGGGTTTGTCCCTGCCGGGAATGACCATCGTCTGCGGTGATTCCCACACATCGACACACGGGGCGGTAGGCGCCGTGGCCTTCGGCATCGGAACCAGCGAGGTTGAGATGGCGCTGGCCAGCCAGTGCATTCTGCAGGAGAAGCCCAAATCAATGCGGATCAACATTGAAGGAGCGCTGGGAAAAGGCGTGACCGCCAAGGATGTCGCCTTGTTCCTGATGCAGCAGCTTACCACCTCCGGCGCGACGGGCTATTTCATCGAATATGCCGGCAGCGTAGTCCGCTGCCTTTCGATGGAAGGGCGCCTAACCCTCTGCAACCTCTCGATTGAAATGGGCGCGCGCGGGGGTTTCATCGCCCCGGACGAAACCACGTTCGCCTACCTGAAAGGTCGGGAACATGCGCCCGCGGGAGCGGACTGGGACCGTGCGGTGGCATATTGGAAGACACTCAAGAGCGGAGAGGATGCCGTTTTCGACCGGGAAATCACCTTCGACGGCAGCCAGATCGAACCGATGATCACCTACGGGACCAACCCGGGGATGGGCATGGCGATCACCGAAAGCATCCCCTTGGATGCCGATCCCGCCTCCCTTGAATATATGGACTTCCGAGCAGGAGAAAAACTGCTCGGCAAGCCGATCGACTACGTGTTCCTCGGGGCCTGCACCAACGGTCGCATCGAGGACTTCCGGGCCTTCGCTTCTCTGGCGCGCGGACGTCAGAAGGCCGCTTCAGTCACGGCCTGGCTTGTTCCGGGTTCCTGGGCCGTATCCAGGCAGATCCGGGAAGAAGGCCTGGACAAGGTGCTCGCCGAAGCCGGTTTCGAGATCCGCCAACCGGGCTGTTCCGCCTGCCTGGCCATGAACGATGACAAGGTCCCCGCCGGCAAGTATGTCGTCTCGACCAGCAACCGGAACTTCCGAGGCCGCCAGGGCCCCGGCTCCCGGACCCTGCTTGCCAGCCCCCTCACCGCTGCCGCCGCAGCCGTTACCGGCATCATCACCGATCCCCGCGCTTTGATGAGGGATGCATGAAAAGGAGAAAAATATGAAACGGAAATTCAACATCATAGAGAGTACGTGCGTCCCTTTGAACCAGGAGAACGTGGACACGGACCAGATCATTCCCGCCCGATTCCTGAAGGCAACCTCCCGAGACGAAAAGTTCTTCGGAGACAACCTGTTCCGGGACTGGAGATATTTCCCGGACGGGAGCCTCAACCCGGATTTCGTCCTCAACAATCCCGCCTATTCGGGAGAAATCCTGGTGGCAGGCAAGAACTTCGGGAGCGGATCAAGCCGTGAGCATGCGGCTTGGGCGATTGCAGGATACGGCTTCCGTGTCGTGATCTCCAGTTTCTTCGCCGACATCCATAGAAACAACGAACTGAACAACTTCGTGCTGCCTGTGACGGTGTCGGAAACTTTCCTTGCGGAACTTTTCGATTCCATCGCGCAGGATCCCGGCACGAAAGTCAGGGTCGACGTACCGGCCCAGACGGTCACGAACCTGGCCACGGGACGCTGCGAAACCTTTGAACTGAACGGCTACAAGAAGTATTGTCTGATGAACGCCCTGGACGACATCGACTACCTGCTTCAAAACAAGGATGCCATCCTCGCCTACGAAGAGCGCCGCGCCAAAACATAGAGACGGAAGCAGCCGCTTTATTGCCCCCACTGATTCACTCAAGTTGTTGAAATAAAATGAAATACAAGATTCAAGAGGTGGAAATTCTACCGTATTGGAATCTATAAAATACTGCAGTACAATAAGTTGTCTGCTGCAATAAAATCTATTATGATGGACATGAAAATCGCTTTGGTGCCGGGAGACGGCATCGGACCGGAAGTGGTCAGCCAGGCCGTAAAGGTCGTGGATGCCGTGTGCGGAACCTTCGGACACACGGCCGCATACACAGAAGCGCTGGTAGGAGCCTGCGCGATCGATGCCTGTGGAGACGCTTATCCCGAAGAGTCGCACCGGATCTGCATGGAGAGCGATGCCGTACTGTTCGGAGCAGTCGGAGATCCCAAATATGACAACGACCCCACGGCGAAAGTCCGACCGGAGCAGGGCCTGCTGGCCATCCGAAAACGTCTCGGACTCTATGCCAACATCCGTCCGGTGGAGACCTTCAAGTCGCTAGCGGAAAAATCTCCCCTCAAAACCGAACTTGTGGACGGGGCGGATTTCGTGTGCATCCGAGAACTCACCGGAGGCATGTATTTTGGAGAAAAAGGGCGCCGGGACAACGGAAACACCGCCTACGACACCAATGTGTACAGTCGTCTGGAAATCGAACGGATTCTGAAACTTGCCTTCGAATTCGCAGGAAGGCGGCGTGGACACCTGACTGTCGTAGACAAGGCCAACGTGCTGGAGACATCCCGCCTGTGGAGACAGATCGCCCAGGAAATGGAACCTTCCTATCCGGACATCAAGGTGGATTACATGTACGTGGACAATGCATCGATGCAACTGATCCGTTATCCGAAATTCTTCGACGTGCTGGTGACCGAGAACACGTTCGGTGACATCCTGACCGACGAGGCAAGTTGCATTTCCGGATCGATGGGTCTGTTGGCATCCGCCTCCATAGGCATGCACACCAGTCTTTTCGAACCCATCCACGGCTCCTATCCCCAAGCCGCCGGCAAGAACATCGCCAACCCCGTCGCGACGATCTTGAGCGCGGCGATGATGTTTGAATACGGTTTCGGTCTTATGGAGGAAGGCAAAGCTATCCGGACTGCTGTGAACGAGTCCATCGCCCGCGGTATCGTCACGGAGGACCTTGCCGACGGAGGCAAAGCCTATTCGACTTCGGAAGTCGGAGACTGGATCGCGGGACAGATCTAGATTCCCCGCTTCAATCGGAAAAACAAAGACGCCGCTGGCGGCAGTAAAAATGAGACTGAACTGTACAATGAATCTGAAACCAACACTTATCGTCCTCTGCCTGACCACACTCTGCACGCTGGGTTATTCGCAGGGCGTCGCTGAACGGTGCGAGCGGCACACGATGACTTTCCAGGGACTGGAACGGGAATACTACCTCTATCGCCCGGCAGGTCTGCCGGCGGACGCGCCTTTGGTGCTGATCCTGCACGGTTACGGCGGCTCAGCCCTGAAAGGCAAGACGGAGATGATGGATGTGGCGGACACGGGCGGATTCGCCGTTTGCTACCCGCAGGGTGTGAAAGACCCGAAGGGGAAGACCGGCTGGAACGTCGGCTACCCGCCCCAAGAGGGGATGAAAACCGATGATGTGAAGTTCATCTGCGCCCTCGCGCGGAAGCTGCAGAAGGAATATTCCTTGAGTCGGTCCAATACCTTCCTTTCGGGCATGTCCAACGGCGGGGAGATGTGTTACCTCACAGCGATGCGCCGACCACGGGCCTTTAAGGCCTATGCCTCGATCGCCGGCCTCACCATGCGGTGGATGACGGAGAAATATTCCTACAAGCATCCTGTCGCCTTCATGGAGGTGCACGGGACTGAAGACCGCACGTCGGAATGGTTGGGAGATCCCCTGAACAAGGGCGGCTGGGGGGCCTATCTGCCCGTCCCGGTAGCCATCGCGCGAATCGTCACGCTCAACGGCTGCACCGAGCAGACAGTGACCGAGCTTCCGCAGCGAGAAGGACGCAACCCGGTGACACTGTATACGTTCAAGGGCGGAAGGCCTTTGGAACCGGACGGAAGGCCGGCGGAAGTCCGGCTCTACGAAGTCCGCGGCGGCAACCATTCCTGGTCTGACAAGGACATGGACACCTACACCGAAATCTGGCGCTTCTTCAGCCGGTACCTAGACTGAGCCGCCGACGCGTCTGCCTCAGCAGTCGGTCCCGTGATTCGCAATGCGCTTATATTCAATTGAAAACGCATCTACCCTAGGGCAGAATCGCCCTAGGGCATTTCGTCTATTTCTTCACTCTCAAGCCCTTGCCGATCACGGTGGGGAGTATCGTTTTCCAGCCGGGGAACTCACCCTGAGGGCCCTTCCTGCCCCAGCCGCTGCCGGCTGCCCCGACTCCGCGTAGCGCTGTCATTCCGAACGGGCCGGCACGCATACGGTCATTCGGCCTGTTCCCATTCATCCCACAATACCTCTGTCCAAATTCTATTTAGGCGACATCCCGGATACGGCCAAAATAATGAAGAAGAATTTTGTTCTTTTCGTGGAGCTATTTGATTAATACGGGAAGATTGGTGGCCGAAGCGTATCCTGTGCCGTCCAGCGCATAGAGATAGATCCTGTAAGCGCCAGGCTCATCGAAGCGGAAGTCCAGGACTGGTTTACGGGTGATGCGGACTTGACCCACACGGTCGGGTCGGGGCTCATAGGCTCCACCAGTAGCTGTGATCGTGGCTTCTTTGAGGACTTCCCAAACAAAAGTCATCTTGTCTTTTTCCCTGTCCTTGACATCAGCTTTGACTTTAAATTTCTTCCCTTTGCCGAAGGTCGGATTGTCACAAACGGTCATGTCATCCGCCTTCATCGATGCGATGACAGGGGCCGTCTGCGAGGGCTCCCTTCCCGTCCAGACTCTCTCCATCCCTTCGACCGTAGCGGCCTTGAGTCCGCTGAACGGCAATCCTTCAACGTTCTGTTCGGTGAACATGCTGAACCAGGTCGGCGTGCGCTCTTCTTTCTGCCCCCAAAGGAATACGAAGGAACCCAGGCAGGCGGGATCACTGGTGATGACATTGTAGCGCTCCTCATAGCAGAGACGCTTCTCTTCGCTGGACTGCTCGATCGGAGCGCCCCAGGCGGTCTTGTCACATTCCCACCAACCGGTAGGACCCCATTCGGTAACGAGATAGGCACCTTTGTAGTCGGATTTTGCAACCATGTTCGCGAGAGTAGTGATCCCGCCATAACAGTTGATGCCAACGAAATCGAGCGAAGGGGCATACTTTGCGACCAGATTGAGACTCCTCTGGTTATAGGTGATCACGGTAGAGGTTAGGTGTCGCTTGTCAATGCTCTTGATAAGTTCGGAGAGTTCATTGACAAACTCCCAGGCGACCTGGGTGCTGTTGCCGTTCAGCTCTATCTCGTTACCGATACCCCACATGATGATGCTCCTATCATCTTTGAAACGTTCGGCCAGTTCGCGACATTGTTTCCGGAGCTGGTCCTTGTAGGCTTCATCCTCGTACATCTTCGGATCCTTCGTAAGGCCGATGCCCTGCATAATGTACATATTATTGGCTCGAGCATCCGCGATTGTCCTTTCGACTTGTTGTATATTGCCGCCCCATGTGCGGCAGGCATTGGCACCACTTGCGGCAGCGACATCCAGTTTGAAGGTGCCGCCCACGCCTTTAATATAAGTTTTCTGCCCGTCGATCAGAAGTTCATAACCTCCGCCGAGAGCGGATTGTATCCGCACCTGTGCGGACAATGCCGCACAGGATAGGATACCTGCAAAAATGAGTAAGACACATTTCATATAATTGAGTCGTTATTTGTTCCAAAGATCCGGCACACTGCCGTGGCCACGCGTGTCGCGGGCCCTTTCGGAGAACGGAAGTTTCGTCCCGGAATGAACATCGAAAAGTACTTTTGCCGTTTCGGACATGGCTGCAACCTGTTCTGCATAGGGACGATCGGTGACGTCGACCAGACCGCAGTTGTAGTTCTCTCCGTCACCGCGACCGGACATCTCCTGGTCACACCACTGGAAATAGCCGGTGCCGACAAGGGCGGGGTGAGCATATGCGTTCTCGGTATAATATCGATAGGCGACACCCCTCTGCTGTTGATCTTCAACCTGCCACAGAGACTGGGCAAGTCCGTGGTCGACAGTTCCGAAATGATATTCGCCGATGATCATGGGAAGGTCCATAATTTCCATGGCGCGGTCCATCATCTTGAATTTTGGAGCCTCCATGTAGCAGTTGAAACTGAAGACATCGAAAGCCGTGGCACAGGCCTTCAACACATCTTCGCCCAATCCGTCAGGGTCACCGAAGCGGATTCCCATGTTCAGATGGTTCGGATCATGTTTCTTGAAGATGCGGTTCACGTCGTGGAGAAAGGTGTCGAAGCTACTTATGATGAATGCCCGACGGTTCTGTTCGGTGTCGTCGTTCTTATCCAAATAAGCTTTCAGGGCTTTCTGGATCGGCCTTTCGGGTCCGTCTAGGATAAGTTGACAAAGACGAACTTCCTCGTTGAGCCATGCGGGTTCATTTGCCACGAAGTAGCCTATGAGCCAAGGGTTGTCAAGGTTCCTTTGGACGGTGGCAGCGATGCTCCTGTCAAGATTCTGCAGGTAGTCCGGACGCCAGATATCGCAAAGGCCCATAAGGTCGCGTTCCATGCCGAGGCCGCCCAGAGAGAGGATAAAGGCTTTCCTGTTCATGCCAATTATTTCTTGGCTGGACCAGTTCGCGATGGTGTTGATGCCCCATTTGTCCATGCGCTTGATGACCATTTCCCGAGCCTTTTCCCTAAAGTTCTCACCGTAACGGCGATATTGATTCCACATGCCGAGAGAGGGGGTCGGCGTACGCTGAGGAGTCCCGGCGCGGACCTGGGCGTTGGCCGGACGGCCGGATAGTATCGGCATCACTTCTTCGGGCGGCAACTCCTTGTACATGTTCGGACGCTTGTCATAATCACGTACATTGCCGCCGTTGCCATAGTTGACGCAGTCGACACCGACCGACAGGAAAAGATATCCTTCGGGATCAACAAGCCACCAACGACCGTCGACCTTCTGGGTACGGAAAAAACCGGTTCCTTTTAGCTGTTTCTGCTTGTACCCGCCGTACTTCGAGTAGTTATAGGCGACCGTTGAGACCTCTTCGGCTTCTTCTGCTCTCCAGTCAGCCTCCAGATCTGCCAAAGAATGTGCTTTTCCCGGCCATTCCACCAGCATTGACTGCCCGAATTCATCGAAGGCCGGTGTCTCTTCCATGTAGAGGTCACCTGGATCCTCAACGGCGAGGGTCACGTTCCGGATTTCGATGGTGGGCTTCCCGATGGCGCGGCGGATGCGTACGCCGATGGAATCAACACCATGCATTGGTCCACGCTTACCTCCGAGGTTGACCCATCCCGTATAACGGGCATGGTTAAAGGTGGCAGCTAGATCGTGGGCCGGATCAGGAAGTTCCGTGTAGTATTTCAGCGGAATGGCGAGACGGTTCCAGGCATTTGGGACATAGCTCATCACCCTGAGCTCGTTGTAGCCCCAGTCAGTCGTGAAGCCGAGCTGGAAGCGTTGGGCTGTGCTGATCTTGTATTCGAGCACAACGAAATTGTAGTCATCCCAGTTTGTCGGAAGATCAGGATTAATGTCCTTGAGCGCAAATTTCGTCCCGGACATTTCTTTTGATCCGTCGAAGGTGAACTGGGCGTTTTTCTTGCCGCACTGGGTCAGCAAGAGCGTGCAGGCGAGAAGTGCAATTGTCAGGAGAAAACGTTTCATAAAGGGATCTTATTTAATTGTTTCTAGGATTTTCTTTGCCCATATATTCCCAGAGTTGAGGATCAGGGCTTTCTGCAGGTGCTCCTTTGCGGCGGCCTTGTCACCGAGTCCGAGCCATCCGAGTCCCGCAGTCATTTCATTCTGGGCTGCCCGTGCGCTCGAGGTGACCCTCCCCCCGAACTGTCCGCTGATGGTGTTGGCCTCGTTGGCCGATCCGGTCATGTTCCGAAAGATTTCCTCCGCTGCGGACGTGTTACCAAGAGCCTTCTGGGCAAGGCCGGACCAATAGTCGTATTGCCGGTCAGCTCCCGTCCCTCTCTCAACATCATTTGCGGCTTTTATGTAGTATTCCCTAGCCTTGTCGTCATTGCCGGCTTTCCGCTCGGCTTCTCCTGCAAGGAAATACAATTGCGAGAATTGCGCACGGCCGTACAAACCTACAGGATAGTCAAGGGCCTTTTGCATGACTTCTGCGGCCTGTTTCCCCCTATTATTGCGAAGAAGATCCCAAGCCTTGAGAGAATAACTGTTGAGGTAGTCGGACTGTTTCTCGCGGGCACCCTCGGATTCAACGATGTCGTTATGGTCTAGAAGGTCAAGGGCCTCGTCATACTTGCCGTTCTCTACGGACCTGGTTATCAGTCGCAGCAAAGTCTCATAATGCTTAACCGCAGTTTTGCGGTTGGCAATGAGAAAGTCATACTTTTCTTTCGCGCTTAGACCATTGAGGTCATTGATGACATCGGTCTCGTACAGCAGACGCGGATCGTCTGCATTGCAGGACACAGCCTTTCTTATGCTCTCGAGGGCTTTAGGATAATTCCTGTCGATATCTCGGTAGGCTAGTGCAAGGTTGCGGTGCACGATGTAGAATGAGGGGTCAAGCGAACGTGATGTCTCCCAAAGAGAAACGGCTTCCTCAGGCTGGTGCTCGAAACGGAGATTTCCCAGATAATATGGAGCCTTAGCATCGACAGGGTCAGCAACGATGGCGTGACGCAGTATCGCATTCTCTTCAGGACGGAAAGGATAGCAATAATCATGAGGTGCTTGAGAGCCCTTCTTGTACCAGCCTTTTGCGGCTTGGGTATCGCCTACCATCTCAGCACAATAACCTAGGGCATAGTAGGCCATCGGGTAGTTACATCCTTTGTCGGCGATGCGTTTCATAATGTCCGAAGCTTCCGTCCAGGCACCGAGATTGATGTAGTAGGAGGCGAGCTCAAGATAAGCTTGAACGTCATCCCTCATCCAGCGATCCAGTTCGGCGCGGTCGGCCCCGAAGGCACCCATGATGCAGAGTTCATTCATTGCGAAATGGTCGATTTTATGCTTGTCAAGGACATTCCTCAAGAACTTCGCTGCTTCTCCCTCCTGTCCTGATTTTCTGAGAATAAATGCTTTGGCGTTGAGAGAAATGAGGTTCTCAGTGTTAGTCGAGATACTGCGGTCGATATGGTCGAGGGCATTCTCCCAATCTTCGCGCGTACAGTCAATCTGTGCGAGCTGGAGATATGAGGCGGTATGCCAGTCGGCATCCCAAGAGGCGCGGTACAGCCAGTCGTAGGCTTCATCGATGAAGCCTTTTTGACGAAGGGTGAGACCGAGATAGTAGAGAGATTCACAGTCGCGTGGACGGGTGTACCGGGCGGTGACGCGCTCGACGGCCTTGCGTAAGTATGATTCAGCCTTGTCCCAGTTCTGGTCCTTGTAAGCCATCAGACCAAGCTGAGTATTGACCTGAGCATTGCCGGGATCACGGCGCAGGGCTTCTTCGAAGTAAGGCATCGGGTCCATCGTACTATGGAACTGGTCGATGCGAAGACCTGTCAAGTACAGTTCCTCGACACTTTCAATTTCGGAGGGCTGCTTGTAGGAAGACAACGGTTCGGGGCGGTCATAATCCGGTTCGGGGTGCTCAGCGGGGGCATAGCGGTAGAGAAGATCCCCATTGTCCGCATACAAGCGGATGTCGAGCGACTCTTCAGCCGTTCCGGCCGGCAGTGAAACATCTATTTTCTGGGGTTCGGCAGGACTGATGGAGAAGCTGCAACTAAACACTTCCCGTCCTTCGGCCTCCACGCTCAAGCGAGCCGCTCTGTGAGCCGAGGTAGTATTGAGACGCACATCGAGCCTCGTCCCATCTAAGAAATAATTCATCGCTCCGTTGCGGTTGGCATAAATAAGGCCGTCCAACTCCCTGATCGGAAACCAGATCATGGATCCGCGTTTTGTCTCATACGGCTGGAGCCAGCTGTAATCCGGCTGGTTGTCCGTATAGAAACCGGCCATCAGTTCGATGTATCTTCCGGAATCGTCAGTTAGACCTTCGTTTGTCTTTAGACCGCTGGGATTGTTGCCGTCTGCCCAGTACTTCATGCCAGGGCTAACATAGTGGTTGCCCACCCACGCAGTACCAGCTTTGAGACGATGGTCATATCCTCCAAAATAATCTTCGCGCGGATCCCAAGAAAAGAAAGACACGGAAGTCTCGGTGTTGACCCAGCGGCTGATGTCAAGGCCAGTGTAATTGTGGCGGTTGAAATAGCTGTCGGCGATGGGCCATGAAGTCATGCTGTTTTTTCCGTGGTAGGTGACGTATTTAACGCTCGGGGGGAAAATGACCTGATAGTTCTCGTCACAGCGGACGGCTGGGTTAGCCCAGAAAAGAAATGAATTGGTGACATCTGTAGGATTCCGAGGAACGATGGTCATCTCGACGAGAGAGGAATTCGGCCATACGGTGTAACCGATGAGCACATTGGCCCTCTGGAGCCGTTCTTGGGAGTTGATCCATACGGTCTGGCTGCCGTCTTCATTTTTTTCAATACAGTATTCCATGTTCTCGACAGTGGTCGGACCATGATGGTGGGGATAGCCCCATGCAAGAGAACCAGAACGCCAGTTGCCTACCATTCCGATCAAGGAAGGCTTGACGACCGCGTTGTGATAGAGCCAGTTGTAGTTGTTGGTCTTGTCATACGCATAGTAGATTCGGCCGCCCTGTTGAGGAGCGATGGCCATCCTTATGTAATCATTTTCGACGAAGACCATGTCATAGTCGACATCCATCTTGTTCATCGTAAGACCATTGTCGAAGGCGTAGGGGTACATACGCCTCTGGACCCCTTGATGATTCGCTCCTTCGTAGAAACGGGGCATGGGGTTCGGTGCGGTCGGCACATAGGTGGGGATGGTCTCTGTCCCTTCCATAACCTTGAGCTGAGCGGAAATGGGAAGAGTGAGGACTATGAGGAAAACGGATAGTGAGAAAAGTCGTGTTTTCATATCCTGGGATTTAGATGGAGTGGACGTATAAGCCACGTCGTGCGGCGATATAAAGCTTGTTTCCAACGATGGTCAGGGCGGCCGGCCGCTCGGGGACGCGGATTGTTCTCAGGAAGTTCCCATCCGGATCGTAGACCAGAATTTCTCCATCGGCGACATAGACGTTGCCGGCAGCATCGGTAGCCACACCGAATTCACCTCTCTGAACGAAAATTTCAATATCTGACAGGGAGCCGTCAGAATTGACTCTGGTCTTGGCGATTCTGCGGTCGTAATCGTCTGACAGGTAGAAGGTCTTTCCCGGAAAGGCTTCCAGCAGGGAAGTAGAGCGAACCAGATCGTACTGCTGCGGTATTAT
This sequence comes from Bacteroidales bacterium, assembly GCA_012522855.1. GTDB lineage: Bacteria > Bacteroidota > Bacteroidia > Bacteroidales > UBA932 > Cryptobacteroides. The sequence goes on from JAAYJQ010000006.1 coordinate 58,122, forward strand.
GGTCCTACCGTCCGGAGCGAGGAAGCATTTCTCGGGACGGTAGACGGCATTGGTCATGAAGTCATGGAAATCCCTCCAACGGTTTGACGGATAAAGGGCCTTGGCAACATTGGAGACCTTTCCCATAGGAACGAGGTCGAGAAGGCGGATGCTGTTCTCCGGATCTTCGGGGTTGATAGAATAGGCGCGAATAGCGAAGCCAGAGTTTCCCCAGCCGCTAAATGACGTACCGCGCGAATCAGGCAGATTAGACACGTCAGCAGTGTCCGCCGCATAACCGGGCTGACGATCATAGCGGAAGGTCACAAGAACATTGTCCTTGGTGTCGACCGCTATGTTGCAAGGCTTCCAAGGGAAGTCGGCCAAAAGTTTGAGGCCCTTGTCTTCAGACCATTGCCATACCCTTCTGAGCCGATGGTCGCAGAAATACAGATTCCCCTTCGAATCATGTGCGATTCCTTCAGCGAATTCCATATCTGTAGCTATCTGGGATGCGACGTCAGGAGCTTTGGCCTTGGTGTAGCGGGATGGTTCATTCCCAGTGACATACAGCCGCGCGAATTCCCAAGGACGGACTTCGATGTCTTTTGCCTGATCGTAGATGGCGATATCGTTGGAGTACTTGACCTGACCGAAGTTATGGACATTGAGGAATTCTATGTCACGACAGCCACGCATACGAACACTGCTGTGATAGGGCCAATTGAACCTTATGACACGAAACATGTAGAGTTGAGCGAAGGTTATGTTGTGGCAGTCGTCCATTTCCAGGGGCTGGCACTCCTTGCTCTCTACGCTTTCCTCTTCGGTCTGCATGCAGTAGATCTTCCAGTTGGACACGTTACGCATGCGAACTTCGCTGCGGACATGGTGTTCGATACTCATGGCATAGATGCGCGTAGGTACATCGGTATCTGTAGCAAGGAACCCGTTGGACGCATAGGTGCTGGCTGTCCAGATATCCTTGAATGTGCCACCACCATGATTGACCCATAGGCTCCAGTGCTGATTGTCCCAGGCGTTGTCGAAGCCTTGGGCGCGAACCGGGTTCTCAGGAGTGCTAACAGCGATGCCACCTCTTCCACGGTTCTGTTGCTGGGTATTTCCTGTCTGGGCTGGAACTGGACGCCTCATTGTTCCGTGTCCACCGACGTATTTGACATCATTCATGTACGAGTCTTCTCCAGCCATCCATTTGACGCCGACCGCACGGTAATTGAATGCGCCGGTATTGATGCCGATACCGTTGAGGTAATTCTGTCCGCCTCTCGAAGACTCGAGCATGGCGGCAGGAGCGCCGAAGGCGCTGAAGGCCGGAGTGCTCTCAAGGAGCTTTAACTGAGTAGCGAATGGATGAAGGCCGATGAACTTGGTCTTGGAATCCATCTTGATGGTTTCCGTAAGGATGTACCAGCCGGTAGGGAAGTAAACGTTGTCACCAGCGGCCATGGCGCGGCGGATGGCCTGAGTGTCGTCGGTCTGGCCGTCACCCTTGGCGCCGTAGTCACGTACATTGACCCAGGTTTCCATGCCGGGAAGTTGGGGGAGGTCATTCTTGAGGACGGGAGGAAGCGCCGCGAGCGGAGAGATCTTCATTTCGGTCCGGTACTCCGGTACGTCCGTCATGCTGTCCATCTGGAGACCATGGTTATAGGTCTTTACGATATAGGTCTTTTGCGCCACCTTCGTCTGCTCTCCGATGCGGGGATAGCTCACCAGGACTGGGACTTTGCTGCAGACGACATCCCGTAGGGTCACATCGGTGTTGGAATTGTTCTCGACCGCAATCACTATGGCGGGGCCGGAGACATTCTCGAAACGGCAGTTCTCCATGAAAACCCTGTCGCAGAAGTTCTCCTCAATTTCGAAGACCGTGGGGACGTTCTTAACCTGGAGGTTCACGATTGCCAGACCGGCTTCCTGACTGCGTATTGCGGCCTTGCGCTGACCTTCGAAATAGGAGTCGACCATCATCACAGGCCAGCCAGGAGAGGCCTTGGTCGAGATGATGCCGTAGTCTCCGCCGATAAAGGCGATGTTTTCCATCTCGTTGCCCACATCGAAGAGACCGGCCTTACCCTTGCCTATATTGATGGTCATGTAGCTGACGAAACTATGCTGGGCATAGTGCGTGCGCAGAGCGACCGCCTGCGGGTTGCCATCTTCGATACGGATGTCGATGTTGGACATACAACTATAGAATGTGCCTGCACCTGCGTCACCCACACGGTTTTCGTCCGAGACAATTCCGCTGGTAAACCAGAACATGTATTTGCTCTTGCCTTTGTCGTCGGGATGCTCTTCCGCGAAACCAGGGGAGTTCTTCGAAAGGATGAACTCGGGTCGGTTCTGACCGTATCCGATGACCCTGACAGCGCCAGGGATATAGATGGTGCGGCTGATGCGGTATCTGCCTTCCGGAATGAAGAGGATGCCGAATGCCTGTTCAGTCTTGACACGGTTGATGGCGGCTTGTAGAGCGAGTGAGACGTCGGTCTTCCCGTCAGCGGTGATGCCGGGAAAGTTCTCCGAGGTAAAGAACATGGCCCCGGGATCGTCTGGCTTCTGGGTGTAAACCGATTTCTGCTGGACGGCACCCATCTTCATGGTCCCGAACAGCAGAACCAACACTAAAAATGAAAAGACTCTTTTCATGCTTTTTATGGAAATATGAAGTTCAGTAGTATTGCATTATTACTTGATCCGTGCGACATAGAAGCCTCGAGATGTGGTTATGAGGAGCATCTCTTTGTTCTTTCCGCCGATGGCGAGCGAGATCGGGCGATCCTCCATATGGATACGACGCAGGGGTTCGCCGTCCCTATCGAAGATCACTATATCTCCGTCCGCGATGTACACATTGCCTTCAGCATCCGAGATGATACAATACTGCGAGAACGGTGCGAAGATTCCTTTCTGTTTCAATGTACCGTCGGCGTTGACGGAAAAGGCCACTGTAGTACGGTTCAGTTCGTCCGCTACATAGACTTCCTGGCTCTGTCCAGGGGTCACGGGGAAAACAGCACTGCAACGGAAGAGGTCGAAAGTCTCCGGTATGGCTGTTTTGCCATCGGTAGCTAGATAGCTGTTCTCGGGCATGTTCTCGGCAATCTTCTGAAAGTCCGGGCGGCGTCTGGAGCCTGGATGCCATACTCTCTGGATACCGCTCAAACTCGAGGACTTGACCAGAGGAAGGGAGGTAAAGGAGCTTTCGCCTTTGTCCGGATTGATTGACCAGACTCTGACGGTCCAGCCGCTGTTTCCCCAGCCGCTATAGTCCGGGTTGTCATCGGCGAGAACGGGGACGGTCTCCTGTTTGCCGTCAACCATCAGGCCCGGCTGAGGGTCATATCGTACGATGGCAAGCAGGTTGTCCTGGGTATCGGTAGCGAGAGCCAACGGCTTGAACGGGAAGTCAGCGACAAAGGTCAGATGGCCCGAGTCGGCGTTCCACTTGTAGACTTTCTTCTGGCGGTGCTCGCTGAAGAAAACGTTGCCCTTACTGTCCGCAGTCGCGCCGGCTGCCAGTTCGAATCCGTCAGCCAGTTTGACCGGGCGGAAGAGTCCCGGCTGCTCACGACGAGTGGGTTCGCTTCCAGTCAGGTTCAGCCGGACAATGTTCCATGTCGGCACTGGGATGTCCTTGTTGACATCATAGATCGGAGTCTCGAGAATCGGGACTATCTGTGTATAGCTGGACATGTTGTTGACGATTATGTCCTTGCTGTCCCAGATGCGGAAGCCCCAGTGCTTAGGGGTCTGGACGCGTATCACACGGTACATCCAGAAATTGGCGAAGGTGATATCCCGGCAGCCACTCATCTCCATGTTGAGGCAGTCTGGGCCTTCGGTACCTTCTTCCTCGAACTGGAGGCAGTAGATTTTCCAGTTGGCAACATTGGTCATGCGCGCTTCGCTTCGGACATGGTGCTCCAGCGACATGCAATAGATGCGTCCCGGGGTCTGGGTCTCGCTGATGTACACCCCGGCAGCGGCATAGGTGTTAGCCGACCACACATCCTTGATGGTGCCGCCTCCACCATTGGTGATCCACAGGCTCCAGTACTGGTTGTCCCAAGCCTGGTCCTTGCCCTGGACGTAGACCGGGGCGGACGGGGAACTCGGGATGCGGGAGAACCCCCGTCCCGATATGTTGCCGACCCTAGGAGTGGCGTTCGGGTCAACGAGAACCGGTTTGCGCAGTGTACCGTGACCGCCGACGAACTTGACGTCATTGAGGAATGATTCCGCAGAAGACTGCCATTTGAGGCCGACTGCGCGGTAATTGTACGCTCCGGTGAAAATGCCAATACCGTTGAAGATGTTGTCGCCTCCAGGGAAGGATTCGATCATGGGGACAGGTCCGCCGAAACCGCTAAACGCAGGTTCGCTCTCGCTAAGGACGAACTGGGTAGCATAAGTGTGGAGACCGATGAGTTTGGTCTTCGGACCTAGTTTTAAAGTACGGGTGAGACGGTACCATCCCGTAGGGACATAAATCACTTCGTTTGCAGCGATGGCTTTCTCAAATGCTTCGGTGTCATCGGTGACCCCATCGCCCTTGGCGCCATATTTCTTGACACTCACCCAAGTCTCCATGCCAGGCAGTGAACGCAAGTCCTTCTCGAGAGACATCGGGGCTTTGACGACTGGATTGATTTCGGCAGTTTCGCGGATAGCGGGTACGGCATCTGCGGAGTCATAAGTAATGCCGTAGGTGAAGGTCTTGATATTGTAAGCCTTGCCCTTGCCGACAACAGCCTTTTGGCTGGGCTTGTAATAAACAGCTACGGGAACATTGCTGCAGGTTATGTCCTGGAGGTTGATGAGATTTGTGGGAATGCCTTCGACTGCTATCTTGACGGCAGCGTCCGAGATATTCTCAAATAAGGCTTTTTCAATGTATACGATATCCCGCGTATTATCAGCGCTCTCATAAGCAATCGGCACATTCTTGACGTGCATGCCCACGAATGCGGCGCCAAGATCCTTGCCCAGGACTGCTGCTTTCTTTTGACCTTCGAAATATGTGTCCACGACCATGACCGGCCAGCTCGGGGAAGGACGGCTTGAGATAATACCGTACTGACCGCCATAGAAGCGCAGGTCTTCGACTTCATTGCCCAGGTCCCAGATTCCGGCGAGAGCGTCTGGAGCCATCTGGAAATCAATGTGATTGAGGAAACTGTGCTGAGCGAAATGGCTGCGGATGGCCACGGCCTGGGGATTGCCCTTGCCGATGCGAAAGTCTACGTTGGACAGGGCGCTGTAGAAGGTTCCAGCATTGGCATCTGAAGGCTGCATACCCTCGCGAGCGAGGCCACCGGTAAACCATATCATATAGTTTCGTTCGTTTTGATAACCGGGCGTATTGTCCGCCAAGTAAAAGACGGGACGTTTTTTGCCGAAGCCAATCAGGCGGACATTAGGGGGGATTGTGATTGTCTTGGTGATCCGGTATTCACCCTCGGGCAGATATAAAATCCCGAAGGCATACTTGGTCTTGACATCATTGATGGCCTGCTGTAGGGCTGCTGTCACGTCGGATTTCCCGTCTGCCTTGAAACCATAGTTCTCAGGGGTGAAATAGATGGCTTCGGGGTCGTCGGGCCTGAGCGTATAGACGGAATGGGAGAGAGGCTGCTTTGCTGCGAATGCACTGGCGCAGGCCATCCATAACAGGATGAGTGTACTAAGATTTTTTTTCATTATCGGGAATGGTTTAAGGACAAGTCTTCCACACAAGACGGTTCAGATCATCTTGAAAGGAGCAATAATTCCGTGCGGGCCAAGCCCTCGCCGGGCCCACACGGGAATCAGAAGCGTATCAGAACGCGATTTTTACGAGTTCGGAATAGTTGTGACGGATCGTGCCAGCTCCCGAGACAGAAGCCTTGGCTCCGACACGGAAGTAGTAGTTCTTACCGGTGTACTTGAAGAACGACTTATTCTTTTCTGTATCGATTGTCAGAGTGTATTCCCTGGACGGGTCAACTGTCACGACAGGATTGGCTATGTTGCCGGCGCCATCCTTGGCACCAAAGGCTATCTTGCTACCCCCTTCAATGGGGAACTTGACATAGTTGCCGACCCATTTGTCGGAAAAAGCGAAGAGACGGACTTCACTTACCTTCTCGTTGCCCTTTCCGCCCTCGAGACTGAACTTCGCTGTAACGATACTCCCGCTCTTGGAAATGGAGCAATTCTTGATGCGCAGGTAAGGTGTGACCTTCCAGTCGACTTCGTTGTCACCCTTGTTGATTGTGAAGAAGTCATTGAAACCGTAGAAATTTCCATTCTCGAAGATTACTTCGTACTCGCCAGCAAAGACTAGGTTATTCGCATACTCTCCAGTATTCATTATGACCCAGGTCTCGCCATTGGAATGGGTTTCTGAGGCGGCATAGCCCTGCTCATAGACCATTAGTCGAGAACCGTTCTGGATGTCGGTACCGACCAGTTCACCGGTCTTCTCATCCAGTATCCGGCCATGGATCTTAGCGTTCGGACCGTCGTAGTTATCGAGTTGGCAGGAGGTCATTAGAAAGAGGACACTTGCTGCGACTAACAATACTTTTTTCATGTGTCAGAAAGATTAATGTTAATAACCCGGGTTATCGACCAGTTTGTTAACGTTGCGCCCAGGGATTGAAAGATAGTAGGATGTCTGGTCGAAGGTCCTCGGAGAAGTTTCGTCATTTTTCTGGTTGATACGGACGAAAACGTACTTCGGGCTTCCGCTACGCAAGTCAAGTAACGGCATGATGCCATGACGGGAAGAACTGCTCCAGAGTTCGTGCATATCGCGACGGCGGAAGTTGTCCCAATAGAGCTGGCCCTCACCGAAGAGCTCGACCTTGCGCTCCTTGAGGACGTTCTCCAGCGTCAGAGGGATATTGTCCTTGTGGGCTGCTCGGTGACGGATATCATTGAGATACTGGGCTGCTTTGGTCTTATCGCCAGAACCGGACTCGACGACGGCCTCAGCATAGTTGAGATAAACCTCAGCCAGACGCATGTCGATCCAGGTAGTGGTGGAAGAAGCCTGTATACCCGCAGGCATATTTCCCTCCGACAGGAATTTGCGGATGGAGAAGCCGGTCGTGGTGATGGAGCAGTTGTCGGAGTCACCTCCTGCACCATCGAAGCCCGAATAGTCGATGGCCTTGGATTCGCCGCCGTAGGAGTAGTAAGTAACGTCGCCGACAGTCTCGGATGTCTTCTGATATATGTAGGGATTGCCGTCGGTCTTGAACATACCACCCTGGATGGTAATCAGTTGGCCGGCATAAGTGGAGCCCGGAATAATGACGCTCGCACGCAGGCGTGCATCTTTGTCCTTAAACGGATCTGTCACGTTGTCATACTTGATGAAGTCTGTCGTGGCAACGTTCTCGTTGGCGTTGACATTGTGGAAGACAGCGGTCTCATTCCCGTCGGTGCGAGTCTTGATCGGGGCGCTCTTTCCGGTGCCGTCATCAGTGTAATCCTCATAAAGGTCGACAAGTTCTGAGGTGACGCTCCAACGGGCATATTTATGGAATCCCGGGTTCTTTTGTGCGGGGCTGAAGTAGATGTCCATGCAGTGGCCCTGTCCCCAAAGAACAGTGCCGTCAAGGTAAGCGCGACTAAAAATGACTTCGTCACCGGCGCTTTCCGGATGCATGAAAATGTTCTGGTACAATTCAGCCGCCTTTGCGGGATCGGTCTGTTTGCCACCGGCGAGTTTCTTCCCAGAGTTGTTGATGATTTGCTCGCATGCGCTGATGCACTCCTGGTAGAAAGCGTTGGCATCAGAAGTGCTCATGCTGACCAGATTCTTGGTGACGGCTTCGCCGGTCATGGTGTACTTGCCGCTGTATTTCGCGATGGAAGCAGCGTAAAGGGCGGCACGGGCCTTTAGGGCGAGAGCGGCCCACTTGGTAGCACGGTAATCGCCAACACTTTCCGGCAGACCGGCAGCGGCCTTGTCACAGTCAGAGAGGATGAACTCCCATGTCGCTTTCTCGGTCGAACGGTCAATTATTAGTTCACTTCCGTCTCCGCCGGGGATATAATCACCGTCCTGTACCCTGTCGATGATGGGAACGCCACCGTAACGGCGGGCAAGGGACAAATAAATATATGCACGGGTGAAATAGCCCTCTGCGCTATAACGCTTGGCAGCATCAGCGGAGATGACTCCATCCCCCTCAGCTTTCGCAATAGTCTCGAGGAACAGGTTGACCTGACGGATGTTCTCATAATAGGTGGACCAGTGGTTGGTAGTGAAGTTTATCCCGAAACCGTCAGAGCGGCAGGAATATTGAGTGTACATGTCGACCATCTGCATGTCACCGGCGCCTCCGTCCCAGTCATATCTGTGGTAACCGGAGTTCGGACGGTAACGGAAGTCTTCCATCGGCGTGATGTTGTACATCTTGGCGACAAGCTGCATGATACCACCTTCGGAAGAAGTCAGGGTACTTTCGGAGACCTTGGTCAGGGACTCCAGTTCCAGCCAGTCCGTACAGCTATAAAGGCTGAGGGCGGCGATGAGCGAAATTATCGGATATAATATCTTTTTCATTATTCTTCCTTCATTAGAATGTGATGTTGACACCAATGTTATAGGAACGCATCAGCGGATATGCCAGACCCGCGCTCCAGTCGCGCTCTTCACGCTCCGGGTCGGCCTCTTTGAGCAGTTTGTTGCAGAAAGTAAGGAGGTTGAATCCGTTAAGGTAGATACGGGCTCTACTGATCTTGACGGTCTGCAGTACACTCTTCGGCAGTGTGTATCCGATTTCGAGGGTCTTGAGACGCAGATAGGTGGCGTCCGGGTTCCAGATGTCGATCATGGTGTTACCCGTACCACCATTGTTTCCCATGTCATAGGTGCCTGCGTGGCCGTAGGTCTTGAGTGCCGGGTAGAAACCGCTCACCCACTTGGTAGCAGGGTTAAAAGGATCATCATTCAAGTTGGCGGTGTGCCAGCGATCCTTGAACTTCTCGAAAGTGGTAGGGTAACGGCCGTAGCCCCAGATGTCATTATTAGAATACTGAATGTAGTAGCCTGAGGCACCCTGCCAAACCATGCTCATGTCGAACTGCCTGTAGTTAAGAGTGATGTTCAGTCCATACTGAATCGGCGGGTTGGTTCCGCGCCTCCATTTCTGGACACGGCGGTCAGCGTTACTGATCATACCGTCTCCATTGAGGTCTTCAAGACGGTAGGACCCCGGAAGCATCAGTGAGTTACCGTTGCTGCCACCATAAAGGGGAGCAGTTTCATATTCCAAGATGTCAGTGAACTGTCCGTTGTAGTCAAAGAACCAGGTATAACCGGTATAGCGGTTCTCATTGCGGCTGGTCCAGGTGTTAAACTGGGAAATCGGCTCATTGTTCGTGACATGCAAGTTCATACTGCGTGCATAAGTAAAGTTCCCGGAGATGGTGTAGTTGAAGTCGCGGGAAATCTGCTTGGTGTGATACAGGGAGAACTCGAAACCGAAGTTCTTGTTGGAAAAAAGGTTCTCCTGAGGGAAGGAAGCGCCGAATGTGTTCGGAATCACTGCCAAAGAGTTCCCTAGGGTGCCTTCGTTCTTCCTCTGGAAAAGCTCGAAAGTACCGCCGAGAAGGCCTCTCCACAGTTCAAAATCAACACCAAGGTTAGTGATGATGGAGGTTACCCAGGTTAGGTTGTCGTTGACCACGCCAGGGGCGGTCATGCCCGGAGTCAGGGTAGTTCCGTCGAAGGTGTAACCGTTGTTGGCTGAACTACTGTATGCGCGGACATACTCCCATGCGTTACCGGTGTCCATGCCGCTCTTGCCGTAGGAAGCACGTATTTTGAGGTTGTTCATCGCTGGGATGAGTTCTTTCATCCAAGGCTCTTCAGTGATACGCCATCCTATGGAAGCGGATGGGAAGAAAGCCCAGCGCTTGGAAGGAGCGTAACGGTAAGAACCATCGTAACGGGCGACAGCCTCGACGAGATATTTACCCTTAAAGTCGTAGTTCAGACGTCCAAGGTAGGCTGCCAGACGGGTGAAACTGCGGGATCCGGAGTTTGAGGCAGTCGAACTGTTACCCATGTCTATGATGTCGTGGGTGTAGAGGCCAGCAAATTGACGACCGCCGGAAAGGTTGTCGTTACGGAGAGCGGAAGCTTCACCGACAAGGGTCGCAGTGATGGTGTGATTCTGGATTTTCTTGGTGTAGTTTGCCTGGAGACGACCGTAGATCTTCTGGTAAAGACGGAGGGTGTTGGAATAGCTGTCACTGCCGAACATGCTGGATTTAGCATCCGTGTAGTAGTCATATAGCTGATAAGACTTCTGCAGGGAATCGTAGTTGGAGTTGGATCCGTCATAGGAAGCCAGAGCGGAGAGGGTGAGACCCTTCAGGAACGGGGCAGTATAACGGAACTCCATGCTGGTCTGGTAATTCAAACCGCGGGTACGACGGTAACCGTCAGCATCCGGATCGGTCAGAGCAGCTGCGTTCTTGCCTTCCGGCTGGATGTATGAATAGTGGCCGGGGATCTCATTGCCGTTGGCGTCTATGGAGTAAGGACCGACACCGCGCTCATTGACGAGGAGAGTCTTGTAAGTCCACATGAAGTCCTCACGAGGCTGGCGCTGCTCGGTCCAGCGGCCGTTGATATTGACAGCGAGCTGGAGGTTCTTGCTCAGCTCGACGGTGAGGTTTGTACGGAAATTGTAACGCTTGAAGTACTGGATACCGCTGCGGAGCAGACCATTGTCTTCGTTATATCCGAAAGAAACAAAATAACCGACCGCATCAGATCCTCCGCGAACGGTCAGGTTGTGGTCCTGCTGGAAGGCATAATCCTTCATGTAGAGCTTTAGCCAGTCGTGATCCGTATAGCCGGCTTGTCCGTTGCGGTACCTGTTGAGGAAATCTTCAGAGTAGGACGGAGTCTTGCCGATGTTGCGGTCCATCTCATTCTTGAGTTCATAGAAGGAAAGGGCGTCAGTCGTGCGCTCGAAACCGGTCGGATTCTTGAAGCCGAGGGTATTGTTATAGGAAACGAGTGCGCGTTCGTTCTTTCCCTTCTTGGTGGTTACGATGATAACACCGTTCGCTGCATTAAGGCCGTAGATGGCGGCGGAGGCATCCTTCAGGATGGAAACGCTCTCAATGTCTTCGGAAACGAGTTGGGAGAGGTCTTCAGTACCCCTACGGGTGATACCGTCGATGACGACGAGCGGGGTGCCGTAGCCACGGATGGAAATCATGTTGTCGAAGGTTCCCGGTTCACCGGTCTTTTGACGTATCAAAAGTCCGGGCATCTTACCCTGGAGGTTGTTGATGAAGTTCTCGGACTTGGTGATCTCAATGTCTTCGGCCGTGATTGCGGTAACAGCGCCCGTAAGGGTTTCCTTTCGCTGTACACCGTATCCTACGACCACGACATCTTCGAGCATTTCATTGTCGTCGGCAAGCACAACGCGCATGTTGGGAGAAGCGATGACTTCCTGGGTGGTATAGCCAATCGAGGAGAAGACAAGGGTGGCCCCTTCGGGAACCGAAATCGAGAACGTTCCGTCCACTTCGGCGACAACACCATTGGTCGGGTTGTCTTTCTCGAAAACGGAGGCTCCGATTGCCGGTTCGCCTTGAACATTGAGGATCACACCTTTTGCTGTGATTCTACCCTGTTGCGCCTGAAAATTCACCGCAAAAGCCTGGAAAGCCAGCGGCATCGGACAGAGCAACATGATCATAGCAACAGTGATAAACTGTAAGTAATGTCTCATGGATTTTTTGTTAGACTTTTGTGTGGTAATTAATTAATAGGGTTTCGACCTGTGAAGGCCGCATTTATTGTTGTTTTCTGCTTATTACTGATGTTTTTATATTATTATTTCAAAATAATATAAGTTCATTGACATCTTGATTTTGAATGAACAATTAAAAGATCTGACGGGATATAAGGTCGGTAACTTTAAAAAACATACTTGCCTTCGCTCATAATCAGTGGGAAAGAACCCATAAATCAAATTGCGGTAGTTAAAGAACTGATATAAAATATTAAAGTTTAACTATTTACAGGCTTGTATGCAGCTTTACGCATTACAAATATTTTCTACTATTGTTTCGTGTTATGTCATGATTAATTATGTTGTTGGTTTGTTTCAACAAGAGCGGGATGTGCGGGATGTATTGTGCCATGGACAGAGGCAGCGGTCAGACTAATGATAAAACAATGTGTTTCCAGATGGTCAATCATGGAACAGGAATAGTTTTATCAAATAAAGTGGTATACCTAAAATATTTGAAGTAAAAATATATAAAAAAATAACCGCTCTGATTTTGAGTATTGAAAAAGTACTTATAAAGTGGGGATGATTAAAAGAAAACACAGAGATTCAATTGATTAGTACATCATTAAAACGTTCAAAAAGTAAATGAAAAGGTAAGCGTCTCTGCGATTACGTTTTGTGGCCAACGGTGCGTCTCCGTTCCTTCGCACAAAAACGAAGATCATGGAAACTGACAAATATCAGGCTACGTCTTTCCACTACCAGAAGGCTCTGATTACGATGCCGGAGCCGACCATGTTGGACTTATATAGGGAAATTGCCAATTACTATTATCATCCTCATTTATTACCTTGTTAGCATCATTATGCTTGAAAAAGTTTTTAGTTCGCTGATTAGTGAGAGGAAGTCCAAGCGCATCAACCACAACGTGTTTTCTCCTTCCTACTTTCTTGTTGCCATCGATATCCTTGCGGGCAGCGTATCCATGATGTCCTCGATAACCCTCTCAAGTTTCCATTTCCTAAAGTAATAATGATGGGGCAAACTCCTTGATTTGCATTCTTCATTGACAGCCTGTCTTGTTGATATAAAGGATCGCATTCATAATTTCTCGGAGCGGATGTTTTCTCGTTCTCTCTTGCGGATTGACGTTTTTTTCGATAACTTGTCACTGATTATCAGTGAGGTTAGTTGAATAATCCGATTTCATAACGTAAATGACTGATTATCTTAAAGTTACGAAATGTTATTTGATAAGCTGCTAATAATCAATTATTTACGCCAAATATATTCAATTTTATATTTATTTCTAAAATAGCTTCTAAATAAATTTGATCAAACTCACGATACGTATTCTTCTTACAATGTGCTTCTGCATGGCTTGCAACAGCATTCCTCAAAAGCTGCCCGCTCCTCTCTCCAAGGCCTTGGAAGAGTTGGATGCTTCTATTGCTTCCCGTCCTGAACAGGAGTACCGGAAACAGGAACGTATCAACGCCCTGAAAAGTTCCTTTCAAATCGCACGTTCTTACCAAGACCGGTTCGCCCTCGCACGCAACCTTGTTGAAGAATACTCACCTTATAATTTCGACTCAACTCTAGCATGGATCGGCATCTGCCGAAGCGTTGCTCAGAAGGCGAACCGCCCTAACGGTATCGCATGGACTACTATCAAACAGGGGGAAATACTGGCTAATGCAGGCTACTACACGGAATCTTACTACGTGCTGAGCGAGCAAGTAGATTCCACGGCTTTGCCTGACTATCTATTGCCAGACTACTATTATTCTCTATACCGCCTGGCGGACAACATCGTCGAAAATTCCCTTGGATGTGAAGGCAACCTACACCTAGACAATCCTCAGACATATATGGAAAAGTTGCTGCAACTCTATCCTGAAGACTCCTATGACTGGAAGTATATGCATATCAGTCTATTGGCTTCACAGCAGCAGTTCGAGAAAGCTAGGATTGAAAATGCTGCCCTGCTTGGTTCTATTGACAAAAAATCGCATCCATATGCCAAGTCCGCATGGGTAGAATCTGTCCTTTGCGATTCTTTGGGACTGGAGTCCGAAAAGATCCTTTGGGAAGTCACTTCCGCCAAAGCGGATTTCATAAACGTAGTCAAGGATTACGCCTCTTTGACTCTGGTAGCCAAAGATTTGATAGACATAGACATAGACCGAAGTTTCCGCTATATTCAGATGGCCTTGGAGGATGCGGTCTTCTATAATGCGAAACTCCGCCCATGGAAAATCTCACATTATCTGATCCGTATCCAACGTGCTTATGAACAAACGGTCTTGAAGAATTCCCGATGGTTGAAGGTCTTCACCTTGTGCCTCACCCTTCTGGCCCCGCTGCTCATCGCCAGTGTCATTCTGTTGGCCAAAATGATGCGGAGCGCTACAAGGTCGAAGAAAGATTTAAACAGGCTCAACAACCATCTGACGGAAGCCTATTCTGAACTCCAGCGAGCCAATGCCGACTTATCAGAAGCTAATAGTATCAAGGAACAATACATCGGGCTCTTCCTGTCACAGCTATCCGAGAACATCAACAAGATCAAGGCCATAGAATCAAATGTCATCAAACAGCTTCGATACGGTAAAGTCGATCAGCTGCTCAAAGAGATGATTGCATCTACGACAGTAGAAGAAGAGATCGATGCCTTCTACGACTCCTTCGATACTTCCTTCCTGGCGATTTTCCCGAACTTCGTAGAACAGTTTAACTCTCTGTTGGAAGAGTCGTCCAAGATCGTGTTGAAAAAAGGAGAGAAACTTAACACGGAACTCCGCATCTTCGCTCTGATACGTCTTGGAATAGAAGACTCCAACACCATCGCCGACCTGCTCAAGTACTCTGTCCGGACCATCTACAACTACAAGGTCAAGATACGCAAGGCCGCTCGGATTCCACGGGAAAAATTCAATAAAAAAATACATGAAATCGGTTGAAGGCAGTTCTTTATTCATATATGCATCTTCGCGATGGGGAAGAGAGCCACTGACTCACCACCCTTGAGCGAGAGAATGACATCCTCGTTGCGGAGCATGTCGATGACCTTGGCGGCAGCGCCTGCGGCGCACCAGCATCCCGCCCTCGCGCAGCAGGGAGAACAGGCGGTCGCGCCCGATGACGTGGCCGGACTCCGCAAGCAGCACCTGGAGCTTCCGGCAGCCGCACCGCGGCATC
>JAAYJQ010000022.1 GCA_012522855.1 Bacteroidales bacterium
CCCTCCAGTTCACCGTAAACCCCGACGGATCCGTCTCCAACATAAAGGTCCTCCGGGGAGTCGATCCGTCGCTGGACAAGGAAGCGGTACGGGTCGTATCCCTGTCACCAAAGTGGGAGCCCGGAAGACAGAGAGACCGCGCCGTCAAAGTGACGTACACGTTCCCCGTCATCTTCCAACTCAGGTAACTTTGACAAAGAATCTTGCAAAGGCCGTCCCTGTCGGATGGCCTTTTTTGAGTGAAGACACATAATATGATAGAACAGATACCGACCGAAAAAGCTGTATTTGTCGGAATCATCAAGCAGAACGACGACGAAAGAAAAGTTATTGAATACCTTGACGAGCTGCAATTTCTCGCGCAGACCGCAGGAGCGATGCCGGACAAGCAGTTCCTCCAGAAAGTCGACAAACCGGACAACGCGACGTACATCCGGAGCGGAAAACTGGAAGAAATCGCGCAGTACTGTGAAGAAAATGAGATCACGTACGTCATTTTCGATGACGAGCTGTCCGCCATACAACAACGCAACATCCAAAAAATCATCAAGGACAGTTCGGTCATCGACCGGACCAGCCTGATTTTGGAAATCTTCGCGCAGCGGGCACAGACTTCCTATGCAAAGATGCAGGTGGAATTGGCGCGCTACAATTATTTGCTGCCGCGCCTGGCGGGTATGTGGACCCACCTTGAACGGCAGCGCGGAGGACGGGGAACCCGAGGCGGAATGGGTGAGACCCAGATCGAAGCCGACCGGCGGATCGTCAAGGCGCGGATCACACGGCTGAAGACACAGCTTCAGAAAGTCGACCGGCAGATGGCGACCCAGCGAGGGAACCGCGGATCCCTGGTGCGGCTCGCCCTAGTCGGCTACACCAATGTCGGGAAAAGCACCATCATGAACATGCTGTCGAAGTCCGACGTATTCGCGGAGGATAAACTATTCGCGACCTTGGACACGACTGTCCGCAAAGTGGTTCTTGAAAATGTCCCCTTCCTGCTCAGCGATACGGTCGGTTTCATCCGGAAACTGCCCACCCAACTCATCGAGGCCTTCAAAAGCACCCTGGACGAGGTGCGGGAAGCGGACATCCTGCTGCATGTGGTAGATATTTCACATCCGGGCTTCGAGGAACAGATGCAGGTCGTGGAGAACACCCTTCATGAAATCGGGGCCGCCGACAAGCCGGTTTACGTCGTCTTCAACAAGATCGACGCCTACGAATATGAAGAATATGATGAATATTCCCTGACACCGAAAGGGAAGGAGAACCGGACTTTAGAAGAACTGAAGAACAGTTGGCTCGCCCAGGAAAAGACTCCCTGCATCTTCATTTCGGCGAAGAATCGAACCGGGTTGGAGAAACTCCGGCACGACCTCTACAAGATGGTCGCCGAGATCCATGCCGGCCGCTACCCCTTCAACAACTTCCTCTGGTAGCGGGTGTTCCGGAAGATGGTCGCCAAGGAACCAGACGCGTGCTGTGACGGACAAATGACCGAAGGTAAGGCTATTCCGAGAACTTGGCTTTCAAGAATTCGCGGTTAAGACGGGCGATGTGCGCGACGGTGATGCCTTTCGGGCACTCAAGCTCGCAGGCACGGGTGTTTGTGCAGTTGCCGAAGCCCAACTCGTCCATCTTCGCAACCATATTCCGCGCCCTTCTCGCAGCCTCGGGACGGCCTTGCGGCAGCAAAGCGAGAGAGGATACCCTTGCCGCGACAAACAGCATGGCAGAACCGTTTTTACACGTGGCCACGCAAGCGCCGCAACCCACGCAGGCGGCAGCATCCATACTCTCTTCCGCCTGCTCGTGGGGAATCAAAATATTGTTGGCGTCCTGAGCGGATCCGGTTCGGACTGAAATGAATCCGCCGGCCTGAAGAATTTTGTCAAACGCCGTGCGGTCCACCACCAAGTCCTTGATAATCGGGAACGCGCGGCTCCGGAACGGCTCCACCGTAATGGTCGCGCCATCCTTGAAATGCCGCATGAAGAGCTGACAAACAGTAACACCTTCATCCGGACCGTGGGCGCGGCCGTCGATGAAGAGGGAACAAGCCCCGCAGATACCCTCGCGGCAATCGTGGTCGAAAGACACAGGGCCGCTGCTCTTGCAGCCCCGCTCAACGGCAACCGGATCGCAGCCCTCGCGGATCAGCTGCTCGTTCAGGATGTCCAGCACTTCGAGGAACGAAGCGTCTTCTTCGATTCCGGTCACGCGATAGGTCTCGAAATGACCCTTGTCCTTGGCGTTTTTCTGACGCCATATTTTCAGATTAAAATCCATTGCCGTTAGTCTTTATAGTTTCTGGTTGCTACTTTGATAAACTGATAGTCAAGCGGTTCCTTATGAAGTACGGGTTCTTTTCCTTCTCCCTTGTACTCCCACGCAGCGACATACATAAAATTCTTGTCGTCACGCTTGGTTTCTCCGTCCGGTGTCTGGCTCTCCTCGCGGAAATGGCCGCCGCACGACTCTTTCCGGTGCAAGGCATCTATGGCCATGAGTTCTCCGATATCGAAGAAATCTACGAGACGGAGGGCTTTTTCCAATTCCTGATTGAAGGTATATTGCGTTCCCGGAACGCAAACATTCTCCCAAAAATAGTCCCGGAGTTCCCGAATCCGTTTGATGCCTTCTTTTAGACCGGCCTCATTACGCGTCATTCCGACATATTCCCACATGATGTTGCCGAGTTTCTTGTGGAGAGTATCAACGGAAACCTTCCCGTTGACAGCGAACAATCGGTCGATCCGCGCCTGCACTTCTTTTTCTGTCTGCTCGAATTCAGGAGCATTCGTGTCCGCCTTCGGCTCAAAGAATTTATTGGAAAGATAGTCAGGCAGCGTGACCGGCAAGATGAAATAACCATCGGCAAGACCCTGCATGAGAGCAGACGCGCCGAGGCGATTGCCTCCGTGATCAGAGAAGTTGGCTTCTCCGATCGCGTACAAGCCGGGGATCGTAGTCTGGAGATCGTAGTCCACCCAAATGCCGCCCATCGTATAGTGGATGGCCGGATAGATCATCATCGGCTCTTCCCAAGGGCTTACGTCAGTGATCTTGAAATACATATCAAAGAGGTTGCCGTAGCGTTCCTGTACCCGCTGACGGCCCAGACGCTTGATGGCATCAGAGAAATCCAAAAATACCGCCAGACCGTTTTCGTTTACACCGAAACCGGCGTCGCAACGCTCTTTGGCAGCTCTGGAAGCCACGTCACGCGGAACCAAGTTGCCGAAAGCAGGATAGCGGCGCTCGAGATAGTAATCCCGATCCTCTTCAGGAATTTGGGAAGCCTTGATCTCGCGCTTGCGCAACTTCATTACATCCTCCGTCTTTTTGGGTACCCAGATGCGGCCGTCGTTGCGCAACGATTCGGACATGAGCGTCAGTTTGCTTTGCTGCTCTCCATGAACCGGAATGCAGGTCGGATGAATCTGCGCGAAGCAGGGGTTGCCGAAATAGGCCCCTCTCCGGTAACACTGCATCGCTGCGGAACCATTGCTATACATTGCATAGGTGGAAAGGAAATAAGCGTTCCCGTAACCACCGGTCGCGATGACAACCGCATGAGCGCCGAAACGCTCCAATTTACCGGTAACCAAATTCCGGGCGATGATTCCCTTTGCCTGACCGTCGATCACCACAAGATCCAGCATCTCGTAACGCGGGTAGCTGGTCACGGTTCCGGCCGCAACCTGACGATTAAGCGCGGCATAGGCTCCGAGCAGGAGCTGTTGGCCGGTTTGTCCTCTAGCATAGAAAGTACGACTCACCTGCACGCCGCCGAAAGAACGATTGTCAAGATAACCGCCATATTCCCGGGCGAAAGGAACGCCCTGCGCGACACACTGGTCGATAATGGGACCGCTGACTTCCGCAAGGCGATAGACATTGGCCTCCCGGCTACGATAGTCGCCTCCTTTGATCGTATCGTAGAAAAGACGATAGACGGAGTCGTTATCATTTTGGTAATTCTTCGCTGCGTTGATTCCCCCCTGCGCGGCGATAGAATGCGCCCGACGGGGAGAATCACTGATGCAGAAAATCTTTACATTGTATCCCAGTTCTCCCAGAGAGGCCGCAGCGGAAGCTCCTCCCAGGCCCGTACCCACAACGATGATCTCAAGTTTTCTTCTGTTGTTCGGATTGACAAGACGAAGCTCTGATTTGCGCTTGGTCCACTTTTCAGCCAACGGTCCGTCAGGAATCTTCGAGATTAATTTATCGGCCATTTTTAAATATGTTTGATTTGTATTATTCAAATAAAGTTAATTCAACCCGCAATCTTAATGATTTTTATCGGATTCCGCAATTTTGAGCGAAGCGTTTATGTACTTTCGCACCATTTTCGACACGAGTGAATCATACTCTCGCGCCGAAAGTTCGTGATTGAATTTCCGGTCGATCTGTTTTTCGATTTTACGACAAACCTCGGCGCAACCTTTGCGTTGCGTTTTATTTTTAACATACAAAGCATTGCTGCAGACAAGGGAAGATATGTCGCACGCATGGTATTTAACCGTGCAGGGCAGATAGAGCGCGCTGGACGGAAAGCCGCAGAGTGTCCACATAACGGTGTGTGACGGATCCTCTCCCGGAACAATCCCTTCGAACACAATCGAAGAAGAAGTGATTTCGCGTTCAATGGGATTTCCGGAACGGGAAATCGCGTTGAACAATTCCTTGTGTCCGGCTGTAGCGAGATCCATGCCGGCAATGATTTCTTGGGCTTTTTCATAGCGGTTCACACCGCGCCGGTCTTCCACCCGGCCGGTTTCCGTGAAATTCGTCACCACCCGGTATCCGGAAGGAATCGCATTCACATCGAACCTTGTCCATTTGTGATTGTTCATCTCGTAGTAGGCCGCCCCTCCCTCCGCATCAATAATCCCGAAATTGGCCTCTACCCCCCAAGGCTTCGGAAGCGTGTCCAGAAAGTTCTCAAAATCCTGCAAGTCCGCGCAGACTCCAAGGACTTTGTACATGAAGACTCCTTCTTTGTCCATTTCGGATTGGGGTACATCATCATCCTTCAGATCATATGTAGCCGTGTTCATAATACAAAATCCGGCCGTGTTGGTTCCAGCCCAGACTTCGCCGCCTTTGGATGGTGTATTGACCAGTCCGATAAAGGAATATACATCCCCTTGAAACCATCGGATTTCATTGTGAAGTTCATTCGTATCCCGATGTTTCATCATCACGGGCTTTCCGTCCGGTCGGATCCGTCCGGAAATGATCACGGAAGTACAGCACCAAGCGTTGACACTCAGCGAGAACGCAAGCAATGCACTAAAAAAGCGAACCATTTTCTTCTTTATTGACTTTCAATTCTGCGTCCAGCCCTAGATGATGATATGCAAGTTCCGTCGCAATCCTTCCCCGTTGGGTGCGTACGATAAAACCTTCCTTGATCAGAAATGGCTCGTACACTTCCTCCAAGGTTCCCTGATCTTCGCTGATCGCAGTAGCGATGGTATTCGCGCCGACCGGACCTCCTTTGAAAGTCGTGATGATGGTACGGAGGATCTTGTTGTCGATGGAATCCAATCCTCTCGTGTCAATCTTGAGTTTGTTGAGGGCATATTGCGAGATGTTCAAATCAATATGACCATCCCCCATAACCTGGGCGAAATCCCGTACACGTTTGAGTAGGACGTTCGCGATGCGGGGCGTGCCCCGGCTCCGAAGCGCGATTTCCTTCGAAGCTTCTTCGTCGATTCCTACGTGCAGGATCCTCGCGCTCCTCTTGACAATCCGAATCAGATCGGAGGTGTCGTAATATTCCAGGGCGCAGTTGATACCGAACCGTTCCCGAAGCGGGGCAGTCAGCAAGCCACTGCGCGTGGTCGCTCCTACGAGTGTGAAAGGATTGAGCGAAATGCGGACGGAACGCGCCCCCGGCCCTTTGTCGATCATGATATCGATGACATAGTCTTCCATGGCGGAGTAGAGATATTCCTCTACTTCGGCGGAAAGCCGATGAATTTCATCAATGAAAAGCACATCTCCTTTCTCCAGCGAGGTGAGCAGGCCGGCGAGATCGCCCGGTTTGTCCAATACCGGTCCGGACGAGATCTTCATATTCACGTCCATCTCGTTGGCGATGATGTGGGCAAGGGTTGTTTTTCCCAAGCCGGGAGGTCCATGAAACAGCACATGATCAAGGGCTTCGTCCCGCATTTTCGCCGCTTTGATGTAAACATTCAGATTGGAGACGATTTCCCGCTGTCCGGTGAAATCGTCAAGTTCCTGCGGTCGGATAATTCCATCCAAATCCTTATCTTTGTCAGCCGAAGAATCGGTATTGAAGTAGCGTGGATCGAAATCAGGCATGAGACCTTCCTTTAAATTCAATACAAATATATCTTTTTTATTTAAATCTTGATGATTATTATAGTGTTGTTGAAAAGTTGATATCTTTATATAATACTGATTTATAATAATTTATAAAGATATTCACCTGTTGAAAAGGCTATGGATTTCTTTTTTATCAAGTGTTGATAAGTTTCCTGGAAAATAAATGAACAAAATTGAAGAGATTATCAACAAGGTTATAAACAACTTATGAACAGATTTTCGCCTCATATGTTGATAAGTTCGGGAACGGCTGAAAAATTAAAGAATCGGCTGACTGTATCAAAGGAAGTATTTTGCAAGGGATTGTTTCTTTCTGCTCGGTGGTTTGTGCTCGCTCAGGTCGCTGAAAACGGAACCCATGTCGTGGTTCTGCCCGACCGGGACAGCGCAGAATACTGTTCCGGTGATTTGTATAATCTTGTTGAAGGGGACGTGATTTTCTATATGCCGGATACCGGAAAAGGAGTGGAAAAAAGCAACTTCAAATCCTCTTTAAGCGTACAGCGCACAGCCGCCCTGGGTAAACTGATGAATTCTCCCGGCACTGATGATCGGATTTTCATCGTGACTTATCCCGAAGCGCTTGAAGAGCCTGTTCCAGCCCCTTCAAAGGTCAAAAGTTCCTTGTTGAAAATCAGGAAAGGAGACGAAATTTCCTACGATAAGATTCGAAATATGCTTGCCGAGCAGGGTTTTGAGCGGGTTGATTTTGTGTCGCAACCCGGGCAATTTGCTGTGCGAGGTTCCATAATTGACATTTTTTCCTATTCAAACAACGATCCTTTCCGTGTTTCTTTTTTCGGAAACGAGATTGAGAACATCCACGTGTTCGATAGCAACACCCAATTATCCAAAGAAGAACGGGACGCTGTAGATATCTTTCCGGATCTGGTAAATCATTTAAAAGAAACAGGTATACCGGCGGCCGACCTGTTCCCGGAAGATACGCTTCTGTGGCTGGACTCTTCCGATATGTACCGAAAACGAGATTTCTTCCGCTCGTTGGATCGATTCAGAAAAGTGTACATCGATACACCGCTTGCGGTAGACAATGATACAGTAATCCCATTCAATATCGCTCCCCAACCGGTGTTTAACAAAAATTTTGAATTGCTGACGGCGGACATCCGGGAGAAATTGGAGAACAACTATAAAGTCTGCATATTCAGCGAGAAAAATTCGCAGATCGAACGGCTCAAATCGATTCTCGTGCAGAACGGCGGTCTGGTTCCGGATTTTGTGGCGGGCAAAAACATCCACGCAGGTTTTATAGACCATGAAAACAAAATTTGCTGCTATTCCGACCACGAAATATTCGATCGTTTCCATCGGGTTAATTTACGGCGAACGGTGGATAAGAGCGAACAACTAACACTCAATGATTTATCTGCTTTCAATATAGGAGATTACGTAGTCCATATCGATCATGGAGTCGGGATTTTCGGCGGTCTGGTCCGGATGCGCGACGACAAAGACCGGGTGCATGAAGTAGTAAAACTGATGTATAAAGACGGAGATGTGGTTTTTGTATCCGTTCATTCCTTACACAAAATTTCCCGTTTCCGTTCAAAAGACGGAGAACCACCCAAAATCAACAAACTCGGATCGAAGAGGTGGCAAGCGCTTAAAACCAGCGCGAAATCCAAAATCAAAGATATTGCCAAGGATCTCATACAACTGTATGCAAAACGGAAGGCCTCCAAAGGTTTCGCCTTTTCAGCGGATAGTTATTTACAGGAAGAACTTGAATCCTCCTTTATGTACGAAGACACGCCGGATCAAGAAGCGGCCACCCGTGCCGTCAAACAGGATATGGAGGATGACAGCCCGATGGATCGGCTGATCTGTGGAGATGTTGGCTTTGGAAAGACGGAAATAGCCGTTCGAGCCGCGTTCAAGGCGGTGGCGGACGGAAAGCAGGTAGTCATTCTGGTGCCGACGACGATTCTTGCCCTGCAACATTATACCACTTTTACGGAACGATTGAAGAACTTTCCTTGTACAGTCGATTACGTAAGCCGGCTGCGTACGGTGAAGGAGATTTCGCAGGTGCGTGAAAAATTGCGAACCGGTCAAGTAGACATTGTGATCGGAACGCACAAGATTCTCGGGAATACGTTCGAATTCAAAAACTTAGGCCTGCTGATTATTGATGAAGAACAGAAATTCGGGGTTTCAGCCAAGGAAAAACTTCGCCAGTTAAAAACCTCGATCGATACGTTAACCCTGACCGCGACCCCGATTCCGAGAACACTCCAGTTCTCCCTGATGGGCGCCCGCGACCTGTCGATCATCAATACACCGCCTCCAAACCGAATTCCGACACAGACCGAGATCATCCTGTTCGATGAAGCCGAAATCAAGAGCATTCTCCATTACGAATTGAAACGAGGCGGACAAATCTTTTTCTTACACAACAAAGTGGAAGAACTACAGTCCGTCTACGACATTCTGCATCGACTGGTGCCTGACATGAAGATTTGTGTCGCGCATGGACAGATGGAATCGAAAGAACTGGAAAACAGAATGTTGGACTTTATTCGAGGAGACTACGACCTGCTGCTGTGCACCACCATCATTGAAAACGGTCTGGATATTCCGAACGCCAATACGATTCTCATCAACCAGGCGCAAAACATTGGTCTCAGCGATCTGCACCAACTCCGTGGCCGGGTCGGCCGTTCCAACCGAAAAGCCTTCTGCTATCTCATCGTTCCCCCGTTGGTCAGCATCACCGACGATGCCCGCAGGAGGTTGCGCGCCATCGAAGAATTTTCCGACTTGGGAAGCGGATTCAACATCGCTATGCAGGATCTTGATATCCGAGGCGCGGGAAATCTTTTGGGGGCGGAACAAAGTGGATTCATTCTGGATATGGGCTACGAAACCTATCAGAAGATCCTTGCGGAGGCCATGGAGGAACTGGGGGTCGAGGTCGGCGTTTCCGGCCGGAAGCGCGCTGATTCGTATGTGAAAGATTGTACGATCGAAACGGATCAGGTGTCTATGATTCCGGATGACTACATCGATGTTACAGCGGAAAAAATTCGAATCTACAAACAATTGGACAGTTTGTCCGGCGACAAGGAGATCGACCGGATCCAATCCCAGCTTGCCGACCGCTTCGGCTCTCCGCCGGAAGAGGTGCAAAATCTG
Source organism: Bacteroidales bacterium (assembly GCA_012522855.1). Lineage (GTDB taxonomy): Bacteria > Bacteroidota > Bacteroidia > Bacteroidales > UBA932 > Cryptobacteroides. Next base: position 9,529 of record JAAYJQ010000022.1, read on the forward strand.
TTCAATGTCGTGAAGGTTCGCAATCTTGGCGGACACCTGGGTTTTGAAAAAATCATCATCAAGAACGGAATGATGATTCTCTTTTTCATCTCCAACCCGATGTCTCCCTACTATAAATCCAAGATTTTTTCCCAAGTGCTGGAAAACATCAACACCGAGGACAAGCTTTTCAATTTAAAACAATCCGATGGCAAACTCCGGATCGTAACCCGCGGCATTGTTTCCATGCCGAAAGCGCTTTCCGTTTTGAGAAAACTGACATGTCCAACCTGCTTGTAGAAATAGGAAACACCGCGTTGAAGGCCGCATGTTCCGAAGGAATGACCCTCGGAAAGACCTTCCGATACCAAGGGGAGAAGATGTTCCCGTTCATTGATTCCTTGGTGAAGAAAGAAAAACCGGAGATCTTGGTGCTGGCTTCGTCTGCCGAAATCAGTCCGCAAAACGAAAAGCGGCTGTCTGACTCATGTTCCCGCCTTCTCCTTCTTGACAAACGGAGGAAGGAGGTCATCGAATCATATGGGTTGCCCGAATATCTTTCTCCGGACCGGGCGGCATCTATCCTTGCGGTCCGGCACCTGTTCAAAGGCTACAGCTGCACCGTGTTCGATTTCGGGACGACCTTGACCATCGATTTTGTCGGGAAGGAAGGAGAATATCTGGGGGGCAATATTTCACCCGGCTGCAGGACGCGGTTCAGGGCCCTGAACCGCTATGCAAGAGGGCTTCCTCTATTGGAAACTCCCGCTGAAGTAAAAGACATCGGCGGCTCCATTCCCTCGTCTATGGAAGCAGGAGTGATATTAGGCATAATGTTTGAGATAGGGGGGTACTTGTCGCAATTCCCCGAGAATACGGTGGTCTTTACCGGCGGGGATGCGATATATTTTGCAAAAAGGATGAAAAATCCCATCTTTGTTGTCTGTAATCTAGTAATGATGGGGTTGGCCTTGATCGCTGATGAACATGTTGGAAAGAACGGTATATAAGATTCTGGTGTCATTGCTTCTGGCAGTGTGTGCCCTTCCCCTATTCTCCCAGAATCTTCAGGACGAAGCCTACAACGCTTACAATGCCTACACACCCTACTCCGTGTTCGGAGTCGGAGACCTTTCCAAGCAGGGGACAGCAGTAAACAAAGGGATGGGAGGTGTCGGAATCGCCATGCGGGATCCGCACGTCATCAACTATCTCAATCCAGCTGCCGTGACGGCGCGGGAAAACCAATCTTTCATGGCGGATTTCGGCTTGGCGCAAGGAAACCGTCTTTACAAACAGCATGACATCAAATCGGCCAACAACACCTTCAATATCTACAATTTCGTGATTTCGTTCCCTGTGTACAAGAGTCTGGCTCTATACGGGGGGATCACGCCGTTCAGCGACATCGGCTATAATTTTTCATCGACAGTGACCAATCCTTCCGTGATCGGCCACACCGGCAACATTTCCTATACGGCGGAAGGGTATGGAAGTTTATACAATCTTTTTCTGGGGGCCGGTATAGATTTGTTTCAAGGAATGTCGGTCGGCGCGGAGCTGGAGTATATATTCGGAAATCTCGACAAGAAGAACACCCAGCGTTTCTCTGAGTCTTCTTTCAGAAGCGTTTACGGGGGCTTCGACATGACCCTTCACGGAACGACGGCTAAGATGGGCCTTCAGTACGAATTTCCGATCGGTTCGGGCCTTACTGCCACGGCCGGAGCCACCTACCGGATCGGAGCCGGCATCAAAGGTTTTGTCGACGAGTTTCGCTACACTTCCATTTCTTCCGTGGCGGACACGCTGATCAGCCGAAAGGATACCCTGCAGAACAATCCGGGACGCGTCAAGTTCGGTGATGAAATCGGTATCGGAATCGCGCTTCGCGGCGGAGACAAATGGGCCGCGGAAGTGAACTACCTGCGCTCCGATTGGTCGGCTTCCGGCATGGACAAAGTACGGGGTTTCAGCAATGTCGGAGGATCCGTTTTCAGCGCGACTACCTCCCAGTCCGTCCGCGCCGGATTCTCCATTGTTCCGAATCGGAACGACATCCGTTATTATATCCGGCGCATTACCTATCGGGCGGGCGCCTATTGGGATCAGGCTTATTACAAACTGGACGGAAACTCGATAAACACGATTGGCTTGACTTTTGGAGTTACACTTCCTGTATTCCGGTGGAGCAACGGTTTGACCCTCGGAGTGGATTTGGGACAGAGAGGCTCGACGAACGGAAATATGGTACGGGAAAGATTTTTGAATTTTAACATAGGAATCAATATCTTTGATATTTGGTTTATTAAACCACGCTACGATTAAATTACTGAAACGAATAAAATATAAAGATCATGAAAAAGATTGCATTTGCATTGTTTACGCTCGTTCTCGCATTGGTCGGAACTAGAGTTTCCGCACAAGGAAAATTCGGTCCCGACAGCGCGGAATGCACGAAGTACCTGTCTTATTATCAGGAATACTTCAAGCAGCAGAACTATGACGCAGCGCTTCCGAACTGGAGAAAAGCCTACGAGATCTGCCCTCCTACGGCGAGCCAGAACATGCTCATCAACGGGACAACCTTGATGAACCGATACATCCGTATCGAGAAAGACGAGAAAATTCGCGCGGCCATGATCGATACCGTGCTGACCTTGCAGGATAAGCGCGCTGAGTATTATCCGCGTTACGCGACAACCGCTTTGAACAACAAGGCGGGATACATCGCCCAGTATTTTAATGATCCCCAAATACTTTACGATGAGTTCGACAAGATTATCGCCGTGACAAAGGAAAACACCAAGCCGAACATCTTTCTGCTTGATCTGAACGCTGCCATTGAATTATTCAAGGCCGGCAAGTTAGATGCTGAGGAGGTGATCGACTCCTACCAGAGTTCGTTGTCGTTGCTGGATAAAGGCAGCGCGGATTCCGAAGAGCGCGCGAAGGCCAAGACAGATTTGGAAAGTTTGTTCATTACCAGCCAGGTGGCCAGTTGCGAAAACCTGCTTGAGCTGTTCACTCCGCGCTTCGAGGCGGATCCGGAAGACATTTCGCTGATCACCAACATCGTCAAGATGCTGAGTTCCACCGAAGGGTGCCAGGACAACGATCTCTTCCTGAACGCGGTCACCAAACTGTATAATAGCGAGCCTTCCTACAGCTCCGCCTATTATCTGTACCGGCTCTATTCTTCCCGGGACGAGCCTGCGACGGCAGTGAAGTATCTTGAAGAAGCCATCTCCTTTGGCGACATCGACACGTCCACCAAGTCGGACTATCTGTTTCAACTTGCCACCTACTGCTTCAAAAACGGCATGAACCTAAAAGCGGTAGACTATGCTCGTAATGCAGCGGAACTGGATTCGAACTATCAGGGCAAGTCTAATTATCTCATCGGAACAGTTTGGGGCTCCTTGGTTTGCGGCGGTGACGAGGTTGAGAAACGCGCGCACTATTGGGTCGCGGTTGACTATCTGATCCGCGCCCGTAACGCTGATCCTTCCCTCACTGAGGATGCGAACACGCAGATCAGACAGTACAGTGCCTATTTCCCGCAGAAGGCAGAAGCCTTCATGTACGATGTGGTCGACGGACAGAGCTACACGGTCAGTTGCGGTGGTATGCAAGCAACCACAACCGTCCGCACGCAGAATTAAGGCCTCGTTGCCTTGAAACCAAGGAACCATACACTATCGATGATTGCAACCGTTTTCACGGTTGCTTTCATCGTCTTATCCTGTCAAGGAAAATTATCAGAGGCCGAGCGTTTGAATCTGCAAGAGACGCCGATACAGATTGTGGACAGCATGTTCGTAGTGCAGTCTGAAAACGGAAAGCTTCAGCTGCGCGTCGAAGCGGACGTGATGGAACGGTACGAAAACGATACTTGTTCCTACGAATTATTCCCGAAGGGGTTGGCGGTCTATGCCTACACGGATGACGGCAAGCTGGAGACTCAGTTGTTTTCCGACAACGCCAAGCATTTCAAAAGCAAGCGGAGCGATACGGAATATTGGTTCGCTTTCGGCAACGTGGTCGTCCAGAACGTCATCAAGCAGGAAACCATGGAAACAGACACCCTCTATTGGGATCAGACTACCAAAGAAATTTATACAAATTGCTACGTCCGGATGTATTCCCCCGACGGGTTCATGCAGGGATACGGCTTCCGGTCCGATGAAAGAGCCCGGAATACCATTCTTTACAAGGAATTCAACAGCTATGTGTACGTGGTTCAGGACAGCACGAAAGTGTTGATTGACTCGGTCAATTTTATCGGTCCGCTGTTAAAAAAATAGTGGTTAATTAGATAAAAATCATTATCTTCGCACCCCAATATCAGCATTTGAAATTTATAATTTTAAAACAATATGGCTGTTTTACAAAAAATACGTGGATGGGGCGTTATTCTATCAATCATGATCGCCCTTCCTCTTTTGCTGTTCGTAATCGATCCTTCCCAGGTGCTGGATGCCTTGAATATCCTTTCCGCTAAAAACGATGTCGGAAACATCAACGGCAAATCCATCTCCTACATGGATTTCGAGCAGGAGGTAGAGCGCTTCTCGACGATCAGTGAAGTCATAACCGGCTCCACGACTCGGGACGAACAACAACAGGAGGAGATCCGCAATGCTGCTTGGCAATCCTTCGTGGACAAATATCTGTTTATGAAGAATGCCAGAGATGCGGGCATCCATGTCGGAGACAAGGAATTGCAGGATCTGCTGACCGGCGATATGATCTCTCCCATCATTTCCGGAAACGCCGCATTTGCCGACGAGACCGGTAATTTTTCCAAAGAAGCGCTGCTCATGTTTGTTAGAAGCATCTCGCAGGACGGAACAGGCCGGCTAAGGGAGTACTGGAATTATCTCCAGAAAACCGTATACACGCAGCAGATGTATTCCAAATACAATGCGCTGTTCACGCAGAGCAACATCCAGAATCCGTTGATGCAGAAAAGGTCGATCGAGGAGAACAACAACACCTCCAATGTTGATTTCGTGGTTGTTCCGCACACTTATCTTCCGGATTCCACCATTCAGGTTTCCAATGCCGAAATCAAGAAATACTACGACGACAACAAGGAGAAATTCAGACAGAACGCCTCCCGCGACATTGAATATGTCGTCTTCGAAGTGAAACCGTCGGAAAGTGATATCATGGCCGCGAACGAAGCGATGTCCGCCGTCTACGAAGAGTTCAGCTCGACCGACAACCTGAAGTCTTTCCTTGCTCGGAACTCAGAACGAAGCGCCGATACTTATTGGTACAAGTCCGGAGAGTTGTCCACGATCAATACCGACATCAACGATTTTGTTTTTGGAAACTCCAGCGGTGTTTCTCCGATCTATTCGAGCAACAATGTCTTCTATGCCGTCAGAGTCGTGGAAGTGAAGCAAATTCCCGATTCCGCTTACGTAAAGCACATTTTACTGCAGGGCGCGACGGCGGATGCCCAGGCGGACAGCCTGCTTGGCGTGCTGGCGAAAGGAGAGAATTTCTCGAATCTTGCCGCTGTCTATTCCGTCGATACGCAAAGCGCGGCGGACGGAGAGCTGGGAAACATCGGCTGGATGACCCAGACGTATATGATTCCGGGCTTCGAGTCCGTGCTGACCGCGCAGACAGGCAAGCCTTTCGTTCTGAAGACGCAGTACGGCACCCATGTCGTACAAGTGTCCAGGAAGACTGCCCCGATCGAAAAGAAGCAGGTTGCGATTCTTCAGAAGACAGCTGTTGCCAGCGGAGAGACGTTCAACAGTTTTTACGCACAGGCCAACCGCTTCGCTACGCTGGCTTCCGGGGGCTATGAGAACTACAGGAATGCCGTCGACTCCATGGCCGTCTATTCCCATCCGATGGACAATGTGCTGGAAAGCACGTCGAATTACGGTGCTATAGATCAGGCGAAGGAAGTCACTCGCTGGGTGTTTAATAACAAGGCAGGTAAGGTTTCCAACATCATCACCGTCAACCAAAACTTCTTCTTTATTGTGGCCCTTAAGGATATCCACAAGGAAGGAATCGCGGAACTCCGCGAAGTGCAGGAGCCGATCCGCCAGCAGTTATATGCTGAGAAATACAGTGTCCGGAAAGCCGAAGAAGTCGCTGAAAAAATCAAAGGGATCAACGATCTTCAGACCATTGCGGACAAACTCAACGCAACCATCAGCACCGGCGTGGATGTGCGTTTTGCATCCATGGGATCCCAGGGACTTGATCCGAAGTTCATCGGAGCCGCTTCCGTAGCCCCCGAAGGGAAGATCTGCGGCCCGATTGCCGGTACGATCGGCACCTATGTGTTCAAGGTAAATTCGCGCGATACCGGAGCCTTCTACACGGAAGACGATGCGCGGTACACCGCCATGCAGATGAATAGTTATGCATCTCAGATGATTCTTCCCGTGATGATGCAGGAGGCCGAAGTCAAAGACAATCGCGCCCGCTTCTATTAGTAGATTGAATGGGGAAAAAACCGGCTCAAAAGAGCCGGTTTTTTGTTTAGAGCGAACGAGTCAAACGTTAAAGAGGAAATGCATGATGTCTCCGTCCTGGACGACATATTCCTTTCCTTCCGTAGCGAGCTTTCCTGCGGCCCGTACGGCCGCTTCGCTGCCTAGGGCGACAAAGTCTTCATACTTGATGACTTCCGCGCGTATAAAGCCTTTTTCGAAGTCGCTATGGACTACCCCGGCGGCTTTCGGGGCCTTGTCGCCCCGTCGGATGGTCCAGGCCCGGCATTCGTCGGAGCCCGTCGTGAAGAAGGTCTGCAGCCCCAGCAGACGGTAGGCGCTCTGAAGCAACCTGACGACTCCGGATTCACTCAGTCCCATTTCTTCCAGAAACAGCTGTCGGTCTTCGTAGCTGTCCATTTCCGCGACTTCGGATTCCGTCTGCGCGGAAATGATCAAGATTTCGGCGTTTTCCTCCTTGACTGCTTCTCGGACAGCCTCTACATAGTGATTTCCGCGTGCTGCGGAGGCGTCATCCACATTGCAGACATACAGCACCGGCTTGTTGGTGAGCAGGAAGAGATCGCGGGAGAGAGAGGCTTCTTCTTCATTCACGACTTGGACGGTCCGGCAAGATAGGCCCTGCTCTAGAGCGGCCTTGTATCGCATCAGCAGGTCCAGTACCCTCTTCGCATCTTTGTCCCCGCCGGTCGTCGCCGGTTTCTGCACTTTGGCGATCCGGGCTTCCACAGTTTCCAGGTCCTTGATCTGCAACTCCGTGTCCACAACTTCCTTGTCTCGGACCGGATCCACGCTGCCGTCCACATGGACGACATTGTTGTCGTCGAAACAGCGGAGTACATGCAGGATGGCATCGGTTTCCCGGATATTCGCAAGGAATTGGTTGCCGAGGCCTTCGCCCTTACTGGCACCCTTCACAAGGCCGGCGATGTCCACAATCTCGACTGTGGCGGGAATCGTCCGCTTGGGTTTGCACATCTCGGAAAGCACCTCAAGCCGTTTGTCGGGTACATTCGTGAAGCCAAGATTCGGTTCGATGGTGCAGAAGGGGAAATTGGCGCTCTGGGCTCTTCCCGAACTGACACAGTTGAACAAGGTTGATTTACCGACGTTCGGCAGCCCTACAATCCCGCATTTAAATGCCATAATTCAGATATTTATGTTCCTGCAAAGTTAAACATTAAAAAAGTTTTTCTGTTTCTTGTGAAGGTTTTTCTGTTTTTTGCGGACTTTTCCGTTTCCTGACTCCACCTTTGCGGAAAGAAGGGAGTCATGCGCGCGAAATGCCTTATACTTTTTCTAGTTATCTTTCAGGTTATAGTTCGTGTACCGGAATCTGAGCCGCGAGACTCCCTTCTTTTCTTGTTCTGGAATCTGGAGAATTTCTTCGATTGGCGAGATGATGAGGCCTCAGAAAGCCCTTCGGACACGGAATACTCTTCCTTTGGAAAACAGCATTGGACCCGTCGCAAATTTCAGATTAAATGTCAGGCAGTTGCGAAAACAATCCTGTGGGCGGGGGATCAAGCCGGCAAACTTCCGGATGTTATCGGCGTAGCCGAAGTAGAAAACCGCTTTGTTTTGGAACAACTGGTCAAGACTTCGGCACTGCGGAAGCTGGACTACCGGATCGTTCATTTCGAATCCCCGGATCCACGTGGTATTGATGTCGCCCTTCTTTATCGGGCTTCGCAGTTCAAGGTTTTGGACGCCAAGCCGTTACGGGTTGTGAATCCCGATCCTGCCGGGGAACCGCTCCAGACTCGGGACATCCTGTCGGTTTCCTTGCTGGTCCTCCCGGAAGAACGGGATTCCTTGACGGTTCTGGTAAATCATCATCCTTCCAAATATGGAGGCGGATCCACGGACTGGAGACGGGAGGCGGCGCTGAAAAGACTCCGGAGCATCGTGGATTCGCTTCAGACGAGCGGGCAAGCGCGTATCGTGGCCATGGGCGATTTCAACGATACGCCCGACCATGCCGCGTTTGACCTTCTGAAGCCGGATCCCGATCACCCGAATCAAGGATTGCGGAACCTGGCGGAATCACTGTTCAGAGAGGGAATAGGGTCCCTTCGCTACAATGGTCGCTGGGAACTTATCGACATGTTTTTTCTTTCTCCGGGGTGGGCGGAAGATGCGCGAATGCGGATTCTGCATCCACCGTTTCTGACCGTGCGAGACAACGCCCATTCCGGAGAAAAGCCGCTGCGGACTTATTCCGGCCCCCGCTATCAAGGGGGCGTGAGCGATCATTGTCCCATCGTGTTGGAATTGAAATCTCCGTGACAAAAGCGGCAAAAACGAAAGAAAAAGAAGGATATTCATTTATTTTGCTAAATTTGTAAGGATGAACGAGAAGTTCGAGCCCAACTATGCTAAAATCTAATATCATGAGCATGAAAAATAAAATTCAGGAGAAGTTCGCAACGCTTTTCGGTGAAGGAGGCGCGATCTACGCATCTGCCGGACGGGTCAATCTGATCGGCGAACATACCGATTACAACGGAGGCTACGTGTTTCCCGGAGCGATCGACAAAGGCATTATGGCCGAGATCAAGGTGAACGGGGAAGAAAAAGTGAAAGCTTTTTCTCTGGATTACGATGAATATGTCGAGTTCGGCTTGAATGAAGAGGATAAGCCTGTGCAGGCCTGGGCCCGTTACATCTTCGGGGTCTGCCGCGAGACCATCAAACGGAGCGGCCGGGTCGAAGGGTTCAACACGGTTTTTGCGGGGAATGTTCCCCTCGGAGCGGGACTCTCTTCTTCCGCCGCCCTCGAAAGTACCTTCGCTTTCGCCATCAACGATTTGTTCAACAACCGGATCGACAAGTTCGAACTGGCGAAGATCGGTCAGTCCACCGAGCACAATTACTGCGGGGTGAACTGCGGGATTATGGACCAGTTCGCATCGTTGTTCGGAAAAGCGGGCCACTTGATCCTCTTGAATTGCAAGACCCTGGAACACAAGTACTATCCCTTCGATCCGAAGGGGTATAAATTGGTTTTGGTTGACACTTGCGTAAAGCACGAACTGGCCTCGTCCGCCTACAACAAGCGCCGCGCTTCCTGCGAGAATGCCGCGGCTGCCATCCAAAAGAATCATCCCGAAGTGGAATTTCTGAGCGACGCCAACCGGCAGTGGCTGGAAGAAGTAAAGGGCCGGATTCCCGCGGAAGATTTCCTTCGCGCACAATATGTCATCGGCGAGGTTCAGCGGGTGCTGGATGTCTGCGATGCATTGGAGCGCGGAGACTACGAGACCGTGGGCGAGATGATGTACCAGACGCATTTCGGACTCAGCAGGCTGTACGAAGTAAGTTGCGATGAACTGGATTTCCTGAATAAGCTGGCGCGCAAATGCGGCGTGACCGGCTCCCGGGTCATGGGCGGCGGCTTCGGCGGCTGCACCATCAATCTGGTGAAGGAGGAACTCTACGATGGATTCATCGCGGAAGTGATGAAGCAGTATCCGGCGCGGTTCGGCCTCGATCCCAAGATCTACGATGTGGTCATCAGCGATGGCGCGCGCCGCATTAAATAGCCCATTTTTTATTTCTTAATACGACAAGGGGTCGCACGGGATGGTTCCTCTGCGGCCCCAAATTTTACAAAGGCGATGAAAAGAACGACCAATCGGCCTACTTTTTGGCAGAGAGGCAAGAAATTGGACATAAAAGATATTAAAGACATGAAAAAGACAATCTTCGCGGTGATGGCCGCGCTTTTTCTGCAGATTGGATCCTCGGTTTTCGCACAACAACCGTTCGATTCTGCAGTAGGATTGCAACAGGAAATATATGCGAAAAACACCTTCGTTTCCTCGCTGGGAGACACGCTTTTGTATCGCTCGCTGGCGCCTTTGAATCAAAAGACCGGCAAGAAGTATCCGTTGGTGCTGTTCATGCACGGAGCCGGAGAGCGGGGCAACGACAACGAGAAGCAACTGACCCACGGGGCGCAACTCTTCCTGAATCCGTACAACCGGGACCGGTATCCGGCCTTCGTGATCTTCCCCCAGTGTCCGGAAAACGCTTTTTGGTCCTATTCACAAACGCCCCGATACCAGGACGGGATAATGCCTTCCCAGTTTCAGGAAACCCCGGAAATTACGGCGGTGATGGAACTCTTGCGGAAATATGTGGCCTCGGGGCAGGTTGACACCAAGCGGATCTATGTCATGGGGCTTTCAATGGGCGGCATGGCGACCTTCGATCTGGCCATCCGCTATCCGGATTTCTTCGCGGCGGCAGTGCCGATCTGCGGAGCCGTGGATGTGTCGCGTTTCACGCAGAAGCCGAGCATCAAATTCCGCATCTTTCACGGTGATTCCGACCCGACTGTGCCGGTGGCCTGTTCTCGTGCCGCGTACCGTCGTCTGACGGAACTGGGCGCGAAGGTGGCATATACCGAATTCCCCGGCGTCGGCCACCCCTCCTATCATCCCGCCTTCAGCACCCCCGACTTCCTTTCTTGGCTCTTCAGGCAGCACAGGTAGGGTCTGTTTGTCCAGCCGCCAGCAAGCCCCGTTCAGTGCGTTCCAGGGCATATTCTGATTGCCGCATTCATCCCCTCTGCGCCGCTCTCCAAGGCATTCTCCCCCGGCCGTGGTTTGCAAATCGGACAAACCAATATTCCCGCATCCCTTGCGCTGCAGTCGCCTCACCCCGTCCGTCGCAGCGTTCGGCAATTCGTTTGCACGATATGGAAGCCGTGGAGGACAACAACCTGAAGTTATGGACTTTCCGCCATTTTTATCTCGTCGACTTGACGAGAAGAAACTCATCTTCTACCCTGTCTATCAGCACTTTGTCCTCCACGGCTTCCCGCCGCTCCTCTTGCCTGCGGTCTTGCCATGAAGGAGAACCCGAGCAGCGGGCGGCGTGATATTTGTTCGGTTCCGTAATACCGATGAACCAAAGAAAAATGAACATCCGTCCATTAAAGAACTTCGTATTTTTGATCATACTATCACTTTCAACGTTTAGTTGCGAGAGAGAGGTTGCCCCCTTGAAAATCAAGAAAATCGACTATCTCGGAGATCAACTGCGGATTGACGGATATTATCACTCCGAAGTGGAGACAATAGAGCCACCCTATATACACGTGGCTGTCTTTTACAGAGACGGTTTTTGTATCCATACTTGTACGAGGGTGGATAAAATGAGTGGTTCGGACACATTGAACTATCTTGAAACAACTTTGCTGAACAACGCGTTTGTATCAAAATTGAAGGAGCGGCCGCTTCATGTAGGGGCATTCAAAATTAATGAAACAGATCTGCAATTTGAGATATGGAACGACCCCGGGAGTATCGTTGGAAGACCGATTTCAAGTTTTAGCCACTACGGAAAGATACTCAACGATACGACATTTGTCATTACCAAGATGGTGAACAATAGAACGAATCACACCTTCCTTCAAAATCTTGTGTATCATTTCGAGCAGTTCAGTCCCAAGCCGGACAGCACATGCGCCTATGTCAAATGATCGACACCTTGGGAAGGCCGCATCTCGGAGGCGGCTCTAAATAGACGGAAATTTTTTATTAAGTGAAATTATATTCATGATGAAACAAACAATCAAACAGCATTTTGTTGCAGCCGTTGCGCTACTTGCAGCGGCTGTGACATTGCCGGGTCTTGACGCTGCCGCACAAGTCAGCGTCGGTGCTGGCTACCTGAGCGGACGGCTCAAGGAGTCTCAGGGCGGGATCTCGATGACTACGGCTACCGACGGCATCTATGTGGGATTCTCCTACAGGGTTCCGCTGAACGTGCACGGCCTCTCTTTTGAACCCGGAGTGTTTTACGGGTATGGTGTCGGTACACCGGATCTCCAGGGGATCGGCGTTGCGGACCTGAATTTGCAGGATCTTTATGTTCCGTTTCGTCTGCGGATCGACAGTCCGATCTCTTCCAAGTTTGATGTGTTTGCGTCAGCGGGTCCGACGCTCGGGCTTGGACTCAGCGGGGAAATCAGGAGCATGGGCGTTGGCGTGAATCTATACGATTCCTCTATCATGGAGGGAAGCGCGCTCAAGCGCTTCGACGTCCTGTTCGGCGCCGAAGCCGGCTTCATGCTCTGGAATCATCTCCAGTTCCGGCTCGGCTTCGACCTCGGACTTCTCGACGTCGAGGAGGGCGCGACGAAGGCCAAACGTTCGTCCGTGCATGTTGGAGTCGCTTACGCGTTCTAGGAGGGTTGCGGGGCGGGTTAGATACGCAGGTTGAGGAGGTGCGGAAGGAATCTACCCAAAAAAGCTTTCGAGCCAGGCGGCGTCGATGCGGGCGAAGCCGGGGCCTGGGGTCATGACGGGGTTGCGGGAAACAATGCCCTGGCAGTCCCCGTAAACCTGGAAGCCAATCTTGACTCCGCGCATCTCTCCGTCCAGCGGATAGCTGAAGATCAGGTCGTTGTCCGGGCCGTCAAGCTTGTAGAACTTGAAGGGCGCCTGCCGGATCGCTTCGGTTTTTTCGGGCGCAAGCGGGGGCGAAGACCCCTCAACGGGGGCAGGGTCGGAAACTTCCCGCGAGGCGCCGGTCAGCTCCATTTTCGTCACATATTTGCACATTTCCAGCACCACATCGTCCAGCCCGGCATCGAAAAGATTTACCTTCTCGATCAGTGAACCGATGTCGTCCACCCGGCGGAGCACATAGCCCTCCAGATCCTTCAACTGCGCGGTGACGGACGCGATCTGTTCTTCCGTGACGGTGTTTTCAGGAATATGCCAAATCATAAGGTGTTCGGCGGGATCGTGGTAGAGGGCCTGGTACGGGGCCAGGTTCCGCTCTCCGCAGTGCGGACACTCCCAGACAAAGAGAGAGCCGTCCTTGACCTGCTCCTTCAGTTCCGGATGCTCGCCGATGTTGATTCCGTTCCAGACATCGATATCGCGCGGTTCGCCGCAGTTCCCGCACGTCGCGGTCATCTTGTTGGGTGTGGACATATTCAGAGAAGATTATTTCTTGTCGATCCATTTCCAGGCAGCGTACATCAACGCCCCCCAGGCCAAAAACAAAATCAAATACACCCAGTAGGGAAGACGGGCCTGGAATCGCGCTTTTTCTGTGTATTGGTCGAAGTCGGGAATATCCGCGTAGTAGTAGGCGCCCGCTCCGAAATCCAGTTCAGGCTGGAGTCCGAGCCCATTCGCCATGATATACAGGCAGACAGACAAGACAGCCCCGATGAAGATCCAAGTCAGGATTCTGCTTATTATTTTTTTGTTCATATGCAGAGAAGCCGACGGAAACAAGGAGTGGCTCAGCTCAGGGTCGGAATCGGAAAGAGCACGCCGGACAGCAGCAACCAGACAGCGAAAAAGGTAAGCACGATGTTGAACGTCTGGCCGATAACATAGAGCCAAAACACTTTCCCGCCCTGCATCTGTCGGGCGATTTCCTTGAAATTGGTGTCAAGTCCGATGCTGGTAAAAGCCAAGACGAAGCACCAGTTCTTGTACTGGTCGAGTACCTTGTTGACGGCGTCTACCTGGTCTGCGCCAAAGAGAGGCAGGATGAGGAAGGAAGCGATCAGCGAAGCTGCGAAGAAGCCGATGATGAACTTCGGGAAGCGGTACCAGATTTCGGCGGGACCGACTTTTCTGTCGTTGGTTTTTTCCACGTGGGTGGCGAAGAATATGGCTACGAAGAAGGCGATGAAGCCGATCAACATGTTCTGGATGGATTTGACCAGGACCGCAGCCGTCTGGGCTTCCGGTCCCAGCGCTGTTCCGGCCACCACGACGGCGCCCGTGCTGTCGATGGTGCCGCCGATCAGCGAGCCGCCCATAAGTTGGTTCATGCCTATCGCGCGGATGATCATCGGTTCGAAGACCATCATCAACACCGTGAAGATGATCGAAATCGATACCACAACCGTAAGGTCGGCTTTTTTGGCCTTGGAGGCAGCCGCAGTCGCGATGGCGGCGCTGGTTCCGCAGACGCTCGTTGCCGTGGAGAGGGTGATGACGAGGGGCTTGTTGTCAATTTTCAACACTTTTGTACCCAGCCACCACATGAACAGGATTACGATGGGGGTCACGATCCAGGTGATGCCCAAACCATAGAGACCGAATCTGGCGATGTTGGAAAACAGTACCGAAAAGCCCATGATCACGAGTCCCGTCTTGATGTAGAATTCCGTTTTGATCGCCGGTTTGAGCCATTGCGGGACACCGACCGTGTTGGAGATCAACAAACCGACCAGCAGGGCCCAAAAAGCCCATTCCAGGTAGCGGTTGAGGGTGAATTCCGCGCTGATGAACCGGACCAGCAACGCGATGAAAAAAAGCCCGATGAAGGCGGGAATATATTTCTTTACGCTTTCTCCCTGCAACTTGACAGCCAGCGTAAACAAGAATCCCAGCACTCCAAAGGTGACCAGGAGCTTGCGCCAGAAGGCGAAATTGCCGAACTGTTCCGAAAGCGGGACAACGTTCGATGCGCCGGCTTCCCCGACGGACCAGGTTGCGAATTTGACGGCCGAGAAATCGAATGCTTTTGCAAGAACGGCGATGCAGGCAATCAGAATGATGGTGAAACCCAGCCAACAGGCTTGCCAGTCCTCTTTGCTCCAGAAATCAGGGACTTTCTTTGTATTTTCCATGAATTGCGAATTAACTGAAAACAAAAATAGTAAAAGAATGTACTATAAACAAAATGCTACATGTCGACGGTGAACAGGAATCCCAAATAGTGGCTTTTCAATTTCGTTACTCCAAGATAGGGCAGGGTGTCCGCCAGGTTGCAGGCGTAGCGGACGCCGACACTGGTTTTGAAAGGAAGCCACAGGAAATTGCCCAGATTGGCGGTGAAATCCGCGCCGATACTGAAAAGATGGGAATACGAGACCATTGCCGGGTTCAGGCCAAGCAGCGTATGCGCATTCCAGATCATCATAGAATAGTCCACGAAGGGGGTCAGGACAAAATTCCTGATGTAGGCCGCCGGGGCGAGGAAGGACCAGTCGACCGGGAACAGAGGGATCGCATAGTCGAACGTTGCTTTCAACCGCCCAGCGCCGCAAAGCTCCGTCACCGTGTCCAGCGTGGAGTTTACGAATCCGCGCGGAATGGTGTTGATGACGTTGCGCTCGAACCAGTACCCGGAATTCGGTCCGGAGGGGTAGATTACGCCGCTCTGCAGGGCTGCCGTGAGTTTGATTCCTTGGTTCCATCCGATGCCGGGCAGATAACCGTAGAGGTAGAGGTATCCGATCGAAGGATAGGAGCGCAGATGCTCCGGGTAGGCTTTCAAGCCCAACTCCGCCCCGAAACCCAAGGAGGGATACACTTGAGAGGGAGCCTTGGAGCGGAGGATATAACCCCGCGCGGAAAAATCTACCGAACGGAAGGCTGCGATCTTCCCTCCCCCCTCTACCGTCGTCAATTCCGGAATATCCTTTCCGTCTTTGTCTCTGTACAGCATAAGGATCCCATCGATAAAACGGTTGTTGGAATAGTTGTAGCGTAATCGGGGGATCAATCCTTTCGACAAGCCTCCGGATGAGAAATTCAGCGGGATGTAGGCGCTGAATTTGACGTCCAGCTCCGGAACCCCGCGAAGGGCTTTCGCAAAGTAGAAAGCATGCAGATCCTCCTGTTTCAAGTGGACCCGCCGATAGTCAAAGCTTTCCCGCTCGTTGAAATCAACCTGCACCTCGAAGACAGGGAACAACCCTGTGTAGGTGTATTTCAGATGCCCCGAATGCCGCCACCTCGTTTCGTCATCAGGATCCTTGCGCGCGGAATAACCGATGAACCCGTAACCGGTTCCCAGGTCGTTTTGGAAGAAACCGGTCACCCCTAAAGATCCGATTTCATAATAGTTTTCCCCGCTGAGCGAATTGAAATTGTCGTAATTGAAGAATACAGGTGCCCAGGAGTGGAAGCGGGGCAAGCGGATTTTGGAATAGTTCCGCGGCTCGCTGAAACGAGCAGGCTCCGCCGGCGCGGCATGGAAGGCCGCTTCCTGCCGGCTCAGGCTATCCGCCACCGGCCAAGCATAGATGTCGTTGAAGTCGACGATCTTGGCGGGCAGATCCGCGACTGCGGTTGCATACAGCATACTGCCCTGCCGATAGGTTTCCGGCTGGTCGGAAGAGGCGACAGCACTGTAGTAGAGCGTATCTCCGTCCGCGCTGAAGCAGGGACTCTGGAGGCCGTAACGGGTTGAACTCATCTGCCGGAGTTCTCCGGAATCGGGATCTAAAAAATAGAGTTCCTCGACCCCGGTCCGGTCGCTGATGAATGTAAGACAGCCTTTCTCGACTCCGAGGTCGTCGATCATCACCGGCTGCGGACCCAGCCACTTCCGGAGTTTCGCCTTTCCGTCCGGATCCCGGCCGATGATTTCGTAGAGTCCGAAACCGTTTTCCGAGAGGCCGGATACGAAGTTGCGATCTTCCAGCCAAGCGGATTCCACAAACTGCAGGGAATCCGGGGCGGTAAAGGTCTTTTCGAGGCTTCCGTCCCGCGCGCGGAGAATCGTCAGGCGGGATCCGCCGGAGACGGGATATTCTATAACGGAGAGAAGTTCTCCGTCCGGCGAAGGGACGCTGTTGAATTGTTTCCCTTCCCGGCTCAAGTTGTGTATTTTGCGCGGAGAGCGGAGGTCGATGTAGCGAATGATGGAGCGAGAAGCCAGGTCCCAGCGGATTCCGGGGACGATTTCCGTCCAATAGAGCCGGTTGAGCCGCGCGTCGTAGTGCAGGCAACTCGTGTTGGCGGAAAAGGATCGAATCCGCTCTTCGGTGCCGTCCGGGGCGATTCGGGCCAGACAGGTCGGGGTGGAGAGCCCGCTTTTGACCGCGATCAAATCCTCCCCTCCCGTAAGCGATCCCCTGCTGTATTCCGTGTGTCTCCACGGACTTTGCGTAAGCTGGGCAGAAGGCATGAAAGGCTCGCGCCGCGCCGCGTTTTCGTCCCAGATGGCCAGAAAGGACTCTTCGATTTGTCGGAAGGAAGCGTAGAACGAAGTTCCCGAAGCCGTCTTGACGGTTTTTTGCAGGTTCCCGAACCACCCTTTCCGGGTGACGCGGTCGAAGTAGCGCTGCATAAACAGGGGATCGTCGAAGAAGACCCGCGTGCCCGACACCAGCAGGTAGCCGGCGCGATAAAAATCCGGCGCGTAATATTTCTGGGAACCATAGGACCATTTCCAGTAATTCCGGAAATCTCCGCTGGCGAAAGCCGGCATCAAGTAATTGAGAAAACTCGCCTGACGTCCCCTGCCGGAACGGGTGAGGGCTGTTTCTATGGTGACGGCATCCCCTTCCAACAACGTCCTGCCCGGATAGATTCCGGCAAGGGCGCCGGCGAACATTTCTCCGCACAGATAGTGAAAGAACTTGAATCCTTTCGCCCGGCCGAATTGCATCTGAGCGGCATGCCGGCCTTCGTGGATGGCCAGCAGTGTGGTCCAGGGGATCGGAGTCGGAGCACAGGGATCCTGAACGGTGAGCATGTCGATGCGCCGGGGCGCCCAGGTGACCGATCCGTTCGGAAGGGCAGAGTGACCGTGCAGGACGACAGGCATCCGGGTTCTGTAATTTTCTCCGATGAGGTAGCCGGAGGTGTATGACAAAGGAACTCTATATTTTTCCAGGGCGAGGCCGTACACCCGGGCGAGGGAGTCGGAGCCGACCGGATACAGGAGTTTGAAGTTGTCGGTTTCCATTTGCCGCCATTTGATGGAAGCAGGATTGCTGCCGGTGGGCTGGAACTGCCCAGCCGCCGTCCAAGAAAGCGAAAGCAAAGCGGAGATCAGGATTGCTTTATGAAAGCGCATCATGTTTTTCAATTCTTTTCCACAAAGATAATTCTTTCCCCTAACATTATTTTTCCGTAAATTTGCCCCAGTAAATTTTCCAGATGCAGATTTTCATACAAGTACTCATTCTTCTCGGTGCGCTTGCCATGTTTCTGTATGGCATGCTGCTGATGAGCGAAGGCATGCAGAAGGCGGCCGGAGACTCGCTCCGGAATTTCTTGAATTCCATGACTTCCACCCCATTCAAAGGGATTATCACCGGGCTCCTCGTGACCGCGCTCATCCAATCTTCCAGCGGAACGACTGTGATGCTCGTGTCGATGGTAAACGCAGGACTGATATCATTGTCCAACGCCATCGGCGTGATTATGGGGGCGAACATCGGAACCACGGTAACCGCCTGGCTGATTACCCTGTTCGGATTCAGTTATGACATCAGCACGATCGCGATTCCCTTCATCGCCTTGGGTTTTGTCTTGACGTTGTCGAAATCGGGTAAAACCAAAAGCGTGGGACAATTTATCATCGGATTCGCGCTGCTGTTCATCGGACTGGCGACCATGAAGGATTCTGTTCCGGATCTCAAAGAGTATCCCGAGGCCCTCGCCTTCGTTCAACAGCTTACGGGATATAAATTTTTCTCCATCATCATCTTTACCCTTCTGGGTGCTGTACTGACCGTCATCCTGCAATCCTCCAGTGCCGCCATGGCGCTGACGATGCTGATTGTGGCCAATGGATGGATCGATTTCGAGATGGCTTCCGCTATGGTGCTGGGCGAGAATATCGGCACCACCATCACAGCCAATCTGGCGGCAATGGTAGGAAACTATTCCGCCAAGCGGACGGCTCTCGCCCATACCCTGTTCAATGTCATCGGAGTCGTTTTTTCATTGATCTTCTTCAATCCTTTGATGCGGCTGATCGGCGGAATGGTGGAGATGGTCGGACTTCCTAATCCGGTTTCCGCTTTTGATGACCTGTCCGTCATCACCGCAGGTCCTTTGTCCTTCGAACTTCAGAAATCGGTACTTTTCGGGCTCTCCTTCCTTCACACGGTCTTCAATGTACTCAACACCCTCATCTTAGTCGCGTTTATTCCCCAGATCGTCAAGATCGTGACCAAGATCATTCCCACGCCCAAGGGCGAGGAGGAAGTCTTCCGTCTTCGCTTCATTCAGGGCGGTCCTTTGTCCACGGCGGAACTTTCTCTGGATCAAGCCAAGCAGGAAATCATTCATTTTGCGGAAATTTGCCATCGCGAGACTACCTTGATCCGAGAGGCGATCGAGGCCATGAATACAGACAAGTTCGACGAGGCGAATGCCAAGTTGGCGAAATACGAACAAATCACCGACAAGGTCGAATATGAAATCGCTTCCTACTTGAACGAGGTAAGCAAGGGCGAGATCAGCGCGGTTTCCGTGATCCGGGTCCGGGAAATGTACCGGATTATCGGGGAGATGGAAAGTATCGGGGATTCCGCGGAAGCGATCGGCCGGATGCTCAAGCGCGCGCGCGATCTCGGAAAATCCTTCAGCGAGGACATGCTGAAGAGGTTGAACCGGATGCTGGATTTGCTGGACGTGGCCTTCGAAGCCATGATCGAAAATGTGACGATTCCGTCCGTGTTCCTGAAGGATATCTCGAATGCCCAGAATGCCGAAAACAACATCAATGCGTACCGGGACAAACTGCGCGAGGAGCACATCCTGAATATCGAAAAGCCCGATTACGACTACCAGACAGGCGTCTTCTTCACCAACATCGTGCAAGAACTGGAAAAGATGGGGGACTTCATCATCAATGTCTCCGAATGTCAGGTAGAAGAAAGCGACTGACCATGAGAAGGACAGTCACATATTCCTGGATTTTCGCCTTGTTGCTGCTGGCGGCCTGCGGAGGGCGAAAAGATCCCGCTTCCGGCGAGATGTCCCAACCGCGGGACTTCCCTTCTCTGCCCAAGGTACCGAGCGTGATCACGGAACCTGCGAAGGCTTCCGAATATGTGATCGCGCATTTCTGGGACGCCTTCACCGACACGTCCCGGATCTATCCCTGCGACACAGCCCTCGTCAACGGGGTTCCGCGCGACCAGGTGGAAAGCGCGGTCGGGATGTATGTGACACTGTTGGAAACACAGTGCCCGTTGCCCTTCGCCCGCAAAGCCGTGGAGAATTTTTTCTCTCGGATCGAAGCCTTCGAAGCCCGGGATACGTCCACGAACCTGTTCGAATATCTGACGGAACAAATGTCGCGTTACCTGTACGACCCGAACTCCCCCGTGCGCAACGAAGACTTGTATCTTCCTTTTGTTTCCCGGCTTGCGGTCTCTGAATATGTCCCTGCGGATTTACGCCCCGCCTATTCCTATGACGCCCGGATGTGCGCCCTCAACCCCGTGGGCTCCCCGGCGGCGGACATCGTATTCAAGGATCTGTCCGGCAAGGATCGCCGACTGTACGACATCAAGGCCGAGCGGACGTTGCTGTTCTTTACCAATCCCGGCTGTCCTGCCTGCAAGGAAATCATGGAAACGATCCAGGCGGACGGATCTCTTTCGGAACGGATTGCCCGGGGGCAGCTCGCCGTCGTCAACCTTTACATCGATCGGGAACTGGATGAATGGCGGTCGTACGCTTCGGAATATCCTTCCGACTGGTACAACGGACACGATCCCAACTATGTCATCCGGACGGACGTCTCGTACAATATCCGGGCGATCCCGTCCCTCTACCTGCTGGACGCCCAAAAGCGGGTTCTCTTGAAGGATGCGCCGGCCGAAAAGGTCTTGGCTTACTTGAGTCAAAACAATCAGTGATATTCAAGCGTATGAAAATCGATAAGGAACTTTGGGGCAAAACCCCTGACGGAAAGGAAATCTTCCTGTACACGCTCACAAATCGGTCGAAGGCATTTGTACGCCTTTCAAGTGTCGGGGCCGGGATCGTATCCATCGCCGTTCCGGACAAGGACGGCAAACTTGCGGATGTCGTGCTGGGCTATGCAAAACCGGAAGATTATTTCGGGGACGGTCCCTGCGCCGGAAAAGTACCCGGCCGCTTCGCTAACCGCATCGCGAAGGGTCGGTTCACCCTGGATGGAAGGGAATATATTCTACCGGTCAACAACGGTCCCAACCATTTGCACGGCGGTCCGGAGGGCTTCCAGAATCAAGTTTGGGAAAGCCGCATCCAGGGAGATTCGGTTGAGTTTATGTACTATTCCGCGGACGGAGAAGCCGGGTATCCGGGCAATCTCAAAGCGATCGCCCATTATGAGTGGAGTGACGACAATGTGTTGAAACTGATTCTTACTGCCCAAGCCGACCAACCGACCGTGGTCAATCTGACGAACCATGCCTATTTCAATCTCAACGGGGAAGGAAACGGTGACATTCTCGGTCATGAACTCCAGCTGAATGCTTGCACTTACCTGCCGACAGACGAATCGCTGATTCCCCTCGGTGAAGCGGATCCTGTGGCAGGAACGCCGATGGACTTTCTGGAACCCAAGAAGATCGGGACGGACATCCGGGCGGATTTCGAGGCGCTCAAGTATGGAAAGGGATACGATAACTGCTGGTTGATTTCGGGCTATGAGCCGGGGCAGCTTCAGACGGCCGCGATCTTGTACGCCCCCGAAAGCGGCCGCCAGCTGGAAATGTTGACCACCCAGCCCGCTGTTCAGGTGTACACCGGAAACTGGCTGGCCGGCAGCCCGCGCGGAAAGTGCGGCCGCAGTTATTTTGACTATGAGGGCGTGGCCATCGAGTGCCAGCACTGTCCCGACGCCCCGAATCAGCCGGATTACGAGACGACCGTTCTGCGTCCCGGCGAGGTGTTCGAAGAGGCGATCCTCTGGGCTTTTTCCGTCCGGTGAAGTGTTGGCGTGATGTTGGCGTGGCGGCGCAGGGTGATGTGGCGTGGCGGGGCGTGGCGTGGCAGGGTGATGTGGCGTGGCGGCCAACCCGCTGACTGTCAGCATATTCATAAATTGCCCTAGGGCAATTTTGCCCTAGGGAAGTTGTGTTAAACATTAATTGATAGTTATTTACAAAACACGATGCAACAGTATCTCGATCTTTTGCGACATATCATGGACAACGGCGTGGACCGGCGCGACCGGACGGGCGTGGGCACCCGCAGCATCTTCGGCTGGCAGATGCGCTTCGACCTGTCCAAAGGTTTTCCGCTGCTGACCACCAAGAAAGTTTTCCTCCGGGGCATCATCTACGAACTTCTCTGGTTCCTGAAAGGGGATACCAACAACACCTGGCTGAAGGATCACAATGTCCACATCTGGGATGAATGGGGAGATGCTGACGGCAACCTGGGTCCGATCTACGGACATCAATGGCGGCATTGGGACACGGCGGACGGAGGCTTCGTGGATCAGATCTCCGAGGCGGTTGAACTGATCAAGCGCAATCCCGATTCCCGCCGGATCCTGGTGAATGCCTGGAATGTCGGTGAGATCCACAAGATGGCCCTGCCGCCCTGCCACTGCCTTTTCCAGTTCTATGTGGCGAACGGCAAACTCAGCTGCCAGCTTTATCAGCGCAGCGCGGACACCTTCCTCGGCGTCCCCTTCAACATCGCTTCCTACGCCCTGCTGACGCAGATGATGGCCCAAGTCTGCGGGCTGGAGCCCGGGGAATATATTCACACCACCGGTGACACGCACCTCTATCTCAACCATTTTGACCAGGTCCGCGAGCAGCTTTCCCGCACCCCTCGGCCGCTCCCGACCCTGCGGATCAACCCCTCCGTCCGGGATCTTTTCGCCTTTACCTATGAGGACTTTACCCTTGAAGGTTATGACCCCTGGCCTGCCATCAAAGCCCCGGTCGCTGTGTAGTTTTTATTCATCTTTGTGTTATGAACAAGTGCATCATCGTGGCGATTGCGGACAATCGCGCCATCGGAAAAGACAACGCCCTGCTGTGGCACATCGCGGAAGACATGAAGTATTTCCGTCGAACCACCATCGGCAGTCCGGTGGTCATGGGCTATATGACCTTCCTGTCGATCGGTGGAAAGCCGCTTCCGAAGCGGGACAACATGGTGATTTCGATCTTCCCCTGGCCTGATCCCCCGGAGGACATCAGCGTTGTCGAGAGCCTCGAAGAAGCCTATTCCTTGATTGAGCAGCGTCATCCGGAATGCGAAAACATCTTCGTGATGGGCGGAGGAGAGACCTACCGCCAGGCCCTGCCGACGGCAGACAAGCTCTACATTACCCATGTCCACACCACGGTTGAAGATGCCGACACCTTCTTTCCTGTGATTGATCCCGCCATCTGGGAGGTCGAATCCACAACGGAAGCAGCCACAGACCCGGAAACAGGCTATGGCTACGAATTCACGATTTATCGGCGCAGGATCATACGGCCTGCGTGATCTGGAAGGTGTTATGAATGAGCTATTAAAAGATATTCCCTAGGGTAATTTTGCCCTAGGGAATATATGTAAGGATCCGAGGTTCAGCGACATCCGAATCACGGAGCCTGTCCTTATCTCCGATAAGCGGCGAGCTGCTCGGGCCGGAAGTTCTCCACGAAAGAGGCGTGCTTCGCGACTTCGCTTTCGGCGAGGTTGACGTACACCTGCGCAGAGGTAGCGAAGAGTTCCGGCGCGGCGGAGGCGTCTCGAACCAGCAGGCAGGACATCACCGTGACAGCCGCGATTTCGTAGAGGTGCCGGGACAGCAGGTCGAGCACGTCCTGAGCGTCTACGGGGGCGTCAGGCGCCGCAAGGGCATCCGTCAGTTCCTTGGTCCGGGCCACAACCGCGTCCAGTTTATCCGTCATCTTCACGACCCGGTCCATCAGAGGCTTCACCGACTCGTGGACGGGTTCCTGTTCCAGTTCGCGCAGGATGGTTGCATACGTGCCGTTGGTCACGTAGCGGATGGCCGCCACGACCTGCAATTGGGTGGTTCCCTCGTAGATGGAGGTAATGCGAGCGTCGCGGTAGAGGCGCTGGCAGGCATATTCCATCATGAAACCGGAACCTCCGTGCACCTGGATGCAGTCGTAGGTGTTCTGGTTGGCATATTCAGAATTCATCCCCTTCGCCAGCGGCGTGAAGGCATCCGCAAGGCGGGAATATTGTTTGGCCTCTTTCCGCTCCTCCGGTGTCAGCGGACGGGTCATGGCGATGGATTCCAGCGCCTTGTAGATGTCTACATAACGGGAGGTCTGGTAGAGCAGGGAACGGCCTGCGTCGATTTTGGCTTTGATGGTGGCGAGCATGTCGTACACCGGAGGCATGTCGATTATGGCTTTGCCGAACTGCTTGCGGTCCTTTGCATAGGCCAAAGCTTCCGTGTAGGCCTTTTGGCTGATGCCGACACTTTGGGAGGCGATGCCCAGGCGGGCGCCGTTCATGAGCGACATCACGTACTTGATGAGGCCCAGCCGACGCTCCCCGCAAAGTTCGCATTTGGCATTTTTGAATACGAGTTCGCAGGTCGGCGAGCCGTGGATGCCCATTTTTTGTTCGATGCGGCGCACGTCCACGCCGCCGTCCTGTTTGTCGTAAATGAACATCGAAAGACCGCGGCCGTCGGTGGTTCCTTCTTCGGAACGGGCAAGCACCAGGTGGATGTCCGAGTCGCCGTTGGTGATGAACCGTTTCACGCCGTTCAGCCTCCAGCAGTTGTTCTCCTCGTCAAAGGTTGCCTTGAGCTGCACGCGCTGCAGGTCGGACCCCGCGTCCGGCTCGGTGAGATCCATGGACATGGTCTCGCCGGCGCAGACACGCGGAATGTATTTCTCCCGCTGCTCGTCGTTACCGAAAGCATAGAGGGTCTCGATGCAGTCCTGCAGAGACCAGATGTTATCGAAACTGGCATCGGCAATGGAAACGATTTCCGAGGCGATGATGTATGGGGTGACGGGCAGGTTGAGCCCGCCGAACCGGCGAGGCATCGTGACCCCGTTGAGACCGGCCTTGATCATCGCATCCAGATTGACTTGGGTGCCCTGGGCATAGGTTACCCGTCCGTTGGCGCAGTGCGCGCCTTCTATGTCTACCGCTTCGGCATTGGGCTCGATGACGTCCGAAGCGACCTGTCCGACGATTTCAAGCACTTTGTCGTAGGAATCGATCGCATCCTCGAAGTCCCGAGGCGCGTAATCATAAATGTCCTTGTCGGCGTAGCCGCGTTCTTTGAGTTCGCAGATGCGCTTCATCATGGGATTCTGCAGATGGAACCGGAGTTCCGGATTGTCTGTATATAAGTTTGCCATGGATCTATTTTATTTGCTGTGAGCTTTGTAATATTTGATCATCTTCGGTACGACCTCCTCGACCTTCCCGACCACGACGTAGTCGGCGACCGCGTTGATGGGGGCGTCCGGATCCGTGTTGATGGAGATGATGATCTTGCTTTCCTGCATGCCGGCCAGATGCTGGATCTGTCCGCTGATGCCACAGGCGATGTAGAGCTTCGGACGGACGGTCACGCCGGTCTGGCCGACCTGCCGGTCGTGGTCGGCGAATCCGGCGTCCACGGCGGCGCGGCTGGCGCCGACTTCCGCATGAAGTTCATGGGCCAGTTCGAACAGGAGGTCGAAGCCTTCCCGGCTGCCCATCCCGTAACCGCCGGCCACCACGATGGGGGCTCCCTTGAGATTGTGTTTCGCTTTCTGAATATGCCGGTCGATGACCTTGATGACATATTCAGTATCCGGAACATAGTCGGCGACCTTGTGTTTCACGACCGTTCCGGGGTGCTTGGGATCCAAAATTTCCTTCTTCATGACGCCCTCGCGAACCGTCGCCATCTGCGGACGGTGTTCGGGATTGACAATGGTGGCGATGATGTTACCGCCGAAAGCCGGACGGATCTGGTACAGGAGGTCTTTGTATTCCTTCCCGGTCTTTCCGTCCGCGTGGTCTCCGATTTCGAGAGAGGTGCAGTCTGCCGTCAGGCCGCTTTTGAGCGCGGAGGAAACCCGCGGGCCGAGGTCGCGTCCGATAACGGTCGCTCCCATCAGGCAGATCTGCGGCTTTTCTTCCTTGAAGAGGCGTATCAGCACCGAAGCGTGCGGCTGGGTGGTGTAGGGCGCTAGTTTCGGGTCGTCGAAGACGTGCAGCACATCGACCCCGTAAGGCAGAACCTGCGCTTCAATGCCATCCAGCTGTGAGCCGATCGCGACGGCTTCCAGTCGGCACCCTTGCCGGGTCGCCAGTTTGCGGCCCTTGGTCAGCAATTCGAGACTGACATCGGCCACGGTCCGACCTTCGATTTCAAGATATACGAATATGTTGTTCATCATTTCAATCTCCTATCCGATGGTATGGTTCGACAAAAGTTCCACGACCAACTCTTCCACGTCGTTGTCGCTGCCGGTCAAGGACTTGTTTTCCTTCGCTTGGAAGGAAATGTTCATCACGGTCTTGACCTTGGTCGGCGAGCCGTTCAGCCCGCATTGATCGAGATCCGCATCGACATCCGCCGCGCTCCATTCCGTGAGGTTGAGGTAGGGACGTGTTTCATACAAGTCAGCATAGGGCAGTTCCGCTCCGTTTTGCATAAGCGCCGCCTTCTCTTGCGCGCCGAGCGCCCGTTTGTATTTCATCACCAACTTGGCATTGCGCGGCCGGCAAGGGGCTGCGCTGCCGTTCACGGTCACCACTAAGGGAAGCGGAGCCTCGACCGTCTCGACACCTCCGTCGATGTGGCGGAGGATGGTGATGGTCCGGATCTTCTTGTCCAGATTCAGGATTTCTTCCGCATAGGTTACCTGGGGAAGCCCCAGTTTTTCCGCAACTTGCGGGCCTACCTGGGCGGTGTCCCCGTCAATGGCCTGTCGGCCTCCGATGATGATATCAAAATCTCCGATTTTACGGATGGCCGTAGCAAGGGCGTAGGAGGTGGCGAGGGTGTCCGCTCCGGCGAAAGCGCGGTCAGTCAGCAGAAAACCCTGATCCACGCCTCGGTAGAGGCCTTCCCGGAGAATTTCGGCGGCACGCCCGGGGCCCATCGTGAGCAGGCTTACGGTGGAACCGGGGAAGGCGTCCTTCAGTTTCAGCGCTTGTTCCAGCGCATTCAGGTCTTCGGGATTGAATATGGCAGGCAGGGCGGCACGGTTGATGGTACCGTCCTCCTTCATGGCATCCTTCCCGACGTTTCGCGTATCGGGAACTTGTTTTGCCAAAACGACGATTTTCAAACTCATTTTGTCCGTATTTGATTTTTTCAGGTTTCAAAGGTAGCCAAATTTTCGAGAAATAATTTTGACACGCGCGTTTGTGTGGTGAAACCGCCGTTCATGTGGCGTAGGGGTGAAATTCCGGATGATGTGCATTATTTTCGCCTATTACATTGGGCTTCTATTTGCAGGTCAGTGACATTCGCTTGCAGGAGGGCTCCGACATCGTCCACCTGCAAAATGCGCCGTGGAAGCCTATACGAAAACCATGGAAGCTTATACACAAAAAGGGGCCGCCTGCGCGTTTTCCCCTCCCTGCATTATGTAAATTGCTGTGATTGAGTGTATTGATGATTTCAATGGGTCAAAAACTCAACGCATTGAAACCCTTAATGCTCTGATTGTCAGCACGGGAAACGTTGTTGTTACCAAGGGTTTGCCGCAAATTTCCGGCGGCAGGAGCAATGGCCTCGACCAAATTCTTGAAAACAACTACGATCAACAAAGAAATTTATTCTTAATTTTGCCGTGAACTTACGAGAACATGTCTACACGCGAAAATTTCGGTGGCCGCGCAGCCGTCATCATGGCTCTGGCCGGATCCGCGATCGGTCTGGGCAACATCTGGCGCTTCCCCTACATGGTCGGACAATACGGAGGCGCGGCCTTCATACTGATTTACATCCTTTGTTCGTTTCTGCTTTCCCTGCCGATTTTTCTGGCCGAGGGGGTGATCGGCCGGAGGAGCCGCGCAAATGCAATCGGAGCCATGAAAATCCTGGCGCCGGGATCCAGCGGCTGGCAAGTGCTCGGATGGCTTTCCGTGCTGACGCCGATGATCATCGTTTCGTACTACAGCATCGTCGGCGGCTGGTCGATTCGGTATTTTCTGAAATCCTTTTCCTTGGATTTCGGAACCTTTGTTCCCGCAGGATGGACGCCCCTGCTTTTCAATACGATCTTTTTGGGGCTCTCCGCCCTGATCGTAGCCGCCGGTGTCAAGAGCGGCATTGAAAAGTTCAGCAAGATTTCCATTCCGCTGCTTTTCTTGCTGATCGTATTCATTACGATCTATTCGGTTCGCATGCCCGGGGCGAAGGCTGGAGTGGAGTATCTGCTGAAGCCGGATTTCTCGAAAATCACGCCCACGACCTTTGCTTTCGCGCTTGGCCAGAGTTTCTATTCCCTGTCCTTGGGAATGGGGATCATCATTACCTATTCCTCCTATATCCGCAAAGATGAAAATTTACTGATTACAGGGGTCGGCACGGCAGCCGCAGACCTCCTGTTCGCGATCCTTGCGGGATTTGCCATCATGCCCGCAGTTTTCGCCGCCGGCATCGAACCCGGATCCGGGCCGGGTCTCATCTTCGAAACCCTTCCCCACATATTCACCGGGATCGGCGCGTCGGCGCCCTGGCTCGGTGTTCTGGTGGGTGCAACGTTCTTCCTGACTGTGATCGTGGCTGCCATGACGTCGTCCATTTCCCTATTGGAGGTCGGGGTGGCTTATCTTGTGGAAGAGCATGGGATGAAGCGGGGTTGGGCGAGCCTCGCGGCCTTTTTCGGAACATGGCTGCTTGGACTTGTAAGTGTTTTTTCCGCGCAGGCATTCGGGCGCATCGATGCTTTCTCCTCCAATTTTCTGTTGACGGCCGGTGCCCTGCTTGCCGTGCTGTTCGTGGGTTGGCGGATGAAAAAAGCGGAAGTCCGGGACGAGCTTACGAACGGCGGATCGAAAAACGGGAAGGTATTTCCGGTTCTGTATGTTCTGATCCGCTACTTCGCCCCGCTAGCGGTCCTGACTATTTTTGTGTCGAACTTGCTGCTGTAGAGACCTGTTGCCACGCTACCCGTCCGGTTGTGAACCGGACCGCCGTCGCTCATAGCGCTCGGTGATTTTTCCAAACCACGGCCGCGGGATTGCGCTTTGTACAGCTGTGCAGTGGGGGTGAAAGCGGCAAAATGGCACTTTAAACGGGCATATTCCCGCCGGAATATGCCCTACAACCATCTGCAAGTGGGATCGATGCGGCTGTAGTTTGAAAGTTTCCCGCTACAGCCGACCAGAGATATCCCAAGGGTCGTTCTTTGAAGGCAGCGCGCAACGAGCGGCTGCCGGCAAATGGTGAAATGAGGATAAAAGTGTCATGTGTGTGAATGCGATTTTGCATCAACATATGAAGTTGGGGTTTTTCGGATCAATAATTCAGATTCCAGGCGGGGATCTTTTTGGGTTTCGCGCGGGTTATCTCCAGCAGCTTGTCGCTCAAGAAACGCTTTTCGACGACCATCCGGAACAGATAAGTTCTAAACCAAGGGGCATCCATCACGATGAATCCTCCGAATCCCCTTTCCGCTCCGTAACTGTTCTCCGCCACCCATCGGACCGGCTTTCCTCCGGCGTCCAGTTTGACGCCCGCCATCGCCATGGCATGCACCGAATAGATCTCTCCGCTTGCCACCATATCCTTCTTGGTCATCGAAATATCCACACCAAGTCTCCCGCTGAAGTCGCGGAGGTCGTCTGAATATTTCCCCGCGGCGCTTTCATCTCCGTGGTAGGTGTCGCAAGAAAAATAGAACATGACGGAGTCTTTCAGGCTGGCGATTCCGAGGTCTTCCAACTCTTCGACAGGAAGATTCAGGAATGTCCAGTTGTCCCCTTCGTAACAGTTTCTCGAATGCTCCACTTCGTACATCTTGTAGTACGGCCGAGTCGGATCGTTCATCAGCATAACGTAGTCGAGTTGCAGGTCTCCGGGGATGAAACGTTCCCGAAAGGACAGGGGCGTGTAGGTCTGCCCTCTCCAAGAGAATGCTTGCGGAGGAGTGCCCAGTGTCTGGGTCAGCAGATGATAGATTTCTTTCAACCCTGCTTCCTTGGTGGCTTGAATCCGGTTTGCAGGCGCGCGCCGCAATTCCATCCCGTACTTGCGCAAGAGTGTCAGGACCAAGCGCATCATCCGGGCGTTGTCCGTGCTGCTGAAACGCTCCGGCATGACCTCCTGCGGCACGATGCCATATTTCGAAAGCACAAGGGCGGCATTGACGAAGTGGCCGCCGTCTCCGATCGGCTTCTTGAACAGGTAGTTGTTCCTCCGGGAAGACAAAGGCTGCCGACGGTATTTGATTACGTCTTCCATCCAACGGTTGCTCTTCTCCAGGATGTCGTAGAGCTGCCCGTACGTCTCCGAAAATTCGAAATCATCCAGGTCTTGATCGAAGATCACGCCGCTCCGGAACAGATTCAAGGTCGAGAACAGCCAGCAGCGTCCGGAACGCATTTGGTCCGTGATGCCCCGGGTCGGGACCCGGAAGGTACAACTCGTATCCAGCGTGGCGGCCGCCGCGGAGTCCAAGAGAACGTCATAAAGATCTCGGTGCAGGAAAGCGCTGTCTTTGGGCAGCAGGGCTTCCTCCGCGCGGAAAGATTCCAACAGCGCAGCCGTAAGGACTCCTTTTTCCGAACGGGCGTTTCGGACACATCCGACCCAAGCGAAGGAAAGCAGCAGGAATAGGAAAGATTTCTTCATGATCATTCGTATTTGAATCAGCGGGCGTAGTCGAAAGGCGGTTCGCGGTCTCCCATCAGCGGTTCGAACACGAAGTCTGCCCCTCGGCGTTCTCGGAATTCCTTCTGGATCTGTTCCAGCAGGGAAGGATCCTGCAAAAGATCCCAGGCGGTCAGGTAGAGAACCCGGGCGGCATTCAGCAGGCCCTTGGTGCCGATCGTGCTTCCGGCCGAAGCCGTCTGCTGCCAGCTGTGCCCGTTGCTGCAGGGCACGAAAGCGGCGATTCTGAAACTTCCGGTCGGTACGATCCAGGTTACGTTTCCGACATCGCTGGACACCCAGGGGGACAGGCCGTCTTCCGAAGCGGGAACGACCGTCCGTACAAGCGCGAAGGCCGTTGTGTCGGCATAGCCGGAATTCCGCATCATTTCCACGGCAAAAGCGGTTTCCCGTTCGTCATAACGCACGCCGCCTACCCTTTGGAGGTTTGCGTACACCAGGTCGGACAACGCTGCGTTCGGCAGCCGTTCATAGTTGCCGGAGATCCGCTCGTATTCAAAAGTGGTTCCCGTGCCCAGCGCGGCACCTTCCGCGGCCTTGAGCGCCCGGTTTAACAGGTCTTCTACGACAACTCGTTTCGGGCTGCGGAAATAGTACAGGACGGAAGCCTTGTCCGGAACGATATTCGGAGCCTTGCCGCCGTCGGTGATGACGTAATGGATGCGGGAGGAGGAAGGAATATGTTCCCGCATCAGGTTGATCATGAAATTGAACGCTTCCACGGCATCCAGGGCGGAACGGCCTTTGTCCGGCGCCCCCGAAGCATGGGATGCGATCCCGTGAAAGGTAAATTCGACCTGCACGTTGGCGAGTCCGCTTTCCGTATTGACCGTGTTCCGGGTGTCCGGGTGCCAGTCCAGCATGGCGTCCAGCCCGTCGAAGCAGCCTTCCCGGACCATGTATGCTTTTCCTCCTCCGCCTTCCTCTGCCGGACAACCGAACAGTTTGACCGTGCCGGGATGTCCTTGCGCAAGCCACTTGGAGATTGCCACGGCGCCGGCGACGGATCCGGTTCCGAGCAGGTTGTGCCCGCATCCGTGACCGGTTCCCCCTTCGACAAGCGGTTTTCGGAACGGAACCGTGTCCTGCGACATTCCTTTCAAAGCATCGTATTCAGCCATCAATCCGATCACCGGACGGCCGGTGCCGAATGTCGCTATAAAGGCAGTCGGAATGCCCGCGACACCCTTCTCTATGCGAAATCCATTGTCCTCCAGGTGCTTGCACAGCGCTTCCGCGCTGCGTACTTCGTTGTAGCCTGTCTCCGCGAATGTGAAAATCCGATACTGCAAGGAGTCGTACAGGTGAAAATGGTCTTGCAGATAGGTCATGCCGATCGACAGCATCTTTTCTGCTTTGCGCGGTTTCCCGGCGGAAAGCGGCAGGCCCGATAGCATGGCGGCCAGAATAATGATGAAAGTGGAGAATGAATGCTGCATGTCGATAGGTACTAATGCGTGGCGAGTTTCTTGAACCAGCCCTTGATACCGGCGAAACCGATGATGCCGGCTCCGGCAACAAGGCAGAGAGCCAGGAAATGGGGCCCGAAGTCCTGGAAGAAGGCCACCGGAGCGAATGTTATAAGGGCGATTTCGACCGGGGCGATATAGATGTAAGCGAAAGCATAGTCGTCCATCACGCCGCTTTTGGATTCGGAATCGGCGATTCTGAGTAATGCGATGCTCATCGCCATCGTGCCGGTGAACCATCCCCAGGTGAAGATGGATTTCTCGAACCAGCAGGAGCGGAACATCCTGCGTCCGACCCGGAAGACGTAGAGATAAGTGAGCGCCAGGCCGGTTGCGAGAAGAATCGTGAGCGGAACCCAGCACCGGGCGACGATTTCCAGCCTGATCGATGCCACCCCGAACGCGACCAGATAGTCTGTGAATGTGGCGGAAAGATGGTTGAGGGTGTTGTCGGAAAGATATTCCTTGATTTTCCTTTTTTTGAACAGCCCGTTTATTCCGAGCCCCGCGATGAAGGCGCAGCTGAAGACCGGAAGCATCAGGGCGGGAAAGAAATGGGCGATGAGTTTGCTGATGCCGTAACCGCAGAGGCACGTGAAGGCCAGCACGCCGACGTTGAACGTCATCGAGTCCAGGGAAATCGCGGAGAAAGAAGATTCACCCATGTTGCCCCGCTTCTCTTTGGGCAGAATTCCGGTCCGCAGCTCTTCCGGCAATTCTTCGTATTTGTCCAGGAACGCGGACTGTCCGCGCAGGGTCGCCCATTTGATGCGCCAGATTCCAACGATGACGGCAGCGATGATCCCGACGGTGGCGGAAGTCATGGCCAGGGTGGTCATCGTTTCGACGCCGTATTTCGCGAAGGCTTCCCCGATGGCCGCGGCCGTCCCGTGGCCGCCGCAGAATCCGGCGGGCAAGGCGAGTCCGAAGGCCGGTGTCACGTCCCAGATCTTGGCCAGAACGTAGAATCCCAGCATCCCGCCCAGCGCCCACTGCAGCAGCATGCCGCCCTGCGAGTAAGCCCACATCTTCCCGACGGCATCGCCTGCCTTGGTTCCCTTTCTGCGTTTTGACGTGAAGGGCAACGCGCTGAACACCAGCGCAATGAGGATGCTTGCATAGGTGCCGCTATAGGCGGAAAGCGGCAACCAGCCCAGCACTTCGGGTCCCAGCACCAGTCCGGCGAAGCCGGCCAGCAGGCTGGGCGGGATGAAAAGCCGTTGGATGAACTTTACCTTCGCCCGGATCAGTTTGCCCAACAGCAGCAGCGCCGAGATCAGACCGATGTCGATGAGGAGTGTCCAAGGAGTAAAATTCATGGCTCGTTCTTTTTAAACCGACGGAATTCTTTTTTCTCCGTCCGGCGCACAGCAGGCAAGATCCGACTCCGCAAGGTTCTCATGTTCAAATATTTCCTTCCTCCGTCCCGGGTGACCGGCATGAGCGCCTCCTTGCGTTCCAATGCCTGCAGATCCGGCTTCCGGAGCGCTTCCGGGATGTCATCTCCGTCCGCGATCCGGATCGGAATTGCCGCGCAGACCGGAGGATAGCCGAGCGCGCACCACAGTACGGTGCCGTTCGGCGGATCGCTTTTCGCAACGCCCTCAAAAACGAGACAGGCGGTCGTGGTCGGCCTTGGGATGCAGTCGTCCACATTTACGAGTCCGTTGCGCGGGATGCGGCCTTTCGAAAGATCCCGTCCGAGTGTCGCATGGTAGAACGAACGGGCGATGCCGTCGATCAGGAAGCGGGGAGAAATCTTCTTCGGAGCCTGGTCCGCCAAGAGTTTCCGCGCGCTTTCATAGCGCACATAGCCCCTGCCTTCGTCCTTTCGGCCGGAGAGGGAGAAATTCGTGCGGACCAGGTATCCGTCGGCGGCTTCCGAAACATCGAAGCGGGTGTAGCCGTAATCCCACACTTCGAAATACGCAGCGCCGCCGACGGCATCGATCACGCCGTAGTTCGTCTCCAGGCCGCAAGGCTTGGGCATATTCATAAGAAAGTCTTCGAACTCGTCCACTGTCGCGCAGGTTCCCAGCGCTTCTTTCATCACCATCCCTTCGTAGGGCTTGTTCTCCAGAGAGTCGGGCCGGAGATTGTAAGAGACGCTGTTCATGATGCAGAAGCCCCGGTCATTCGCCCCGGCCCAGACGCTCAGGCGCGCGCTGTCCCGGCTGTTCACGAGTGCCGTGAATGAATAGTTTGATCCTAGGAAATGTTCGATGTGGTTGAAAGAATCCTCCGTGTCCCTGACTTTCAGCATCAAGGGGCGACCGGTGCTGCTTTTTCCGGCGGACACGATCACGGTCGTGCAGGCGAACGCATTCGGCAAGGAAAGGGCTGCATAGAGACAGAGCGACAGGAGTCTTTTCCACATAGCGGTATTCTTTAGAACGGAAGTGTCTTGTAGCGGCCGTTGAAGGTGACCATGTGCTTCCAGTTGTGGTGGCCGAAGGTGTTGTCGTTGTTGGAAGGATCGCAGATGTACCAGGTGCCGTCTACGAACATTTCCACGAACACATGTCCGATCACGCCGGAAGTGAACTGGCACTGGCCGTGCATGTAGCGGGCCGGAATTCCGGCCGCTCTGCACATTGCGATCAAGGCGTGGGACAGGTCGCAGCAGTTTCCGGCCTTTTCCCGGATGGTCTGCACGGAACCTTTTCGGGTATTCATGTAGTTCACCCATTCCCACTCGATTCGGGAATATTCAAAAAGCGCTTCGGCCTTTTCCCGAATGGTGGTCTTGCCGGCAATCGCTTCTTGCATCGCAGCGAGAACGACCGGGCTGTCGGTTTCGCAATTGTTGGTCTTGCGCAGGAAATCCGACTGCCAGGAAGAAACCTTGGCCGGGAAGGACGAGGTCTTCGTGAATTCCTTGAACAACCGCGCGAACACCACGGCCGTGTTGTTGAAGGTCAGTTTCGCATCGTGCTCGGTCCCGTCCTCTTCCACATACGGATCCGGGAAGGTGACGTAGTTGGGGAACACCCCCGCATGCTCCGCCGCATAGGCGGTCATCTGTCCGTAGAGCCACTGAAGCTCTTTCAGCGAGAGCGAATCTGCCCAGAACGTGTTGTTCCTGTCCTCCCTGCCGGCAGCGTTCTTGTCCGGGAGGACGATGTCCTTCTCCTGCCAGCGCTTCGGTTCGCTCGTGATTTTCTCCAGCAGCAGCCCGGCTCCGGCCGTGTACTTTTCGATGCCGTATTTCAGGCCTTGCACATTGACGGTGAGCGGCAGCTCGTCGGTCTCTTCGAAAACGTCGTACGCCTTGGCGAGCGCAATGACGAAATCTCCGTTCCAGGAGCCGTCGGAAACGTATTCCTTTACTTCCGGCTCCTCCGGCACGACGGGTTTCGTGTCATCTTTTCCCGAGCAGCAGACCAGGGCGGCGAGCGCGGCGAGGAGTATCCATAAATTCCCGTTCTTCATATTCAGAGGTCTTGAATAGGTTTTTGGAGAGCAAGGGGGCGGTCAGGCCCCCTTGCCCTGAAAAAGGTTATTAGTTACCTCTTACATCCATAATCGTCACTGATTATTGTGTGAAATTCTTGATGGTGTTGCCTTATGTGGCCGGCGCTCCTTGGTTATAGAGATCGAAGCTGAATTTTTTGTCTTTGAGGTACGTGTAGACATTCGACTCTATATTGTTGTCCAGCAGCGACTTGTACATCCGCGCCATGATGAGGAGCTCGCGCATCGGGCAGATTTGGCCTTCGTAGCCTTCCAGGACCAACGTGCTGGTAGGAGAGGTTCCGAAGATCTGGAAATTACCGATCGCGTTCAGCGGGTTTGGATTGCCGGGGGTCTTGATCAAGCCGCGGACCACGTGCCACGCGCCGCACTTGATGATGAAGTCCAGGCCCACCTCC
>JAAYJQ010000026.1 GCA_012522855.1 Bacteroidales bacterium
TACGTGATGCTGCTTCCAGAACAATACACACACAAGAATAAAACCGAATAAGTGAGCCCTAAAATCGATGGACAAAATGTACAAACAACTTTACGAAAAAAAGTCCAAGATACTATTGCTTATTACAGGACTGCTCAATCTCGGCAAGTGCCAATGCCGGGACTTCGCCTCACAGATCGCCAGCATCTCTCTGTGCATGATGCAGTACAACATCCTCAGTTACGTCAAGCGGTTCGAGGCATATGAGACCATCGGCGGGCTCTTCCGAGAGGTATCCAAGCAGTCTATCCAACTGACCGTTACCGAAAGGATATGGGAGATCATCATGTCTGTCGTCAATACAATCTCGGAGATCCTCTCTACGGACCCCGTGGAGTTGCTCCGAGGCATTATCAATCAAAATCGTGAAATCATTGCAGTGAAACGTGGCTTCGACCAGATGCAGATCGTCGGCTAAATCACTTGCGAAATTTTAATATCATTATAAAAGAAAACAAACAACCTGCAGCGGGTCCAACCGGCTCAAGCACTCTATTGTGAAATTATCCTCATTTGTATTTCATCAAATGTAACATTCGAGTTGAAATCAAAATCTTCTTCAACATCGGGAAGCAGATAATCTTCTTTGTCTGGCATAGCTTCTAGAATCTTCTCATCACTAATTGAGAGGTTTTTACGGACTTTCTTGAAGAAACTAATTTCCGAATACTCAATATGTTCGTCGGCCTCTATGGTATCGATGGCTATCTTGATTAATAGTAAGGCAGCTTCGTCTTGCAGTTCTGCCTTTTTAACCTCATCAATGAGATTATTAAGGAATTGACTTCCTTGGTCGTTAATTGCAACTACATATTCTTCGAGTTTTCTCTGGATGTCTAAACCAGCAAAAATGTTCTCATTGGCAACAGTGCTTTTCAGAAGAGCAATTTCTTCATCTGCAATCTTGCCGTCGCAAGCCATACAACAGAAGGCGGTTTTTAAATATAATTCATTCGTTTCCATATCTTTATATATTAAAATCCAATCTTTCTCCTTTCGGGTTTTACCGGTTTCACCCCTTCAAACTCATCCCTTATTGCCTCATGCTTCTTGATAATCTCCATTGTAACACTTGGCTTTGTTTTATTAATAGCTTCTTCAAGAATATCCATTGTAATACAATCGAGATGCCTCCGGAAAACAAACCTTGCCGCAGTATCGACAATGAGACGAATATCGGCGGAAACATAATTCTCGGTCATATGTGCCAACTTATCATAGTCTATACCGAAATCAGTTTTTCTATTCATAAGATTAATTCTGAGCAACTCAGTCCTTGTTTCAAAGTCTGGTTGTGGAATATAATACTTATACTCCAATCTGCCAGCTCTCAGCGCCGCCTCATCTATTTCTGTCAACTTGTTTGTGGCTCCGATAACAATTACACCATCCTGGCCACAATTATTCAACTGAGCAAGGAATTCATTTACCTCGCCAGCTTCACTTACGTTTGTGTGCTTACTTCGGTCCTTAATCATAGCTTCAATCTCATCAAAAAAAAGTACTGCCGGGGCATTTTTCCTCGCCTCATTAAAGATGGAGGCAATCTTCTCTTGTCCTCCATGAATATAAGGAGAAGCCACGTCGGAGCACTTGACATACTGATAGTAGCAGCCGAGTTCTTCAGCAAATTTTTCAGCAAAAAATGTCTTCCCACATCCCGGGGGGCCATAGAAAAGAAGCCCGTTCGGAACATGTAATCCTAAAGATTCAGCTTTTTCTGGATTCTTTAGCAAATTGATGACATCATTCTGAAGCTGATCTTTCAACGAATGCATTCCTGCCACATCTGCAAAACCATTACCCATCTTTTTTGTCTGCCATTTTGTGGACAATTTACCAGTACCAAAACTCATCGAAGAAACTTGCAATTTGATTTCGCCATTCAGCGTTTTGATAAATTCCTCTACACTCTGAAATCTATCTTCCGCATTAGGCGCGAGCGCCTTGAGAATAATCGGTATAAGGTTAGAAAAACTCTCTTTCTTCCCAGAATTAGGAATTCGTAATGCACGATTTTTTTCTGCGATGATTGCTTCCTCGGCAGCATCGGCATCATCTTTATACTTTGAAAGATCAAAAAAGAAAGGGGGCAATCCAAACAAAAGATGGTAGAGCATTGCCCCTACAGAGTATAGATCTGTCTGCGATGAGAACACACCGTTGAATGCCTCTGGGGCTAAATAAAATGGGTTTAGTCCTGTTTTATGGAATGATCGCCTTCCTTGATTTAGAAATCTTGCATATTCAAAATCTATAATCTTTGGATGTACACAGCTCTTAGTCATATCGAGCATTACATTTTGTATGGTTAGCTCATTATGGATGACGGGCGAAGGTAAGTTATGTAAGAACTTTAATCCATTCAGTACACCACTAGCAATCTGTTTGGCCTCGTATGCGCTGCAACGTTGTACTCTGGTTATTTTCTGGGCTAGCGTTTCCCCACTTATAAACTCATAGACAAGAAAAGCTTTATGTTGTCCACTAATAACTATTTCACCAGAATCGTGATATGTCGTGATATTTGGATGCGATAAGTGTTTAGAAATCTCTATCTCAAGGATATTACCATTATGATATTGAGACTTGTGCAGTTTTGTACAGTCGATAAGTTTTAAAAAAAAATTCATATTACTATCGTCCTTTACACGATAGGTCTCAGCATAATGTCCTTCCTTTATGGGAAAAGAAATGGTATAAGAATCGATAACTAATCCTTTTGGTAGCATAAACAAAAAAGGCTTTATCAAAAAATCAGACTCACAAGTCCGAATATTACTCCCAATATAAAGATATTAAAAATATAAACTGCTATAAATAATTATAGAATCCGTATTTTACTCGATCCGTAAATATGCGATTTGACCTGGATGGCATTACAAGATAACTGAATAAATACTTCAAAGCAAGCATCTGTCCAAACATCAAGAAGCCATGTTAAACAAATTACGAAACATGGCGCTAGAGTGCGATGATGTTAAAACTTGATCTTTTGGTTCTCGGGCATATCTAGTAAATCATACACCGTTAAGCAAACCTCTCTAAGATCTTCAACATCCGGATTACCAGAACCAATCATCTGGATTCCCCGATTGAGTTGTCGACGTGCTTCTGATACACTCCTCCATCTATTAGAACTAAAGTTATCAGAATAGTACTGAATGAATCCCATGAGTTGATAAACATACGTACATGCAACAAACACTTCGCGGATGTTATCCAGTGTTTTGCGTGCTACTTGCAGATTCTTGCTGGAAATTGCGCGGTCGGTACGTTCTCGAAGATCAACTACCTCACTGTCATACTTGTTGCCTAGTTCATTGTTTGCCTTCTCAAGGAGTGAGAATTCGGTCCTAAGTTCTGCTTCCAAGGAATCCCACTCATGGTTCTTCTCCACAGTTTCCATTGAGCGAAATACTTCCCGCAGGGAGGCTAGGAGATGCATTGTACCGTCTGCAGTACTGATCTCTCCATCAAAGCGTTGTTCAATGTCTCGGAGTTGCTTGGTTGACTCCTCCAGTTCCACGTCTGTAATCGCTTTGGTATTCTGGAGGGTTGCATGCCACCTCTTGGCCTCGTCGAAGCGTTCACGAACTTCTTTCTCGTTATCTTCGACTGAACGGGCTTTGACATCAATGTCGCGCTCGATTGATTCAGCAATAAACGGGAAATTGACTTCAAGTTTCATAAGCTGAGAACGGTCTACCTTGATGGTAATATCAACGTCGCTGTTCTCAGGCACAAGGGCTGGCACGTCATCTCCGGTGACGATAACATCGAAAACATGGTCGTTGTAAATGGCGCTGGTGCCCTCGGCCTCACTCTCACCGATGTAGATGGGAATGACCAAACGGTCATCAGTCATGCCCGGACGCAGCTTCTTTGGCGTTTTCAAACCATTCCGGACACCGACAGCGGGCAATTGCTTATTTTTTTCCAGGCCCTTGAGAGGGACGAATACGTCTTTGCTCTTTTGTTCATCATGGACCTCGATGCCGATATTTCGAGGCAATATGGCGCTGCCTACTACCGTACCTTGTATAATGTTGATTTCATTCGGCATACAAGGTATATTGGTTCCTGTTCTATCATATGTAAAGATACTGAATGAATTCGCTTTGCCCTCATTTAACTGGCACTCGACAACGTCGCCAATCTCATTAATTTCGACTCTTCCGCTTGACCATGCCTTATCACCGCGCACAAACTCCACATAAACTTTCTCAGGCAAAGCACCTGTGCTTTCGGGAAGGAGTTTCACGGAAACATACTCCAGTGTTTCAACTGAACTGGTACTATACTGAACATCCAGGGCAATCGTCCCTGCTTTTATTTCTTCAGTAACTGCGCATTCGATACCGGATGCATAAAGCGCAGCGCCCCTGGCAACTGCAGTCATTGGGTCGATGCTGGTATCAACATTCGGCGTTACCTGATCCCTGAGTAACTGGCGCAGAATAGGGGAATATGTAGGACCCCCAACGAGAATCAGCGTGTCAAGTTTATTGGTAAGGTTGTTACGATCAATCAGTTTCTTAGTGATATCTACAGCCTTCTGGAATATCGGTGTTACGACCTTTTCAAGTTGCGCACGGGTAATCACCATATCCAGTTCGATAGGGTTTCCTTCGTCATCGTCGCCAAATTCATCTAACTGGGACATGATATCGCACCTGTCCTTGAATGAGAGTTGGTTCTTCGCCTGCTCCGCATAAAACTTCATGGCATCGCGAAGAATCTGCTTTTTAGCGTCATCTTCAAGTATTTCATCAATAATGTAATTATTCTGGATGTACGGAATGATGATTTCGTCAACAATTGCATAGTCGAGGTTCTTACCGCCAAGGTAATTATCTCCTTCCGTATCAGTAACCTGCATTATACCGTCTTCCACTTTGAGGACAGCAGCGTCGAAAGTGCCACCACCAAAGTCAAACACAACCCAATGGCCGTTCTTCCTATCCGTGCTAAGTCCGTATGCCATTGATGCTGTAATAGGTTCTTGAAGCAATTCGCAGTGTTCAATTCCGGCCAAGGTCGCAGCACGTTTTGTCGCCGCAATTTGGTCGGGTGTAAATTTGGCTGGAATAGTAATAACACAAGAAGAAATATTATCGTCAGAAACGAAAGATTTCAAGGTCTTCAATATCTCGGAAGACAAATCTTCCGATAAGAAAGAACGCCCCATATTGGAGCTGTCATACTTGATATCCAAGCCCATTGTGCGTTTGAATTCTAAG
Source organism: Bacteroidales bacterium (assembly GCA_012522855.1). Lineage (GTDB taxonomy): Bacteria > Bacteroidota > Bacteroidia > Bacteroidales > UBA932 > Cryptobacteroides. The sequence continues at coordinate 5,283 of JAAYJQ010000026.1, forward strand.
AATACATTTCTCTGATCATTGGACCAATTCTTAGTGGCACGTGCTTTGTCTTGGCGCAAATCATTATAGGCGCTGTCACCCACTTTTGTCACCTGTCTTCGGGTAAAAGAAATGCATGAAGGAAGGGTATCTTTTAAGGTGTCTGTTTTTTTGATTATAGGCTCCCCGTTCTCCATTTTGCAAATTGCGGAATTCGTCGTTCCTAGATCGATTCCGTACTTCATCTTGACCTGTATCATATCGTTATTTATATATTTTGACTAACTGTAATTTGCGCTGCTTGAATCATTTGCCCATGATAATTGATCTGTGGCTTGATAATACCAGTAATGATCTGCTTACCCTGTTCGATGTTCTCGTCCTCAACAAAATTGGCAATGACTTTCATGCCCTCATGATAAGGTTTCCCTAACATGTCGACAAGCTCGTAACTGTTGGCAAGGAGATTATTCTTCATCTGGCTAATTGAATTGGTGAGTTGCCTATATCCACGGACGGAAGGATTCATTCTATACAGCGTCATCTCCATAAAAGTAATTCTGTCAGCAAGAGCAATGATAAGATTCTGTTCATTTTGAGAGGATGCCCCGGCCGCAGAAAGAGCCCCAATAGAAGAAGATATATTTTGAATTTCGATAATCTCTGAAGATAACCGACTCACAATCTCTTCATTGAGTTTTTCTGTCTTTCTTCGCAATGCATCTATCTTAGCATTATCCTTTCGGTTCAGAAGGAACGTGAGAAGTGCTGACAGGGTCAAAACAACCAAAGCAATGATAATACCCCAAATCGTTTTCTCTTCAATATTTTCCTTCTGGTCAGAGACGATGGCGTTGATTTGCAGTATTTGTCTCTCGAACCCACTCTTTGCATCCCTAAGGGCGTCCCCTGTATTTACCAAACTGGCCTCTGCAGCAGAGACTCGTCTAGCGATAACTTCAGATTCTCCATGTAAGCTCCTCATCATGTTCTCTAGAGTGGCAACTCTTTTTTTCAGGGCATCATTTGCCGCAGATAGGTCGGAATTTGCCTGCTTGAGAATTGATACCTCTTTGCTAAGGGAATCAGAAGCAGTCGTAGACATGGCCACTTCCTGCGAATGAACAGGTATGGCAATCAGTATCGCAAGCACGATAATACTAATTCTATTCATGGCTGTAAATGCTAATAAACTTGTCAAGTATTGTTCGGATAAACGCATTTATCCGTTTTTTATCCTTAAGATGTTCTACCCATGTCGGGGAATATCTGTAGTAGAACCTGATTAATAGGCGACCAAACACATAATAACGAAGTACCTTATCACGGAAATCACGAAGAACCATTACCTGAGGTTCATCATAATCACCATATACCATTGTGGCAATATAACAACCACTGGAAGAGGAAGTTCTCCTCATGGCCGAATCCAATTGAGACTTAAGACTATTCAACGTGCGATTATTGACATCGAAACGTTGACGTTCTTGAGCAGTCATATCTAACCGTCCAATTATCGCCATTGCATTGACAGCGGAATCCAAGGTTGTCGCTAATGTACCATCGGCGATATTCATCCCTATTACGGCACTGCTCTGCGCACGGTTTACGACTTCTACGAGCATCCCAAGAGCATTGTTTGCCACAGCGCTCGAGATTTTGAGATAAAAATCATCTTGAGAGCCAAGATTTCGCTTAATAACGGTCAAATGAGGTACGCAATTATTAACAAGCGCGCGTGCTCTTGCAATAGAAGGAGTTGCAGCCTGGAAAGATTTCAGTTCTAAAGCTATTTTGGCTAAATCCTTCTCATAAGCACTTCGCTCTTTCTTCAATCTTAATATGTCTACATTCTCTTGACAACGGCCCCTTACTATTCTTCCAACAGCAATAGAGAGCGCATATTCTTGAAGTTCGAGACCATTGTCAATATCGTTATCGTCATCCGAATTGTTGAAGTAATTGATGCCGCATTGGAGAATCTGTTTTGCAAGATTATCAGCAACAGACTGGTATTGAATATCATCGGTACCAACGATGATCCGCAGTGAGGCAAGAGGAGAACGAGTATTACGAATTAGGACCCTTCCCGCACTTAAAGATGCGGGGGCATCTGTGACAGATACACTTTTTGCCTTGGCAATTTCGTGATTAATCAAAGATAGCAGTTCATCTGCTGCCTTTTGGCTGACATATGATTTGTCATCATGGTTACTGACAAACTGTAAGAATGTCTCGGCTTTTACTTTTTTCAAGAGTTCATCGATGAAGAGATGTGCAAGATCATCCTCTGAAATCTGAAAAGTGTCGCCGCAAATGGCTGTACAGAATTGTCCTCGGTATGTATAATCATGAACTAAGGAAGAATACGCAACATACGCGGAGGCATAATCGGCTTTGAGCAATGATAAAACTGCACGGTTAATCAATGATGAGAAACTTTGCCTTCTAGAAAAAATAGACATCGCTTTATCACTATCTCCAGAAGCAAGATTGTTCAAGCCCGTGTCGTCAATCGGGTCTGCATTGCAGAACCAGAATAACGCGTAGCGAATTTTATCGTTCGGTAAATTAATTGCAGCCTGGGCGGCTTGGGTTATTTCTAAAGTTCGATTTAAATTTGGCAATAGACCTTGCATATCAGTGGGAAACTCTACCGAACGTCCCACATTTAGATAAGCCTTCATTTTTCCAACATTTCGAACAATCTCAGTTTGTTTACAATTACTGTAAACTCCTAAAATCCTAAATGGGTTATTTGTTATAATCTCTAACATTAGATATCAGTTATTATTACTTCCGTATCAACTAATCCTCATTCTTATAAGTTCCTTTATGAACGTTCTATGCATAGAGAATCTTTTCGTCAGCATTATCATATGAAGTAACCGCCTTTTAAGACGAATGCGCAAAGAATATTCCGGTTGTCCATACGGATGTCAGCCACGTGGGCAGCGAGGATAATTCGCTTGTCATTTCGATTCGAGACACCCAAAGTCAGTTCCGGGGTCGCATTGCAGGGGATGAAAATAGAAAGAATAACGTCTCGATCATCTCCAAAGACGGAAGCAGAAGGTTTTCCGACAAAACGGGAGTCTTCATCCCCTATGTCCTTAACTTCGTTGGTCATTACCATCAGTTTTCAGTGCACCTAAATAATTTTTATGTTTAATCAATACTTCGCGAGACGCGCACGGATGCTGCCGTTGGAATAATTCCCGTTGGCAAAGATAAATTCTAATCTTGCCGCCGGGATCCGGAGCGATTCCGTCCCATTTGATATGACAACAACCTGATTCATTGGAATATTACTTACAAATTTAATGATTTCTTTTTATCAATCCATCAAACTTGTTTAGTTTTTTGTATGAAACCGAAATATACAGTATGAAATGTCTTAGAAATGATTTCTCCTGACTCCTGTTTCGGGGCATACATAATCCATGTAATTATACCTCTAATATTTTCTATTTATAGTTGTTGGGAAGCCCATCAGCAACAAGAACAGCTCTTTGCTCAACTAGAAAGTATTTTGAGCTTTCGCGGAATGCTATAGATCGAATGAAGATACGATGATGTTGCGCCCAGCCTCAATCGAAATTCTTTGACCGGATCGTCCAGCCGTCGAAGCCGGTCAGGTCATGGTTCTTGAAAAGACGTTCGACTTCGCTGTTGCCCTTAAGGACATAGTCGAACCAGGTACGGGTCATGCGAGAGAACTCTCCCCCGAAATTCTCAGAAAAGGTTCCGTCGTGACCGACAGGAACGTGCGTAAGTGTGAAAAATAAGGAAATACTCCGGTATCTTCACTTTCATCCTGAATCATCCAGAAGGTCCAGTATCCGGAATCTGTGCGGTACTCCTGCTTGACATCTGAGGCCAGCAGCACGAAAAGGGGCTGTTTGAAAATACGCTCCATAATGAATACCGAATTATTGCAAATAAATAGGTATTTTAAATATAAAAGCACTAATATCAGAGTTAAATACATGACTATGATTAATAATTGGATCTACATAATTTAATACGTAGTGCATTGTATTATAATACTATGCAATTATCAATTATATAATTCTTCTGTTATATTTCTGTAATAAAAATAATATTCATACCTTTGTACCGAAATATTCTAAATAAATCGGTATTTATGAATCAACAGCTAGGAATAAAAGAGAAGATATTGAAGCAGGTATCGGAGAGTGCCGATCACAGCGTATTCTTTATAGGCGACTTTGCTGATCTGGGTTCTGTGGAAACCATCAGAAAAGCATTAAAAGAAGCTGTAAATCAGAATATGCTAGAACATATTGCCCATGGTATATATGTTAAGCCTATGAATTCTCGTTTTGGCATTGTACCTATACCTCTTGAAACCATTGCAAAAGAGATAGCTTTAAGGGATCGCGTACAAATAATGCCTGCAGGCAGTACAGCCGCCAACATATTGGGGCTTTCCACACAGATTCCTATGGTTGTATCATTCCTGACGACTGGATCTTCCCGCTCAATAAATGTAGGAAACCGTACCATAAAATTTCGGCATGCTGCTCCAAGGAATTTTGCATTCAAAGGTTCCACAATTCCACTTATTATTCAAGCCTTTAAGGATATTGGGAAAGAAAATATTGGAGAGAAAGAATTGTCGGCAGTCAAAGCGTATATTTCTAAAGCAATGGACAAAAATGTAATGAGCGAGGATATTCTATTGGCCCCGCAATGGATTCAATCAATCATAAAACCTTATATCAATATAAATAAATGATACACTGGCAACAATATAACGACATAGAGAGGATGCAATTGCTTGATATTGCAAGTGCTGAGAAAATGTTACCAAGATTAGCCGTAGAAAAGGATTGGTGGATTAGTGTGGTCTTGAAAGCTATGACTATGACTCAATATGCAGGACTTTACTCTTTCAAGGGTGGAACAAGTTTGTCTAAGGGATGGGGACTTATTGAACGCTTTAGTGAAGATGTGGACATTTCCATCAAAAGAGAGGACCGTTTTGCAATTAAGGGAACCTCCAACTCGCAATTAGCCAGAGCAAGGAGAACAGCCCGTCATTACATCATTAGGGAGTTACCCGATGAATTATCTGCCCATCTGACCCAAATGGGCATATGTGACTTTAAGGTTGAACCTGAAACCATCAGATTCAGAGATGATCAGGAAATCGAATTGCGTGCAGACACTCATCCGTCAGTTATATTCGTGTATTACAAATCAGTTTTACCGGAAGCTTCTGATTATCTACTTCCAAGGGTTAAAATTGAGATTAGCTGTTTATCGATGAATGGGCTAGTAGAGGAGAAGAATATTCGTTCATTCATTTCGGAAGTAAGGCCTGAAGCTGACGATATCTGCGTTAAAATCAAAACAGTTATTCCGACAAGAACATTCCTGGAAAAAATGTTTCTGTTGCATGAGGAATTCCAAAAAGAATCACCTCGAAGCAAACGTATGTCACGTCACCTATATGACCTTGAAAGGATAATGGATACTCCGTACGGCAAGGACGCTTTATCAAGTGATGAACTATATAAGGAAATTGTCAAACATCGGAGTATTTTCAACAAAATTGAAGGCATCGACTACTCCTCACATGCGCCTTCATCATTGAACTTCATTCCACCAACACATTTAATCGATGAATGGAAAAAAGATTATGAAGCGATGGCCGACCAATTCTTATACCATCAAGAAAATAGGATGACATTTGAAACGTTGATAGCGAGAATGAAAGAATTGCTTAATAAAGTTAGAGCTTTAGGATAAATAAAGAGGGACAATTTTGCTTTCGCTTGATTGTTTATTTCAGTTAGTTACCCACCACAAGAAGAAGAGTTTCTGGCAGGATAAATGGCGTATCTATTCACTAGACGAGCGGATGATCAATGTGGTTCCTTTGAAGAATGGAAACAGTGAACAATGTCTCGCCGTACCTGTTCACTTACGGCTCAAATCTAAGTGCAAATCTAACTTTTTCGGCTCAAATTTCTAGTGAAATAGCCGTAATATTCTTGGCTTTGAGCCGTAAAGAACCAATTACCGTCCTCTGGACAACGAATTTCAGATCCGTGAAGCCCTTGAAGGCACCTGCCGGCTCATCAACGTCAAGGAGGACGTCTTCGAGAAGGCTATTCTGGCTCTCGTGCTCCTGTCTTACCTCATCGACCAGTTCACCTTCGCTGTCGAGACATATTTCTAGAAAATTTCGGGAGTAACATCTCCCATTAATTGACTATTTACGCATTGACGAACACCGAACCCGTCTACACGGTCGTCCAGGGAATATTGCCGTCCGCGACCCCCGTTCGTGCAAGGGGGGTGACGAACATCGAACCCGCCTGCACAGTCGTCCAGGGCATATTGCCGTACGCAACCCCCGTTCGTAGAAGGGGGGTGACGAACACCGAACCCGCCTGCATGACCGTCCAGGGCATATTGCGGTCCGCGACCCCCGTTCGTAGAAGGGGGGTGACGAACACCGAACCTGCCTACACGGTCGTCAAGGGCGTATTGCCGTCCGCGACCCTAAACCAGACAGAAGGCCGACAGGCCTTCACAGTCACCACGCGTGGTCCAGGCTCAATCGAAATTCTTTGACCGGATTGTCCAGCCGTCGAAGCCGGTCAGGTCATGGTTCTTGAAAAGACGTTCGCCTTCGTTCCGACCCTTCAAGACGTAGTCGAGCCAGGCACGGGTCATGCGGGAGAACTCGCCGCCGAAAAGGTCACCATAGGTGCCACCGTGACCGACAGGAAGGTTGACCTCGGCAATCGGGACGTTTTGGATCGCTTCGTAGTCAATATCAGCATTCTTGAAAGCGACATCCTCTTCGCCTCCAATGATGTAAACAGTCGGGCAGTGGACGGCCAGGACATTGAGCCGGCTGGCATTCGCCATAGTCATCGTGCCCATGCCGGAGTTCAGCATGACAAGGGTTTTGACGCGCGGGTCGCTGGACAAGTACATGGCCTGGGCGCCGCCGCAGGACATACCCATGGCTGCGACTTGATTCACGTTTACAATACTGTAATATTCGCTCTTCTGATCCCGGGCCTGGTTGCAGATCCAATCCAACCCTTTGTACATCAGATACGACTCGGTGGAAGTCCGTGACGCCGGCATGGGATGAGGATCGCTTCCGGGCTGGAAAGGGCCAATGGCGACGGCCACATAACCGTAGGACGCCAAATCATTGAGGAAACGCTCGTGGCCGACAGAAGTGTTGACGCAACCACCGTTACCGAATATGATGATCGGCAGGGTCCCGTCGGTCCCGGCACTCTCGAGCAACTTTTCAGGACGGTAGATTGTAAAATCGGGAAGAGAGGCATCGCTGACGGCAAGGGCCTTGAAGGGGCCGGATCCGCCATCATCAATCCGTTTGTTTGCGACAGTCTGTGCCGACAGGCACAAAGCCCCCATAAGCAGGAGGGCTGAAATCAGGATTTTTTTCATATTCATATACTCGTTTTTACAAATATAACCGAATCCCGTTAAAATAACTTGCACAATTCTGTCAAAAAAAGTATAATGTCAAAAAATCAACCGTTATGAAAGTATCACACATTTTCCGCCTTGTTATCCTCCTTTCACTCGCAGGATGTTCAGGCAAGACGCCGCAATCCCCTACTCTCGACGATGTGTTCACAACAAGAAGGAGCGTGCGGGCATATGAACCCGGCAGATCTATCTCCGAGGCCGAAGTCCGGGAACTTCTGACCGCGGCGCAAAACGCTCCGTCCTGGGGGAATATGCAGCCGAGCAAATACTATGTGGCCATCAGCCAGGAAAAGCACGATGCCGTTCTTGAGATGATAGGCTGGAACAAGGACAGGGTTGCCAACGCGCCTGTTCTTATTGTTTCTACATTTGAGAAGGGCAGGTCCGGGTTCTTCCGCGGGCAGCCGGCGAACGAAGTTGGTGACGGCTGGGGTGCCTATGACAACGGACTCAGCAACGCCTATTTTGTTCTGAAGGCAAGGGCCATGGGCTTCGACACGCTAATTATGGGGATGCGGGATTCTGACGCTTTGCGCTCGCTGTTCAATATTCCCGAATCCGAGACCATCATGGCGGTCATCGCATTGGGCTATCGCGCCGAGGATCCCCAGGTTCCGACACATCGCCCCCTTGACGAAATCGTGAAGTTCTTCTGACGATGCATCGTATGAATATATTAAAATACGTTGCGGGAATACCGGTTTTCACGATAGCAATGTTAACATCTTGTAATAACAGGAATTCATCAGAGGCAACTTCTCACGATGGTGCCATAACCGTAAACCTGTACTACACCGGCAAAGACGGCAACGCGAGGAAGTTTGTGGAGGAGATGGAAAGCAGCGGCACGGCTGATGCGATCAGGAAGGAGGAAGGTAATCTTCGGTATGAATATTTCTTTTCGGCCTCGGATCCTGAGACCGTTCTCCTGATCGACAACTGGATCAGTCAGGAAGCCCTTGATGCCCACCATGCTACCCCGATGATGAAGACAATCTCCGAACTCCGGGAGAAGTATGACCTTCATATGACCGTTGAGCGTTACGTCAAGGACGAGCAGGGGGTGCCTTTATCAGACCAGTCATTCATCAGAAAATAGTCTGGGTTGATAAAGACTCAACGACCGCTTACAAGTCACGAACACTGAACCTGCCTACACAGTCGTCCAGGGCGTACTGCCGTCCGCGACCCCCGTCCGAGCAAGGGGGGTGACGAACACCGAACCTGTCTGTACGGTCGTCCAGGGCATATTGCCGTCCGCGACCCCCGTCCGAGCAAGGGGGGTGACGAACACCGAACCTGCCTGCACAGCCGTCCAGGGCATATTGCCGTCCGCGACCCCCGTTCGAGCAAGGGGGGTGACGAACACCGAACCTGCCTGCAACGTCGTCCAAGGCATACTGCCGTCCGCGACCCCGGTCCGAGCAAGGGGGGCAAAGCACGCCGAACCCGCCTGCACAGTCGTACAAGGCATATTGCCGTCCGCGACCCCTTAAATTCCGAATCGCTGCAAGGCTTGCATCCATTCTCTCCAAAAGCATTCTCTTCCATATATTTGCGACGGAAACCCATTTAAAAACACAAGTCGTATGAAAACAAAGAACATCTACAACCTCATCATCCTTGACGAAAGCGGAAGTATGACCGCCATCGAGCGTCAAGCAGTTTCGGCCATGAACGAGACCTTCCAGGGCATCCGGAATGCAAGCAAAGCGAATCCGGAGCAGAACTTCTTCGTGTCCCTTGTCGTCTTCGAAGGCAGCGGCGTCAAGGGCGTGAGAACCGTAAGGGACAGGATCCCCGTCGAGAACATCCAGGACATCAGACAGGAAGAATACCGTCCGGGAGCCTGCACTCCCCTCTATGACGCGATGGGCATCGCGATCAGCAACCTGAGCGAGGTCACTAAGGACGGGGATCCGGTGCTCGTCACCGTAATTACCGACGGCATGGAGAACGCAAGTGAAGAATATTCAGGAAAGGCGATCAAGGAACTTGTCTCCAAGAAGAGGGAAAAAGGCTGGACATTCGCCTACATCGGCGCGAATCAGGATGCTGTCGAGGTGGCCCGCGAACTCGACATCCGCAACGCCCTCAACTTCGAGGCGACGGAGGCCGGAACCAAAAGGATGGGACGTAAGCTTGCGGGCGCGACTGCGCTCTACTGCAAGAGTGTAGCAGATTCGGAATGTTGCGGGGATATGGAGAACTTCTTCGAGAACGAGGAGAAGGATAACAATTAAAGGAGTCTACCCTATGACAAGAGAAGAAATCAACGAGATGATTGAGCGCCAAGGCGTTTATGAGATTGTCTATCGCGATGAGCTAGGAGAACGTGTCTATCATATTTCAGATATTAAGGCACGTTATGACAATAACAGCATTACGGCATATTGTCACGAGACTGATTATGAGATTGATCATGAGCGGTTCTTTAGCATTGAGGAAATTCTTTCAGCAAAGAGATACTGGATAGATATACTCGAAGAGGACGAGGTGGCTCCAAAGAGCGGAGTTTACTTGTTTGCATGCAGGGGTGACAATCATTTGATTGCAGAATTGTTTCGACTTGAGCAAGGCGATAAACTCTACAAATATTTCGGGGAAGATTATTATCATAGTAACGGACACGTTCGTGTAATTCCTCTCGCTTACCATTTGGTCGAAGAGTTTGTTTCTGGCAATCTTGAATCAGGTTTATCAGCAGTTCCCAAAATGCTGGAATATGAGCAAAGAGGCATTACGCGAATAATCGCGTTTAAGCAGGATAGGCCACTTGAAATACTTTCATACGTTGCCAATGGAGAAAACGGCGTACAGTATTTACTTCGGGACACACATGATTTTTTTGATGATATGAATGGTCCAGGAATACCGTTCAATCCGCAAGGCGATGAGAAAACAGAGGTTCTGGGGCTTTACTCGGCCATTTCATATTCAATAACAAATGTCAAAGTGCATTGGAGTCTTTGTAAAAAGGCACACCCAAAGACGGAAGATAAACAATAAGCCGGGTGAAATGTATAAAACAGATCAATAATTGTCTGCAACTACTTTTTCCAAAGTATGTAACTCTCGTTCTCGTATCTATGGATGGATTCTCCGAATTCCGTCTTCTTGCATCTAAACCTCGCCCTAACAAAATCCGTGGTCGAGTTCGGAAGAGGAAGAACCGACTATGTTCCTCCGCATTATGAAATGGCGGCTCATGAACTTTGCTGGAACTATTCAAGAATAGGGAAAGAGGACGAGGCTATGAGGGTCTACAACGAGCGTTTCTTGCCGGCAGCCTACCTGCTGAATAACAATGAAAAGATTATTTTCTTGATCAAGACCATGACGAAGTATCAAATCTAGAAAAATGTCAAAGGATGTACATCGACGCTCGACGCTATCAATCGAATCCTTGGTACGGATAACAAGATACTCGACTATTCAGAATGGGGCACTAAACCGAAGGGATGATTGTCTCCCACATGAGGAGGTCTCTGTCCAGGATGATCCGGCGGAGACCTCCTCTTTCTCCGATGACGTAGTAATTCTGCGCAATCAAAGGACAGAAGTCGATGAAGGCCCGCTTGATGCGCGAGAGGCTTACGTTTATATCGTTGCCGTATGGGCTGACAAGGTCATCGATGGTCTTCCGCATGGCATCCGGATCGTCCCTTCCGGAAATGGACTGGTAGAGATCCAGAAGTTCGTTGACGTGATCCTGAAGGTCTTTTATCGCGATCCCCTCAGGGTGCCTCAGGTACAGGAAATAGAGAGCCTTCGTCTTCGTGTCCAGCCTGATCTCGCGATTGTCGTAGTCTTCGAGAAGGATTTCCGAATGGCGTGTGATCCTCATTTTGGACAGCACAACGTTCTGCCCAAGGATGAACCGCAGCGTCTCTTCACTGAGACCGATCGAACGAAGCTTCTCCTCATTGAGGCTTGCAAGTTCTCGGACCAGGCGATCCGTATCGGATTCCTCGATTACACCCGGCTCCTCCAAACGAGAGAGGGGCATCATACATATGGAGGTGTCCCGCTGACGATATTTTGGAACCCGCCTGCGACCCACATAGTCAAAGATCGTCTTGTCGTCGAGTTCCTCGATCAGAACATCCTCATCCGATAATGTTATCACGGAAGGCCCTGAAATTCCGAATATGCCCGCAAGCCTTTCCCGGATGGAGTCCGTATCAGGCAGCGCCTGATGCCAAGGCGCGTAATACGTGACGACCTCCTTGGGGATTCGGCGCATCATAACCGGAAGGTATAGGAACTCCAGGTCCTTGTCTTCAAATTTCGCAGACAGCGCATCGAACTCCCCGTCTGTCAGGCAGGGAGTGCCAGGCATATCCACGTAAAGCAGATGCTCAGGACCGAGCCATGCGGCTATCGCGGCATCGATGTCTTTCATTGCTGTTCAGCCAGGTCGACCCAAACCTTCATCTTCCCTGCCGCGCGGTTTTCCCAAGCATAGTAAGGGATGAAGTTCAGAACCTGATCGCGTGCTGTCGCCTGGATGGTCTCGACACCGCCGAGAAGATCATTATTGAACGTAGTCTCGAACTGGGTGTCGGCAGCGACCTGAAGGCCGTCAAAGTTCTCAGGATTGTCCACTTCCTCAAGGCAATAGACCAGAGGTCCTCTCTGGATGGCGCGCTTGCCTTCGTTTTCTTTGGTGCGGGGATCGGCAGCGACAACCTCTACAGGCATGTTCATATTGAATATGATTTCGTCTCCCTTGTTCCATTTGCCGGGGAGAACCGCATAGCCCATTTCAACGGCAGGAGAAACCTCCGTACCGTTGACAGAAATCGTGTAACTCTTGCACCATCCGGGGATGCGGAGTCTGATCTCCTGCTTGGTATTCTCTCCGATAGTGAGTTTGACCTCCCCGTCCCAAGGGTATCTTGTTTCCTGGGTAAGCGTGAGGTTCTTCTTTCCGGCCTTGAAGGTGGCCGTGTTGCCGATGTACAGATTGACATAGACAGCATCCTCGGCGGTTCCGTAGATGTACTTTCCGATCGAAGGAAGGAAGCGGCAGATCTGACTGGGACAGCACGCGCAGCCGTACCAAGGCATACGATGGTGATTGCCGAGGGATTCGAGCGGGTTGACATAGAAGAACCGGTCTCCGTCCAGGGATATTCCTGCAAGGGCTCCGTTGTACATGGACCTTTCAAGCACGTCCACGAATTTTGCATCTCCGGTGAACTGGTTCATCCGCCAGTTCCAGAACACCATTCCCACCGAAGCACAGGTCTCGCAGTAGGCCGTCAGGTTCGGAAGACTGTAGTCCTCCGTAAAACCTTCGTTTTCCCCGGACTGCCCGATTCCGCCGGTGATGTACATATTCCTAAGGACAACATCGTCCCAAAGCCTGTCGAGGGCATCGATGTAGCCTGTATCGTGGGTGTAGGCAGCGACATCAGCCATACCGCAGTACAGGTACATCGCCCGTACGGCATGCCCGCCGATGTCCGTCATCTCCCTTACGGGAACCTCATCCTGATGATAGGCGGTATTCCACGGAACACCGCCCTCGTTGCTTCCATGCCCGTGCCCCCTCTCTTCGAGAAGCCAGTTCGCGAACTCCAGGTACTTCTTCTCCCCTGTCACCTGATAGAGACTGACGAGCGCAAGCTCGATCTCCTGATGCCCGGGAACCCAGTGACGTTTGCCGGGTCCGAAGACGGACATCATGTGGTCAGCCATTCGAATGCATACGTCCAGCAGTTTCCTCTTTCCGGTCGCCTTGTAGTAGGCCACAGCGGCTTCGGTCATATGGCCGGCGCAGTACATCTCATGCATATCCATATCAGTCCAGCGCTTGTCAAGGCCTGTCAGGGTGTAGTAGGTGTTGATGTAGCCGTCCGGCTGCTGGGCGGCGGCGAACTTGTCAATCCACTCGTCGCACTTCTTCTCCAGTTCGGGATCGGGATGATTTACGAGTGAATATACCATCCCTTCCAGCGCCTTGTACACGTCGGAATCGTCAAAGAATATTCCGGAATGCTGGCCTTCGCCCTTCGCGGCGTTTTCGAAGTTCCGGATGCGGCCGGTCTGGTTCTCGATCTGGTCGATGCAGACCTTCAGGGTGGTGGAGGCGTGCTTCTCGAGCCTTGGCGACCAGAACGCATCCTGAATCTTCACCTGGGAGAAATCCACAGAAGTAACGAGTTTCATGGTTGACTCTTCGGTCACATTGCTTGAACACCCGGCCAGAGCAACCATGGCGGTCAGGGCCATCAATTTAGGGAAAAAGGATTTCATAAGATTGTATGATTTTTTGTTGTTTTCAGGTGATTGTTTCGCATTAGGCATTAAAGATACGAAAAATCTCTGTCATGGCAGTTGGCGAGGAGAGCATCAGCATATAAAACTTTATCTATCTCAATCCTGCGTTTCTCGCCATCTTCGACACGATGACACTTACTGATTCAGTTGTTTACGTCATTTCTGAGGTCACAAGTTATCGGAATTTTCGGTAAATTTGTCTTGATGGCGGAGCGGACGGTCCGCGAGCCTTACTCTAAATACATTATCCATGAACAAAATCTACTCCGACCAGGTGTCCAAGGCCAGGATGCTCTCAAAGGGGGTGTCCGAACACTCGGCTGAACTCTCAAGGAAAAACATCACTGTCGATATCGGGCGTCTGGACAAACTTTCAGCCGCCCTTGAGGCAGCCGCCAAAACGCAGGAGAAGGCCGAAGATACACTCTCCAAGGCAAGGGCCGAGGCCCACAGGCTCCTTGACGAGCTCAAGTCGGCCTTCGCCGATGCCAAGGCACCTATCAAGCAGGCTTTCTTATCCGACGAATGGGCCAGATTCGGCCTCACCGACAAGAGATAGCCTTCAAGGAGTTTACCCGAAAGGCCGCATACCCGAATCCAAGGGCGTGCGGCCTTCATATTATGTTGATATTCTTTCTCGGCAATTTTCTGAAAAATGATTTCTTGAATACAATTTTATTTTCAATTAATTTCATATATTTGCAGAAGAAAGAGTCCTACCTTTTACGAAGGCTTTAGTTCCACTTTAGCGGTTCATGTAGTAAAGGCGGGACTTTTTTGTTCTATTTCTGCTTCCTGAATTCAGCGGGAACGAACTTCCAGTGGCGATAGGGCGTTGTCCAGAAATCTTTCGGATTGTCCGCCGGAGTGCTTTCGCCAATGTCGAATTCAACACAACCATTTGCTGACTTTATCAGATCAAGTATGCGAAAGAACAACTTTTCTTTCGCAATGGTACGTTTTCCTCTTTGAGTCGCTCCTTCGGGAATTTCTTCGTTCTTTTTATTCAACATGAAGGCAATTGAACCCAGAACGATGTCCATGCACTGATGGATCACGTGCTTGCTGGAATCGATTTCGGCAATGTCGTCGATCCGGATCTTCAGGTTAGCTTTCCTGAAACGCGTAGAATTGCAAAGAGACCGTATGTGAGTCTTGAAGGCTTCTTTCTGGTCTTTGGGATAGGGAATCTCATCAAAGTAGAGTCTCAGATAGACAGGTTCCCCTGTCTCGTTATTATGGTACGGGAGTCCAAAGGCGTGCTTCACAAATTGATAGTAGAGAAGCGAGTATCTGTTGTTAATCTGCAGAACGTTCAGGTGAGAAGGGACCTGTGAGGCCTCCTTGAACATAATTCTGACCTTCAACTTATTCTGCTTAATGAAGGAGAAGAACAGGTCAACCATCTGCATGTACTTGTGCAGGTAATTTCCAGTCACCTTTGTCCATTTGATCTCACTGAGCAGGTTAAGTTCAGTTTTCTTCTCGGACAGTGCCGTGTTGATTGCCATGAAATCCGTGCTCCTGACGAGGACGCCGCCGAAGAAGTCGGAGTAGTATTTGCCGTCATAGACGGACTCGTCGCAATAGATAATATATTCCATCCCTACAAATCCTTTTATCTCATTGCAAATTTACTGAAATATTTCCTGAATGGATGGTTCCAAGGTGCCAAATTTGCAACAAGTTTTCAACACAATTCATCGCTAATTATTAGAAAAACACCCACTTATGAACATATCTCCAAAATATTTTGTATATTTTGCCTAAAACAAGACCACTTCAAGATATGCCCTGACCGAAACAATGCAGAATCGTATCCGCACCCCTGCCCGCGGATGGTTTCAGGCCCCGGAGCATAAACACGGCGCAATGCCGATTGTATGATTCTCTCTGTTGCTTTAAAGCATAAGAACAAAAATGAGAATCCTATTTTGCTGACATCAGACAATATGTTACAGTCCAGGGCTGCTGGCCTTGGTATTACGACGATATCATTGAAAGAGTTTTTGAGGACATAACTGAAGAGCAATACTCATAGGAAGAGACCTTCCCCTAAAAATTTTCTTTCAAGGTCGAGACCTATCATTCCTGTTTTTCTTATTGCACAACATACTTTTGTCTAGAAAATATAAGGCGTTGGGTATATCTTTCAGTAGACCTTCATTAATACTAATTCCAAGACCGTGGTTGCCCTATACTCTTTCTTTGCACGGAAGCAAAGTGGGAGGAAACTATTTCCGGATTATTTCCATTGCTTACTGCTTTGCGAAGCAAGCGAGCGACC
The DNA here is from genome assembly GCA_012522855.1 of Bacteroidales bacterium. GTDB lineage: Bacteria > Bacteroidota > Bacteroidia > Bacteroidales > UBA932 > Cryptobacteroides. Next base: position 21,349 of record JAAYJQ010000026.1, read on the forward strand.
TCTCTCTTATCAGTATATTCGGCCGATTGAAACTCTCTTATCCTATTCAACACATATTCAATATTACAAGAATATCCTACAAAAGTATTGTCCGCCCGATAACTGACATCTTTGAGAGTGCAGTCTCCTGCAAATAGAACAACATTGAAAATCGGCAAGTTAGCGAGTTGTTCTGACTGCTCCCGTAAAGCCTTTATATGTCCGGCATTTTGCATGATTGGATTATAGAACCGATACTTCTCTTTCCCATAATTCAGAATCTGAGTCCAGTATCTCTGCTTTTCATTGCCGAACAACCATCCGCCATAATCTTTAACCTCTATGGCAAGCAACCCCTGCGGAGTAGCGACTACAATATCAATTTGAGAGAACTCACCATTTTTCTTTCGCAGATACAAATCATGAAATATGGCTTTGGGATGAACTCCCTTTTTCAGCATTTTAATCACCAGCCTGCGTTCTGCCCTTGTCCCTCGATCAGGAGAAGATACGGAACAGAGTAGTTTCATATTTTTCCTATGGATTAAATATGAAATTACTATACAGCCAAGTACAAGTATAAGGGTGACAACTATATACTCCATTGCTCAACTAAAGTATCAAATATCCCGGAAATTTCGCACTCCCCTCCGTAATGTTTCTTAGCAAGCGGCCGGTCTGGTTCTCAATCTGGTCAATACAGACCTGCAAAGTGGTCGAAGCATGCTTCTCGAGCCAGTCTTGATTTAATCAATGACCCGATTTTTTCACATTACCTGTAATTTTTTTTGAATTTTCGTAAGAATTGCATATTTTAATAAAAAGTGTGCGAACTTTAGACTAAGTTCCTTTATTTGTTTAATTTATCTTGAAAACCAAACCTCTTTGAAGGTGCTGACGTTCTTTTAGATTTTACCTGTTTTCTGTGGCTTTGTTTATGTCAATATACAAGAAACAAAGTCATGTAATTTGGAACTGCCGGTATCATATCGTCTGGTGTCCGAAATCGTTTTAGTGTACTAACTCTTCTGTTATGTGAGTGAAAAAGGCTGTATTATTGATGAACTTAACGTTCAGCCAGACTACCTTCACTTCGTTGTTTCAATCCCTCCAAAAGTTTCCGTTTCTAGTTTTATGGGTAAATTAAAAGGCTAATTAGCCATAAAACTTTTCAAGAGTTACCCACAAATGTTCATTATCAAAAAGAGCAAGAAGAAAGTTTTTCTCTATTCGACTAGCTTTATTCGTTCTTTACAAATCCACCCTCTAGGAAGATGATCTTTTAATTTAAATTTTTTGTCATGAAAAGTAAAAAAAACAGCGAAAAATCCAAAAATCAATTTTCATTATTGGCAATTTTATTTTTAGCATTGTCATTTATTGTGGTTTCCTGTGATGATATTGAGATTATTGTTGATAATGATAATATAGCAACTGCTGATAAGTATGAACCTAATAATAAACTAACTGAAGCGTACGCGATCACCTTAGGCACTAAATATAACGCCAAGATTAGTGAAAATACAGATGACGATTGGTTTAAAATAACCCCGTTACATGGCAGCGATACTTATGATAAGGTGCAAATTAGTGTAAGCAATGTATCTGCTGATTTAATAATTCGCATGGAGCTTTACAATGCTGATGGTAAAAGCCTCGCGATACATGGCACTTCAACAGGAGGACAGACTTTAACTTATACAATTGCCACGCCCGGGGTTGAATATTACATCCGCTTTAGCGGATGGGATGGATTCACTGACCATAAGACGACCGGTAGTTACTCCTTTACTGTTTCTAATTTGAATGCCAACGATGAATTCGCACCAAACCATACTATCGAAACCGCTAAATCTCTTGAATTTGAGAAATCCTATAATGGGGTTCTTGTATCGAAATATGAAGATGATTATTATAAATTTACAAATCCTAAACCCGGCACTTGGAATTCCTATACCTTTACCTTAACCAATGTATCCGATGACTTAAAGGTAAGAATTCACCTTTACGGGGCTAACAAGTCAAAATTGCATTCTAAAGGAGTTGATACTGCAGGAGCAAATCTTTCATACACCTTTGTATCTAAAGAGGATGAATTTTATCTGCAAGTATCGGGATGGGATGGGTTCACTGAGCATCAATCGAGCGGTAGTTATACATTGACTCCAGTAGTTAACGGAAATGATGACTATGAGCCCGATGACACATTTGAGCAAGCAAGGGAAATCACTTCGATCCCAAGCAGTGGCCTGACCTTGACGGGGAAAATTTTAGCAAATGCCGCCAATGATAACGGTGGAGATTACGAATTTTTCAAAGTGTCGTTATCTAATAATAAAAAAATATTATGGTCAATTAAACCGGAAGTTTCAAATACGGAACTGCATTTTCATGTTTACGATTCAAACAAAACATATCTTGGAGATGCAGATGGTTCAAAGGGTCAAACAATAACCGGTTCAATGTATAATACAAGCGGAGCCGATTCATTTTTCTACATTAAATTGGGTGCTTATATCGGTGATAATGGCAACTACACCATTTCATTTACCGAAACAGATGCTGAGTAAAATAACACTTTTGCATTCTATTCATTTGCATTAATAATTTTAAAAAACACTTAAAACAAAAAATCATGAAGGCTAAATTATTTATTATTATCGCTCTACTTGTAGCCGCTTTCTCATTTCCACCGGAGGCAGAAGCACAAGTAAAAGTAAGAGTAAGTGCTAAAGGACTTCTAAATGCAGTAGCAAAAGAAGCCAAGAAAGCAGCAAATAAAAAAACGGAACAAGCGGAAGAAGAGACTTCCGGGGAAGCAGAAACGACGGAAACCGGAGAAGTAGAGACAACGGCAACCGGGGAAGCAGAAACGACGGAAACCGGAGAAGTAGAGACAACGGCAACCGGGGAAGCAGAAACGACGGAAACTGATGATGATTTAATTATCCCTCTTTATTCGGGAAGTGACATTCGCTATGACGATCAAATCGGTTTTGAAGAGTTCCCCTTGATAATTAATGACTCAACAGTTCAAAATACCGAAGGTGTACTAAGACGAGTCTTTTGTCGCGCTCCGGAAGGACGCTCTCCGCTGGAAATAATAAAGAACTACGAAAATGCCATTAAGGAAGACGGCGGGGTCGTATTGTTTATCTCCCGTAGTCCAAAAGATATTGTAATAAATGATCAGAAATTTGGTGAACTTTTCAGAAAAAATCGCAAAGATTTAGGTCTTTCAACCTATGTTTTTACCCATACTACATTTCCCGAATTAGTGACAGAATACTTGTTGGGAAAACTAAGCACCACGGATAAAGATATTTATATCATTGTCGCTGCAGGTCCCGGGGCATGGGCGGCAAGTGAACATAATAGGACCTTTTATGAACTTGTTACCCTGGAAGCCGAGCCTATGGAAATGGGAATGGTGACTTCGGCGGATATAGGAAAAGGTCTATCCACATTAGGGCGCATAGCCATTTATAGTATCTTTTTTGATACAGGAAAATCTGAAGTAAAACCGGAATCCGCTGATGCGTTGAAAGTTATTGCCGAATATCTGAATGCCAATAAAGCTCAAAAAGTTCTAATAGTGGGACATACAGACAATACGGGTGATTTTGATATGAATATCAGTCTTTCAAAAGACCGGGCAGATGCGGTGATGAAAAAGCTGATAGCTGAATATGCCGTTGCCGAAAATCAACTTAAACCATACGGAGCAGGCCCTATCGCTCCTGTTGCAAGCAATTCTACAGAAGAGGGTAGAGCCCAAAACAGGCGTGTTGAGATAGTGGAGCAATAAATACTTAACAGTAAACCAATCTCAATTTTAGCGGTTCATGTAGTAAAGGCGGGACTTTTTGTTCCGCTTTTCTGATTTGAAACAGCAGTGTTTCGTTCACTGCCAATCAGGCAATTCGAGATTTTAATACGTCCGATTTCCGACCGATTGAATTCCGTAATGTGCTGAATCACAATTACTTACTCAACACAGCATTCCTCAACGAATGCTTCCAAGGCACCAAACTTGCAAAAAAATTCCCCACTTTTGAACATATGTTCAAAATAATTTGTATATTTGCCTAAAACAAAACTAATATGTCAAGACCGAAACAATGCAGAATCGTATCCACTCCCCCGCCCGCGGATGGCTTCAGACCCTACGGAGGTCCGTACAAGGGACCTCGCGGCGGCCGCAGACGGCGTCGCAGAGCATCAATACTCCAGTATGACGAGTACGAGGCCGTCAGGCTGCTTGACTACGAAGGCAAGCAGCAGGCGGAGGCCGCTGCGGTGATGGGTGTGTCCAGGCCGACCCTGACCCGGATCTATGACGGAGCAAGGAAGGCCATAGCCGAGTCGCTCGTGGAAGGCCGCAGGCTGGAGATATCGGGAGGCAACGTGAACTTTGAGGGAAAATTCAAAAACATTATAACACACAACATTATGAAACAGAAAATCGCTATTCCAACATCGGAAGGAAAACTTTCGGCACATTTCGGCAAAGCGCCTGAAATCACATTCATTACTATTGAAGAAGGCAAGGTCACAGGCCAGGAGGTTCTCAAGGCCCCGGAGCATGAACACGGCGCAATGCCTCGTTTCATGGCCAAGAACGGCGCGACCGACATCCTCTGCGGTTGTCTCGGCGCCGGCGCCATGGATCTGGTGAAACGGCTCGGCATGAACCTGCACGCCGGCGCTCCGGCTCTCCCCGTGGACGAAGTCGTAAAGCAATACCTCGAAGAGACGATCGAGTACGAGCAGGACAGCAACTGCGACCACTCCGGATGCGGCGAGCATCACCGGCATCGCCACGGCAATTGCTGATATTCAAGAAATATGGCTTTCCGGCACATCACCGCGGCTGTTTCGCTTCTGTTCGCAGCGTTTCAGCTTGCCGCGCAAACCGATGAAGTGGATTATCGGGACGCGTCCCTCTTCCCCATTTTCGGAAAATGCGTGGAAAACACCTCCGGTCGTTACGAGCGCCTTCCGGCGGAATACGAGAATGTTTCGAGACCTGCGGTTTGGAATCTCGGAAGGAATTCCGCCGGACTGTATATTCGTTTTCGTTCCGACTCCCCTGCCATCTACGCCCGCTGGAAGTCCGGCGGCACGCACATGCCCCACATGACGGATGTCGGCGACAACGGCCTGGATCTGTATATTCTTACAGAAAAAGACGGATGGCGATTCGCGGGAAGCGGATTCGAATGGAACGGGGGCCACGTCAAATCCAGAAGACTTGTCGGGAATATGGTTCCGGAGATGCGGGAGTACATGCTCTACCTTTCTCTGTACGACAGGGTTGAGAGTCTAGAAATCGGCATTGACCCGGGCTATGTCCTGCAGGGTCCTGAGGCCGGCACGCCCAGAACGGAGAAGAAGATCGTGATGTATGGAAGCAGCATTCTGCAAGGCGGTTGCGCGTCCAGGCCCGGGATGGCTTTCACGTCCATCATCGGCCGGAAACTCAACCGTGAGGTCATCAATCTCGGCTTCAGCGGCAATGCGCTGTTAGACCTTGAGATTGCCCAGCTGATGGCAAGGGTCGAAAATCCGGGCGTCTTCGTTCTGGATTATGTACCCAACGCTTCAGCCGAGAAGATCACCTCATCCGGGGAAACCTTCTTCCGGGTTCTGCGTGACGCGCACCCTGATGTTCCGGTCCTATTCGTAGAAGATCCGACCTTCCCGCATGCAGCCTTCGACCAAAAAATCCTTCAGGAAATCAACGCCAAGAACGCCGCGCAAAGGGCTCTTTTCGAGAGACTGAAAAAAGCCGGCGAGAAAAAAATCTTCTATTTGCCGACCGAAAAGTTGATCGGCTCCGATGGAGAGGCCACGGTCGACGGAATCCATTTTACCGATCTGGGAATGATGCGTTACAGCGATGCGATAATTCCCCTCCTTCGAAAGGCGCTCAAATAACGCCTTCATCATAAGAGGAAGTGATGACAAGCGAACCTACCGCTACATATTTCGAGGCCACACACAATGAAATCCGGCTGGCCATCCTGAGCGACAACCGTCCGGGACAGGGCGGGCTCGACACGGAGCACGGGCTCTCCATTTATATGGAGGGCCCTTCCGGCAGGTTTCTTCTCGACACGGGCGCGTCCGACCTCTTCTCCAGGAACGCGGAGAAACTGGGGATTGACCTCCGCAAGGTTGACTATTGCCTGATCTCACACGGCCACTACGACCACATCGGCGGCCTCCCATCCTTCCTGGACCTCAACAGCACTGCGAAGATCGTCCTCTCGTCACGCATTCCCGGCGCTGAATATCTCTCCATCAAGGGCAAGCCCCACTCCATCACCGGCAACGTAGATTTCCGGAAGCACCGCGGCAGGTTTATATTCATTGATAAATCCTGCACACTCGGGAACATCCATATTTATTCAGACCTTCAAACCAACAATCCCCTTCCGAAGGGAAACAGGAATCTATTGATTCGGAAATCCGAGACGGAGGCTGTGCCCGACACATTTAGGCACGAACTAGCCTTTGTCATCGACGGCGTCCTCTTCACCGGCTGCGCCCACAACGGAATTATGAATATTCTGCATTCCGTCCAGGAGTCCGTATCTTTTTGCATAGGAGGATTTCATCTACTGGACTCCGACGGGGAGAAGGAATATGAAACCGACGATGAACTGAGGCAGATCGCGAAGGAACTGCGTTCCGAATATCCAGAGACGGCTTTCTACACCGGCCACTGCACCGGCGACCGAAGTTTCCGGACACTCTCAGACGCGATGCAAGACCAACTTCATCAATTCCACTGCGGCCAGCGTTTGACCTTGGACAGCCCCGAATCCTTTTTTAAAAACTAGAAAAACACTATGTTTGCACCGAGATTGTGGTGAACGGGAATCCGGTGCGAATCCGGGACTGTGCCCGCAGCTGTGTTATCCTCAACGGCTCCGATTCTGATGCCATTGCCCGAGAGCGCCCCATAGGCGCGAAGGGCGAGAAGGCCGGGAGCCGGGAGAAGTCAGAAGACCGGCCATGATCAAGTTTAGCAACCGGGCTCGGGGACAAGCCCTTGCGGAAACGTTAATCTGTTTTTCATGAAAAAAGCAATCTTACTCTTGCTTTGCGGCTCGCTTGCATTGTACGCGTGCCACACTGATCCGGTGCCTGAGGCTCCGTCCAAGGACTCGGCGCTGACCGGAACGAAAGTCGATGTCGCCGGCATTCCGTCCGGCATCCGTAAAATCTTCGTGCTGAACGAAGGAGGGATGGGCGCCAACAATGCCACCCTTGATTTTCTGCGCGTGTCCGACGGAAATTACATTACCGGGGCGTTCAAGAAGATGAATCCTGCCGAAGGGGCCGGTCTCGGAGATGTCGGCAACGACATCGTCGTCATCGGGGACGAGGTATGGATCGTTGTCAACAACTCCGGCATCGTCGAGGTTCTGTCCGCCAAGGACGAGACCGAAATCGCGGCCATCACGATCCCCACCCCAAGGAACATCGCATTCGATGAACACTACGCCTATGTTACCTCCTGGGCCGGGGCCTTTGCGCAGTACACCTATGACGACAAAGGCGGTGTAACCCTCACCGACTTCAAGAATCCCAAGGGGCAAGTCTACCGCATCAACTTGGAAACCAAGAAAATAGACGGACAGGTCGAAGTGGGGTGGCAGCCCGAAGGCATCGCCTGTTACAACGGCCGCCTGTATGTGGCGAACTCCGGCGGAATCGCCTGCAGCCTGCCGCCCGACTATGCCTACGACAAGACCGTAAGCGTGATCGATGTCAAATCCTTCAAGGTTACCAAGACGCTGGAGGTGGAAATCAACCTGAAATCCGTCTGCTCCGACAATGCCGGGAACATCTATGTCACGACCTTCGGCAACTTCGCCACCATCCATTCCGGTCTCTACATGATCGATACCCGTAACGGTGACGCGGTGAAAAAGATCGGAGATTATGTAAGCGCGATGACGATTTTCGGGCAGACCGTCTTTTGCATAGGCAACGAGAACGAACTAGACTGGTCCGCTCCGAGGGTTTACAAAGGATGGTCCTGCACGAAAGGAGTAAAGGGGGCTTTCTCCCTTCCCGTCAACTGCGCCAACCTCCACGGCATCATCGCCCTCGATGCGGATACCTTCCTTACCGGAGATGCCGGAGACTATTTCAACCCCGGATCGGTCACTTTGTACCACAAAGGATCCATCTCCTGGACCGTTCCCTCCGGAGTCTGTCCCGGCCATTTCGCCATCTGGTAGTGTTGACCGCCAGGCTCATCGTCCTGTCCCTGGTGTTTTCCGCCCCGATTGCCGCTGCCGCCCAGGAAGCGGACACACTCGGCGCGGCCAGGGTTTGGTCGGTGAGCCGGCGCCCGGTTGTCAAGCCGGCGGAGGAAGTGTTCCTGCCCGCCGTGACCGGGGCGCCAACCCGCATAGACGCGGTCCTGAGACGCTTCAGCGGAGTCCAGGTCAAGGACTACGGCGGAATCGGAGGACTGAAGACCGTGAACGTCAGAAGTTTGGGCAGCGAGCACGTGGGCATATTCCTGGACGGGATCCAGATCGACAATGCGCAGAATATGCAAGTTGACGTCGGCCGCTTCTCTACGGACGGGATCGGAACGGTCGCTCTCTTCCCCGGGCAGAAGTCCCGACGCCTTCAGTCGGCCAAAGAATATGCTTCCGGCGCGGCGGTGCACCTCGACAGCGCAAGACCGTCGCGCGAGGACGGCAGCGGAGGCAGGGTGCGGCTGCGGGGCGGCTCCTTCGGAACCGTGAACCCCTCCATACTGTGGGACAAAGCACTCTGCCGGGAACTCACCCTCCGGACAGGGGCCGAATTCATCGGCAGCAACGGACGATACCGGTATCCGTATTTCGACACCACGCTCGTCCGCGAGAACGGAGACATTCGCAGTCTGAGGCTCGAGGCCACGCTATTCGGCCGTTTCCGTCACGGAGACGGGATGCTCCGTGTATATTCATACGGCTCCGAACGCGGATTCCCCGGCCCCGTCATCCGTCGCGCGGCCGGATTCCCGTTCAGCGCCGAGCGGCAGTCGGACCAGGATTTCTTCGTTCAGGGCGGCTACGAACTGGACTGGACCCCGCGTTACGCGACTGCGCTGAAATTCAAATATGCCAACGATTATCTGCATTACGACACGCACCCTGAACGGAACCCGATGGCCCTCCCCTACGACCTCCACTTCCGCCAGCGTTCGGCATACGTTTCCCTCGCCCAGTCGTACATCCCGGCCGATCCCTGGTCGGTGGACCTGAGTACCGATGTACAGCGAAATACCTTGCAATCTGATGTAGGACATTTCGTTACGCCCGTTCGGACCACTTTCGTAGGCGCCCTGGCAACGCGTAGGGCCGGAGAGCGGTTCCGCGTCGCCGCGCACATCGTCTATCTCGGAGCCCGGGACGCGTTCAACACCCCGCAGGCGGGGGGATGGACCCGTGAAAACAGATACCGGGACGCGTGGATGCCGTCTTTATGTCTGTTCTACGCCCCGGCGGAAGGGATAGAGGCGGACATCTTCGCCAAACGAAGCTACCGGATGCCCTCTTTCAACGATCTCTACTACGCGCAGATGGGGAATTCCAACCTTGAGCCTGAGTCCGCCATGCAGTTTGGCGGCAGCATCCGCTTCAACGGAGAACGAGGCCCCTGGCGCTGGGAGGGACGACTCTCCCCGTACATCAACCGTGTGGAGAACAAAATCGTCGCGATCCCGACTTCCTCCCAGTTCCGATGGACGATGCTGAATATCGGGAAGGTCGATATAAGAGGCTGCGATGCCAAAGCCGACATCGCCCTGCATCGGGAAGGATGGGATCTCGGCCTCTGCCTTCGGTATGCATTCCAGCAGGCCCTGGACCACACGAAACCCGGCAGTCAGACCTACGGCAACCAGATTCCGTACATCCCGCGGCACAGCGGCAATGCCGATCTGGAAGCCGGGTGGAAAGGCTGGTCGCTGCGCTGGAGCGCGACGTTCACCGGTGAAAGATGGTCGCGAGCGGCCAATATACCGGACTATTACATCCGCCCCTGGGTCCTCTGCGACGCATCCCTGTTCAAGAAGATTCCCTTGCCCTCCTTCCAAAACCGATTAGAGACGCCTTCCCTGGAGGTCGGCCTTAATTGCGGGAATATCTTCGATACACCCTATCAAATCGTCCAGGGCTATCCGATGCCGGGATTCAACATCTTGCTTTCGGTCGAATTCTCTTGGTGAGCGGAAGTCGCAATCGAACGCGGATACTTGAAAGCATCCACGGCGCCATCCAAAGTACCGCTGTCCTGGATGCCCACCTTGAGAATCGACTGCGTTTTCCAACGTATCATCTAAATTACTGTGAGTGAATAAGTTGATTATTTCAATAGGTCAAAAATACGACGCATTGAAATCACTAATAGTCTGACTGGCAGGGTGTAAGACGATGCTGTTTTTGAGCCAAGACCCCAAGTATTCGCCCGCAAGGATACCTGCATGCCTCCGATACAGGCAGGCCTTTGCCTACGACGATAACTGTTTTTTGCCTTGCATGATACTCCAATCGAATCCATTGCCATTCTTCACTGAAATAACTATCTTCGCAATGGATACACTCACAGCTATTAATTTATGATTGACCAAATTCTTCAGTTCAACAAAGCGTTCGTAGCGGAAAAGGCCTACGAGCCATACGTTACCGATAAGTACCCGGCCAAGAAACTGGCCGTCCTCACCTGTATGGACACGCGGCTTATCGAGCTGCTGCCCAAGGCATTGGGCCTGCGGAACGGCGATGCCAAGATCATCAAAAATGCCGGTGGCCTTATTCAGTCGGAGACAGATTCCGCCATGCGCTCGCTCCTCGTCGCCATTTATGAACTTGGCGCAAAAGAAGTGATGGTGGTCCACCACACCGCCTGCGGCGCCTGCAACATGAGCTACGAAGCGTTCAAACCCCATATGCTGGAGCGCGGCATTTCCGAGGAGACGCTCGCGCAGTGGGAGGCCAAGGGCATTGCCGAATGGCTGGAAGGCTTCCACGACACGGAAGCTTCCGTCCGAAAGACCGTCGATGCGATCTTAAACCATCCGCTGGTTCCGAAGGGCATTGTCGCGCGCGGCTTCATCATGGATTCCACCACCGGAGAACTCTCGGAAGTCTTGTAGGCTAGCGTTTGTTTATTCTCAAGAATTCACTTGCAGGATAGCCCTCGGCAAGGCCGATCTTCTGTTCGGAAACAATCCTGAATAGTTCTGTTTCCGTACCGTCCTTCCGCGCTTCGGCACGGTCTATCTCGAATTTCAGATACAGGACCTGAGCTCTGACACAGTCAACCCTCGACGTCATCTCACGGTCCCCTTCCACTGCCTTTCGGGCGTTCTCGAGAATCTCGGAAGCCTCCGCGATGAAATCCTCCGTGTACAGAGGATTATTATCAATGGAGCAAATCATGACCGTTTCATCTTTCACCAATCCCTGGCACAGGTCAAAATACTGCTGAACATAAGGAGCGGCCACGCCATAATAATCTTCGATAAATTCTCTAACCAATGAATAGGTGTCCAGCGTCGGATCCCAGAGCAATTTTGCAAGAACCCAGGCCCTCATCTCGCCGAACGCTGTACAATAAGAATCGTAAGCGCCCTCTTCCTGAATTCCGATCGCATGGTACTTTTGGAAAGTCTTGATGTTGGCGGCAAGAACGCCGAAATTCGGAAACGGTGCCAGGTACTGACGAAAATTGACCACATAGTCCCAAATGAAAAGATGGGGCGCGATTTCCGACCAAGCCTTGATATCATCCAGGAAGGTCTGGTTGTATCCGCCGTTCTCGATGGGATGGGAGAAATCACATTCAAAGGAGCACAATCTGATCACCACGTTGTCCCTTGGAATGATTCCTACAGGAGGCTTTCTCGTGTACTGATAGGCAAATGTCCCGATGTATTTGTCCGGGTAGAGGGGCTTGATGACATCGGCGACCTGATTGACGAACCAGAGGAGCAGTCCGGAATGCCCGCCGTATCGGGCCTCGAGTTCCTTGCAGCGATCACATTCGCAAGGAAAGACGTTGTCATTCTGGCTAAGGCTATAAACCCAATACCCGGGGTTCTCCGCAATCGCCTTCTTCATCCCTTCCTTGCAGATTTCCAGCACCTCGGGATTGGAAAGGCAAAGCTGCCTGGAAGGAGTACGCTTCCCCCCGTTCAAGCTGAAATATTCAGGATGCGAATCGAAGTATTTCGCTGAAGGCACGAAATATTCGAACGTGTGGCCCTTCCAGTAAGCTTCGATGCCGCCGTACGGGTTGGATTGAGCGGTCCCGAGCTGGTTGTTACGATTGCGCGCGCACCAATCCGGATGATCTTCCGCGCTCTGGTACTGAACATAACGGTACTGGATGGCCGGGGATTCTGAATATTCAATCTTGCCGAACCGCCATTTGTCCCATGACGGGACCTTCGTAAACCAAGGGGTGTACCAGCGCACGCCGAACCCTTTCTCAAGGAAGGAATATACCCCATACAGAGTCCCTCTGCGTTTGCCGCCGACGATGCTGATGCTGTTGCCGGCAGAGCGCACCGTAAATCCTTCATCATCTTCGCTCCTGGCTTCTTCGGCGCCGTTTCCCGACATCCCGACATAGATGCACTTGCCGGTGGAAAGGTTTTTTCCGGGAACGTCCGGGTACGTGCAGACAGGAAGGACGACATCTCCGACCTGCGCGAGATGGTCACTGAGTTCACGGGCAGCGGTTTCTTCAGACTTTGAGGCATCCGCAGGAATGACAATGACATAGTCACTCTTTCCATTCTTGAACAAAGTGCGTTTCCCCATCGCTGAAGAACAGGCACAGAGTGTTGCGAGCGCAGCAACAGCGCTCGACAATACAATGGCAAATCTTCTCATATCAATAATAGTTTGTCTAAAACCGTAATTTATAAAGATACGGAATTATCCGGACATGACCATCTTGCGAGCCGATCTCCCCGCCTCGGAAACCCGAGATGCTGCGACCGTTTGTCGATTGAATTTATTTATGTATTTTTGCGTATTAAAAACACAGTTATGGCGAAAAAAGGACAATACATCTATGAATATAAACATCCGGCCGTGACGGCCGACACCGTCGTGTTCGGCTATGACGGAAAAGAACTGAAAGTCTTGCTTATCAAGCGGGGAGAGGAAAAGGAGGCCGGCACTTCGGCATATGTCGGTGAATGGGCATTGCCGGGCGGTTTCATGGATGTTGACAAGGACAAGACCATCGCCCACACAGCAGCCAGGGAGCTGAAGGAGGAGACCGGACTCAAGCTCTCCGTCAAGGACTTCAAGGAGGTCGGCACCTTCAGCGACATCGACCGCGATCCGCGGGAACGCGTCATCACGGTCGCGCATTATGCCCTCGTAAAACTGGCAGAGGTCCAGGCCGACACGGACGCCGACAAGGCGGAATGGTTCGCGCTGGACGAAGTCCCGAAACTCGCCTTCGATCACAACAAGATTCTTCAGGTTGCATCCAAGCATCTGAGGCGTGACATCCATTTCGAACCGGTCGGATTCGACCTCTTGCCCGGAATATTCACGATGCCGCAGCTCCAGAACCTCTACGAATCCATTCTGGGCGTTACCTTCGACCGGCGCAACTTCGCCAACAAGATGAAGCGCTATAACATTCTCGCAGAAGTCGACGACGGCACTCCGCGCCGCGGTACCCGCACGCCCATCCGGTACGGCTTTGACAAAAAGAACTACGACCGCTTGAAAGAAAGCGGTTTTCAACTGGAATTCTGATACCGCATATTCAAAGATTTTCCGTACATTAAAATGTATTTACTCAGATGCGGAACAAGGAATGGCAGACTCGATGACACCGGAGCAGCGGCACGCGTGCATGTCGCATATTCATTCGAAGGACACCGGCCCGGAACGGGCGGTCCGGCGGGAGCTTTGGCGCAGGGGCTACCGGTTCCGGCTCCACGTCCGCGCGCTCCCGGGATCCCCTGACATCGTTCTCGGCAAGTACCGGACAGTCCTGTTCGTGAACGGCTGCTTCTGGCACGGGCACAAGGGCTGCCCGAAGTATGTGCTGCCGAAGAGCAATGTCGCGTTCTGGAGGGAGAAGATCGCCCGCAACCAGGAACGCGACCTGCTCAACAATCAGCGGCTTGAGACGCTTGCCTGGCATGTTGTCACCGTCTGGGAATGTGAACTGGACAAGGCGCGCTTCGCGGAAACGATGGACCGGATCGAGACGGAAATCCGGGCGGGTCAGGCCGCCTGGCAAGCCTACCGGGAGCGGCGACGCTGGGACCGCGTCTTCGCCCGCGAGCAGGCCCGGCTGCGCAGGTTGATCCTCGCCGATGTCCAGACGGAACTGGATAAACGGTACGACATTCCGACCGGGGTAAAAAAGATGGCGCGTCGCGAATCGCTTTAAGTGCGTAACACCGCTCCACTCGCTTCCCTTGAAAGGGTGTCTGTGACCTACTCCTGTTCCAGGAGAGCTGGATACAGTGCCAGAATATCTGTGGCAAGGGTTGCGAAGCTGTCTTTCTTTTCCGGTGCCACCGGCATCCATGACACCTTTCGTAAGGCACTAACCATCAATGTGTTATGTGGCAAAGAATGGATGCCTATGGCAAATTTCGGGTAGGCATCCACGCAGTCATTTCCGACATACTCATATTCAGTTAGTTACAAATGACACGATGGATGCCTCGGTTAAAGGCGAGGCACTGTTCAATCGTTCCGCGGGACTGTAGCAGCACGTGCGTCCTCCAGCGGGAAGTTGGCGGATTGACAATGAATTCAGCCGGCATGCGATGGTCGTTTCCGCTTATTTTAGTTAATTTTGTATGCGTCCGTAAAACCAATTGCAATCATGAAGAGATTTCTGCTGGCTCTGATGAGCATCCTGATCGTATTGTCCATATGCCCGGCCTATGCCCAGAAACACGCGAACAAGGCAGAATGGGTGGCCGGACAACTGCATAATCCGAATTCAAGGTATGTTCTGGTGGCAGCCCATCGCGGTGACTGGAGAAACTGGCCTGAAAACTCCCTTCCAGCCATACAATCCGCTATCGAAATGGGCGCCGACATCGTGGAACTTGACATTCACAGATCCAAAGACGGCATCCTGATGGTGTGCCACGACGCTACCATCGACAGGACAACCACAGGCAAAGGCAAGATCAGCGACTTGACATGCCAGGAGATAAAGGAATATTGGCTCCGGGCCGGCCACGGCGTCAAGACTGAAATCAAGATGCCGACGCTGAAGGAAGCTTTGGAACTGTGCAAGGACAGAATCATCGTCAACATCGACAAGGGCTATGACTACTACGACGAGATCATCAGCCTCACAGATAGCCTGGGTGTCACCGAACAGGTTCTGCTGAAGGGGAAAAATCCCAAGGCGGAAGTCGATGACAAGTTCGCGGCCCGCCCCCGTAACATGATGTATCTTCCCATCAGCAACATTTGGGAAGAGAAAGGAATGGACCTGCTGGAGAGCTACCTGTCAGCACAGGACAAACCGATTGCCTACGAAATCTGCTGGAACACCGACACGCAGAAAGAATGTGAACAGGTAACCGAGAGACTGAAGGAAGCAAGGGTAAAAATCTACATCAATTCCCTATGGCCGAGCCTGAACGGCGGCTACTGCGATGATGCCGCCTATTTCGACCCCGACAAATATTACGGGAAATTACTTGAGATGGGCGCGACCATCATCCAGTCCGACCGCCCCGCCCTCCTGATAAAGTGGCTGCACAAAAAGCGCCGTCACAAGGCTCCGGGAAAATAGCCGCAGGCTCAAAGATGGAGATGTTTTACATATAAAGACCGACAACAAAATGAAGACAATGACTTTTTTGGCTTTCCCGCCGATACTTTTGGGCGCCGTCGCCTGCAATGACAAGAAAGCCGATGTAAAACCGAATGTCATACTCATCGTTGCCGATGACCTTGGACTTGGCGACGTAAGCTGCTACGGCTGTCAGACCATCAAGACTCCGAACATAGATTCTCTGGCTCACAATGGTCTGATGTTGCGCAATGGGTATTCAACAAGCGCGACATCGACACCAAGCCGCTACGGGATATTCACCGGCGTCTATCCATGGAGGAATCCGGAGGCCAAAATCCTTCCGGGAGACGCGCCTCTGCTGATCGATCCGCAGATGCCGACATGGCCTAAGATGATGCAGGACGAGGGCTACGCGACCGCCGCGATCGGCAAGTGGCATCTCGGAATGGGACGAGGAGAAACGGACTGGAACAAGCCGCTGGAGCCTTCCGGCAATGCGGTGGGATTCGACTACACGAATCTTATTCCTGCGACAGTAGACAGAGTTCCTACTGTCTACGTCGAGAACGGCCTGGTGGTCGGGCTGGATCCGAACGACCCGATTGAAGTTGACTACAATACGAATTTCCCGGGAGAAAAAGATGCCTTGAGCAATCCGGAATTGGTCGAGCTTGGCTGGCACCACGGCCACAACAACTCCGTCATCAACGGAATTCCGAGAATCGGATTCATGAAAGGCGGAGAAAAAGCACGTTGGAATGACTACGAGATGGCAGACTATTTCCTCGGCAAGGTCAAGTCATTCATCGACCGCAACAAGAACAGGCCATTCTACCTCTATTATGGCCTCCACCAGCCTCACGTGCCTAGAACTCCGGCAACAAGATTTGCAGGATCAACAAACCTTGGACCTCGGGGAGACGTGATTCTCGAAGCAGACTGGTGCGTCGGTCAAGTGATGCGACAACTGGATTCGCTGAATATTCTTGACAATACGATCGTGATCTTCACATCCGACAACGGAGCGGTCCTTCAGGACGGCTATCTGGACCAGGCAGAGGAACTTGCCAAAGAACACGGTCACGACCCGAAAGGCGGCCTGCGCGGAGGGAAATACAGCCTTTTTGACGGCGGCACGCACGTTCCTTTCATCATATTCTGGAAGGGGCACATCAAACCGGCAGTTTCAGACGCATACCTCTGTCAGGCAGATCTCTACCCTACTGTCGGCGAAATGCTCGGCGCCCAAGTCCCGGATTCTTTGGACGGACAGAGCCTTCCGAAGGTTTTCTTAGGCAGAGACCTGAAGAAAGGCCGTCAGCACCAGATCCTCGAGGCCAAAAGTAAGCTGGCTCTCAGAAACGGACACTACGTGTTGATTCCGCCTTATGTTGGCAAGAAGTTCCACGCGTCAGGCAATGAACTTGGGAACTTGGATCATTACACCCTCTACGACCTCTCACTTGACCGCGAGCAGCGAACCGACATTGCGGAAAAAGAACCCGAACTGCTCGAGAAAATGAAGTCCCTGTTCACTTCACTTGCTGGTGATTATTACCATTCCGGCTTTGAAGACGGAAAAGACACGGAACGGAAATAACTCGCTCCGGAAAACACATTCTCGTTCAATGAAATAAAGGCCGACCGAAATTTCTTTCGGCCGGCCTCCACAAATAAAATCTTGGAAGCTAGTTTGCTTTCTCAATCTTCAGATTGTCAATGAACCAGCGGCGCGTACGCTTTACTGTCGCATTTTCCATCGACTCAGGCCGTATGGTCACCTTGGTATTCTTCCCGACTCCCTTGAGATCAAACGACATGGCGGTCCATTTGAGGTTATACTTGCCGTTGGCATCAGGCTCAATCACAACCTTGAACGGGTTGCTGATCTTGCCGCCGTCCACGGTACCGTCTCCGCTAAGTTCGACAACCATTGTAAAATCGTCAAATTTATCATTCGCATCGCCTACTTGCGGGCAATAATCGAATGTGAGCGTTGCATCGAGATTGTCATCCGGGAAGATGTCCTGGTTGATTGTGATACCGGTTTCATTCATCTGACCGACACTGCTGGTCTTTCCGAACTTGAGATAATTCTTCTGAGGATAGACAACCCTTGACGCGGGGTTAAGGTCGATATAACGATTTTGGAACTCAACAAGAAGATCTGCAAGCGGTGCCGATGTGTAAAGGTTGGGAGCATAACCGCTAGCCTTGGGATGATTGTCGCCTACCGAATCACCAATGCCGTTGGATGCGACACTTGACCAAGGCTCGATCCAGTCAAAGGTGTCCTCAAAATAGACATTGGCGCCAGGAGCGGCCCTCTGGATGATTGTGAGAACCGACTCGAGACCGTTATTATTGTAGAATCTGACCTTGCCGACTCTCTCTTCACCTGTATTTTCAGCGTAGTCGAGTGTGAAAGAACCTATTTCCACCGGAGCTTTTGTCACAGGCGCGATCGTGATCCAGTCTGCGCCCTCGGAGACCTCGGCATTGTAATCGATGTTGGCCTGAACATCGACGCTGATGGAACCGGTGTCCTTGCCGACATTCTTGGTGTTTCCGCCGACAATGCTGATGAACGGTTCAAGATCTTGTCCGGCGGCACTCTGGAAGATATGAATCTCCTTTACTGTCTCGCCGGAGGTAATGATGACCTTACCTTCGCGTAATGTCGACAGTTCGCTGGGAGCGCATGTCACATTGACGGTCTTCTCCTCATTGGCAGCTCCGCCTGTCACATCGACGTTGATCCAAGTCGCTGAAGTTGACAGTGAATATTCCTGATCGGAGCTGACAATGAGTGTCTTCGGTCCTGCTGGAGTACCTTCAAACGAAAGGTAATCGGCAGAAACCGTAATGTTTGCCGGAAGCGGATCAATGGCGGTGCCGTCACCTTCAGAAACAATGAGGATCATAGGCTGAGGAGCAACGTGCTTGGCGCTTGAAACCGCAAGACGGGCTGAACCTGTGTTGCGCTTTGTAAGCACTGAGCCATCGTTAGCCTGCTTGCTCGTCACGCTGCGGAAACGGAACTGACCGTGTTCGACATTTCTCGTGAATGTAACAGTTTCATCGATCGTGATGTTGGTCGAGCCATCGTCAGCCTGCTGATGCGTGTAAGTTACCTTAGGTATGTCGGTGTCCTCGGAAACCTTAGGAGTACCGGCGACCTTCCAAGTCTTCCCGTCAAGATATTCAAGAATCCAGTACTTGTTTCCGGTCTTGGAAACGCGGGAACCAAACTTGATTCTGACTACGGAGCCGGATTTGATAGGCGCATTGCCGTAGAACAACCAATAGTCGCCAGTGAACGGACCTGTGCAACGGGGGTCGTTGCCGCTGATGTCCATCTTCCAGACTCCATCCGGGTCTGTTCCGGCGAGATTCTCCGGGATGTACTTGATGTAACCGTCACCCTTTATGGCATTGAATGAATGAAGTGTTCCGAATGAAGCGTTTGCGTTTTTGAACTCGGCAGTCTCGATCTCGAACTGGAGGTAGATCTGCGCGGCCATGCCCTTGTCCTCAATTGCGATCGGGATGAATATGAATCCGGCCTGAACCCTGGCGCAATAACCGGTAAGAGAGACGTTGTGCATGTCGTACTTTTTTATCCCGAGTGAAACAACCGGGTTGTAGATCTGTCCGATCTCGTTGTCATCCACGGAGATAACGATGCCGGAGCATGAACCGGACACCGTCACGAAAACAATTCTTTCGGGGGCGAAGGTTTTGATCCGGTCGGTGATATCCATTGGCTCAGGATAGCTGGCAATGCCCTCGCTCACGAATACAGCATCCTCAAGTTCGATGGCATTCAGGCCACCGATGCTGGTGATGACACCCGTGACGGTGACTTTCGCACCAACCGGCTCACTCACTCTACCGTTTACATACATGGCGTTCTGACCATCGCTCACTACGAATCCGGTCGTTGTGAGAGCCATGATCTGAGATGCGCCAAGCTTTACCATATCACCTTCCTTGAGAGCAAGGGCATCGGAAACGGAAACCGCATTCATATTCCTGTACTTGTCGCCCTTCTGAGTGATGACGGATTTGACATCGCCGGCAAAGGGGGAGCCCTTGACGACAAGTTCAGCAGATCTTGGATCGTCCGAGTCGTTAAGTTCAAAAGTCACTGCGATCTTGGTTGTCCCTTCACCTGATTTGGGATCGATGGACAGCCAGGTGTCAGTTACATCTGCCTTCCATCCCTTGTCGGCATAGATCACAAGCGTGTCGGTGTGAGCTCCGGCATGGGTTACGTAATCGGATTCACTGATCATAATCGCTCTTGAGCCCTCGAACTGCAGTTCATCCTCGCAGGACGTGAAAGCGATGGCAAGGACAGAAAGAGCTGAAGCTAATAAAGTTTTGAATATTTTCATGATTGAAACTATTTCTATTGATTATTCAGATCCTTTGACCTCATCCCAACCAGGATTCTGTATAAGATTACGGTTCAGTGAAAGGTCATTGAGAGGAATAGGATAGTAATAATCCCTTGACTCGTTAAAGTTGAAAGGATTGCCTGCATTCCACCAGCTCTTCATCGGGGCAAGGTATCCCTTGGTGTCTTCAGTAAGGAAGACGCAGTTGGTCACACCGACTTCGCAAGTTGTGGTGGCCTTGGACTTTGTGCTTCCTATATAATAGCATACCTCGGGCTTTCCGTCACCGTCAAGATCGTATTCTCCAAGACCTGGAACATACATTCCGTAGTATGAAGCGGGGTTGTCGAGCACCTTCCCGCACTTCCAACGGAAGACGTCATCAAGCCTGAAGCCTTCCTGAGCGAGCTCGATGGCTCTCTCGCGACGGATTTCAAGGATGAGCGCTTTTTGGCTTCCGGTAACATTGGGATAGAAGAGATCGGTCTGAAGATACGGATCAGCCGTGACACCCATCGTAAGGTGAGGCATACCGACACGGTCCCGAAGGAGGTTGACGGACTTGTCAAGGTCACTCTGTGTAAGCGTGCCAAGTTCAGCCTTGGCTTCAGCGAAGTTCAAGTACACTTCTCCGAGCCTGAACACAGGAAGATCATTGTAGGACCTGTCGAACTTGTCTTTTCCCATATTGTCCTCCGGCATAACAAACTTGCGCATCTGGTAACCGGTAATGGTGACGGTGAAGTCGACAGGCTGAGGAGTAACTGAATAGGAGTAGGTTCCGTTCTCCTCGTGAATACGAGATCCGCCGGGGAGAAGGATGGTCTGTCCGAGACGAGGGTCACGGTCTACGACCTCCTCGGAATAGGTCATGGTCGCGTAGCCGTCCTTGTCAGTGAACCTAGAGCCATCCTTCATAAGGTAGCAGTTCACAAACTTCTTGGTAAGGCTTTGACGACCCTGAGAGTTCATAAGGCCCATCGCTGTAGCATTGTGCATCAGCTCAGTACCGAAATCGAAGTTGATAGAAAGGATGTACTCGGCAGTGCTCTCCTCATATTGGGAGAAGAGAACAGCATAGTCAAGATCAGGCTTGCCGGTAGAATAAAGCTTGTGAGGACTGGTTGTCATCAGTTCCTCGGCAGCGGAAGCGGCAAGCTGGAGATAGTACTTGTAATCGCGCTCCGGATAAGAGATATTATGATACTTTCGGAAGGTTCCCTCATACAGGCAGAAGCGGGCCTTGAGAGCAAGTGCCGCCCATTTTGTCGCGCGATAGTTATGTCCGCTATAGGACTCGGGAAGACCAGCGATGGCTTCATCGATATCCTCGAGCATATGCGTCATCACTACTTCGCGGGAATCACGCGGAGCCTGGAGCTCGGGGGAATCAGAATCAAGTTCGTGATCAATCCACGGAACGTCTCCGAACTTCTTCACCTTGTCGAAATAGAAGTAGGCGCGGAAGAACTTGCAAAGAGCGGAATAATGCCTCTTCGCAGCTTCATCCTCGCATTGCGTTTCCATATAGTCGAGACAGGTGTTCATCTTGCGAAGATCCGTCCAGGTCCAGGAACCGCCAGTCTCGGGTGTAATTCTGTTGTTGCCTCCCCTGAGGAAGTTGCCGGGATCATTGCCGATGTACTGGTCGCTCTTCTCACTATATGGATTCTTAGGAAGCAGATTGTTGTAGAACGAGTTCGTGAAAAGCTGAAGTTCAGTGGCATTTTTGAAATAAGTCTCCGGGCTGATCTTCGCCTTCGGAGTCTTGTCAAGAATTTCGTCAAACTTGTCACAGGCAGTCAATCCTAAAATGGCGACCGCCAGAACAGCAAAATATTTTTTCATATTACTTTTCATTTGAAGGGCCATTATTTAGAATGTTATATCAACACCAAACATATAGGTCTTCTGCCAAGGATAGAATGCACGGCTAGAGCTGCCGCTGCGGGACACGTTGGCCGCCTCGGGATCGATGTAGATCGAGTGAGCCTTAAGTGGAGACCAGTAATGGAGGTTCTCTCCTGTAAAGTAGACTCTTACCTTGTCAAGTCCGATCTTCTGGATGACCTTCTTCGGTAGCGTGTATCCGAGAGTGAGATTCTTCCAACGTAGATATCTGATGTTCTGGAGATACCTTGTGTTGGTCCTTGCAAGCTGGCCTTTGCTGTTGTAGGCAAGATAGGCGACAGCCCGAGGAAAATAGGCGTCGGTATTGTTGTAGTCCCAACACTGGCTGAGGAAATCCTTGGGAAGGTAAGTTGTCATCGGCTGAGAAAAAGGTCCCCAGAAAGCGAATGACGTGCCCTCGAAATAATAGTGGTGATTTCCTGTTCCCTGGAAGAATGTAGAAAAGTCGAATCCGGCATAGTCCAGTCCTAGATTAATGCCGTATTGGAGCTTGGGGAGCCTATTTCCGATGATCTTGCGGTCACCCGGGTCAATGGCGCTGTTGGCGCCGATACTGATCTTGCCGTCACCGTCAAGGTCGATGTACTTGAGGTCGCCTGCCTTCCAGACACCGCCGGGGAGTTTTCCGTTGACGTAGGAAAGATCAACCTGCGATGAATATTCGGCAGCCTCCTCGTCGGTCTGGAAGAGATCGTCAGCGATAAATCCCCAGATTTCACCAAGTTTCTGTCCGACGTAGTAGTTTGCAAGGATCTTGTCCTTGTTCTCGAACTTGGTGATTTCAGAGTCATATTGGCTGAGCATACCTTTGACACTGTATCCCAATGATCTGCCGGCAAGTACTGTCTGGCTCCTCCAACTGAGGGAGAGTTCGTATCCCTTGGTACGAAGGTCGGCAGTGTTCATCTTCGGAACGCTGGCACCGTAAACGGACGGGAGTTCAATACCGTCGGTCAGCATACCCTTTGTGTCACGGATATAGGCTTCGGCAGTAAACTGCAATCTGTCTTTGAACATTCCGAAGTCGACACCGAGGTTGTACTGCTCTGAAGTCTCCCATGTCAAGTCGGAAGCGTTGGGAGCGGAGATGTTGGAATATTTTGCGACGGAACTTGTCTCACCGAAACTGTAATGGGCGAAATCATTCACGTTGATGGCACGGAAGAATGCATAGTCAGCGACCTCCTGATTGCCGAGCGTACCGAATGAAGCGCGGAACTTGAGGTTATTCACAGTTGACTTGAGAGGAGCGAAGAAGGGCTCCTCGGAGATACGCCAACCGGCTGAGACTGAAGGGAACCAACCCCATCGATGACCAGAAGCGAAACGAGATGTGCCGTCATAACGGCCGGAAGCCTCGAAGAGGTACTTTCCCTTATAGTCGTAGTTCACACGACCGAAGAAACCGAGGAGAGCATATTCAGACTGATCCCCATCAACGGTCATGATGACTGTACCGTCGCTTGCCGCGCCGACAAGGCTGAGATCGTTCAGTTCCTCGGAAAGAAGATGCTGACCGTTTGCTTTGATGTATTTCATATCTCTGGTTTCATAGTTGGAACCAGCCATCAAAGTGAGGTGATGGGCGTCAAGGAACGTCTTCTCGTAGGTTGCGTACAAGTTGGCGGAATAGTAGTTGTAGGTTCTGACTGTCTCGGTGAGTTCGTCCAGACCCGCACCGGAATCGTAGTACTCCATCGGAGCGTCAGGAGTTGTCCTGTAAGGGAATGAGACATCACGACTCATGTCCCTGTTCTGGAAGAGACGGTATGTGAAGTTTCCGACAACGGTCAGGCCGTCAAATGGTTTGATGATAAGTTCGGAGGTATTGGAGAAGTCAGACCTGACCTGAGCGTTCTTGGCTTTGCCTTCGCTGTAGACGATATGACGTCCGTTGCCGACAGCGTAAGATCCATTGAGAATGCCCTCAGCGAGACGATAGACGTAAGAACCGTCAGGATTCGTGAACGGGAAGATGGGAAGTCCGTGAGCCGAGCTGTAGACGATCGCATTCTGGATGTTTCCGTCAGCGGTCACAAACTTGAAGTTGGATGTGTAGAATGAAGTGTTGTTGCTGAACTTCATGTACTTGTTGATATCAAAATCAATCTTCGAACGAAGATTGTATTTCTTGAACACATCAGGGCTGAGTTTGATGATACCGACCTGCTTGTCGAAACCGCCGGAAACCATATAACGGATGCTCTTAGTGCCTCCGGAAAGTGAAACGCTCTGCTGCTGAACAGGATGCCTGTCATTGTACAGCTTATGCCACCAGTCATTGTTTCCATAGTATGTCCAACGACGCTTTCCGTTCCTGACCTCATCAACAACCCAAGGACGGGCAGGATTCTCGGTCTTGTCGTTGACGCGAGCCAGAAGTTCCATCATGTCACGGTCGTCATAGAGGACATAGTTGGATCCTTCGGAAGCCATACGGAACTTGTTGATTGTGTAGACCGACCAGTAACCTGTTGTTTCATAATCAGTTGAAGTTGTAGGTTCCTCCCAGCCGAAGCGCCCGCTGTAGCGAACGGTCGTCTTGCCTTCAGACTCTACGCCGCTCTTTGTCGTAACAAGGATGACACCGAATGCGGCACGGGCGCCGTACACCGCAGCCGCCGCAGCATCTTTGATAACGGAGATAGACTCCACATCGTTCGGATTGACGCGGTTGATGTCACCGACGGCGCCATCGATCAGGACCAGAGGAGCCGCTCCGTTGATTGATGTGTAGCCTCGGATGTTCAGCGAACCGGTCGAGCCGGGGCTACCTGAAGATGTGGTGATGTTAAGTCCCGGAACAGCCCCCTGAAGCATGATGGAAAGAGAATGGGCGGAACGGTTTTCGAGTTCTCTTGACTCCACAGAAGTGATGGCTCCGGTGAGGTTGACCTTTTTCTGTGTTCCGTAACCGACAACCACGGTCTCTTCAAGCAGCATGGAGTCTTCCTGCAGGATGATCCTGACTGTGCTGGTTCCGGCCGGCACCAATACATTCTGAATCTCATAGCCCATACAGTTGACCTCCAGTGTAACGTCACCTGCCGGAACATTCAGCGCGAAACTGCCATCTGAGTCAGTTATCGTTCCGGTCAAGCCGGAAGTCATGACAGCCGCTCCTACGACAGGCTGCTGCTGGGCATCGAGAACTGTTCCCGACACCTGCCTCGTCTGCGCAAAAAGCGACAGTGCTGACACGAGAGTCAGCGAAAGGACTGCAGCAAATACTTTTAATGGTTTCATAAAAGGGTTTGTTAATAAATAGATAGTGTATTGTTCCTTATTTCATGTATTTATAGGCATCTTTCGTGAATATCTTCGGCCTGGCCATGGTCTCGGAGTAAGCGTTACCGAACCTGTCGGTCACTTTGATTTCAAGAGTAGAGTTGGCTGAAGTTGTGTTCACAACAAAGAAATGCGGCCAGTAAGCGGTCACGAAGGATGTCGATCCGGACTTGAACCGTGGCGCGGAATTGACCAGCATATGCAAAGGATCATAGGCGCAGATCGCTGTCGTAGCGAGTTCCTTTCCACCCTCCGTAACCGTGACCTTCCAGTTTTTGTCATATGCCCAGACATTGATCAGAACGGAATTCGCGGAAAACGATCCGGTCCAGTCCACCATCTTTTTCCAATCATCCTTGTTGCCGCCGATTTCATCTGTCAGAACCTTCTGGACCTCATTCATATCATAACTTCTAAACTGGTAGGAGTGATCGGCTCCAGCAGACTTATACTGCCAAGTGACATCTGTACCATTGAACTTGCAGATTGTGTAGCCGCCGGGCGTTCCATCGGGAGAGAGATTGAATCCGGGCGTGTAATACCCTGACCACCACCATGTTCCACAGACAGAGGCTCCATTTGTCTCATAGAAGCCATTGGCGCTGTCATCATAGGTGAAGTGGTTGTGCGTATGAGCCGAGAAAAAGTGTACATTGTAGCCACTCAAAAGAGCGCGGAATGCAGCGGTTCCATAATCTCCGCTGCCGTCAGAATGAGAAGTCAAACCATCCTTGTAGCCAGTCGCACCGTTT
This sequence comes from Bacteroidales bacterium, assembly GCA_012522855.1. Lineage (GTDB taxonomy): Bacteria > Bacteroidota > Bacteroidia > Bacteroidales > UBA932 > Cryptobacteroides. The sequence goes on from JAAYJQ010000026.1 coordinate 47,507, forward strand.
GGACGATAAGCAGGAGCATGGGAAGAAATCACCACGGGAGTCTTCTTGTCGACAAACGAAAGATCCTTTTTAAGCCAGTCCATCTGATTTTTCGTGAAATCGACAAGATACTGGGAGCGATAGTCTTTTGTAATGTTTCCGCTAGCGTCATCAACTGAGGCAGGAGTATTTTTGTAGTCAATGTCGTCGAGCACTACAAAATGAACCGAACCTAAATTATAAGAATAATACGTAGGACATATCGCCTCGCGGTAAGCATTCTCCATCAAGAAATCACCCGCCTCGCGATAGTTGTTGTCGTGGTTGCCCATTGTCTGCCAGACACAGATCATGCTGAGATCCCTATTGAGCTCTGCCTTGTATTCGGCAAAACTATAGGAATTCCTGTACCAGTAATAGTCCCATGTCATGTCGCCGAGCGTGAGACCATACTGCCTTCCGGCACCTGAGTTGACATCATCCATCAGACTTGACGCAAAGTCCCTGAACTGATTGATGTCATTCTGTTTCTTGGCAAGATGCATATCCCCCATCACATAGAGGGTGAATATGTTGTTGTCGATCTTGTTGAGCGTGAAGTCGACACGCTCGGAAGTCAAAGAACCCCTGGTGAGTGGTTTCCAGTTCTGAGGCAGAACTCCATTGAGAGGAGGTTCGTAACCGCTTGGAACGGAAATGAAGACATAACCGAATTTCTTCTGCGAGGCAATCCTGTAAACCCCGTTTTCATCAGTCTTGACGACTTCGACCCCATCAGACATGACCACATCGGAAAGTGGCTTGCCTTCGCAAGTCACAAGTCCATAAATTGATGCGCCTTCCGGGGTAACCGTATCGCCGGGCGTCGTCGCATAAATGATCGAAACGGACATATTCCCTTTCAAGGTCTTTGTTCCTCCGCTGAGGAGATAAACCTTGTAGGTCCCGGACATCAGATTGGGAGGGAGCCTGACGGTGAACTTGTTGTCATCGGCGAAAGTAATCGCGCAAGTGAATGCGTTTCCTTGAGAATCTTCGAAGACAATCTGGTCGGAAGTCTTTGGCGGATGGTTGAACAGAACCTTGAAATCCATCGTCGCAGCATCGCTTGCCAGCGTAACAGAAGACGGGACATTGAATTCAGCGGTAGACAGCGTCTCTTCCTTCGTGCCATTACAGGCCCAGAAAACGAAGGCGGCAGAGAAGATTAAGACAATTACTATTTGAATCTTCTTCATCGTCATGTTTTTTCCAATATTATTTACCCATGAATTGCTCTTTTTCGCTTATATTAACTAATAGGGGCGCTTGACTCGTAGGGAAATATTCCGGCGTGCATCAATAAGAGCCCGACTTTATCACTTATTTGGTTTTAGGGGGGTAATAAATCTTGACATTGAATACTTTGCTGGTTATAGTATTAGGGTATGTGGCGAGACAAATTTACATAAAATATTTTGATTTATACGATAATGAATATTCTTACAGCAGTTTTATGCCCCTCAGGAAAAATTACCTACCTTTGTCGAGGTTCCACAGACAAATCAAAACCACGATGGATACACTGAAAAATATCGCCGCGAAGTTCGCGCTTGAGGGAGAAGCAACGACCGTCAAAACGCTTGGAGAAGGGTTCATCAATGACACATATCTCGTCTGGATGGACGGTTCCGCCGAGCCGGCATACATCCTCCAGCGGAAGAACCACCAGGTTTTTCCGGATGTCCCCGCCATGATGGAAAACATCCGGAAGGTCACCGAACACATCAAAGCCAAGGTCCGGGATCCGCTCCGCGAGACCCTGACCGTCATCCCCGCCCGGGACGGGAAACTCTTCTTCCAAGACGAGGGAGGTAATTTCTGGGCGGTCACGCGTTACATCGGCGGCACGATGAGCTACACGAAGGCGGACACCCCCGCGCTCGCCTACCAGGGCGGTCTCGGCCTCGGTCAGTTCCACCAGCTCGTGTCCGATTTCCAGGAACCCCTTACGGAAGTGATCAAAGGTTTTCACAACATCCGGTGGCGTTTTCAGCAGTGGGACCAAACGCTGGCATCGGATCCGGCAGGAAGGGCCGGGAATCTGCGCGAAGAAATCGGTTGGATCGAATCCCGCCGGACGGAGATGCTGACCTTCTACGAAAAATTCGAACAAGGGATCATCCCGACGCGCGTAACCCACAACGACACCAAAATCAGCAACTTCCTCTTCAATGCCGACGACTCGACCTTGCTCTGCGCCATCGACTTGGACACCTTGATGAGTTCCATGATCCTGAACGACACCGGCGACGCGCTGCGTTCCTACACGAACACGGGCGAAGAGGACGACCCGGATTCGGGACGGGTGTCCATGAGCATGGAAATGTTCCGCTCCTACATAGAGGGCTATCTTTCGAAAATGGAGCGGGAACTGACCCCGGTGGAAATTGACTATCTGGCCTTCAGCGGGATCTACATCACCTTCGAGCAGGTTCTCCGCTTCCTGATGGACTACCTCGACGGAGACCGGTACTATAAAATCAAGTACCCGGAGCACAACCTCGTCCGCACCCGGGCCCAATACAAACTCCTGACCAGCATGGAAGCGCAGCTGGAGGAAATGAACGGTGTAGTCCGCTCCCTCTGTGACAAGCAGGAATAGCCTCCCCTATTCAAACGTGACCGGAACGAAAAATTCCGGCCTGTGGTAATCCGGCGATTCCGTCCGGACCGGAGCCCAGGTAAGGTAGTGCGGGGTCTTCAATCCGTCTCCGCATTTGTACAGATTCATTTTCATGGTTCTGCCGCTCCAGGAATCCACCCCGGATCTGAAAAGCGCGGTAGCGGGAATCGCCACCTGCAGGGTCCACGGTCCCACCTTCCGCTCGGAGAAGGGTTCCGGACCGAGGGACGGAATCGCCTCCACGCCTTCGAGGATGCAAAGCGGAGCCGGATCCGGGTCGTGACGCCCGGTGCGGCAGGCCATAGCCAACCGGCCGGCTGCGTTCCATTCGAAATTGTAATAATGCGGATCCTCCCCGTCCGGCTGGATGAAGCATTCGACGCAGGAATCCCTAAACACGGGGCCTCCCGGGACGGTCTGCTCCGCCTTGGTGGTCTCCTCTTCGACCCGGAATTCAATGAACAGCAGGGTTCCACCGTGCCACATGCGGAAACGCACGTCCGGGGCGTACGGATAGTCTTCCGGCCAGTTCAGGCATGCGATCGGTTGCCAAACCTCAGGTTTATTTTCAGTAATCAAGGTTGTGTTCATATTGCAAATATAGGGCTTTTTCAAGGAAGGTCAATACGGAGTCGTTTCTTATTTCTCGCGAATATTTCTAAATTTGTACATCATGCTCAAACCAAAGAATAGATATCTGCTGATGACCGCGCTCGCGGCCGGTACTGCAGGAACCGGAAATGCGGCAGGAACGTCAAGGCCTAACGTCAAACGACCCAACGTCATATTCATCTTGATGGACGATGCCGGACACGGCGATTTCGGATGTTACGGCCAGACCCGTACCGAAACGCCGAACATCGATGCGCTCGCTCGCAGCGGCATTCTGTTCACGGACATGAGCACTGCAAGCGCCCTTTCAGCACCTTCGAGATGCGCGCTCTTGACCGGTCAGCACACCGGGCATTCTCAGATCCGCGACAACAAGGAAGGTGTGAACGTCCCGCCGGGCAGCAACATCTGGGACTACCGCGCAGTTGACATGGATCCTACCCTCGAAGGTCAGGCAGAAATGGCTCCGGGCACGCAGACGCTGGGCACGCTGATGCAGAAAGCGGGCTACACGACGGCAATGATCGGCAAATGGGGGCTCGGCGGACCGGCCTCCGAGAGCGTTCCTTGGAAGATGGGCTTCGACTATTACTACGGCTGCCTCTGTCAAAGAGTCGCCCACAACCATTATCCTCAATATTTCTGGGAGAACGACAAGAAGGTCTACCTCAACCCGAATGCTCCGGTTCCGGGCACGGCGCTTGACGAAGGCGCCGACCCGCTCGACCGGCGCAACTATGAAAAGTACCGCGGCAACGGAGTCTACGGACCGGACGCGATGTACGAAAGGATCCTGAACTTCATCGGTGGGAACGACGAGAAACCTTTCTTCCTGATGTGGACAACAACGCTCCCGCATTCGCCGCTTCAGGCCCCGAAGGAATGGGTAGACTACTACGTCCAGAAGTTCGGCGACGAGTCTCCTTACAATGGTGAATATTTCGTCGGCCAATGGCCGCACAACTATTTCCCGTGCCGCTATCCTAACGCGACCTACGCCGCGATGATCGGTTACTTCGACTGGCAAGTTGGCCAGCTGGTCGAGGAACTTAAAAATAAGGGCTTATACGACAACACGCTCATTATACTCACATCCGACAACGGACCTGCGAACAACGCTTCATCTCCGACCTCGTGGTTCGACAGCGCCTATCCGTGGCGCTGCGGAAAGGGTTGGGCCAAGTCGACCGTCCAGGAAGGAGGATTGCGAATGCCGTTCATCGTCTCATGGCCGAAGGTCGTGAAGGAAGGCCGTGTCAGCAACCACACAGGCTCGCTCGTGGACATCATGCCGACGCTCGCCGAACTGGCCGGCGTCGAGGCTCCGACCCATGACGGAATCTCCATCCTTCCGACCATCAAGGGCAAGGAGAAGAGGCAGAAGAAACATGAATATCTCTACTGGGAGGCGCCTTTCGGCAGAGGCCTTGTCTCCGTCCGAATCGGGAATTGGAAAGGCATCATCAGAGATGTCAAAAGAGGGGCAACCGCGACATGGAGCTCTACGATGTCTCTGTACCCGGCAAGACCGTGGAGAACAGTGAGAACAACGTCGCTGCCAAGCATCCGGAGATTGTCGCCAGGATGTGGGAGATCATCAGGGAGACTCATTCCACACCTGCCGACCCGGACTATGACATCCCGATTCTCAATTAATCAACAGTAACGCTAGGCAATACCCTGCTGCCGCTCGGGTTTTCAATCCGGGAAGCAAGCGCGGAGGCGGCGACATACCCCATGGACCAAGCAGCCTGAAGGTTGAAGCCGCCGGTGATGCCGTCGACGTCAAGGGCCTCTCCTGCGAAATAAAGCCCGAGATGAGCACGGCATTCGAGGGTGTTGAGCGAAACGTTCGAGAGCGCGACGCCACCGCAGGTGACGAATTCCGCTTTGTAGCGGTATTTCCCGCGAATCTCGTATTCGTCGTGGATCAGCAGGCCTGCAAGCCGGTTCAAGTTCTTCGTGCCGGTCTCCCCCCATCGGACGCCCGGTTTCAAGCCGGCTTTCGCGATCAGATATTCCCAGAGACGGGCGGGGATTTCCTCCGGTCCGGCTGCAAGCACAGTCTTCCGGGGATGCTCCCCTGCCTGCTCGAACAGCCGCGCCCGGACTTCGGCTTCGTCCGCATCTCCGAACCAGTTGACGGCCAGACGGCCGCCGTAGGCATGTTCGGCGAGGTGACGGGCTGCGTAGGAGGAAAGTTTGATAATAGCAGGGCCGCTGAAGCCGAAATGGGTCACCAAAAGCGGTCCTGATCCCTGGAAGCGCGTGCCGGCCAATTTGACAAGGGTGTTCTGAACGACCAGCCCCGTCCGCTTCCGCAAGGCTTCGTCCGCCACATTCAGGGCGAAGAGCGAAGGGACAGGAGGAACGATATCAAGTCCGAGTGCATCCAGCATCGTCAATCCATCGGGCTTCGGACTCCCGCCTGTCGTTACCACTACAGCATCCGCGTCAAAGGGCATTCCTGAACCGAAATGAATCCGGAATCCGATCGGTTCCAAGGCTTCGATCCGGACGACACGGTGCCCGCACCGTACCGGAATATCATGCCGGCGCAGCAGGCGCGTCAGTGTTCGGACAATCTCGCCCGCATCCTGAGAAGCCGGAAAGACGCATTGATCTTCTTGCACGGTGAGCGCGACCCCTTCCGCTTCGAACCAGCGGCAAAGGTCCGCATGGTCGAAGACAGACAGGACCCGCTTCATCAGGCGTTCTCCACGGGGATAGACGGCAGCGAGACGCCCCACCTCCGCGAAGGTGTTCGTCAAGTTGCAACGGCCGCCTCCGGTAACGGCAACCTTCGCGAGCGGAGACCGGTTCGCCTCGAAGAGCGTCACATTGACAGAAGGCGACAGACGTTTGAGATGGATGGCGCAGAAGCATCCTGCCGCCCCGGCCCCGATGATTGCCACGTTCATAAGAATCGATCGTTTTTACAAAAATAGGCAAATATTCAGATGAAACCTTCCCGGAATCCCCTTTCACTTCCTGCCCGCGGTGCGATTGGTCCATTTCCGATAGAAACGGATTGATTATTCCGCCTGAATTCAAGAAAAATAATGTATTATTGCAAACGACACAACTAGCAAAAACACTGTATGATGAAACGCAAACTTCTACTCTGGACAACTGCCCTCACCCTGATCTGCGCGTATGCGACTGCTCAAGAGAACGCCGTAATCAAAATCGATACGGACAGAACCATCGGAAGCGTCGATCCCCGCCTCTTCGGAAGTTTCTCCGAACACCTCGGACAAGGGATCTACGGAGGAATCTACGATCCAGGCTCGAGCCAGAGTGACGAGGAAGGATTCCGCAAGGATGTGATCGCGCACACCCGCGATCTCGGCATTTCGGTGATCCGCTGGCCGGGCGGCAATTTCGTGTCGGGCTATCACTGGGAAGACGGAATCGGTGATCCGGCGCAGCGTCCCACGCGGATCGATCTTGCCTGGGGCGGACGAGAAAGCAACCGGGTCGGCACCGATGAGTTCGTGAAGTTCGCCCGCAAAGCCGGAGTTGAATCCTATTTCTGCGTCAACCTGGGTACCGGTTCTTTAGACGAAGCCCGGAACTGGGTGGAATACTGCAACGTCGACAAGGGAACCTACTATTCAGACCTGCGACGCAAGAACGGCTCCGAGGAGGCTCACAAGATTATCTACTGGGGCTTGGGAAACGAGGTGGACGGTCCCTGGCAGATGGGGCACAAGTCACCGGAAGAATATGCCAAGGTTGCCATCGAAACGGCAAAACTGATGCGCTGGATCGACGGTGACATCAAGCTGGTCGCCAGCGGATCGAGCAATTACAGCGCGGACTGGAACCTCTGGAACAGGACTGTTCTGGATCAGATGTACAACTACATTGACTACATTTCGCTGCACCATTATTCCCACAACAATAGCGATTACCTCACCTACCTGACCAACACGATCGAAGTGGAGGATTACATCCGGATCGTGGAGCAGCAGATCAAGGA
>JAAYJQ010000008.1 GCA_012522855.1 Bacteroidales bacterium
CCGTTACCGTGAGGAGCGGCCTAGGGTGAAAGCGGTGACTGGGGCTAAGTCGTAACAAGGTAGCCGTACCGGAAGGTGCGGCTGGAACACCTCCTTTTTGGAGCCCGTCCTCCGGCGCCGTCCGGGGAGTCCGCGCTCCGTTTCCCTGCCGGCGGCTGCCTGTGCTGTTCCTTCTTTATTATATAGTCCTGTAGCTCAGTTGGTTAGAGCACCACACTGATAATGTGGGGGTCTGCAGTTCAAGTCTGCACAGGACTACTTCCCCGGGGGTATAGCTCAGTTGGTCAGAGCACCTGCTTTGCAAGCAGGGGGTCGTCGGTTCGAATCCGTCTACCTCCACGGCAGTTTCATACCCTTCTCCAATCCCCAGCACGCCGCCTGATGGCGGCAGTTTTTTCCGACGGCATCAGGATCGGCACACTGTACCTGACGGGTTTTTACTATCTTTGCGGCATGGTTTCATTGTGGAGCATATTCGCTGCGTTCGCCAAGATCGGAAGTTTCACGATCGGCGGAGGGTACGCCATGATTCCCCTCATCCGGGACGAAATGATAAAACGGAAATGGATCCGTGAAGAAGAACTGCCGGACATCATCGCGCTGGCACAGTCTGCCCCGGGCGTTCTGGCCATCAACATGTCCATCTTTACAGGCTACAAGCTGCGCGGCAACAAGGGCAGCATTGTAGCCTCTCTGGGTACGGCCCTTCCCTCTTTCCTTGCCATCCTGCTGGTCGCCATAGTGTTTACGGGCTACCAGGACAACCCCCTTGTGATCCGGATCTTCAAGGGAATCCGTCCGGTGGTGGTCTCGCTGATCGCCGTCCCGATGATCAAGATGGCGCGGAAGAACAACAAGACCTGGTGGGCTTGGCTGATCTCAGCGGTGACGCTATTTATGGTTGCCTTCCTGAATTATTCACCGATCTACATCCTGCTGGCACTGATCGTCCTGGCCTTGGCCATCACCCTGTACCGAGAAAAAAGGAGGAAGGCAAATGGCTGACGCAATGCTGTTCCTGGAGCTTTTCCGGGTCTTCTTCGTGATCGGCATGTTCACCTTCGGAGGCGGCTATGCCATGCTCTCCCTCATCCAAGCGGAAGTCGTGGTGGCACACAACTGGATGACCGAGAGCGCGTTCACGGACATCGTGGCGATCTCGCAGATGACTCCGGGGCCGATCGGCATCAACTCCGCCACCTATGTCGGCTACACAGTGCTGAAAAACGCAGGCGCAAACTATCTGGTTTCAATTCTGGGTTCCTTTACCGCCACTGTCGCCGTTGTCCTCCCCTCCTTCATCATCGTACTGATGATCGTGAAATTCTACACGAAGTTCAACCGCAACCGCATTTTTGAAGGGGTCATGGCCGCATTGCGACCTGCCGTCGTCGGGCTGATCGGGGCAGCGGCCGTCATCCTGATGCTGAACACGTCCTGGAGCGGCACTCCCCTCTTTTCCGACTGCACCATCTCCGTCGTCAAGGAGAATTTCGTTGATTGGAAGAGTTGGATCCTCTTCGCCGCTGCGATGGCAGTCGCGCTCCGGGACAAGATCAATCCCATCTTGATCATTGTCGGCGGGGGGATCGCCGGCTTTCTTTTGTACTGATTTCTGAATATTTTTTCGTACATTTCCACACTAAATAATAACCAAAATGAAAAAAGCGATCCTAACCCTTCTCGCCATGGTGCTGTTGATGCCTGCGACGGCCAATGCCAAGGTCGTAATGAAACCGTTGGACGTGATTCCGTATCCGCAACAAGTCACTATCAAAAAAGGCTCCTTCAAGGCCGCCGGCGCAGTATTTAACTGCGACGAAACCATCGATGCGAAAAGCCTGAAAAAGATTCAGGAATTCGCCAACAGGATCACTTTCGTGTCCGGCAGGACCTGCTCTTTCGCGACACCGGTGGGACTTGCTGAAGTTTCCGCGACCGGCCGCATGAAAGGATTCCTGTTCCTGAAGGATGCAGCCATGGGGCCGGAGGAATATTCCATCGAAATCACCAAACGCAATTGCACCGTCAAAGCATCGGCGTTCAACGGGTTCTTGTATTCCCTGCAGACGCTCCGGCAACTCCTGAGCCCGGACATATTCAGTGAAAAACCGATCCCTTCGCAATATTTCCGGCTTCCCTGCCTCTCGATCCGGGACAAGCCCCGCTTCGGCTATCGCGGCATGCACCTGGATTGCGTTCGTCATTTCTTCTCCGTCGCGCAGGTCAAGAAATACTTGGACATTATGGCGCTTTACAAGATGAACCGACTGCACTGGCATCTTACCGATGATCAAGGTTGGCGGATCGAGATCAAAAAATATCCCCGGTTGACCGAAGTCGGAGCCTTCCGCAACGGAACCATGATCGGCAAAGACTTTTCCTCCAACGACGGAATCCGCTACGGCGGCTATTACACGCAGGATCAGTTGAAGGAAGTTGTCGCCTACGCCGAGGATCTCGGGATCACGATCATTCCCGAAATCGACCTGCCCGGCCACATGCTGGCTGCCCTCGCTGCCTATCCGGAACTGGGCTGCACCGGGGGTCCTTATGAAGTCTGGACGAGGTGGGGAATTTCCGATCAGGTGCTCTGCCCCGGGAAGGAAGTGACCTTCACTTTCCTGCAGGATGTGTTCACGGAACTGATGGAACTCTTTCCTTCCGAATACATCCACATCGGCGGGGACGAATGTCCGAAAACGGAATGGGAGAAGTGCCCCGCCTGCCAGGCGCGGATCCAAGCCTTGGGCATCAAGGCGGACGAACAGCACACCGCCGAGCAGTACCTGCAGAGCTATGTGACCGCGCGGATGCAGAAATTCCTTGCAGAGCACGGCCGGAAAATCATCGGCTGGGATGAAATCCTGGAAGGAAAACTGGAACCCGGGGCGACCGTCATGTCCTGGCGGGGCGTGGACGGCGGAATCGCTGCCTCCAAGATGGGCTACGACGTGATCATGACCCCCAACTCCTACCTGTATTTCGACTATCTGCAGGGTCCGCAGGAAAACGAACCGCTTTCAATCGGCGGGAACCTCCCGATCGAAAAGGTCTACAGTTTCGATCCGTATGAAGGACTGGACGAAACAGCCCAACAGCACATCATCGGGGTACAGGCCAATCTTTGGACGGAATACATCGCTACCCCCGAGCATCTGGAATACATGCTGCTGCCGCGCATGGCCGCCCTCAGCGAGCTCCAATGGTGCAAGCCGTCCGACAAGAACTTCGATCGGTTCGCCACCGCCGTCCAAGAGCGGTCCTTCAAGATCTTCGACATCCTGGGATACAACTACCGCAAATTTTAATCAGCAATCCTCAATAGTATGAAGAACAAGATTTTCAAATCCTTCTGCGCCGTCGCCATGGTGACGTTGATCTTCGGGTGCAACCAGGCCTCGAAGAAAGCCAAGGCGCAAGCCGCCCTCGAACAAGCCCGAAAAGACTCGATCGAGAAAGTTGAACAAGCCGAAAGAGAAGCGAAAGCCATGGAAATCCTAACAAACCTGCCGGAAGAGCCCATATTCGACATCCTCACCGATCTGGGCATGATCCAGGTGAAACTGTACAGCAAGACGCCCAAACACCGGGACAATTTTGCCAAGCTCGCCCTTTCAGGGTATTATAATAATCTGATCTTCCACCGCGTGATCAACGGATTCATGATCCAGGGCGGAGACCCCTACACCCGGGATACTTCGGCAGCCGCCGTCGCAAAGTACGGACAGGGAGGCCCCGGTTACACGATTCCCGCGGAGTTCGTACCGGAATACACCCACAAGAAGGGGGCTCTCGCGGCCGCCCGCCGGGGAGATGCCGCCAATCCGATGAAAGAATCGTCGGGGTCGCAGTTCTATCTGGTCCAGGATGCCGCCGCCTGCGCGCAACTGGACGGGGAATATACCGTCTTCGGGGAGACAATCGGCGGGCTGGATGTCATTGACCGGATCGCCATGGTGGAAACCGACCCCGCCGACCGGCCGATCAAGAACATCACGATCAGGGCGATCAAATTGGACCAGGCTTCAAAACCGAATACGACGGAATGAACTTACAAATTGTAACTGACCTATTTTCCAAGAACAAACCGTCCTTTAGGACAGAAATCGTGGCTTTTTGGCCAAAATGTCGTGCAACGTGTTGGGATTTACTTGATTTCTTCCTATCTTTGAACGAATAGTTTTTTCATAGGTTAAGTTTTAGGTTAGAATTGCGTACGCCCCTTGTCGAGAGATACGGGGCGTATCTCTTGCGAGTAATGATGAAATGTCGGTTTTTTTGAAGTTCTTGCGTCGGGGTCGCGGGAAATTGCTAAATTTGCGGAAAGTCCCTGCACGATGGCGAATCCTCTGAAACAGCTTGCCGGCGAGACCGCGATCTACGGACTCAGCACGATTCTCGCCCGGATCATCAACTTCCTGTTCGTGCCGATCTACACCCGGATCCTCAGCACGTCCAGCTACGGAGTCGTGACCGAGTTTCTGGCCTACATCGCTGTGCTGCAGGTCATACTGGTCCTGGGCCTTGAAACCGGCTGCTTCCGCTTCGCCAACAAGGAAGGCACTGACCCCCGGTCGGTTTATTCCAATGCTTTCGCCACTGTTTTCGGGCTGAACGCCCTGTTCCTGGCAACCCTGATTCTGTTCATCCGCCCGATCGCCTCCGGCCTCGGCTATGCCGGGTACGAAAACGTAATCCTCTATGTCGGCGGGATCCTGATGTTGGACTCCCTCACGGCGATTCTGTTCGCCAGGCTGCGTCAGGAACACAAGGCCTTGAAGTTCGCCATCATCAAGACGGCGAAAATTCTGACTGAAACCGTCGCCAATCTCTATCTGTTTCTGGTTTTCCCGAAGCATCCGGTTGCCTTCCTCGAGCGCTTCGTCTCTGCCGCGCCGGATTTTTCTTACCCGATCTTCGCGATCTTCGTGAGCAGCGTGGTATGCGCCGTCCTGCTGCTCCCCGACTTCTTCCGTCTGACGATGCGGCTGGACGGAAAACTGCTCCGGAAAATGCTGGGCTACTCCATTCCGCTGATGATCTCCACCCTGCCGGGCATCGTGAACGACTTCCTCGACCGGGTGCTCTTCCGCTTCTTCGACACCAGCTCGGAAGCCTGGCGATCCAGCCTGGGCATCTACCAAGCCGCCATCAAGATCGCGACCATCATGAACCTTTTCATTCAGATGTTCCGCTATGCCGCCGAGCCCTTCTTTTTTCAGCGAGCCAAGGACAAGGGATCGAAACAGCTCTACGCGATCGTGATGGAATATTTCACCGCCTTCTGCAGCCTCATATTCCTAGGCGTCATTCTGTACATTGACGTCCTTTCCCTGATCCTGGGCCGGGACTTCCGGGTCGGCATCGGCATCGTGCCGATCATGCTGATGTCCTACATCCTGCTGGGTATGCTGTTCAACGTTTCGATGTGGTATAAGTTATCGGATAAAACCAAGATCGCGATCTGGATCACCCTGGCCGGGCTGGTCGTCACGACAGTGATCAATGTCCTCTTCATGCCGCGCTTTTCCTACTGGGCGGCCGCATGGGGACACCTGGCCAGCTACGTGACGATGTTCGTGATCAGCGCCGCGCTCGGGGCCAAATACTATCCCATCCCCTACAACTGGAAGCGTATCCTCGGACTGCTGGTTCTGATGCTGGCCATCTATGGCCTTTCCGCCGCGCTGGACACCCTCTTCTTCCAAGACGCCTTGATCGGTCAGCCCTCCGCGGGACCGATCCTCCTCAAGCTCCTCGTCCACACGGCTCTCATCGCGGTGTATCTGGGAATATGCTGGCGTTTGCTCCGGGGCAGATACCAACTTGCCATCCATTCCGCAGATCCGGAATGATGCAAACAATAGACGAGGCCGGCCAAAATTTCTTTTTGGTCGGCCTCGCTATTCAATGATCCGGCAGGATCAGTCGTTCAGGGAGAATCTGCGGAACGCGACGACTTTCGCGTCCTTGTCCGCTGCATGGATGTACTCCTTCACAGACACCTTGTTGTCCCAGATAAATTCCTGCTCCTCGAGGGTCTGCTCTTTGAAGAATTTTTTGAGCTTGCCCTTCGCGATGTTTTCGAGCATCGCCTCCGGCTTGCCGGCCATCTTGGGATCCTCAAGCATCTGCTGCTTATACAAGGCCATTTCCTTCTCGATGGTTTCTTTCGGGCAATCTGCTTCGGAAATGGAAATCGGGTTCATCGCAGTCACCTGCTGAGCCACGTTCTTTCCGATTTCTTCGGCAACTTCCTTGTTGAAGGCAATAATGGAGGCCAACTTCAAGTTGTTGTGGACATATTGGGCGATGAAAGGAGCCTCAAGTTTGGAATAATAAGCGAGAAGGTGTTTTTCACCCGTTCTTCCGGTCTGCGCTGAGATCTCCTCTTCGACCGTGTGGCCGTTGGAACACTTGCAGGCCTTCAAGGCCTCCAGATCTTCGGGGAAATTCGCGATCGCGACGTCGGCGATCTCTTCGGCCAAAGCCTTGAAGTCAGGAGTCGCGGACACGAAGTCCGTCTCACAGCCAAGGCATACAAGGATGGCCTTCCGGTCGTCGACCCGGACCAGGACAGCTCCTTCGGTGGTTTCACGGTCGGCACGCTTCGCCGCTATGAGTTTTCCTTTCTCACGGATTATTTCCACTGCCTTCTCGAAATCGCCGTTTGCCTCGATAAGGGCATTCTTGCAATCCATCATTCCGGCACTGGTCATCTTGCGTAATTTCATTACGTCTTGTGCAGTAATTGCCATATCTAATTCTGTTTTGAATATTATTCAGCTTCGGCAGCCTCAGACTCGTCTTTCAACGCTTCTTTCTTGCGGGCGGCTTTCTTCGGAGCGCTTCTCCGGGCGGGCTTCTCCTCTTCCTCCTCGAAATCCTCTTCGGCCGGTATCTCGGCCTCGGGCTCTTCTTCTTCAGATTCTTCAGACTCTGCATCCTCCGCCTCTATGTCAACAGGTTTGGCACCCCTACGAGAGCGGAGCCGCTTGCCGGTCGGTCTGGGGAGCATGTCGCCTTCGGCGCCTTCTTCGTCCACTTCTTTCTCTTTCTCAAGCTTCCGTTCGCTGAGGCCTTCTTCAATGGCCTTGCAAAGGATGCTCACGATGAGCTCGATCGATTTCCGTTCGTCGTCGTTGGCCGGTATCACATAATCAATCGGAGAGGGATCGCAACATGTATCAACCATTGCGAATACCGGGATGTTGAGGCGGTTGGCCTCTTTGACGGCGTTGACTTCCTTATGGATGTCAACTACGAAAATCGCGGAAGGAAGACGGCTCATGTCCTTGATGGAGCCGAGGTTCTTCTCAAGCTTTTCTCTCTGGCGGCTCACCTGAAGACGCTCGCGTTTGGCGAGTTTCTCGAAGGTTCCGTCCTCTTTCATCTTGTCGATGGTGTTCATTTTCTTGATCGCCTTGCGGATGGTCGGGAAGTTGGTGAGCATACCGCCTGCCCAACGCTCAGTGATCGATGGCATGTTGACTGCCGTAGCCTTTTCCGAAACAATGTCTTTCGCTTGTTTTTTGGTGGCTACGAAAAGAATCTTGCGACCTGAACGCGCGAGTTCTTTCATCGCTTCGGCAGCCTCGTCTATCTTGACGATGGTCTTGTGCAAGTCGATGATGTGAATCCCGTGTTTCTGGTCGAAAATGTAAGGAGCCATTTTGGGATTCCATTTCCTGGCCAAATGGCCGAAGTGGACACCTGCATCAAGAAGTTCTTGGAAATTTGTACGTGGCATTTTTCAATTGTAATTATCTGTTGATATTTTCCTTTCAGGCTGTTTGCCTACTGCCTGTCGGGCTCTTTTCTTCAATCCGGAGTAGTGACCCTGGGTCAGTCTCCTGGATTTTCCGCAGTCTCGGCAATCGCGCGGTAGTCTTGAGGGAATTCTCATCCGCTACAGGTCCACGGGATTTATCACACCGGACTGTGCTTTACCATAAATCGGTCGCGTAAGACTAACGCTTACTGAACTGGAAGCGTTTGCGCGCGCCAGGCTGACCAGGTTTTTTCCGCTCGACTTCACGCGGATCGCGGGTGAGGAAGCCTTCGGCTTTCAGCGCAGGACGATAAGCCTCTCTATCCAGATCGCTCAGGGCGCGGGATATTCCGAGTCTGATGGCCTCTGCCTGGCCTTTGGTGCCTCCACCGACGATGTTCACCTTTACGTCAAACTGACCTTCTGTCTTCGTGACTGCAAAGGGCTGGTTCACGATGTAACGAAGGGACTCGTCCTTGAAGTAATCTTCGAAGGCGCGTTCGTTGATCGTAATGTTGCCTTTTCCAGCTGAAAGATAGACACGAGCGACGGCCGATTTACGTCTTCCAAGGGCGTTTTTCTGTTCCATTTGCTCTGTTAAATTTCGTTCAACTTAATAACTTTGGGTTTTTGCGCCTGGTGAGGATGCTCGGGACCTGCGTAAACGAACAGGTTGCCGATGAGCTTGTTACCAAGACGGGTCTTCGGGAGCATACCTTTGACGGATCTCCGGACCAGTTCTGCGGGTCTCTTCGCGAGAATCTCCTTCGGCGTGGTGAAACGCTGGCCACTCGGATAACCCGTGTAGCGAACGTACACGCGATCGGTCATCTTCTTGCCCTTGAGCGCGACCTTCTCAGCGTTCACCACGATGACGTTGTCACCGCAATCCACGTGAGGGGTATAGCCCGGCTTGGTCTTGCCCCGGAGGACAAGCGCAATCCTGGAAGCAAGACGTCCGAGCGCCAGATCTGTCGCATCGATAACGACCCACTCTTTCTTCACAGTTGCCTTGTTCAAGGAAACCGTTTTGTAGCTAAGTGTGTCCACTGTCTTGATCTTTAATGGTTTAAAACAAAAACTTTGCGATCCCTACACATTATAGGGGTCGCAAAGGTAAACATTTTTCCGATTTTTTACAAATCTAAATGGAAAGAGCCCCCAGCACGTTCATAAGTTCCCGATCGATCGGCTTGTCCATCTTGATCGCCTTGTTGATCGGCACATAAACGATCTTATCGTCGTTGATCCCCACCATGATGTTGCGCTGGCCTTCCTGCAGCGCTTCGATGCTGGCGTAGCCGAGCCGGCTGGCCAGAATGCGGTCGTAGGCGGACGGCCGTCCGCCCCGCTGCAGATGTCCGAGGATGCTCACGCGCACGTCGTATTGGGGATATTCCTTATGAACCCGATCCACGTAATGCATCACGCCTCCCTCTTTTTGGTTCTCGGAAACGATCACGATGGAACTGCTCTTGCTCTTGCGGAAGCCATGTCCGATGAACTTTTCGAGCTGGTCGATGTCGGTCTTGTCTTCCGGAATGATGGCGGCTTCGGCACCGGCGGCTATGGCGCTGTTCTGCGCAAGGAAACCGGCGTCACGTCCCATGACTTCGACGAAGAAGATCCGTTCGTGCGAGGTGGCGGTGTCGCGAATCTTGTCCACACACTCTACGATCGTGTTCAACGCCGTGTCGTAACCGATGGTTGAATCCGTTCCGTAAAGATCGTTGTCGATGGTGCCGGGCAGGCCGACAACCGGAATGTCATATTCCCGGGCGAATTCCTGCGCCCCGGCCAAGGAACCGTTGCCTCCGATCACGATGAGGGCGTCCACTCGATGCTTGACTAGATTGGTGTAGGCGACCTTGCGTCCTTCCGGCGTACGAAACGCTTCGCTCCGCGCGGTCTTGAGGAAGGTTCCGCCCCGCTGAACCGTGTTGCTGACGCTTTCCGTGGTCAGTTCCTTGAATTCACCGTTGATTAAGCCTTCGAAACCCCGGTAGATTCCGTAGACCCTCCACCCGTTGTAGATGGCCGTACGGGTCACGGCACGAATGGCAGCATTCATCCCGGGCGCATCCCCGCCGCTCGTCAAGATTCCGATTGTTTTGATCTCTTTCATGTTCGTTTCCATATTATCCTTGCAAAAATAGTAAATTTGCCGGGAATATGAAGATCGGAAACATAGACTTGGGAGAAAAACCGGTGCTGCTGGCGCCGATGGAGGACGTGACGGACGCGTCCTTCCGGGTGCTCTGCCGCGAGCAGGGGGCGGATCTGGTTTATACGGAATTCATCCCTGCCGAGGGACTGATCCGCGACGCGAGAAAGGCCTACGCCAAACTGGTGACTTCCGACGAAGAGGCTCCCGTCGGCATCCAAATCTACGGCAGCGATGAGGACGCGATGGTTGAGGCCGCCAAAATGGCAGACCAGGCCTGCGAGCTCGTCGGGGGACACGGGGCGGATCTGATCGATATCAACTTCGGCTGTCCGGTGAGCAAGATCGCGATCCGGGGGGCGGGATCCGGTATGATGCGGGATCCGGACAAGATGGCCCGGATCACCCGCCGTATCGTAGAAGCGGTGGGAAAACCGGTCACCGTCAAGACCCGGCTCGGCTGGGACGACAAGTCCAAGATCATCGTGGAACTGGCCGAACGTCTGCAGGACTGCGGCATCCGGGCCATCACGATCCATGGCCGGACCCGCTGCCAGCTCTACAAGGGAGAAGCCGACTGGACACTAATCGGGGAAGTGAAGAACAACCCACGCATGCATATTCCTATCATCGGGAACGGGGATATCACTTCTCCGCAACTGGCAAAAGAAGCCTTCGACCGCTACGGCGTTGACGGTATCATGGTGGCGCGGGCGTCCTTCGGGCATCCATGGATCTTCAAGGAAATCAAACACTATCTCGCGACAGGCGAACTGCTTCCGCCGCTGGGCGTGCGAGAGCGGGTCACGCTTGCGAAAAGGCAGCTCCGGCTTTCGCTAGCGCTGAAAGGAGCTCCGCGCGGCATCTTCGAGATGCGCCGACACCTGTCATGCTACTTCAAAGGACTTCCTGATTTCAAGGACACGCGCATCCGGCTGGTTACCTCCATCGATCCCGACGAGGTGCTTTCCCTTCTGGACTCCATAGCCGACCGCTGGGGAGACGCCCCCCTTGACTCGGACAGCGTCTATTCCGTCTGACAGGCATGCGTGGCGACAAGTCCGCGCGCTGACAGGCCCGCGTGGCGACAGGCCTGCGTGGGGCTCAGTACACTGATGCTGAATATATTATAAGAAACAACCCGGGCGATTTTGCCCGGGCTATATTCAGGAAACTCCTCATCCTCAATTCTTTGCGCCTCACGCTATTTTACAGTGGTGGAAATGTCTTTCTTGGCAGCCCGCACCTCCTTGTCTTTCAAGTATTGGGGACTGTATTTCCCTCTCGGGACATCGCTGAAAATGTAAGCGTTGCATTTCCTGGCAGCGACAATGTGGTCGGTGGCTGCCGTCGCAATCGCTGAAGCGGCAAGGTCGACCAGCACCCCAAGAGCTCCGCCCGAGCCGGAATTCTGCTGCAGGTCGAGGTAGAGGTCACAACTCCGGTCAAACAGGATTTCACTGGTCAGGACCGATTTGATCAGATAACGGATCTTGGTCTGTATGCCGAACCCCTTCTTCGTCCAAGAATCGATCTGCGAAAAGATGACGGCGTCGCAGCCGAAAAAGTTCGCAAACGGAGCGAGATCGGCTTCGATGAACAATTCCGCATCGTAGGCGCTTTCCGCTTTCAGGACATCCATTGCAAGAAGGGGAGAAATGACATAGTAGCCTGCCTCAGCCAAGGGTTTGCTGATCGAAGTATAGAGCAAATCTTTCGCTTCTACGTTCGAAGTGTTGTTGATGGGAGGCATCACGAGCAGCGTAACGGGTTTCTCATCATACATCTTCGCATATTGGTCTCCCCGGGTCAGGGAACTCGTCATCCCGCACGATACGGAAAAAGCCGCGAGCGCGACCAGTGTGAATATCTTCTTCATGGCAATCATTTTCCGCTGAGTTTCTTCAAGAGAGGCCGGATGAACACGACAGACTCCGGATAAAGCGCAATTTCTTTTTCCAACATTTCCGTTCCCCGCCCATGGAAATAGGATGCGATGTCTCTGTCCTTGAATTGCGCCCGCTGAGCGGAAGAGGCATGATTCAAGAAGGTTTCCGCAGCCTGGGGCAGCAACAACATGTAGCCATATTCAGCACAGATTCCTGGAGGCGGCATTTTCCTTGAGCCGCCGGGGCGGGTCACCATCTTCTCGTACAAGCACAGCAAACTACAAAAACTTTCCGGTGTCTGCTTGTCGTAATGATTGTAGGTCAACTGCTCATAGGCAGAAGCACTTCGCATACCCGTTCCGCCCCAATCGTACAGCGTCATCGTCGCGCAAGAAGAAAAGAGAGCGCTGACGACCAGGGTCAAAAGAATTTTCTTCATGGCACTATAGTGGAATTACCTTGGACTCTCCTGTGGACAGGAACAAATTTTTCTCGAACAGGACCGAATCGCCCCGTTTGACGACCACGTGATGACTTCCGGGCGTAAGTTTCAGGCTGTTCAAAGCTGTCTGCTTGATGCGCATGCCCGGCTTGTAAGCCTTCTGCCGGACGGTCTCGACCTGGAAGGCCTGTTCATCGACAACAACCTCGACCGCATATTTTTCTGTGGCCGTGAAACTGAGTTTCGCGACATCCTCGCGTCCGGAAGCAACGGAATAGGAACCGACCCCACAGCCGGAAAGAAGTGTCATGAAGATGACTGCTGATAAAATGAGAATGACTTTTTTCATGTTCTAGTCCTCCGAAACATAGTAATTCGCGAGATTGGAGACTTCCAAGGCTTCGCCGGCATATTCACAGAAAGAGATTTCCGTCTCCGGCGTGTCCCCGAAAGAAGATTGAACCGTGACCGTACCAAGCTTGGTGCCCGGCAGTTCGATGGTCATTCCGGTCTGCGGGTTGACGACATTCTTTCCTTTCCTATAGACGGTGAACTTGTCTCCGGGGGCTAATCCTTGGGACGCGCCGCCGCCGATGACGTAGGTACCGTCTTCGACAGTAAGAATGTAGGATCTCCAAGGCTTGTCCATGCACTTGTTGATGATGTTCTCAACCAATTGGGAAAGAGCGGCGGAAATCGCTTTATCACTGAGGGTGGCATCAAACCCGGCTTTTCCGCCGATTCCGAGTGCCTCTTTTGTCGTTGTCTCAGCAAACCCTTTCGCCTCGTCTGAATAAATAATCAAACCAGTGGAAGCATCCACGAGCCGGATGCTCACCCCCGCTTCAACAGTCTGCGTCTTGGTCGAGGAAAAGACTTTCTGCTCTCCTTCATTCTTTCGGCCATATTCCGTAATGGAGCCGAGAATGATGTAGTCCGCTCCGATTTTCTGGAGATTCTCCCCTTTCTCGGCCACGAGGACATCCAGATCTTCTCTTTCAAGGAGAATGAATTTCCCGCTGGATGCCAGTTTCGAGGACAGGATGTCCAAAGCCTGCTTCCGCATGGGATCGTTGTCCTTGTCGTAAAAAAGTCCTTTGGCGTACTGGGTCTCATTCGTGAACCGGCCGATCGCCACCTTTCTCTTGATTGTCCTTTCATTCTGGGCCGACATCGGGAGGGTAATCAGAATGGACAGGAACAAGAGCAATAAATTCTTGAACTTCATATAGATAGATTGATTAAGGATTGTTAAAATATTTTAGGCGTTTTCTACAATTTCAAAAATAAATATTTTTCTTAAATAGAAAAAGAATTGAAGCCTCATTTTCTAAAGAAAATGAATTATCGCGTCTTACTGATTTTTTGTATATTTGTTTTATGAAAAAATTTAAAAAGAAATCGTTATGAAATTTTACTTTTGCCGCCATTGCGGGAACATCATTACCCATTTCAAGGATTCCGGCGTACGCGTCGTATGTTGTGGAGAGAAAATGCAAGAGCTGGTGCCGGGAACGACCGACGGAGCGACTGAGAAACATGTACCGGTCGTCAAGATTGAAGGAAACAAGGTGACGGTCACGATCAGTTCGGTGGAGCATCCGATGGTCGAAGCGCATTACATCGAATGGATCGTGCTTGAAACCCGGCGCGGCTTCCAGAAGAAAGAGTTGAAACCCCGGGAAAAACCCGAGGCTGAATTCCTGCTTCCGGAAGGAGAAGCTGCGGTCGCCGCTTACGAGTACTGCAACCTCCACGGACTCTGGAAGGCTGAAATCTAGGATTTTTCCGTTCTCTGCCTATCTCCCGGGAAGAGAGAGGGTGTCCCCGGCGCGTACTGTCGCCGGGGATTTTTACATATTCAACAGGACAGTGAGAGCAAAACGCGTTTTTTTGATTACCTTTGTATCCTATGCTTAGAAAGATCCTTCTGGCCCCATACTATCTCACCCTGAAACTGAGACATGCCTTATACGACAAGGGCATCTGGAAGGTCCGCACATGCAAGGTCCCGACCATCTGCGTCGGCAACATCACGGCAGGAGGAACCGGCAAGACCCCCCACACGGAAATGATTCTTCGCACCTTGCTGTCCAGCCATGAGTGGGGCAAGAGGGACATCGCAGTTCTCTCCCGGGGACACAAGCGAAGCAGTTGGGGTTTCCAACAGGTCACCCGAGACGGACGGGCCGCGATCTTCGGCGACGAACCGCTTCAAATGAAAAAACGTTTCCCGGTCGTGACCGTGGCCGTGGACCGGAACCGTGTCGAGGGTTGTGATCTGCTGTGTCACCCCGAGAAACTCAAGACTTCCCGACGCGCCCGCAAGTGCATCGACAAGGATTTCAAGCCGGCCGATCTCATCGTCCTGGACGATGCGTTCCAATACCGTTCGTTGAAGGCTTATTTTAATATTATACTGGTGGACTACAGCCGCCCGACTTACAAGGACAACTTGCTTCCCTTCGGCCGGCTGCGCGACCTTCCGGAGCGACTGCACTACGCCGACATCATCGTGATCACCAAATGTCCGCACTACCTGGAGGACGAGCAGAAGATCCGGTGGGCGGAAGCCTTCGGCCTCAAAGGATACAGCACCGAGACATGCCGGGGAACGGACCGGAAGGGCGCGGAAAAGACGCTGCTCTTCTCCTCCATCAACCACTGCCCGCTGAAACCGGTCTTCGAGAAAGCGGATCCGCGCTACTCTTATTCCAAGAAAATCATTCTGTTCTCGGGTATCGCAAAAGATACACCGTTGCGCATGCACCTCAGCGACACATACAAGATCGTCCGACATTTCAAATTCCCCGACCACCACAAATACAACCGCTGGGACATCGCCAAGATCTGCCGGGCAAGCCGGGAACATCCGACGGCCGTGATCGCGACGACCGAAAAAGACAGCCAGCGTCTGCTGGATCTGAAAAATGTCCCGGACACGCTGCAGGAACGGCTGTTCCAGGTTCCGATCGAAGTCTGCTTTCTCTCCGATCACGAAAAAGAAGTCTTCGAGACGACGTTGTTGACCGCCCTCCGGAATTTTCGCGCCTGAAACTCCACCGGACTTCTCCCGCCCCGCTCAACGCGCTCAAAATAATCCGATTACTGTTTGATAGACACTTAACTATCTTATGTTTCAAATGTATTTAAACCTACTTATAAATAAGTATAAAGGCGAATTTCGTTAGCATTTTTTTTCATTTGATAACGAATTTAACTTTTTCCCAAGCATTTGCTTCTACATTGAAGCCGATACAAGGTTTTTTCAATCAAAAAAACGATTTAAAACATTTTAAAATGTTGATACACGATAGTTTTGAGGAGGTTATGAATATTGCATAATTGAAAAATAATTCTTTCCTTTGTGGGAATAGTCAAATAACCGGAATCCTATTGTACCTGTTAAACTGGCTACTATTATTATTCAATATTATATTAAGTTTAACTAAGTTTTAAGCTTATGGGTAAAAAAATTTTCTCTCTGACGCTATGCCTGTTCATTAGCATCGGCATAGCATTTGCGCAGAACATCACCGTGAGCGGTGTCGTAACTGACGCATCCAACGGAGAACCCGTGCCGTTCGCAGCCATTCAGCTGCAGGGCACCATGACAGGAGGAAGTACGGATGCGGACGGAAACTACAGCCTTTCCGTTCCTTCGAACGGAGTCTTGGTTTTCTCCTCCGTAGGTTATCTCACCATCGAAGTTTCCGTGAACGGAAGAAGCGAGATCAACGTCACGCTCACTCCCGACACGCAGATGCTTGACGAGACCATCGTTGTCGCCTACGGTACCTCCACCAGAAGATCCTTCACCGGATCCGCCGCCGAAATCGACTCGAAGATCATCGAGAAAAAGATTACGACCAACGTAACCAATGCGTTGGCGGGCACCACCCCCGGTGTACAGGTCATCTCTTCCAGCGGTGACCCCGCCTCCAACGCCGGAGCCATCCGCATCCGCGGTATCGGTTCCATGAGCGCCAGCAACAGCCCGCTCATCGTGCTTGACGGCGTACCCTACAACGGAACGATCTCCGACATCAACCCGAACGACGTCGCCAACATTTCCGTCCTCAAGGATGCTTCCGCATCCGCCATCTACGGCCACCGCGGCGCCAACGGCGTCGTGCTGATCACGACCAAGCGGGGACAGCGCGGAGAGGCCCAGGTCCGTCTGGATGCCAAGTGGGGCTCGAACTCGCGGCTCATCCCGCAGTACGACGTCATCACAGACCCGGCCCAGTACTACGAGACCTATTACAAGCTGCTCTATAACCAGTGGTACTATTCCGGCCACGGCGTAGCGGATAGTTACGCCCAGGCGGACAAGAGCATTCTCGACGTGAACAACGGCGGTCTGGGCTACCAGGTGTTCACCGTGCCTGAGGGACAGCGGTTCATCGGTACCAACTTCCGGGTGAACCCCAACGCCACCCTCGGCTACTCCGACGGCACCTACACCTACCTGCCGGACGACTGGTACAAGGAAGCGTTCCACAACGGCTTCCGCCAGGAATACAACATGTCCATCAGCGGGGCCAGCGACAGATTCAACTACTACGCCAGCGGCGCCTACCTGAACGACGGCGGTATGGTGGAGAATTCCGGCTATCAGCGCTACATCGGCCGCATCAACGCCGAGTACCAGGCCAAGCCTTGGATGAAGTTCCTCACCAACATGAGCTTCTCTCATTCCCAGTCGAACAGCCCCTCCTACTCTCCCGGCACCTTCGGATCGTCCGGCAACATCTTCTACCTCGCCAACACGATGGGTCCGATCTATCCGTTGTATGTACGTGACGCCGAAGGCAATATCATGCAGGAGAGCGGACGTACCATCTACGATGCCAACCAGACGAACTTCAAGCGTCCGGATGCCGTGGGCAACGCCATCCGCGACAATGTTTACAACAAGGATCTCACCTACGCGGATGTGCTCACCGGAAAATGGGGTGCCGTCCTGACCCCGGTCAAGGGATTGACCCTCACTGCGAACATCGGTCTGACGAGTGACAACACCCGCCGGAACTATCTCGGGAGCGTCTACGGCTCCAGCGCCGGCACGGACGGCTACGCCTATGCCTCCCATGGCAGGCTGTTCACCGTCAATACCCAATACCTGGCCCAATACCAGACCGATTTCGGGGGAACCCAGCACAGCGTCGACATCCTCGCCGGTTACGAGCAATACAAGCTCAAGAGCCAGAGTATTTCGGGAGAGAACGACCATCTGTTCGACCCGAACATCGGGGAACTGAACAATGCGGACGGACACAAGTCCGAAAACGCGTATTCTTCAACGAACTCGTACATGACGGAAGGTTTCCTTTCCAGAATCCAGTACGACTACGCCGGCAAATACTTCGTGAGCGCTTCCTACCGCCGCGACGCCTCTTCGCGCTTCGCGAAGGGACACCGCTGGGGCGACTTCGGTTCCCTCGGAGCGGCGTGGCTGATGAGCGAGGAGCCTTTCCTTAACAGCATTGATCAAATCGACATGCTGAAACTGAAGGTCAGCTACGGCGTGCAGGGCAACGACAACCTCGGAAGTTACTATCCGTACTCCGACCAGTACACGCACTCCTACAACGAGGAGACAGGCCAATACAGCATCACTTTGAGTTACAAGGGCAACGAGGACTTGACCTGGGAGACCTCGAAGTCTTTCAACGTCGGCGTGGACTTCGGCTTCTTCAACGGACTCCTGAACGGTACGTTCGAGGTGTTCGCCCGCAAAACCGAAGACCTGCTCTACTCCAAGGATGTTCCGCTTTCTTCCGGAAACCCGACCGGACGCGTTCCGATCAACGTCGGTTCCATCATGAACAAGGGCTTCGAACTCTCCTTGGACGGGAACATTCTGAATACCCAGAAAGTAAACTGGACCTGGAACCTGAACATCAGCCATTACAAGAACGAAATTCTTGAACTCGATTCCAGCGTCAGCGAAAAGGGCATCCGGGGCTCCAACTACATCTACAAGATCGGCGGTTCCCTCTACGAAGCCTACATGTACCGGTACGCAGGAGTGGACAAGGAGACCGGCCAGGGTCTCTACTATTACAAGGAAAAGGATGAAGACGGAAACGAGACCGGAAATGATCTGACCACGACCGTCTTCACAAACGCGGAGCGGTACGAAATCGGCACCGTGCTCCCGAAACTTTACGGCGGCTTCGGCACCACGCTCAACGCCTATGGTTTCGATCTTTCCGCCCAATTCCAGTTCCAGCTCGGCGGACGGTACTACGACGGCAGCTATCAAGCATTGATGCACACCCAGAAGAACGCCGGCCAGGCGATGCACAAAGATATGCTCAAATCTTGGACACCCGAGAATCCCGATTCCAACTTTCCGAGACTCGACGGTGACACCCAGGTGGCACAGAGCGCGGTGGATCGTTTCTTGATCAGCTCGAACTATCTCAGCGTCAACAACGTGACCCTTGGCTACACCTTCCCGACCGACCTTGTGAAGAAGATAAAGATCTCGTCGCTCCGACTCTACGTGGCTGCCGAGAATCTGGCCGTCTTCACCAAGCGCAAGGGAATCGATCCCCGTTACTCCTTCGGACTCGGCTCCTACACGTCCGGCTCCGGTCTGAACACCGGCGGCTATTCCGCGATGCGGAACATCACGGGCGGCGTGACCATTTCGTTCTAAACTTTTAAAGACTCTAGAATATGAAAATCTATAAATTCGCTTCATTGATCGCCTTGGGATTGGGTCTGGCTGCATGCTCGCAGATGGACGAGATGCTCCCGCAAAGCGGAACGCTTCTCAAGTCCCAAGTTCAGCAAATCAACCAGGAACTTCCTGAAAGAGCCGAGGCCACGTTCGCGGGAATCTTCTCCGATCTGGGTTATCCCGCCAAGCTTGCCTCGCGCCCCGATGACTTCGGCTTCATCATGATGAACCTGAGCAACGACCTGGAAGGTCCGGATGCCGTGTTCCCGAACTCCAATTACAACTGGTTCTCCGTCTGCGGAGAGTATTCTTCCCGCAACGCCAACTACGCGAACCCGAGACAGCGTTACAGATACCCGTACAATACAATCGGGGCCGTGAATGATTTTCTCGGAGGCTTCGCGGAAGATGTTTCGGATCAGAACTTTATCTATATGATGGCGCAGGCCCGGGCCGTTCGCGCCTATGCCTACTTCATGCTCGCGCAGGGTTTCCAGTTCAACTACCAGATCGCCGCGGACAAGCCCTGCGTTCCGATCACGACTCCCGAAACGCCGGACGTGACCAACAACCCCCGCGCGACCGTCCAGGAAGTCTATGACTACATTATGGCAGACCTCAACTATGCCGTTGAGAATCTGGAGGGCTACGAGCGGGTTTCCAAGATGTACATCGACAAGAGCGTCGCGTTGGGCCTCCGCGCCCGCGTGCAACTGGTGATGGGCAAATGGGCAGAAGCGGCCGCCGACGCTCAGAAGGCCATGGAAGGCTACACCCCCGCCAGCATCGAGGAGGTCTCCAAGCCCGCCTTCATGGACATCAACGAGCACAACTGGATGTGGGGCTACGATATGACCGAAAGCATGGCCGGCAATTCCAGGTATTCGACCGTATCCTCCTGGCTGAGTTCGTTCTCAGGCTGGTCCTATTCCGCAGGCACCGGCTGCTATGCGATGATCAACTCCCTGCTCTGGAACAAGATCCCCGCCACCGACGTCCGCAAGGGCTGGTGGGTGGACGGCGACCTCAAGTCTCCCCTGCTCGACGGATTGACCTGGGACGGAAAAGGCGATATCGCCAACCTCAAGATCGACGACGTGAAAGAGGTGTTCCTCCCGTATACCAACGTGAAGTTCGGCTGCAACCCGATCGGCACGAACACGAATTCGGAAGACTATCCTTTCATGCGCGTAGAGGAAATGATCCTGATCCAAGCGGAAGGCTTGGCCAGAAGCGGGAACGCCGCGCAGGCCCAGCAGATCCTTACCGCCTTCGTGACCAAATACCGCGATCCTTCCTACGACGTGGCCGGCAGAGGCCTCTCGTTGGAAAATGAGATCTGGTTCCAGCGCCGCGTCGAACTCTGGGGCGAAGGCTTCGGTATCTTCGACGTGAAACGCCTGAACCGGCCGCTCGTCCGCACCCACGGTTCCGGTACGTCCAACTGGCCGGATGCGTTTGCCTTCAATCTGCCCGCGGACGATCCGTACCTGCTGCTCAGATTCCCGCAGGGAGAGTTAAACACCAACTTCGGCATCGTGGACAACTCCGGCGGAAAACAGCCGGTCGCCGACCAGAACAACACCCTCAGAGATGGGGTTACGGACTAACATTAAATGCTACAGAATATGAAAACAATCTTCAAGATTCTATACGTCGCCGCGGCGGTTTCCTTCCTTGCGACAGCCTGCAAGACTGTGGAGGAACTCGAACCCGCCCCGCAGGAAGCGGATGGCTGCTACGGGGTCTATTTCCCGACCCAGGACGCTTCCGGACACCATGTCTTCAGCCCGACCGACGAGCTGAAACAGACCTTCACGATCGCCCGTACCAATTCCAAGGACGCGATCACGGTACCTGTCAAAACTGAATATTCGGAAGACGGGATTTTCACCCTCTCCCAGATCGCGTTCGCGGACGGACAATCCGAGGCGTCCTTCACCCTGAATTTCCCGCAAGTGAAAGAAGGCCAACTCTATACTGCAAGCCTGGCGATCGACGATCCGCAGTATGCCCTTCAGTACGGGCCGAACCCCATCGCAATGGATTTCTCGCTGCTCAAAGTGCTGCTGCTGACCTTTGAAAAAGAAGACAAGACACCCAGAAAAGTCTTGTTTATAAGTTCATTCTGGGGAGAACAGCATCGCAACTCCATCTCGTATTATGATGTCGACGGAATCCGTTACTGCTCCATCAGCGGGAGCGAAAAATGCGAAGAAGTGAATATGACACCAAGCGGCCCAATCGAGTGTAAAGGCGGAGTCTACGGCACCGGCGCGGATTTCAACTTCGAGTGGGACCTCGAGACCAACTTCGTGACGGTGAACCAGCAGTACATCGGCTGGGATTATCAAGGCGCGTACCCGGTGTATGCTTACGACCAGTATCATTATAAGCTGACCCGCGGACAGATTTCCAAGGATGACTACCCGACCGCGAATGACTACTTCGCGGAAAATCCCGCGGATGCCAGCACATTCGACCCGAAGACGGGCATTTTCAATTTGTATCTTGCCTACTTCATTCCGGGACTGGGCGGTTTCGGTTCCTACAACGAGACGATGATCTTCGAGAACGATGACCTTTTCTATACGCGTACCGACTACAGCATCAAACTCTATGCAGGCGATGCCGTGGAAGGCAAATTGCCCGTGGAAATGAATCTCGGAAAGGACGTTGCCCGCATCAAGTATGCCGTCTACGCCGGTGAACTGACCTCCAACGGCGTGGGCCGCGCGGCGGAAGCCATCGCCGGCGACAAGGAAGAAAACGTCTTCACCTACGACCCTGCCTCCAGCCATGAAATCCTGGAAATCACCTTGGATTCCACCAGCGTCTACACCCTCGTGGCCGTGACCTACGGCAAGGATGAAGAGGGTGAATACACCGCTCAGAACAACGGAAGCGTCTCCTTCGGCTACGTAAAAGCCGGAGAGAACAAGCCCGTCGTGCTGACCGCCGGTCTCATCAATTCCGACAAGTACCTTCCGGAGGGTCATCCCGCCGAGGAAACGCTGGAATACTATGTGTTCGGCAAGGACATCAAGAGCTACATCTACAACCTGGAGGAGACGGCGGATTTCCTCGCGGACTCCGCTGCCATCGTCCGTGCGATGATCGAGGACTACACATCCACGATCCGCGGCGAAGAGGAAGAGCCCGATGAAGAAGCAGCCGAAAGAAGGGATTCCATCCTGAACCTGATCAACACGACCGGCGACGGCGGGTTGTTCACGAATCTCAAACCGGGTGTCAGTTACACCTTCATCGTGGTGGGCAACAACGGTTTCGAGACGAAGGTCGTAACCACCACCTTGACAACCGCCGGTAAGGCGAAGGCGGTGTACGGAACCTACACGGCGGATGACTTCATCGCGGATGTCACCATGGCCGACCTCCTCGGAGAGTGGAACTACTACGCCCTCAACTACGGCGCCGATGAATTCTACAAGCGGACCTACAAGGGCACGGTGAAGATCAAAGAAGTAAACGACACGATCGTGAGCGTTTCCAACCTCTTCCCGACCCTTGCCGGCTACAAAATCGAGGTTCCGGACATCCGGTTCCAAATCAAAGGCGGCGCGCTCAGAAGTCTCGGTCAGGGAACGGCGCCGGTTACGCTAAGCAAAAAGACCTACTATCCGTACATCGAGTACTATTGGGAGGAGATGAGCGACGAGGACATGCCATATTACAAGGCCAACGCCTTCTACGGCGCCTATGTCAAGGACGGGCACATCGCCTTCGTTCCGAATCCGGGCGCCGCTGGGATTGGCATGACCTTCTACGCCATGGGCTTCGACCTGTATACGGATAGTGAGTACAATTCTTTGGCCGGCTGGCTCCAATTGTACGGAGGCATGATGTTCGTGAGGGCAGACGTGGACGATTCCGGAATCATCCCCGAGAAGGAGCCGGAGGGCGCCCCCGCCGCAATGCCTCTGCGCAAGGGGACCCTCGACCTGAAGCACTTCCACGAAATCAAACACGTGACCCCTTCGATTCCGCTGAAAACCGTTTCCAGCCGCATCGAAGTGAAGGCCACTCCCAAGTTTGACCGCAGCAATCCGGTCTTGTCGACGCGCTAATCCGCGCTTGACAATCTGACAAGAATTGCTATATTTGTCCTTCGGGCCGGTCCTTGCGGGCCGGCCCGATTTCTGTTAATCTGAAAAAATATGAGACTCGGAAAAACCCTGCCTTCTCTCTTTCTCTTCTTGTGCCTCGCCTGCTCGAAGGAAATGCGGATCGAGGAGGGGAATGCAATGGAAGCCGTTCCCGCATATGCGGCTGCGAAGATTTCCAATTCGCCGGAATATTCCAGTTCCAACATTTTGCTGCTGAAGTTGGGGCAGGCTCCGGACACTGAGATGCTGGCAGCCTTCCGGATGAAGGGAATCGTGAAAATCGAAAGACTGTTCTCTTCCACCCCCGGAAAAGAGGAGATAGAACGCAAGTTCAACCTCGACAAGTGGTACAAGGCCACATTGGAAGAAGGGGCCGAGCACACGAATGTGGCTATCCGGGTCGCTGCCGTTGAGGAAGTGATGGCGGTTCAGTATAACAATCTGCTCGAGAAAGCCTCCGACGGCATCGCTTATCCCTATACCCCGGACGGTCTGTCCACCCGAGCGGCCGAAACGGCGCGTTTCAACGATCCCGCCCGCCCGGATCAGTGGAATTACAAGAACTACGGCAGTTTCGCCGTTTCGAAGAACGCCTACGCCGGCGGGGACATCAATGTCGAGGATGTCTGGGCAGAATTGACCGCGGGCGACAATTCCATCATCGTCGCCGTGCTGGACGAGGGGGTCAAGTACAACCATCCGGATCTGGCCGCGAACATGTGGACGGACGAAGACGGGTCGCACGGACACAATTTCGTGTCCGACGGCCCCATCACCTGGGATCGGGCGCGGTACGAGAACAACCGCAACGTGGGGGATACCGGCCACGGCACGCACTGCGCCGGGACGATCGCCGCCGTCAACAACAACAAGCTCGGGGTCTGCGGGATCGCGGGCGGAACGGGCAACAATGACGGCGTCAAGATCATGTCCTGCCAGATCTTCGACAGCGGACGGAGCGGCGGCCTTGCCGCCACTGCCGCGGCCATCAAGTACGCGGCGGACAACGGGGCTTCCATCATCTCCTGTTCCTTCGGATACCCAGGCGGAACCTTCCGTGGAGACAAGCCGTACATCGACTATGCCCGGGCGGAATATGACGCGCTGTGTTATTTCGAGTCGACAAAGAACAATCCCGTGCTGGACGGCAGCATCGCCATCTTCGCCTCCGGAAACGACGGGGATCCGTATGCCACCTATCCCGGCGCGCTCAGTAACGTGATCAGTGTTTCCGCTTTCGGACCCGATTTCCTTCCGGCCTACTATACCAATTACGGGCCGGGATGCAACATCGTCGCACCCGGAGGAGAGAACGGACACCTGAACGGGGCCGGCGAACTCACCGATAAATGCATGATTCTCTCGACCCTGCCCAAGGAACTGTACGGGGCTGACTACGGGTATATGCAAGGCACTTCCATGGCCTGCCCCCATGTTTCCGGTATCGCGGCCCTGGCCCTATCCTATGCCAAAAAGCTCGGCAAGACCTACACAACCCAGGAGTTCAAGGATATGATCGTGACTTCCGCCAACGATTTCGACTCCCGGATCAACGGACAGAAGATCCGCGGCAATTCGACGATGGATCTGACCAAATACCGCAAACAGATGGGCACCGGCTCCATCGACGCATGGAAACTGATGATGAAGATCGAAGGCGTGCCCAGCAAACTTGTGGCGTGCGGCCAGGAGCAGTGGGTCGATCTTTCCGATCAGTTCGGAACTTCCTCACCCAATCTCACCTACCTGAAGGTGGAGGTGCTGGGGAACGGCAAGGAATCCCTGGGGCTCGCGAAGGATCCCGACATCCGGTATGGCCGGCTCTTCATCCATCCCACCAAGATCGGCGCAGCCAAGATCAAGATCACCGCGGTCGGCGGCGGCGCGGCCGTCGGAACCGACAAGAAGACGGGCGGTATGCAAGTGTCCCAGGTGATCTCGGTCATCTCCCGGAATTTTAAAAGCGATAACGGAGGCTGGCTATGATGAGAAAATTCTTGCTTGGAATCCTGTTCGTTCCTTTCCTGCTGACTTCCTGCTGCAAGGACAAGACCCTGAACATCACCGGGGAATGGTCGCTGATATCGGTGGAAACAAGGGCGGTTACCATCGGAGGCGAAGAAGTGGATGTGTACATCGCTTTTAATGCCGACAAGAGCTTCCAGATCTATCAGATGCTCGGAACGGGCCGCTATCGCCTGTACACCGGAACCTGGAGTCTGCTGGACGGAGTGCTCTCCGGAAAATATTCCGACGGAACCTTCTGGGGATCCTCCTACGACGTGGAGCTCGAGTCTTCTAATACGATTCTCAAACTGACCAGTAAAAGCGCGGTCGCGGAAGTGGACACCTACAAGAAGACACCCATCCCCGATTCGGTCAAATCGAACGCGCTTCTGCCGAAATAGCTATTTCTCCATAATTTCGTTCTGGACAGCTTCGAAAATGACTGTCAAATCCCGTCCCTTAGGAATTTCCGCAAAGAAAGGTGGAGAATCCCTTCATAGTCGCGGTCTTCCAGAAGCGGGCTTAATGAGATGACGAATTTCGGATAGTTGTCACCGATCCGGGCGAGATTGCCGAATTCCCGGTCACGCGTCGCATCACTGCCGATAAGATAGGAAGCCTGCACGTACACCCTCTTTCCCGGCTTTTCGCAGACAAAATCGACTTCGCACGCCCGCAACTGTCCGACGGATACCTTGAAGCCGATCCTGAGAAGATGCTGGTACACGATATTTTCAATAATTTTTTCGATGTCTTGTTCCCGGTTGTTTCCCGCTATCAAGTTCCGCAAACCGATGTCCCCGAAATAGACCTTGTCATTGGATTCCAGCAATTTCTTCCCGTGAATATCATAGCGATGCACGATGTCCAAAAGAAAGGCCTCTTCGTAATAAGCCGCATAAGAGAGGACAACATTCGTGGACACTTCTTCCCCTTGGTGTTTCATGAATTTGCTGATGCTACTCGCCGAATTAAGTCTGCCGATGTTGTCAGCATAGAATCGGAGCAAATTATTCAGGAAGGGGAGATTCCGAATGTCGTGTCGCTCGATGATATCTTTCAGTACGACCGTGTTCAGAATCGCTTGCAGATATTGCCAGACATGCTCTTCATTTTCCAGTCCGACGTCGCGAAGTCCCGGCAAGCCTCCGTATTCCAAATATTTCCGTAAGGTTTCATCTGAATCTTCCAGCCCGTGAAACACCCTGAATTCCGAATAGCTGAGACCCTGCACGTGGATTCCTTTGTACCGTCCCGCAAGCAGCGTCGCCAGATCTCCGGAAAGCATGCCTGCATTACTTCCGGTCACGATGATGTCGGTTCGTTCTTCTGTCCGCCAACTTCTCAGGCTTTTCTCAAAGGCCTGTATTTCTTGCACTTCATCAACGAGAATATAATTGTGACAGTCCGCTTTGAAACGCTCCCCGATGAACGCATCCAGATCCTTATACGTCTTGATGCTGTCATATTCCCGCTTCTCCTTGTCCAGAAAGATGATATTGGCTGCGCTATCAAGGGAATGACGCTCTATAAAATCCCGCATGATATAGCTCTTTCCGACACGTCTTTGGCCAGTAAGGGCAATAATAACTCCCTTTCCCAGCCAGGAATCCACCTGCGATGCGTACTGTGCTCTTGAAATGATTTCCATAATCCCATTGCTTATCTCGAGACAAATATATAAATTTTGTTGTCTATAAGCAATAAAGTTTAAAAAAATGAAATTTTATTGTGTAATGACAACATTACTCTTCCAGTATTTCGTTCTGGACAGCAATGGAGGCTTCGTGGATGGCGGTGAAGACCGCTTTTACGAAGTCTTCGGGAAGATTGTAAGCCTTGCCTTTCTCGATCATCCCGGACAGGACCGACTCCCATCGGAGGGCCTGTACGATGGCGATGTTGTGGGCCTTTTTGAAAGTGCCGATCTTGCGGGAGATCTCCATCCGGGCACCCAACTCCGCAATCAGATTCTCGTCAATGACGTCGATCTGCGTCCGGAGCTGATGGATGTTGTCGTTGTATTCCCGATCGTTCGTGACTTTCTGCCGGACGGTGAGCGCTTTCAGCAAGGTCCCCAGATCTTCCGGGGTGAGTTGTTGACCGGCGTCGCTCAGGGCGCAGGAAGGATCGCAGTGAGATTCGACCATCAGGCCGTCCAGCCCCAGATCCATGGCCCGTTGGGAGAGTTCCTGAATATGCTGACGGGAACCGCCCATATGGCTGGGATCAGCGAAGAACGGGAGTTCGGGATACCGGGTCCGGAGTTCGACGGCGATCTGCCATCCGGGTTCGTTCCGATAGGGAATCTTTCCGGTGGTCGTGAACCCGCGGTGGATAACCCCGAGTTTGCGGACGCCGACCCGATTGAGCCGTTCCAAAGCGCCGATCCATAAATCGATGTCGGGATTGACCGGATTCTTCACCAACACAGGGATTTCGGTGTCGCGGAGGGCATCGGCGATTTCCTGCACCAGGAACGGATTGACGGAGGTCCGAGCTCCGATCCAGACCATGTCAATCCCGTATTTCAGACATTCGTAGACATGTTTTTCGCTGGCCACTTCGGTACAGACCTTCAGTCCGTATCCTTGCTTGACCTTCCGCAGCCATTCGAGACCCTGGGTACCGACCCCTTCAAAGGAGCCGGGGTGGGTACGGGGCTTCCAAATTCCCGCGCGGAAGACGTGGATGCCGAGGGCCTGCAGCCCTTTGGCAGTCATCATGACCTGCAGCTCGGACTCCGCGCTACAGGGGCCCGCAATAACGAGCGGAGGAATGCTCTCATCAAAGAATCCCCAATCGGATACGGGGATCGTGTCCAGATTTCGTACCATATTTCAGACAATCAATTTTTCCATTTCATTCAAAATAGCAGAGGCGTTTTCGAAGGCAATTTCCTTTTCACCGAAGGATTTTTTTGATTCTATTGGCCTCGAGAATCAGTTCGGAGATGCGGTCGGAATCGTAATCGGCGATGGCATCCCGAAAAGCTTTCATCTTGTCCAGGTAGGTGTCGATGACTCGGAGGACATTGTCTCGGTTCTGGGTCAGGATCGGAGTCCACATGTCGGCGGAACTCTTCGCCAGCCGCACGGTGGAGGAAAATCCGCCCGAGGCAAGATCGAAGATATGCTTTTCGTCCTGTTCCTTTTCGAGAACCGTAAGAGCCAGGGCGAAGGAGGAAACATGCGAAATATGAGACACATAGGCGGCGTGGACGTCGTGGGCGTCGGCGTTCATGTAGATGGGCCGCATGTTCAGGGTGTCGTACAGGATCTCGACCAGCTTGACGGCCTTCGGATCCGATTCTTCGGTGTCGGCAAAGATGCAGGCGCGGCCGTCAAAGAGGTTGGGTTCCGCTGCCCAGGGTCCGGAATATTCGGTTCCGGCCATGGGGTGGGTGGCGACATACTGGCGGCGGCAGGGGTGATAGCGAGCCGCGCGGACGATCTGACTCTTGGTGGAGCAGGTGTCGATGACGATTTTGCCGGTTTCGCCCAGTTCCCGGAAGCGGTCCAGTATCTGCGTCAGCATCGGGACGGCGGCTCCGACCGGGATGGCGATCACGACAAGATCGCTCCGGCGAATACAGTCTTCGAGGGGCAGCAGCTCATCAATGAGTTCCATCCGCTGCGCGGCGGTGGCGTTCACCGGATCCTTCTCAACGCCCAGGATCCGGTCCGCGAATCCCCTGCGCTTAAGGTCGATCGCCATCGATCCCCCGATGAGGCCGAGACCGACGATGCCGATTGTTTTTTTATCTTCCGTGACCATATTCCATTCATTCACTGTATTTTCCTTGTTTTCACCCCCTGCGTTTTGACGGGGGTGAGATCGTTCTATTCGTTGCAGATCAAGCAATTGCGGTCACGCAGGTATCGCAAGATCCGGTCGCGCGCTTGATCGAGGATTTCGACGGGGGCGCAAAGGGAGACGCGAAGGTAATCGCGGCCGTTTTTTCCGAATATGGAGCCGGGAGTCATGAAGACACCGGCTTCGTGCAGCAGCAAGTCTGACAGCCGATCGGCGGGTGTCGGCTCGGGAGATTCCTCGCCGGCAAGGGCTTTCGTGGCGCGGGTGATATTTCCCCAAAGGAAGAGTCCGGCGGAGTCGGGATCGTAGGGAGCGCCGAGGAGGTCGAAGATACGGCCGGCGGCGACACGCCTGCGGGCATATTCCGTGTTCAGCGTCTCAAACCATTCCGGGCCGGACCGCAGCGCGGCGATGGCTGCGAGCTGCAGCGGCTTGAACATGCCGGAGTCCATCTGGCTCTTCACCTTCAGCACCTCTGCGACCAACTCGGCCGATCCGCCGACCATACCGATCCGCCACCCGCTCATGTTGTGCGCCTTGCTCAGCGAGTTCAGTTCCAGACAGACGTCCTTGGCCCCTTCCGATACCAATATCGAAAGCGGCCGGTCGCACAGCACGAAGGAATAGGGGTTGTCGTTGACCACGAGAATGCCGTGGCGCCGGCCGAAGTCCACCAACTTCCGGAACAGTTCCGGGGTCGCTTTCGCTCCGGTCGGCATATGCGGATAGTTCGTCCACAGGATCTTCACCCCGGAGAGATCCATCCGCTCCAAGGCATCGAAGTCGGGCAGCCAATGGTTCTTCTCCTGAAGATCGTAGGTAATAATCTCCGCTTCCGCCAGCTTCGAAGCGGAGGTGTAGGTCGGATAGCCGGGATCCGGAACCAGCACCTTGTCGCCCGGATTGAGATAGGCCAAGGAGATCAGCAGGATCCCCTCTTTTGAGCCGACGAGGGGCTGGACTTCGTTGCGGGGATCCAGTTCGACCCCGTACCAGCGGCGGTACCAGTCCGAAAAGGCCTCACGCAGCTGTGGAATCCCGGTGTAGTTCTGGTAGGCATGGTTGCCGGGACGCCGCGCGGATTCGACGAGAGCGTCGATGGCGTCGGCAGGCGGCATGCGATCCGGTGCCCCGATTCCGAGGCTGATGATCTTGTCTTCCCCGCGGGCGAGACGCTCAGCGTTCATCGCATCGATTTCCCTCAGTTTTCGGGAGAAGTAATATTCCCGGACCGTAGCGGTCCTGCGTGCAGGCGTAATGATCATGAGATGGATGTATTTGAAACGAAGGATTCGTATTCTCCGAGAATATCCAGGCCTTCCATCAAGGGTTTGACAGCTTTGAGAGCCTGTTTGTAGCGGTTATAGGACGCAAAGGTGATGTCCGCATAGAAAAAGTACTGCCATTCGCGTCCCGGGATCGGCAGGGACTGGATGCGGGTGAGGTTCATGTCATAGAAGGAAAGGATCGTCAAGATCTGGGCAAGCGATCCGGGCTTGTGTGGCAGGGTGAAGCAGAGGGACGCTTTGTTGATCCGAGTACGAGGCACGATGATGGCATCGTCTAAAATCAGAAAGCGGGTGAAATTCTGTTTATAGGTCTCGATACCCCGGGCTAAGATTTCGAGTCCGTTCTGCTGGGCAGCCAGTTCGGAGGCTACGGCAGCGACACCCCGAAGACCGCCTTCTGCAATGTCTGTCGCGCTCTTTGCCGTGTCCTCGGATTCGCGCAGGACGATCCAAGGACAGTTGCGTTCGAAGAACCGACGAGTCTGGCTGATCGCCATGTAGTGCGTCCGTACTTCGGTTATGTCCTGCAGCGACTGGCCCGGAAGGGCCATGAGATGATGGTGAATGGGAATGTAGACCTCTCCCCGGATCTGCCAGGAATGGTTGCGAAGCAGTTCGAAGTTGGGAAGCAACCCGCCGGAGGTGGTGTTCTCGATCGCCATGACCGCCGCGTCGGCGCGGCCTTCCGACAAAGCCTGGAAGAGACTCTCGAAAGTCGGACACTCCACGACACCCAACTTGCTGGCGCGGACTTCGTAGAATAACCGCGCCGCCTCCTCGTGAAAGCAGCCCCGGTAACCTTGGATCGCAATTCTTTTCATGTCCTTCGATGCATAAAAAAGCTGTCCGGCCAAAGACCGGACAGCCAAAATATTCATTCATTCAGCTATGAATCAGAATGCACACGCGTCCAGTCTACTACCTGATCGGATAATAGAAATAAAAACCGAACGCAAAAAAACGTGTCTTCATCATAACTTCCGCAAATATAACAAAAATTTTGTAAATAGTTCTGTATTCCGCGGGAATTTTTCTACACGGTCATGATTTCCTTTTCTTTGGCGGCGACGAGTTCGTCAATCGCTTTCGTGTTGGAGTCCGTCACTTTCTGAACTTCCGTTTCGCCCTCCCTCTGGACATCCTCCGAAAAATCACCGTTCTTCTCGCCTTTCTTCAAGGAATCGACCGCATCCCGCCGGATGTTCCGGACGGCGACTTTGGAATTCTCTCCGGCCGCCCTTGCTCGCTTGATAAGATCCCTTCTCCGTTCCTCGGTGAGGGCAGGAATCGGGCAACGGATGATTTCACCGTTGTTCTGCGGTGTAAATCCAAGATTGGCGTCCATGATCGCTTTTTCAATGAGCGGAATCATGTGTCTGTCCCAAGGCTGAATGGCAATGGTCCGAGCGTCCGGCGTGCTGACGGAAGCCACCTGCGGAATCGGAGTCGAAGAGCCGTAGTAATCAACCATGACATTGTTCAGGACGGAAGGATTGGCCTTGCCGACCCGGTAGGTCTTGAGATCTTCTTCTAGAAACGCGACGGCATCCTGCATCTTCTCATCGGCCTCGTTCACGATTTCTTTTGCTTTGTCTGTCAACATGGTATCTTGATTATAATGTTTCCGTTATTTATGGACGAAGGTGCCGACCTTCTCGCCTCGCACGATCCGCGCCAGATTGCCTTTGCGGTTCATGTCGAAGACGATGACGGGCATGTCGCCGTCACTGCAGAGCGTGAAGGCAGTCTGGTCCATCACCTTGAGATTTTTCCGAATCGCTTCCTCAAAAGTCAGCTCCTCGTACTTGGTCGCCGTCGGATCCTTCTCGGGATCGGCTGTGTAGACACCGTCCACCCGCGTGCCCTTCAACACGGCATCCGCGCCGATCTCAAGGGCTCTGAGCGCGGCTCCGGAATCCGTCGTGAAGAAAGGATTTCCTGTCCCGCCCGCAATCAGGGCCACTCCCCCAGCTTCCAATACCCGCACTGCGTTGTCGCGGTTGTAGTACTGGGCGATGGGCTGCATGGGCGTTGCGGTAAAGACCTCGGCATGGACCCCTTCATCCTCGATAAATTGGCTGAGGGCAAGCGAATTGATGACGGTTGCCAGCATCCCCATCCGGTCTCCGGTCACCCGGTCGAATCCTTTGGACGTGCCTTGAAGTCCTCTGAATATGTTGCCGCCACCGTTCACAAGGGCGATCTGAAGGCCGGCCTTCGCCGCCTCAGCCACCTCGCGGGCATATTCCTTGAGACTGTCCGTGTCCAGGCCCTTGCCTTCCGGTCCGCCCAGACTTTCGCCGCTCAACTTCAACAGTACGCGTTTGTACATAATCACAATCGTTTAAATCTGCGTCCAGACGGATCTTCTTCGAAGAGAAAACCTGGTTTTGAACGTCACGATTATACAAAAATAGTGAAAATCTCGGAAACTCAAAAGTGAATGATTTCAAGCGCGCATCTGGGATCCGAGTTGTCGGCCGCGGTCCCGAGAAACAGATCACCTACGACGGTCGCGAAACAGTGCTTTGATGACTATCAGCGGCTCCATGCGGCGGAGGGGCTGCTGTTGTAGGCATAGACACCCACTACAGCCCCCTCGAAGCCTCCGGCTTCCTCCGTGCTCAGCAAATAGCCGTCCAGCGCTTCCCCAACGGGAATATATTCGGAGACCTTCTTGCCTGAAACAGTAGCATAACTGAACACGTAATCGACAGGAGTCACGGCTTCGACCTTCAAGGAAAGCGGAAACTTGGCGGCCCTGCCTTCAAGCGTCACCTCGAAATGGCGGGTGTTTTCGGGCAAGGCGAAGCGGAAGGCCTCTAGCGTCGAGCGATCGGAAGATCTGAACCGGTATTCATCCAGAGCCAGATAGACCCGACCCGTCGAATCCATCTTCTTCATGAAGGTCATGAACTGTTTTTCGTTCTGCAAGCATACGATGCCGGCCTCAGTCGTGTCCGAAGGCTGGAAGTCCAGAGTGGTCGAGGCAGAGAAGAGCTTGGCGGTGATACGCTCCCCGATGAAAGCGGGATTGGCATAGTCGGAAAGCTTCACTCCTTTGCAGGCGAGCCTAAGGAGGCCCTTGTCGTCGATGTCGTAAAAAGGTCCTTTCTTCAAACTCTGCCGCAGGTCGAACGCATCGGTGGACTTGCCGCCCTGCGCAACCGGATTGCGCAGGAAGAGCACGAAGTCCTTCAGCCCGTCCCCGTCCCAGAGCGGGCCGGGACGGTAGCCGTCGAATCCTTCAATTGTGTTCTTCGCGACCAAAGACTTCATGTCATCGGTCATGTCGACCACGAGCGGAACGGGTTTTCCCTGTTCCAGGATGACCGGCTGCTGAGCGTCCGTCCAGGTGACGGGAAGCAGGAAGGTCTGGCGTCCTGTGTTGAAGGCATAATCCCCGTCGTACGGCATCGTCCCCAGAAAAACGGCATACCAGGAGCCGGCCGCCGACTGAACCAGGTCCGCATGTCCTGTGCAGGCTACCATGTTTTCACGTCCGTTCGGCAGATCGCGCTGCGTGAGGATCGGGTTGATCAAGCAAGGCGTATAGGGTCCATCCACCCGCTTGGACTGGAAGATCACTTCCGAGTGGCCGCGTTCGGTACCGCCTTCGGCGCACATCAGGAAATAAGTGTCCCCGATGTGGTAGAGATGCGGTCCTTCAAGGTTTAGCGGCTTGTCCTCCGGACGAACCCCGTGGCGGACGAGAATTTTCGGTTCTCCGACGACTTTGTCGTTCCGCCAATCAAATTCATAGAACGGGATCACGTTATCTCCCTCTTCATACAGGGGCTTTTCCCCCATCTCGGTCGCGGAAGTAGCGCTGACGATCCAAGCCTTCCCGTCCGTGTCGAACAAGATGCTTGGATCGATTCCTCTCACTTGGGGCAAGAGGATGGGCTCGCTCCAGTTTCCAGTCTTGGGATCATCGCTGGTCACGAAAAAGTTGCCGTGTCCATCCACGATCGTGTTGATGATGTAGTACTTGCCGTTGCCGGGGTTGTAGCTGATCTGCGGAGCGAAGACGCCGAGCGCCAGCGGCTTGTTCCCCAGCGGGAGCTGCGAATTCCGGCTCAGCGCGCTGCCGCAGGACTCCCAGTGGACGAGGTCGGTGCTGTGCCAGACAGGAATCCCCGGGAAATGGCCGAAGGTGGAAGTGACCAGATAATAATCTTCTCCGTTCCGGCAGATGCTCGGATCGGGGTAGTAGCCCGGGAGGATCGGGTTGCGGTACTGGGTAGCGGGATCATAGTCCGCCTCCGGCTCGCCTGCATATTCAAGCGGTGTGAATACGGCGACCGCGCTGTCCGGGTTCCGAGGGGCGGAGCACCCGAACCAAAGGATGGATGCAAGGGCAGCCATCGACAGAATGGTATAAGTTTTCATCATCGAATAAGGGATTGAAAGCGTTGTGACAAGAAGCACTTGATGGTGTTTTCCATGAGGCAGCAGATGGTCATGGGACCGACGCCGCCGGGAACCGGGGTGATGAGGGATGCCTTCGGCTCGACGGAAGCGAAGTCCACGTCCCCGCAGAGATTGCCCGCTTCA
Organism: Bacteroidales bacterium; assembly: GCA_012522855.1. Classification (GTDB taxonomy): domain Bacteria; phylum Bacteroidota; class Bacteroidia; order Bacteroidales; family UBA932; genus Cryptobacteroides. The sequence goes on from JAAYJQ010000008.1 coordinate 34,760, forward strand.
TCACGATCTATGCCGACATCGATGACGGCCGCGCCTTCCTTGACCATATCTCCGGTCACGAACTTCGGGCGGCCGACAGCGGCCACCAAGATGTCCGCCTGGCGGGTGATCGCGGGCAGATTTTGCGTCCGGCTGTGACAGATCGTCACGGTGGCATTCCGGTCCAGCAACAGCTTCGAGATCGGAAGTCCCACGATCTGGCTGCGACCGATCACGACGGCATGCTTGCCGGCGATTTCCACCTGACCTGCTTCGAGAAGGCGGATGATGCCTTCAGGCGTACAGGGAACCGTGTAGGCGCTGCTGGGACGTTTCTGCCACATGGCCGCTGTGTTGAGCGGATGGAAGCCGTCCACATCCTTTTCCCGGGCGATGGCTTCGATGACTTTCGCTTCGCTGATCTGCTTCGGAAGCGGCAGTTGAATCAGAATGCCGTCAACCGCCTCGTCGGCGTTCAGTTCCGCGATTTTGTCCAGGAGTTCCTGTTCGGGCGTATCCTCCGGCAGCCGGAGGGTCGTATTCCGGATTCCCACAACCTCGCAGGCCTTGGACTTGTTCCGGACATACGTCCGGCTGGCCGGATCCTCGCCGACCAAGATCACCACCAAATGCGGGACGCGTCCATATTTCGCAGGAAATGTGGCGACCTGCTCCGCCATTTCGGCCTTCAGTTTGGCCGCCAGTTCTTTACCGGAAATGATCATATTCGCGATTCTTTAAATGATAGATCTTGACAAAGGTGGCACCTTGGTGCCACCTTTGTGCGCGCGGTATGCTACAGCACGCGATAACCGATGTCACGGCGGAAGAAGAGGTTCTCGCAGCGGATCTTTTCCGAGGCGGCGAGGGCGCGATCATGGGCCTCCTGCAGGTTTGCGCCGGAAGCGAGAACCATCATGACCCGGCCGCCGGCCGTATAGCAGCGGCCTTCGGCAAGATCCGAAGACTTCTTCACCGAGGTGCCCATGTGATAGATCTTCACGTCGGGATTGTCCAGGGCTTCGTTGAGCCCGGTGATCTCGAACCCTTTCTTGTAGGAGCCGGGATAACCCTTCGAGGCCAAGACAAAGCCCATCACCGCCTCGTCCGACCAGACCAGTTCGGGCATCAAGGCGCTCGCCGGTACAGTCAGGCCTTCCAGGGCGACTGTGCCTTCCGGCTGCACGGGAGGCATGCCCCCTTCCGCAACGGCGCAGAAGATTTCGAAGAGATCGGTCTTCAGGCGGGGCAACACGACTTCCGTTTCGGGGTCGCCGAATCGGCAGTTGAATTCGATGACCTTAATTCCCTGCGGAGTTTTCATCAGTCCGCCGTAGAGCACGCCCTTGAAGGGGCACCCTTCCGCAACCATTGCTGCGGCGACCGGCTTCATGATCTTTTCCAAAGCATATTCCTCATCCTCTTTCGTGATGAAGGGAAGCGGGGAATAGGCTCCCATGCCGCCTGTGTTGGGACCCCGGTCGCCTTCATAAGCGCGCTTGTGATCCTGCGAGAGAGCCATCGGGAACACTTCGGGGCCGCAGACAAAGCAGAGGAAGGAAAACTCGGGACCGGTCAGGAACTCTTCGATCACCACCTTGCCTTTGCCGAACTTGTCGTCCACCAGCATGTCCCTGAGAGCCGCTTCCGCCTCAGCCAAATTGTCGGGAATCACGACTCCCTTTCCCGCCGCGAGCCCGTCGTACTTCAGCACAACGGGGAAGGAGCCGCCACGGACATATTCAAGGGCTTCCGTGTAGTCTTCGAAGGTTCGGTAGGCGGCCGTAGGGACTCCATATCGAGCCATGATGTCCTTCGCGAAGTCCTTGCTGGATTCGATGCGGGCGGCCGCTGCAGACGGCCCGAAGATGCGCTGCCCGGCCTGGGTGAAGGCGTCCACGATCCCCGCCGAGAGCGGGATTTCGGGGCCGACAACGGTCAAGTCGATCTGCTCGCTCCGCGCGAATGCCAGCAATTCATCGACCTGCGTGTCTTCCAACGGAAGACAGATCGCCAGCTGCGCGATTCCCGGATTCCCGGGAGCGCAGTAGATCTTCCCCACATGGCTGGATCGGGACAGGGCATCCACAATCGCATGCTCGCGGCCGCCGCCCCCGACCACCAGGACCTTGGCCTGGCGGAGGGCGGACATCCGCCGTTTAAACTCATCATAGGCCTGCTTGTCGGTCTCGATATTGCTGTTCTTCCACGGAAGCAATGAATTGATGCCCATATCCTAATGCTTGAAATGTCTTTCTCCGGCAAGCAACATGGCGATGCCGGTCTCGTCGGCTTTCTTGATGGAATCTTCGTCGCGAACGGATCCGCCCGGCTGGACGATGGCCTTGACCCCATAGTCCGCAGCCAAGGCAACGCAGTCATCGAACGGGAAGAAACCGTCGGAGGCGAGCACCAGCCCGGCCTTGCGGGCGATTTCCTTTTCATCAAGCGTTTCCACCGGAATTCCGGTCGCGGACGCTTCCGCTTCGGAGAGGGTATGCGCGGCTTCCCTGAGGGCGATTTCCGCCGAGCCGATGCGGTTCATCTGGCCGGCACCGACTCCATAGGTCATCCCGTTCTTCACCACGACGATCGCATTGGACTTCACATGCTTCACAATCCTCCAGCCGAAATCCAAATCGGCCAGCAGATCCGCGGAAGGACGGGCCTTCGTCACGCACAGATCCTCCGTCACCCGCTTCGTAGCCAGATCCTGATCCTGGGCCAGCAAGCCTCCGTTGATGCTGACGAATTGCGTACACGCTTCGGAATCTTCTTCCATATTCACCCGTAAAATCCGCAGATTCTTCTTGGTACGGAGCAGTTCCAGCGCATCCGGCGCAAAGGAAGGCGCCATCACGATTTCCAGGAATATGGGCTTGAGGAGCCGCGCGGTTTCAAGATTGACTTCACGGTTGAAGGCCACGATGCCGCCGAATATGGAGGTCTTGTCGGCTTCATAAGCCTTTTTCCAAGCTTCCACAATATCCTGCCCGACGGCTGCCCCGCACGGATTCATGTGCTTCAGCCCGACAGCGAAGGGCTTGTCGAATTCCCGAACGATGTTCAAAGCGGCATTGGCATCCTGGATGTTGTTGTAGGACAGTTCTTTGCCGTTTAGTTGTTCGGCCGCAGCCAGGGAATACGGCACGGGCTTGAGGGTCTTGTAGAACTTGGCTTCCTGGTGGGGATTCTCTCCATAACGGAGCGGCTGGCAGATGTCATATTCCAGAAACAACTTCTCCGGGAGACCGGCCTGGGCGCGCATGTAGGTCGCGATCGCGGCATCGTACTGCGCCGTGTGGGTGTAGGCTTTCGCAGAGAGCCGCAAGCGGGTTTCAGGGGAGGTTTCTCCGGTCGCGCGGATCTCATCCAACACAGCCGGGTAATCTTCGGGATGCACCACGACGGTCACCGAAGCCCAATTCTTCGCGGCGCTCCGGAGCATCGACGGCCCGCCGATGTCGATGTGCTCCACGGCATCTTCCATGGTGACGCCCGGCTTGGCGATCGTCTCACGAAAAGGATAGAGGTTCACGCAGACCAAGTCGATGGTCTGGATCCCGTTGTCCGCCAACTGACGCAGATGATCGGGCATATCCCGCCGCGCCAGCAACGCCCCATGAATCTTCGGATGGAGCGTCTTCACCCGCCCGTCGCAGATTTCCGGAAAGCCGGTCACTTCGCTGACACTCGTGACGGGCAATCCCGCCTCCTTCAACAACTTCATCGTGCCGCTGGTGGAAAGAAGTTCCCAACCCAGCGACACCAACGCTTCGGCGAATGCCACCACGCCGGTCTTATCACTGACACTGATTAATGCTCGCATGTTGTTTTGAATAAGAATACGAGCGCAAATTTACGAAAATTGCCGGAGAAATCCGAAGGGCAAAGGGGCTGGAGGCTGGCTTAGGAATATTTTACCGATTTCCGTGGAGGTTAAGTGCTTGACCTTGTTCGGAAAACTGTATTTTGCCTCCGGTGTTTTTCCCCGAGGGGATGGGGGTCAATCAGCTGTTGGTCAGTATTTTACCCTCCACGAAGACTTTGGTATTGCATCTCTCGAGGCATTTCCCTACTTTCGCATATTGAACCGAGCAAACTATGACAAAACGGAAGGGATACGAACGGGGAGCATTGGGACATATCTATCAGAGGACTTTTTCCCGATATGTCATTTTCTACACAGTCCGAGATTTTCTGGAATTCTTCATGATCTTCTCATTGTATGCGAAGAAGTACCGACTTCGGATTGTCGGGATCTGCTTGATGTTCGACCATATTCACTTTCTGGTCGAAGCCGACTCTCAGGCGGCGATCACGGCCTTCATCAGAGACTACACCTCTGCCTTCTCCCTCGTCTACAATGCCCGTTACGGACTGAAAGGGAGGCTTTTCGAACCATACGGAATGGCGAACAAGCATGGGGATAAGGCCAAAAGGACAGCCATTGCCTATGTCTACAACAATCCTGTTGAAGGGAAATTGACCGCAAGCGCGGAAAAATGGCCATGGAACTTTCTCGCTTATGCCGAGTCAAAACATCCTTTCTCCGAAAAACTATCGCTTGCAAAGGCCTCTGCCAAGCTTAGGCGCGGGGTACAGTTCGTCAAGTTCGCATACTCCCGAAACAGGCCGCTGACCTACGAGCAGTTGGATGCCTTGTTCGAGAAGTTGGATACAAAGGAAGCCTTGCAGTTGACCGATTTCATCGTCGCAACCTATTCCTGCATCGACCATGGCAGAGCTATCCGTCTATATGATTCGTACGAGAAGATGCTGCTCGCTTTCCGCTCAAACACAGGAAGCGAGTATGCGATTTCTGAAGAATACGACCCTTCTTCTGCCCGCGCCTACATCCGAATGTCCAACTACATTGCAAAAGAAGGCCGACTCAAGAACATGGGTGCTTTGTTTGCTCTGCCGCCGGAGAATAAAATCGAATATGCCAACCGGATGTTGGCGGCCTGCCGCGCCACACCCCGCCAAGTGAAAAAGTTTCTGCATATCCCCATGGAGGCTAAAGCTTTGATTCACAGACGATAATACACCTCAAACTCCGGTTTTTTTACCGCGAATTCAAAATCCAAATGCAACTCTTGGGCAAGCGATTGACAGTCAGTTTGATTCGCCGTAGGAGGGCTGGTCGCGGGAGCGAGGAGAGCCCATTGCGGAGCTCCCCGCAGCTCCCGGGCCCAG
>JAAYJQ010000020.1 GCA_012522855.1 Bacteroidales bacterium
CGTACAAAGCATAACCCCGCGGCCGTGGTCTGCAAAAAACTTCCGCCTCAAACCAGATGGTATTTGACCAGGTCTTCGAGCGGTGCCCGGATAATGCGTCCGAGCTCCATGCCGGCCTCTTCGGCGGCGACCTGCAGAAGGTCCCGATAGAAGAAGCCCACGGATCCGACGCAGTTCAGTTTGTAGGAACGATAGTCCGGGTAGTGACGGACGATATTGGTAAAGAAATCCCGGAAGGAATTCAGCAGCAGGTCGCGGAAATACGGATCCCGGTGGCGGTTGTCGCCGACATATTTGCAGAATTGGGCGCAGTAGCGGTTCGGAAAAGGCTTGGTATAGATCTGGTCGATCAGTTCATCCCCGTTCTTGCCCAGCAATCCCGCCACTTCGCGGTGAATGGATGCCGGCTGGTCCCCGCGGATGAAATCCCGGATGAGGTTCTTGCCGACATATCCCCCGCTGCCTTCGTCTCCCAGTATGAATCCGAGCGAGTCGATGTTCATGGTGATCTTCTCCCCGTCGTACAGACAAGTATTCGTTCCGGTGCCCAATATGGCCGCAAAGCCCGCTTCGCGGCCGAGCAGGGCACGGGCAGAGGCAAGGAGATCCATCGCGATGAACACTTCTTCCGCTTTCGGAAAAACCTTCCGCAGCACGCCACGCATGAACGGATATTGAAGCTCCGTGACGCCGGCTCCGTAGAAATGGATTTCCCGGATCTCGTCTATGGGGAAACACGGGGGGAGCGATGCGAGAATGTCCCTACGAATCTCGTCTCCGCTGATGTAATTCGGATTGTAGCCCAGGCTCTCGAAGTCAATTCGAGTCAGGCCGTCCCGGATCACGCAGGCCCAGGCCGTCTTGGTCGATCCGCTGTCTGCGATCAGTATCATATTCGTTAGTTTATTCCCAGAGGCTGTTCCTTCAGAATCCCTTTTTTCAAGAGATAGGCCTCAGCCTTCTTGAGTCCGCCGCACCGCTTGATGGTCTGCTCGCAGAAGTCATAGTCTTTCAACGACGGATTGCGCTCCATCATCGTCCGTGTCAACCGATCAATCACCTTGTTGTTGATGAGGTTGGCGTTGACCATCCGGTTGCCTTCAACCCTTCCGAGGCGCACCATGACCGTGGTGCTGATCATGTCGCAGATGAGTTTTTGCGAAGTCCCGGCTTTCATCCGGGTGCTCCCCGTAATGAATTCCGGGCCCGTAATCACTTCGATGGGATAATCCGAATATTTCGAAATCGGAGAATTCGGATTGTTGACTAAGGATCCCGTCGGGATCCCGTGCTCCCGGCAAGCCTTGAGGGTGGCGAGTACATACGGGGTGTTGCCGCTCGCAGAGATGCCGACAACGATGTCCTTCGGAGAAATATTCTTTTCCTGCAACGTTTGCCAGCCTTCTTCCACATCGTCTTCCGCCTCTTCCAAATCGAGGACCAAATTCTCCACGCCTCCGCCCAGCACGCACTGAATCAGTTCCGGATCGCAGCCGTACGTGTTGGGCAGCTCCAAGGTGTCGAGAACCGCCAACTTCCCACCGGTACCGCAACCGCAGTAGAACATACGTCCCCCGTCACGAAGCTGGCGCTCGATGGCGGAAATCAGTTTCTCCAAGTCAGGGAGGATCCGCTCGATCGCGAGAGGAACTTTCTTATCTTCTTCGTTGATGTCATGCAGGAGTTCCGCAATGCTTTTCTTTTCGAGGTTTTCGTACAAGGACGGCTGCTCTGTCAGTCTTATCGCCATGTTCCAAAATGCTTCTAAAAAGTTGCGTGATCCACCGCTGTCTTCATGACACGGGTATCATCGTTACAAAGATAGAACTTTTTTTGTTTTGTTTCGTTGTTTGTGAAAAAATTTCGTTTTGTTTCGTTGTTTATAATTTTTTTTACTATTTTTGGAACATTAGGGTATACAATGAAATATCCATTCACCTCATAATTGCACTACAGCCATGCCGAGCATTGCGGAAAGAAGAAAATACATCATCGACCAGATCACTGAAAAAGGATTTGTAAAAGTCGCGGACTTGGCGGAATCCCTGCAAGTGACGCAGGCCACCATCCGGAAAGATTTGACCGTTCTTGAAAAGCAAGGACTTCTGTACCGCGCCTACGGCAGCGCCCTTCCTACGTCGGCGCAAGTAATGGACATCAACATGAATACGAAACGGCTGATTCGTTTCAAGGAAAAGCTCCGGATTGCAAAACGGGCGTTGGAGCTGATCAACGAAAACGATTCAATCATCCTGTCCGCCGGCTCTACCGTCGGGGTCTTCGCGGAAATCCTGCAGCCCAAAGGAAGATTGTATGTGGTAACCTCCGCGGTCAATATTTCCATGACCCTGGGGAACATGACCAATGTGACCGTCATGCAGTTGGGCGGAATCCTGTACGGGAATTCCCTTTGCGTTACCGGCTTCGAGGCCATCCAATCTTTGAGCAACGTACATTGCGGAAAAGTTTTCTTCGGGGTGGACGGAGTCGATCCCGAACATGGTGTCAGTTGCGCGACATTGGAAGAAGCTCAGCAGATCCTGAAAATGATCGAGGTGTCGAATGTGGCCATCGTTCTCGCGGATTCGTCTAAAATCGGCGCCAGGGGCTTCGGCAGAATCTGCGGGCTCGACAACATCGATGTTTTGATCACGGATGACGGAATTTCGGCAACAGACAAGAAAAACATTGAAAGCCTGGGCGTTCAAGTGATCGTCGCGTAATTGCAGGACGGTCGCTTGCGGCGCGACCCCAAAACCGCAACATCAAGAGTTTCCTACAAATATGAAAATGCTTCTAAAATTCAAATGGTTTGCAATCATCGCAGTATGTTTGCTTGCCGGATCCGTAGTTTCCGCCCAGGACCGCAACCAGCAGATCACGGTCAGCGGAACCGTTACCGACGCGCGCGGCGAACCGCTCGTCGGAGCCATGGTGCTGGTAAAAGGAACACAGATCGGCTCCGCGGTGGATCCACAAGGGCGGTATTCCATCCGTACGGACGCCTCCGCCACGCTGGTCGCTTCCCTGATGGGCTACAAAGCGGTGGAAGAGCCTGTCCGCGGCCGTTCTTCTATCGACTTCCAAATGCAGGAAGATGTCGAAACGCTCGAAGAAGCCGTTGCGATCGGCTACGGGACGCAGAGCAAGTTGACCTTGACCGGATCGGTCGCGCAGACCTCCGGACGGGAACTGACCAAAAGCTCTTCCGTAAACCTCTCGCAGGGTCTCGCCGGCCGTCTGTCCGGCGTCATCGTGAACAACCGTTCCGGAGAACCGGGACGGGACGACGCCATTATGTTCATCCGCGGACGCAGCACACTGGGGGAGAACAAACCCCTCATCATCATCGATGGTGTGCCCGGCCGCGGAGACGAATTCAGCCGCCTGACCGGGGATGAAATCGAGAGCATCAATGTCCTGAAGGACGCCTCCGCAGCGATCTACGGCGCTCGTTCCGCAAACGGAGTCATTCTGGTGACCACGAAGCGCGGCAAGTACAATGACGCCCCGACCGTGACCTTCTCCTACGATCTCGGCTTGCAGCAGCCGACCCGGCTGGTCAGCATGGCGGACGCCGTGCTGTTCACCAAGGCCTACAACGCCGAACTGGCCATTACGGGCGCTTCTCCCTACTACAATGAGACCCAGATTCAGCACTACATCGACCAGGACGACCCCATCCTTTATCCGAACACGAACTGGTTCGACCAGATCATCAAGCCTCTCTCCGCGCAACACAAGTACGGCGTGAGCATCAACGGCGGTTCGGACAAGGTGGCGTACTTCGTTCAGTTCAACGGACAATACCAGGACGGTATCTACAAAATGAGCGCGACAAATTACAATCAGTTCAGCGTTCGTTCGAACATCGACATCCAGGTCACCTCTCGCTTCAAACTCGGTTTCGACCTGAGCGCGCGACGGCAGCACAAGAACTACTCCGCCTTCCCGAGCGACTCCTATGGAATCTTCTACATCGCCACGCGCATGAAGCCGACCGGAGCAGCCTATTTCCCGAACGGCTACCTCCGGGGCGGCACAAACCCGGCGGTTCTGGTACAGGATCTCACCGGCTACGACCGGACGACCATCAACACGGTCACGACGACGTTCTCCGCCAACTGGGATCTCGGCGCCGTGACGGAAGGACTGTCCGTCAACGGGAAACTCGCCTACGACGTCGTGGGCAACTTCCGAAAAAACTGGCAGAAAAACTGGCAGTACTGGAGTTTCGACGAGATCACGGAACTCTACGAAGAGCACACGGTTTCTTATTGGAGCACGCCGGTTCTGCATGAATATCAGAGAAATAGCCACACCTTGACGGTCAACGCCAATCTCAACTATGACCGTACGTTCGGCGGTCATCATGTGACCGCCCTCGCCGGATTCGAGCAGAGCTCCTACCGGCTTGACTACCTGCATGCCGGAATCAATCGTTTCGACTCAGACATTCTGGATGAATTGTTCGCCGGTTCCGCCGACAAAAGCTGGTATGCGATCAACGGGTATGCCCGGGAAACCGCGCGGAGAAGCTTCTTCGGTCGTCTCGGATATGACTTCCGAAGCAAATACATGATCCAGGGAATCATCCGTTTCGATGGATCGGAAAACTTCCCGAAGGGAAAACGCTGGGGCATATTCCCGGGCGTATCCTTCGGCTGGCGCGCATCCGAAGAGCCGTTCCTCAAGGACGCGATGCCCTGGCTCACCAATCTCAAGTTCCGCGCATCCTACGGGGAGCAGGGGAACGACCAGATCGATCCCTTCCAGTATCTTACGACCTACCAATATTCGTCTTCAATTTTTTACAAGCAACTCTTCGACGGAAAGGAAGCCAACTTCATCATTCCGGGAACCCTGCCGAATCCGAACGTCACTTGGGAAGTCGCCAAGACCTGGAACATCGGCATCGACGGAAGCATCGACCGGGGAATCTTCGGGTGGGAGTTCGAATTATTCCGCACGAAGCGATCCAACATCCTCTGCACCCGGAACGCGTCAATCCCCTACTACACCGGTCTGACAAACAACCTTCCGGACGAGAATATCGGCCGCGTCAGGAACCAAGGCGTCGAACTGCAGCTGTCGCATGAGAACAGGCTCTCCGGCGGAGACCTCCGGTACCGGCTCGCGGGCAACTTCTTGTACGCGAAAAACACCATTGAATATATGGACGAGACCCCCTGGGGAGAAGGTCATGAATACATGAATCTCACCGGACACCCCATGGGAGCGGGCCTCTACTATCAAGTCGCGGGGATCAACAAGACCCAAGCGGATCTCGAGAACATTCCCCAGATGTCCGGCGCGACGCTCGGAGACTTCTATTTCAAGGATCTGGACAACGACGGCAAGATTACCAACCTGGACCGGAAACGATGCGATCTTACCTCCGTTCCGCAGATCGTATTCGGTCTCAACGCGGAAGCCCAGTGGAAGAATTTCGACTTTTCGATGCTTCTGCAAGGACAGGCTCGCGTCCGGTATTACTATGCGCCGCTGACCGACCCCGTGTCGGGCAATGTAGAGCGGTTCGCCGCGGAACGCGCCTGGACTTTGGACAATCCGGACTCGGACTATCCGAGAATCGGCTCCAACATCGTCAACGGCAGCGTGACACGTTCTTCCTGGTACTACCGAAACGCTGCCTTCCTGCGGCTCAAGAACATCGAACTGGGCTATTCCATCCCTTCCAACTCCCTGTTCAACAGACTTGGAATCAACGGGCTGCGGTTCTACATCGCAGGCTACAACCTGCTGACCCTATCGGGGCTGAAGGAGGTTGACCCCGAGACCAGCGACGAGTCCTACCAGACCTATCCCCAGGTCAGGATCTTCAACACAGGCGTAAAACTCACTTTCTAAATTTGACGCGACATGAAAAAAATAATCCTCATATTATCGGCAGCGCTTTTGTTCTTCTCCTGCAACGAAGATTATCTGGACAAGAAGCCATTGGACAAATTATCCGAAGAAGCGGTGTTCAACAGCGACGCGCTTGCGGAGGCACATGTCAACAGCCTGTATACCGTCCTGTCGGATCCGTTCCAGGAAGGAAACATCGGCTGCATCAGCGACGAAGGCTATTTCCGCTACGGAGGCACTTCCACACGCTACATCGCATCGGGTTGGATGACCCCGGACAACGTCATGTACATGCGGGAAGGCGGTTACGCGCACAATACCCGGACGACGATCCTGAACATCTGGAACCAGGCCTACCAGAAGATACACGACATGAATTATTTTCTTGCCTACGTACAGGAAGGCACGAAAATGTCCCAGGCGGCCAAGGACCGGCTGACGGGAGAAGTCTATTTCCTGCGGGCGTGGGCATACACCAACCTCATCGAGCGATATGCGGGCGTTCCGATCATCAAGGGCGTCTATGGCCTGAACGACAATTTCGACAAGGGGCGGGACAATTTCGATGACTGCGTGGATTTTATCCTCGAAGACCTCGATGAAGCCGAAAAGTTGGTTCCCGCAAAGAAAGACGGCGTGAAGGGAAGGGTCAACAAAGACGTCGTGTTGGCGCTTCGTTGTCGGCTGACCCTCATCGCGGCCTCCCCCTTGTTCAACGATCCGGAGAACCCCCAAGGGGGCATTTTCCGGGGGAACTACAGCGCTGAAAAATGGCAGCGGGCAAAAAACGCCGCCAAAGCGATCGTGGATCGCGCGGATGTGGATGGTGCCTATTCACTGGACGACACCTATGAGGGATTCTGGAAGGATGTGAATTCTCCGGAACTCATTTGGGCAAAGTTCTTCACTCCGACGGCCGACAGCGACAACAATGCCACCAAGAAGGCTCAACTATTGTATTCAGTGGTCTATTTCAATGGATGGACCGCCATGGAACCCACGCAGGCGATGTTCATGGACTACGAGATGAACAACGGCAAGAAATTCTTCGAGGAGGGCTCCGGATATGACCCCGCCCACCCCTTCCGGAACCGGGATCCGCGCTTCTACAAGTCTGTCGGGACTCCCTTCAGTTTGTACGGCCACACGGACAACACCGGATACAAGGAAGACGAACTGCTGCTGTACCTTCTTTACGAGAACAAGACCCTGGCCGACTTCGAAACGGGGAAAAAGGAACCCGATTTCACGTCCAAGGCCAAACACCTCTGGCATGCGAACAACACGATGGGGCTGATACTGAACAAGTGGTATATCCCGGAAAAGCCCGTCACGGAAGCTGAAACCGGAAGCGTGCTCTATCCCTGGTTCCGGCTTGCGGAGATGTACCTGAACTATGCGGAAGCCGCCTACATGACGGGAGACGAGGCAACCTGCCGGACCTATATCAACAAGGTTCGCGCGCGGGCGGATGTTATGATGCCGGAAGTCACCGAATCCGGAGAAGCGCTCTGGGACCGGCTGGTCAACGAACGTCGGATCGAGCTCGCCTTCGAGGCGATCCGCTACTTCGATGTGCGTCGTTGGAAAGTGGCTCATTTCTATGAGAATATCCCCATCGCCGGGATGCGGACCATGATCTTGAAGAACGGCAATGTCCAAGACACCGTGTACCGGGTGGTCCGTCTCTACGACGAATCCAAGAACAACAGGAACTATTATTGGCAGAATTCCCAGGCCCGCACGGACTACATCAAGGCCAACGGAAAAGATATTCAGAACGTGGTCACCTACCGTTGGCTTGGAAAAGACTATCAGATCGACTATGGGGACTGCTGCCTGACGGTCAGTCCGTCGCAGAAGGATTTCCCGAAAGTCGACGGTGTCTATCCGAACTACCTGATGCCGATTCCCCGCAACGAAATCACCAAATCCAACGGGTCTCTTGAACAGAACCCGGGCTACAAATAAACACGATGAACTTTCGGCTGACATATCTGCTTATTCTTGCCGCCGCTACTCTGACGGGTTGCGGCAAGGGAGCATCTCTCACGTGTAATTTCTCCAAGGCCGACATTTCGACCTTGGAGAACGAACACACCGTCCTGGCCGGTTTCGCCGCCCGGAAGGGGCTGTCCACCGACATTCACGAACGGATCTGGAGCAACTGCCTGGTTCTGGCGGACGACAGCGCGAAAGTCTGCATCATTTCGAATGATGTGATGGAGATGTCCCCGGCCCTGTCCGACAGCATCCGCGCTGAAATCTCGGCACGATCCGGGCTGCCCAAGGAAAACATCCTGATGCACAGCACCCATACCCATTCGAGCCCGCGGTTCGGCGGTTCTTCCGTGGTTCCGGGAGGCGCAAACTACTCCTATTTCAAACGGGTTCCGGGCATCATCATCGAGAACGCCGTCCGTTCCATTCTGGACAGCGCCGCGTTCCAGCCCTTCCGCCTCAAGATCGGCAAAGGCGCGACCGGTATCAACGCGAACCGCTGCGAAAAGGAAGGCCCGGTGGATCCTGAAGTCTATGTGGCGCGTTTCGAGACGTTGAAAGGGAAACCGATCGTGTCGATCCTGAACTTAGCCTGCCACCCGGTCTGCATGGGTCCGGGCAGCCACCAGATTTCTCCGGACTATGTCGGCGTCGCCCGCCGGTATCTGAAGGAGACCTGGGGCGGGGAAATCATGCACCTTTCCGGGGCTTCCGGAAACATGGATCCCGTCAAAGGGCCCGGCAAAGCGGACCGCGCGGAAGCCTACGGAAAAGCCCTCGCGGATTCTCTCGCGAATATCGACTTCCGGCCCGTACATCCCCGCGCGATGCGCCTCGCCCACACCGTTGCCCTGCTTCCATACAAAGTAGAGCATATTACCCCGGAAGCGGTGAAGGCCCATGCCGACTCCATCGTCAAATGGGGCGTGACCGTCTCCCCGACCTGGGCGGAGGACGTACGGGGATGGGAAGCTCAGATTCTCTCCCGTTTCGAGCAAGGACCGATTCCCGACAAACTCGCCTTCAACCTCCATGCGCTCGCGCTCGGGGACGTGATTTTCTTCTTCACCCAAGGGGAACCCTTCGTGGAATACCAGCTGGAAACACGCGCGGCCTTCCCCGGCAAAATTATTTTCTTCGCCGGCTACACCAACGGCCAGAACTCCTACCTACCCTCCGCGCGCGCCTTCGCCGTCCGGAAGGGGTATGAATATGAAATCGACCAGATGCATGTGTACATCAAGGCTCCGTATCCGCTCTCGGAAACCATGCCCGACACCTACACCGCTGCGATCCGTGAAACCATCCGAAAAGTGATTGACGCAGAATGAGCACACACAGAATCATCACGTTATGCTTGTTTGCGGTTCTGACCACCGCAACCGCGGCGGTGGCCAATCCGCGCTACGGCATCATCCCGCAGCCGAAGTCCTTGACTCCGGCGGACGGGGTCTTCGAACTCCGGAAATCCGTCGGGATTACCGTTGAAGATCCGCTGTTCACGGAAGTGGCGGAAGACTTCAAGGCGCAGGTCGAAACAGTTTCCGGATGGTCGCTGGACGGTACGGAAGCGATGATCGTTTTCCGGAAGGCTGAAGAACTCGGTCTGGAAGAATACCGTCTTACGGTCACCCCTGAAACGGTTATCATCGAAGCCGCCGCTATCAACGGCGCCTTCTACGGCATTCAAACCCTCTATCAGCTCCTCCCTGAAGACATCTACAGCCCTGTCCGGGTACGGAAAGTCCGCTGGGAGATCCCTTGCTGTGAGATTTCGGACGGTCCTGCCTTCCCCTACAGGGGGTTCCTGCTCGACTGCGGACGCTACTTCTATCCCAAAGAGGACGTGATGAAGTTCATCGACATCATGGCGATGCACAAGCAGAACATGTTCCACTGGCATCTGACGGAAGATCAAGGTTGGAGAATCCAGATCGACAAGTATCCCAGGCTGACCGAGGTAGGCGCGTGGCGCAAAGAGACCGCTTTTCACAGCGGCATCGGCAACGGCATCCCGCACGGCGGCTTTTACACGAAAGACGACATCCGCGAAGTGGTAGAATATGCGCGGAAGCGCTGCGTGACCGTAATTCCGGAAGTGGAAATCCCCGGACATTCCACAGCGGCCCTGGCTGCCTATCCGGAACTCGGCTGCTTCCCCGACAGCACCTACGAAGTGGAAACCCGATGGGGTATCATGAAAAACCTCTACTGCCCGACCGCCAAGACCTTCCAATTCCTGGAAGATGTATTCACGGAATTGTTCGAGTTGTTTCCCTCCCCCCTTTACCACATCGGAGGGGACGAAGCCCCGAAGGATGCCTGGGAGCAAAGTCCGTACTGCCGGGATCTCGCAAAGGTGTTGGGACTTGAGAACATGGAAGAAATGCAAACCTTCTTTGTCAAGAGAATCGGGAATTTTCTGAAGGCGCACGGGAAGGCCGTGATCGGCTGGGACGAAATTCTGGACGGCGGCAGCCTGGACGATCCGATCGCCATGTCCTACCGGGGACATGCTCCTGCGGCGCGAGGGATCAGACGGGGCATCCGGGTCATCCTGACCCCTAACCGCTGGTGCTATCTGGACAACCAGCAGGACGACCAAGCCGACGATGTCGCCCAGGAGATCTTCATGCCGTTAAAAAAAGTGTACAACTACTATCCCATTGTGGACTCCCTGCCGGAACTCAGCCGGAAGCACATCATCGGTCACCAAGTCTGTTTGTGGACGGAATACATTCCGGACATGGAGAAGGCTGAGTTCATGGCCTTCCCCCGTTCCGTCGCTGCGGCCGAAGCAGGCTGGACGATCCGGGAAAACAAAGATTGGGAATCGTTCCGCGCGCGGATGGAAAAGGAACTCCGCCGGCTCGACCGGAAAGACATCGGCTATTGCAAAGCCTACTACGAGGTCATCTTCAATTATGACCGGAGACTCCCGTTCCCGAAAGAAATGGATCTGGAACTGGACTATCCGGACGGAATCATTCATTATACGACTGACGGATCGGATCCGACTACCAAATCTCCGATTTATGACGGCAAACCCTTCCTGGTGGATCGCGGAAGCGAAATCCGCGCGCGAGGCTTCTCGAAGAAGGGAAAACCGCTAGGCAAAATCACCATTAAAACTTTCCTCCTATGAAACTACGTTTTCTGCTCTTTTCCGTCCCCGCGCTTATCATCGCCTCCTGCGCCGTCCCTTCCGGGGACGTGGAGGCGAATTTCATCCGTGTCATCCCTCAGCCGCAGCATGTCCGCCAGGATGAAGGATCCTTCACGCTCGACAAAGGCACGGTCGTGTTTCTGCAGGAAGCCGATTCGCAATATGTCCGGATCGCCGGCTTCTTGAACGAGAAACTTTCAAAGGCGGCCGGGTTCACCCTGCCCGTCCGGGAAGAAAAGTCCGCGGAAGAAGGCCGGAAGGGAATCTATTTCCGGAACGCCGGCCTGCCCGACGAGGCCTACCACCTCAACGTCACTCCATCCGGAATCGTCATCGAATACGGCACCGGAGCCGGAGCCTTCTACGGACTCCAGACCCTGCTGCAACTTCTTCCGGCGGAGGTGTTCTCGCAAGAAAAGGAATCCGTGAAATGGGTCGTGCCTTGCTGCGACATCGAGGACGCTCCGCGGTTCAAATACCGGGGAATGCACCTGGACGTCTGCCTGCATTTCTTCGACGTGGACTTCATCAAGCGGTACATCGACTTGATGGCGCTGCACAAGGTGAACCGCTTCCACTGGCACCTTACCGAAGACCAAGGATGGAGGCTGGAAATCAAACGCTACCCGCTTCTGACTGAAAAAGGTCAGTGGAGAAAGGAAACCGTCATCGGCTCCCTCAAGTCCGGCATCTACGATGGAAAGCCTTACGGGGGATATTATTCCCAAGAAGAAGTGCGCGATATTGTCCGTTATGCGGCAGACCGCTTCGTGACCATCATCCCTGAAATCGAAATGCCCGGCCATGCCCTCGCCGCGATCGCCTGCTATCCCGAACTCAGTTGCGGATTGGAAGAAACGTACGAGACCGCGACCCGATGGGGAATCTTCAGGCAGGTCTATTGCACGAAGGAAGAAACATTCACCTTCCTGGAAAATGTAATGGACGAAGTGTTCGAACTCTTCCCCTCCAAACTGGTGCACATCGGCGGGGATGAATGCCCGAAGACAAGCTGGAAAGCCTGTGAACACTGCCAGGGGGTCATCAAGAAATTCGGACTCAAGGATGAATTCGAGTTGCAGAGTTGGTTCATCCAGCGGATGGAACGATACATCAATAGCAAAGGCCGTGAAATCATCGGCTGGGACGAAATCCTTCAAGGCGGACTCGCCCCCAATGCCAAGGTAATGTCCTGGCTGGGCGAGGAAGGCGGTATCAAGGCGGCTCAGCAGCATCATGAGGTGGTCATGACTCCCTATCCGAAATATTATCTGGACTATTGGCAGGCGGATCCGGACAGCGAGCCGCTCGCCATGGGAGGACCTACCCTGCTGAAGACGATGTATGACTATGATCCTGTACCGGAGGTGCTGACCCCCGAGGAACAGGCCTACATCATCGGTGTCGAAGGCTGTGTCTGGACGGAATACATGCCTAGCCCCGCTCGGGTGGAATACATGGCCTATCCCCGGATGTGCGCGATCGCCGAAACAGGCTGGTCGAAAACCGAAAAGGACTGGGAGGACTTCACATGTCGCCTGGAGCATCATTTCAAACGTTTGGACGGCTTGGGAGTCGGTTACTGCAAAGCCTTCTTCGACCCCTACATTGAATTTCATGATGACACGCCCTACAACAAGGTAGTGACCATGAGTGTAGATGCCCCGGGAGCGGAGATTCATTACACCCTCGACGGCAGCGACCCGACTGAACAATCGGAGCGATATGAGTTGCCGTTTGTAATCAACCGGTCGCAGAAGGTACGCGCTGTCGCCATACGGAACGGAAACAGAATCGGAAACATCAAGGAAAAAATATTCCGACCCTAAATTAAACTGAAACATGAAAATGAACGCATTGACAGCAGCTACACTCCTCGCGCTCGCCCTCACGGCAAGTTGCAGAAATACATCCGGGCCGAACGGCCCGACAGACGTGTCTGCCTGGAAAGGAGTGATGATCAACGAAATCGCGGCGCACGACGAGATTCCGGATGCCGATTCCTGGGTGGAACTGTTCAACTCTTCCGCTTCGACTATCGACCTCACGGGGCTCGGGCTGTACCTGACCGATTCCTACTTCAACGGGAAGAAGGTGTACGAGGCGCCTGCAGGGGAAAAACTGGCTGCCGGGGAACGGCTCCTGATCTCCACAGCCGACGAGAGTCTCGTGACCGGCATCGCTTCCGACGCGCAGTTCGTCTTGAAGCTTGCGGTGGAGGACGGAACGGCCGTGGACACCTTCGATCGGGACGCGGTTTTCGCCTCCGGTTCAGCAGTGAACACGGCTGCGGGAAGTTACCAGCGCTTGCCGGACGGGGCCTCTTCCTGGCGGAACCTGACCTATGCAAGTCCGGGACGCGAAAACAAACTGTTCGAACTTGCCGCGACACGGCCCAACGCTTTCTGGGCATGGAGCAGCCATGTCTCGAGCCTATCGGCGAACAATTTCGCCAATTTGAAGAATCTGAAGTCGCTCGGCTACGACCACGTGATTCTCAATTATTTAGCGTTTGAATATTCAAACAAGCCCATGACAAAGGCGTTCATCGCCGCCGCGGAAGAAATCGGAGTCACGGTGCATGCCTGGCTCCAGTGCTTCTATTCTTCCGGCTCATGGGTCAATCCGGTCGATGACGCCAACAACCGCTACAAGGATGAGATCTTCGCCGGCATCCTGTCCCGCGCGCGGACTTACATCGAAGATTTCGGCGTAAAAGGCATCCACCTCGACTACATCCGTTATCCGGGAACGGCCTATAAGCACAACCCTTCCGCGGAAGTGACAGCGGTCGGGGCCGTCACGCGCTGCTGCAGGGAGATCCGTGAATTGACGGACAGCTACGACGAGGGACTCGTCACCTCAGGGGCGCTGATGCCGGAAAACGGCGGAGCTTACTATTACGGTCAGGACTACAACCAGATGGGTAAGTACCTGCACATCCTCATGCCCATGCTTTACCGGCACGGGAGCTACCATTACAATGACGACACCTGTCGGAAATTCGCCAACATGTTCGGCGGAAACACCGGCGGAGCCGCCTGCTGGGCCGGAACCACAACCTACTCCGGCAATGACAGCAGCGTCACTCCGATGGATGCCGAAAGCATTCTCAAGGACTGCAAGGTGTATGTCGGAACCAAGGCGACCGGAATCGTGCTCTTCCGCTACGGTCTCGGTACCTTCCCCGACGTAAAAGACTTGTGGCCGTAAATCCGTACATAATTTATCAACCCTATTATTAAAAACCGAATTATGAAAAAAATTTTCTATCTGTTGATGGCTCTCTTTGCCGCCGCGATGCTGTTCGCAGGCTGCAATCGGGACAAAGAAAAAGAGCCTGAGAAACCGGATGTCCATTCAGTAGGGACATTCACACAGGCGCAATTGATCGACGCTTTCTCTGCCATGTACGAAGACTGGCAGGAAAACACCACCATTCCGACGACCTTGTCGGTGGGCGGAAAGGAACTGACCGCCCCGCAGTACCAGTACGCGCTCTGCAAACTCCTCACGAATCTCAAAGCGGGCAAAAATGAATCGATCGACGTCCTTTCGTACAAGGCTGCCGACCATCCTGAAAGGGATAGTTACGACAAAGAAACCATCGCTGTCGTCAACGGCCCCTCTAACGCCATAGAGACAGGCGCGACGGAAGATCTCGCGGACATCGCCCGAAGAATGCTGGCGGCGATGACTGCAAAAGGTCAGGTTCCGAACCAGACCCTCTTCCAGCGGAACGAAGCCATCGCTTTTTCCACCAATCGCGCGGTCGTTTCGATGGCGCGTGCCATTGCGGCCTACAAGGCCGACGGAAAATTCCCGGCAGAGGTCAAGACGGAATATCTTTCCGCTTCCGCAACCCTGAAAGGTTTCGCGCAGCAGTTCATCACGTATCTTGACGTATGGCAGAATACGGTCGGTACGGTCAGCGCGGACGGAAGCCACTGCACCGACAACAACTCCGCCTGGCAAAACGTGCACTTCATTCCGATTCCGTATAGCGGGGGCGCCTATGCCGACGGGAAAGACCAGTACGCGCCGGAATACCAGCCGTACCACACCATCGAAGTCGCAGGCGTCCAATACGACGCGGCTCAGTGCTTCGTCATCGCTGCGAAGGGCTTCCTGGATTTGGTGACCGAGGAAGGCTCCGCCCTGAAACAGACGGAACGCAACACGGTCGTGCACACGCTTGGGAACGGGAAGGGACTCAACGCAGCCATCCCGGCCATAGAATCATGGGCAATATGGGGATACTATCCCTGGTATGAGAAGAGCGACGACCCTTGCGCCATCAATTTCTCCGCAAGCGTTCCCTGCAATCTCCCCTTCATGGTACGGTCCGTCAGTTGGTTCCTGACCCGGGCGGAACAACTCACCAAAATCGGGAACTTCCTTATCTACAGCGATGACCCCGCGACCGCAGTGGTCATGGAGCCCTACTGGGGCAACATCTCTTCGATGCGCACTTTCCTCATTCTGGCACGTTTCTACAAACATCTGCTCGATAACAATATCAACGACAAGGTTTACGATGCGATGAAGGACGTAAATCTGGACTACGACCTCTACGGCATCGTGATGCCCGACATCGAACTTCAGACCAAGGAGATCACCACCAGCGCTGAGGGACAAACGGTGGAAGCGACCTTCGTCGCGAAAGAAAACTGGACGGCGACTGCAAGCGATGCCTGGATCACCGTCGACCCTGCTTCAGGAGGCGCCGGGGCGCCCGTCACCATCAATATTACGACGGCTCCCAATGCCGGTGCCGCACGCGAAGGAACCGTCTCCATCAAGGGCGGCAACGTGGTCGAACCGCTGGCGATCAAGGTTGCCCAGGAAGCTTACGTAGCCCCTACCGGCGCAACCCTCAAGGATTTTGCCAAAGAATTCGTCAAGGCGCTGGATGTCTGGAACGCGAACGTCGGGACCGTTGATGCCTGTGGCATCCACTGCACTGGAAACGGGACTGCCTGGGAAAACGTCCACTTCATTCCGATCGACGAGCCGGCGGGCAACCCGTACGGCACGGACGGAAACCAGTACGATCCGAAATACACCGTCTGGAAACTGAACATCAAGGATGTCGAGTACACCTCCGCGCAGGCGTGGGAAATCGCCATCCGGGGATTGCTCAACATGACCACCTCCGAAGGCGAAGCGGCCCTTGCCACCATGGCGGACCGGAACCAGGCGTTCACCTTTGCCGACAATGCGGGCATGGACGCTCCGATGCCGAGCGCGTCTCCCGAATGCAAGTGGGGCACTTACCCCTGGTATGAAGGAGACAACAGCGGCAACCATCTGGTCACCTACAACGGACAGGAGATCGAGGAGGTGGGCCTGGACTTCATCATCAAGTGCGGCGCGTGGCACGTGGTCCGCGGCTTGATCAAG
>JAAYJQ010000031.1 GCA_012522855.1 Bacteroidales bacterium
CTGGGCCCGGGAGCTGCGGGGAGCTCCGCAATGGGCTCTCCTCGCTCCCGCGACCAGCCCTCCTACGGCGAATCAAACTGACTGTCAATCGCTTGCCCAAGAGTTGCATTTGGATTTTGAATTCGCGCAAAAATTAGACGCATTGAAATCTTTAATGCCTTGATTGTCAATGCGCAAAACCTTGCCGTTACCTGCTTCTTCAAGCGAGTTCTTGGCAGCGAGATGCATGCGAAAGCCACCTTGGAGACCTCCGTACGAAGACGGAGGCTTTCCGTGGCGATAGTATACTCACGATTCAGGCCGCGATCAATTGTCGCGGCGGGATCAGGGCCGCAATAATAGAATCCCGGCCGGGATAACGTGACGCAGGACGTGTACGGGATGTGACCGGAACGATTTGAAAACCAGCACCTTCTCGGTTTTCACCCTGGGCGGATAGGTAGGGTGAAAAATAACATCTGCCGGATAGCGTGACAGATAGGGTCACGGGGTTGTGCGGCGAAGGGGACTGAAAACGGAAACTTGAAAATACGGTTATGTGCCAGGCTGCGGACGGCATCGATGAACGATGCGGGCGCGTGTTCCGGGAAGTGCGGCCCCGGGCGGGAAGGAGCCAGATGGCGAGTAATAAAAAGGGCAGGATTCTTTCGGAATCTTGCCCCCTTATGCCTTCTACACACGTAGAATGGCGTTTCTAGTGACCTCCACAGGATTCAAACCTGTAACCTTTTGATCCGTAGTCAAATGCTCTATTCAGTTGAGCTAGGAGGCCGTTGTGAAGGGATCTGCATCCCCTCGTATGGCTCTATTCAGTTTGCTGAGTCTCTTGCAGAGTCTCTTCAACGGCTGGAGCGCTCGCTTCCTGAAGGGCGGAAAACTTCCGCTCCTTGATTCTTGCCTTCTTGCCGGAAAGTTTACGCAGGTAGAAGATTCTCGCTCTGCGCACCTTGCCGACCTTGTTCAGTTCGATGCTGTCGATGAAGGGGGACTGGAGAGGGAAGATCCTTTCGACCCCGATTCCGCCCGATATCTTGCGGACGGTGAAAGTCTTGGTCTGGGGTGTGGCGCCTTTGAGCTGCAGGACTACGCCTCTGAATTTCTGGAGTCTATCTTTGTCGCCTTCCTTGATCCGGTAGTTGACCGTGATGGTGTCGCCCGCCTTGAATTTCGGGAAAGAAGCAACTTTCTCGTTAGCGAAAGCTTGCTCAGCAATATTCATCAAATCCATTTCAACACTATTTTAGCGCAACATTACGCACATCCGATAACGACCCGTAAGCGGTTGCCTTGATTTTTCGGACGACAAAAGTACGAATTATTTTCTATTCAGCAAAATAATTCTAGAAAATGTTCTTTTCCTTGTCGAAAAGAATCTTGTCGTCCCGGCTGAGATCCGGGGTGAAGGAGTTGCTTCCGCGCATCCCTTCGATCGCCTCCTGCTCGTTCCGGTTCAGGCGACGGGGAATCCACACCAGGATTTTCACGTAGAGGTCCCCTGTTCCGCTTCCGTAGCCGCTGACGGCCGGGAGCCCTTTGTTGCGTAGCTTGATGACAGTGCCCGACTGCGTTCCCGGATCCAACTTGACCTTATAGGAACCGTCCAGACAGGGTACGGTGATCTCCGTGCCCAGAATGGCATCGGTTACCGGGATCACGGTGGAATAGAACAGATTCTTCCCGTTTCTTTTAAGAACAGAATGTTTGATCTCTTCGATGATCACGAGCAGATCGCCATTCACACCGTTGTGCGGAGCCGAATGTCCCTCGCCCCGGAGGGTCAGCTGCATACCGTTCTCGACTCCGGCAGGAATTTTGACCTTGACCGTCTCGCGTCTGCGGATCAATCCCGTCCCTCCGCAGGTACGACAGGGATTCGTGATGATCTTTCCTTCACCGCCGCATTGGGAGCAGGTGGAATAGGTCATCGTCCTGCCGAACAGGGAATTGGTTACATGCTGGACCTGGCCGGACCCGTGGCAGGTCGGGCAGGTCTTGACGTCGGACGCATTCCGGGTTCCGCGTCCGCTGCAGTCGGAGCAGGGACGGTTGCGTTCGATGGTGATGTCCTTCTCTGTCCCGGCGGCGATCTCTTCCAGGGTCAGGCGTACGCGTGTGCGGATGTCCCTTCCCCGGTAGACCCGCTGCTCGGCGCGTTCCTGCCCACCTCCGAAACCGAAGCCTCCGCTCCCGAATCCTCCAAAACCTCCGCCGAAGGCGCCTCCGAACAAGTCGCGCAGGAGGTCGTCCAGATTTCCGAATCCGCCGCTGAAGTCCGGACCGGGCTGCCCGTCTACCCCGGCGAACCCGAACTGGTCATACCTGGCCTTCTTTTGCGGGTCGCTCAAGACCGAATAGGCCTCGGAGGCTTCCTTGAACTTCTCCTCCGCCTTTTTCTTCTCGGCATCGGAACCATCGACCCATCGGTCGGGATGCCATTTCAGGGCAGCCTTCCGGTAAGCCTGTTTGATATCGTCCGCGCTAGCGTTCCGCTCGACACCCAGTACTATGTAGTAATCTCTTTTGTCTGCCATCCTCAGGAACCTCCTATATTCCTACCACCACTTTGGCGTAGCGGATGACTTTTCCGCCCAGTTTGTAGCCTGCCTGCACCACTTCGAAGACCTTTCCTTTCTCGGCCTCCGGAGCAGGCATTTGCGCGACGGCCTCATGGACGTCGGTATCGAAGGTCTCTCCCTTGGCAGGAATCATTTCCAGCCCTTTGGTCTTGAGATAAGCCATCAGTTTCGAGTAGATCAGCAGGGTGCCCTCTTTCGCGGCCTCGTCCGTCGAGTCCTCCAGCATTTTGAGCGCATGCTCACAGTCGTCCAGAACCGGCAGCAAACCTTTGATGGTGTCGGTAGCAGCCGTGTTCACGAGGTTGAGCCGGTCTTCTGCGGAGCGCCTGCGGAAAGTTTCGAATTCAGCCATCAGCCGGAGATAATCATCCTTCTCCTTCGCAACCTGTTCTTTTTCCTTTTCCAGTGCTTCCTTGAGCGCGGAAAGCTCCTTTTCCAGTCCTTCCGACTTTTCCTTCTTCGGGTCCGTTTTCTTCTGAACCTTCTGCTTCGGCTGCTGCGCAGCGTTTTCTTTTTCCATCATTATCTTGTTTTTTTCTTTTTGCTTTGGCATAATATTTCAATTTTCTGAACCGTCTCGAGAACAATCCCAAGAGGGTCAGTAGGATGATCGCTAAAATCATGATCAAAGTGCCCGACAGGGGTGTTCTGCCGATCAGGCACATTGGGAGAAAAGCAAAATATCTGCCAGAGGAGAATTATGCCACTTTGTCAGTCCGGACAAGATACTGTTCCGAGCGGAAGGTCAGCATCATGAAAAGGATGGAAATGACACAGGCGGCAAGCAGTTCGATGAACACCATGTCCAGCCCGGCGTTTTTCATCGTGAAACCGATCACGAGGTTCGCCAGCACGGCGGTGCCGAGTACGTAGCCTAAGAAACCTGTCAGGCCCGCGGCTGTCCCGGAAGCATTTTTCGGCGCGAGGTCCAGCGCTTGCACACCGATCAGCATCACCGGCCCGTAAATAAAGAAGCCGATCGCGATGAGGCAGGCAATGATGATGATCAGATTGTCGAGGTTCCGCCAATAAATGAAGATGGCGACACCGACCAGGATCATAAACAGGATGGTCGGAAGCGCCCGGCGTCCGTGGAAGACCTTGTCACTCAGCCATCCGCAGAACAAAGTTCCAGGGATCGCCGCGAATTCGTAGGCGAAATAGGCCCAGCCTGTGCTGGTCAGGTCAATGCCCTTGTCGGTCAGGATTTTGGGCACCCAGTCCAGGCAGCCGTACCGGACCATGTAGACAAAGGCGTTGGCAAATGCGATGTACCACAGCAGCTTGTTGGAAAGCACGGTTTTGAAAATATCCCGGATCGACAGTACCTGTTCGCTTTTCTCCGAATAGCTCTTCGCGGCATGTCCGGACCATTTTTCAATGGAGGGGAGGCCGCAGGACTGGGGCGTGTCCCGGATCAGGCTGTAGGCTATGATGGCGATCAGCACGGCAACCGCGGCGGGGAAAAGATAGGTTCCAATCAAGAAATAATACTCCGTGTGCGCCCCGTAGAACCAGGATCCGAACCAAGTGGCTCCGTAGGTGGCCATGGGGCCGACCAAGGCTCCGCCGATATTGTGCGCGCAGTTCCAGACGGACATCCAGCGGCCGCGCTCCTTGATGGAGAACCAGTGGGTCATGACCCGGCCGCAGGGCGGCCAGCCCATACCGTTGAACCAGCCTACCAGAAAGTTCAAGACAGCCATCAGTATGATCGCCCAGCTTTTGTGCTCCACCCCGAGCCACTGCACCGGAACGATCATGAATGCCATCGACAGGGCGGCCAGTACAAGTCCGAGGGGGAGGAAGCGCCGGGCGTTGCTCCGGTCGCTGATGCTGGCCATCAGGAATTTCGAGAAGCCGTAGGCGATGGCGTTCATCGACAGAACAACGGCCAGTTCACCGGTCTGAAAGCCCAACGCTTCGAGCCCCGGGATGGCCATGGAAAAGTTCTTCCTGACGATGTAGAAACCGGCGTAGCCGATGAATATGCCCAAGAACACTTGCCACCTGAGTTTCCGGTAGCGAGGTCCTACCTCTTCCTCGGCGATTTCATTTTTGAAAGGCGGTGGCGTCAGAAAATTCCGCATCGTGTTACATTCTTGTGATGAATAGGCACGAATATAACGAAAATTGTGTAAATTGAAGAACTTTGCAATACTTGGTATCCGGATAACATTACTATAATACTGTCATAAAATGAGTAAACGAATTCTTATTATTTTAATCGCGCTGCTCGTCTGCACCTTGGCCGAGGCCCGCAAGGTCTCCGGCCGGGTGCATTGCAGCGGCGATGCCCTTTCCGGCGTGATTGTCACGGACGGAACGAACTTTACGACGACCCGCCGGAACGGAAAATTCAAACTCCAGCTGGCTGAGGACGCGAAATTCGTCTGGGTGGTCACCCCAAGCGGTTATACCGCTGATTTCAGTTCGGGCGCGCCCCGGTTTTACCACTGTGCCGGTGACGGAAATTCCTTCGATTTCGATCTGATCCGGACGCTCGACACGATGGACTACACCCTCTTTTCCGTGTCTGATCCACAGTTCAAGAATGAACAGCAGTTCGCGCAGTTTTGCGCGGAGCCGCTTGAAGATTTGATAGAGAACGCGCGGAAATATGGCGCCGTCTCGAACACCGTCGGCATTGCGCTGGGGGACGTTTGCTGGGACAATCTTGCGTTGCTCGAGCCATATAAACAGGCGATCGCGGGAACCGGCATTCCGTTCTATGCGGTAATCGGAAACCATGACCACAACCAGAACAAGTCGGGAGACGATGCGACTCGGGAAGATTTCGAGGATGCTTTCGGCCCCGTCAACTTCGCGTTCTTCCTGGGGAAGGATCTGGTCATCGGACTCGACAACATCATCTACGAAGGCAACAAGAAGTACCAGGAAGGCTATACCGACCGGGAATTCGCTTTCTTGAAGGGTTTGCTTGCATACATCCCTGCCGAAACCCATTTGTACATCGCCCAACACAGTCCGCTGTATTTTTGGAAACAGGAGAAGTATGTGGTGAGGGGAAGCGAATTGCTGGAGTTGCTCGACGGTTACAGGGTCGATTTCCTGTCCGGCCATCACCATACTCAGAACAACCTGACATATTCGGAGAACATCCGGGAACATACTGCCCCAAGCATCTGCGGGACTTGGTGGGACACTGAATATTGTCCTGACGGTACTCCGCGCGGCTATCAGATTTTTTCCTCCACCGACGGCGACTTCCGCTGGTTCACGCATCCGATCGACTATCCGGACGATTTCCAGTATGAGATCATCCCGCTGGGCGCATCCCGTTGGAATCCGGATGCCGTCGTGGCGAATGTGTGGGACTACGACGAAGACTGGACCGTGGAATGGTATCAGGACGGAGTTCCGAAGGGACCGATGGAGCAGGTGATGGATGCTTCCCCTACGTTCATCAAGCAAATTGAGGCCGCTTTCGGAGATCGGGAAATTCCGGAATACAAGCAGCCGAGTCTGAACAACCACTACTTTGCCGCCCGGCCGGATTCCACGGCCAAGGGTATCGAGATCGTCATCAAGGGACGGAACGGAGAAGTCTGGAAAGAGAAGGTCGACCTCTCGGAATGAAGCAAGGTAGTTCATGGCCAGTTATCTCCAGATTGAAAACATCAGCAAGTCCTATGGACCGAAAGTTCTTTTCGAGAAGATAGGCTTCAACATCAATGAGGGCGACAAAATCGCCCTCATTGCTCCGAACGGGACCGGGAAGACCTCTTTGCTCCGGATTCTGGCCGGGAAAGACAAATCCGACTCGGGCGGAAAGATCTTGTTTCTCAAAGACATCCGGATCGCGTTCCTGGAGCAGGAATATTCCTTCGATCCCGATGCGACCTTGTTCGGCCAGATCGTTTCGGACAGCCGTCCCTGGATGGAGCATCTGGATCCGGAACACCGCGCGGACTACGAACAGCGGATCCGGCAGTTGCTGACATCCTTCGGTCTCCGGGATTTCAGCAAGAAGATGGGGGATTTGTCCGGGGGAGAGGTGAAGCGGGCGGCGATCGTTGTCATGCTTGCCAGCGAAGCGGATTTCTTCATTATGGACGAGCCGACGAACCATCTGGACATCGATGCCATCGAATACCTCGAAAATTATCTTTCGCATGCCCGGTGCACCTTGCTCATGGTGACCCACGACCGATATTTCCTGGATGCGGTCTGCAATACCGTGATGGAGATGGATCGAGGGGCGGTCTACATCTACAAAGGCGGGTATCTGAACTATCTGGAGAAGCGTCAGGAACGGATCGACAACTACAATGCCGAGACCGACAAAGTCCGGAACCTCTTGAGGCGGGAACTGGAATGGATGCGTTCCACTCCCAGCGCCCGGACCGGCAAGGCGAAGTCCAGGAAGAATGCGTTCTACGATCTGAAAGACCGTGCCGAACAAGTCTATCGAACAGACCAAGTCAGCCTGTCCGAGGTCGGGGGCGCTTCCCGGCTCGGCACCAAGATCATCAACTGCAAGGATCTTTCTTTCAGCTGGGACGGGGTTTGCTATCTGAAGGATTTCACCTACAACTTCCAGCGGTACGAGAAGGTCGGAATCGTGGGCCCCAACGGCTGCGGTAAGACGACTTTCCTGAATATTCTCACAGGGTATGTGCCTCAAGGGACGGTATGGCACGAGCCGCGCTCAGCCGCAGCAGACAAGTCCCGAAGGGACGCAGGATGCGAGAATGGACGGCGGCTTGTGCCTATTGCCGTCCCTTGGGCTATCCAGGATGTCGCGATAAACAATGAGCCGCCATCAGGAAGCGTTCAAGGCGATTTCTGTCTGACCGGAACGATTGAATGGGGAGAATCTTTGAAGATCGGGTATTACCGGCAGGAAGGGATGTCCTTCGACGAGGGCCAGACGGTGCTGGAAACGGTCAACGATCGTCACCTTCTGGGCCGCTTCCTCTTTTCCCACGACATGCTGAACAACCGCATCGCGAATCTTTCCGGGGGCGAAAAGCGACGTCTCTACCTGCTGACCATCCTGATGCAGCAGCCGAATCTGCTCGTGATGGACGAGCCGACCAACGATCTGGACATCGTGACGCTGAATGTCTTGGAGGAGTATCTGAAGGATTTCAAGGGTACCTTGATCCTTGTTTCGCACGACCGTCATTTTCTGGACCGGCTCGTCGATCACTTGTTCGTGTTCACCGGCGACGGTCACGTGAAAGATTTCATCGGATCCTACAGCGAGTATCGGTCCTTTCTCAAAGAAGCGCAGGCTGACCGGCGCGCCCGTTCCCGCGATGCTGCCCGGGAGGAGCGGAGAGCGCGCGTCGCGAACAGCCCGAGTGAAACGGAGCCGCGTCCGCGACGACTGTCCTACAAAGAACAGCGCGAATTCGAGCAACTGGAAAAGGACATTGCCGCCCTATCCGCAGAGAAGGCGGAACTGGAGGCGCGCTTGAACGGTAATCCGGACGAGATCCCGGATTTCGCTGAAATTCAAAAACTTACGAACCGATATGCCGCGCTCTCCTCGGAACTTGACGAAAAGGAAACCCGCTGGCTTGAGCTCAGCCTCTAAAGATTCTTGTGTGAGAAAGGAGATCATCTGAAGAGTTTGTCCACTTCCGTAACCGCGCTCTGCAGGGCGAACACGGCCACGCGGTCGTAGGGCTCGATTCTGGTCGAACCGACGGCGATGATGGATTCACTGCCCCGTATCACCCCTCCGATCACGGCATCCCGCGGGAAATCGATGTCTTTGAGCGCGCCTTTCGTGATGGCGCTCTCCGGCGGTACCGTATATTCGAGCACTTCAGCGGAGGTGCCGCTCATGTATTTCACCATCCGGGCCTTGCCGCTGAGCGTAAATTTGAACAGCCGTCCCGCCGTGACGAGTTTTTTGTTGATCACGGCGTCCACGCCCATTTCTTCCGCGATATGCAGGTATTCAATGTTTTCTACCTCGGCGATCACGCGTCCTACCCCGAATTTTTTTGCAATGACACAGGACAGGACGTTCGCCTCGTCGTTGCCGGTCAAGGCGACGAAAGCATCGTATTCGCGGATCCCTTCTTCCAGCAGCAGGTCGGAATTTCGTCCGTCCCCAGTAACGACGATGACGTTGCCGGGCAGTTTTTCGGAGAGTTCTATGCCGCGCTCCTTGTTCTTTTCGATGATCTTGACGGTATCGATATGGCTGCTCAGCTGCCGGGCGACCATTTCCCCGATGTGCGATCCGCCCAGGATCAGGACCTTGTTCACCTCGATGTCGCTCTTCCCCAGAAATTTCAACAGGCTTTTGATCCCTTCACGCTTGGCGATGATGAACACCAGGTCGTGGTACAGGAACTTCGTCTCCGGTTTCGGGATCAAGGTCTCCCCGTAGCGTGTGATGGCGATGACCCGGAATTGCAGTTCGGATGAGGAAGCGACGGCGGCGAACTCCGAAAGTTTCATGTCCAGCAGCGGCGAATCCTCTTCCAGTTTGAATACTTCGATCTGCAACTTGCCATGGCCGAAATCCATGGATTCAGTCGCTGCCGTCCGCTTCAGGAGATCCACGATTTCGTCTGCGACCAGTTTTTCCGGGTAGAACATCAGTTCGATTCCCATTTGCTTGAAAAACAATCGGTTTTCCGAGGTGAGAAACTCTTCGTCGTCGATCCTTGCAGTGACTCGTTTGGCTCCGAGGTTTTTGGCGAGCAAGGCGCTCACGATGTTTACATCCTGGGGGGCGAAGGGCACGACGGAGATGAAAAGGTCCGCGCGCTGTACCTCCGCCTCTTTCATAACTTTGATGGAGGAAGGCGAACCTTCAATGGTGACCACATCGACAATCGTGTTCAAGCGCGCAAGCCTTTCGGCGTCGCTGTCGATGACCGTGATGTCGTTCCATTCCTGGCTGAGCATCTTGGCCAAATGGGAGCCCACCTCCCCGGCCCCTACGATGACGATTTTCATACCTTTTTCCTTAAATACTCAAAAATACGGTCTCCTTTTGTCAATGCGTGCCATACGATCCATCGGGGAAATAAAGCGGGAGCGGGAATATCCGGATGGTGTTCCAGGAAGGACCGGACTTTCTCCGGCCGGATTCCGTGTCGGGCACGCCGGAATTCCTTGTGCGCCTCGCGAACGGAACGGAAGTAATCCAGCTTGCCGGTCAGCAGGTACACCACGGCGGAACAGACGTCCAGCACCTTTCTGAAAAAGAGGGTCAGCCTTGCCTCCCTGCAGGCGATCTTCGCTGCGATTTCGGGAGCGAAGCCTGTCTCCTGCTTTTTCAGGGCATAGGTTTTCGCAAGGTTGTTCTCCAGTATGAGCAGGTTGTTCCTGTAGTTGAGCTTCAGTTTCCAGGGGGAATGGTTCGGCAGCGTGCCGCCACCCAAGTGATAGACCACAGACCGGGGAACGACGGTCACCCGGTAGCCTTCCAGCTGGAGGCGCCAGCAAAGGTCGATTTCTTCCATGTGGGCGAAAAAACGCTCGTCCAGTCCTTCCATTTCCTCGAATAATTGCTTGCGAACCAGCAGACAGGCGCCGGTCACCCAGAACACATCCGCGGGGGAGTCGTACTGGCCGGTGTCCTGTTCGACCCGGCGCAGTACCCTTCCGCGGCAGAACGGGTAGCCGAAACGGTCCAGCAAGCCTCCGGCGGCCCCGGCATATTCAAACAGGTCCTTGCGGAAATAGGAGCGGAGTTTCGGGCCGCAGGCGGCACAGCCGGGGTGGTTGTCCATCCATTCGACGAGAGGTTCCAGCCAGCCGGGAGAAACTTCGATGTCGGAATTGATGAGTAGGAAATACGTCAGTCCGTCCGCGTCCGGGAGGGAGCGGATGGCCTGGAAGGCGCGGTTGTAGCCTCCTGTAAAGCCATAGTTCCTGTCGAGGCGGATTTGCCGGACAGACGGGAACTTCGCGGACAACATGTCCATGGAACCGTCCGTAGACGCGTTGTCAGCCACGATCACTTCCGCATCGGAAGGCATCGAGGCGAGCAGTCCGGGAAGGAACTTCTCCAGATACTGGACCGTGTTCCAGTTCAGGATGACAACCGCCGTCTTCATGGAGTGATGCTTACGCGTCCTGCTTGCAGCAGCAGTCTCCGTCTCCGTGACTTTCTCCTTGACAGCAATCGCCCTCTCCGTGTCCCTCGCAGCCGGGACAGCAGCAACCCCTCTCGTCGCAGGACTCTTCCGGAAGGAATTCTCCGTGAAGCCCTTCCTGAAGTTCTTTCTCGGAGGCATCCCGGACGGAGATGACCTTGCCTTTGAAACAGAGCGTCTTCCCGGCCATCGGATGGTTGAAGTCCATGCGGACCGCATCTTCCTTCAACTCTAGGATCCTCCCCTGGACCATCTGGCCTGAGTTGTTGAGCATCGGAAGAACCCGGCCGACCTGCAGGATGTCCTCGCGGATCTTTCCGTCGATTTCGAAGGCGGTCTTCGGGAGGTCGATGCGGAGTTTCTCATCGGCGACGCCATACCCGTCTTCCGGGGAAAGCGAGAAGCTGAAATCTTCTCCCGCATCTTTTCCCAGAAGCTCCGCTTCGAATTTCGGGAGCAGCATCTGGTTTCCGTGAATATATTCCAACGGCATCTCATCGGTCGCCTTGTCGGCAATGGCGCCTTCTACTTCCAGTTCATAGGTCAATGCGACCACTTTGTTGTTTGCAACTTTCATATTCGGATCGTTTATATTCGGTTTTAACTGCTGAAATCGACATTTTCGAATGCTAAGGTAGGAATAAGTTTCGACATGCAGAAGCGGGCGTCGTCCCCGGCTGCGAGGAGATGATTCCATAACGTCAAAAAGTTTCCGGTAATCAGCATTTCCCGGACGGGACGGGTGATTCTGCCTTCCTCGAACAGGAAGCCTTCGATGCCGTAGGAAAAATCACCCGTCGAGGAGTTGTTGTTCCCGCCGTTGAATCCGGTCACCAGAATCCCGTTTTTGACTTTCTCCAGGATGGCCTTCCGGTCCAGGGTGGACGGACGTTCTCCCAAGACGGGGGAAAGATAGGGGAGGAGAACGGGTCGCAGGGCTTCCTCCACAGTCGCAGTCGTGTTCATCTTCCTGGCGATATACGTGTTGATGTAGTACGTCCGAACGATCCCTCCTTCGATGATCGGAGCCTCCTTCGTGGCGACGCCCTCCGAGTCGAAGAGCTTGGATCCGCTCCTGCCGGGAGTTCTCGGCCGGTCCACGAGTGTCAGTCCTTCGGAAAAGACTTGAGTCCCCAGGGTGCCTTCCAGGAAAGAATTCCGCTGCTGCAGGGAATATCCACCGAGCGCTTTCAGCAGGGGATTCACCAGCCTGGAGGCACATTCGCTGTCCACTACCAGGTTGTATTTCCCGCTTTCCGGATTCTCCGGAGCGATCTGCGCGGCAGCCCTTTCCATGGCGGTTCTTCCGAGGAAGCGGAGGTCGAGCCGCTCCAGAAGCGGAGACGAGTCCCACCAATAGCCGCTGTATTTCCGGCCTTCACTGTCTTGTATGGTCGTTTCTACCCCGTATTCGAAGGCGGTTTCGGTGTGCCGGCACCGGAGCCCGTTGCTGTCGATTACCAACTGGTCCGTGAGGGTGTCGGAATATTCCCCTTCTTCGGAAATGAGCCGGTACGTCATTCCCGTGTCGGAACGTAGTTCCTTGTTTCCCATTTCCGGAAAGATGGCCGCTTTGCCGGCCAAGTCCAGTCTGCGCGCGGCGTTTATGGAAGCGTAGGCTGGATCCAGCAGACCGAGTTCCCTCCCGGTTCGAGCGTCACGGGCCGTCCGCGCAGGATCGGGAAGGTCTCTGCAGGGGTCTTCCGCCAGCATCCTGACGGTCGAGACTGCTTTTTGCAGAAAAGGTCCCAGGGTTTCCAGTTGCAGCAGGTTGGTGGAAAAACTCCCGAATCGTCCGTCCACGAAGAGGCAGATTGTCAAAGCATGGTCCAGGCAGTGGTTCACTCTATCCAATTCTCCGTTGAGCGTCGCGAAGGAATCCATACAACTCCAGGACAAAGTGAACCGGGCTTTTTGCGCGCCGGCTTCCAGTGCCATCGCCATAGCGCGCTCAAGGATTTGTATCTCGTTTTCAGGAATCATGGTCATTCTCCTCCAACGATAAGATGGTCAACCAGGACCGTCGGAATGCCGCAGGAAACCGGGCAACTCTGCCCCTTTCCGCAAGTCCAGGCACCTTCGTCTATTTTCAAGTCATTCCCGACAGCCGCGATATCCGCCAGTGCGCGTGGACCGTTGCCGATGATGTTGATATCTTTCACCGGGCGGGTCAGACGGCCGTTTTCGATGAGGGAACCGCTCTTTACGAAGAACGTAAAGTCGCCCTCCCCGATCTGGACCTGCCCGTTCGAAAATTCATCCACGTAGATGCCTCGCTTCACGCTGGCGATGATCTCGGCCGGATCGGCATCCCCGCTTTCCATGTAGGTGGCGCGCATGCGGGGAAGCGGAGGGTAGCGAAAACTTTCCCGTCTGCCGTTGCCGGTCGGGGACACGCCGTAGAACCGGGCGCTGATGCGGTCGTGGAGATAGGAACGCAGCACCCCTTCGCGGACCATGTACGTCTTCTGTCCAGGCACGCCTTCGTCGTCGTAGTTCACGGCGCCGCGGTTGGACGGAAGGGTTCCGTCATCTACGATGGAAATGCGCGCGTCGCAGACCTTTTGGCCCACCCGGTCGCTGAATATGGACTGCCCCTTGCGGTTGAAATCGGCTTCGAACGCATGGCCCATGGCTTCATGGAGCAGGATGCCGGAGGCACCGGAACCCATGACGACAGGCATCTCTCCTCCTTCCGGCCGTTTCGCCGCGAACCGTTCGTCGATGCCCCGCACCGCATCCTCGGCAATTTCCAACAACAGTTCCTCCGTTAGCATTTCAGGACCCGTCCGGAAGCTTCTGGATACGGACTTGTTTTCCGTGACATTGCCCTGGCTGAAAATGACCGAGACCGCCAGGCTGGCAAGCGGACGCGTGTCGAAGGTCATTTCCCGGAAAGAATTGTATTGAAGAATATCGCTGACTTGGCTGGACATCCTGACGATGACCTTGACGATCCGGGGATCTTTCGCGGTGATCAATCTTTCCAGGCGCTCCAGCAGCGGTACAAATTTTCGCGCTTCCTCGGTTCTCCAGTCCGCGCGGAAAGGATACCGGTCGGGAAAGGACATTCTTTCCGGAAATATCCGGAATCCTGAAAGCATCTCGGGCGCTTCATTTCGAACCGTTTTCAGCCCCGCCTTCCGGAACGGACGGCGGATGGCAGAGGACATCGAAATCGCCGAAGCGGCTTTGGCGGCCTCGAGCATCAATGGTAATTCCGTCCGTTCGGAATAGGCGTACCCCGTCTTTTCCCCCTGCAGCACCCGGATGCCGACTCCGTGGTCGACATGGAAACCTCCTGAGGCGACCTGTCCGTCTCGGAGCAGCAGATCCGTCCAAGTGGTATCTTCGAAGAAGAGATCGCAATAGTCGCCGCCCTCTCTCCTCCCTTCCTCGATCAACCTGTCAAGCGCAGGTTCATCCACCCGGAATGTATCCAGATAGAGACGCTTCTCTTTCATCGTGTCCCTTCCAATATTTTTTCAAATTCGGCATTCATCCGGAGGATCTTCTCGTATTTTTCTTCATCGGAGATGTGAAGGCTGTTCTTCGTGCCGTCCGCGATCGGCGTGGCCGGATCCGTTGAATTATCTGTCAGGATCCAGTGGTCACAAAGCGGAATGAAGTCTCGGAACAAGTAGTAGAGCCCCCGGCTGTACCGTCTGCGGATCGTCTCTTCCTTGATGTTGTGTCCGCCGGCTTCTACCCGGGCTTTGACGCGAGCGATGGCCAGTTCCGGTGAACTCAACCAGAAATAGACAATGGTCACGTAATAGCCCGCTTCCTGCGCGTTGCGGATCATTTTGAGCAGGAATCGGGTTGCGAGAGTGGTTTCGATGCAGAAGTCCTGCTTTCGCTCGAACAGGTACCGGATCTTGAGCAGCATGTACCGGCTGGCGGCTACGGAGGCTTTTTCCGGGTTGAATGGCGCAAGGCTCTTTGCGAATTCGTCGGAATTTACGAACTCTCCGCAGTCCAGGAGTTCCGGAAGCACGGAATAGGATGCGGTGGTCTTTCCCGATCCGTTGCAGCCCGATATGATGAAAAGTCTCGGCATCGTTGCGTGTTTGTTGCCCGACCCTCGTCTGTTCGGCGAACCGGGTCGGGAAAGTAATCGGATGATTCCGGAAATTCTGCGGATCGTCGTAAATCTCCGCCCATTCCGGAAGCTCTTTTTCGGCCACCGCGTCCAACTAGTCTTCCGTGGCCGCCTCGAGTTTCTTCAAGAGCGCGAACATGACGATGCCTGCAATGGTGCAGAGGATCATGAGCACGACCCAGTTGACATAGAGGGGGACCTTTTTCCAGAGAAGGCCCGGAATCGAGCTCAGGTAGTTCCCGATCGCGCTGGCGGCGAACCAGAGTCCCATCATCAGACCTTTGAACTTCGGAGGAGCGACCTTCGATACGAATGAGATTCCCATCGGGCTGAGCAGCAGTTCAGCGAAGGTGAGGATCAGGTACGTGCCCATCAGGTAGGTGGGAACCACGGGATCCGGGGAAACGGTTCCGCTCAAAGCAGCGGGGGACATCTGACCGCGTGAAGCGAAAATCATGACGAGATAGCCGAGGGCCGCCACGAACATGCCGATTCCGATCTTCTTCGGGGCGGAGGGCTCCATGCCCTGGGGATACCGGGCGCTTTTCTTGTTTGCGAGCGCGCTGAAGATCGCCATGGACACAGGAGTGAGCGAAACGACATAGAACGGGTTGAACTGCTGGAAAAGCTGCGGCTGGATTGACAAGGGGTTGTCAAGCCCGCGATAGATCAGGTATGCGCCTGACCAGAGAGCAGCCGTAACGATTCCGCATCCGAGTTTGCCGGAAGGTTTCTCCGATTGAAAAATGCCGAACAGGGTGTACACGGAGGCCGCGATCAAGGCAAGCGCCCAAATGTTGAAACCGATCCGCGTCCAACCCGTCGCATAGCTCTGGGTGTAGTCGCGCGCGAACCAGGTCAGGGAGGCGCCATTCTGATGGAAGGCCATCCAGAAGAAAATCACGACTGCGAACACGAGGATCAGGGCCACGATGCGATCCTTGGTCTGCTTCGGAGTCAGTTCCACGTAATTTTCCTGTGTCTGGGCTTTCTGCTTGGCATTGACATCCGCGTGCTTGAACCATTTGCGGAAGCCGAAGTAGATGAGGAAGGAAGCGATCAGGGAAACGCATGCGACGGCAAATCCCATGTTGTAAGAGGAGGACAGGTGTTCGATGTAGTAGGGACAGAACTGCTCCAGCCCCATACCTGCAATCTGGGCATCCGGCATCTGCGTAGCCAGGTCGGCAAGCTTAGCGGAGTCTGCCGCCCTGATGGTCCCGTCCATGAATTGGTGGGCCAAGGCGGGAATGTCAGCCTTGTAGATGAGGCCGGCCTTGCTCAGGAACCGGTTCGTGATCGCGGTCGCTGCAGACGGAGCGAACATTGCGCCGACGTTGATCGCCATATAGAACAGACTGAAGGCGCTGTCTCGCTTGGCCTGATACTTGGGCTCGTCGAACAAGTTGCCGACCATCACTTGCAGGTTACCCTTGAAGAGACCTGTGCCGATGGAGATCAGCGTGAGCGCTCCGATCATGAGCGCGAAGCCCAAGCCATTCGCGGCGGTCGGGATGGAGAGGAAGGCATAGCCTACGAACATGACGCAGATGCCCGTGACGATGCATTTTCCGAATCCGATCTTGTCGGCGAGCCAGCCGCCGATTACGGGCATGAAATAGACAGCCGCCAGGAAGATGGCGTAGACTTGGTTGGCCGCAGCCTGCTCCAAACCGAATTTAGCCTGCAGGAAGAGCATGAAGATGGCCAACATGGTGTAGTAGCCGAAGCGTTCACCCGTGTTGGCCAGAGCGAGGGCGAAGAGCCCTTTGGGTTGTCCTTTGAACATAAATACTATATATTTTTAATACAGAATTAGCAATTCAACGCGCTAATATAGTTTTTTTGTGCATAAAGAACAAAATCAAAGGTTATGAAATATCATCCATTGACCCGAGAGCAAAGAAACGCAATCTACCTGGGTTTGCAATCAGGCAAGAGCCTTAGCGCCATTGCCCGGCAGATTGAAGTGCACAAGTCTACGGTGAGCCGCGAGACCTTGCGCGCGGCGCGAGCGCATCGCACAGGATCTGAAGACCACGGTGTATTTCGCCGACTCCTACGCCTTCCTGTCGCACTTGCTTTTTGACTCTGCCCTCGGAACTTTTTCATCGTTTGTTTTCTCGTTTCAAAAAAACTTCCTAACTTTACCTTTGAAAAAACAGCAAAATTTCAAAGGTGTTATGAGCAGCGAACATTCCATTACAGAAAATATAACTCTTAAAGATCGAATAGTGGCATTACCTGAAGACAGTGTATTGTTTCGCTCCGATTTTCCCGAATATCACTCCGAGTTTGTAGGAAGTACCTTGTCGGAACTGACAAGTAGCGGAGTGCTATACAAGATTGCTCAAGGAATATATGTGAAGCCGAGAAAGAGTAGGTTTGGTTTGGTCTTAC
The DNA here is from genome assembly GCA_012522855.1 of Bacteroidales bacterium. Lineage (GTDB taxonomy): Bacteria > Bacteroidota > Bacteroidia > Bacteroidales > UBA932 > Cryptobacteroides. The sequence goes on from JAAYJQ010000031.1 coordinate 17,172, forward strand.
CATCTGTTGAAAAAGTTGTCCGGGCGATTGCTGCTCGCGATAAAGCAGAAGTATTGCCATCAGGAATGACCGCTTTGAATGCATTGGGACTCTCGACCCAAGTTCCAATGAATTATACATACCTAACCACAGGTAGTGAACGAACTATCAAATTAGCCAATCGTAAGATAATGCTTAAACGAGGTGTTCCCAAGAATTTCTGTTATAAAACACCTCTGATAGCTTTATTGGTGCAGGCTCTTAAGACATTAAAGCAAGAAAATATCGGCAACGAAGAATTACGGATTATTCGTGAACTAATATCCAAAGAACCTGATAAGGATAATCTTGCCGGGGACGTTGATATGATGCCTGTTTGGATGAAGAGAATTGTAAAACCGATGCTTAATAATTAAATATGGGAAGATTGTGGCTGAATAATAATATACTGGATCGTCTGGCAATGCTGCAACAGACGGAAACCGGGCATCCGGGGATCAATCAGGTAGCAATAGAAAAAGATTGGTGGGTAACTGTAACTCTAAAAGCTCTGTTCCTGACTGAGTGTTGCGAGTCGTTGATTTTCAAAGGCGGGACTTCTCTTTCCAAAGGTTTCAATCTAATTGAACGCTTTTCTGAAGACATAGATTTGGCCATTAGCCATTCATTCTTCGGGATTGAGAAGACAAGCAAAAATCAACGTGAAAAATTGCGCAAGAGGGCTCGTGCCTATATTCACGATACGCTCTCAACACAATTGGATGCTAATTTGCGGGCAATTGGCGTTTCCGGCTATAGTATAGAAAATGTGACAAAAGAGCAAGATAAAAATGGGGAGTGGCGTTTAATAGATTCTGATAGAGACCCGACGGTCATTCTTTTGCACTATCCTTCAATTGTTGAAGAGACAATAACGTATATTCCTCCCCGTGTAAAGATTGAGGTTAGCGCTCTTTCGATGGATGAACCAACGGAGTCGCGAGATATCCATTCTTTGATAGAGAAGAGTTTTGAAGGTGAGGATACCGGTGCTAATTGCAAAGTAAGAACTGTAGTGCCAACCCGTACTTTCTTGGAAAAACTATTCCTGCTGGCCGAAGAGTTCCAAAAGGAAAAGCCGAGAAGTCTAAGAATGTCTCGCCATTTATACGATTTGGAAAGACTTATGGACACACAATATGGATGTGAAGCCCTGTCTGATAACTCACTATATAACGCTATAGTGGAGCATCGCAGAACGTATTATGCCTTAAATTATGTCGATTACGATGCTCACAATCCTTCCACTATCAATTTTATGATTCCGGAGAAGGAAATGAAGCAATGGGAAACCGATTATGCTGAGATGAAACGCTCATTCATTTATGGTCAATCGCTGGAGTTTGAAGTTCTGATGCAGAGGATAAAGGAGTTGCAAGAGAGAGTAAGAAATATGGTTAGATAGAATTTCGTGGCTGCACACTACATACTCGGAACTTTTTTGAAAGTTCAAGATAGAAGCGCAACGCCGTCTTTGTAGCCCGCCGGCGTTGGACAGGGTCAAAAAGCAACACAAAAGTGCACAAGTCTACGGTGAGCCGCGAGACCTTGCGCGCGGCTCGAGCGCATCGCACAGGATCTGAAGACCACGGTGTATTTCGCCGACTCCTACGCCTTCCTGTCGCACTTGCTTTTTGACTCTGCCGTTTTCCTACTGTTTTTTCATTTATTGCGACTATTTTCGTAATTTTGTTAGTTACAAAACAAAGAAACGAAGATATGAAGATCGGGGTAAAGCTGATGTATGGGTTTCTGCGGTTGGTGTCCGCCTTGCCGCTGGGGTTTCACTATGCCTGTGCAAGTTTTATCTCTTGGGTGCTGAGGGATCTGCTGCGCTATCGCAGGGATGTCGTCATGACCAATCTCGCCCGCTCGTTCCCCGACAAGAACTACGGTGATCTGAAGCAGATCGCCCGTCGTTTCTACCGTCACTTCGGAACGATCATCGCAGAAACCGTTTGGTTCGGGGGCTGTACGAATGAGGAACGGTTCCGCAAGCAGCGGCTTTTCGAACTCGCCAACCCGGAAGTACTCGAAGAAGCCTTCCGGAATTCTCCGGGTGTAATGATCCTGGACTCCCATTGCGGCAACTGGGAACTGCTGGGCGGACTTGTCTGTTACAGCTCCAGTCCCGCAATCCGCGGCTGCTATGCCCGCGACGATGCCATCGTGGTCTATAAGCCGCTTTCCAGCGATTCCTGGAATGAAATCATGCGTCTGAACCGGTGCGCCGGCGTGCCCGGTCGTGATTATAAAGGCTACATCAGTTCCCGGGATATTCTGCGTTTCGCGCTTTCGAGCAAGGAACGCAAGCAGATCTATATAGTCCCGGCCGACCAATATCCGTACCGGGACGCCATCGCGCCCGATCCGGTCGAATTCATGCATCAGCCGACACAAACCATGCTGGGAGGAGCCTCCATCGCCCGCAAGCGGGGGATGAGCGTGCTCTACATGAATCATCTGCCGGTTTCGAAGGGGCATTACACTTGCAGTTTCACGGAAATCTGTCCTGACGCCTCCCGGATGACCCCTCATGAAATCATGGTCAAATTTTATTCTTTGCTCCAGCAGGACATCGAAGAGACCCCCTGGAACTACCTATGGACTCACAAGCGTTGGAAATGAAAAACTACCCTGGATTATGAAACGTATTCCCACTCTCCCCATGCTGCTTCTGGCGTGCGCTCTGCTGCCGGCCGGCCCGATCCGGGCGCAAGATCCGTATGGAACTGTTTCCTATGCTCTTCCTCAGACAACGATCAGGTTGGAAGTGGAAGCCGTCTGCGAGCATTTCTTCGCTGGACCCTATGCGAAGTTTGCCGAAAAGTACCTCGGCGTCCAAGCGAGACAACAGGATCAGACAACCTGTACGCTCGATGACGTGAAGATGACGCCGTACATAGAAGCGGATCCTTCCGCGCGCTTTTTCATCGATCCCGAAAAGACCGCTTATCTTTCCTTGTCCAGTCAAGGGTTGATCGCGGTTTCCGACGGGAGTTTCGGAGAAACGTCCCAGTGGCGTTTCCCGTCCCCGAGGGCTGCGGATTTCTCCGAACGGGGCATCAGTTCGAACCTCACGTCGGAGGCGACCACCCTTTTCCGCGGCGTTCAGAATGATGCGGCCTACAACCGGGTGGCGGTCCAGCAGAACATGGTTGTCGAGAAGCCCTTGGAACAGCGGGCGCGAGAGGCGGCGGATGTGATCTTCGAACTAAGGCGCAAGCGGATGCAGATCGTGATCGGTGACACGGACGCGACTTACAGTGGCGAAGCCATGGGTGCCGCTCTTGCGGAGATCGCCGCCTTGGAGAAAGAATACATGTCTCTCTTTGTGGGCTACAGTGAACTTCAACCGCAGAAGGTCACCTGCGATGTCGTCCCCGTAAGAGGACAGAAGAATCAGACTTACGTGGCCTTCCGCATTTCCGATTCCGACGGGATCGTGGCCGCCGACAACCTCTCCGGCAAACCCTATCTGCTGGAGATCCTTCCGCAGGACATCGCTCCCGCAGCAGGCAAAGGCCGTTCTGCCAAAGGGGACGTGGCGCTGTGCCGGATCCCGGCGGTCTGCACTGTGAAGCTCACCGACGGGGTCCGACCGATTCTCCAGAGCCGGATTCCCGTCTACCAGCTCGGAACGGAAAGCTACTTCCCGCTCGGCAAATAGGAACGACTTTTTTTATCAACTATAATCAGCACTATGACAATCAAAGATTTGCAACCCAAAATCGTCTGGAACAATTTCTATCTGTTGACCAGGCAGCCTCGTCCTTCGAAACACGAAAGCAAAGTCCAGGAATTTCTCCTTGCATGGGGAAAAGAACGTGGCATCGATGTCAAGCGGGACGATACAGGCAACATTATATTCTCAGCTCCCGCGACCAAGGGCTACGAGAACCGGAAAGGGGTCATCTTGCAGGCCCACATGGACATGGTTCCGCAGAAAACAGCGGACACGAAGCATGATTTCCTGACGGATCCCATCGAAACCCGGATCGACGGAGAATGGCTTTGCGCGAAGGGTACCACTCTGGGCGCGGACAACGGCATCGGCGTGGCGATCGCGATGTCCGTTTTCGAGGACAAGACACTGAAGCACGGACCGCTCGAGGCTTTGATTACATATGACGAGGAAACGGGCATGACGGGTGCCAACGCGCTCAAGCCCGGGGTTCTCAAAGGAGACATTCTGCTGAATCTCGATTCCGAGGAGGAAGGTGAACTTTGCACCGGCTGCGCCGGCGGAATTGACGGTTCCGCGGACTTCTCCTACCGGACCTATGCGGTGCCCGGAGACATGGTGACCTACAAGCTCTCCGTCAAAGGCATGAAGGGCGGACACTCCGGAATGGACATCGCGCTGTGCAGGGCCAATGCAAACAAGGTGCTTTGCCGGATTCTCATGGCCACGATCGCGGACTTCGAGGTCAAGGTATCCAATATCAAGGGCGGATCCCTGCGCAATGCGATTCCTTTCGAAGCGGAGGCCGACCTGGTCATCCCTTCCAAGCACGTCCGCGCGTTCAAAGCCGCTGCCGAGAAGGTGTTCGCCGACATCAAGTTCGAGTACCAATACTCGGATCCCGGCATGAGCCTCCTGTTCGAGAAACAGTCGGAGAATGCTGCGCGTTATATCAGCCCGAAGGTCGTCGAACGGGCGCTGAAGGCTATCCTCGCATGCCCGCACGGGGTAAAGCGCATGAGCGACACCCTGCCCGGACTTACCGAAACCTCCACGAACTTGGCGATCGTCCGCACGGAGAAAGGACATCTCGTGGTGCATTCCTTGACGCGGAGCTCCATTGACGCCGCGAAGATGGCGTTGGCGGATTCGATCCGTTATACCTTCGAACTGGCCGGTGCGAAGTATTCCACTTCAGGAGCGTACAGCGGATGGGCGCCCAAGTTGGGAACTCCTATGATTCAGGTGCTCCAAGACACCTACAAAAAACTCTTCAACAAGGAGCTCAAGGTGACTGCCACGCACGGGGGACTCGAATGCGCGATCATGGGCGCCAAATACCCGAACTGGGAGATGGTCTCCCTCGGCCCGACCATCGTGCATCCCCATTCTCCTGACGAGCGGGTGAAGATCGATTCGGTCGGCGCCACATGGAAGTTCGTCACCGCTGTGCTGGAGAACATTCCTGAGAAATAGGTTTGCCGGAAAGCAAATTAATGTTTATATTTGCAGTCCTTTTGGTTGGCATACGTTTCCAAAAGGATTGCAATTTATTTATTATTAAACAATTACAAGATGCTAAAACAGTACGAAACCGTTTTCATCGCTACTCCCGTTTTGTCTGAACAACAGATGAAGGAAGCGGTTGCCAAGTACATCCAGCTCATCAAAGACAATGGGGGCGAGGTGGTGTACGAAGAGGACTGGGGGCTCCGTCAGCTGGCTTATCCGATCCAGCACAAGACTTCCGGCTTTTATTACTTGATCGAGTTCAGGGCCAACCCTGAATTTGTAGATGTGCTCGAGACGCAGTATCACCGTGACGAGCGGATCATCCGTTTTTTGACCGTCGCCTTGGACAAGGATGCGGTCGCGTATGCGGAACACCGTAGAGAAAATCGCAAGAAGAAGGCTGAGGCCCCGGTCGAAGCCGCTCCCGTGAAGGCGAAAGCCAAGTTGCAGGACGACGATGTGGATGACGAGGAGGAAGAGGCTAATGAAGACAATGCATAAATCAAGGAGGAATACATATGGCACAGAATGACGCGAAAGGCGGAAAAATCCGTTATCTCAATCCTCCTGCAGTCGAGGTGAGAAAGAAGAAGTACTGCCGTTTCAAGAAGGCAGGCATCAAATACGTCGATTACAAGGATCCGGAATTCCTGAAGAAGTTCCTGAACGAGCAAGGGAAGATTCTCCCGCGCCGCATTACCGGAACCTCCCTCAAATTCCAGCGGAAAGTGGCTCGGGCCATTAAGCGTGCCCGCTCGCTTGCGCTGCTTCCCTACGTGACGGACTTGCTTAAATAAAATAGGAGATACTCGCTATGAAGATTATTTTGAAGAAAGAAGTCGCCAACCTCGGCGAGCCCGGGGATGTGGTTGAAGTGAAGCCTGGGTATGCTCTCAATTTCTTGATCCCCAAGGGGTTCGCCGTTTCGGGCACTCCTGCTGCCATCAAGCAGCACGAAGAAACTGTCCGTCAGCGCGCGCACAAAGAGGCGAAGCTGGTTGCGGATGCTGAAGCGCTCGCGAAGCAGATCGAAGAGATGCCGATCAAGGTCGCTGTCAAGGTGAGCGAGACGGGTAAGATCTACGGATCCGTTACAGCGGCTCAGCTTGCGGAGGCCCTCCACAACGTGGGTATTGAAATCGACAAAAAGAACATCACCGTTCCCGATGATGTCAAGTTACTCGGTGAATACGAGGCTTCGGTGAAGTGCTACAAACAAGTATTCGCCACCCTTAAATTCGAAGTCGTTTCCGAATAAATTTGTTCCGGATGCTTTTACGGCCGGCTGAGTGAATCAGCCGGCCGTTTTTGTGACCCTCCCGCTGACGAGCTGCGGGTGCCTACGGGTTTGCGAGGGTATTTCCGGGCCCCTTCGCAAAGCACGGGAACGGGGTAGGGCCTTGGGGTGCTCTGCAAGGCACTATGGCGTTGCAACATCCCCCTTTAAAGGGGGTATCTTCAACCGGAATATGCCCTACACCACCCTGTGCGCCAGGCGGCCGTTCCCGTGCTTTGGGAAATCCCCGCGCCGAAGCAAGAACGGATGCACTGCGACCTACCCCTGCTGTCTGCCATGCTTTCAGATTCTGCCCTGTGATGATTTTTTTCAAGAATATTCATTTGTGAAGGGCAAGGCGTTTGCCGAGCTGAAATATAGCGAAAGTGTTTTCGCGTGTCCTTGTAAGAAAATGTGGTAATTTTTTAATCCCGAGGATGACGAAGATGCTATCCGCTCGCGTTCAGATCATGTTGGAACACCTGATTCTACGGGTTGATACTCCATATCCGGCCGAGTGTGGAGTATCAGTAGTTTGTCTGGGACCAGGTTTACCACAACCTTCTTACGGTACGATGATCCTTATTTTCACGAACAAAGAGGACGCACACCCCAATCCAGTCATCGACATCCTGACGGAACGGGGTGTACCTTTCTTTCGGCTCAATACGGAAGCGCTCGGATTCCTCCGGATCTGGATGAAGTTCCCTCGATCGGGAGTATCCTCAACGACCGGTATGCCTCTTCCAAAATGGTTCAGAGCCAAGTGGCGATCGATTGCGGTTTCACGATTCCGCATACTCTTTCCACCAACCGGAAAACGCTCTTCCGATCCGGGATCTCTATTCCGGGAAGTTGCCGTTTTTGTCCTGCTGGGGCTGGAGGCCGTCGAGGGAACGTCTGTTCTTCTGTGAAGAGAAGAGGTTGAACTGCCGGTTGATTTCGGACGCAGGCATGCCGGTTACGTTCTTGCGAATCAGGTAAGAGAAGGAGGTGCTGCCGCCTTCCTCGGAGGCGCTGTAGTCCGCGATGACCTGCTGCAGGTTCCACCCGTTGGCGCTTAGCCAGTTGAGCGCTTCCGCCGTTGAGCTGAAATAGCGGATGCCGGTCCGGCTGCTCAGCACGTGATCCCGGGAAGAACTGGGTTCTTGACCATAGTCTACGGTGATCCGGTACCGGTCATAGCGCAGCCGCTGAAATTTCATGACCGCGTAGATGTAGCGTTCATTCAAGGCCGCATGGTAACTGTCCGCTTCCGTCAAGACTTGCGCGGACAGCTTGAAAGAAGGGATGCAGACGTACAGGGTCACCAACGCGCACGCTGCGATTTGTTGAAAAGGTGTCATGGTTCTTCGGACTTGGTTTCTTCTTTCCGGGACGGTTCCTTGTACTTGAATCGGCGGATCTTCTGCGTGGCTGTCTTCTCGAAATCTTCCTTCATCGCTTCTACGTCACTGATCTTGGACTGCTTGGAAACATGCTTGTTGACATATTCAAGGACGGTCTTTTTCCGCTCTTCGAGCATTTTGAAGAAATTGTCCTCCCGTTCTTGGTTCCAGTTCAACACGCTGTCGTCGAACTTGATCAGGGCTACGAGTTTGCCTTCCCGCTCCACCACGAGGGATTCATTTACCCCGCGGATGGTGTTGATCAGTTGCTCGATTTCCTCCGGATAGATGTTTTCGCCCGCTGGGCCCACAATCATGTTTCCGAGTCGGCCTTTGATGTAGTAGCGTCCCTTGGAGTCGACGGTGGCGAGATCGTTGGTCCGGAACCAACCGTCGTCGGAGAGCACCGCACGCGTCCGTTCCGGATCCCGGTAATAACCCAGCATCACGTTGTCGCCCTTGGCCATGATCTCACCTTCCCCGGTTTCCGGATCCACGTTCCTGAGTTTCACTTCCACATTGTAGGCGGGCACCCCGATCGAGCCGACCTTCGTTTTCCCGACAATAGCGTTCGTGATCAGCGGGGCGGTTTCAGTCAGCCCGTAGCCGATGGCGTACGGGAAACGCGCTTTCAGCAGGAAATCCTCGACTGTAGAATCCAGTTTGGATCCGCCGATGCCGAAGAACTTGATCTTCCCTCCGAAACTTTTCTTGAGCCGCTTCCCGATGAACCAATAGAGGAGACGGGGCATACGATCCCTCATCCAACTGAGGATCCGGCTCTTTTCGACGACCGGAACCACCGCCGTCTTGTAGACCTTCTCGATGATCAGAGGTACCGAACACATGATGGTCGGACGGACTTTCGCCATGGCAGCCATCAGGATGGAAGGGGTGGGCGGTTTCTGAATATAGTAGACGCAACCTCCTGCATAGAGCGGATAGAGCAGGCTGAAGGCCATCTCGTACGTGTGGGACATGGGGAGGATCGACAGCCAGCGGTCTCGCTTATGCGTCTTTTGGGCATGGGCTGCCGCCATGATGTTCTGGCAGAAGTTCCGGTGGCTCAGCATGACGCCCTTCGCATTCCCGGACGTGCCGGACGTGTAGATGATGGAGGCCAGATCGTCCGGCTGGGGACGCGTCACGCGTCCTTCGCAGGTGAAAGCCGCGTCATCTTTTCGAATGAGTTCGAAGGTTTCGAGGTTGATGACCAGGGTCAGTTTCGCAGCGGCTTTTTCCGAGAGCTTCGGAAGCAGGCGCTGCGAAATGAAGATGGCTTTGCAGTCCGAATGGTTTAGGATGTTGTCCACCTCGCTCTGCGAAGAATCCGGCAGGATGGGCACGGTAACCCGTCCGAAAGGGACACAGGAGAACATGGCTACGGTCCAGTTGGGCATGTTCTGGGACAGGATCGCGACCTTGTCGCCGGCGCTGATTCCGTAGCGGTTGAACCGTTGGGAAAGCTCCAGGCACTTCTGCTTGAATGATAGGTAGGTATATTCCTGTCCTCCGTCCACGAAACGGGACAGCGGTCTTTTTGCGAAACTGTCCGTACAATAGTCGAACAATTTTGCGAGGGTGGTCACATAGCTTTCCTTGCTCGTGGTAAATCTTCTGTATTTGTCAGCCATGCGGAATATAAATCATGTGTTTCAATGGGTGATGAATCCTTCCGGATGCCTTCCAACCAGGTTCATCTTCTCGTAGCGCGCTTGAATCCGATCCGTGTCTGCCCGGGCATCTTCCGTGAGTTCGATTTTGGTGCCTACGCTAATGCGCTTCGTGCCCCAGTCGAAATAACCCATGTACACCGGACAGCCGACCTCCCTGGCGATCAGGTGATAGCCGGTTTTCCATTTCCGGATCGCTTTCCGGGTTCCCTCCGGCGCGATGGCAAGGTGAAATTCTTCTTCCTTTTCCATCTCGGTGATGAGGCTTTTGACGAGGGTCGCCGCGTTTCTCCGGTCTACAGGGATGCAGCCGACTTTGCGGAGCAGAACTCCCAGCGGCCAGAAAAAGAACTCCTTCTTGATCATCACATGCGCCGTTTTCCCGAATTGGGTGTAGAACAGATAGGAGACCACAAAGTCTTTGGCGGAGGTGTGCGGCACTCCGAGTACGATCGCCTTCTTTTCAGTCATCGGTCCTCCTACGGAGGTCCAGCCCATTTTTTTCAGCAGCCAGCCGCAGAATTTCGCCCAATTGTGCATTGTATCAAACGTTTACGTCTTCCAATTCCTTCTCGCTCCGCAGATTCGCCCGGATGAAATTCTGTCGGTCGATCGTGTTGTCACCCATGTAGAATTCCATGATCTGGGACATGGATTCCTCCTCCGAAAGTTTCACCAGGTCCAGCCGCATGTCATCCCCGATAAAGTTCGAGAACTCGTCGGCGGAAATCTCTCCCAGTCCTTTGAAACGGGTGATTTGGACGGGGGTCTTCAATTCCTCGACCGCTCTGTCCTTCTCTTCCACAGAATAGCAGTACCGACGTTCCTTCTTGTTTTGGACGCGGAAGAGGGGAGTCTGGAGGATATACACATGTCCGCGGCGGATGAGGTCCGGGTAGAACTTCATGAAGAAAGTCAGAACCAGCATCCGGATGTGCATCCCGTCGTCGTCGGCATCAGTCGCAATGACGATGTTGTTGTAACGCAGGTTATCCAGATCGTCTTCCACACCCAAGGCGGAAACCAGCAGGTTCAACTCTTCGTTCTCAGCCACCCGCTTGTGGCTCTCCTTGTAGCAGTTGATCGGTTTGCCCCGGAGGCTGAACACCGCCTGATAGTTGGCGTTCCGGGTCTTGGTGATGGTTCCGGAAGCGGAATCTCCTTCCGTGATGAATATGCTCGAAAGTTCCCCGAAGTCTTCTTCCGCATCCTTGGGCATCTTGTCTCCGAAGTGATAACGGCAGTCGCGCAGTTTCCGGTTGTAGACGTTGGCCCGTTTGTTTCGCTCGCGGGTCTTCTTTTGGATCCCGGCGATCTCCTCGCGTTCTGCCTGCGAAGCCTTGATCTTCTCTTCGATAATGGGCGCGATGTCCAAATGCATCCGCAGGAAGTTGTCCAGTTTCCTGGCGATGAAATCGTTGACGAAGGTGCGGATCGTGGGGCCTCGGTCGATTTCCAGCGAACCGTCCGGGTTCTGGATTCTCTTTCCGTTGGCATCAGTCTTGAATTTTTCCCACATGTAGGTCGATCCGAGTTTGGTCTTGGTCTGTCCTTCGAAGTTCGGCTCTTGAATCTGGATGCTGATGGCGCCAATGATGCCCTGGCGGCAGTCTTCGGGCCGGTAATCTTTCTTGAAATAGTCCTTCAGCGTTTTGGCGACCGCTTCCCGGAAGGCGGCCAGATGCGTCCCCCCGTCGCGGGTATTCTGTCCGTTCACGAAGGAAGCGATGTTCTCGCCGTAGGAATTGCCGTGGGTCAGCACGACTTCGATGTCTTCGTCCTCCAGGTGGATGGGTTCGTAGAGGGGTGTTTCGGAAAGATTTTCATTCACGAGGTCGAGCAAGCCGTTTTCCGACTTGTAGGAAGTGCCGTTGAGTACGAGCGTGAGTCCTTTCTTCAGGTAAGAATAGTTCTTGACCATCGTCTCGACGTATTCCATGTTGAAGTCGAAGTCTCCGAACATCTCGTGATCCGGCGTGAAGGTCACCAGGGTGCCGTTCCGCTCAGCGACCTTCCCGTTCTTTCCGCTGTCTATCAGTTCTCCGCGTTCGTAGCGTGCCCAGGAACTTTCTCCTTCCCGGAAGGAGGAGACGTAGAATTCGGAGGAGAGGGCGTTTACAGCCTTGGTGCCTACACCGTTCAGACCGACGGCCTTTTTGAAGACCTTGTCGTCGAATTTGCCCCCCGTGTTCAGCTCGCTCGTGGCTTTGACCACGGAGTTGAGCGGGATTCCGCGGCCGAAGTCGCGGACAGAAACCTGCAGCCCGTCGATGTTGACGATGACTTGCTTGCCGAATCCGGCGGAATATTCATCGATGCAGTTGTCTATGATTTCTTTCAGCAGCACATAGATTCCGTCTCCGGGGTTCGAACCGTTCCCCAGCCGTCCGATGTACATGCCCGGACGGCGTCGGATATGCTCGACCCCTTCCAGCGTCTTGATGTTGGCGTCTGTATAATTACTTAGGTTCTCATTGGCCATAATACGGCAAATTTACAAAATATTCTTCATATATTTGTATGATGCGCTGTGCCGGAATCCGCTGCCGACGTTTTGGAAAGATTTTTGCATAGGAGAAAGTGTCATGAAGAAACTGATTGGAATATTCGTACTTGCAGCCTTGTCCTTCGGACTTGTCTACCCGACGGCCTCCGCCCAAAGCAGCAAGCCCGGAAACATTTTCGAGGACCGGGTGCAGTTTGACAAGACCGTCCACGATTTCGGAGACATTCTGCTCTCCGACGGGCCTGTGACCGCCGTTTTTACTGCTAAAAACATCGGAAAGGACCCCATTGCCATCTACAATGTGGTTTCCTCCTGCGGTTGTACGAACGTGCAATGGTCACGCCAGCCGATCAAACCCGGAGAGTCCGGCACCATCCAGGGGACGTACGACAATCTTGGCGCCGCCACCCCGTTCGACAAGTCCCTGACCGTTTATTTCTCCGGTATCAAGATGCCCGTGATTCTACGCCTGCGTGGAGAAAGCCATGAGAAAGAGTTGAGCCTCACTGAAGCCTATCCCTTGACATTCGGGAGCCTGGGTCTCAAAGAAGCCCAGATCAAAGCCGGAAACATGCTCCAGGGGGAGCAGAAAGGAGGCGAAGTAACAATTGCGAATTTGGGTGCCAAGCCGCTGAGACTGGCCTTCAAAAACGTCAGCGAAGGGCTGTCCCTCTCGGTTTCGCCCAATCCCGTTCCACCGAAGAGCAAGGCTTTGTTGCAGTATACGGTCGCTTCGGACCGGAGCCTCTGGGGGCTGAACTGGTACTATGCTACTCCGGTCGTGAACGGGAAAGAATACAAGGCTGTTGCCGGTCCTGTTGCCCGGGAACCGGACAAGGCCCCGGGCGCGGAAGCCTTGCGGACGGATCAAAATGAAAATCTGGGTGCCGGTCATTCTCAGATCGGCATTTTTGCTATTACACGGGAGAATTTTTCAGACTGGACGGCCGAGCAGCGCGAGAACGGCTCCCGTCCGATGCTGACTGCCAGTACCTTTGCTTTTCCGAAAGTCAAGGCGGGAACCCAAGTCACCGGCTCTTTTCCGATCCAGAATCAGGGGAAGAGCGACCTGATCATCTACAAGGTTGATTCCGACAGCAATCAGCTGAAGCCTGTCTCCGTGCCGACCATCGCGCCGGCGGGGAAAGGGACGCTTGTCGTCAGTCTGGACACTTCCGGATTCCCTTCCGGCGACACCCTGATATTGCTGACGATGTACACCAATTCGCCCCTTCGTCCGATCGTAAACCTTTTCCTGAGCGGATGGGTTGAATAGGGGCAGGGGGTAATACGGACGATGCAAGCACTTCTTTTGACTACCCTGCGCGATACCATCCTGATCACCGGTCTCGTCGTGGTCATGATGCTGCTGATCGAATCCTTCCACGTGGAGTCCCGCGGGAAGGCTTTTTCCTTTCTGCGGAAGTCGCGGTTGGCGCAGGTTCTCTTTTCCGCTTTGCTCGGAGCGGTGCCCGGCTGTGTGGGTGGCTTCGCCTCTGTTTCTCTGTACACCCATCGCATGATCGGTTTCGGCGCCCTGCTGGCGATGATGATCGCTACGGTCGGAGATGAATCTTTTCTGATGCTGGCCCTCTTTCCGGGGAAGGCAACCCTCCTGTTCGCCTTCCTGTTCGTATTGGGGGTCGGCGCCGGTTGGATCATCACTGTTCTGTTCCGCAAGGACATGTCGCTTCCCACCCGGCTGGAAGATGCCTATGATCTGCATGAGCCTGACGGTCACCCCGCGGAATCTTTCACATCCCGGCATTTCGGTTGGAAGCGGATCGTCCTTTTCATCGGTGTGGCCGTATTCGTCGGAGCACTTGTTCTCGGCATCTTCGAGGAGGAAGAACCGCGCCCGGACGAATTGCGCATTTTCAATGAGCAATGGATGTTCTGGGTGTTCGGGGCGCTGAGCCTGTTCGTGCTGGCGGCGCTGCTGTTCGCTTCCGACCATTTCGTCGAAGAACATCTCTGGGAGCACATCGTCCGCCGGCATCTCGCGCCCATCTTCCTTTGGACTTTTTTCGTCCTTCTTGTCACAGGCGCGCTCTTCAGCGCATTCGACCTGCGCCTTTGGATCAATGATAATCCCGTTCTTATGATCCTGCTGGCTATGGCGGTCGGGCTGATCCCCGAATCCGGTCCCCACATGATCTTCGTGACCCTATTCGCAGGCGGCATGATTCCGTTCCCGGTATTGCTCGCCAATTCCATCGTGCAGGACGGCCATGCCTCCCTGCCCCTCCTGGCCGACAGCAAAATTTCCTGGCTCAAGGCGAAAGCCATCAAGATTGTCATTGCCTTGCCGCTCTCCCTTCTGGCATTGATTCTTTAGCGGGACGGAGTCGACGCGCTTCCGGCATTACCGGTCGGAACAAGTGATTTTTAAATATTATTACTATATTTGCAACAACTCTTTAATGTATTCTGAAAATGGCTTATAAAATTTCTGAAACCGATTGCATTGCTTGCGGAACATGTTTGGGTGAGTGCCCCCATGGCGCTATTCACGAAGGAGATGTTTATCATATTGACCCGGATGCGTGCATAGATTGCGGATCCTGCGCCGATGCATGCCCCGTGGGAGCGATTCAGCCCGGGGAGTAATTCTCCGTCCTTTGGAATGCGGGGATGGCCAAAAAGCTTTTTGGCCATCCCCGTTCTGTTTTATGCAACTTGTTGTGATTGACGGTGTTGATGATTCCAATAGGTCAAAAAAACGACGCATTGAAATCATTAAAGCGCTAACTGTCAGGGTGTAAAACGCTGCTGTTTCTCCCGTCGCCCATCGCCGCGCATTGTCCGCTCACCGGCTAAACCGGATTTTTTCCACCGTCCCGTAATTTTTTCTTGCATATTCCCCGGAATGTCGTATCTTTGTATAAACAATATTGTTGAACAAAATTGTTTAAAAATATGACACGCAACGGATCCACTGAGGAGGCCATTTTCCGGGCAGCCGAGAAGGAATTCATGGAAAAAGGGCTGGAAGGAGCGCGGACGGTCAAAATCGCCCGGAATGCCGGAGTGACCCATTCCATGCTTCATTATTATTTCCGCACCAAAGAGCAGCTCTTCAACAAAATCATGCAGGACAAGTTCCGGTTGATCGTTGAATCCGTGCTCAAAGTGCTTGGAGACGAGAGCCTTCCTTTGTTGGAGCGGATCCGACAAGGGATGACCGATCATTTTGATTTTTTAGTCCGGAATCCCGAACTCCCGCGCTTCATGATCAACCATGTGCTGGGAAACCCGGAAGTCTATGCCGCCTTTCAGGCGGAAATGGGCGTGAACGGAAAGGGAATCATCTTGAACCTGCAATCCGCCATCGACAAGGCAGCTGAGCAGGGTGAGATCGAAAGCGTGGATGCCCGGTCATTGGCAATGGACATCATGGCTTTGAATCTCTTCTCCTTGTTGGCTTATCAGATGGGACAGCACGTCCTTGGGTATCCCGTGATGAGCCGGGAAGAATTCTTCCGCATCCGGAAGGAAGAAAACATCGAAACGATCATCAAAAGACTCAGAATAAGACTATGAATACGAAACGATGCATCCTCCTCTTCCTGTTTCTGCCGGCCGTTTGGTTCGCGGTCGCGCAGCCGTCGCTGGACGAATGCAGGGAATTGGCACGGAACAATTACCCGGCCATCCGGCGATATGCCTTGATCGAACAGACCCGATCCTACAGTCTTGCCAACGCAGCCCTTGCCTGGGTTCCGCAGATCGCCCTGCAAGGCCAGGCGACTTGGCAGAACAAGGTGCCGTCTTTTCCGGAACAGATGACGGCGATGCTCGCGACGGCCGGCACCGAAATGCCCGGTATGGAGAAAAATCAGTACCGTGTTGCGGTGGATATCAGCCAGACTCTATGGGACGGGGGCCAGTCTCATGCGGAACGCGCCGTAGCGAAAGCCGAAGCGGAAGAACAGTTGCGTTCATTGGATGTCGAACTGTATGAAGTGGAAAGCCGGGTGGATGAATTGTATTTCGGGATTCTGTTATTGGACAATCGGATCGACCTGACGAAAGAGATGATCGGCCTGCTGGACAGCAACCTCGAAAAAGTTCGCTCCTTCGTCCGGAACGGGGTGGCGATGGCCTCGGATGCCGACATGCTGGAAGCGGAAAAACTGTCTGCGGGTCAATCCCTCGCACAGCTTCAGGCTTCACGTGATAGTTATCGAATCATGCTCGGTCATTTCATCGGGCAAGAAATCGAACCGGACCTCCGACTGCAGCGGCCTCCGTCGGAAGAACCGCCGCTTCTCACCGTCAAAAGGCCGGAACTGGACTGGATCGATGCCCAGATCGACCTGCTGGACGCGCGATCGAAATGGGTCAATACGTCGGTTCTGCCCCGCTTCAGTCTCTTCGGACAGGGATTCTACGGCTACCCCGGACTCGACTATTTCGCCTCGATGCAGAACCACGACTGGTCCTGGAACGCGCTGGTCGGGGTTCGGATGGTATGGAACGTCAGTTCCTTGTACACCCTGCGGAACAACCGGCAGAAAATCCGCGCGGCACAGGACATCGCGCGGGTGCAGAAGGATGTGTTTCTGTTCAATAACAGCCTGCTCACCGACCGGCAGGGCGGGGAGATCGTGCGGCTGCGCAAAGCGCTCGCGGACGACAACCGGATTGTAGAACTCCGGACAGCCGTCCGCCAGGCCGCGGAGTCCCGGTTCCACAACGGAGTGATGGACACCTACGAGCTGCTGCAGAAAATTACCGATGAAAATGCCGCCCTGCTTTCCCGCAGCACCCATGAAACCGAGCTCCTCAAAGCCTTGTACGAGCTCAATCACACTGTCAATTCAAAATATACAAACGAACCATGAAAACATTCATCAGACCCATTGCGGCCCTCCTCTTGCTGACCGGTTGCGCCGATACACAGGAATATGCTGCCAGCGGCACCTTCGAGGCCACGGAGGTGACGGTTTCCGCTGAAGCAACCGGCAGGATTCTGGACCTCCGGTTCGAGGAAGGGGACAGCCTGCGGGCGGGGGAACAGGTCGGAAGCATCGATTCCGTCCAGCTCTATCTTCAGCGTCTCATGCTCATGCGTCAACGTTCTTCTGTCGAGAGTAACCGTCCGGACGTTGACAGTCAGGTCGCCGCGCTCCGCGCGCAGATCGACAAAGCGCAGCAGGAGCGGAACCGGGTGGAGCGTCTCCTTGAGGATGGCGCGGCGACGACCAAGCAACTGGACGACATCGTCTCGCAGATCAATGTGCTGAACAGCCAGTTGGACGCGAGCCTGTCCACCCTTAACAACAGCGTGACTTCCATTGATGAGAATGCATCAGCGATTGACCTGCAGATCGCGCAGGTCGAAGATCAGTTGACGAAATGTCGGATCTCTTCTCCGATCGACGGCTTGGTGCTCGCGAAGTACGTGGAAGCCGGCGAGCTGGCGTCGCCCGGCCGACCGATCATGAAGGTCGCGGACATGGAGCGGCTCTATCTGCGATCCTACTTCACATCGGATCAGCTTGCCGGTCTCCAACTTGGGCAGGAGGTAACCGTGGTTGCCGACTTCGGGGCGGATCAGCAGTTCGAATATCCCGGAAAAGTAACGTGGATTTCGTCGGAAAGCGAGTTTACCCCGAAATCGATCCAGACCCGGAATTCACGGGCGAATCTGGTGTATGCCGTGAAGATCGCCGTCCAAAACGATGGACGCTTGAAGATTGGACTGTCAGGAACCGTGGTCCTATGAGTACAACCGACCGTGCCATCGTCGTCCGTGGATTGACCAAGCGTTACGGCAAGCAGCTTGCCGTAGACCATCTCTCGTTTGAGGTGGAACACGGGGAGATTTTCGGCCTGATCGGGCCGGACGGGGCTGGAAAGACCACCCTGTTCCATATGCTGACGACCCTGACGACACCCGACGAAGGCACGGCTTCGATTCTTGGAAAAGACATTTTGAAAGATATTCGGGCCATCCGATCCTCGGTCGGCTACATGCCTGGCCGTTTCTCGCTGTACCAGGATCTGAGCGCGCGGGAAAATCTGCAATTTTTCGCAGCCTTGTTCAGAACGACCGTAGAGGAGAATTACGATCTGGTCGCTCCGATCTATTCCCAGATCGAAAAGTTCCAGGACCGGAAGGCCGGCCATCTTTCCGGCGGAATGAAACAGAAACTGGCGCTCAGTTGCGCCTTGATTCACAGACCCTCGATGCTTTTTCTGGACGAGCCGACCACGGGCGTGGACGCCGTGTCCCGCGGGGAGTTCTGGGAGATGTTGCAGCGGTTGAAGGAGCAGGGAATTACCATTTTGGTCTCCACTCCCTACATGGACGAGGCGAGCCTCTGCGACAGAATCGCGTTGTACAACAAGGGCAGGATCCTGGGCATAGACACTCCGGAAGGCTTCCGCAGAGGCTACGACGCCCCGTTGTATGCCGTGTCCGCGGAACGGATGTATGAACTCTTGAACGTGACGCGCGGAATGCCCGGGGTACGGGAATGCTACACGGCCGGGTCCGTCCATCATCTGGTCGGCACCGCGGATTTCCGGCCGGAGGAATATTCGGAAGCCCTGGCGGCCCGGGGCTTTTCCGATCTTGTCATCCGGCCCATCGAGGCCGATGTGGAAGACGTATTCATCAAACTGATGCACAATGACCCACTGCAATGACTGTCTCATTTCGGTACGGGATCTGACGAAGAAATTCGGAGACTTCACCGCCGTGGACCACATCAGTTTCGATGTCGGTCCCGGAGAGATTTTCGGCTTTCTGGGAGCGAACGGGGCGGGGAAGACGACCGCCATGCGCATGCTCTGTGGACTGAGTTATCCGACTTCCGGCACCGGTCAGGTCGCCGGCTACGACATCAACCGACAGGGGGAGCGGATCAAGGCGCACATCGGGTACATGAGCCAGAAGTTCTCGCTGTATGAGGATCTGACGGTTTTCGAAAATATGAGACTGTACGGCGGAATTTACGGTTTGCGCCGGAAAGAGGTGGAAGAGCGCGCCGATGCTATTCTGCGGCGGTTGGATTTTCTGGAGGAGCGGAACACCCTGGTCGGCTCCCTTCCCCTCGGCTGGAAGCAGAAGCTGGCCTTCAGTGTCGCCACCTTGCATCGTCCGAAGATCATCTTTCTGGACGAGCCCACCGGGGGTGTCGATCCCATCACGCGAAGGCAGTTTTGGGAAATGATCGGCGGTGCGGCGGCCGGGGGAACGACTCTGTTCGTGACGACGCATTACATGGACGAGGCCGAATACTGCGGTCGTGTGTCCGTGATGGTGGATGGCAGGATTATGGCGCTGGATTCTCCGGCGCGGTTGAAGAAGATGTACGGGGCAGCATCGATGGACGAGGTGTTCCGACTGCTGGCCCGGGGGGCGGAAAGGGGAGGATGAACGCATGAAACGGAAGAGAGGCATATTCATCGCTTTTGTCAAGAAGGAATTTTGGCATTTGCTGCGGGACAGCCGGACGCTGCTGGTCGCCCTGCTCATCCCCGTCGTGCTGATGATCCTTTTCGGATTCACGATCAATACGGAGCTCAACAATGTCCGGGTGGGATTCGTGATTCCACATCCTTCGGAGTCTATCCGCCGGATGACCGAGAAATTCTCCGGGAATCCGTACTTCACTTCCGTGGGTCAGATCCCTCCGACCCGGATTGATGAAATCCTGCGTCGGGGAGTCGCGGATGCCGTCATTGTGTTCCCCGAGGACTTCGACCGCCGTCTTTCCGCCGCCCGACAAGGGTTGCCTGCGGAACCGCTGGCGCAGCTGGTGATGGACGCTTCCAATCCGAATACTGCTATTCAAGGGGCAGCGTACCTCCAGGGCGTGATTTTGGGAGACGTCGCGGTGTCTCCGGAAGTCCGGCTGCTGTTCAACCCGCAGATGAAAAGTGCCTTCTACTTCGTGCCCGGCATCATGGGCATGCTGTTTCTGATCATCTGCGCCATGCTGACGTCCGTCGCGATTGTTCGGGAGAAGGAACGGGGATCGATGGAGGTGCTGTTGGTCTCCCCGGTCAGACCGCTCGTGATCATCTTCGCGAAGATGATCCCCTATTTTTTTCTTTCCTGCGTCAATCTGGCCACGATCCTGCTGCTTTCCAGGTATGTGCTGAAGGTCCCTTTGACCGCGGGAATCGTGAGCATCTTGGGCGTCTCGCTGCTGTACATCGCGCTCTCTCTGGCGGTCGGTCTTTTCATCTCCACGGTCACCCACAGACAGGTGACCGCGCTCACGATCTCCGCAATGGGCTTGATCATGCCTTCCGTCATGCTGTCCGGGATGCTTTTCCCGATCGAGAATTTGCCCCGTATTCTGCAGTACCTGTCCTGCGTGATCCCGGCCCGTTGGTTCATCGATGCCATGCGCAAACTGATGATCGAGGGACTGCGCTTTACGCTGATCCTGGACGACTTCCTCATTCTGCTCGGCATGACCGTCGCGCTCATCGCCCTGGCGCTGTTGAGATTCAATGACAAAATCGACTGATGCCATGCGAACACTCGGTGTACTATTGGAAAAAGAATTCCTGCAACTCTTCCGCGACCCGTTCATGCCCAAGATGATCGTGTTTTTCCCGATACTGGTCATGTTGATTTTCCCGTGGGTTGCCACCTTGGAAGTCAAGGACGTGCGAGTTACCGTGGTCGACCAGGACAACAGTTCGCTGTCACGCCTCATCTCCAACGAGATCGAACATTCCGCCTACTTCGAATTCCAGGAGGTCGCCAAGGACTATGACCGGGCGCTTCTGCGTCTGGAAGAAGACCGTACCGATGCCATCGTGTCGATCCCCGCCGGCTTCGAAGAATCGCTTCTGAAAGGATCTCCCAAAAAGATCAGCATCTCTGCGAATGCGGTGAATGCCGTCAAGGGAAGCGTCGGCTCGCAGTACCTGACGCAGATCACCGGATCGGCGCAACAGGAATTCCTGCAGGAAAAGGGGATACAGGGATTGTCGGTTCCGGAGGTCACCGTCACGAACCGGTACAACGAAACCCTGGTGTACCGGAACTACATGATTCCGGCTCTGATGATCATGCTGCTGATTCTGGTCTGCGGATTTCTGCCTGCCTTGAACATCGTGAACGAAAAGGAAAGGGGAACGATCGAGCAGATCAATGTGACCCCCGTGAAGCAGTCCGTGTTCATGCTGGCCAAATTGATTCCTTTCTGGGTGATCGGCTTGGTGGTCGTAGCGATTTCCATCTTCACCAGCTTCATCCTGTACGGCTTGGTCCCTTCCGGTTCCTGGCTGGAGGTCTTCCTGGCCTGTATGATCTTCATCATCCTGATGTCCGCCTTGGGTGTGGTCGTCGCCAACTACTCTTCGACGATGATCGAAGCCATCTTCCTGATGTTCTTCGTTATTATGATCTTCGTGCTGATGGGCGGCTTGTTGACCCCGATCGAGTCCATGCCGGAATGGGCGCAGTATTTCACGTTCATCCTGCCGTCCCGCTACTTCAACACCATCATGCGCGCCACCTATCTGAAAGGAGCTTCGATCCTTGACCTGCGCCTGGAATATGCGGCTTTGGCCGCGTTCGGACTGATCTTCGGTCTTCTCGCGGCCATTACCTATCGCAAACGTTCTTAGCGAACGCTTATTCCTTTTCAGCGGTCTGCCCCGGAAGCATCACCACTTCGATGAAGTTTCCGGAATAGATGAGCAGCTGCGCCGCTTTTTGGATGTTATCCTTTGTCAACTGGCCGATCGCGGCTTCGTATTCCTGGTCGTAGTCAACCCCGTAGCGGCTGAAGTACTGCAAGTTGCTCAGCCAGTAGTTGTTCGTGATCCGCTTCTCGGGCAGGTTCTTCTTGAAGTTCTCGATGGTGCGGGTCATCTGGACATCGGTCGGACCTTCGTCGGCGAGTTTCGCAAGGTTGTCCACCGCGATCTGCCGCAGCTTCATCGACAGGGCCGGCTTGCACTGGAAGACGACCTGCAGGAGGTAGAAAGGAGTCGGCTCAATGGATGCGTCGCCGGACGTGCTGGCACCGTAGGTGCCGCCTTCCTCCTCCCGGAGGGTTTCGGTGTAGATCTGGTCCATGATGTAACTGACGGCATCCAGCATGACCGCATCCTGGATGGAGTACGGACGGAAACTGTTGTACACGTTGACAACCGTCGTGAGGGGCGTTTCCATCTTCTGACGGAACAGATCCGAGACCGTTCCACGTCGGGGAATGTCGTTGCGGTCAATCCAGTTGGACGGAGTCTCGCCGCCCGGGATCGATCCGATGTATTTCTCGACAAGCGGTTTCAGGGTTTCCAGATCGAGATCGCCCGCGACAGTCATGACAGCGCCGCCGGCATTGGCGAACATTTGGCGGTAGTACTTTTCGTAGGTGGCCAGGTTCGCGTTTTCGATCTTCTCCATCGAGATGAGCGAGTTCCGTTCTTGGTTTTCGTAGATATCCTTGTAGAGATTCTTCTGGAGGATGAAGTTCGGCTGATTTTCCAGGTTCGGCAGCACGGCCTTGAGCTGGTTGATGCCGTTTTCATATTCCTCCGGGTCGAAGCGCGGGTCCGTGTAGTAGAGGTACACGAGTTGCAGCGCGGTTTCAAGATCCTTGACGGACGCGTTCCCGCTCACGCCGTGACGCAGGGACGACAGGAAAGGATTTACGCTCAAGTTCTTGCCCGTGAGCATCTTGCTGACCTGCGTACCCTTGAACTTGGAGATACCGGACATCTGGTTGAATACGGACAGGATGTTGCTGTCGAACGAGTCGAAGTCCGCGTCCGGAACCAGGCTGAGCCCGCCTTTCTCCTCGATGTTGAAGAGGATCTGGTCCTTCTTGTAGTCCGTGGGAAGCACGATGACCTTGATGCCGTTCCGGAGCGTCCATTCGGTAGAGCCGTAGAGGCCTTTTTCCGTCTTCACGACCGGGGCGCCCGTCAAAGCGTCCGCATCGAGGAACGGTTCGTTGACCACTTCCTCCTCGGGCGCCTCGATCTCGACCTCCTTCACTTCCTCGGCTACGGCGAGCAGCTGCTCCCGGGTGGGGGTGGCGATGTCCGGTTTCTCGGGTCCCTCGTAAACAATGACGAAGTTCTCGTCGGTCAAGCCCTGCTGGATGACCTGGTTGACGACGGTCGAATTGATCTGGCTGAAAATCGTCTTGACCATTTCGTATGCAACCTCGGGTTCCATGTAGGGCTTGTTGTCGAAGAAGTTGTTGATGAGCGCGTTCACAAATTCCGGATTTTTCCGGCTTTCAGCCTCCTTGGCGGCCTTTTCATAGCGGGAAAGAATATTCTCCTTGGCTCGGTCAACCTCCGCCTCGGTAAAGCCGTAGCGTTTCATTTTCTCGATCTGGATCATGAAGTCCTTGAATCCTCCGAGGATGTTGTCTTCTTTGAGGGCGACCATGCCGGCTGCGGCCTGGGTGGCCTCGCTCAGTTCCGTGATGCCGAAGCTCCCGTCAAGGTAGGTCACGTCCGGCCGGGATATGATGTCGTAGAACCGTTCGGACATGACGTTTCCCAGGATTCCTTCCAGCAGATCCGTCATGAGACCGATGGGGGTGCTGTTGTATGCTTCCGGGGTCGCTTCACTCTGCCAGAGAACTGTTATGTTCGGAGCGGAGGCCTCAGGATCCGTGATCACGCCGACACGCGGCTCGTCGAAGGGCATGAAGGGGTATGTCTCCCTCGGCGTGGGATTTTCCACTTTGGGAATGTCGCTGAAGATGCGCTTGATCTTGGCCTCTACCTCGTCGACATCGATGTCACCGACCACGATCAGGGCTTGGTTGTCGGGAATATACCAGGTCTCGTAGAAGTTGACCAAGCTCTCGCGCTTGAAGCTCTCGAGCTGCTCCTGGGTGCCGATCAGGTCGGTCAGAGCCGTGGCATATTTGGATCCGTCCGCGAAGTAGATGGGGAAGGATTTTTCCATCATTCTCCAGGAAGCGTTTCTGCGGGAGCGGCGCTCTTCGATGATGACGCCGCGTTCCGCGTCGATCTCTTCCGGCTCGTTAAGCACGAAGTGTGAATAGTCATGCATGATGAGCAGGCAGGTGTCCACGACGGTGGGGCGGACTAGCGGAATATTGTTGAGCATGTACTGGGTCTCTTCGATGCCGGTCGAGGCGTTCACATTGCCGCCGAAGGAGGCGCCGATGCCCTGCAACCAGTCCAGGATGCCCTTGCCGGGGAAATTTTTCGTCCCGTTGAAGCACATATGTTCGAGAAAATGGGCGAGGCCCTGCTGATCGGGTGTCTGGTGAATGGCGCCGACATTGGTGGCCAGATAGAATTCCGCCCGCTTTTCAGGTTTGTCATTGTGGCGGATGTAGTAAGTCATCCCGTTCTCCAGCTGTCCTTTCCGGACAGCGGGATCATTGGGTAAGTTTTGCATCTGGGGTCCCTGTGCGAACAACGCGCCCGCAAAAAGAGCCCACGCGGAAAAAATAAGGATAAATCGATTTTTCATATTACAGGAATATATGTTACAAAGTTAAAGAATATATTGTAAAATTCCTTATTTATTTCTCGATTTCTGTGTGGAATAGTTCTAAAATTAATAGTATCTTTGCTTCTATAAGGATTGCTTATGCTCGAAGATTTCAGACTCAAAGTTTTTATGGCCGTGGCGGAGGAGGGAAGCTTCACCCGGGCAGCCAAGTCGCTTGGGGTTACCCAGCCTGCCGTCAGCCAGAACATCGCGGAACTGGAAAAGCAGACCGGAGCGGAATTGTTTTCCCGTTCTCCCGGTGCCGTAACCCTTACGGCGGCCGGTGTCGCTTTCCGGGAATATGCCTCTAGAATCCTGTATTGGTACGCGGCTGCTTCGGCCATGTTCGGATCAGAGGGACGCTGGTCTGGAAACCGTCCCGTCCGGATTCTGGCCGATGCCTGCGTGACTCGTTGCGTGCTGCCGCGAACGCTCGCCGGCCTGCTCGGCGTGAATCCTGCTACCCGCTTCCTCGTCGAGACGGACACCGGGGAAACGGTTCCGGATCTAAGACTCTGGTCCTGCCCGAGCGAAGCGCGCATGTCCCTGGCGGAAG
Source organism: Bacteroidales bacterium (assembly GCA_012522855.1). GTDB lineage: Bacteria > Bacteroidota > Bacteroidia > Bacteroidales > UBA932 > Cryptobacteroides. Next base: position 42,255 of record JAAYJQ010000031.1, read on the forward strand.
CCTCTACCTTCCTCGGCATCCTTCCGGCCGCGGCCATCGCGCCGAAGGAGTCCGGATCGGAAACGGTGTCCGATCTGCAGGAACTTCGACCGGCAATCCGGCTTGCCGTCTGGACTCCTTTCGTCCCGTTGCTGCCTGCTGATCTTTCAGCCCGGATCGCCTTTGAAACTTCCAGCATCGATGCCATCCCCGAAATGGTGGGCTCCGCCTCCGATCTCGTAGGAGTGCTTCCCGCTCTTCCGCTTTTCCCTACCTGTATCAGGCTCCCGGTTTCCCTTCCGGACCTGCGGCGCGACATCCATATCACTCCTTCGGAAGAATTCTCCTGCACCCCTCTCTACCCTCTGCTCCGGCAGACCCTGAAAGATTCTCTTTCCCGGATCTGATTCCACAGACCTTCTTGCCTTCCGGCGATACGCTTATTCAGGCAGTTCCCGCAGGAATCGGGACAGGGAAGCGAAAAAGTCGGACCGGTAGGGCTGGATCGAATCCTTGCCGAACCGTTCCGTCCGGAATCCCCATCCATGTCCGCCGGTCGGGAAGCTGTGCATCTCGCACGTAACCCCGCATTCGACCAGGGCGTTGTAGTAGCTGATCGTATTTTCCGGAGGCACAGTCTTGTCGTCCGAACTCAGGGCGATGAAGGTCGGCGGAACCTCCGGCTTTACCTGATTCTCCAGGGAATATTTCCGGATCAGAACTTTGTCCTTCGCGGTACCGATCAAGTTCTCCCGGGAACCCCGGTGCGTGTAGGCTGCATCCATGGTGATGACCGGATAGATCAGGATCGAGAAGTCCGGCCGGGTCGCGGCATCCACGAAAAGTGTCGAAGCCGTGGCTGCCAGGTGTCCGCCTGCCGAGAAACCGATGATGCCGACGGAGCGGATTTCCCATTCCTGCGCATGATGCCGGCAGTAGCGGAACACGTTCTGAATGTCGGTGAGCGGAACCGTGGGTTGGCCGCAGGGCATGCGGTAGTTCACGACGGCTACGCTGATTCCTTGACGCAGGAACCAATCCGCCACATACTGGCCTTCGCCCCGCTGCGAACTGTAGAGATAGCCTCCTCCCGGACAGACGACGACCATCCGGCCATTGCGCTTCAACGGCTTGCCTTGGCTGTCCTTTAGACCGCTGTCTTCCGGAAAGTACAGGTCGAAACGGGCGCTGTCTCCGACATTCCTGAAACGGAGCGCGCCGTCGACAACTTCTTCGCCGGTAGCGCCGTTCGACACCCCGGGCCCTGACGTGATCCCGTCGATTCCGTGGTCCGCAAGCTGTCCGTCGGGATATAAGTGCACCGTCCGGCTTGGGGGGATTGAAAAATCAGCGGGGGCGGGAGTCGGTTCTTCGACAGGAGCCCCGTCCGCTCTGAGACCCGCAAGCCATCTTTCCAATGCGCGCGAGAATTCTGTCCTGCAACTCTGCAAGTTGTCCCGGATCAAGGATGGATCAATGCCTATGGCAGAATCGGAGAAGCCCCACCCATGTCCGCCGTACGGGTAGATGTGCAGTTCGGTAGGAACCTGGTGCTTGACCAGCGCTTGGTAGAACAGCACGGAATTGATGACAGGAACCGTCCGGTCGTCGGTGCTGACTGCGATGAAGGTCGGGGGCGTCCAGGCGGTGACATTCCGCTCGGAAGAGTACAACTCTTCCAGATCCCGGTGTGCCAACTGTCCCCAATACCATTGTTCGAAAGAGTACTCGTCACGTTCCCCCCAGGCGTCTGTTTTCCCGATCAGGTTGTCGTGGGTTCCCATATGGGTGATGTCTGTCCGGAAAGAAACCACCGGATAGATCAGAACGGCGAAGTCCGGCTTCGTCAGGCTGTCGGAATACATGGTCTCGACGGTAGTGGCGAGATGCCCTCCCGCGGAGAAACCGATCACCCCGATTTGCTTCACGTCCCATTCTGCTGCATGGTAGCGACAGTATCGGAAGGCATTCTGCATGTCCTGCAGCGGAACCTCGCGATGCCCGTTCGGAAGGCGGTACTTGACAACCGCACAGGTGATGCCCCTGTCGTTCATCCATTTCGCTACGTAGGAGCCTTCGTTCCAGATCGACAGCCCGCCATAGCCACCGCCGGGGGCGCAGATGACCATCTGCCCGTTGGGGCGCTCGGGAAAATAGAGATCCACCCGCGCGCTGTCGGTTACATTTCCGATGAAACCTTTCCCGGTGGGCTTTTCGGGTCCTGTGAGACCGTTCGCAACAACCGGCCCTTCGGTCACGGCAACCCCGTTCTCCACAATGCCCTGCGCGGTCATCTGGCCCAACGGATACAAGTAGACGGTCCGGTCGGGCGGGAAGTCCAGTCCCGAATCGCCGAGCCTGCTTTCTATGGGAGTCGGCTGATTCCCGGATGGTGTGCCCAGCAGAACCGTCGTTCCGTCCAGGATTTCAACCGGTCTTAGTTTGTGGCGTTGTTGCCCGGAAGAGTCCGGCTGCGAAATCGCAAGGACAGCCGTCGCCACGATAGCTGCCTTGATAATGAACAGTATGCTTGATTTCATATTCATATTCGATCTGTTTTTACGTTGCGTCCCTGTATTCGAGAAGATCGCCCGGTTGGCAATCCAGCGCTTTGCAAAGAGCGTCGAGCGTGGTAAAGCGGACGCCTTTTGCCTTGCCTGTCTTGAGAATGGACAGATTCACGGCGGAAATACCGATCTTTTGGGCGAGTTCCGTGGAAGTCATCTTCCGCTTTGCCAGCATCACATCGACATTGACAATGATAGGCATAATTATTTGTCCTCCTTTTTCGTCTCGGACGTTTGATTTTCAGGTTGCTGTTCCTTTCCCTTCAAATAGTCCGGGAGGCTCATGCCCGCCATCTTGAACAGGTCTTCCATCGGGGGGATGCTGCCGACGAGGCCTGAAATGAAATTGGCGGTGGAGGTCTTTCCCTCCTTTCCGTTGTTCCCGTCCCAGACGGTCACCTTGTCGATCTTGATGCCCTTGACGGCCTCAACCTGAATCTTCACCAATTCAGGAAGTTTGTCGGCGATGAGCATCAGCACGGCCTTCTGCGGGTCGCCTGTGGCGGCTGCCACCATCCGGTTGAAGCCTTCCGCCTGTTTGGACAGGATCTCCAGGGTACCGCGCGCCTGCGCGTCCATCTTCGCGAAGATGGCATCTGCCTCTCCCTTCGCCGTCCTGCGCAGTTTCTCCGCTTCCGCTTCCGCCTCGATGATCATGCGCTCCTTGTCGATCTGGGCAGGAACCACGATGTTGGCAAGTTGGGTCGCTTTCTCCCGCTCGGCACGGGCTAATTCGGCGTCGCGTTCACTCTGGTAGGCTTCCTCCAGCGCCTTTGCTGCCTGCACTTTCTCAGCCGCGACCGCCAGGCGGGAAGCTTCGGCTTCCTTCTCGCGGCGGGCGGCATCGGAATTGGCGATGTCGATCTTGGAGGTGTTCTCGCCCTGCACGGCAGAGGCGTTGGCGGCGGCGGTCATGATGCGGGTGTCCCGCTGGGTTTCGGCGATCCGGATGTCCTTGTCCCGGTCCGCCTCCGCCTTACCGATTTCTCCGTAGCGGTTCTGCTCGGCGACACTCTTCTTGGCGTCGTTGATCGCCTTCGCGGCAGCTTCCTTACCGAGCGCCTCGATGTAGCCGGACTCGTCCCGGATGTCGGTGACGTTTACGTTGATCAGCTTCAGACCAATCTTGCGGAGTTCGGCTTCGACGTTCGCGCTGACGTTCGAGAGGAACTTGTCACGGTCGGAGTTGATCTCCTCGATGTCCATCGTGGCGATTACCAGACGGAGTTGCCCGAAGAGGATGTCCGTCGCGATGCTCTGAATATTATCAATCGAGAGACCGAGCAGACGTTCGGCGGCGTTCGTCATGCTCTCCGGCTCGGTGGAAATCCCGACCGTAAAGCGGCAGGGCACATCCACGCGAATGTTCTGTTTGGAGAGGGCGTTTGTCAGGTTGCACTCGATGGAGATCGGTTTCAGATCCAGGAAGGCATAGCTTTGGAACACCGGCCAGATGAAGGAGGCGCCGCCGTGGATACACCGCGCGGAAGAAATGGAGCCGGATTTGTTCTTGCCCGTCTTTCCGTAGATGACGAGGATCTTGTCCGACGGACAGCGTTTGTATCGTCTCAGAATGGCCGCCAAGGTCACGAAGAGTACAAATACAAGAATGAGAATAAGAGATAGTTCCATGGTCTTTGTGTGTTGATGAATATGCTAGATGATGGTCGGATTGATTTCCTCCACGAGGAGGGTATAGTTGTCGATGACTTCGATCACCCGGATCGATGCTCCGTTCCGGATGGAATCCCCGTCGGTCAGGGCGTCATATTCCCGGACCGCGTTGTTGATGGTGATCTGCACCTTGCCTTCTCCTTGGCGTTCGCCCGGGATCGTCAGGTAGACCTTTCCTTGGCAGCCTAGGGCAGACTTGTAGACATTGATGTTGCCGGCCTGCTGCATACCGCTCAGCCATTTGAAAAGCCACATGACGGCGGCTACGAGGGCGATGCCGACCAGAAATCCGAGGGCCATCAGCAGCACGTTGGAGGCGATTTGGTTACGCAGCAGGACGGTGGTCCAGCCGAAGCCGAGACAGAAGTTGATGAAGTTGCGGAAAGTCAGCAGGTTCATTCCCGGATCGGTTTCGGTCGCGGTATCGACGTCCGATCCTGAGGGGTCGGACACGCCTGCATCGAAATTGCCCCCGACATCCATCCCGCCTTCGATGTCGGAATCTCCTGCGCCGATAAAGGTCAGGATGCTCTGGATGATGAAAATCAAGGAGGATGCTAGGGTGATGACCCACAGCACCTTCATCAGTACACTCAGTGAGCTCCACCAGGTAATCATTTCAGTAAGGTTTTGTTTTCGTTTCTTGTTTGTATATACATTGAACGTTTGTTCGTCGCAAATATAATTTATTTTTAATGAAATTCAATAATTATTTCAAGAAAATCATAAAGATATTTATGACGAATGTCTCTTTGGCTGCAGCAGTGCCTTCTTGGTGTTTCCTCTCCCGTCCAAACCCGGATTGCCGATATTCCGGTCCTGGCCGGGCGGCGACAAAGAATCCGGTCCCGACCGAGGCCGGGACCGGAGATCAACATATTCAGTTGCAGACTATTTTCCCGCAAGCCGGGCGTAGTTGCGGTAGCGCAATTTGGCGAACTCCTCGGTCTTGCCGAGCAGTTCAGCAGCGTTGTCCGGGAAGAGTTTGTAGAGGGACGCGAATCGCACCTCGCCCTTCAGGAAGTCCTGGAACTTGGTCCAATCGGGCTCCTTGGAATCGAGCGAGAACGGATTCTTGTCGGTTCCTTCGAGGGTCGGGTTATAGCGGTAGAGGTGCCAATAGCCGCACTCGACCGCCAGTTTCTCTTCCTTCTGGCTCAGTCCCATGCCCGCCTTCAGACCGTGGTTGATGCACGGGGAATAGGCGATGATCAGGGACGGGCCGTCGTAGGCCTCCGCTTCCTTGATGGCGTTCAGGTACTGTGCCGGACTCGCGCCCATCGCCACCTGTGCCACGTAGACGTAGCCGTAGGAGATCGCCATCATGCCGAGGTCTTTCTTCCGGATCCGCTTGCCTGCGGCCGCGAACTTCGCGATGGCGCCTGCCGGGGTGGATTTGGAACTCTGCCCCCCGGTGTTGGAATACACCTCTGTGTCGAGCACAAGCACGTTCACGTTCAGGCCGGAAGCCAGCACGTGGTCGAGTCCGCCGTAGCCGATGTCGTAGGCCCAGCCGTCCCCGCCGAAGATCCACTGGCTCCGCGACGGGATGAAGTGACGGTATTCATAGAGTTTCTTGCAGATCTCGCACTTGCACTTCTCAAGCATGGGCACGAGCTTGTCGGCGACCTCGCGGGTGACGGCTGCATCCTCGCGGGCATCCAGCCACTTCTTCATCAGCTCCTTGCCGGCGTCGTCGCACTTGTCGCATTCGAGCCCCTTGGTCATGAGGTTGGCGACGGTTTCACGGGCGCGATCGGAACCGATCTTCATGCCCAGACCGAATTCGGCATTGTCCTCGAAGAGGGAATTCTGCCAGGCCGGGCCGTGTCCTTGGGCGTTCGTGCAGTACGGAGAAGCCGGGAAGGAGGCTCCGTAGATGGAGGAGCAGCCCGTCGCGTTGGCGATCATCATGTGGTCGCCGAACAACTGGGTAATGGCCTTGATGTACGGGGTCTCGCCGCAGCCGGCGCAGGCGCCGCTGAATTCGAACAGCGGTTGCGCGAATTGGGAATTCTTCATGTTGGCCGCCTTCGGAAGGATGTGATCCTTGTAGCCGACCTTCGAGTTGAGGTAGTCGAAGTTCTTCTGCTCTCCCAACTGCTCCTGAGCGTCGACCATGACGAGGGCCTTCCCCGGAGCAGGGCAGACGTCGACGCAGTTGCCGCAGCCCGTGCAGTCCAGCGTTGAGACTGACAGAGCGAAGGAATATTCCTTCAGCGTTGCCCTGCCGGGCGCGCGCTTCAGGCCTTCAGGCGCCTTTTCGAGATCTTTCTCTTCGAGAATGAACGGACGAATGGCGGCGTGCGGGCAGACGAAGGAACAAGTGGTACATTGGATGCACTTGCTCGGATCCCATTCCGGAACCAAGACCCCGACTCCACGCTTCTCAAAGGCGGATGTGCCGGAAGGCATGGTGCCGTCGGCGTAGGGCAGGAAGGAACTGACCGGAAGACTGTCTCCGTTCTGCGCGTTGACGATGTCGGCGACGGATTTCACGAATTCGGGGGCCAGGCGGTCTTTGTCAGGGGTTTCGAACTTGGCTGTGATCTTCGCCCACTCGGCGGGCACTGTCACTTCGGAATATTCTCCTCCGCGCTCGACGGCGGCGTAGTTCATGTTCACCACCTTTTCGCCCTTGTTTCCGTAGCTCTTCACGATCGCGTCCTTCATGTACTTTACGGCGTCGTCGTAGGGGATGATGCCGGTGATCTTGAAGAAGGCGGACTGCAGGATCGTATTGGTCCTGCCGCCGAGCCCGATTTCTTGTGCGATCTTGGTGGCGTTGATGATGTACAGCTTGATCTTCTTCTTCCCGATGACGGCTTTTACGTTGTCGGGGATCCGCTTGAGGGTCTCTTCCTCGTCCCAGAGGCTGTTCAGGAGCAGGGTGCCCTTTTCTTTGATGCCCTTGAGAACGTCATATTTCTGGAGATAGGAAGGCACGTGGCAGGCCACGAAGTCGGGGGTGCCTACCAGATAGGGCGCTTTGATCGGCTGGTCGCCGAAGCGGAGGTGCGAGCAGGTGTATCCGCCGGACTTCTTGGAATCGTAGTCGAAGTAGGCTTGGCAATATTTCTGCGTGTGTGTGCCGATGATCTTGATGGTGTTCTTGTTGGCGCCCACCGTACCGTCTGAGCCCAGTCCGTAGAACTTGCATTCAGCCGTCCCGGGCTTCACGATGGAAATCTCGCTCTTGATCGGCAGAGACTTGAAAGTGACATCGTCCACGATGCCGATCGTGAAATCATTCTTCGGTTCTTTGCGCTCGAGGTTGTCGTACACCGCCACGATTTGAGCCGGTGTCGTATCCTTGGAGGACAGACCGTAGCGGCCGCCGATGATGAGCGGAGTCTCCTTGCAGCCTTGGAAGAGGGCCTTCACGTCCAGGTAGAGCGGTTCGCCCAGCGAGCCGGGCTCCTTGGTCCGGTCGAGCACCGCGATCCGCTTCACCGTCTTCGGGAGCACCTTCAGCAGGTATTTTTCCGAGAACGGACGATAGAGATGGACGGTGACCAGACCGTATTTGCGGCCCTTTTTCTCGAGATAGTCGAGCGTCTCCTTGATGGTTTCCGTGACGGAGCCCATCGCGATGATGATGTTTTCGGCGTCAGGAGCGCCGTAGTAGGTGAAGGGACGGTATTCACGTCCGGTGAGTTCGCTCATTTCACCCATGTAACGGGCGACGATGTCGGGAACGGCCTCGTGGTACTGGTTGCGGGATTCGGTGGCCTGGAAGTAAACATCGCCGTTCTGCGCGGTGCCGCGGATTACGGGCGCATCCGGATTGAGGGCCTTCTCGCGGAAAGCTTTCAGAGACTTTTCGCTGACCATGCCCTTGAGCGCTGCCTCGTCGAGGGCTTCGATCTTCTGTATTTCATGGGATGTCCGGAATCCGTCGAAGAAGTGCAGGAACGGCATGCTGGACTTGATGGCGGATAGGTGCGCGACCGCGGCCATGTCTTGGGCTTCCTGTACGGAGCCGGAAGCGAGAAGGGCAAAGCCGGTCTGGCGGCAGGCCATCACGTCTTGGTGGTCACCGAAGATGGAGAGGGCGTGGGTAGCCAGGGAACGGGCGGACACATGGAAGACGGCGGGCAGCATTTCGCCGGCCATCTTGTACATGTTCGGAATTTTGAGAAGGAGGCCCTGGGATGCCGTGAAGGTGCTCGTGAGCGCGCCAGCCTGCAGGGAACCGTGCACGGCTCCGGCCGCGCCGGCCTCGCTTTGCATCTCTATCACGGTTACAGGCTCGCCCCAGAGGTTCTTCTTTCCGTGGGCGGCCCATTCATCGATCTCCTCGGCCATCGGGGAAGAGGGTGTGATCGGGTAGATGCAGGCGTTCTCGCTGAAAAGGTAGGCGATGTTGGCGACTGCGGTGTTCCCGTCACAAGTAATGAATTTCTTTTCTTTAGCCATATCGTTAACTATAAGTGTTTAGTGTTGTTTTCAGTTTTTAGTCGAGACTGGAAAGGCCTTCGATCTGGATTTCGGCTTCACCCGAAATCCGCTTGACGAGCCCCTGCAGGACCGTTCCGGGTCCGATCTCCATGAAAGAATCCGCTCCGTCGGCGAGCATGTTCTTGACGCTCTGGGTCCAGCGGACGGGGGAGGTCAATTGCGCGAGCAGGTTCTTCTTGATCACCGCGGGATCCGTCACGGGCTGCGCGCTCACGTTCTGGTAGACCGGACAGGCCGGCCGGACGATTTTCGTAGCCTCGATGGCTTTCCCGAGCTCGATACGGGCCGGCTCCATGAGCGGGGAGTGGAAGGCTCCGCCGACGGGCAACGGCAGCGCGCGCTTGGCGCCAGCAGCCTTGGCCTTTTCACAGGCTTCTTCCACGGCCGTCTTCTCGCCGGAGATTACTATCTGGCCGTCGCAGTTGTAGTTGGCCGGGATCACGATTCCGTTGCAGGAAGCGCAGATTTCCTCTACCTTGGTGTCGGGCAGGCCGATGATGGCGGCCATTGTCCCGGGCACCTGTTCGCAGCATTTCTGCATCTCCGTGGCGCGGATGTGTACCAATTGCAAGGCGTCTTCGAAACCGATGGCGTCCGCAGCGGCCAAAGCGGAGAATTCTCCGAGCGAATGGCCGGCGACCATGTCGGGGGCGAAATCCGGCAGGCATTTCGCAAGAACGACGGAGTGCAGGAAGATCGCAGGCTGGGTGACGCGGGTCGCCTTCAGATCTTCGGGTGTGCCCTCGAACATAATGTCCGTGATGCGGAAGTCTAGGATTTCGTTCGCTCGCTCCAGCAGCTCCCTGCCTTTTGCGTTCTGTTCATAAAGGGGTTTGGCCATCCCGGGAAACTGGGATCCCTGGCCGGGGAATACGTATGCCTTCTTCATGGAATGTTAAAATACATATCTTTACAAAAATACAAAAAGTAAACGAATTTCGGGCCAAGAAATGTTATTTTCCTTTATTTAATAGCCATGTTTCTCGTCAATTTTGTTTAAATCCGTGAAAATCAGTTTATCCCTTGACTTTCAAATGCAAATATTTGATTTTGGCGTTTTCCTTTTTCAAAATTTCAGTTTTGTTGTTATCTTTGCAGACCGAACCCGCCCCCGTAGTATAAAGGATAGAATTTCGGATTCCGGTTCCGACGGTCGCAGTTCGAATCTGCGCGGGGGTACTACAATGATCGCCAAGCGCTTCAACTTGGCGATTTTTTCATGTCATTTCTTTCGCCTGCGGTGTAGCGCCTCTTCCCGGACGCCGCGCGAGCCTTGGCGACAAAGGGTCGGGAGGCTCCGCTACGCATTTCCCGCATTTCCGGTATTTCCCGCATTTCCCGTGTTTCCCGCATTTCCCGTGTTTCCCGTATTCCCCGTGTTTCCCGTATTCCCCGTGTTTCCGGTATTTCCCGCATTTCCCGTATTCCCCGTGTTTCCGGTATTTCCCGCATTTCCCGTATTTCCCGAATCAAGGCAACGGTCAAATGCAACAGAAGGCGTCCCATAGCATTTCCCGGTTGCAAATACCCGCTTTATTGAGGGGATTTGCAACCGGAATATGCCTTGCAGTGGCTTACAGAAGGGGTGGGTGTGCCGGTGATTTGGGAAAGGCTGTCGGATCAATGCACGCCGAGCATTTGCCCCAGAACTGTTTTATCGATGAGTACTACCCGGCTCAGCACGGAGAGCGAATAGGTTCTTCGATCCGACCACAACTTCCGTGCAAGGGCGGCCCGTTCTTCGAAACTGGCTTTCGACAGGGCTGTCCGGTGAAAGAGATGGGCTGCCAGTTGCTTCGCTTCTTTCCGGAGGCTGGATTCATCGATGCGGGTCATTGTGCTCCGCGCGCATTCTGCGTCCAGTGCTACCTCCAGGTCGCGTTTCTGATGCACGAAGGCCAGAAACGCCTTCACCGTTCTGAACAGTTGTTCGACTCGCTTCCAGTCCAGGTAGCAGTGTGGTAGAATCATGCCCTCCGCATTGCATCGCCAGTGCTGCGGAAGCCGGGTCTTTGTGTGGAACATCCGGTGCTGCTGCCGCGTCCCGAAATCGCTGAGCAGCCTTCCTTTTTTGGATTCCACATCGTGGTCTATGAACAGGATGTCGCCCGGTCCCCATTCATATTTCCAAGGTACGAGCGGGAATCCCGCCGCGATCGCGTTACGGTAGACATAGATGATCTTGTTTTTCAGTTCGTTTTCGGTCCGGATCGGATCCATGTTGATCTGCAGCCCCTTGGAGAGGAGTTCTTTCTTGCCGGAAAGGCCGATGAAGATCTCCAGTTTTCGCGCAAGGCTGCCTCTGAATCGGGCGCATGCGGCCTGTTCTCCCGAAACAATCAGATGGAAATGCGTTGTCATAACTTGAAGCATCAAGATGGCAACGCCGGTTTCATGGGCCGTGACTGCAATGAGATTCATCATGCGGATGTTGTCAGCGCGTTCGCAGAACAGGCTGACGACGCATGTGCCGTCGGAATAGATGTGGACGCAGTCGTCGACAGGCGAGTCGGTCCACCCGGAAGATCGGGAAGTATTCATCGTCTCAAAAAGTTAGGTTGCTGTAAAAATACGAACTAATTTTTCCCGAATCAAGGCAACGGTCAAATGCAACAGAAGGCGTCCCATAGCATTTCTCGGTTGCAAATACCCGCTTTATTAGGGGGATTTGCAACCGGAATATGCCTTGCAGCGGCTTGCAGAAGGGGTGGGTGTGCCGGTGATCCGCGCTTTACTTGCACCAGCGGTCGAGCCAGTCGAAATATTCGCGATGCCAGAAGAGGGCGTTCTGCGGCTGGAGGATCCAATGGTTCTCTTCCGGGAAGATGATCAGTTTCGAGGGCACGCCCATCATCTGCGCCGCGTTGAAGGCTGCCATTCCCTGATCGTAGGGGATGCGGAAGTCCAACATGCCGTGAATGCAGAGCATGGGTGTGTGCCACTTCGTGACATTTGCGGCAGGGGAGTTGGAATAATGCCGTACGGCCTTGGGCGCGTCGCTCCAGGGAGAACCGGCCTGCTGCATGCCTCCGAACGTCTTGCCGTCTCCGCGCGGACCCGTTTCGCCCGGAGTGTAGGCATATTCCGTCAGGCCGCCGTTGTCCCAGTTCGGGAACCACATCTCCTCGGTCTCGTAGTACAGGTACGCTTCATCGAATATGCCCGCATGGGCGATGAAACAGTCATAGGTGTCCCCGTGGATTCCCGCCATGTAGTACACGCTGTAGCCTCCGTAGGAAGCTCCGCAGGCCGCTAATTTCCCGATGTAGGGCTGGCTCTTGATGTAGCGTGCCGCAGTGAGGTAGTCCTGCATGTTGAGGCCGATATAGTCGCCGCTGATCTGCTCGCACCATTCCTGGCCGAATGCCGTCGTACCCCGCCGGTTCGGCAGGACGACCACATAGCCCTGGGAAGCCATCAGCCGGTAGTTCCAGCGGTAGCTCCAGCCTTGTGAAAGCGTTCCCTGCGGGCCGCCCAGCAGGATTTCGATCGCCGGATACTGCGTCCCGCCTTCATCGAATTCCGGCGGGTAGATAATCCACGTCAGCATCTTCTTGCCGTCGACCGTCGGCAGCCACTCCGCCTCCACCCGGCAGGGTTTCAACTGCTTGAGGATCGGACCGTTTTCGTCGGTCAGGGGGCGGAAGGAACCGTCTGCCTCATTCACGGCCACGAGTTCGTTCGGGAATTGCATTGAGCACCAGCTGGCGAGCAGGGTGCCGTTCCGGATCGCGAAGGGGGAGTTGAAGTCGTACCAGGCATCCTCCGGAGTGATCCTTACAGCGTTCGCCGCCAGGTCATGGTGCGTGCCTGAGACATCCAGCACTTCGATTCGATAGATCGCCTGCAGTCCTTCAACGAGTGCGTTGAAATAGAGCTGCTTGCTGTCGGCGGACCAAACCGGCCCGGCAGCGTTGTAGTCGAAGCCGGCCGTCAGGTCACGGATATTGCTGACCATCATGGCTTCATCGATGTCGGCGACCGTCAGCCGGGTCTTGTCCGCTTCGTAGCCGTTGCGGGCCATCGAGAGCCAGGCGAGGCGCTTCCCGTCCGGACTCCAGACGGGATCCGTGTCGTAACCGCCGTCCATCGGGATGCGGACGGTCTCCCGGCTTTCCAGGTCGTACAGAAAGATTTCAGTGTCTGTGCTGAAGGCATATTCCTTCCCTGTTTCCGTCTTCTTGCAGGAATAGGCGATCTTGCTTCCGTCGGGGCTCCAGCAGATCTGTTCGATGCCGCCGAAGGGCTCGTTCGGCACCTGGTACTTCCCGGCGTCGTCTCCGAGGATGTTCACGGCCTGGCTCGAATCGACAAGTCCTTCGCCGAAAGGGGCGACATACGTTTGCGGGATGTCCAGCACCCAATGATCCCAGTGACGGTAGGATAGATCCTCTGTTACGTAGGCCTTAGCCTTGTCCAGAGCCGGGTCGAAATCCTTGGGCTGCTTGAGTTTCTTGTTCGGTACGGTGCTTGTGAAAAGGATCCGGCTTTCATCGGGGCAGAACTTGAATTCCGAGATATCGGCCTCCCATTGGCTCAACTGCCGGGCAGCGCCGAGCTTCCCGTCCGTAAAAGGAGCCTTGTAGAGCTGGCCGCCCTGAAGATAGAAGATGGTCGTTCCGTCTTTGGACCACCGGGCGTTGCTGACGCTCTTGCCTTCCTTCGTCAACTGGATCTTGGTCGGAGTTTGGCCGTCTCCGGCGGGTTCGGCAGGGGAGAGGAAAAGGTTCCGGCAGCTGCGGTTCGCTGCGATGTCCGTGTAGGACACGCCGTACAGGATCCATTTCCCATCTGGAGACAGCTGCGGATCGGACAGGCGGCCGAGGCTGAGGAGAACTTCAGGGGACATGCGGCCGTCGTCGATCCGGATGTCGGAAGCTCCGATGTAGCCTTCTTTTTCTGTGATTTCGGTTTGTTGCGTGCAGTTCATGAGAAAGATTGCTGCGATTGCCAAGTAGGCAATTCTGAAAAATGTTTTCATCTATGGATAAGGTTTATCAAAAATCTTGTCGCCTTTCTCTGCCCGGATCATCGGCAGGGGAATAGCGTTCCCACGCGCTGCGGAGTGCCTCCGTGACGGCAGAGCGGACTTCGGCGGGTTCGAGGACCTCGATCCGGTCCCCGTGCTTGCAGAACTCCATGATGAGGTTGTCGTTCGGTATGACACGCAGTTTGAAGATCACCTCTCCGTCGCGCGTCCGCTCCTCCTGTTGGGAGCGGTGCAGGGGCAGGTCCCGGATATAGTTCGCTTCCGTAGCGGTCGTCCGGAAACGGATCGTGACCGCTTTCTGGCCGGCTTTCGGGAAGTAGATACCGTAGCTGTTGTAGAATAGCCGGTCCACATCGAAGTCCCGGGGCATCTTGAAGCGGATGTCCGTGACTTGGATCGAGCTGATGCGGTCGAGACCGTACACTCGCCAGGCAGTCGTGTCGGAATTGGGAGCGGAAGCCTTGCGGGCCCGTTCGCGGCAGAAGCCGACGAGGTACCAGCGCTTCTCGTGTTCTTTCACCGCGAAGGGCTGGATATGGAGCCGTTCGGGCTGGGCGGATGGTTCGCTGGAATATTTCCGGTACGCGATTTCCAGTTCTTTTCCGTCTTGCATTGCCTGCATGATCGTGGTGAGATGCTTCTGGCCGGAGGGGATCTCTTCGACCGAGACCCGGCCGGACAGCCGCTCCCGCCCCAGGGTCAGCAAGCTGTTGACCGTGAAGGTGTTGATCAGCCAGCCGACGCTCGCATCGTTGTCCAGCGCCTCTTCGCCGTAGGGAATGTAATAGCGGTTCCGGCTCCGGTTGCAGGCGATCCCGATGCCGAAGACTTCCTCGATGGCAGCCCGGTGGTTGTTGAAGGTTCTCCGGGAATACGGGGAATCGAATCGGGCCTCGAATTTTCGGCAGATTTCTCCCAGAGACAAACCGAAATCTCCGGCCTCGATCAGCGTTTGAAGAAGCCAGAGGTATTTGTTGATCAATTCAGAAACCATGCGATGTAAAACTTTTTGGCACATCAAATGTATATCTTTTCCGGTGACTTTGCAAGAGAGCCGTGAAATTTATACATTTGTGTAGATGTACAAAAGCGAACTCGATACAGACGTGCAGTTCTTGCCGGGCGTGGGACCCAAGCGGGCCGCGCTGCTGAAGCGTGAGCTGAAGGTTTCCACGATCGGAGATCTCCTCCGTGTGTATCCGTTCCGGTACATTGACAGAAGTTCCATTCAGAAGATCGCCGATGTCCAGCCGGATGCCGCTTATGTTCAGATCTTGGGGCAGGTCGTGTCGGCGGAACTGACGGGAAAGAGCGGGAAACGGCTGTCCGTGCTGATCCGCGACCCCAGCGGAGAGATGGAACTGGTCTTCTTCCGCGGCATCAAATACACCTACGAAAGACTGAGACCGGGAAGCGCCTTCTTGTTCTTCGGAAAGCCCAGTTTGTACAAGGGCAAACTCAATATGGTCCATCCGGAGATCGACAACCCTCCGGTGGAGGGCGCGGCGAATTTCTCCGGGACCCTGACCGGGGTGTACAATTCCACCGACCGGCTTAAGAACGGGGGAGTCACCGGTAAGGTGATGAACAAACTGATGGCCGCCGCGCTGGACCTCGCCTTGAAAGATGTCAAAGAGACCTTGCCGGAATACGTGCTGAAAGAAAAAGGCTTGGTCCCGATCCGTTACGCGCTCCGGAATATTCATTTTCCCGCCGACGGAAACGCTCTCGCCAAAGCGCAGTACCGCCTGAAATGGGAGGAATTCTTCCTGCTCCAGCTGGCGCTGCTCAAGCAGAAATACGTCCGCAGCCGCGCGGATGTGGGTATCCTGATGCCGAAGGTCGGCGCCGCCTTCAACGCCTGCTACAGGGCGCTTCCATACGATCTGACCGGTGCCCAAAAGCGGGTCATCAAGGAAATACGGTCGGACTTGATGAGCGGGCATCAGATGAATCGCCTCCTGCAGGGAGACGTGGGCTCGGGCAAGACGATGGTGGCGGTTCTGTCGGCGCTGATCGCGGTCGGGAACGGGTACCAGGCTTGCATCATGGCCCCGACGGAGGTGCTGGCCCAGCAGCATTACGCGAACATCTCCCGTTACCTGGCCCCTACCGGGGTCCGTTGCGAACTGCTGACCGGGGCGGTTACCGCGGCAGCCCGCCGCCCGATCCACCAGGGGCTCCGGGACGGTACTTTGGCCATCTTGATCGGCACGCATGCCTTGATCGAAGACGAAGTTCAATTCAAAAATCTAGGGCTGGCCGTCATTGACGAACAGCATCGCTTCGGGGTGGAGCAGCGTTCCCGGCTGTGGGCGAAAAGCGCCGGCGGAATCCCCCCGCACGTGCTGGTGATGACAGCGACCCCGATCCCCAGAACCTTGGCCATGACGCTATACGGCGACTTGGACGTGTCGGTGATCGATGAAATGCCTCCCGGCCGGAAACCGATCCAAACGCTGTGCATCGGAGAGGGGAAGCGCCTGGCTCTGTACCGGTTCATGAAGGAACAGATCGCGCTTGGGCGGCAGATCTTCATCGTCTATCCGCTGATCTTCGAAAGTGAAAAGATGGATTACCAGAACCTGGAGACCGGCTACGAAGAAATCGTGGCGCGCTTCCCGTATCCTCCGTACAAGGTGGCGATCGTGCACGGGCAGCAGACCAGCGATGTCAAGAATTTCAACATGGAGGCCTTTGCGTCCGGCCGTGCCCAGATCCTGGTCTCCACGACGGTGATCGAGGTCGGAGTAGACGTGCCGAACGCCTCGGTGATGGTGATTGAAAGCGCCGAACGCTTCGGTCTCTCGCAGTTGCACCAGCTCAGGGGGCGGGTAGGACGTGGTTCCGAGCGTTCCTTCTGCGTCCTGATGCATGGAAACAGAGTCTCGAAAGAGTCTCGGAAGCGTCTGGATCTGCTCTGCGCCACGGAAAACGGTTTCGAACTCGCGGAAGAGGACATGAAGATGCGGGGGCCGGGAGACCTTGAGGGGACGCAGCAGAGCGGCCTGCCCATCGACCTGAACATCGCATCCCTGGTGCGCGACGGGAACATCCTTTCGGATGCCCGCAGCTATGCGGAACACGTGCTTGCGCGAGACCCTGTACTCGAACTTCCGGTGAACCGATCCTTGGCCGATGAGCTGCGGAAGGACAAGTACACAAGCAAAGACTACAGTCAGATCAGCTAGTCCCGGACCTTCATCTTACCGGCTTCGAGCCGGTCGAAGGCAATGCGTTTGCGGAAGATGTCGATCGCGGTGTAGATGGAAGACATCATGGAGTGGGGATCTGCCTCGTCCCTTCCCGCCATTTCATAGGCGGTACCGTGGTCGGGAGAGGTGCGTACGATCGGTAGCCCCGCAGTGAAATTGACTCCGTCTTCGAAGGCGAGCGCCTTGAAGGGCGCAAGCCCCTGGTCGTGGTACATCGCCAGGGTGGCATCGAACTTTTCGTAGTTGCCGGCACCGAAATATCCGTCCGGGGAATAGGGGCCGAAGGCCAGGATCCCCTCGTCGTTCAACAGTTTGACCGCCGGGAGGATGATCCGTTCTTCTTCGTCGCCGAGCAGGCCGCCGTCCCCGCAGTGCGGATTGAGTCCCAATACAGCGATACGGGGTTCGATGACACCGAAATCGCGCTTGAGAGAGGCGTGCATGATCCGGATTTTCTTCACGATCGCTTCGGTCGTAAGGGAGGATGCCACGTTTTTCAGCGGAATATGTCCGGTCACGACCCCGATCTTCAGACGATCTGAAACCATGAACATCGCGACATCCTCGACACCGAATTCCTTCTGGAGGTAGTCGGTGTGTCCGGTATAGCCGAAGCCTTCGGACACCATCGCCCGCTTGTTGATCGGGGCGGTGACCAGGACGTCGATGTCTCCTCCCTTGATGTCCGCCACAGCAGCTTCCAGCGCGGTGATCGCGGACTTCGCGGATTCGGGGGTCGGTTTTCCGGGTTCGACGAATATGTTGTCCGGCAGACAGTTGACGATGTTGATCTTCTTGGGTCTGGCATCCTTGGCGCTCTGGATGACATAGGTGTCCATGTTCTCGTTCAGGTTGTGGATCAGTTTGCGGTAGAACCCGAAAATCTTGGAAGATCCGTACAGCACGGGGGTGAAGGATTCAAGGATTCTTGCATCAGCGAGCGATTTGATGATCACTTCGTAGCCGATACCGTTGCCGTCGCCTTGGGTGATTCCCACGATCGGCTTTCTATTCTTGATTTCAGACATATTCAAAAAGCGAAAAAATTCTATCAAAGTTACAAAAAAATCCGACACGCTGCCTCATTCGCCGGAAAGGGGTTCGAAGAGGAAGTCGTCCTGCGGGGATGCTGCGGCACGAGGGTCGTAGCCGGGGTCGTCCGGCAGGGAGATTCCGGCGGCAACCGCTCCCGCGCCCGCCGCTACGGCGAGGGCATCGCAACGTTCGTTTTCCGGATGACCTGCGTGTCCTTTCAGCCAGTGGAACACCACCTCGTGACGGCTATAGACCCGAAGGAAGCGCATCCAGAGATCCACGTTCTTGACCTTCTTCCAGCCTTTGCGCTCCCATTTTTCCAGCCAACCCTCGTTCAAGGCTTTCACGACGTAGGTCGAGTCGCTGAACACCTCTACCTTGGCACGTTCCCACTTGATGGCTTCCAGTCCCGCGATGACCGCGAGCAGTTCCATCCGGTTGTTTGTCGTCAAGGCGAAGCCGCCGCTCAATTCCTTCTCGAGGCTACCGCATTTCAGGATAGCGCCGTAACCGCCCGGTCCGGGATTCCCGCTCGAAGCGCCGTCCGTGTACAGCATGATAGCCGGTCTTTTGTTTCTTTCCATACTTGCAAATATAGCCAGAAATAATTTGGATGAGTTTATTTTTGTCTGTAAATTTGTAAGACATGAACGTTTTAGTGACAGGAGCCAACGGGCAGCTGGGCACGGAAATCCGGGAGGTTTCCGCGGGAAGCCGCAACCGTTATCTCTTTTCGGATGTCATTTCTTATCCCGGCGCCGAAACCCTTCATCTGGACATCACGAACCAAGATGCCGTGCGGCTCGTCTGCGAGTCTGAGCAGGTGGACGTGATCGTGAACTGCGCAGGCTACACGAATGTGGACAAGGCAGAGGATGAACCGGCGATGGCGGAACTGCTGAACAGTGTAGCGGTCGGAAATCTGGCGAAGGTGGCCGCCGACCGAGGGGCGACCTTCATCCACATTTCCACGGACTATGTGTTCCAGGGAGACCGGCCCGAACCCTGCCGGGAGGACTGGCCGACTTTTCCGCTGGGAGTGTACGGATCCACGAAACTTTCCGGTGAAAAGGAGATTGAGAAATCGGGCTGCGGGAGCATCCTCTTCCGGACGGCCTGGCTCTATTCTCCCTACGGCAAGAATTTCGTGAAGACGATCCGGCAACTGACGGCGGAACGTCCTTCGATCAAGGTGGTTTTCGATCAGATCGGAACGCCGACTTATGCCCGCGACCTTGCTAAAGTGATCGTGAATATAATCGATAATAATCTCTTGAACAATACCGGAATATATCACTATAGCAATGAAGGGGCGGTCTCCTGGTACGACTTTGCGAAGGCCATCTGCGAACTCAGCGGACATGCTTGCGATGTTCAGCCCTGCCATACGGAGGAATTTCCCTCGAAGGCGAGGCGTCCGCGTTTTTCGGTCTTGGACAAAAGCAAGGTCAAGCAGGTGTTCGGAATCGAAATCCCTTATTGGAGAGACTCTTTAAAAGAGTGTATTCAAAAGATTGAAAATAAGTAATTTAGCAATATGAAAGGAATTGTTCTCGCTGGGGGAAGCGGCACGCGGCTCTACCCGATCACCAAAGGGGTGAGCAAGCAGTTGCTGCCCGTGTACGACAAACCGATGGTCTACTATCCGATCTCCGTGCTGATGTTGGCCGGCATTCGGGAAATCCTGGTGATCTCCACTCCGGAAGACCTGCCGGGCTTCCGGCGTCTGCTGGGGAACGGGGAGGATTTCGGAGTTTCCTTTTCCTATGCCGAAC
Source organism: Bacteroidales bacterium (assembly GCA_012522855.1). GTDB lineage: Bacteria > Bacteroidota > Bacteroidia > Bacteroidales > UBA932 > Cryptobacteroides. Next base: position 61,951 of record JAAYJQ010000031.1, read on the forward strand.
AACCTTCTCCCGACGGTCTGGCCCAGGCTTTTCTGATCGGCGCGGATTTTACGGGAAAGGACTGCGTCTGCCTCGTGCTCGGCGACAACATATTCCAGGGCGCCGGATTTCAGAGCCGGCTGAAGGAAGCGGTGCGCGCCGCCGAAGAAGACGGGAATGCGACGGTTTTCGGCTACCGGGTGAGCGATCCCCAGCGATACGGGGTCGCGGAATTCGATGCGCAGGGGAACTGCCTGAGCATCGAAGAGAAGCCGGCGGCACCCAAGAGCGACTATGCCGTGACGGGCTTGTACTTCTATCCGAACCGGGTGCTGGCAGTGGCCAGGGGCGTCAAGCCTTCCGCGCGGGGCGAGTTGGAAATCACTTCCGTCAACCAGGAATTCCTGAAGACCGGGGCGCTGAAGGTGCAGAAGCTGGAAAGGGGATTCGCCTGGCTTGATACCGGAACCCACGAATCGCTCTCCGAGGCCTCGAACTATATAGAAGTCATCGAAAAGCGTCAGGGCTTGCAGATCGCCTGCCTCGAAGAGATCGCCTTCCGGAACGGATGGATCTCCGCCGCCCGGCTCCGTGAAATCGCGAAGCCGATGATCAAGAACCAGTACGGTCAGTACCTTATGAAGATTTCTGAAGAATGAATATCCTCAAAACCGCGATAGAAGGCGTCTTCATCCTGGAACCCGCGGTGTTTCGGGATGCGCGGGGCTATTTTTTCGAGTCCTTCAACCAGCGGAAATTTGAAGCCCTGGTCGGTCCGGTGCGTTTCGTACAGGACAATGAGAGCAAGTCCTGCTACGGGGTCGTTCGCGGCCTGCATTTCCAGAAAGGCCCCGACGCGCAGAGCAAGCTGCTGCGTGTCATCAGCGGCTCCGTGCTGGATGTCGCCGTCGATTTACGGGAAGGCTCTCCGACCTTCGGGAAGCACGTGGCCGTCGAACTGACCGGCGAGAACCGCCGCCAGCTCTTTATCCCGCGGGGCTTCGCCCACGGGTTCGGGGTTCTTTCCCGCGAAGCTCTTTTCCAATACAAGTGTGACAATTTCTACGCTCCGTCTTCCGAGGGGGCTATCGTCTGGGACGATCCGGACCTCGGCATCGACTGGCGGATCCCTGCCGGCGACGTCATCCTCTCGGAAAAAGACCGGCGCAATCCAACATTCAAGGAATATTGCAATGAACGCTAAGAGAACCATTCTCATCACAGGCGGGGCCGGTTTCATCGGAAGCCATGTCGTGCGTCTGTTCGTGAACAAATACCCGGACTACCGCATCATCAATCTGGACAAACTGACCTATGCCGGCAACCTCGCGAATCTCAAGGACATCGAGGATAAGCCCAACTACGCTTTCGTGAAGGGGGACATCTGCGACTACGAGGGGGTGCGGGAAATCATTGCCCGCAACCGGGTCGACGGGATCATCCACCTGGCCGCTGAAAGCCATGTGGACCGGTCCATCAAGGACCCCTTCCTCTTCGCGAGGACCAACGTGCTCGGCACCTTGACGTTGCTGCAGGTGGCCAGGGAGTATTGGGAGCCTGTAGGTTGGGAAGGAAAACGTTTCTACCATATCTCGACGGACGAGGTTTACGGGTCCTTGGAATTCGACGGGTCCCTGTTCACGGAAGAGACCAAGTACCAGCCGCACAGCCCGTATTCGGCAGCCAAGGCAAGCAGCGATCATTTCGTCCGCGCGTATCATGACACCTACGGCATGCCCACCCTCGTGACCAACTGTTCCAACAACTACGGTCCCTACCAGTTCCCGGAGAAACTGATCCCGTTGTTCATCAACAACATCCGTCACAGAAAGCCCCTTCCCGTCTATGGAAAGGGGGAGAATGTACGCGACTGGCTGTACGTGGAGGATCACGCCCGCGCGATCGATCTCATCTTCCATGAGGGCCGGGTCGCCGAGACGTACAACATCGGTGGTTCCAACGAGTGGAGGAACATCGATCTGATCCGCCTGACGATCCGTACGACGGACCGGCTCCTGGGCCGTCCCGAGGGAGTCGACGAAGATCTGATTACCTTCGTCACGGACCGGAAGGGACACGACTTGCGGTACGCCATCGATTCTTCCAAGCTCGAACGGGAACTGGGTTGGAGGCCGTCCCTTCAGTTCGAAGAGGGGATCGAGAAGACCGTTCGCTGGTATCTCGACAACCAGGAGTGGCTGGACAACGTGACCTCGGGTGACTATCAGAAGTACTACGAAGATATGTACAAGGGGCGCGGGTAGTTGAGTTCAGACAAGAAAAGAGGCCGGCAAAATGTCGGCCTCTTAAAGTATCCTATGAATGGATGTTAATCCTTTCGTCCGATGGTAAGGGGTTCCGGGGGAGGAGCCTGTATCGGGCATCCGGCATTGCTGCTGCCTGGCGGCCTTGAAAGAGAACAAGGGTTTCCGCTTGAGCGTCCTCCGGCCTTTGCCATCTTACCGAAAGTAGGACAAAGATAAGACAATTTTTCCCAACTCCAAATATTTTTATCATTTTAATGAAAAAAACATTGATTTTAGGTCATATAAGTCACTATCAAACAGCGGGTTCATTAATTAGAATTTTACTTAAACAACAACTTTAATTAAAATGGAAATCCCGACGAAGTACCCTTTTCCCCGCGATTCTTTCTTCACGCTTCCCCGGGATTTCCGGATCCTAGCAGCCGCCGTACTGGACCGCCACGTTCTCGTCGATCGGTTCCACCAGGTTTGCGATGACGTCCATGCTCGTTCTTTCGGTGCCGTCACTGGCCAGATATTTCTGTGAGCGGAGCCGGCCGCGTACGAAGACCGGGGCTCCGACCGTGATCTTGTCGAGATCGGACAGGGTCTTCCCTTCCCATGCTGTCACGTTGTGCCAGGTCGTCTCAATGACGGGTTCTCCGTTCCGGCCCTTGTAAGCGAAATTCGTCGCGACGGAGAAATGGGCGACCCGTGTTTCTCCGACCTCGAGAATGTTGACGTTGCCGACATTCCCGCGGATTTCTAGTCTGTTCAACTGTTCCATGATGTGCATTTAAGTTAGGTGTTTCGTTGCATGCAAAATAAGGGAATTCCGTCCGAGACTGGTGCGCGGCGTGGCGAAATTTCCGATAATGTTTTTGTTTCTTTCGGAAATTGCTCTTTGTAAAAGGTCGCTTTCATCATTTCGATGCCGGTTTTACACAATCCTTCGGGAGACAGGATTTTCTTCCGGCGGGCAGAAAAATGTTGTGGTTTCCCGACCTGAAAAGAAGCTGAAATTCTTCGGATATTTTTTTACACGTCTTTGAATTGCCCCGATATTTTCACAACTTTGCCGTGAAACATCTCAGGTTATGGAATATGGGGAAGAGAGGGGAAGATGTATCGTCTGCGGGAATGTTCTTCCGTACGGACGCAGCGACATGAAATTCTGCAGCGTCCGGTGCAAAAGCCGCTATCATTACTGCAACGGAGGACAGTTCCGCGCCCTTCGCTTGCGAATCATCAAAGCGATAGACCGGAATCACCGCATTCTGGACACCTTGCTTGACGAGGGGATTCGTTCCATCGATCTGCCGGAACTCGGACAGTTGGGCTACGACTTCAATTGCATCACCTCCTACCACAAAGTAGGAGGACGCAATGAGTACCGGTGCTACGACATCAAGTATTACATGACGGCCAGCCGGATATTCAATCTGGAAAAGACCTGCGAGCGTCGACGGATCAGGCTTCTATCGGATCCTCCGCCTTCGGATTGAGGTTCGGAGCCGTCGCAGGGACATCCTTCCCGGGATCTCGGAAGAGCAGCATGAACAGCAGGGCGACCACGAAAGCGTAGCCGGCGAACACAAACCAAGCAGCCGCCCAGTTCGGTTGAGGGGCATCGTAGACGAAGTGGTTCACGACCTTGCCGGCCACCCAAGTGCCGATGGATGCGCCGAGCCCGTTGGTCATCAACATGAACAGCCCTTGCGCGCTGGACCGGATGTCTTCCGAGGTCTTCTGGTTGACATAAAGCGAACCGGAAATGTTGAAAAAATCAAACGCGACACCGTAGACGATGCAGGAGAGGACAAACAGCCAAACACCGCTTCCTGGATTCCCCAGTCCGAAGAAGCCGAATCGCAGCACCCAGGCGAACATCGCGATGAGCATCACTTTCTTGATGCCGAACTTCTTCATGAAGAAGGGAATGAGGAGGATGCAGAGCGTTTCGGAGACCTGGCTCAGGGAGATGAGCGCGTTGGCGTTCTTGGCCCCCCAGGCATTCGCGAATTCCGGTTGGCTCGCAAAGGAGGAGATGAAGGTGTTGGCATAACCGTTTGTAATCTGCAGAGAGGCGCCGAGCAGCATGGAAAACAGGAAGAAGATGGCCATCTGGGAGTCTTTAAACAGGGTAAAGGCCTTCAGTCCGGTCGCTTCCATGAAACTATTCCCGCTGCCGCGTTTGACCGGTACGTTCGGCAGCGTGAGGGCATAGAGGCAGAGCACCAAGCTCAGGATGCCGGAGGTGAAGAACTGGTAATAACTGTGCTGGTATTGGATTCCCTGAGGGTCTTTCATGAAATTCACAAAGAGCATCGTGACGATGAAACCGATGGTGCCGAATACCCGGATCGGTGGAAATGCTTTCACGGGATCCTTCCCGACCCCTTCCAGAGATGCGTAGGCAACTGAATTCGTGAGCGCGATGGTCGGCATGAAAAATGCGATGCTGATGGTGTAGAGGGCATAGAAAGTCCCAAAGCTGAAGTCCGGATCGGTCACATAGGCACCGCCTTGGAGGCTCACGTGACTCATCGCGTAGAGGCCCGTCCCCAGCATCGCCAAACCTGCCCCGAGCTGACAGATGGACAGGGTTTTCTGGGCAGGGATCCAGCGGTCCGCGATAATGCCGACGAGGGCCGGCATAAAAATCGAGACGAAACCTTGGGTCGCGAAGAACAGCCAGATCTGTTGTCCGAGCCCTGCCTTGCCCAGGAAACTTCCCATCGACGTGAGATAGGCTCCCCAGACGGCGAACTCCAGGAAATTCATAATGATCAGTCTGAGGCCGATTTTGCTCTGGTTCATACGATTCGTTGTTAATGGATTTTCATTCAGGTTTAAAGTGACCAAAGTTACGAGTTTTGCTTGAAATTCACTATATTTGGGCCACAAAAAGCGAGAGAATGACATTTACCCGGACGGCAAAGGATCCCGGCTCGTCTGCAAGAACCGGGTTCTTCACCACAGCGCATGGCGAAGTGAAGACCCCCGTTTTTATGCCGGTCGGTACCGTCGGCTCCGTAAAAGGAGTGTACCACAGGGATTTGAAAGAGGACATCGGTGCCGAGATCATTCTGGGAAATACCTATCATTTGTATCTCCGTCCCGGGTTGGACATCCTGCGGAAGGCGGGAGGGCTGCACAAATTCGAGGCATGGGATCGCCCCATCCTTACGGACAGTGGCGGATTCCAGGTTTTCTCGCTGGCCCCGATCCGGAAGATCACCCCGGAAGGCTGTACCTTCCAGTCGCACATCGACGGATCCCGTCACATATTCACGCCTGAAAACAATGTAGAAACCCAGCGGATCATCGGTTCGGATATCGTGATGGCCTTGGACGAGTGCTGCCCGGGGGATGCCGACGAGCGGTACGCCTTCAGATCCCTGCGCCTTACGCAAAACTGGCTGGAAAGGTTCTTTCGCCATTTCTGTGAAACGGAGCCCCTCTACGGCTATGAGCAGGCCATGTTCCCGATCATCCAGGGATGCGTGTATCCGGAACTTCGCAAGCGTGCGGTCGACCATGCCCGGAAACTTACCGGGGACAGCGGGGCCGTCGGGGGATTTTCCATCGGCGGACTGGCGGTAGGGGAGCCCGCGGAGAAGATGTACGAAATGCTGGAACTGGTCTGCCCGCTGCTGCCGGAAGACAAGCCCCGCTACCTGATGGGTGTCGGGACACCGGCCAATATCCTGGAGGGGATCGCGCGCGGAGTGGATATGTTCGACTGCGTGATGCCGACCCGTAACGGCCGCAACGGCATGCTGTTCACTTGGAATGGAATCATGAATATGCGGAATGCCAAGTGGGAGGATGATTTTTCCTTGCTGGATCCCGATGGTACGTCCTTTGTGGACAGGACCTATTCGAGGGCCTATCTGCACCACTTGTTCGTCGCGAAGGAAATGGCCGCCGCGATGATTGCCAGTGAACACAACCTGGCGTTTTATATGGATCTGGTACGGAAGTCCCGGGAACACATTGAGGCGGGGGATTTCGCCGCATGGAAGGAACGGATGGTGAAACAAGTGTCATCAAGGCTTTAGAGTGACCTATGGACTGGAGACCGAAGATTATCGACAAATACATTACGAAGAAGTTCATCATGACCTTCTTCATTGCTTTGATTCTCATCATCGGCATCGTCATCGTCTTTGACATCAGTGAGAAGGTGGACGATTTCGTGGAAAAACAAGCCCCCTTGAAGATGATCATCTTCGATTACTATGTGAACTTCGTACCCTACTTCATCAACATGTTCAGTCCGCTGTTCGTGTTCATTACGGTCATCTTCTTCACTTCCCGCATGGCGGCGAATTCCGAGATCATCGCCATTCTCTCCTGCGGGGTCAGCTACCATCGGTTGATGCTCCCGTACATGTTTTCCGCGCTGCTGATCGCATTGCTGTCCCTGTCCTTGAATCTGTACGTGATCCCGCGGGCGAATGCCTCCCGTGTCAACTTTGAAGTCAGGTACACGAAACTGGATCGCCGCAACCTGAGCAGCAGCAATGTGCACTATCAACTCAATCCGGGGCAGTTCGTCTATGTCGAGTCCTTCAGTACCTGGAACAATACGGCCTACGGCTTTACCCTGGAGGACATCGAGGACAACAAGCTGGTTCGCAAGATCACGGCGGAGACCGCCCAGTGGGACAGTTCGCTCGCCGGATGGAAGTTGAAGAACTATTTTGTCCGCGAGTACACGGAGGGGCTGCAGGATCATGTGAGAACCGGAAACGAACTGGACACCGTCATCAATTTGTCGGTCACGGATTTCTACCGCAACAAGAAAACGGTGGAAGCCCTCCCGTACAAGGCCCTCAATCAGCTCATCGACACGCAGAAAATGCGTGGAGATGCCAATGTGATGTACGCGCAGATCGAGAAGCACACTCGCTGGGCGCTTCCTTTCTCCGCCTTCATCCTGACCTTGATCGGGGTTTGTCTTTCGTCCCGGAAACGTCGCGGGGGGACCGGCTGGAACATCGCCATCGGCATCGCGCTCAGCTTCACGTATATTCTTTTCATGCGTTTCAGCCAGATGTTCGTGTATTCCGACACCCTGCCGCCTTTCGTTGCGCTCTGGATGCCGAATTTTGTTTTTGCCATCGTTGCGGCTGCTTTGTATTACAGAGCATCTCGCTAACGGATTTTTTTTCCTATATTTGCCCTGCCTAATCCATTCTATCCATGGCAGAACATTCCTTACACCCGCTGAAACGTACGATAGTCGGCGTTCAGTTCATGTTTGTGGCCTTCGGAGCCACTGTACTTGTTCCCCTTCTGGTCGGTTTCGATCCGGCCGTCGCCCTCTTGGCCGCCGGTCTCGGCACCTTGCTTTTTCACGGTGTCACCGGTGGAAAGGTTCCCATCTACCTGGGCAGCAGTTTCGCCTTCATCGCCCCGATCATCAAAGCGACCGAACTCTACGGCATGCCCGGCATGTTCTGCGGACTCGTCGCCGTGGGGGTCGTGTACATGCTGATGAGTCTGCTCGTGAAACTGTTCGGCCTAGGACTGATCAAGAGACTCTTTCCTCCGATCGTCATCGGACCGGTGATCATTCTGATCGGTCTTTCCCTCGCCGGTTCCGGGGTCGACATGGCCAGTACCAATTGGGTGCTTGCCTTGATTTCACTTGCGGTGGCGATTGTCTGCGCGATTTGGGGAAAGGGGATGGTGAAACTGATCCCCGTGATGTTCGGTGCCATCGCGGGCTACCTTTGCGCGGTGATATTCTACCGTTCTTCCATGGATTTCGCTCCGGTCCAGCAAGCGGCCTGGTTCGCCCTTCCGCATTTCACAAAGATGAGTTTCTCCTGGCAGGCGATTGTCTTCATGGCCCCGGTTGCCATCGCTCCCATCATTGAACACGTTGGTGATATCTACGCCATCAGCGAGATTGCCGGAAAGGATTTCGTAAAAGATCCCGGGCTGCATCGCACGATGTTCGGCGACGGTTTAGCCTGTACGCTGGCAGCCTTCCTGGGCGGAGCGCCGGTGACGACCTATTCGGAAGTGACGGGGGCTGTCGCCCTCACCAAGGTGACGGATCCTGCCTGCATGCGGATCGCAGCCGTTTCCGCGATTCTGATTTCGATCATCGGAAAGGTCGGAGCAGCCATCCAGACGATTCCGCAGGCAGTGCTTGGAGGCATCATGCTGCTGCTTTTCGGATCGATTGCTTCCGTCGGCATCAACAATATGGTGAAGGCGAAGATCGACATGAACAAGTCCCGGAACCTGGTGATTGCCTCCGTCATTCTGACTACCGGGATCGGCGGGGCCGTGATCAGTTTCGGCAAGTTCTCCCTTGCGGGCATCGGCCTGGCATCCATCATCGGGGTGATTCTGAATCTGTGCATCCCCGACAAGGAAGCGAAGAAAGATGCCGTTTCTGAATAATTTCCTTTCGGGAATATGCTGAAGGTCAAAATCGTCAACAAGAGCCAATTTCCGGATCCCGCCTATGCCACGGAGGCATCGGCGGGGATGGACTTGCGTGCGAACATCAAAGAACCCCTCGTGCTGAAGCCGCTGGAAAGGGCTTTGGTCCCCACCGGCATCTTCATCGAACTCCCGGTCGGCTATGAGGCGCAGGTGCGTCCCCGCAGCGGACTGGCAACCAAGCACGGAATCACCGTGATCAACACTCCCGGAACCGTGGATGCGGATTTCCGCGGCGAACTCCGTGTTTCGCTGGTCAACCTGTCCGCCGAAGCCTTCGAGATCGCGCCCGGAGAGCGGATTGCCCAGATGATCGTGGCGAAGCACGAACGGGTTGAATGGGAAGACGCCGAAGCCCTTTCCGAGACCGATCGCGGTGCCGGCGGCTGGGGCTCCACCGGGAAGAAATAAGAGGTTATACATTGGTCCTCGTGGATGTAAGATACCTTTTGCTCCTACCCAGGCCCGGAATCCCGCGTTTTCCGTCCTGGGAGGTCGATCCGCTCCTGAGCACCGTGCCTGCCATGCGAAGGTGTCGACGATGCGGGGACTGAGCGAATACTTTCCTATGGCATTCCGATTATGGCACAAAAATGGCCGCTCGAAGGCGGCTGCAAAGGACAAGCGGAAAATTTAATCTATTGACTTCCGCTCCAGACGTGGATTGTCCGCAAGGAACGTTTCCAGAGACGCACAATATCAGATCAAAGCATTCAGATGCCCTCGCCCTGGCTCGGTCTAGAACGGAAATATCATGACGGACTCGCGATAACCGGATCTGAATCAGAATCCGGCAAATACACTATGTGATAATGTGGTATCGAGAAATTCCATTGCCATGAGATAGTCTTGTGATCGTATTATCCAAGAAACCGACTTTGAAATAGAAAGTCCATTACTTATTTAGATATTGGTCTTAATCTATTCAACACATCCTCGGTATATGGAATGGAGTTGTTCCAATACCCTATCAAAACATCATAGTTCAAATCAATCCACTCACGTACTAAATCTAGATCTCTTTCTGAGATCAGGCCCTTCTTTCCAGCAGATTGGGCGTGGGGTTTGTCCAAAAGAATAGATACTGTCGGAGAACCAACTGTATCTTTATAAACCCTCAACCTTGGGCGGTGCTTTGCAAATCTTGTTGAAATGAAAATGTCATTATTCAAACCTGTCTTTTCCTTAGACAGGTTTGCCATGTCCATTATGTTTACAAAGTTCTTATAGTCCATAAATTATCTTGTGATAAACTTCTGTGTCTCAGCACGAACAGAAGGATAGTCGTCGCTGTATCGCTACCCTAAAGGTATAAATTCTGAAAGCAAATCACAACACCGTGAAGAAGGTCGACTTCAACGACTGGGCTGTATCGTTGCTCGCGAGGTCATAGTTTTTGATTAAACATTAACGATCGTGTTAATGTTACGTGCTCGCTAGATTTGTAGTCAAGTTTGCCTTATCTGGTCGTCGTATTGGTCAAAAGGTTGTAGTTTTTGTTTTTAAACAGCTCCAGGCCTTTGAATGGGGATAAGGGATTTCTTGAGAACAGGAGTACGGTAGAGGACTCGGACGCGCTGTTCACGACACGTTTCAGGTCGTCGGCATCCAGCATTTCGGCATTCAACGAGACGATGATGTCCTGCTGTTCGTAGGACAGGTTGTCGGCGCGCTCCAGAAACAGACGCTCCTGCGTGAATTCCGGCTCGCGCTCACGGAATGCGGCAAGGTAGTTTGTCCTGTTGTCCACGCCCTTGTATCCGTCGAACCTGCCGAACCATTTCACGAACTCGCCGTCTCCGCACTGGAGATCTGCGATCCGTGATTCCGGTTTCAGCAAAGGGAGGAGGGCGGGCGCAACGGCTTCGTTGTAGGACAGGCCGTCCGGTCGCTCGCTGTAGGGCTCGTCGCTCACGAAGTCCTTCTTGTACTCGTCCCGGTTCACGAGATCGCACACTTCAGGGGTGGGATCCATATCCCAGTACTTGTACCCGTCCAGGTAGAAGTAATGGTACGTCTTCGAATAGAATTTTCCTTCACGGGAGTTCTCCCGGATGAACGACACGAACCACTTGAATGCGGCATGGTCGTTATGCTCTGATCGGAGGCAGTACCAGTGCGGTATGTGCGCCATCGTCTTGGCAAAGTGCCAGTCATGGGACCGGATGAATCTTCTGGCTCTTTCAAAATCGTTCATTTCATTGCGGTGTATCGCTATGCGAAAGGTAAAAAATCAGGAAGCGAAATGACAACCTTAGGGCTATTCGCTGTATATATGCAGATATTCTTCGAGTATATATAGTCTTCCTCGCCGGCTTCCGGTCACCTCGGACAAGATCCCTCTGCTTTCCATTTCAGAAATAAGGCTGTATGCTGATGCAATGGTGATCCCGCAGATCCGGGAAACGTCTTTAGCATTTACGCTTGGAATCTTGTACAGGTGTGAGAGCAATGTCATGGCGTTAGCTGATCTGCTTCCCATTCCCTTGATCCTGTTTTCGTAATCTTTTTGCAGCTCAAGGGTCTTTTCGAAAGTTTCAACGCTTTTCGCGGCTGTTTCTATCACACCATGAAGGAAGAAGTCGATCCATCCTTTAATGTCATTCTCTGATCGTACTTTCATGATCTTTGTGTAGTAGGCATTCCTGTTTCTTTCAAGATAGTCGGAAAGATACAGGACAGGCTTCTTTAGCAGGCCTTTGCTGACAAGATAGAGTGTTATCAGAAGCCTTCCTACTCTTCCGTTCCCGTCGTTGAATGGGTGTATGGTCTCGAATTGGTAGTGAATGATGGCGATCTTGATAAGATCCGGAACCATGATTCGGGAATTGTGGATGAATTTCTCGATGTCGGACATTAGTTCCGGAACGTCCGGCGCGATGGGAGGAATGAAAACAGCATCCGATAGGCTGTTCCCTCCGATCCAGTTCTGCGCCGTCCGGAATTCTCCGGGCTGCTTGAATTCTCCTCGTACTCCCTGCATGAGGATGGAGTGTACTTCGCGAATCAGCCTTGATGACAGAGGCAGCGTGTCGAGTTTTTGGATTGCGGAATTCATTGCCCGGATGTAGTTCTGCACCTCGTTCCAGTCGTCCCTTTTGTCCAGAGGAATTTCTTTTTCGGGCAATATCGCCTCTCCGATCTTCGTTAGCGTGCCTTCAATTCTGGTGGATTGCGTAGCTTCTTTGACAATATGCATTGCGATGAACAGATTCACATTCGGCACATGTTCGGAAAACATGTCTAATCTTCCCAACATCCTGTCCGCTTTGCTGAGAAGCGAAATCGTTTCCATGTCGGAAATATCCCACTCCCTGTCAATATGGGTAGGAGAGAAGCTTTTGTACGTGCCCTGACTGATGAATCTTCCGGATGAAAAACTGCGCATGTCTTATTAAATTTTTTCTTACAAAATTATAATAAGAAAAGTCATATTCAAAATTTTTGGTGAAAATTAAAATAAGGATCCGGGTTATTTCAATTCTTTCGGTGAAATTGAAATGAGAGCGACCTAAAATAGGTCTCCCTTATCGAGACGGTTATCTGTAGTTTTACCTCCTTGTGCCTGAAGCGAGGTAAAATTATTGATGCCGTTGCTGTAAAATTCGTACATTTGCACAGCATTTAGGTCGGTACTATGAAGGATAGATTGACATTCAGAGATGCGGAGCGGAAAGACGCGCCGCTGATTCTGCAGTTTGTGAAGGAACTTGCTGAATATGAAAAAATGTCGGACGAGGTCGTAGCGGACGAGAACGCTTTTGCTTATTGGATATTCGATCGGCAGAAAGCCGAAGTGATCTTTGCCCTCGAGGACGGCAAGGAGGTCGGCTTCGCGCTATTTTTCCACAATTTTTCGACATTTGTCGGCCGCGCCGGGATCTATCTGGAAGATGTGTTCGTCAGGCCGGAATACCGCGGCAAGGGCTACGGGAAGGCGCTTCTGAAAAAGGTCGCCGCGATTGCGAAACAGCGGGGCTGCGGGCGTATGGAATGGGCTTGTCTCAACTGGAACAAGCCGAGCATAGATTTTTATTTGTCGCTCGGGGCAGAGCCGATGTCCGAGTGGACCGTCTACCGGGTTGCCGGGATGACACTCGACCAGCTCGCGGAGTAGCCGGAATGCCGACAGGATCAGTGTATGCCACCGAAATACTTGAGAAACTGGACGCGCATCAGACGGTCGGCATTGGCGGGATCGGAGGCGTTCATCCGTCCGCGGTACGCTTCCACTGTGGCAAAGCCTTTGCGGGACTGCCAGTCGGCGAGACCGGACACCGCTTCCTTGATCCATTGCGCGCCGCCCTGGATGATGGCGCTGGCCACCTCTACCGCGGAGGCTCCGCAGAGCACTGCCTTTGCGATGCCCTTCCAGTCGTGAACCCCGCCGGACACTGCCAGCGGCAGTTGCGGCACGGCGGCCGACAAGATGCCGGCCCAGCGGATCGACTGCGAAATGTCCGCAGCGGTCGTGAGGGGATGCTTGAGGGCATATTCCAGCCGCTCCACATCGATGTCGGTGGGGTAGAAGCGGTTGAACAGGACCACTCCTTTCGCGCCGTGGGCATATAGGGCATCCGCGAGTGCCACCGGGTTTGACAGGTTCGCGCCCAGCTTCACAATCACGGGGATCGAGACGGTGGAGCAGACATGCCACACGATCTTTACGTGCAGCTGTTCGAAATCTCCAGGCTTGGCGTGCTTGTCCGTGCTCAGACTCATCACGTTGAGTTCCAGCGCATCCGCTCCGGCTTCCTCGATCTCCCGGGCATATTCGACCCATTTCCCGTCCGAATGGCAGGCGATCGAGGGGATGACCGGAATATGAATCGCGGCCTTCGCGGCGCGGATCAGATCAAGGTAATCCGAAATCAGTTTCGACCCGACGCTGTAGACGACATAGTCATACGCCTCAGGATGGTCACCCAGATCTCCCATACCGTCCATTTCACGGACGATGCTTTCCTCGAAAAGAGATTTCAGCACCACGGCTCCGGCACCTGCTTGCTCAAACTCAACAAGGTTGGGAACGGATGCCGTAAGGCCACAGCTGCCGACGATGACCGGACACCGGAGTTCCAGCCCGGCGAAAGAAGTCTTTACACTTGTCATATCGCGATCGTATTCATTATTCAGGATTGCTCGATTGACAAATATAACGAAAAAACGGCAACTCGGTAATCTCCTCCCCTTGATTTTCGAGATTGATTATCGGTAAAGGTTTTCTTCCGTAAATCTTCCCAAAGATTGATAGTGTTTGTACAGTTCGGCATACGCCTGCGTTCGTTTGGGATCGGGAACGTATTCTTTCGAGAAGCCCGAATTCATCACGGCGATCGCGTCTTCGACCCTCCGGTACACGCCGGCGGCAGTCGCAGCGAACATCGCGGCGCCCAGGGCGCAGGCTTGGTCGGTGTTGCAGACCTTGATCGGCCTTCCGATCACGTCCGACATCGTCTGCATGACGAACGGCGACTTCAGTGCGATGCCTCCGATTCCGATCACCGTTTCGATGCGGATTCCTTCTTCGGTGAAGCGATCCACGATGGCCTTGGTTCCGAATGCGGTTGACTCGACGAGTGCCCGGTAGATCATCGGGGCGGTCGTTGCCAAGGTGAATCCGGTAATCGTTCCCTGGAGGAGCTGGTTCGCGTCCGGAGTGCGGCGTCCGTTGATCCAGTCCGTCGCGATCATCGTGCTTTCCTCCAGCGGAATTTTCCCGGCTTCTTTTTCCAGGGCAGGGAGGATCTTGTCACAAGCTTTCTCGAGTTCCTCGTCCGTCAGGCCTGCGAGGTTGCGCAGCGGCCATTCGAGAATCCGGCGGAACATGGCGTAGACATCTCCGAAACTGGACTGACCTGCCTCCAGGCCGATCATGCCCGGAATGACGGAGCCGTCCACCTGTCCGCAGATTCCGCGGATGCATTTGTCGCCGATTTCCTCATAGGAGGCCACCATGATGTCGCAGGTGGATGTTCCGATTACCCGAACGAGGGTGTTCGGGGTAACTCCCGCGCCAACGGCCCCCATGTGGCAGTCAAAAGCGCCTCCGGCCACGACGACGTCCGTACTCAGGCCGAGTCGGTCCGCCCATTCCTGCGTCAGGTGCCCGACAGGCTGGTCCGCGGTGCTGGTATCTTCGAAGAGGCGGGCGCGGAACCCGGCGAGTCTGGGATCCAATCCGGCGAGGAATTCCTCCGGAGGCAGACCGCCCCATTTTTCGTTCCACATGGCCTTGTGTCCTTGCGCGCAGCGGCTGCGCACGATGTCCTTCACGTGTTTCACGCCGGTAAGAACGGCCGGGAGCCATTCGCAGTATTCAACGATGGAATAGGCCTTCGCGGCAACTTCCGGGGATTGACGGAGGATATGCATCGCCTTTGACCAGAGCCATTCAGCGCTGTAAACTCCTCCCACGTACATGGAATAGTCGATCGGGGACGTCTTGCATTTGGCGTTGATCTCCGCGGCTTCCTGCACGGCGGTATGGTCTTTCCACAGCACAAACATGGCATCCGGATTCTCGGCGAATTCCGGGAGCATCGCAAGCGGTGTTCCGGACTCGTCTGTGAAAGCCGGAGTCGATCCGGTGGTGTCGAAGGCGATCCCGACCACGTTTTTCGCAACATCAGGCGCGCATTGGGACAACGCGTCGGTCACGATGAATTCCAGCACTTCCAGATAATCCTTCGGGTGCTGACGCCATTGGTTGATCTTCGGGTCGCAGTAGAGTCCTTTCATCCACCGCGGGTAGTGCTTGACGCTGGCCCCCAGGATATCACCCGTTTCCGCATCGACCACGAGGGCACGCGCGGAGTCGGTGCCGTAATCAAGGCCGATTACATACTTTTCCATGTTACTTTAGAGCTTTGTTGAGCAGATAATAAATTTCGTTGATTTTCAGATCCCGTTTGAATCCTTCCAGAGTCGTTTCCCGGCCGATGTGCAGCATTTCGATGTCTGCGATTTCGGCGTAATCCTCCCAATATTCCGGAGTCAGATCGTAGGAGAAGCAGGAGTGATGGGTGCCGCCGGCCATCATCCAGGCGGCTGCGCCGACTTCGAAGTTGGGCTGCGGAATCCAGAGGGCAGATGCGACCGGAAGCTTTGGAAGCGGCTTCGGTTCGATGCATTCCACATCATTGACAATCAGGCGGAACCGCCCTCCCATGTCGACAATCGTCGCGGTCACGCCCGGTCCGGTCTTGCTGGTGAATACCAGGCGGGCGGTCTCGGACTTGCGGATCCCGATCCCGAGGAAGTGCACCTCAAGCCTGGGTTTGCCGGCCGCGATGAGCGGACAAATCTCCAGCATGTGCGCCTGCAGGATCGCGGATTGCTCGCCGTCGAAGTTGAGGGTGTAGTCTTCGAGGAAGGAACAGCCCTTGTCCAAGCCTCTGGTCATAAACCAGACCGTTCTGTACAATGCAGCGGATTTCCAGTCACCTTCCGCGCCGAATCCGTAGCCCTCCGCCATCAGGCGCTGGGACGCCAGGCCGGGAATTTGATCGAATCCTTTTCCGGTCTTCTCGACATCCACGTCGCCGAGGTCGTCGAAGTTGGTCGTGAAGCCTTTGGCCTTGTAAGCCTTGAGAACAGCCCGCAAGGTGAGTTCCGCCTTGGCGGAATTCCAGATCTTCGCATACCCCTCTGAATGTACGTCCTCCAGCGCTTCGTCGTGGTCATATTCCTTGAAATAGATTTGTACAAGTTCTTCTACATCTGTGTCGAGCACTTTGTCGAAGTAGGGCATGATCTCGCTGAAGGGGACGTAGTCGACATGGTAGCCCAACCGCATCTCGGCTTCCACCTTGTCGCCGTCCGTCACCGCCACATTGTTCATCTGGTCCCCGAACCGGATGATGCGCATGTCCTGGGCGTCCGCCCAGGCGGCTGCCACCCGCTGCCAGACCGCGATGCGTTCCAGTGTCTTGGCGTCTTTCCAGTAGCCGACCACTGTCTTGTGGTTCTTGCGCATCCGGGAAAGGATGTGGGCGTATTCGCGGTCGCCGTGCGCGCTTTGGTTCAGATTCATGAAATCCATGTCCATCGTGTCCCAGGGAATCTCCTTGTTGTACTGTGTGTGCAGGTGCAGCAACGGCTTCCTCAAGGTCTGAAGGCCGTGGATCCACATCTTGGCGGGGGAGAAGGTGTGCATCCACGTGATGACACCCACGCATTTGGATTCATTCTCCGCCGCTTTCATGATGGCGAGCACCTCCTCGGAGGAATTCGCAGTTCCCTTGTAGACAATCTTGACGGGGAGTTTGCCGGAGGCATTCATGCCGTCCACCATTTTGGTGGAATGTCCGTCCACTTGCACGACGGCGTCGCCGCCGTAGAGGAGCTGCGCTCCCGTGACGAACCATACTTCCAGGTTTCCGTATTCTTTTATCATATTTTTGAATTTTAGAGTATTAAATTATGTCTTATTTCTGGCCGTAATAGGCGTCGGGACCGTGCTTCCGGGAAAAGTGCTTCTCGATCAGCAGGTCGTTCATGGTCAAGTCGGGGTTGACCGTATAAGAGATGAACGCCATCTTGGCCACCTGCTCCAGCACGACGGCATGGCAGACGGCTTCCGCGGCGTCCTTACCCCAAGTGAACGGACCATGGTTCTTCACAAGGACCCCCGGCGTGTGAAGGGGGTCGAGCGATTCGAAACGTTTCACGATCACGTTTCCGGTCTCTTTTTCATATTCCCCGAGGACTTCTTCGGCGGTCATGTCCGGGGTGCAGGGGACGGCATGGTGGAAATAGTCCGCATGGGTGGTCCCGATGTTCGGCAGATCCCTGCCCGCCTGCGCCCAGGCGGTCGCGTACGTCGAATGGGTATGGACAATCCCGCCGATTCCCGGAAAGGCGTTGTAGAGGACGATATGGGTCGGAGTGTCGGAAGACGGCCGGAGACGGCCTTCCACGACCTTCCCGTTCAGGTCCACGACGACCATGTCTCCGGGTTTCATTTCATCGTAGCTGACTCCGCTGGGTTTGATGACCACCAGGCCCGAGGACCGATCGATGGCCGAAACGTTGCCCCAGGTGAAAAGCACCAGACCTTGTTTCACCAGGTCCAGGTTCGCGCGACAGACTTTGTCTTTGAGTTCTTCAAGCATGGTTTACCAGAATAACGCATATAGGAGGATGGTGATGATCGCGATCCCGAGTGCGCCCCAGTTGTAGGCCTTCGAAGTATGGAAGAGCGTTAGGTCGACGGGGAGGGCTTTCTTGTCGCGCTTGCGGTCGTTGGCGTTGGAATAGAGCCAGACCGCGGAAGATCCGACAAGGACACCGAAGAAAAAGAACGCCTGGAATCCGATGTCGTTCAAGTACGCGATGAGATGGTTGTCCGGGTTGGCCGTTTCGGGAAGCAAGGCTCCCCAGATCACGACCACTGCCGCCGCAAGGATGAAGAAGAGCCCGGAAAAGCCGAGGATCTTCGCCCATTTGAGCATCGTCTTGCGGTCCCGTTCGGCGGGAAGTTCGCAGTCGATGAACTTCTTGTCCAGCAGGGAGATCAGCACAAACATCGTAAAGAGAATTATGAATATGTAGCCTGCTCGCAACTGGAATGCGACACCGGGCAGGCAGACCTTGAACAGCACGCCCAGCGGGATGGTCGCGATAGCGGTCCAAACGGCAGCCTTCGGAGAGGCTTTCTTCCAGAGCAGCCCCAGTCCGAACACGACAATGATGCCCGGATAGATGAATCCGGAATATTCCTGAATGTATTGGAAAGCTTGGTCGAGCCCGCCGAGCAGCGGTTTCACGGCGATGGCCGCAATCAGAAGCGCTGCCAGGCAAGTAAGCCGTCCGGTTGCTACAAGATTTTTGTCGGAAGCGTCTTTCTTGATGTACTTCCGGTAGATGTCCATGGTGAACAGCGTTGAGGTGCTGTTGAACATGGAGGCGAGGGAGGAAATGATCGCTGCCGTAAGCGCCGCCAAGGTAATTCCTTTGACGCCGATCGGGGTGAAATTGCGGACGAGCCACGGGTAGGCCTCATCGGCCACGGTCACCTGTCCCTGCAGATTGGGGAACATTTCCGGATGGATGGAAATGTAGTAGGCGCAGACGCCGGGAAGTACCACGATGAACGGGATCAAGATCTTGAGGTATCCGGCGAATACGAGTCCCTTCTGAGCATCGTCGACGCTCTTCGCGGCGAGTCCTTTCTGGATGATGTACTGGTTGAATCCCCAGTAGCCCAAGTTGGTTAACCACACGCCTCCGACGATGGCAGCGATCCCCGGTACGTTGGCGAAAGCCTGCGGAGAATGGGATTGCTGGATTACCAGATGGAAGTGTGAATCGTTAAGATGATCTCCCGTGGTGAGATCCGTGTACACGTTGCGGAGTCCTTCCAGCACCGCGCCGCCACCCACGGATTTGAGGGCGAAGTAGGCGGTGATCAGACCGCCGCCAATCAAGCAGACCACCTGCAGCACATCCGTCCAGGCTACGGAGGCCAAACCTCCGTAGATGGAATAGACGCCCGCGATAACGAAGAGCAAGATGACGATCAGCATCCGGACGGACACTGTAAAGTTACCGAATTGAACAGCCAGTCCCTGGAGTCCCAGGATCTGTTCGATAGCAAGCGCGCCCAGCCAGGCGACGGAAGTCAGGTTCACAAAGACGTACAGGAACAGCCACAGGATCGAGAAGGCCAGACCGACCCCGTCGTTGTAGCGCTCCCGCAGGAACTGCGGAATCGTGAAGATCTTCTGCTTCAGCATGACGGGGAGGAGAAATTTCCCGATTACGACCAGGGTAATCGCGGCCATTATCTCGTAGGCGGCCGTTGCGATGCCGTCGCGGTAGCCGGTACCGGACATGCCGATAAACTGTTCCGCGGAAATGTTGGCGGCTATGAGAGAGGCGCCAACCGCCCACCAAGTAAGGGTATTGCCTGCTAGAAAATAGTCGTTGGCGCTTTTCTGCTTCCCTTTTTTGTTTCTTCCGATGAAAAGGCCGAGAGAGACGAGCAAGACCAGATAACCGATGACAATGGTAAAGTCGACGGTTGCGAAACCGGACTGCCGGACGGCTTCAATCAAGTTCATGTTCTTGACCTATCGGGTAGCGAATGCGAACACGCAATGACTGCTGTATGTTTCTCCGGGACGAAGCACGGCGGAGGGCCAATCCGGCTTGTTGGGGGTGTCCGGATACTTCTGCGTCTCGAAGCAGATGGCGGAACGTTGCTGGTAGGTTACGCCTTTCTTACCCACCGTGGTACCGTCGAGAAAGTTGCCGGAATAAACCTGGATGCCCGGTTCGTCGGTGTATACCTTCAACACGATGCCGCTGGCAGGGCTGTAGCATTCCAGCGCTACGACGGAATCGTCGCGCTGCGTGTCGAGCACAAAGTTGTGGTCGTATCCATTGCCGAAAGCGATCTGATCGAAGTCCCGCCGGTTGATGTCACGGCCGATTTGTTTCGGCTGGGTGAAGTCCATGGGTGTGCCGGCTACCGGGAGAATCTCCCCTGAAGTCATGAATGTGGAATCTACCGGGGTGAAGGTCGCGGCATTCACGTAGAGTTCGTCTTCGGTTATGCTGTGGTTTGCAGGGTCTCCGGAGAGGTTGAAGTACGAATGATTCGTCATGTTGATGATGGTCGGAGCGTCCGTAATGGCTTCATAGCGGATGTCCAGGGAATTGTCCTCCATCAGTGTGTAGGTCACATAGGCCTTTACGGTTCCCGGGAAGTTCTCGTCGCCGTCGGGGGAGATCAGTTCCAACTTCACATGTTCCGAATCGGATTCTACAACGGTAAAGACGTGGTATTGCCAGCCTTTCGGGCCACCGTGAAGACAATGGCCGAAGTTGTTCTGGGCCAGTTGATATTCCGTGCCGTCCAAGGTGAACCGGCCTTGGTTGATTCGGTTGGCATAACGGCCGATCACAGCGCCGAAATCTGTCGCGTGGTTCTCCGGGAAATAGTCGGAAACCTTGTCGAAGCCCAACACGACATCCTGGAACGCTCCGTTCCGATCGGGGACTATGACGGACACGATCCGTCCGCCGAAATTGGTGATGCAGACCTCCATCCCCTTACTGTTGGTGAGGGCGTACAACGCAGTCTTCTGTCCGTCGTACTCGGAGTCGAAATCCGCAGGATTCAGTCCGGATTTGGTCAGCGCGATTTCTTGCTTGCATCCGACGGCCGCAAGAGCGGCAATGATGGCCACACCGGCCGAGAAAAAGATTTTTTTCATAACATTATTATTTATTTATCACATACATTATAGAGGATGCCGTGTTGGCCATTAACAAAAATAGGCATTATTTCCCGGACTGCAAGAAAGAAGTTTTTTACTTTCCGGGATGCAAGGTTTCCGTTGCGCCGCATTTAGAAGTGTAAAGTCCCGCTACTTTGACTAGACTTAATTGAAACGATATGAAACACTCTTTGTACCATTGGGCCCTCGTTGCCCTTTCCGCCGGAATGTTTGCGGCTTGCTCCTTCCCCAAAGATGGTGAATTTGATTCCCTGCACATGAAAATGGATGGAGAAATGCTTCTAGGCTATCCCGGATCCCCTGAACAGACCGGAGATCGGTTCTCGGAATTCAAGGACAACCCGTTCATCAAGACGGCGGACGTCCCTGTCTCTACCTTCTCGGTCGATGCCGACGGGGCTTCGTACGCCTACATGCGCCGAAACATCATGCAAGGTCATTTCCCGGATAAATCGTCTGTACGGATCGAAGAGTTCCTGAACTACTTCACCTTTGACTATCCGGATCCGTCTGACGGAAAGAACGTCGCCATCAATTCCGAAGTCGGACCCTGTCCCTGGAACGAAACTCATCACCTGATGCGGCTCGGAATCAAAGGGCAGTCGCTTTCCGTCGCCAAGGTCCCGCTCGCCAATTTCGTGTTCCTGGTCGATGTCTCGGGTTCGATGGATTCCGACGACAAACTGCCGCTGCTGAAAAAGAGCCTCTTGACTCTGGTTGACTACCTGAATCCAAAGGATCGGATCGCGATCGTGACCTATGCAAGCGGAGTCCGCAAGGTGCTGGAGTCCACGCCTGTGAGCGAGGCGGCCAAGATCAAGTCGGCGATCAGGGAGTTGTCGGCCTATGGCTCGACCGCGGGAGGCGCCGGCATGCGGATGGCTTATGAAGAAGCCCTGCGCAATTACATCGATGGCGGCAACAACCGCGTGATCATGGGGACCGACGGGGATTTCAATGTCGGGGAATCCTCTACGGACGCGATTTTGGAACTCGCGCAGAATTACGCGCAAAAGGGCATCTACATTACGATCTGCGGATTCGGCATGGGCAACCTCAATGATGCGATGATGGAGACGGTCTCCAACAAGGGGAACGGCACCTATCAATACATCGATTCGGAAGGAGAGATGACCAAGGTCTTCGTGAACGAGCGCGCCCGCTTCCTGGCGGTCGCGAACGACGGCAAGGCCCAGGTGACTTTCGATCCGACGATGGTGGAAAGCTACCGGTTGATCGGTTACGAAAACCGGGTGATGGAGAATGAAGACTTCGAGAACGACCGGAAGGACGCGGGAGAGATCGGGGCCGGACAGACCATTACCGCCCTCTACGAAATCGTGCCCGGCGCGGACTGGGGAACCCGTCCGCGTAAAGCGCTCGCGAAATTCGATTTCCGCTACAAAAAACAGTTGGGAGACGAGAGCGTTCTCCTGGAATCCGATGTGACCACCTCCGACGGTTCCAAAATGAGTCCCAACCTGTCATTCGCGTCAGGCATCGCCGCCTACGGCATGCTGCTGCGCCATTCCGAATATGCGGGCACCGCTTCCTACCGGCTTGCCTATGACCTGGTGGAGAACAGCATGAAGGTGATAGGTGCGGACGATTACCAGTACAGATTGCGGGAAGAGCTGCTGCGCTTGATCGACCGGGCCGAGAAGATCAACGAATAGATCATTTGCGTAGCATGATCTCCTGAATCAACCGATCAGTTGACTGCATTCCGAACGATCCGATCCTGCCCAGGTTTCGGATCGTTTTTTCGATGTCCTTGTCGATGATTCCGTCCGTCTCTTGGATGCAAGTGTCTCGGAGGGCCAGCACGCAGGATTGCACCGCGCTCGAGACCCCGGAGGCGACCTTCATGGCGCAGCCGACCTTCGCTCCGTCGCAGACCATCCCCGTGATGTTGCCGATCATGTTCTTGATCGCGGCGCACACTTGTTCATAGGATCCTCCCCGGAGATACACCAGTCCACAGGCGGATCCGGTGGATGCAATCACACAGCCGCAGAGCGCGGACAGTTTGCCCAGATAGTGTTTGATGTGGATGGCGACCAGATTGCTCAAGATCAAGGCTCTCGCCAATTGTTGCTCCGTAACGCCGTACTTCATCGCATAGGCGATCACGGGCATGCTGACGGTGATGCCCTGGTTCCCGCTTCCTGAATTGCTCATCGCGGGCAGTTTGCATCCGGCCATTCGGGCATCCGAAGCCGCTGCGGTCATCCCCATGGCGAAACTCATGAAGTCGTCTCCGAACACTTCGTATTGGTTCTCCCGGATGGTTTTTCCGACTCCGAGCCCATAGTCTCCCTTCAAGCCTTCCACGGCCAGGGCGAGATTCAGTCTGCGGCCCTCCAGAATAAAGGCGATGTCCGCATCGTCAGCCCGGAGGGTGAAATCGTAAATCTCCCGTACGGTCAGATCATAATCGTCCGGGCATGCGTCGGAAACAGGATCCGAAGGACTGTTCCGCACGGTTTCAAGAACTTTGCCTGCGAAACGGGTTTCAACAAAATTGTCGTGGTCGTCCCGAATGACTGCAAGGGCTTCTTCGCCGACGGTCGTTTCCGCAGTTCCGTTCTTATTTTCCAAGCAGACGGATGCCCGGATGTACAGCAGGTGGGGGGTCTCCGCAACCTCCAGGATTACTTTCTTGGTCTTGACCAGTTCTTTCGCCCGGCTGACGGCAGCTTCGGAGACGTCCTTCAACACTTCGAGCCCGTAGGCGGACTTGCCGCAGACGGCGCCGAGCGCGGCGGCGATGTCCAGGCCGATCATGTCTGTGCCCGGGATGCCGACCCCCAGCCCGTTCTTCAGGATATTTCCGCTGACTGCGATGCGGATCCGGAACGCGGCGGTCAGCCGCCACAGCGGACAAGCCGGTTCACAGTCGGATCCGTGTTCCGCCAGCACTTCGACTGCTTTCGCGACAGCAAGCGATACGGCGATGGGCTCGGTGCAGCCGAGGGCGGGTTTTACCTCCTTCTGCAGGAGCGCGATCAGTTTGGAATCTCTGGGTGTCATTCATTTACGCAGGTTAGAAAAGTCATGATGGTCTGGATCAGGTCGTCGATGTCTTCCTGCTTTTTGATCACTTCGATCGGGAATCCGAGGCAGACGGTCCGGTAGCCTTGTCCCTCGAAACAGGTAGCTGCGGAGATGTTGGTATCCGTGTACCGGAGCACGGTGCACGCCCGGTCGGAGGCAGGCAGGATACCGTCAGCCGTTTCGACATTGTAGATCCGTTCGTTCCGTTCCCGGTAATAACTGATCCTGCCGAGGCGGGCGGTCAGATCCATACAGTCGTTCCGCATGGGCCATACCGTGGCGGAGCGGGTGGCATAATTGGTCAGCCAGCGGAAGCCGAGCGTCGTTTCGACGAAAGCCTTCGTTTCAGCGGTGTAGGCGCTGTCCGCTTCCACCGAGAAGACCTTGTCCCAGACGTCCGTTCCGATGTTGGAACCGGAGACCAGCAAGCTACCGCCTTCAGCGGTGTATCGTTTCAGAGCGCGTTGAAGGGCGATCGGAAAGACTTGATATTTGGGCGGAACCCGTCCGTTCCCCACCGGGGTCGTTACCTGTTTTCCACAGAGCAGATCCACGACGGCTGCTCCTTCGGCGAGAAAGTAGTCCTGCGAAAAGGCCTCCACACCGGCTGAATGGAAGGCGTAGCCGGATTTCATCAATGCCTTTCCGTGGATGCCGGTAAAGTCGAAGGTGTTGCCGGGAATCACTTTTCCGGCCTGGTCGGTGTACGAAGCCCCGAATCCCGGGCTGTCGTCATCTATCCACGGAAGCTCGCGGCGGAACTGGTACTGCTCCCCGATAAAATTGATTTCCCGCAGATACGGGACCCCTGCGTCCAGTCCGTTGTCGAAGCCGGCATATTCCGGGGTGTCGAACCAAGCCGGAGGAGAAACCCGGGTGAAATTGTTCACGACAAGGACGGTTCTGCCGTTGCAGCTGCCGGGCACCCCGACGCTCAGGGTTTCGGAAGGAAAACTTTCGCCCCCGTCGTTGAAGGCAGCGATGCGGTAGCTGTAGATGTGTCCCGGATCGATGTTCAATTCGACACAGATGAATTCTCCGGAACGGAAGGTATCTTCCAGAACGCGTCCGCGGTCGAAGGCACCGTCGTCGATACGGGTGTAGAGGATGTATCCTTTCGGCTCTGCGGTTGATTCAAGGGAATCGACGGTCGCCTTCCAGCTCAAGCGGATCCGGCCAGGTTCTCCGTGATCCGGAAGACTTCGGAAAGAAGTCGCGAAAGCACGGACCGGAAGCGGTTGAACCACATAATCGCAACCGTACCGGCTGCTGAGGTATTTCAGCATCCCCTTGTAAACGGCGCGACTTACGGCGAAACGGAAGGAGGGGTCGAGTCCGTATTTCATGTCGGCGAAGTTCTGGTGGGAAAGGAGTTCCAGCAGCATAGCCGGCACCGTTGCTGTGCGTGACTCGCTGTAGGACTTGTCCCAGAGACCCCTCCGGCTCCATTCCGGCTCATAGCACCGCCGGATGTCCTCGACGATCTGGGTCTGGGTATAGTCTGCGAAGGTCCGTTGCTGCATCCGGTCTTCTCCGTTCGGAAACCTCCGCTCTCCGTCTGCCATCAGGGTGTAGATCGCAAGGGTTCCGACGATCGAGTCGTCCGGCGAGGTGCCGGCATCGGTGTGGAAGGCGAAGGACAGGTCGATCGGGATCCCCAAGCCTGTTCCTTCCGGATTGGTGCGGGAGCCGCCCGACATCCAGCCCACCCAGGCGCCACGGTCGGCGTAGTCGGATGTGTAGTCGTCTTCATGAAGATTCAGCAGGGTCGTATCGGCCCCGGCCCACTGCATCCAGTAGAAGGCTCCTTCGGCGAAAGAGGGCATCCCGGAGGTGACATATTCACTGGCCGGGATGTTTTTTGGCCCCCGTGCGATCTTCCCCATGCCGCCCCCGATCCGGACGGCATCCGCGGTGACCACCGACCGTCTGCTGTTTTCCCGTCCCGCGGGAGCCGCGTTGTCCAAGCTTACATATCCGTTTTTCCCGCGGTCGAATTCGAAGGTGCCCAGATAGATCCAGGTCCCTCCGCCCATCCGCTGGTCGACGACGAACTCGCTGCTGCCGCCCATGTGGTGCACGGTGTAATGCGCGCAGTCCGTACTGTTGGGAAGGCTTTTGTAGGAAATATAGACGGAATATTCCCCCCGCTCCGGGATCATCGGCAGCCAACGGACTTCGGCGGCCTTGCCCCGTCTCGTTGTCAGACAGTCCGCCATGCGGGCGCTGCCCATCCGGAACGGATTCTCGGTGCCGGTGTAGACCATATTCGCATCGGCGAAACCGATTCCGGCGTCTTTCCATTCCCCCTTTTCCGAATAATTTCCCTCCAGCCTGACGCCCGCGGGACGGGGGCCCGGAAAAGCCGGATCGTTGTCAATGATGATTTCATGGGTCTGAATATCTCGCTCCCGCGGCGTCATGACATAGGCCCCGGCGTTCTCCAGCATGGGGATCAGAAAGGGGAGTACGTAGCTTTGGGTGTACATGTCCTCGACGGTTTGGAAGATCGGGGCGCGTTGCCATTCCCAACGCAACATTTTTTCTTCGTAATAGCGGCCGTGGCTCTGCCAGAGGGCGATGTTCCGGCCGCTCAGTCCTTTGTAATATTTCTGCCTGCCCACGGCTTCGATGAAGGAATGAGCCGGGCGGGGATCCCGGGTACGGAATGCGGAGGAATTCGCTTTTCCGTCGCTGCTCGGTTCGGGAAGGACGAGATTGTTCAGCCGATGGTTCCCCGCATAGATCTCGCCGATGTCGTACTGTGTGTAGCCGGCGGGCAGAAGGGTCTTCAACTGACCCTTCAGCCACGGGACATCCTCTTTTCTCCAGGGATACTCGCCCAGCGCCGCGGTGAAGTAGAAATCCAGCGAAGACCCCCGTTTTTGAACTCTGGTGATGCTGATGTTGTTCAGCACGGTGGTTCGTTTCTGCAGCAAAGTCCGGAGCGAATCACTTTGGCTCTTGAAAGCCGCTGTCCCCTGTGCCCTTACGGGATGAACCGGCAGGGTTGTCAAGCACAGGAATGCGATGAGTAGAGTCTTTCCTTTCATGTCTTCTATAGCGCTTGCATGTCGTTGAGCTTTCGGTAGAAACCGTTCAATGCGAGCAATTCTTCATGTTTGCCTCGCTCGACGATCCGTCCTTCGTCCATGACGATGATTTCGTCGGCGTTTTTGATGGTGGAGAGCCGGTGGGCGATCGCGATCGTCGTCCGGGAAGACATCAATCGACTCAAGGCTTCCTGGACAATCTTCTCGGATTCCGTGTCCAATGAAGCGGTAGCCTCGTCAAGGATGAGAATGGGCGGATTCTTGAAAATCGCCCGCGCGATGCTGATCCGTTGACGCTGTCCGCCGGAAAGCTTGACTCCCCGGTCCCCGATCACGAAGTCGTAGCCTTCTTCCTTTTCCAGGATGAAGTCATGCGCGTTGGCGATCTTCGCGGCCTTCTCCACCTGTTCCTGCGTCGCATGTTCCACTCCGAAGGCAATGTTGTTGAAGATGGTGTCGTTGAACAGAATGGGTTCCTGGTTGACGTTCCCGATGAGGCTGCGCAGATCGGCGACCCGCACCTCCCGGACGTCCTTGCCGTCGATCCGGATGGATCCGGATTCAGTGTCGTAAAATCGCGGAATCAAGTCCACAAGGGTGGACTTCCCTGCGCCGGAAGCACCCACGATCGCCACGGTTTTGCCCTTCGGGATCGTCAGCTGGATGTCTTCCAGAATCAGCTTGCCGTCGTCAGGATAGCGGAAATACACATGGTCGAAGGTGATGCTGTCCTCAAAGCTGTCCAGCGGCAGGGGATGTTCCGCTTCCACGATGCCGTTCTCGGCATCCAGAATCTTGTTGATCCGCTCCATGGACGCCATCCCTTTCGGAATCGAGTAGGCAGCCTTGGAGATATCCTTGATGGGGCTGATGATGCTGTACAGCATGACCATGAAATAGATGAATATGGGGGCGTCCACCATGGAGCCTCCGCGCAGGATCAGATTTCCGCCGAACCACAGCACGATCATGATCATCACGGTCCCGAGAAATTCGCTGACGGGATGCGCGAGCGACTGGCGCAGATTGACCCGGCTGACCCGCTTCCGCATGGCGTCGGTCACCCCGTTGAACCGGCTTGCCATCTTCTTTTCGGCGATGAAAGCTTTGATGACCCGCAGCCCGCCCAGGGTTTCATCTACCTGTGCCATCACATCGCTCCAGAGTTGTTGGGCTTCGAGGGAGCGTTTTTTGAGATTCCTTCCGATCACGCCCATGACCCAGATCATCAGGGGGGCGAACACGAATGTGAACAAAGTCAACTGCCAGCTGATCACCAGCAGGGCGCAGAAATAGAATAGGATCAGGATGGGATTCTTGACCAGCATCTCGATGGAACTGGTGATGGAAGTCTCCACTTCCTGCACATCTCCGCTCATCCGGGCGATGATGTCCCCTTTCTTCTCTTCGGAAAAGAAGCCGAGCGGCAGGGACAGTATTTTCCGGTAGATTTTCATCCGGAGGTCCTTGGAGATTCCGTTCTTGATGGGAACCATCACGCCGGCGGACCCGAAGTAACAGGCCGTTTTCAGAGCGGTCATCCCGATCATGAACAGGCACAGGATCAGCAGGACCCAGGCTGCCCCGTGTCGGGTGATCAGTTGCTCTGTGAACCAGTAGGCGTTGTTCGCGAAGGCTTCGCCGAAACCTTTCCAGCCCGTGACGGAATCCCAAGGAATGAAGGAATAGGTCTTCGTGTTGACATTGAAGAGGATGCGCAGCATCGGAACGACCAGGGCAAAGGAGAAAATGTTGAATATGGCAGATAACATATTCAGCAGGACCGACCATCCGAGGTATTTCTTGTAGGGCGCCACATAGCGCCGCATGGTATGCCAGAATTCGCGCATTAAGATTGCTTTGTTCTAAATAAACAAAAGTAATGCTTTCAGAGCATTTTTTCAAGCCAGCGGAAGATCAAGATGATCCGCTTCTTGAAAACTTCGTAGTCGAGGCTGTCGGCCGTGTCTTCTGTCTTGTTTGTCTTCATCGTGATACCCGAGGTCAGCAGGGCGCTGGGGATCCCGTTTTCCAGGAAGATGCGCTGATCGCCGATCCGGCTGTGGAAGAGCCGGGTGAAATTTTCACTTCCGTAATAGGTGAATCCAACATCCAGTGATTCGTCCATTCCTTCGTTCGCGTCCAGCATGTCCCCGGTGAAATGACCGGCGCTGAGCATCAGCAGGTAGTCCTTCCGGTCAGGGCGCAGGGGGGACAAGCTGCTTCCGAGAATGTCGAGGTTGACCATGGAATGAATCTTGTCCGGGGTAATGGGCCTTCCGTCCAGCGGATCATGCAGTCGTCCCGACCGGATGGCGTCCCAAAGCTGCGCAGCTCCTGCCGAGTCCAGTTCCTTCGCATCCAGTGCCACAAAAAGGATATTCCTGCCGTAGGACCTTCCCAGATCCTTCATTCTTTTGAACATGTCAGCCAGCGTGAGCATGGCCACCACACCGGAGGCGTTGCTGTCCGCGCCCGGGTATAAGGTGCCGTTGATAAGGCCGAGATTGTCATAATGCGCGGCAACGATCGTGTAGTACTCTCGCGCGGTCTTCCGCTGTCCGGGAAGCAGTCCGATCAGGTTGTGGCCTACCGTCATGCCGGTTCGGAACGACAGGCTCCCGCTTACTCCGACCGGAATCAGTCCGTTTTTCGCGAAACGCCGGGCGATCCAGAACGCCGCTTCGTTGGCTCCTCGGGTGCCGGTTTTTCGTCCGTTCACCAAAGTGCCTGAAAGAAAATCCACATCGGCGAACAACCCTTCCTCGGTTACGATGCGCTCGGCGTTTCTGCCGGACGGGACCATCCGGACGACCTGCTGGGCGGTCAGGGACTCCGTCCCTGCCGTCAGCAGGAGCATGGATAAGAGTAGATGGAGAGACAATGTCTTCAAGGCACAAAAACGCGCTGAAAAAACGCAGCGCCAAAGTTAAGCAAAAAAATGGCTTCCGCAAGCCGGTGGGATGCGGAATTCCTCGTCACGAGCCATGTCGCGGTTCGCGCTCGACTATTTGAAGAGCATCGGCGCCATCTCGCGGAGGCATCTGCGCCAGGTGAGGAATTCGTGGGCCGTGCCTTCGGAAACGTATGACTTGGCGTTGAAGCCGGCAGCCCTCAGGGCTTCAGCGGCCCTGGTGACTCCTTCAGGATTCTCCTTGCTGCCGCAGCCGATGAAGATTCCCCTTACCTGTTTCGGGTCGGCGATTTCATCCGGCGAATACGTTCCGCCGCTGAGGAGTCCGTAATAACCGAACATCTCCGGACGGCTGAGCGTGATGGAGTGCGTCTCCATGCCGCCCATGGAAAGACCTGCCATGGCGCGGTTGAATTTGTCGGATTTGGTCCGGAAGTGGGAGTCGATGTAAGGAACGAGTTCGTCGCAAAGCACGGTTTCAAAGGCCTTGGTCGAGAATCCGGCCAGACCTCTTCCTCCGGGCGTGACGTCGTTGGTCATCCCGTAGGTCATCACAACGATGAACGGTTCGATTTCGCCGTTTGCGATCATGTTGTCCATGATGATGCCGGCACGTCCTTGCTTAGGCCACGAAGTTTCGTTTTCACCCCAGCCATGTTGAAGGTAGAGTACGGGGTATTTTGTCTTTTTGGACGAATCGTATCCGGGGGGCGTGTAGACCCATGCAGTGCGGAGGCAGTCGGTGCTGTTCGACCAGAAGAGGACCTGCCGCATGTTGCCGTGCGGAACGTTTTTATCGGCATAGAAATCCTGGTCATGCGCAGGAATTTCAATTCCGCTTTCCCAGCGGGTCGATCCGTAGAAGTTTCCGGTTCCGGGGTCATTGAACACGCCTCCATCGATGGTGAGGCGATAGTAGTGGAATCCCTCGTCCATCGGGCCGGCAGTCGTTCCCCACCAGTACCCGTCCTCTCCTTTGTGGAGGACGGTGCCGCCCTGTCCGCTGAGTCCCAAGCTCGCGATGACGGAAGTTGCCTTGGGGGCATGAACGCGGAAGCGGGCGTAGCCCTGCGAGTTGACCATCGGGTACTCCTGGCCGGGCTGGTTGAGTACGGAGGGGACGAAGTCCTCCTTGGGAACGAAATTGTCCATCGCCGGGTCGAAACTCTTGACGGCGAAGTAGGCTCTCTTCGGCTGATATTTGGCATCGAAAAGAAGCGGATAGTTCGCGGCGCCGAGCCAGGAATCAGCATCGGAAACATTCCAGAAAGTGACGCAGTCAACCTTGTCGGCATGCTTGCGCAGTACTTTGAAGAGGTTTACGTATTGATCCTGCTGAAGCGTTTGCTCCCAGGAGGAGACTTCCGTAGTTTCTCCGCGGTTGAATCCGAGACCTCCGCCCATGTCGGTGTTGACGCGGATGTCCAGCTCCGTGATGTGGATGTGGTCAACGATCTGGGAATACTTGCTGATCGCCGCGTCAATCTCAGCGGCGCTCGGGCCGTAGATGTTGTAGTGGCCCTGCATGCCGATCCCGTGTACCGGGACGCCGGCAGCCTTCATCCGCTGGACGAGATCGCAGATGCGCTGGCATTTGCCGGCCTCGGCGTCATTGTAGTCATTGTAGAAAAGGAGGGCATCCGGATCAGCCTCATGGGCATATTCAAATGCCTTGTAGATGAATTCCTCACCTGCGATCCGGAACATGGGAGACTGCCGGAGCGGGGACTGGCCGGGACGAACCGGGCTGTCCGCAACCGCTTCGTTGACAACGTCCCATGCATAGACC
This sequence comes from Bacteroidales bacterium, assembly GCA_012522855.1. GTDB lineage: Bacteria > Bacteroidota > Bacteroidia > Bacteroidales > UBA932 > Cryptobacteroides. The sequence goes on from JAAYJQ010000031.1 coordinate 93,705, forward strand.
ACATCCTTGTACCGGTTGACGACCGCCTGAATGTGCTGCTTCATGTTCGCATAGAACTGCTCTTTGGGCAAGAGGTTGCCATTTTCGTCCGAATACATCCAACGTCCGATCTGACTGTGCCACATGAGGCAATGTCCGCGGAGTTTGATGCCGTTTTCCCGGCAGAAATCGGCGATCTTGTCACCGTTCTCCCAGTTGAACACACCTTGTTGAGGCTGTAAAGGCTGGGGTTTCATGTCGTTTTCCGCAGTAATGCTGTTGAATTCTCTCTTGATGAGGGCGATCTGGTCAGGATCGGAGACGTTTTTCTGGTTGACCGCTACGCCGACCATGAAATAATCTTTGTAGGAGTCCTTCAAACCGTCGGTCGGAACCGGCAAGGATCTTCCCGGGAACTGGGCCCAGGCTGATGCTGCGCCCAAGAAAAGGGCGCAAAGTCCGAGAATCAGATTTTTTTTCATAAATGATGCGATTTCTTTTGGTTGTTCTGTCTTCAAATATAGCATAAACGTTTTAGATTAGTCTGGAATTTAAGGATCAAAAAGTGTCAAGATTGATTCATCCCCGCATCTTTCTAGAAAAAGTTTAAGTTGACCTGGTGCGGATCCGAAGAGAAAGGCACGATAAATGATAATTGTTTATCTTTGTAAAGCTGACGACAACCAAGTCCCGGTAATCGGGAATGTTGTGCCGGCCTGGAATTTTTATGAAAAGGTTCTCGCTTCTGTTCCTTCTTTTATTCGCCGCCACATCCGCATGGGGGCAATACGACAAAGATGTGTTCTATTTCCGGGGGCGCTCGGCTCTTTCGGAGGGGAAATATGCGGAAGCCATCAACAATTTCAATGTGTTGGCGCGTCTGGACTCGACGGATTCCTGGACATTCTTCTTTCGGGGGATCGCTAAATACAATCTGGGTGATCTGCGCGGAGCCCAGATTGATTTCGATACTTCGGTTCGGCTCAACCCGGTTTTCACCAACGGATACCATTATCGCGCCATCACCCTAAGCCGTTTCGGGCGATATGACGAAGCGTTGCAGGATCTCCAGCGCGCGATGGAACTCCGTCCCGGACTGGACGGCCTGTACTTCAGCCGCGGGGTGACTTATTTTCTGGCGCAGCAGTTCGACAATGCGGTCAAAGACTTCGACTATTACATCAGGAAAGAACCCGAAGATCCTTCCGCCTATCTCAACAGGGGAGCCGCCTATCTCTTCCTGGGGGACACCACGCGGGCTCTTTCGGACTACAACCGCGCCATCAAACTGGACCGTTTCGATCCCGAAGGATACATTCGTCGTGGCCGGGTCTATGCCCAACAGCATGACATCCCCAATGCGATCGCGGATATGGACAAGGCGATCTCCCTCGATTCCGCGAACACCTTCGCTTATTTCAACCGGGCGCTGATGCATTATGAACGAATGGACTACAACGCTGCGATGGCGGATCTCAACCGGGTGCTGGAGGAGGAGCCGGGCAACGCCCTTACCCTGTACAACCGGAGTCTCATCAGCGCGCAAGTGGGAGATTTCGAGCGCGCCATCGCTGACATGGATCGGGTGATCAACATCAATCCGGAAAATGTCCTCGCATATTACAACCGCGCCACCATTTTCATGCAGATGGAACGATGGACGGACGCCCTTGACGACTACGATAAGGCCATCGAGCTCTATCCCGATTTCGCGAAGGCGTATCTGAACCGTTCTTTCGTCAAGAACATGCTCGGCCGGAACAGGTCTTCCCGACAAGACTATGATACGGCGCAGAAAAAGGTCCGGGAATACCGGTCGAAGCATGTCTCCGACTCGGTGTCCTTCGCGGACACGACTCAGAAATACAGTTCTTTACTGGCTTTGGATGCGGATTTCGCCAAAAAGGATTTCGACAACGAACTGCTTCAGAATCGGGATGTGAGCATCGGTCTGAAACCGCTCTACAAATTCAGCCTGTCTGCCGGGCGGGAAACCCGGAACTACGCCTTGCAGCACCGCTACGAGAATCCGCTGATTGATAAATTCATCTCGGACGCCCCGATCGCGATGGCGATCTCCAATTCCGATTCGCTGTCTCGGCCTCAGTTCCCGACCGGCTTCGAATCCTCGCTATACGGGGACACCTATCTCTCCGCCGGCAATCCGAATGCCATTTCCGACGCTGATCGGGCCTTCATCCGGGGGCTGTACAGCGTGCAGGCGAAGCAGTTCACCACCGCGCTCAGCCATTTCGACGAGGCGGTAGAGGCTTCTTCCGATGCTGAATATTCGGAATATTACAAGGCTTTCTATTACTTGAACCGGGGTGTCCTGCGCGCGGAGATGATCGACTTCATTTCGTCCATCGAAAGCAATGTGCAGACCCTGTCCATGGACGACCAGGGAACCACCCGCGCCCGTGTGACCGATCGCGTGGACCGGACATACGATTATTCCGAAGCGATCGGGGACATGGAGACCGCGAATAAGATCCTGCCGGGAATCCCGTACATCTATTTCAATCTGGGCAATCTCCTCTGCCTGTCCTCCCGGTTCGTGGAGTCCATCGACAACTACGGCAAGGCCATCTCCCTCTATCCCTACATGGGGGATGCCTATTACAATCGTGGCCTGGTGCTGATCTATCTCAAAGACAAGGAAAAAGGTTGCATCGACTTGTCCACCGCCGGAGAACTGGGTGTCGCTGACGCCTACAGCGTGATCTCGAAATATTGCGAGGAGGAGCGTAGGTAATGCTGAAGTTTTTGAGCCTGTCGAGCGGCAGCAGCGGCAATTGCTATTTTCTGACCGACGGGGTTTCCGGACTGTTGATCGATGCCGGCGTGAGTCCGCGCAGAGTCCGTAAGGAACTCGGTGCCTACGGACTGGGTTTCAACGACTTTCAAGCCATTCTTGTGACCCACGACCATTTGGATCACATCCGTTACCTAGGCGCGTTCTGCAAACGCTTCCAAAAACCGGTCTACGCTACGCCTCTGCTCCACGAAGCCATGCTGAGGCACACGTTTACCCGGGATTTCATCACGCCGTGCAAGCGGGTTTTCTCCGAAGGCGCGAATCATCTTTCGGACGGGATCGAACTCCGTTATTTTGTCGTACCCCACGACGCTACCCAGACGGTCGGATTCGCCATCGATTGGAAGGGGCATCGTTTCGTCCTGATGACCGATGTGGGCTGTATGACTCAAGAGGCTTTTTCCTACGCCGCCGCCGCGGACACGGTCGTGATCGAGTCGAACTACGACATGGGCATGCTGATCTCCGGAAATTACCCGCAGGAATTGAAAATGCGCATCTGCCGGGGACGGGGACATCTCGGCAATGAGGAATGTGCGGAAGCCATTCTGAAATTCTGGCACCCCGGGCTCCGGAACATCTTCCTGTGCCATCTGAGCGACAACAACAATACCCCTTCGCTGGCCTTCGAGAGTGCCGCGGCCGCTCTTTCCGCCTTGTCTTCCGAGGACGGACGCAGCGCCCGGGAAATCACCGCCCTGCACACCCTTCCCCGGGGACGCGCCTCCCTTTTCTTCGAGTTGTAGCCGCGACTGCTCCGGAACGGGAAAAAATTGCTATCTTGTAGGAAACATTATCTAGATGAATATGAAGTACAAAGTCCTTTCCGCCCTGTTGGGCGCCTGCTGCCTGTCGACGGTACCCGTCTGCGGCCAGCCGAAAAATTCCGAGGGCGCTCCCTCCGCCGAGAACGCGGTCATCGAGACCATCTACGCTCGGCGGAGCATCCGCCGATTCAAGCCCCAGCCGGTTAGCCGGGAACTCATGAAAATCATCCTTGACTGCGGAATCAATGCCCCGAACGGTCAGAACCGTCAATCGTGGGAGGTCCGCGTTGTAGACAATCCTGAATGGGATTCGGAGAATATCGTACGCAGAGGGTTCTTCAACGCCCCTGTCATGGTGTTTGTCGCCAATGATCCGACCTATCCCTTCTCTCAGATCGATTGCGGCCTGCTGTGCGAGAACATGATGCTGGCCGCCCAATCCCTGGGGATCGGCTCCATCTGCGTCGCGTCTCCTGTCCGAGCCATCCGCCAGTCACCCGCTCTCTTGGAAAAGCTGGGATTCAGCGAAGGCTACGAACTGCTTATCTGCGTCGGATTCGGCTATGCCGACCAGTCACCCGAAGCCAAGCCGCGGGATCCGGGAAAAGTGAAATTCGTGGAATAATTCCATTTTCATAACCGACACGCGAAAGATGTACGATATCGATTTCGACCGCCCCGTGTCCCGGCGCCATACAAACTCGGTCAAGTGGGATGCCTGTCTCCCGCTCAGCCGGGAAGAAGCGGCGGATGCCGCTTCGGCATGGGAGAAAGCCGGCGGAATAGGAGACTGGAAGGACGATGTTCTGCCTATGTGGGTGGCGGATATGGATTTCAAGGTGGCGCAGCCCATCATCGATGTCCTGCATCGCCGGGTGGAGCACGGAGTCTTCGGCTATACGCATGTTCCAAATGAATATTTCGAAGCCTCCATCGATTGGTGGCAGCGCCGTCGCGGTTGGAAGACCGAAAGGGACTGGTACCTGCCCATCCCCGGCATCGTACCTGCGATGTCTGTGGTGATCAAGGCGTTGACTCAGTTCGAAGTCCGTCCGTATGGAAAGGTTGCGGAACGGCCGAAAGTCATCATCCAGACGCCTGCCTATAATTGTTTCTTCACCTCGGTGCGGAACAACGACTGTGAACTGGTCGAAAACCGGCTGATCTACGACACCGAAGGTGACCAGCCGACCTGGTATCTGAATTTTGAGGATTTGGAACGGAAGGCTGCCGATCCCATGGCAAAGATCCTGCTGTTCTGCAACCCCCACAATCCCTGCGGGCGCGTCTGGCCGAGGGAAGATCTCGAGCGTGTTGATGCGATTTGCCGCCGTCACGGTGTGGTCGTCGTGAGCGATGAGATTCATTGCGATTTGGAAATGCCCGGTTATCGGTTCACGCCCATGGCTTCTCTTTCGTCTCTCGCCCAGGACAACACGATCACCCTGAATTCTCCGACCAAGGCCTTCAACATTGCCGGCCTCGAGATATCCAACATCGTCACCAACGTTTCCGATTGGCGTAAACTAATCGATAAAGTTATCAAAATCAATGAATTGCGCGGCCTTAATCCTTTCGGCATCTTGGCGCTGCAGGCCGCCTACCGCGAAGGGGAACCTTGGCTGGACGCCCTGAAAGCGTATCTGTTCGACAATTACCGCGCGCTGCTGGATTTCTTCGAGGACGAACTTCCCGCGTTCCCGGTGTCCAAACTCGAGGCGACCTATCTGGTGTGGGTCGATGTCAAGTCGCTCAAACTCCCTTCCGATGCGATTGAACGCAGTCTGATCGTCGAGGAACACGTCTGGGTCAATTCCGGAACCCTATACGGACTGGATGGTTTCCTGCGCATCAACATCGCTTGCCCGCGGACAACCCTTCTGCAGGGCCTTGGCAGGATCGCAAAGGGGCTGAAACGCCTGGCTGCGCGATGAGACCGGCTTTTCTCTTGTTTGTGGGATTCCTTGTCGCGGTCGGCTGCGGCAGGGAGGTTCCGTCTCGGGATGTCCCCGAAGGAACTGCGCAGTATTTCAAGGTGCTGCGCGACAGCCTCTCCGGATCCGTATCCCTGGTCTCGATCTCGCCGTATGACGGCATGACCGATACCTTGTCCGTTGCGGCTCCTTTCAGTCGTATCATTGTCTTGTCAACCTCGTATGTCGGTTTTCTGGATGCGCTCGGATGTGATTCCGTGATTGCCGGTGTTTCCGGCCTGGACTATGTTTCCGCTCCCGGAGTGGTCGCCCGGGGAAAAACCGGAGCGGTGCTGGACGTCGGCTACGATGCTGATCCTGACTATGAGAAAATCCTTTCCATCGACCCTGATGTGCTGGTGGCCTACACGGTCTCCGCAGCCAAGCCCCCTTTTCTCGTGAAATTGGAGTCGCTCGGGGTCCGTGTCTTCATTATTCATGAACAACTCGAAAATGATCCGCTCGCCCGGGCTTCCTATCTGCGGCTTTTCGGAGCCATGACCGGAACTTTGGACCGGGCTGACTCCCTGTTTGCCGCGATCAGAACCCGCTATGTGTCCCTACGGGACGCCCTGCCCGAAGGGCTCGAACCCAGAAAAACGCTCTTGAATATTCCTTTCAAGGACCAGTGGTTCATCCCGGGAGCGGAGAGCTACATGTCGAAACTGATCCGGGATGCCGGCGGCGAGGTTCTGGGCGCGGCGGAAGGAAGCCTGAACTCGTCCTTGATTTCACTCGAGAAAGCCTATTCCCTTTCTAAGCAGGCGGATGCCTGGCTGCATGTGGGATGGTGCCGGAACGAATCGCAACTCCTCGGGGAAAATCCTCTTTTCGGGGATATGCTTTTCCGCATTCAGGCCAACGCTCGTGAAAAAGGTTTCGATCCGGAAGCCGTCGTCTGGAACAACAACTTGCTCCTGAATGCCAAAGGCGGAAATGATTTCTGGGAAAGCGGTGTCGTGCGGCCAGACCGGGTGTTGGAAGACCTGATGTCCATCTTGCACCCCGGGGTCGCGCAAACCGGAAACGACTTATATTATTATCGAAAAATCGAGTAGAAGGGAACCGGAAACGATCGCGGTCTTGCCGAGAATGCTCATCTAAAACAGTTTGCCGCCTTCGAATTTATCTTTCAACTGCTTACGCGCAGCATCGAGTTTTTCTCCTTCGAGCGGTTGCGACCGGAGGGTCTCTTTCTCTTGGTCGAAGCGCTCCTTCAGGCGCGCGAATTGACGCTTGGTGTCCAACGTGAACTCTCCGTTCCGGATCCATTCGAAATAAGAAGGTTCCGTTTCATAGACCTGCCGAACCGTCTTCCCTTTGTGCTTTCCGAAATTGATGACCGGTTCGTCGTCCTTGCCGAGCACGATCCGGCCGGCATAGTCGACCGTTTTCGGCCTGCCTGCGACATTCGCCAGAAACTCCACATCATTCTTCAGTGCGATTTCATGGTATTCGTCCGGAGATTGGTACATGTCCAGCTGCCCTTTCAGCACGGCATAGGTGGCGAGCGCGTCCGCCTCGGCGGAGTGGGCGTTTTCAAAATCCTCGCCTCCGCAGTAGAAACGGTAGGCAGCGCGCAGATTGCGCGGTTCCATGTAGTGGTAGATGTTCTGGACATCGATCATCTGCTTGGCATGCAGATCGATGTCGTTCAGCCGTGCCACCATCTCCTCGGCCAACCGCTTGCTTTCCGCAGGTGTTTTCGGATTCGAGATACGGGATTGGCTGTAGTGGATGACCCGCTCGATTTCCTCCGCGAGCATCGGAAGATCGAATTTCGTGGAATTGAATCCGGCCAGGTCGCTGTCTTTCAGCCAATCGACCACTTCGGTCACGATTTCGATGAATTTCGGACAGTCCGTAAGGTCCTCGTCCTTGATCCCGTTCACTTCAGAAGCCTTCAAGTCGATCTTGCGTTGGCGTCCGGGCAGCATGTCGGCTGCATCGACCCGCTCCCAGGGATACACGAAGGGAAAGACCCGCCAGGCCTTCCTTCTGTCGCTGCCGTCGGGGAACACTTTCACGAAACTCAACTCGATGATGGAGTCCGTCGCGATGTTCAAGCCCGTGCTTTCGATGTCGAAGAAAAGCAGGGGCTTCTGGAGAGAAAGTTCCATAGCTTGTCCTGAAAAGTGAAGAATCAGGAAACCATGATGGGCATCAGGATGCCGCAGAGTTTCTCGCGCTCGGCTTCCTCCTCGGAAGGTACGATCAAGGCTGCCCTGCGCGCGTCAGCGAATTTCATGACGATCGTCTCGCAACCCATGTTGGCCAGAATTTCAGTCAGGAAGGTGGACTTGAAACCGATGGTCAATTCGTCACCGTTGTAGTCGCAGTTGATTTTCTCGTACGCCGCGATGGCGAATCCGAGATCCTGGGCGGTAATCTCGATCTGTCCGGGCTTGAGGTCGAACTTGATGTGATTGGAGGCCTTGTTGGCACAGACAGCCACTCGGCGGACAGTGTTCAGCAACAGGCTGCGGTCAATCTTCAGGATGCTGGAATTGTTATGCGGAATCACGTCCCGGTACTTGGGATACTTTCCGACGATGAGACGGCAGACCATTGTGGTCCTTCCGAACGCGAACACTACCGTGCTTGAATCGAAGGAGATCGCCACGTTTTCGTCGTCCTTGTCCAGAATCGACCTGAGTACGCTCGCGGGCTTCTTGTGCAGGATGAAAGAACACTTTTCGGCTGTTTTCACTTCATCCGTGGTGTAGCAGATCAGTTTGTGGGAATCGGAGGCGACCAGGGTTGTGGAATCGGTGCCGAAATCGAAGTAGATTCCGTTCATGGCCGGCCGGATCTCATCGTCCGCCGTCGCATAGACGGTCCCGCCGATACCTTCCGCCAGGCGGGCTGCAGGGAAGTCGATCTTCTCAGCATCTTCCCCCGTTCCCTTGATCTCGGGGTAGTCCTCGGCAGGGAAGAAAGGGAGCACGGAATTTCCGCTGGACCAATTACATGCGATTGAACTGTCGCTGGCGGTCTTGATGAAGATCGGCTGGTCGGGCAGTTCCTTGAGCAGGTCGATCATGTGTCGAGCGGGGACCGCGATTTTTCCTTCCTCTTCCGTATTGTCCACTTCGATCTCGGTGCGGAGCGTAAGTTCCGAATCGGAAGCGGTCACTTCCAGAATGTTCCCTTGGAGGACGAAAAGGAAGTTTTCCAGAATCGGCAGCGCGGACTTGGCGGGGATCGCCTTGGAAATGTCCATCAACCCTTTGAGAAGTTCTGTGCTTGATACATTGAATTTCATATCCGTAAGTATTTTGGTGACTTGTTGTGTTGGTTCCGGTCGTCGGACCATATGGATTACAAATTTACAAATAATTCGAGAATATTTTGGCATCAATTTTGATTTTTTATCTCTGGCTTCCGAAAAATCATTTGGAAGTTTTAAATTGGAAAATGAATTATAATATTATGTCAACAATGAAAAAAGGATTTGTTACTGTAATGCTGTCGGTGCTTTTGAGCGTTCTGGCGGCATACGGAGTGGTCAAGGCGGCCACAGTCGACTATGGCGACAAAGTGGCGCGGAGTGAACGAGGCGTGGAATATAGAACTGTCAATTTGTCACAGTCCGATTATCCTGATTTTACCTATGCCGCCGAATCCGCTGTCGATGCGGTGGTCTATGTGGAAGTTACGGTGACCCAGCGATATCAACTAACGGATCCCTTCTACCGCTTCTTCTTCGGAGAAGACAGGGAGCCCCAGTTGCGCAAGCAGCAGGGGAGCGGATCCGGGGTGATTGTCCGTCCAGACGGTTACATCGTCACGAACAACCATGTCGTGGCCAATGCGACGGAGATCAAGGTGACGCTCACGAACAACAAGACCTATGACGCGAAAATCATCGGAACGGACCCGGCGACGGATGTCGCCTTGCTCAAGATCGACGGCCAGGGTCTTCCGACGATCCCCTTCGGGGATTCCGATCAACTCCGTCTCGGTGAATGGGTGCTTGCCATCGGCAGCCCGCTGGGCTATCAACTTCGGAGCACGATCACGGCCGGCATCGTCAGCGCCAAGGGGCGCGCGATGGGTGGCGGCGCGTACGAGAATGATCCCTACGGCCGGCTTTCCGGCCGGAGCCAACTGCAAATCGAGTCCTTCATCCAGACCGACGCTGCCGTCAATCCGGGTAACTCGGGCGGAGCCCTTGTCAACAAGAAAGGTGAACTCGTCGGCATCAATACCGCCATCGTCTCCCAAACCGGATCCTATTCCGGCTATTCCTTCGCGATTCCGTCGAACATCGTAAGGAAAGTTGTCGGGGACCTGATCGACTTCGGTTCCGTGAAGCGGGCGGTGCTGGGCATCTCCATGAGCGAAATCAGCGAGGGCCTGGTGACTGCCTTGAACCAAGATCTTCCGAAGAGCGAACAGTACAGTTCCCTGGATGATTTGATGAAGAAGTTGAAACTTTCTTCGCTGGACGGCGTATATATTCGGGAGGTCGTGAAAGGCGGAGCGGCTGACAAGGCCGGTATTCAGGTCGGTGATGTGCTGACGAAGATAGATGGCGTCGAGATGGCGAACGGAGGAGCGGTACAGGAAAAAGTGAACTCCTTCCATCCGGGCGACAAAGCGAAAATCACCATCATCCGCGGCGGAAAGGAAAAGAATGTGGAGGTGACCTTCCAGAGCAGCAGCAGTGAGACTGGAACAGAGGTTGCGGAGGGAGAGATCGCATTCTACGGCACGACCCTCAAGGCGGCTTCCCAGGAAGCTCTCGAGAAGTTCGGGCTCAAGAATGGAGTGGAAATCGTTTCCGTGAGCACGGGCAAAATGCTCGAGGCGGGCGCTTCCGAAGGCTTCATCATCACGTTTGTGAATGACCAGCCCGTGAGCAAGCCGCAAGATGTCGTTGACATCGCCAAGGCCGCGAGAAGGTCCATCTACATCGAAGGCATCACCGCCAACGGTCGGAAGGCCTACTTCGGCTTCGGCAAGGACTAGCCGGATATCGGAATTCGAAATCGCTTTCCCGGCCGGTCTCGGACGGGAAAGTTTTTTATTGATATATAAAACAACTTGATATATGAGACAACTTAAGATTACCAAATCCATCACCAATCGTGAGAGCGCTTCCCTGGACAAGTATCTCCAGGAAATCGGTCGTGAAGAGCTGGTGTCACCCGAAGAGGAAGTCGAACTTGCCCAACGGATCCGCAAAGGCGATCAACGGGCGCTGGAAAAACTGACACGCGCCAATCTGCGTTTCGTGGTTTCTGTCGCCAAGCAGTACCAGAATCAGGGGCTGAGTTTGCCGGATCTGATCAACGAAGGAAATCTCGGCCTGATCAAGGCGGCTGAGAAGTTCGATGAAACCCGCGGTTTCAAATTCATCTCCTATGCCGTGTGGTGGATCCGCCAGTCCATTCTGCAGGCGTTGGCGGAGCAGTCCCGCATCGTGCGGCTGCCGTTGAACCAGGTCGGATCCCTGAACAAGATCAACAAGGCCCTTTCGCAGTTTGAGCAGAAGTATGAGCGGGCTCCTTCCAACGAGGAACTTTCGGAGATGATCGATATTCCCCAGGACAAGATTTCCGACACCCTGCGTGTCTCTGGAAGGCATGTGTCCGTGGACGCTCCCTTCGTGGAAGGGGAGGACAACAGCCTGCTTGACGTCATCCCGAACGAAGATTCTCCGAGTGCCGACAAGGGGCTCGTGAATGAGTCGCTGAGCACGGAGATCGAGCGCTCCCTGCAGATTCTGACGGGCCGCGAACGGGAGATCATCAAGTCTTTCTTCGGGATCGGCTGCCAGGAAATGACGCTCGAAGAGATCGGTGAGCGCCTCGACCTGACCCGGGAACGCGTACGCCAGATCAAGGAGAAGGCGATTCGCAAACTCAAGAAACCCTCGGCCAGCAAACTGTTGAAAACCTACCTGGGCTGATGACACCTGAACTGTTCATCGCCGCGAAGGCTTCAGAAGCTATTCAAGCAGTCTACGGAGCAGAGGTTGATCCCGCGACCTTGCAGATCCAGGTGACCCGGAAGGAGTTCGAAGGGGATTTCACCCTCGTGACCTTCCCGCTCCTGCGCATTTCCCGTTCCTCACCGGAAAACACCGGCAACGCGATCGGCGCCTGGCTCGTCGAGCAGGTCCCGGAAATCGCCGGCTACAATTCCGTGAAGGGATTCCTGAATATTCTTTTGTCCAACCTCTACTGGAACGAACTGTTCGCGGACATCGCGGGTGATCCGACCTTCGGACAGCTTCCCGCCACCGGGAAGAACGTCATGGTCGAGTTCTCCTCCCCGAACACCAACAAGCCCCTGCATCTGGGGCACATCCGGAACAACCTGCTGGGGGATTCCGTGTCCCGGCTGCTTCGCGCGAGCGGCAACCATGTGATCACATCCACCCTGGTCAACGACCGCGGCGTGCACATCTGCAAGTCCATGCTCGCCTGGGAACAGGTCGGCCAAGGCGCTACCCCGGAGTCTACCGGAAAGAAAGGTGATCATCTGGTGGGAGAAATGTACGTTGCCTTCAATGATATCTTCAAGTCCCAGGTGGCTTCGCTTGTAGCCGAGGGCCGGACGCAGGAGGAGGCTGAAAAGGAGGCTCCCTGCCTGCTGCAGACGCACGAAATGCTGCGCAAGTGGGAGGCGAATGACCCGGCGGTGCGCGCGCTTTGGGAGAAGATGAACGGATGGGTGCTGGAAGGCTTTGAAGAGACCTACAAGGCGCTCGGCATTTCCTTCGACAAAACGTATTTCGAATCCCAGACCTATCTGCTCGGCAAAGAGCTGGTGCAGAAAGGTCTCGACATGGGCGTCTTCGTGAAAGATCCCGACGGCTCGGTGTGGTGCGACCTCACGGCCGACGGCCTTGACCGGAAATTGCTGCTCCGCTCCGACGGAACTTCCGTCTACATCACCCAGGACCTGGGGACGGCCGAGCGGAGGTTCTCGGAATATGCCCTTGATTCCCACGTCTACGTGGTCGGGGACGAGCAGAACTATCATTTTCAGGTGCTGAAACTGCTGCTTTCGAAACTCGGTTTCGCTTGGGCGGACCAGATCTTCCATCTGTCCTACGGAATGGTGGAACTGCCGGAAGGGAAGATGAAATCCCGCGAAGGGACCGTGGTGGATGCGGACGACTTGATCCGGAAGATGTACGAGGAAGCCAAGTCGACCTCGGAGGAGTCCGGGAAACTGGAGAACCTGCCTCCCGAAGAGCGGGAGAAACTCTATCGCGTGATCGGTCTTGGGGCTCTCAAGTACTTCATCCTGAAGGTCGATCCGAAGAAGACGATGCTGTTCAATCCGAAAGAGTCCATCGATTTCAACGGCAACACCGGACCCTTCATCCAGTACACCCACGCGCGGATCCGCTCGATTCTGCGCAAGGCGGAAGAACAGGGCCTGTCTTTTGACGTATCCGGACTGCCGACGGTGGAACTGAGCGCTAAGGAGATCCGGCTGGTGAAACTGCTGAACCTCTTTCCGTCCAAGGTGGCGGAAGGGGCCGCGGCCTATTCGCCTGCCGTGATCGCCGCCTTCGCCTTCGATCTGGCCAAAGAATTCAACCAGTACTACCACGAGACGCCGATCCTGAAAGAGGAAGACGCCGACTTGCTGACGATGCGGCTGGCGCTCATCGACACCCTGGCGCGCGTGCTCCGCAGCGCGACCGGCATCCTCGGCTTCGAACTTCCCGACCGGATGTAGCCCTTGGCTCCACAGCGGGCGCTGCGAGCGGCAGTCCGACGGCTCCGGCAAGACCTCGGCCAGGCGGTGATGGACTATTTGTACTTGATGGTGACATCACCGGCGCCGGCACCGGTGACTTCCACTTCGCTGTTCTGCTTGAGCCAGATTTCCTTCAGCGCGCCTGCGTTGTGGATCGAGATGCTCTTGAGAGCGGACGCGTTGCTCAAATCCAATGAAGTCATGGATGTCCCATAGAGCGTTAAATATTCAAGCCCGACGAGGTGTTCCGTCCCTGAAATAGAAGGCTCCTCGCCATAATCTCCTATTGTCAAATCCCTGACAGTCGCAGGAAGTTTGCTCAGGTCTATCTCTTTCATGCCCGACGGATACTTCACGGACTCGAGTTTGGTGTTCTTGCTGAAGTCAATCGCTTGAACAGCAGGGCTGGAGTGGCTTAAAAAAACCTTCAATTCCGGACAGCCGGATAGATCGATGACTGCCAAGGCATTCCGAAGATAGGAGGCATGCACGCTCAGATCAATATATTCAAGTGCCGATGTGCCTGTAAGAACCACGCTTTCCACGCAATTGGTAAGACACTGGAATTCTTTGAGATGGCTCATCGAGTTGATTTGCAGGTCATCCAATGATTTCAGATAGGCGCTTTGGACTTTCAGGTACGTGATCTTGGAGGTGGAGCCGTTCAAGTTGATGGCTGGCTGGTTCTTTCCATCGGAAAAATTCAATTCCAATTTCTCGAGTTCGCCGAGTCCCGACAAATTGTAGTCTGCCAAGGATGAACCGATGATGAAAATTTCTTTCAGCTTTTTGTTTTTGCTGAGGTCGACAGCAGTTAAACCCTTTGAGATGATATTTGCCCCCGCTATATTATTGAAATGCTCGATTCCGGCCAGGTCCTTGACTTGATCATCATTTAAAGAGATTCCTTTCAACGCAGCGGCCTCTTCCGATGTAATCACGCCGTTATGATCCGCGTCCGCTATTTTGAGCAGGATATTTTTGAATGCGACATCGGCGATCTCGATGCCCTCGACTTCATTGACCGTGATGACGCAGGCCTTTGAGGTGATCCCGTCCGCGGAGGCTGTGATGTCAGCGGTTCCCGGCGCGACGGCCTTCACGAGCCCGCCGGCGTCGACGGTCGCCACAGCTTCGTTGCTGCTCTTCCAGGTGAGGGACGGGAAGGATGCGTTGTCCGGCTGCACCGTGGCGGCTAGCTGGATGCTCTGTCCGACATCCAGTGAATACGCCGACTTGCTCAGGGTGATGCTGCTGACGGCGACCTTGGTGACGGTCACCTTGCATTCCGCTGTCTTGCCCCCGTCCTCGGTGGTCGCCTTGACGGTCGTCTCGCCGATCTTCACGGCCGTGACCTTGCCGGCGTTGTCCACGGTGGCAACCTGGTTGTCTGCCGACGACCAGTTCACCTGCTGGTTCGTGGCGTTTTCGGGGGCTACCGCGGCGGTCAGCGTCTCGCTGCCGCCCTCGGTCAGGGTGAGCGACGCCTTGTTCAGGGATATGCCCGTGACGGCCACGGTCTTGGCCTTCACCGTGACGGCGCACCGGGCGGTCTTGCCGCCGTCCTGGGTGGTGACGGTGACGGTCGCGCTGCCGGCCTTCACGGCGGTGACGGTGCCGTTGGAGACTGCGGCGACGGACGGGTTGTCAGAGGACCAGGCAATGGTCTTCTCGGTCGCGTTGCTGGGATTGACCGTCGCTTTCAGCACCGTGGTTTCGCCTTCGGTCAGTTCGACCGCGGGCTTGTCGAGGGAGACGCCGGTGACGGCGACGGTGGGATCTTCCTTAGACTTGCAGGAAGCGAGAAGGACGAGGGACAGGGCGATTGCCCCCCCCTAACATCTTGATAATGAATCGTTTCATGGCGATGTGTCTTTGTTTTAGTTGTCCGGATGATAATAAGTTCTTTCTGTAAAGGTAAAAAATTGTGATGATCCGTACAAAAAAAATTACTGCTACCATGCGGGCCCGGCTCCATTCTCGGTCGCCTCGCCTCGCCTCCGCCCGCCCTGCCTCCGGTTGCTGCCCGGAGGACTCGTGGAGGGCAAGGTGCTGACCGACAGGTTAAAAGATGAATATGCCTCCGGCGTTTTTGCCCGAGGCTGCAAGGCGGAAAGTCCTTAGCATCGGATCGTTACCCTCCACGGCAAACAAGGCCGCCCTGCAGCCCGGATGAGGTCTGGGGCGCGGAGCGGGAAAAGGAGGCTTTCCAATCTGCCGGATGTCGGCATATTCCGTAAAAATGCTACTTTTGTGAAGGAATGGCCGGGCAGCGGCTTTCCGCGCGAAGCCATGGAAGAGAAACCAAACAACAGCTACATGTTCCCGACCTCCGTGAAGGAGGTCGTCTCTCTGGGTTGGGATTACATTGACGTGATCCTGTTCACGGGAGACGCGTTCGTGGATCATCCTTCCTTCGGGACCGCCTGCATTGCTCGTTGGCTGCAGCGTTCCGGTTATCGGGTGGCGGTGGTTCCCCAGCCCAACTGGCGGGACGACCTGCGCGACTTCCGCAAGCTCGGGGCGCCGCGGCTGTATTTCGGCGTGAATTCCGGGGCGATGGACTCCATGGTGAACCACTACACGGCCGGGAAGCGACTCCGGCACGACGATGCCTACACCCCGGAGGGAAAATCCGGTCAGCGGCCGGACTATGCGGTGAGCGTGTACACAAAGATTCTCAAGGAACTCTATCCCGACGTCCCGGTCGTGATCGGCGGCATCGAAGCCTCCCTGCGCCGGCTGACCCACTACGACTACTGGAAAGACGAACTCCTGCCCTCCATTTTGGACTGGTGCCCCGCGGACTACCTCTGCTACGGGATGGGGGAGAAGCCGATGCTGGAACTGACCCGCGCCATCGAAGCGCGCCGCAATCCGCGCGAAATTCGTTCGATTCCGCAGATTGCCTTCCGGATGACGGGGAAGTGCAAGATTCCGGACGCTTTGGCGCTTCATTCCTTCGAAACATGTAGGGAGAGCAAGGAGGCCTTCGCCGAGAACTTCCGCCTGATCGAAACCCACGTCAACATGCTGCATCCCGCCACGATCGTCGAGCCGGTCGGCGACGGGTATATTCAGATCAATCCGCCCTTCCCGCCCTCCACGACGGAGGAAATGGATGCCTTCTGGGATCTACCCTTCACCAAACTGCCGCATCCGCGCTACAAGGGCAAGCGGATTCCCGCGTACGACATGATCAAGGACTCGATCATCACGCACCGCGGCTGTTTCGGAGGCTGCAACTTTTGCACGATCGCCGCCCACCAGGGCAAGTTCATCCAGTCCCGTTCCTGCGCGTCCATTGTGCGGGAAGCCCGGAAACTGGCATCCATGCCGGAATTTTCCGGGAATATTTCCGACCTCGGGGCGCCTACGGCCAATATGTACGGGATGGGCGGCAAGAATCCGGAGCTCTGCGACAAATGCCGCCGCAAGTCCTGTCTCTTTCCCGCAGCTTGTCCGAATTTGGACCGCTCCCACCGGCAGGTGCTTGACCTGTACCGACAGGTCGGCGCCGTAAAGGGGATCCGGCACGTCTACATCGGCAGCGGCATCCGCTACGATCTTTTCCTCACGGAGAACGGTTTCGTGGACGAAACGTCCCGGCCCTATCTCGAGAAACTCATCCTCGACCACACGTCCGGCCGGCTGAAAGTGGCGCCGGAGCATACGGAGGACAACGTCCTGGGCTATATCGCCAAGCCGTCCTTCAAACTGTTCGAACGGCTGCGCGTCGAGTTCGACAGGATCTGCGCGGAAAACGGGAGGCGGACCAGTCTGGTTCCGTATTTCATTTCTTCCCATCCCGGCTGCACGATGCGCGACATGGAGAACCTGTCCCGGAACCCGACTCTGAAGGGACTTTACATGGACCAGGTACAGGATTTCACCCCGACTCCGATGACCACCTCTTCGGTGATGTTCTGGACCGGTATCGATCCGCGGACCATGAAGCCTGTGTTCGTGGAGCGCGACCCGGATCGCAAGCGGCAGCAGAAATCTTTCTTCTTCAAGAAGGAAAAAGGCCATTTTCAAGCAAAAAAACGTCCGCATGTATTGCAATTGAGAAAAAAGTCTTAATATTGCACCGGAAACCAATACCAATTGAAGATGGCCATACCTATCCAACCTGACCACAAGAAAAGACATGTTGTCAGTTATGAGAATATGTGCGAGGCAGTCGCGGACGCTTTTGCCGAGAAGTACCCGAAGGGTTTCGGGGATTATCTGCCGGACCTGGTGAGATACACCAAGCCGGACGGTACTCCCTTCTATGCGGTCACGATCGAGACGGATGAAGGGATCTATCTGGTCAAGATTAAAGTGAAGACGGATAACGCCGAGGCCCTTGAAAGATGGCTGGAAGGCGAAGAAGATGCGGAGAACGAAGAGGTCGCCGGTACGAGCGGCGTCAGTGACGGTTCCACCCTTCCGGACGACAACATCTCCCAATACAGCTCCGGCGATGACGCTGAGGGCGATGCCTAGCCACGATCATTGAGTATCAGTCATAGACAGGGTGATCAAAAAATTTTTGATCACCCTTCTTTTATCCCAGGATTTCCCGCAGCTGCGCGTCCGTCGCATCCGGTATTTCCCGAGCGAGCTTTTCCAGGATTCGTTTCGCGGATTCTTCCGGCGTCCGGTCACATCGCAAAGCCTCCGCGCCGAACATGTGTTCCGGAGTGGTGTAGCGGGCGATTCCCCAGCCGTAGGGCTGCATGTTGCGGTCGTAGTGTTGCTCGAAGGAATGGATCACCAGATAGGTGCCCATCATCAGGCGCATCAGGACATGTTCCATGCTATGTTCGCGGCTTGCCTTTTTCCGCGCATTCGCGCGGGATTCGGACCTCCGTCGAAAACCGCAGGCTTCCCGGATCTCCCCGGTCTGGAGCGATTCGCAGAGCTGGATCGTTTCGTATACGAGTTTTTCCTTGCTTTCGCGTTTGGGGCGGAAACGGAAATGGCTGCGCCGCCAGTTCATCAGGTCCGGGAACCATTCCAGACTCACGAATGACGCGCGGGAAAGAAGCAGCCTTCCATAGGCAACCTGGCCGCTCCGGATGACGGGATCCTTCCATTCCCAGGGCCCCTCCACCCCGTACAAGAACCAGTATTCACGTGGTGTGAACTCCTCCACGGAGAAGCCCGGGATCGTGTTCCGGCTGAAGCTTGGGCCGATCAGGGGCAGGAAGCCTTTCTGACGCACCAGCGCCAGCATGTCAGCGGCGCTGCGGATCAGCCCGTCATGGAAGCGGTCTTCTTCCAGATCGATCATAGTCATGAATCTTAGTGATTTGTATCGTTTTGCGAAGATACGGAAAAATCAGGGACGGAGGATTACTTTCAGGAAAAGCGTCAATTTCTTAATTCCCCTTACAATGTCACGGCAAAATTATATATATTTATGCGAAAATAAATTCACTCCAATTTAAATATGAAAGTCCACGAATATCAAGCAAAAGAATTTTTTGCATCTTATGGGTTGCCCGTCAATCCCAGTGTTGTGTGCAGAACCCCCGAAGAAGCCGTCGCCGCCTACGAGAAACTCGGCGCTCCTACCGTCGTTGTCAAGGCGCAGGTCCATACCGGCGGCCGCGGCAAGGCCGGAGGTGTGAAGCTTGCACACAACGAGCGGGAAGTCCGGGAAAAGGCGGAGGCGATCCTCGGAATGGAGATCAAAGGCTTCCTGGTGGACCGGGTGATGGTGGTTCCGGCAGCAGACATCGAATCGGAGTACTATGTCAGCTTCGTCATCGACCGCAAGTCCAAATCTTCTCTCATGATGTTGAGCCGCGCAGGCGGTATGGACATCGAAGCGGTCGCGAAGGAAACCCCCGAAAAGATTGTCAAAATTCCCGTCGATCCGTTGCTCGGCATGCCCGACTACTTGGCCCGGGAAGCCGCTTTCGCGCTCTTTGACGACATGGCGCAGGTCAAGCAGGCCGTGCCGCTCTTCCAGCGTCTCTATAGGCTTTTCGTGGAGAAAGATGCCTCGTTGGCAGAGATCAACCCTCTGATCAAGACCAAGGACGGCAGCCTCAAGGCGATCGATGCCAAGATGACCTTCGACGAGAACGCGCTGTATCGCCACCCGGACGTATTCGCCCTGTTCGAACCGACGGCGGACGAGCGGAAGGAACAAGAGGCGAAAGAGAAAGGTTTCAGTTATGTGAATCTAGGCGGGGACATCGGCTGCATGGTCAACGGGGCCGGACTTGCCATGGCTACGATGGACATGATCAAGTTTTATGGCGGCAATCCGGCCAATTTTCTCGATATCGGTGGCAGTTCAAATCCTACCAAGATCGTGGAAGCAATGAAACTATTGCTTTCAGACAAGCATGTCAAAGTGGTCTTGATCAATATTTTCGGTGGAATAACCCGCTGCGATGACGTGGCACAGGGGCTGATCGAAGCTTTCCAGCTCATCGACATCGACCTGCCGATCGTGATCCGCTTGACCGGCACCAATGAGCGGGAGGGGCGCGAACTCCTCAAGGGGAGAAAATTCCATATCGCGACGACCATGGACGAGGCCGGCCGGATGGCGGTCGAACTGTCCAAAAACGCATAATCAATTAAACGAGAACAGGATCATGAGCATATTGATAGACAAAGAGACTCGAGTGATTGTACAGGGCCTTACCGGACGTGACGGAAGCTTCCATGCTTCCAAGATGAAACATTACGGAACGAAGATAGTGGGAGGAACCTCGCCCGGGAAGGCAGGCCAGCTGGTGGACGGAATCCCGGTGTTCAATACCGTGAAGGACGCCGTCCGCGAGACGGGCGCCGACACGTCCGTCATCTTCGTGCCTGCTCCTTTCGCCAAGGATGCGATGCTGGAGGCGGCGGACGGCGGCGTGAAGTTGATCGTCTGCATCACCGAAGGTATTCCGACCCTTGATGTGGTGGTTGCCTACCATTACATTCGTTCCAAGGGCTGCGAACTCATCGGGCCGAACTGCCCCGGGCTCATTTCTCCGGGGAAGAGCATGGTGGGTATTATGCCGACCAACATTTTCCGGCAGGGGAGCGCCGGCGTCATCAGCCGGTCCGGGACCTTGACCTACGAAGTGGTCTACAATCTCACCAAGAATGGTTTAGGACAGTCCACGGCGGTCGGTGTGGGCGGCGACCCGATCGTGGGCCTCTACTTCCAGGATCTGCTGGAACGTTTCCAGAACGATCCGGAAACGGACAGCATTGTGCTGATTGGGGAGATCGGCGGGGACGCCGAGGAAAGGGCAGCTGAATACATCAAGGAATATGTAACCAAGCCGGTGGTGGCCTTCATTTCCGGCCGCGAGGCGCCGAAGGGCAAGCAGATGGGGCACGCCGGCGCCATCATTTCCAGCGGTTCCGGCACGGCAGCCGAGAAGATCGCCGCCTTCGAAGCAGCCGGCGTTCCGGTCGCCCGCCTGACCAGCGAGATTCCCGCGCTGCTCAAAGCCAGGCTCTAAGCGCTTTCTGTCTCATGCAAAATCATATTCTTTTATTTCCTTGGTTTACAATAAGGGATTAAAAGGAATCATTTGAAATTAGCAGTACCTATAGGATACTGCTAATTATTGATTATCGGTTTTGTCAAGGGATTATTTCCGAATTGAAAACTTCTTAATAATTTGTTTTTTTGATCTGTCCGTAGGGACTTTAATTCCTGAACGTGCCATTCTTTTTAGTTCATTTACAACACTATTTTCCAGTTTTTTGTCGTAGGATTTAGTGTATTCAATATTGAAATCTTTAAGGCCGTCTCCTAATTGAATTATAACGCCCTGATTCGGCAGCAATGATTGAGAATCTATTGCTTTAATACTGTGCGAATTCAAATTAATTCTAGTCATTGCATCTGACAATTTGTCTCTTTTGAGATCAGGATATTGGACATTCAATTTCATGGAAGTTTTCAACGAATTACTATTTAAAGTATATTCTCCCGGTTTCAGAAGATTAAGTACGAATAAATCTCCTTTTACGGGTGAAATGGAATCGTAAACCACTGAATCTTTATCTTTTATGATCACCCTGTTTTTGGAAAATGACTGAGAGTTATAAAACAAAAGATAGGCGTGGTCTCCATTGATTTTGAAACTACCTTTTTGAGCTCTAAGCGACGGGAGATAAAGGTCAATGTTTAGACTGGTTTCTTTATTTTCGTTTGAAGAAATAATTTGATTAGTGTGAATTAAATTATTATTCTCGTATATCTCTATCCCATAAGTGCCTGGTTTTGCCAAAGGATGTACTAAAAATGAAAACGGACTCAATGTATTTGAGCTGAAATTAGTGTTTTCCAATAAATTCCTATTTAATATTGTATTCATAATTTTGCTTTTTAGAAGTTCAATTAAATATCCACGTTAATTACAAATTCATCATTTGTAACATCTGTTCGAATAGAGTTGATCGGAAGAAGAACAGGATTTGCTCCGGGAATGATAGGAAAAGGATTAGAGATTTCATACAGAGGATAACTGTTTGCAATATAATTTCCTACTTCTTGTAAGATGAAATCAAATAATCCGAAATTCACACCAAGCAGGTCTGATAACCATTCATCAATATCATCGCCGATATCCAAAATTCCTCTGATAATATCGTTGATCTCATGAAGAGACCAACTCAAAATATCTTTGGCCCATCCGGGTAATCCACCGAAAATTCCATTGATTAAATTATCCACGATATTGTCTAATAAATTTCCAACAGTATCGGAAATATCAATAATGTCCAAATCTAACCATCTTGAATTTAAAAATACCTGCCATTTATCCATATTGTTTGCTGCATAAGCTTGATAAGGATTCAGAGAATTGTTGGAAGGTTCATCTTTGTATCTGATGATTGCGTTAAATCCACCCGAGATTTCCGAAGTAATTAATCCATCAAGATTAAGAGGAATGCTTATATCAGGATTTGCCGAGAACAAACATATTTTTGGCGCCCTGGCTACACACCCTAGAAATGGTAGCCAAAAGATACAAAAACCACCTAAACATATTTCAGGGATGTCAATTTCCAAAGTTACATTGAGAGGATCCCAGTTTACATCTATTTCTTTTAAAACAATTTCATCAGGATCATTTTTTAAGTCGACACTTCCGCCTGTAAGTCTAATGCCTACATTGTAAGATGCTCTAAAATTTCCCGTGGAACTACCTGATTTGGTAATATGAAAATTGTTAATCAGATTGTCTAAGACTTTATTCATGCTGTTTTCAGAAACAGCTAATTGTATTGTAGCCATGATTATTGTACTTTAAGATAAACAGTTAAATTGTCATTGGTAACACTTGGATTAAATGGTATTACATCATCTGTGGGCATAGGCAAAACGGTAACGTAAGATTCTAGTCCCAAAACCAACTTGCTCATAGCAATTTTCATTTTAGGGAATACTGTTTCTTGAAGCAATCTTCTAACATAACATTCAATAATGTTTTCTAGAGCCACAGGTGCAATGTCTTTTATTTCAAGCCCCATAAGTTTAATGCTTAGGTAATTAGAATCATTAAGCACTGTTAGTTTAGCAAATACATCCATACAAAAACAACTTAATCTGTTGTAAAAAGCAGGATTGAAAACAATTCCTTTATTCATATTAAAGACATCTGAAATTTTCTTTCTTGAAAATTGTTTTAAATCCGATGTTTTGGGACTTGCGGTTTTGACCACTTTAGTACTTACAACTTTAGGGTTAAGAACAACCTGTGAGAGATTTCCACAAACGAGTCCTGCGCATATTTTTATTGTAACAGCAAATTGTTGTACAGCAAGATTTCCCAATTCAGGAGGCAGAATAATTGTGTTGCATGGATTAAAATCCAGTTTTAAATCTTTTACCTGCATGCAAAAATCAAAACCTGAATTGGTGCCCAAAATCGGGATTTGGTCAACTTTTGTTACAATACTTTTACCCATTTGTTCCAGAAAAGGATCGGCATAAATGCGGTTGCAATAATGCTGTCGTCTTATCAAATTCTCCGTAGCATAGTTAAATGTGGCCGGCATTTGATACATAATCTGATCAATGATTTTGTTGAATGCATCTTCCGGAATAATTCCGATTGCATCACAATTAGAAGTTAATGCCATGTCGGTAAATATTAGATTTCTCCTACTCTTTTTTCATTAGGTTTTTCGGATTCCCCCTTTTGGCTTCCTGAATAAGTTTATCATCTGTGTAATTTGAGTTATTCCACTGAACATATTTACTATCGTAGTTTTTCTCAAGAAATTCTCTCACGCTTTCTTTTTTGTTCTCGATGTCGGGTAGGTAATTATTTGTATGACGAACAATGGTTACGTATATGGAAAGTGGTGCTTTGTGGCTATGTCCCTCTTAACCGCTGCAGAATTTTCAGCGCTGCTGGTGTCATCTCCGATCTCACTGATAATCAATGGCAAGTTATTGAAAAAAATATAAATCCGCAAGAGTGCTTCGGATAAAATTGCGTCCTTCACCCGGCCAGTATTATTCTGAAACTTCCTTGTCCCCTAAAGAGAATTTTCGTATATTCGTAAGATTGAATTATCCCGAGAATATGAAACAGATCAAGACAGAAAACGCGCCTGCCGCGATCGGCCCTTACAGCCAGGCGACGCTGATGCATTCGTTCTTGTTCGTGTCCGGCCAGCTGCCGATCGATCCCGCCACCGGCCAGTTTCCGGAAGGCGGCGTAAAAGAGCAGACCCGGCAGTCGCTCAAGAACCTCTTCGCCATCCTGAACGAAGCAGGCCCCTGCGAGGTTCTGAAGACCACCGTCCTTCTCGCCGACATGGAGGATTTCGCTGCGATGAACGAGGTCTACGCCGAGTTCTTCCGGGAGCCCTATCCGGCCCGCTGCGCCTTCGCTGTCAAAGACCTGCCGAAAGGCGCTCTTGTTGAAATCGAGTGCATCGCGGCAGTCGTAGCTTGAATCCGGATTTCGTCTCCGCCCCGTTGTTTCGGGAAATAAGGGGCAAAAATGACGATGTAATAAAAATGTTATAACACATAACGCTATTGTTTTAACTAATCATTATATGAGAATTAAATTGATTCCTGCGCTGTTGTGCGCAATTGTGGCTGTCGGGTGTACGTCCAACGTAATCCCGACAAGATGGACTCCAGAAAGGGCACAGGAATGGTATGCCGCCCTGCCATGGCTCTCTGGTTGCGACTACATCCCCGCCTCCGCCATCAACCAGATCGAGATGTGGAGCGCGGACACCTATGATCCTGCCCGGATCGATACGGAACTCGGCTGGGCGGAAGAACTGGGGTTCAACACGATGCGAGTGTACCTCAGCAGCGTGGTCTACGCACATGATCCCGAAGGCTTGAAAACGCGACTGGACGATTTCCTGACCATCTGCGATAAACACGGCATCCGGCCGGTGCTGGTCTTCTTCGATGACTGCTGGAATCCGGAATCCGCTTATGAGAAGCAGCCGGATCCCAAGCCCGGCATACACAATTCAGGTTGGGTACAGGATCCTTCGGTGTCGTTACGCGCTGACACGACAGCGCTCTATCCAGCGCTCGAAAAGTATCTCAAGGACATTGTCGGAACATTCAAGGACGATCAGCGGGTACTGCTGTGGGATCTGTACAACGAACCCGGAAACAGCGGCCACAAAGAGACCTCCATACCGCTCGTGAAGAATGCCTTCCGATGGGCGCGGGAGGCGGGCCCGTCACAGCCGCTCTCCGTCGGCGTCTGGAACGACAGCTTGAAGGAACTCAACGAGGTTCAGCTCGCCCTGTCTGATGTGACGACCTATCACAACTATTCCGGAGACCTCGAAGACCAACAGAATGCCATCGACACGCTCAAAGCCTACGGCCGGCCGGTTCTCAACACGGAATATATGGCCCGCACACGCGGTTGTACTTTCCAGAAGGTCATGCCGCTGCTGAAGGAAAATAACGTGGCAGCGATCAATTGGGGCTTCGTTTCCGGCAAGACCAACACCATATTTGCCTGGGACACGCCGCTTCCGGAGGTCGAGGAGCCTGAGGTCTGGTTCCACGACATTTTCCGCCAGGATCACACTCCCTTTAGCGAGGAAGAGATCGCCGTCATCAAAGAATGCAACAAACGGTGATGCCTGGCACGCTGCCGGCAGGATCGGGGAATAGGACCGAGTTGTTTTTCCGCTCTATTTGCTTTTCAAGTAGGCGTCGATAGCGGCGGCGGCTTTTCGGCCGGCGCCCATCGCCAGGATGACGGTGGCGGCTCCGGTGACCGCGTCGCCTCCGGCGAAGATCCCCGGACGCGTGGTCCGTCCGTCTTCATCGGCGACAAGGCAGCCACGCCGGTTCGCTTCCAGCCCTTTAGTCGTGTTGGCAATCAATGGATTGGGAGAAGTACCCAAAGCCATGATCACGGTCTCGGTCGGGATCTCGAATTCAGACCCCGGGATCGGGACGGGGGAGCGCCGCCCGCTTTCGTCGGGTTCGCCGAGTTCCATCCGGATGCAGCGCAGTCCGCGTACCCAGCCTTTCTCATCGCCCAGCACTTCGACCGGATTGGTCAGCATCCGGAACTGGATTCCTTCTTCCTTGGCATGGTGGACCTCCTCCCGTCGGGCGGGAAGCTCGACTTCCGTACGGCGGTACACGACGGTCACGTCCGCGCCGAGCCGGAGCGCCGTCCGGGCGGCGTCCATCGCCACGTTGCCACCACCGACCACGCATACGGATTTGCCGGTATGGATCGGGGTGCCGTAGTCCTCCCGATAGGCCTTCATCAGGTTGTTGCGGGTGAGGAATTCGTTGGCGGAGAACACGTTGTTGAGGTTTTCTCCGGGAATATTCATAAAGCGGGGGAGTCCGGCTCCTGTGGCCACGAACACAGCCTCGAAGCCTTCGTCTTCCATCAGCGAGTCGATGGATACGGTCCGCCCCACGATGACATCTGTCTCGATTTTCACGCCCAGGGCGCAGACAGCGTCGATTTCTCGTTTCAGGACGCTTTCCTTGGGTAGACGGAATTCCGGGATGCCGTATTCCAATACGCCTCCGGGCTTGTGCAGGGCTTCGAAGATGGTGACGTCGTAGCCCATTTTGGCAAGGTCGGAAGCGCAGGCCAGGCCGGCAGGACCGGAGCCGATCACCGCGACCTTCCGGCCGGAAGGTCGCGATACGGCTCCTTCAGAGGGCGTACCCGCCGCCGCTACGTAGTCGGCGACGAAGCGCTCGAGTTTACCGATGGCGACGGGCTCGCCCTTGACGCCGAGGATGCAACTGCCCTCGCATTGGGTCTCCTGCGGGCAGACGCGTCCGCAGACGGCGGGCAGGGAGGAGTCTTCCGCGATGATGGCCGCGGCGGCCGAGATGTCGCCTGCGTTCACCTGCGCGATGAAATCGGGGATCTTGATCCCGACCGGACAGGCGGGAATGCAGCGGGGATTCTTGCATTGCAGACAGCGGGAGGCTTCAAGTCGGGCTTCTTCGAAGTTGTAGCCGTAGCTGACTTCTTCGAAATTGCGCGCCCGCACCTGGGGATCCTGTTCTCGAACCGGCACTCTGGGTATTTTGTTAGCCATTGTATTCCGTTATCGAATTCTACATTTGTGCAGCTCTTTCTGTTCCTCGGAGCGATATTGTCCGAGACGCCGCATGGCTTCGTCGAAGTCCACGTCGTAGCCGTTGAACTCGGGGCCGTCCACGCAGGCGAAGCGGGTCTTCCCGGCCACGGTCACGCGACAGGCCCCGCACATGCCGGTGCCGTCCACCATCAAAGTGTTAAGGCTCACGTCGATCGGAAGGCCGAGTTCTTTGCAGGTCAGCGTGCTGAATTTCATCATGATCATCGGTCCGATGGCCACCGCTTGGGTGTAGGAATATCCTTCTTCGGAAACCAGTTTTTCCAACCGCGCTGTTACGAGCCCGTGAAAACCCTCGGAACCGTCGTCCGTGCAGAGAAAGAGATGATCGCAGACCGATCCGATCTCCTTTGTGTAAATCAGCATATCTTTGGTCCTGGCGCCGATGATCACATCCACGGCAACGCCTCTTTTATGCAGCCACTTGGCCTGGGGATAGACCGGAGCGGTTCCCACGCCGCCGGCGATGAAGATGTACCGCGCGTCTTTGAGTACTTCCTCAGTCTTGTGTACGAAGGCGGAAGGATTGCCCAGAGGACCGACGACGTCCCGGAAGGAATCTCCTTCGTTCAGGGCGATGATGGCGGCCGAGGAAGCCCCGATTAGTTGCGTTACGATCACGACGGTGCCTTTTCCCGCATCGTAATCACTGATGGTGAGCGGAACGCGTTCGCCTTTTTCATCGGTGCGGACGATCAGAAACTGCCCCGGCTTGGCTGCCTTCGCGATCCGCGGCGCCTCAACCTCCATCCGGCAGATAATCGGGGTCAGCATTTCTTTTTTGACGATTTTGTACATGCGTTCGTTTTGGCTGTTAATTTCATGAGCGTCAAAATTAAAAAATGCTTCGGAATATTCCTAATCTTCCTGATCAAGCACCGCTGCCGAATTCTCTTCAGCGCACTGCTACAAAGGTGGCACCGGCGTGCCACCTTTGCGATACGAATATGCATAAAGGTGGAACCAAAGTGCCACCTTTGTAGTAAAAATGCTTTGCTGGCGGCGGAAGTGCTGGCGTTCTGCCTGTTGGTGTCGCTTTTTGCCGCGCCGGCATATTCACAACATGAAACCTGGCAGTGACCGGCGGATGGGCAGGAGGCCGGTAAGGGCATCCTCTACAAGCCGCAGCAGTACATCGGCACCGAACTGAATTTCGCAAGCTTGTTCATCGGCGCGCCGCTCGGGACGGAAGTCCGCGTGCCGGAAGACGGGATACTTGTCAGTTTCAGTATCTGTACGTTGAATAGCCTTACTTCCTCCAATTCTTTTGGAGGTGATGCGGACAATTTTGACGCCTTTCGGGTCTCCGTGCTCCAACGGGAGGATTTGCCGGTGTCTCCGGACTACAATTGGAAGAGTTCGTTGACGGTCTTGCCGAAATAGGCGCTCAGTTTCAGGGCCAGTTCGGTGGAGGGGACGAACTTGTCGTTTTCGATGGCATAGATGGTCTGCCGCGTGACACCGATCGCGTCCGCCAGTTCCTGTTGCGAGATCCGCTTGACCGCGCGTTCGACCCGGATGCTATTCTTCATCTTTTCCGCTCTCCCATTTGTAACGCCAATATTTGATTCTGAACAGGACTGCGTACAACATCAAGGCGAAGATGATGTTGCCGGTAAACCGCCACACGATGAAGAAATATCTCCAGAAGTTTCCAGCCGTGGGATGCACACTGCTCCAGATCGCGTAGAGCAGACCATATGCGATCATCGTGAAGAACATGACGCAGGCTGTGATCATCACGGACTTGCGTCGCAGGGCGGAGATGAATTCGTCTTCTTGCTTCTCCTGCGAGAAGGCCACCAGGAACGCGGATCCGAAGGCGAGCAAATAGAGAAGCATGGTTCCGTGTTTGCTGTATTTCTGCGGAATCAGCTCCCAGGTGTTCCAGACCAGTGTTTCCAGCGCGAACAGAACGAAAATGACTCCGAAAAGGCACCAGCCCAATATCTGGTACTTGTGCGGAAGCAGGTAGGATTTCTTTTGCATTGTATTCTTTTTTGCAAATGTAAATTATACTTTACAATTATGCAAATAAACTTTACATCTCCGAGCGTTTCCGCTTACAGGACGCGGCGACGGTAACGCCGGAAAAAAACTTTGGAAAATGAAGAATATTGATGAATATATTCATTATAATTGCGTATAGAGAAAACTCTTATGTGTAAAGCGAGATATTATTTACACACGGTGATTGCGGCATTATTTTTCTTGCTGCAAAATCTCTATGGCCAGAACGATCCGATTACCTCGGAATATGCCTACCGGCATTATACGACCGATGACGGGCTTCCGTCATACTCGCTCGAATCCATTTATCAGGACAGCAAAGGGTTTATATGGGTGGGGTGCTCCGGGGGAATCGCCCGCTACGACGGCTTTACGTTTCATCGGTATTTGGAAGGGAAATTTTCCAACATCATGCGTCTGTCCGAAAACGGCCGGAAGGAGGTAAACGCTTACGGGTTCAGCCTGTACACCGTGGACGGGGAAACCGACACGGTCCGAACCGTCAAATTGCCCAAGGGGTATTTTTCCTTTAAAAACAACTACACGAAGCTTCCGCCGAACTATGCGCTCCTGAATAAGACCAATTCTGGCGTCAAAGCGCTCTTCGAACTCACGGACACGGGTTTTGTGAAAATATTGGAACATCCCGATTTTGAAGGGATGGACCTGTTTGCCGGACGGCTTTATGTGGATCAGACTCGCGACGAAATATACGTCCCGATGGACGAAGGGATCAGCATTTTGTCTTATCAAGGAAAAAGGGTCGCATACTACCCGGGTTATTTCGCCCGCAGTTTCATCCGTTACAAGGATTGCGTGTGGTTTATCACGACGGACGGATTATACCGTATCAACCACGATACGATAGAACGCATCCGGCAATTATCGCTGAAACCCGACGTCAACGATATGGTATTGTGTGCGGATAAAAAGGGCGGCTTGCTTTTCTCGGATGGTTATTCAATTTACCGGTTCGCGGATCATGCGGTAGAAAAAGTATTCGGTGGCGTCAACCAGATAACGGACATGCTTGTGGATACGGAGGGGAACCTGTGGGTTGCCACCTATCAGGGATTATACAACCTTTTCGGGCTGCAATTCAAGAACTATTGGCTGCAAAACAGGAATGACGTTGTGCGCGGCATTGTGGTGGACGGCAACAACGATCTCGTGGCGGGAAGTTACAACGGGACGCTTATCCGTTTCAATGATTCTTCCGCGCGGGAAATGGCGTATCCGCCCAATGAATACGGATCTTTTTTCGGTCCCCATTTCACGAAACAGCAGGATGACTTGTTTCTGGTGGGAGCCGGCAAAGTGCTGAAAATCAAGGGGAACAAAAACCGGTGGCTCAACCTTCCCGTTCAGAATTACGAATTTGTCCAAACGCTTTCCGACGGGAATTTAGTGGTGGGCGGGCAAGACGGCCTGCATTTTTTCACTTCCGACGGCGCCCTCCTCAAGTCGCTTTCTTCGGATACGCTTTTGCAGAATATCCATTCCAAACTCTGCGAAGACAGAAACGGGAACCTGTGGTGCGGCGGCGGAAGCGGAATTACGCTCATCCGAAAAGACGGCATCAAGCTGATCGGCAATCCGTATCTGACGCCTGCCTTGGTTTTTGCGAACGATAACGAGGGGGATGTCTGGTTGGCATCGGAAAACAGATTGCTGCGCGCGGAAAACGATACCGTGCGTTTGATCCATACCTATCCATCGTCCATCGAAAGTATTCTCTTTACCCGCGAAAACCATTTGATTGTCGGCACATCTTCCGGTATCTGCATCTCGGATACAGCCTGCAGGAATATGGTTTTGTACGATCATTTGAACGGTTTCACGGGGAAAGAGGTGATGAGATCGTCCATGGCACAGGATGATGACGGAAACGTCTGGCTGCCGTCCGTAACCTGTCTGGTAAAATTCAATCCGGAGGAATTGCTGGTCAAGCAGCCGCAGCCCAAACTGTACATTTTGTCGTTTTCGACTTCTACGGACAATGTCCGTTGGGAAAAGCACAAGTCGTCGGATGTCCAATTGAAACATAACGAAAAAAATATCCGGTTTTCATATATCGGGCTCTCCTACGCCCAGGCGCTGAACGTCCGCTACCAATACCGTTTGCGCGGATTTCAGGATAGTTGGTCACAACCGGTCGCGGGACGTGACGTGACTTACAACAATTTGCCGCCCGGGCGTTACACGTTTGAACTGAAATGCCACGCCGGGACACCCGAAACACAAACCGATGCCGTTTCGCTGCCGATTTACATCAAGCCCGCTTTTTGGCAGACGTGGTTGTTTAAAATAGTGATTTTCTTGCTTTTGTCGGGGTTGATCATCTGGTCCGTCGCCCGTTATTTGAAACAAAAGCACCAGCGGGAACTTAGCAAGGCGAACCGCGAAAAAGAGATGAACGAACTTCGGGTGCAAAGCATTCGCCTGAAATCCATTCCCCACTTCAACAGCAACGTGTTGGCGGGAATCGAGTATTTCATTCTGACCAAATCCAAAGAAGAGGCCAACGAATTGCTCGCGACCTATTCTCGTTTTACCAACATCACGCTTCACGATATCGACAAGGCGCAACGTTCGCTGAAAGATGAATTGGAATATGTCCGCATGTATCTTGACTTGGAAAAAATGCGCTACGGCGATTTACTTTCCTACGACATCGAAGTGGATGATGATGTCGATCAGTACATCATGATTCCGAACATGGTCTTGCATACCTACGCCGAAAATGCCGTCAAACACGGAATCCGGGGTAAAAGCACGCCGGGGAAAGTAGTCGTTTCCATCAAAAGCGAGCGCGAGGGCGTCCGTATTTCGGTTGAAGACGATGGGGTAGGTCGTGAAACGTCCGCACGGAAAAACGCGGAGACCGGACATAAAGGACAAGGCCTGAGTATCCTTTCCCGTCAGATAGAACTGTACAATCAGCAAAACGAAGCAAAAATTGAAGAAAAAGTAGCGGATCTGACGGATGGAAACGGAAATGCCGCAGGCACGCGGTTCGAACTGTATGTCCCGTATGATTACAGCTATATTTAAAGTCCGACATCTAAAAATCTAAAAAATGTACACTTGCATTATTGTTGAAGATGAGGAACTTCCCCGGTTGTCGCTGAAGTCGAAACTCGAAGACTATCATTCCGATATCGAAATCCTGGCAATGTGCGCGGATGCGGAATCCGCATTGGAAAGCATTTTAAGGCACAAGCCGCAGTTGCTTTTTCTGGATATTCAACTTCCGGGAGAAAATGCCATTTGGCTGTTGGAGCAGCTGCAGCAGGTCGGAAAAATGCCGCAAGTCATATTCACCACCGCCTACACCGATTCCGAATACCTGTTGAAGGCCATCAAAATTTCAGCCGCTGATTATTTGAACAAACCGATCAGCATCGTGGAGCTGGCTCAAGCCATCGAAAAAGCAAAAAAACGGATTCGGGATGAAAAGGAGAACCGACACGCATCTCAAAAAAATGTGCGTTCGTTTCGGACGCTCTACTCTCAGCTTATCGCTTCTGATGAGGATATCGTCTACATCGAGGCCGATGGAAATTACGCGCAGATCCAACTGCTCCATGACAAGAAGCAGCTGATTTTCGAACGGTTGGGAGATATTGAGAAAAGGTTGGACAACCCGATTTTCATCCGGGTCGGCCGCAGCCTGATCATCAACAGAAACTACATTCGCAAACTGAATACCAAGGATTGTATCTGTTCGCTCGTCACTCCGGATTCCACATACCATCTTCCCATCCCGAAGGGGGCATGCGATATGCTCAGCGACCTATGCCTCCGACACGAAAAGTAATCGAAGCGCGCAAGACATCAAGGATTAAGCGATCGGTTCGATGTTCATTCCGGACAAGCGTCAATATTTCTCGGAGTGGACGCGGTCCCAGGGAAGTTCGGATTCGGCCAGGGGTTCGCGCGGTTCCGCGGGATGTCCGATCGCGAGGAGACAGAGTACCGAACAGGAATCCGGGATCTGCAGAATCTGCCGGACCATTTGTTCGGAAGATACGGTCTGCGCGGGCTCGGACGCGATCACTGCCAGCGGGATGTCCGAATCGCTGCCCGTGGGAATATTCTTGAAGCGTCCCCGGATCTGACACCAGCAGGAACCCAGCCCGAGATCCTGTGCCTGGTACTGCATGGTGACCGCGGCGACGGATCCGTCTTCAATCCAGGTGCGCTGGCTTTCCGGCTGCCCCAGCACCGCAATGACCAGAGGGGCCTCCGCAAGAAACTGGGAACGGGTGTCCCGAACCTCCGATAGGGCGGCGATCTTGTCCGGGTCGGTTACAGTGACGAAGTGCCATTGGCGCGAGCCATGGCCGGTAGGTGCTCGCAGAGCGGTTTCGAGGATGCTTTTCAGATCCTCTCCGCTCACGGGTTCAGAAGTGAATTTTCGATGGCTGCGGCGTTGCCGCGCTAGCTGACTGAATGATTCCATGGCTTGGGCAATTTCTTTCATAATGATACGAAATTATCCCCAAACGACAAAATGGTACGTGGACGTACTTGTTTTATTATTGGTGTCATTTACTTTTGTTTTTATAAATTTGTAGTAACTAATTTTCAAATGCTAATCATGACCATTCAGCAGTATATTGAAAGCATCAATAGTCGCTATAAATCGGGACTTTCAACAGAACACACTTACAGAGGTGATTTGCAGCAGTTGATCGAGAGCATTTTGCCTGATGTAAAAGCGACCAACGAACCCAAAAGACAAGCGTGTGGGGCACCGGATTACATTATTACGAGAAAAGATATTCCGATTGGTTATATCGAAGCCAAGGATATTGGCGATCCCGATTTGGACGGCAAACGAAAAGCGGGAAACAAAGAGCAATTTGACCGTTATAAAGCCTCTTTACTCAATCTTATTTTTACCGACTATCTCAATTTTCATTTATACAGAGACGGCGAGTTTGTGATGAAAATTGCCATTGGCGAAGTTACATCCAAAGGCATAAAGCCGCTTTCGGAAAACTTTGCCGCATTTGAAGACCTGATAAAAGATTTTGGAACCTATATAGGGCAAACTATAAAAAGCAGCAAGAAGTTGGCTGAAATGATGGCAGGAAAAGCCAGATTGCTTGCCAATATTATGGAAAAAGCCCTTACAAGCGACGAAGATACCCAGGAAAACAGCACCCTTAAAAACCAGATGAAAGTTTTTAGGGAGATATTGATTCACGACATAGAACCCAAAAGCTTTGCCGATATTTATGCGCAGACCGTCGCTTACGGATTGTTTGCCGCGCGCTTGCACGACACGTCGCTCGATTCTTTCAGCAGACAGGAAGCTGCCGAATTGATTCCAAAAACAAACCCGTTTTTGCGATCGCTTTTTCAATATATTGCCGGTTATGATATTGACGACAAGATCAGATGGATTGTAGATGATTTGGCGCTGGTTTTCAAGGCAACCGATATGGAAGCCATTCAGAAAGATTATGGGAAAACCACCAAAACCGAAGACCCGATTATCCATTTCTACGAAACTTTCCTCAGCGAATACGACCCTGCTTTGAGAAAATCGCGCGGAGTCTGGTACACACCAAAACCAGTCGTGAATTTTATCATCAGAGCCGTTGATGATATTCTGAAATCAGAATTCGGCCTGCCGATGGGATTGGCCGATGTAAGCAAAACCGTGATAAAAGTTGATGTAAAGGGGAAAAAGGCGGAACAGAAAGTACACAAAGTTCAAATCCTTGACCCGGCCACCGGAACAGGCACTTTCCTTGCCGAAACCATCAGGCTTATTTATAAATATATAATCCTTGAAGGGCAGCAAGGCATTTGGAGCGATTATGTAGAAGAACAATTGATACCCCGATTGAACGGATTCGAACTGTTGATGGCCAGTTACGCGATGGCGCATTTGAAAATGGATTTGGTTCTGCGTGAAACCGGATTTCACAGCGATACAAACCAACGTTTTCGCATTTACCTGACCAATAGTTTGGAAGAACATCATCACGACACGGGAACGCTCTGGGCAAACTGGTTAAGCACCGAAGCCACTGAAGCCAACAGGGTAAAACGCGATACGCCGGTTATGGTGGTAATGGGAAATCCGCCGTATAGTGTTAGCAGCAACAACAAAGGCGAATGGATTGAAAATCTTGTGGCTGATTATAAGAGAGATTTGAATGAAAGAAATATCCAGCCACTTTCCGACGACTACATCAAATTTATCCGTTACGGACAGCATTATATTGATAAAAATGAAATTGGAGTTTTAGCGTACATTTCCAACAATAGTTTCATCGACGGTATTATTCATCGTCAAATGCGTAAAAACTTGTTAGAAAGCTTTGATAAAATTTATATTCTTGATTTACACGGCAATGCCAAGAAAAAAGAAACCACGCCTGATGGCGGAAAGGATGAAAATGTCTTTGATATTATGCAGGGCGTTTCTATCAATCTTTTTGTCAAAACAGGTGAGAAAAATAAACTTGGGAAAGTATTCCATTTTGATTTATATGGAGAACGTGAGTTTAAATATGATTTTTTGAGTCAAAATTCTATCTATTCATTAGGATGGAATAAGTTAGAGAATATAGAGCCTAACTACTTTTTTGTTAAAAAAGATTTTGTTGATAGTGATATTTATGAGACTGGTTTTAAAATTGATGACTTGTTTAAAATTAACTCTACTGGAATCAAAACTCATAGAGACCATCTTGTGATGGACTTTGAAAAACAATCATTACAAGAACGAATCATTGAATTTTACAACCTTGAATATACTGACACTGAAATAAAGAAAAAATATAATTTAAAGGACAATCGTGATTGGGCACTCTCATTGGCTCGAAAAAAAGACTCATACAATCCTCATAAAATAAGACTGATTGAATATCGTCCGTTTGATAATCGTTTTTGTTACTATGATAGTAGCCTTATTGATTTCAGCAGAGAGAATGTAATGAAACATTTATTCGGAGAGAATAATGTTGGATTGATTTGCCCAAAACAAGTTCCTGAAAAGGAAGTTTCAGGAGTTTTTGTATCAAAATATATTGCAGGGCATAAGACATGTAGTGCATACAATATAAATAATATTTTCCCTCTTTATCTTTACTGCGATACGGATGGTCAGCAAACTTTAGAAGAACAACCTAAGCGAGTTCCCAACCTCAATATGGATATCGTTGACAAAATTGCCAAAAACCTTAATTTAGCATTTTTGGAAGACGACAACCTTGAATGCGACCCGCCTGCCGGAGTAGATGGAAGTTTTTCGCCGATAAATATCTTGGACTATATCTATGCCGTATTGCACTCGCCAACCTATCGCGAAAAATACAAGGAATTTTTAAAGATCGATTTTCCGCGTGTGCCCTATCCAAAAGACAGAGAAACATTTTGGCAATTGGTTGAGTTAGGTAGTCAATTAAGGAAGATTCATCTGATGGAAAGTCCTGTTCTAGACCAACGAATTACTCGCTATCCGGAAGTGGGAGACAATACGGTGGATGGTCCGGTCTATGAGAACGGAAAGGTCTATATCAATAAAACTCAATATTTCGAGAACGTGTCTGAAACGGTCTGGAACTTTTACATCGGCGGCTATCAGCCTGCCCAAAAGTGGCTCAAGGACCGCAGAAATCGCAAACTGTCCTTCGAGGATATCCTGCATTATCAGAAAATCATCGTAGCCCTCACGGAAACCGACCGGTTGATGAAAAAGATTGATGAAATTGATATTGCGTGAAAAAACAATTTCCCGAAATTCGACTCTCCCCACAATTATAATTAATTCATCGTCTGAATCTTGATTGAATTCACACGGCCCTTGAGGCGTATTTTCATCAATTTTTGGTAGATTATTGATGCTGTCAGGATTTGTTGTGTGCGGCGATCCTGTCTTTAGCAGCCCTTTTATTCTGTTGCCTTAAATATATATAAAAGAGGTAACTTGCAATGAAGTTAAATAACTACAATTTGGCAACCATGACGGTCAAAGAACTTCTAAAAGCTCTAGATACAAGTTTAAAGGGCTTACCCCTTGATGAAATCCAAAGACGTCAGGAAGAATTCGGTAGAAACGTAATTGAGTATAAGAAAGAAAAAAGTGTTTTTCAAATAATCCTTGAAGCCTTTCTATCTCCCTTTTCCCTGGTTCTCATAGCTCTGGCCATTATCTCTTATGCTACAGAATACCTTCTAGTAGCCCCTGATAAGAAGGACGCGACTAGTGCTGTAATTATTATCACTTTGGTTTTGATTAGCGCCGCTCTGGAAATAGTGCAGAAGATACATGCCAAGCGCTCAATTGATAGCCTTGACCATATGGTGGAAGTAACATCCAATATTATCCGAGAGGGCAAGGCTGAAGAGATTCCGACGGAAGAAATAGTTTTAGGTGATATTATTCACCTGTCGGCCGGCGATATGTTACCTGCTGATGTAAGACTTATTGAAAGCAAAGACTTATTTATCTCTCAAACTCCCCTTACCGGGGAGAGTGCCTTGGTTGAGAAGAGAGCATTGGGCAAGATTGAAGAAGAAGAGGCTGATATGGAGTCTCAAACAATGGCCTATATGGGCACAGAAGTAGTAAGTGGTACAGGGATCGGGGTAGTAGTTAGATTGGCCAATGATACCTTATTTGGAGATGTCGCGAAAAGACTTCAAGCAAGTCCCATAAAGACCAATTTTGAAAAAGGAGTAGAAGCGACTTCACACCTTCTAATTAAATTGATGGTAATAATTGCACCACTTGTAATTTTAATCAATGGCTTTTCAACCGGTAGTTGGGTACAAGCCCTACTCTTCGGAATTTCCGTGGCTGTAGGACTGACCCCTGAAATGTTGCCTGTAATAGTAAATTCCAATTTAATCAGAGGTGCAAAACGTCTTTCTGAAAAAGGTACAATAGTCAAAGATATGAATGCTATCCAAAACTTTGGGGCTATAGACATTCTTTGCACCGACAAAACCGGCACCCTTACTAGAGATAATATCTCTCTTGAATATTATCTGAACAGCTCCGGAGAAGAGGATTTTGAAATACTGAAGTTTGCCTACTACAACAGTTCACTCCAAACAGGACTTAAAAATGTAATTGATCGTGCCATTATTCGTAGAGGAGAAAAAGAATTAAGTTTAAATGACCTTATAGCAAGGAAGATTGATGAGATTCCCTTTGATTTTGCAAGGAGAAGATTGAGTGTCCTTGTACAAAAAAGGGATAAGCAAGTTCTCATTACCAAGGGTGCGATTGAGGAAATGCTGGATGTATCAGATAAGATATTGATTAAAGGTCAAGTAAAGGAATTGACAACAGATGAAAGGATTCGCGTATTAAATTATATTCAATCCCTGAATACAGAAGGTTTAAGAGTACTAGGCCTGTCAGTGAAGGAAATATCATCGAGTGACCTTGAGATTTCGTTGGAAGATGAAAATGAGATGACTTTGATAGGTTATCTTGCTTTCTTGGATCCGCCTAAGGAAGGAGCCAAAGAAGCAATAGCCGCTCTAGCCAGGGAAAAAGTACAGGTTAAGGTATTAACCGGCGACAATCAGTATGTTACTCAGGCCATATGCCGTCAAGTAGGAATTGATGCCGATGACTTTTTGACTGGAGACCAGGTTGAATTAATGAATGATGAAGAACTTTCAAGAGCAAGCGAAGACTATAAGATTTTTGTAAAATTGAATCCTACCCAAAAGGCTCGTTTGGTTAGACTTATGCGTAAAGCCGGTTATGCGGTTGGCTTTCTGGGTGATGGTATTAACGACTCTCCTGCAATGAGAGAGGCTGATGTCGGAATATCAGTCGATAATGCGGTTGATATAGCTAAAGAATCAGCTGATCTTGTATTATTGGAAAAAGATTTAGGAATTTTAGAGCAAGGTGTTGTAAACGGAAGAGAGATATTCGGTAATATAATGAAGTATATTAAAATTACCGTATCTTCCAACTTCGGAAATATTTTTTCCGTATTGCTGGCTAGTATTTTCCTACCCTTCTTGCCAATGCAACCAATGCAACTATTGTTCTTAAACCTGATCTATGATATTTCTTGCCTGTCTATTCCTTTTGACAAAATGGATCAAGAATACTTGAGACAGCCACAGAGACTGGACTCAGGCGGGGTCAGACGTTTTATGGTATGGTTTGGACCTATTAGTTCTATATTTGATATTCTAACTTTCTTGGTCTTATATTTTGTAATCATACCTAAAAGCCTGGGAGGTGGATATTTGAATCTGACATTATATGAACAGTTAATCTTTGTTTCAATATTCCATACAGGTTGGTATTTGGTTTCTTTATGGACGCAGACGCTGGTACTGTATACCTTAAGGACGGAAAAAATGCCTTTTCTACAAAGCAAGCCTTCTTTGCCGATGTTTTTGGTGACAGGTCTCACTGTGGCGGCGGGAACCATTATACCTTATACAAAACTTGGCGTTGCTCTTGATTTCAGACCGATGCCGCCAGAATTTTGGTATTATCTATTGGTGGTGGTATTCCTATATCTATTACTAACTACTGTGCTTAAAAATATATATGTTAGAAAGTATAAGAAATTGTTATAAGGAAATTTCAGCGCCATTCGTCCAGGATCGAATTATTCTTCCGCTCAATCTTTCTCCCCGAAGTAAAGAAAGCTTCGCATAAAGCCCTCCAGGGAGATGGCGCGTTTGGTAGGGGTTTCGATGCTGATCAGCCCAACACCTCCTTCCACGTTGTCCGGGAAGGTGATCGGCTCGGTGAAGAACAGGCCTTCGTCAATTACGTTCGCTTTGATGTTGAGCGACTTCAGCTGGTGGTAGTCCTGTTCGGAAATGGCGGAGAGGCAGATTTCCAGCGTTTTCACGGCGAAAATTGAATCGACCGGCACCAGGGTTTTTCCGTCCTCACCCCAGAAAATCTTCTCGTCGATGTACTCCAATTGAGATTTGGGAACCATCACATTGAGTTCGAAAGAACCGTCGCTGAACAAGTTGTCGGAAAAGGCGTTGTAGATGTTCTGCCCGGCACCGAACAGGTCGAGATCCTCTGCGGGAGCCCCGTCGTTCAGAATCGGATCATTTTTCCACCGGATGCGGATCCCCGTCTCGTACATCACCCGGTCGGTCTTCACTTCGGGGATTTCGTCCGGGTCCCGATTGAATTCCCGGAGATAGACGAGGTCATCCGACTTCAGGGTTCCCCAGAGCCGATAATGGTTCGGCCCGTCGATGTTGTCACGGCCCTTGAGACGTATTTTCATCAATTTGTTGTAGATTTTCTTTCCCTGCGATTCATAGTACGAGTCCGGATCGACAGCATAGGAAGTGTCCGCGACCTCGAATTCGGGCGCTTTCGGCACGATGACTTCCGACCAGACCGCGTGTCCGTCCGCCTCCGCCTCGATCCGGACCTTGTCTCCCTCGCGGAAATCCGCTTCGAACCCGTAGCTCGACTGGCGCAGTTTGCTGGGGGCGAAGCTGAAATAACTCATGAAGTATTGCTCGACCTGCGGCACTTCGTATCGGTCCCCGTCCACTTTCACGGCGGTAGCGACCGGTTTCCCGTTCACCAGGCAGCGGACGCTCGCGGATTGGATCGGCAGAAGGGTCTTGTCCGTACTCAGGCAGAGGTGGACGATGTGGAGGCTGTCTCCGACCTTCAACTGCGCATTCATGTTCAGTTGCGGCTGGATCTCACCGAGTTGGTCGGTCAGTTCCCGGGTGCAGGAAGCCAGGAGGGCGATTGTGACCGACAGCGTTATGAGAAGGATAGACTTTTTCATGGTTTAGAAATTTCGGGTGTAACTGAAGGAAGGAATGAACGGGAGCAGCGTCAACTGGGTCAATTTGTCATTTCGGGAATAGACTTCTCCATCGTAGTTGCGTTCGTAACCGCTGAACACGAAGTTCGGATTCATGCGGCAATAGACGTTGTAGATGCTGAGGCTCCAGATGCTTTCCCCGCGTTTATGGGGACGGTGAAAGTTGACGGCGAGGTTGAGCCGGTGGCTGGGCGGAAGGCGGTAGTTGTTCCGGTGCGGGGCGTAATCGACCTGCACGACTCGGCCGTCCGGCGTCAAGACGGCTGTCTCCCGTTCCGGGATGGTCGTCGTGCCGCCCGTCGCGAAGGTCCAGGTGCCGCTCAAATCGACTTTTTCGGAAAACTTGTGGTTGGCCACCAGTGAAACGTTGTGGCGCCGGTCATACCTGTACGGATAGCGTCGGCCGTTGTTGATCATGCCGCTCGGGAAGATCCGGTCGCTCTTTGCCAGCGTGTATCCGAGCCAGCCGGTGGTCTTGCCCATCGTCTTCTGGACGAATAATTCCACGCCGAAGGCTCGTCCTTCTCCCATCTCGACTTTGTCCTCCCACTGGTTCGAATTCGCCAGGAAGGAAATGCCGTCTTTGTATTCCAGCACATTGTCCATCTGTTTCCAGTAGCCTTCCACGGAGAATTCCCATCCGCGCAGGCCGTCGTAGTAGAAGCCCGCTGAATATTGGTCCGCCGTCACCGGCTTGATATCTTTCGTGATCGGAACCCAGAGGTCGATCGGAAGGGTGATCTGCGAAGAGGAAAGCAGGTGTACATACTGCGACATTCGGGAATAGGCCGCCTTCGCGCTGAAACCGCGGCCGAAATCGATCTTGGCGGACATGCGCGGTTCGGGAGCGAGATACCTTCTCCCGCTCGTTACGAACATCGCCAAACGGATGCCCGGATTCAAGGTGAGCCGGTTGCCGATCATAAAATCATCCTCGGCGTAGAAGGAGATCTCGTGTCCGTAGCGGTTGCCTTTCTTGGTGTTGGTGAAGGTCGTGTCCAGCAGGGTCTTTCCGGCGGAAGACTCGTGCTCGACATGGGTCAGCGTCTCAGGGACGTAGGTATGGTAGATATATTCAACCCCGAACTTCACTTGATGCCTGGGGCCTGGTGTGTAGTCGAAGTCGATTTTTCCGGTCACATCCTCCAGGCCGGAACGGTAGTCGAACAAGTAATTGTAGTGCCCGGGAGGAGCGGTGCTGTGGTCTTTTTCGCTTGCGCTGTACTCCATGATCATCCGGTAGCGGGTCCAGGCCCCGGTGGCATTCGCGAAGAGACGGCCATTGAATACGTGGTTCCAGCGCAGCGAAGCCAGGGTGTTCCCCCAGTTGATCCGGGTCTTGTTGTCCCAACTGACGTTTTCCAGCAGGGTTATATTACCCCGATCCTTGTAGTAGAAGGCATCCTTTCCGTTGTACACATTCAGGAACAGCCGGTCCCGGTCACCGAATTTTTGTGTGAGCTTCCCGTTGAGGTCATAAAAGAAGTAGTTCGCGGGGATCTTGAACATCGCCAGCGCCCGGTCGAAAAGCAGGGTGTGCATCCCCCGCGCGCTGATGGAATAGGAAGTCTTGCCCTTGAATATGGGGCCTTCGAGGTGGAACTTGTCGCTCAGGAGGCCGACGCCGATGGTGCCGTGGGTTTCCTGCATATTCCCGTCGTTCGTCCGTACATCGATGATGCTGGAAGTCCTGCCGCCGTACCGCGCGGGGAAGGATCCTTTGAACAGGGTGACCTTCTTCACCGCTTCCGGCTGGAAGATCGAGAAAAGGCCGAGCAGGTGTTCCGTGTTGTAAAGGGGGATGCCGTCCAACAGCAACAGGTTTTCCTCGGGACCGCCGCCGCGGACATGGATGCCTGAAAAGCCCTCCACGCCGCTTTGGACGCCCGGCATCAGCTGGATGGTCTTCAGTACGTCCGCTTCTCCGAACAGGGTGGGGGTGTTCTTGATCAGGTTCATCGGGATCTCGACGGCGCTCATCTTGGTCGCCTGGATGCCCGCCTCCCGCCGGGCGGCGACGACCGCTTCGTTGATGCGCGCGTTCGCTTTCAGCGAGACGTTCAGCGTGGTGTCCCGGGCCAGGTCCAGAACCACGGTTGCACCTTCATATCCGACATAGGAATAGGTCAGTTCGATCTGCTCTCCGCGCGGACGGGTAAGGGTGTAGAAGCCGTAGTTGTTGGAGACTGCTCCGAGCGGGCCGCTTTTCACGCCCGCTCCGATCAATGTTTCACCGGAAGCGGCATCGCTGATATAGCCGCTGACGGTCACGCGACGTTCCTGCGCGGCGGTGTCCGAAAAAAATCCTGAAACAAGCATCAGGGTCAGGATCAGAAGAGTCGATCCCCAAAAGAGAAGTTTTTCCGTCATTTTCGTTAGTTTTCTGGTTCATACAATGCGTTTGCGCGAGGCGGTTTGCAAAAATGGGGATTTTTTTTGATTATGAATAGTTTGCATGGGGGTTTTTTGCTAAATTTGTTTGAATGAAAAAGAATATCCGTCGATTATTTTTGTTTTTTTTGGTTCTCGGGGCGACCCTGACAATTCCTTGCTGCAAGCGCGCTCCTGTCGAACCCGTTCTCGAGGAGCCGAAGGATTCC
This sequence comes from Bacteroidales bacterium, assembly GCA_012522855.1. GTDB lineage: Bacteria > Bacteroidota > Bacteroidia > Bacteroidales > UBA932 > Cryptobacteroides. The sequence continues at coordinate 137,001 of JAAYJQ010000031.1, forward strand.
ATTCCGCCGATCGGTTTTTACGCGGATTCTCTGGACCTGGTCGAGGGAACGATCCGGGACGGCGAGATCTTCACAGCCATCATGAATCGTCTCGGGATGACGACCGAACAGGCCCTTGCCCTTGCGGATGCAAGCGACACCGTGTTCGATGTCCGGAAAATCCGGGCGGGACAAACTTTCCAAGCGTATTACCGGAAGGACACCACCCTTGCGGTTGCGGACAATGTCTCGCAGTCCCGGGAACTGCGCTATTTCGTCTATCCGGTGGATCAGATTGACCGGATTGTTTTCCAGTGCACGCCTCCTCTGAAGGTCTGGAAGTTCTCAAGGTCTGTGGAAAATGTTCTGAGGTACTCCGATGTCACCATCCGCTCCTCGCTTTGGAACGACATGATCGAAGCCGGTTCTTCCCCGATACTTATTCTGTCTTTGGCGGACATCTATGCCTGGACGGTGGACTTTTTCGGTTTGCAGGAAGGAGACCGGTTCAAGGTCCTGTACGACGAATGTTCCGTCGAGGGAGCGGTCATCGACATCGACACCGTCTATTATGCCGAGTTCCAGCGGGACAGCACTGTGCTTCCGGCCATCCGCTTCGATCAGGAGGACGGCGGCAACCAGTACTGGAATGAGCGGGGCGAGAGCCTCAAAAAGGCCTTTCTGAAGGCCCCTTTGCGATTTACACGGATCAGTTCCGGTTTTTCTTATCGCAGGAGGCACCCGATTACGGGACAGATCCGTCCGCATACTGCGGTTGATTATGCCGCGCCTACCGGAACCCCTGTCGTGTCGATCGGGGAAGGAACCGTCTTGAGCGCCGGCTGGGAAGGCGGGGGAGGGAACACCGTAAGAATCCGCCACAATTCCGTGTACACGACAGCGTACCTGCACTTGTCACGTTTCCAAAAAGGCATCAAGTCCGGGGTACGTGTACGTCAAGGCGATGTGATCGGCTATGTCGGTTCCACGGGCTCTTCGACCGGTCCCCATCTGGATTTCCGGGTTTGGAAAAACGGCACCCCGATCAATCCGCTCACGATGGAATCACCTCCTACCGATCCGATCCGTCCGGAAAATCTTCCCGTGCTGGATTCCCTTTTCCGCCACTGCCGTCATCTGGCGGATTCTTTGTCGCAGACAGAAACTCTTTATCGATAACATATTATGAAAAATTCCATCAAGTTCCTTCCCGCCCTCCTGCTGATATCCCTTCTCCTTGCAGGTTGCGCCGGCAGAAAAGATTCCCTTTCCGTCCGGGCCATCCCGCTGGACAAGGCCCTGGAAGCAAGAGTCGACAGCGTCCTGAAGATGATGACCCTCGAAGAAAAGGTCGGGCAGATGGTCCAGCTAACGGCTTCGACCGTCTGCGTGCCGGGCAGCCCCGAGTTGGACATGGCCAAAATCGAGACCATCTTCGGCGACTACAAGGTCGGCTCGATTCTCAACACCTTCGCAGATACGGCTCGCAGCCGGGAATTCACCGCATCCAACATCCGGCGGCTTCAGGAAAAATCCCTGGAATTGATCGGCATCCCCACCTTGTACGGGATGGACATGATTCACGGCGCGAGTTACCTCACGGATGCGACGCTGTTTCCGCAGGAAATCAATATCGCTGCCACCTTCAACCCTGAACATGCCCGGATCATGGGTGAAGTGACCGCCTACGAAACCCGGGCAGCCATGATACCCTGGATCTTTGCTCCTGTGATGGATCTGGGGCGGGATGCCCGCTGGTCCCGTCATTGGGAAAGCTGGGGAGAGGATCCGTATCTTTCCGCCGTGATGTCCGAGGCAGAGACCCGCGCCGCCCAGGGGCCGGATCCCAATTGCATCGACTTGAACCATGTCGCGGTGAGCATCAAGCACTATTTGGCCTACGGGGTGCCTTTCACTGGCAAGGATCGCACACCTGCCTATGTCCCGATCCAGGATCTGCGTGAAAAATATTTCCGGCCTTTCAAGGACTGTCTGCAGGCCGGAGCGCTGACGCTGATGGTCAATTCCGCCTCTATCAACGGAATACCGAACCATGCGAACAAAGAATTGTTGACGGGTTGGGTCAAGGAAGAACTGGGATGGGACGGCATGATTGTGACGGACTGGGCCGACATCGCCAATCTTTTCGTCCGCGACCACGTGGCAACCGACATGAAGGAGGCGGTCGCCCTCGGCGTGAATGCCGGGATCGACATGATCATGGAACCGAACAATCCAGAATGCTGTGTTTGGTTGAAGGAGTTGGCCGAGGAAGGACGCATCCCGATGGAACGGATCGACGATGCCGTACGCCGGGTGCTGCGGCTCAAATTCCGGCTCGGACTCTTCGACCATCCGACCTGGGACGTGAGCGGTTACGATCAGTTCGGCTGCAAGGAATTCCAAGACGCTTCCTACCGGGCGGCGGTGGAATCGCAGGTTCTGTTGAAAAATGAAGGCAGCTTGCTTCCGCTGGAGTATGGTACACGGATTCTGGTGACGGGGCCGAATGCCCATTCCATGCGGACGCTCAACGGAGGATGGACCTACACCTGGCAGGGGAACGGCGACTTGTTCGCGGGAGACTGCAATACGATCTATGAAGCGATCGCTCGGAAGTTCGGAGAGAGAAATGTCATCTACGAACCAGGCGTGACCTATGCCCCCTGGCCGGACTGGCAGGCGGAGAATCCGCCTCGGATCGATCGCGCGGTCGCCGCTGCATACCGCGCGCAAGTGATCATTGCCTGCGTGGGGGAGAACTCCTACTGCGAAACGCCGGGGAATCTGGATGATCTGAACCTTTCACAGAATCAGAAGGATCTCGTCAAGGCGCTGGCGAACACCGGCAAACCCATCGTCCTGGTGCTGAACGAGGGGCGTCCGCGCATCATCGGAGACATCGAACCGCTTGCCCGTGCGATCGTGGACGTACTTCTGCCGGGAAACTACGGAGGAGATGCCCTGGCCGCGCTGCTCTCAGGCGAGGAGAATTTCAGCGGCAAACTGCCGTTTACCTATCCCAAGCACGTCAATGCCTTGCACACCTACGACTACAAGGTCCAAGAGCACCGCGAGATGATGGAGGGCGAATACAACTACGATGCTGTTATGGACGTGCAGTGGCCGTTCGGCTTCGGACTCAGCTACACGACATTTGAATATTCCGATTTCAAGGTAAAAGGGTCAGACTCCTTCGCCGCGGGAGACTCTCTCCGATTCGAGGTCACCGTCCGGAACACCGGGTTCGGCGCCGGGAAAGAAGCGGTGCTGTTGTATTCCAGCGATCTGGTCGCTAGTCTCATTCCGGATGTGAAGCGGCTGCGCGCTTTTACGAAGGTTTCGCTCCAGCCGGGAGAAAGCCGGACGGTTTCCTTCTGTGTTCCCGCCCATGAACTTGCCTTTGTGGGGGCCGACGGGAAATGGCGGCTGGAAGAAGGGGCGTTCCGGATGAGTTGCGGAGGACAATCCTTGAACCTGCACTGTACGGAAACCAAGGTCTGGGATCAACCGAACCTGGACTAGTACGCTTCTGCAAGTCGGGCCGCTCCGATGATCTCGAGACGGGATCCGTGGATTTCACGGGCTCTGGTTGTTTGCGCGATCGCCTCGAAGTTCGCAGCCGTCACGCCGCGGCCCGGCATCAGGATGGGGCCTTGTTCCGCTTTTGAGATTTCTTGCATCCGAGCGAGGATAAAGCGGCCCTCGAAGGCGGATGCGGCGCCACCGGAGCTCAGTACCCGATCGACCCCCAGCGGGAGGATGTCCTTAAAAGCCTGCAGCGGATCCCTTGCGACATCGATCGCTCGGTGAAAGGTCACTGAAAGACGCAGCGATCGGGCGAGGCGGATCAGCCGTCTGCAGGTCTCTGCGTCAACGTTTCCAGCAGCGTCCAGAGCCCCGAACACCACCCCGTCCATCTCCACCTTGCGGCCTTCCGAGCGGCTTCTGTCCGAGATTTCCCCGACTCGGCAAATCGAATCCAGCATCCGCCCGGTCTCTTCCGGGCTGTAATGAAAATTCCCCGCCCGCGGACGGATCATTACATGGACGGGAATCGGCAAGGCTCTCATGACCCGCGCGACAAGTTCCGGGGACGGGGTAATGCCTCCGACGCCCAGTTCCCCGCACAGTTCGATCCGGTCGCCCCCTGCCTTCCGGACGGCGAGGGCTTTTTCATAAGAGTCACAACATATCTCGACGATCATAATCGCAAACTTACGGAATATATTTTGTAAATTTGACTTTAATTTGCAAACCTGCTTTCGATGAAAAAGAAAATTTTCAGCATATTTTTGGGATTCTGTCTGTTGTTCGGGACGGCTTTCCCGCTGGGTGCCGTGTTCAACGAGCGTGACCTGCCCCATACCCTGCGAGTCCTCTGTTTCGAATTGGAAAAGGCCTATTCGGACCTGGCCCGGAAAGAACAGGCTTTCAATGCCGAGACGCAGCGGCAACATGCCGCCCTGCTTCAGTTGATGCGTGACAGCGAAGAAATGTCCCTGATGTTGTATTCCCAGCAGCAGGATTTTACATTCGACCTGACCTATGCGTTGCAGCAAGTAACCGATCAATACCGGACTTTCTTGGAGAACCGGAAACCTTACGAGAAGCGGCTCCGCTATCTGGATGTCGAGATCGAACGGTATGAACACCTTTCCCGTGAACTCCGGTCCCTCCCGCCCGTGATCGGTGAGGTTCGCGATACGATTCCAGTCCAGACCCCTCTGGACGCTGTGTCCTTGAAGAATCGGGATCAATGCTTGTATTATTCCGCCCGGCTTCTTGAAACACTGCGGAGATTTCGTTCCGGTTTGGTAGATGACAGCGCGCAGTACGAACGCACCGGCGACAGGCTCCGGAAGGCGTACGACTATGCCAAAGCGCGCTACGACATCGTGCAGAAGAGCATCTTTACCGAATCCCAGAACAACCTTGTTCAGGTGCTTGCTGATTTCCCGCGGTTTGTAGAACAGGCCTTCCGCGATGCTTCCGACAAGTACGGACGCGCCAACTTCACAGGCGCTGTCAGGAGCGAATGGCGCGGTCCCAAGGTAATCGGCTTCGCCTTCATGGTATTTTTCTACCTCCTGCTGGCAACGCTCCTGAGCAACCTCGTCGTTCGCGGATTGATGAAGAGAGTCACATTCTTCAAAAAACCGGCTTTTCAGAATCGGAAATTCACGCTGATCCTGCTGGCTGCCACCCTGTTGTTCATGCTGGCGATCGGGATCTGGAAAGCATTCGTTCCGGAGGCGAACTTCTTCCAGATGGCTTCCTCTCTGCTGATTGAGTATACCCTCCTGCTGACTTTCATCCTGGCTTCGCTGCTGATTCGTTACAAGGCCGACGAACTCGACAACGGGCTCCGTATCTACCTCCCGGTGCTGGTCCTGGGAATCCTGATCATTGCCTTCCGGATTCTCTTTCTGCCCAACAGCCTGATCACGTTGTTTTTCCCGCCTCTGTTGATCGGCTTCGGTTTGTGGCAGTGGGTCGCCATACGGAAGAACCGGGAGGAAGTTCCGCGCATCGACTTGTCTTTTGCCTGGATTTCTTTCGCGGTATTGGTATCATCCCTTGCCCTTTCTTTGTTCGGATTTGCTCTCCTGGGCATTCAAGTGTGCATCTGGTGGATTTTCCAGTTGACGGTCTTGCAACTCGTTCGGGCGGCCCGAAAAATCATTCTGCATTATCGACAAACTTGGGTAAACAAACGTGTACGGGCCTTCCGAATCAAGTATCCGTATCTGGTAAACGCCTATGGCAACGCTACGGTTTCAGTGACCTGGTTTGTGGATTTCCTGGAGATTGCCTTGGTTCCCATTCTCACTGTATTGTCCATACCTTTCTCCGTCTTCCTGGCCTCCCGGGTGTTCGACCTTACGGAAATCGCCGTGAATATGTTTTTCCATCCTTTCCTGAACACAGCGAAAGGTATCCAACTCTCCGCTTCCAAAATTTTCCTGGCGACTAGTCTGTTTTTCTTGTTCCGCTATCTCGCTCCGCTGATCAAATCCTTCTACGGCTCCTACAAGCTCCGGAAGATGATCCGGAACAGCCCCAACGGGCATGTGCATGAGAACGAAGTGAACCTGACTTTGGCCAATAATGTGATCGCGATTCTGGTCTGGGGAACCTACATCATCCTTGCGCTCAAGATCGTGAAGGTTCCGACCGGTTCCCTTTCGGTGATCACGGCGGGGCTTGCCGCCGGTCTGGGCTTTGCGATGAAGGACATTCTGAACAACTTCTTCTACGGTGTTCAACTGATGTCCGGCCGTCTGCGTGTCGGAGACCACATCGAATGTGACGGGGTTCGGGGCAAGGTGATCGGGATCAACTACCAGTGCACGCAGATCGATGCGGTGGACGGTAGTATTATGGCCTTCACGAATAGCACCCTCTTCAGCAAAAACTTCAAGAATCTCACCCGAAACCGCTCCTATGAATATATTCCTTTACCCGTCACTGTTGCGTACGGTTCGGACATGGAGGAGGTGCGTAAGGTGATCCAGAGGGCGCTTGCACCCTTGCAGCATCCTGACGCGTATGGCCGCGAGGTGGTCGAGCCGGGATATGGGATCAAAATCACCATGGGCGGTTTCGGAGACAACGGCCTCAACCTGGTCGTAAAACAGCACGTTTTGGTCGAGGAACGGTTTTCCTACATCGCAAAGGCAAATGAAATGATTTACAAGGCATTGAACGAGGCGGGCATTCGGATTCCGTTACCGCAGCGCGATGTCCGCATCAAACATGACCGACCATGATCAATCTGGCGATTTTCGTTTCCGGAAGCGGAACCAACTGCGAGAATCTCATCGAACATTTTGGAAGCTCGTCCCGGTTCCGGATCGCGCTCGTCTTGAGCAACAAGACGGATGCCTTCGCCCTCGTTCGCGCGCAGCGCCACGGAGTAGCGACCGCCGTCCTGAAAAAGGCGGCATTCAACGACCCGGCGATCTTGATGCCGCTGATGCGGGAACACGGCATCGATTTCATCGTGCTGGCCGGTTTCCTGCTGGTTGTCCCCGATTTTTTGATTCGGGAATATGACAGACGCATGGTCAACCTGCATCCGGCCCTGCTGCCGAAATTCGGCGGGATGGGGATGTATGGCCACCACGTCCACGAGGCCGTCAAGGCAGCGGGGGAGCGTGAGACCGGCATTACCGTGCACTGGGTTTCTTCCGAAGTGGACGGGGGCGAAATCATCGCGCAGTTCCGGACGCCGGTAGATCCCGGAGACACTCCTGACGACATCGCCGCCAAGGTACATCTCCTCGAGATGGCGCATTTCCCGTCGGTGGTCGAAGACATCTTGAAACATATTTACCCTGAATCTTGACAGTTATGGCTCCCATTCCCAAAATGTTGATCGTGCCGGTAATCGCGCTTTGCGCGCACATGGCCTTCCGCGCGTTCGGAGCGCGGCGTAAAGTTGTAAACCTTACCCTCACCGCGTTGTTTTTCGGCTGGATCGGAGATATCCTCCTCATCGGATCCGGCGACCTGTATTTCTTGACCGGCATGGCTTCTTTCCTGATCGGCCATATCTTCTACGTCCGGTGTTTTCTGATGCTGGCACATACGGGCGAAAGCATGCTGCGGGTCGCGAAGCGGCGTCTGCTGCTGATCCTGTATCTGGTCGCGCTCGCTGCGGTCGCGGGTCTGGTGTTCTGGTTCTCGCCGAAGGGTTTCCTCTTCGTGCCCGTCCTGCTGTATGCTTTCATGCTGATAACCCTCATCTTCTCGACGCTCTATGCTTACGGCTCCCGGAAGATCGACTGGTTGCTGCTTTGTACGCTCGGCGCAGTTCTGTTCACCTTCTCGGATGCTCTGATCGCGATTGGTTCTTTTACGGACATCCGTTTCGCCCTGCGCGAGCAGTTGGTGATGCCCACCTACATCGCGGCGCAGATCCTGCTTGTCGCCGGGATCGTCATGACCGAGCGCCGGATCTTCTTGCGTGATGCCGTCCCCGCCACTTGATCGATCATGATGAATCATCCTGAATATGCCGCCCGACTGGGACGTCTGCGTCGTCTGCGCGCCGCGCTGGAAAAGTATGAATCGGCCTTCTACGAGGCTTTTGAGCAGGATTTCGGAAAAGGACGCTTCGAAACCTATACTACGGAAATCGGTTATGTGCTGACTGCGATCCGGCATACCGAACGCCGTTTGCGAAGATGGATGCGGCCCCGGAAGGTCGCTACTCCCTTGGTGCTGTTTCCGGCGCGGAGCCGCGTCTATCCCGAGCCCTACGGACGGGTGTTGGTGATCGGTCCCTTCAACTATCCGTTGAATCTTACGATTGCCCCGCTGGCTGCCGCCTTGGCGGCCGGCAACACCGTGACGCTCAAGGCTTCTCGACAAACCCCTGCAGTCTCCGCCCGGATCGCCGAGATGCTGCGGGAAATCTTCCCGCCCGACGTGGTTGAAGTAGTCTCGCCGGACGTGTCCAATGACGAACTCCTGGCGCGTCGCTACGACTACATCTTCTTCACCGGCAGTCCGCGAGTCGGGCGGATCGTGATGGAGGCGGCAGCGAAGCACCTGACGCCCGTAACTCTGGAACTGGGCGGGAAGAGCCCCGCCATCGTTACGGTCACGGCTCCGTTACGCCTCGCCTGTGAACGGATTGCGAGAGGAAAGTTTCTGAACGCCGGACAGACCTGCGTCGCACCCGATTACGTGCTGGTGCATGCCTCCGTCCGTGATGCCTTCATCGCCGAGATGCGGAAAGTCATTCAGGAATATTTCGGTGACATTTCCCGCCGCCCGGCGGACATGACCCTGATCGCGCAGCAACGGCACTGGGAACGGATCATGGAGCTGATCGATCCGGCTAAGGTTGTGATCGGAGGAACGGGGGATGCGACAACCCGCTACATTGCCCCGACGGTGCTGGACGGGGTTTCTTGGTCGGATGAAGTCATGCAAGAGGAGATTTTCGGGCCCGTGCTGCCCGTGCTGACTTATTCAGATCTGGAAACCGAAGTGATCGCCAAAGTCCGGGCAGGGGAGAAGCCCCTGTCGCTTTACATTTTCTCACGGAATCGTCGCGAGATCCGGAAAGTATTGCGGGAGATTTCCTTCGGCGGTGGTTGCGTGAACGACACGGTGATGCACCTGGGCAACGAGAATCTGCCCTTCGGCGGAGTGGGGAATTCCGGGATCGGGGCCTACCACGGCCGGACCGGTTTCGAAACGTTTTCCCATTTCAAATCCGTCCTGCACAAGTCTTCTTGTTCTTGGCTGAATTTCGATCTCCTGAAGCCCCCCTACAAAGACAGCCTCCTCCGGCTTGTCCGCCGGGTGTACCGATAGTCCGCTATCAATGCCCTTCCTTCTTTTCAAGACTTTCAGGCTGTGATTGTAAATCTCTGAATATTCATGAATTGATACTTTTCACCCCTGCCGAAATGGGAGGGGTGAAAGTAAGGATATGATTGAATGTAAATAGGTTCCCGTCACGTAAGTTCTTATGCCTTATTCCCGGGTGTAGAAGTCGATGATGTCGCGGATGGCTTTTTGGCAGACGGGGCAGAAGGCGGGGTAGGAGTTGGTTTTCATCCTGCAGTCTTCAGCCCCGCGCCAGATGCCTTTCGATTGGTAGCCGCCCCCTTCGTGCAGACCGACGGTCACTTTTTCCGGCGCGGGTTTCCTGCCCGCCCAGTCCAGTCCCGAGAGTCCGAGCGTGTAGACCCGTCCGACCATATTCTTCCATTTGGAGTCGAAATCTTTCATCGTCGTGATGTTCCGTTCCCAGGGTTCAATGTCGGCCACGTACATCTGATCGTACGTGTCGTCGTAGAAATATTCATCCGCCAGTCCGGCGAAGCTGTGCCCGAATTCGTGGACGACCACAGGTTTGAAACTCGAGTGGCGGGCCGTTGTAAGGGTGTAGGAGTTGAAGATGCCGCCTCCGCCGTAGGTGTCCGTGTTGGCAAGCAAGATGATGTGTTCGTACGGGATGCCTGCCAGCGCGTCATGCAGCCGGAAGAGATGCAGGGTCGTCAGGTAGCGGGCGGAGTAGAAGGTGTCGAAACTGGAATCCACCGCGGTGTTTTTCCAGACGCCTTCTCGTGGGACGCTGACCCCGCTTTCCTCGGAAGGCACTTGAACCGCGACGATATTGAAGCGGTCTTTCAGCGCATGGAAAGGCTCGTGCCCCCAGAGACTTTCCATAGTGGCGCGGGCGTCTTCGAGGAAGCGGTCCATCTCGGCTTCGGTGTAACCTTCTGCGACGATCGCGACATCGATTTTGCAGGCTGAGTCTACCTCGAAGCCATCCAGCGGATCGCCGCCTTTCCAGAGCCAGACATGCGGGGCGGGCACCTTCCGGAGCGGCCGGATCAGGATGTCCGCGGGATCGATCGTCTGGGAATATTCACAGGCGGTATTTCCGCGGGTGTCGAAGAGTTTGAGGGTCAGTTCGGCTTTGACGCGGGGCATCGGTACGAGAAAAACATTCTCGAAGGACTTGCGGACCCGGGTCGCTTCCTCCGTCGTCTGCCATTCCTGAAACAGAGTCGAGAAAGCGTTGCTATACAGGATGTTGCCGGAAGTATCGCGCAGGGTGATCTGGCCGTTCCCACGCAGTGGGGGACGGTCCAGGTTGACCCGTCTGCCCGCCCACCCGTCCAGAGCGCGCAGCTCGGCGATGGAGATCTCCTGCTCCCGCGCGCTTCCGCTGAAAATGCAGTCGATCCGGAGGGTCCGGTCCATATTCAGCGCTTCGGGAATCGCTGCATGGGCGATAGCATATTCAGAAAGCGGCAGCATCGCTGTCAGCAGGATCAGAAACATCTTTTTCATCGCTTGTGGTTTATCGTGCCTTCAAAGTTAAAAATTTATTGCTATTTTTGCAGTGTCTCTGAGTGGGCGCATGAATCGGAGGATTGTCCGAGTGGTTTATGGTGCTGGTCTCGAAAACCGGTTGGCTCCTTGAAGGGCCTCACAGGTTCGAATCCTGTATCCTCCGCGAAACCGATGTAACTCAATTATTTTCAACGAGTTGCGATAAAAATCCCGAGAAAACGGGACAAGATCGGGACACTTTTAATAAACATTTTTTTCCCTTCCCTTTCCGAACGCAGGCGCGCAGCCAAGGAGATCCAGGGGCTGACTGACTCGGCGTTGGAACTCGGCTGCACGACTGAGTACACCGCATCGCAGGTGACGAAGCTTAGGAATAGATGAATAATTACAGCGCGCTCAAGTAATTTATAATAGTTGTTTTTCTATCAATTATTTTTAGAATTAATAGAAAATATACTATCTTTGCAATACCAAACATCACGCAGTATGAAGTATGACGAATTTCATGACCTGGTAAGAGCCAACGGCTGGGTGAAATTGAGACAATCCGGCAGCCACGTGATCTACAGGAAAGGGAGCAGGACATATCCGGTCCCCTATCACAGGGGAAAAGAACTCGGAAAGGGTCTTGAAAGTAAAATCAGAAAGGATATGGGGCTGAAATAGCCCCGCCGTCCCTTCACAATATAGGCAGAACATGACAACAATCGAAGCGATCATCGAAAGGGCTCAAGACGGGACCTTCACCGTCTTCTGCAAGGACGAAATATTTTCCGGCGCCGGGGAAACCATCGAGGCAGCCAAGGAGGATATGATGAAGCAGATGGAGTTTTACAGGGACACGGCCGTGGCCGAGGGGTTCAAATATCCGGCATTTCTGGACGGGGAATATTCCGTTCATTATACCCTTGACATGCCGAGCCTGATGAAGTACTACGTGGAGTCGGGTCTTCTCTCGCTTTCCGGCATCGAGAAAGTCACCGGCATCAACCAGAAACAACTCTGGTCGTACCTCAATGGGACGAGGCCTCGAAAGGCACAGGCAGAAAGGATTGAAAAAGGATTCCAGAAACTGACACAAGATCTGAATGCCATATTCGCGTGATTGTTTGGTAGCATCCAGAATATGGGCCGGGCGTCGGGAAACCGGCGCCCTTTTTTGTGCTTGTAGGATGCCAAACTTACGAATTGGAAGCCATATATAAAACTAAAAACATTACTTATTATGTTATTTAATTATATTTCAAATAGATAAATTCTCTTACTTGCCCTCCGCCTCCCCTGGACGGAAACGGGACAAAAAATAGCGAAAACTTGTTAAAAGCCTCATTCTCTTCCTCCTCTTTGGCTCAAAGGAGATCGCGCCCTCGGGCCGTGGAGGGCAAAATGCTGACAGACAGCAGGAAAAATGAATATGCCTCCGTCAAAATCGACCGAGGCGGTACTGCGGAAAATCCCCATCCTCAGGTTGTTACCCTCCACGGTATCTTGCCTGGCTCGGCGGGAGCGGAGTTCCGGTCGCAGTTAAAAATGGAGACCATCCCGTTTCCCTGCGGCGCATGCGTCTATCACGCTCTTTGCAAGCGTCTCACAGTCATGCACTTGCTGTAATGCCTGTGGATGGCTCCGGTGCTGACGGGCGCGAAGCGGGCCTCGACAACATGATGGCCGCCGGGGTTCTTTCCGGGACAATGAACGGGGATGAGGTTCCGCGAAGGGGAAGGGATACACAGACTTTTCCAGGTGATTCGTTTTGAGGATAATTGTATTAAATTTGAACCGAAAGAACGTAGAAGCATGGATCATTTAGAAAGTATCTCGAAAAGAAACATCGAGAAGGCATTTGAAATCATTGCCGAGTTGGACATTTATAGGATTTGGGAAGAGCTTGACTCAACGTGCAATTTGGTGGGATCTGTAAAGACGGGACTGTTGATGAACAAGTTAGACATTGACTTCCATGTTTATTCAGATGACTTTTCGATTGAAAAAAGTTTCAGGGCGATTGCCCAAATCTGCCGGAATCCGAAAATAAAAGAAGTTGCCTACACAAATCTGCTGGAAGCGGAAGATATGTGTCTGGAGTGGCACTTGCGGTATGAAGAAACACGCGAACGCATTTGGACGATTGACATCATACACATTCATAATGAATCGGCTTATGCTGGTGTAATCGAGCGCGTGACAGAAAAGATACAGTCGGTTTTGACAGAAAGGCAAAGACAGACCATTTTGAAAATAAAATTTGAAAGCGAGCGGCGGAAAGAGAAATATTCCGGAATAGACATTTATCAGGCTGTAATTGGCGAGGGAATCGCAACTTTTGAAGACTATAGAACTTGGAATGACAACAGAGAACGTGCCGCGATTTCGATGTGGGAACCCGAGGTGTAGAACGTAAATATGCAACCGATTACACAGCCGCTGCGGTTGTGCGCGATGGGCCGGAGGGACTGACACGATGACAGGCGCGAGAGATCTTCGACGATGAGATTCAGGAAGCGGGGGTGGGCACGAATTCTGCAGGTATTATAAAGCGGAATACTTTTTGTACATTTGCAAGCAATTAATTTTTTTGAATATGAAAACAAGTAAACTCATTGTATTGATTGCCGTGATGGCGATGGTTTCCCTTTCCGCTCAAGCGCAGGTAAACAGTCGAAGAAATACGGAAAACCGTTCACGCTTTGAAAGTGTTGAAGGGAACCGTCGGGAGAGCGTTCGAAATGCAAGAGAAGATATGGACCGGCGATCCCAGGCGGGGATCGAGAATGCGCGAAATGCCGCAGAGGACGCTCGGGATGCCCATCGATTGCAGTCGCGGATCAGCGACCGCGCGATCGATGCCGCAAAGAGACAGGAAGAATTGGCCAAGGTGCAGATGGATCGCGCGAACGAGGACGCCAAGGTGATCCGCGAATCGCTGGACATCAGGTCCCGTGAACTGAAGGTAATGAAACAGCGGCTGGCGCTCGACAAGAAAGAATTGAAGCTGAACGGCAAACTTTCCAGCGCCGACAAGATGCACCTTAACTCCAGCCGCGATGCTATCAAACAGGCGGAACGCGAGATCAAGGCAGACAAGAAGCGTCTTTCCGCTCTCAAAAGCAGCATGTCTGACAGCAAGAAGCAGATCCGGGATGCCAAGTCGGTAGTCAAGAATCAGAAGAAGGCTCTTTCTGCCTCGAAAAAATTGATGAAATCCAGGGAGAAGAACCTGAAGAACGTCCGTAGAGGCGCGAGTCTGTAGATTTAACTTTCCTAATATGAATCATAGCGGCGCCGGGATCTGCATCCCGGCGCCGCTATTCGTTCAGTATCCTGTCGGACGCTAGATTTTCCGGATGATTTCCAGACCCTTCCGGATTGCCTCTTCGTTCTTGGGGATGAGTTTGTGATGGCGTTCGGGGAGGGTCTTCCTCAGCGCGGCGAGCACGCTGTCAACCGTGACGAGGGGTTGGATGCTCAGCAGACCGCCCAAGACAATCATGTTGAAGGTCTTGATGAGATTCATCTCTGCCGCCGCATCCATCGCGTCGATTCTGTACACGCTGATGTCTTTCCGGGTCGGAGGCTCGTTGATGCCGTAACCGTCATAGATGAGGATGCCGCCCGGCTTCACCTTTGGTTCGAATTTCTCGAGGGAGGGCTTGTTCAGGACGATTGCCGTATCATAACTTGAAAGAATGGGCGAAGACACCGGCTCGTCGCTGATGATGACGGTCACGTTGGCCGTGCCGCCCCGCTGCTCAGGGCCGTATGCCGGCATCCAAGTCACTTCCTTGCCTTCCATCATACCGGCGTAGGCCAGTATCTTCCCCATGGAGAGGACACCCTGTCCTCCGAATCCTGCGATAATGATTTCTTCTGTCATGGTCTTTCCTCCTTATTTTTCTGCTCCGGTGTCCTTGAGGTCGCCCAGATGGTAGAAACTTAACATGTTCTCTTCCATCCACTTGTTGGATTTGGCGGGGTTCATCTTCCAGCCGGAATTGCAGGTGGACACAATCTCCACGAGATTGGAACCCTTGCCCTGCATGGAATATTCAAACGCCTTTCGGATGGCCTTTTTGGCGCGGTTGATGGCGCCCACGGTGTGGACAGCCTGACGCGTGACGTAGCATGTGCCGTCCAGCATGGCAGCGATATCCGAGATCTTCAGCGGATAGCCGTGGAGACTCACGTCCCGGCCGTAGGGACAGGTCGCGGTCTTCATCCCCAAGAGCGTGGTCGGGGCCATCTGGCCGCCCGTCATTCCGTAGATGGCGTTGTTGATGAATATGAGCGTGATGTTCTCCGCTCGGTTGAGCGCATGGATGGTCTCCGCGGTGCCGATACAGGCGAGGTCGCCGTCTCCTTGGTAGGTGAACACGAGTCGGTCCGGCCAGAGACGTTTGGTCGCGCTCGCGAGTGCCGGAGCCCTTCCGTGGGCGGCTTCTTGCCAGTCAACATCGATATACCTGTAGGCAAAGACAGCGCATCCGACCGGTGAAATCGCGATTGTCTTCTCGGTCATGCCCATCTCCTCCACCACTTCCGCGATCAGTTTGTGCACGACTCCGTGGCTGCACCCTGGACAATAATGCATCGGCACGTCGTTGATCAGCTCAGGTTTCTTATAGACTACTTGGCCTTTTTCAATAATTTCTTCTCTAGTCATCTCATTCGAATTTAAATCAAACGTTTGAGCGCCTCGACTACCTCGTCAGGATCGGGAATGATTCCGCCGAGACGTCCGAAATGCTGTACCGGTACCGATCCTTCCGCCGCGAGACGGATGTCCTCGACCATCTGGCCGGCATTGAACTCGAGCGAGAGGATGCCCTTGACGCGCTTCGCGAGTTTCCGGACTTCCCGGGCGGGGAAGGGCCAGAGCGTAATCGGCCGGAGAAGTCCGACCCGGATGCCTTGGGCGCGCGCGATCTGGATACTCTTCTTCGCGATACGGGCTGCTGAGCCGAAGGCGACAATCGCATATTCCGCATCGTCCAGCAGATATTCTTCGAAGCGTACTTCCTCCTCCTGGATTTTGTTGTATTTGGCCTGGAGGCGGAGATTGATGATCTCCATCTCCTCGGATCGAAGTTCGAGTGAAGTAATGATGTTCGGCTTTCTGCCTCCGGTGCGGCCGGTGGTCGCCCAGGGGCACTGCTGGATGATCTCTTCTTCGGTACGGCGGCGCTTGAAGGGAGGAAGGACGACTTTTTCCATCATCTGTCCGATGACACCGTCCGAGAGAATCATCGCCGGATTCCGGTAGCGGAACGCGAGTTCGAATGCAAGATCCACAAAATCAGCCATTTCCTGGACTGATGCCGGGGCGAGGACGATGAGACGGTAGTCACCATGTCCGCCGCCCTTACAGCTCTGGAAATAGTCCGCCTGACTGGGCTGTATGGTTCCCAGACCGGGACCCCCGCGCATAATGTTGACGATAAGACCCGGGAGTTCGGCTCCCGCCATGTAGGAGATGCCTTCCTGCATCAGGCTGATGCCGGGGCTGGAAGATGAAGTCATCACCCGCTTGCCGGTACATGCTCCTCCGTAGACCATATTGATTGAAGCAACCTCGCTTTCCGCCTGGAGGACAACCATTCCAGTGGTCTCCCAAGGCTTTTCTGCCGAAAGGGTTTCGAGCACTTCGGATTGCGGGGTGATGGGATAGCCGAAATAGCCGTCGCAACCGCAGCGGATCGCGGCGTGGGCAATCGCTTCATTGCCCTTCATCAATGTGATTTCCTGATCTGCCATGGTATTATTCGGTTTTAAGACGGTAAACGGTGATGCAAGCGTCCGGGCACACTGTCGCGCAGGATGCGCAGCCCGTACAGGTTTCAGACAGAACCTCTTGGGCGAAGTTGTACCCCATTCGGTTCACTTCCTTAGTCGTAAGCGCAAGGACATCGAGCGGACAGGCGACGACGCAAAGACCACAACCTTTGCATCTTTCGACATCGACCACCGTTGCCCCTTTTATTTTAGCCATATATCTTTTATTAATGATTATACATGTCTTTGTTGTAGAAATCGAGGATTTCATTCGCCATCTCCAATGCGTTGGCGGCAGGGCTGTCGGGATTGAGTTTCACGGCCTGAAGATAGTTGTTCATCGCCCCCTGCCAGTCTCCCTTCTTGCGATAGGCATTCCCGCGGAGATAGAACGCGCGGTCGGACGGACGGACGGAAAGATACGCGTCAAGCCTGGAAATGGCATCGTCGGTCTTCCCTTCCAGTAGAAGTTTCTCAATGAAATCCAATTCCGGCATCTTCTATTCGTTGACGAATAGGCACCAGCCGTGGGTGTCCTCCTCGAGGCCCCGCTGGATGTTGACAATTCTGCGATACAATTTTTCGCTGATTTTGCCACATTCCTTGCCGAAGGTATAGTGACGGGAAACATCCTCGCACTCGAGCGCCGGCTTGTCGTCGATGGAAGAAAGCGGAGTGATGACCACCGCGGTGCCGCAGGAGTTGACTTCATCGAACTCCGCAAGTTCCTCGACTTGGACCGTCCGAACTTCGACTTTCAGTCCAAGATCGGCGGCGACCACGCGGAGGCTCTTGTTGGTGATCGAAGGAAGAATGCTGTTCGAGCGGGGGGTCACATAGGTGTCGCCTTTGATCGCGAAAAAGTTGGAGGAGCCGAACTCTTCGATGGTCGTCTTCGTGGCCGAATCAAGGAAGAGCAGTTCCCGGTAGCCGCTTTTGTGGGCGATGTTGTACGCATGAAGCGACTGCGCGTAGTTGGCTCCGAGCTTGTAGCAGCCGGATCCGAAAGTGGATGCGCGGTCGTAGTTTCTCGAGATGACGGCAGTGCCGCAGGAGAGACTCTTCGCCCCGGAATAGGTACCGACCGGCGAACACATCACCGCGAACAAGACGTCCTTTGAAGAGGCTATGCCCAGCTGGGGATTGGTGCCGATGAGAATCGGGCGGAGATACAGCGACGCTCCGGTTATTTCGTACGGCGGCAGGAATTCGAGGTTCTCTTTCACACAGCGGACGCACATCTCAACGAACATCTTCTCCGACGGGTAAGGCATGTCGAGGTATTTCGCGCTGTCCTGCATCCTCCTGGCGTTGCAATCCGGTCGGAAGATCCGGATCTTGTTATCGACACCCCGGAACGCCTTCAGGCCTTCAAAGCAGGAAGGCGAATAATGGAAAATGCCTGCAAAGGTGCTGAGCGTGAGGGTAAAGTCCTCCGTCACCACAGGCTTTTCCCAATTTCCGCCGATACAACGGCTGTAAACATACGCTTTGGTCGGAATGTAGCCGAATGACAGTTTATTCCAGTCTATTTTATTCATAGAATCGTAGATTTGGTTAATATATTCTTAATATTTATTCAATCAATCTCTCTTTGTTGTAGGTGTGAATCTTCGTCTTTCCGGCAAGGATCATATAGCCGTATTCGGCTAGACTGGCGATTTCGTCCTCCCCTGGATAGACTGCGACCGGTGCAATGAACTTGACTTTCTCGGCGATCGCATCCGTGATGAACTTGCTATTGGCGATTCCGCCCGTGAGCAGGATGGCATCCACCTTTCCGTCCGCCGTGGCCGCCATCGCCGCAATGTACTTGCAGATGTTGAGCACATAGGCCTTCAGGAAGATCCGGGCACGTTCGTTTCCCGCGCCGGCCATCTTCTCCACCTCCTGCATGCTGTTGGTTCCGAAAAACGCGACAGCCCCTCCATTTCCGACCAGTTTATTCCTGATTTCTTCCCGTGTGAACTCTCCGCTGAAACACATGTCGATCAAGTCGAACGGCGGACAGAATCCGGCTCTTTCCGGGGTGATCGGACCGTCTCCTCCCAGAGCGTGCGAAGTATCCACGACCCGTCCGTTCCGGTGCAGGGAAATCGTCGCGCCACCGCCCATATGGGCGACGACGAGCGTCATATCATTGACGGCATGGCCACGCTCCCGGACATAGCGCCTGACGATCGCCCTCGAATTGAGTGCGTGGAAGAGGGCCTTTCTCGGGAATTCCGGTCTGCCGGTCAATCTGCATTCGGGAAGCAACTCATCCGCCATCGGAGGGTCGGCGATATAGGCCACAGTGTCCCCGTAACGGGGCTGAAGCCCTTTCGCGCGACGGCTTTCGTTGATTTCTTTCGCGATATCGTCGGCGAGGATGGCGCTGAGGTTGCTGGCATGTTCTCCCTCACGGGAACTGTTCAGGACGTCCCGCATGTCCTGGTTGACAAAGTAGACTCCCGTGACGACCGGAGTAATGAGACCTCCACGGGCCATTACGATGTCCACATTCTCCAGCGGAATGCCTTTGGCTGTCATGAATTCCTTGATTGCCTCTCGGCGCATTTCCGACTGATCCATTATTGAAGGGTACGAGGAGAGTACGTCTGCCGAGTGCTCGAGATTCGTGTAGGAAATCCTTTCTCCATTCGAGAAATAGCCCAGTTTCGTGGTGGTAGATCCCGTGTTGATGATCAGCACATTGCCCTTGTGCGGGGTTGGATTCGGTCTCATTGTCTTATCCATTCCTTCCTATTGTATCTTGTTCAGTCCTAGGGCTAAATATACTAATACTTTTTAATACTTCAATGATTTTTGTTCAATGATTTGATATTAATTATCATAAAAACGTTACATATTTAATAATTTCTGACACAATGATTGAATGT
Organism: Bacteroidales bacterium; assembly: GCA_012522855.1. Taxonomy (GTDB): domain Bacteria; phylum Bacteroidota; class Bacteroidia; order Bacteroidales; family UBA932; genus Cryptobacteroides. The sequence goes on from JAAYJQ010000031.1 coordinate 156,458, forward strand.
GCTCGGTTATGAACATAAAAACGGACGCCCCTTTGCGGTAGGCGTCCGTGATCCGGAAAGATTCCATAAGGATTTGACGATGGCTGATTTTTGCATCATGTTCCGTGGAGCATAGGAGGATCGAACTCCTGACCTCAAGATTGCGAACCTAGCGCTCTACCAGCTGAGCTAATGCCCCATTTCGGCTGCAAATATAGCAAAATTTTGTAGATTTGTACCATGTTTGCGAATAAGATCATTCTGGAAAATGCGTTTGCGTTTGAAGCGGGCGGTTCCTGTACGGGGATGCAGATTGTTTACCATACCTCCATGCGGGAATACGACGGGAAAACCAAAGTTGTTTGGATCTGCCATGCTTTGACAGCGGATTCAAATGTTCCGAACTGGTGGCCGCAGCTCGTCGGTCCCGGAAAACTCTTCGATACGGAGCGCTATTTCGTGGTCTGCGTGAACATGCTCGGCTCTCCTTACGGGACGACCGGACCTTCCTCGATCAATCCGGCGACCGGACGTCCGTTTTTCTTCGACTTTCCAGCGGTTACAATCCGGGATATCGTCCGTACCTTCATCGAGGTGCGCAAGCATTTGGGAATTGAATCCGTTGATCTGATGATCGGCAGTTCCATCGGGGGATTCACCGCGGTGGAATGGGCGGTCACTGAGCCTGCGGTCTTCAAACATGTCGTGCTGATCGCTACGGACGTGCGGGTCTCTCCTTGGCTGACCGCCGGTATGGAAGCGCAGCGCATGGCGTTGGAAGCGGATTGCTCTTTCCGGAAGGCTGAAAACCTGGACGGAGGGAAAAACGGACTCAAATGCGCCCGCGCCCAGGCTTTGATCTCTTACCGAAGTTATGAAGGCTATTGCTTGACCCAATTCGAAACTGATCCGGACACCCTGTTCGCCGGTCGCGCAGCATCTTATGAGCGGTATCAAGGGGAGAAGCTGGCCAGGCGCTTCGACGCTTACTCCTACTGGTATCTATGCAATGCCATGGACAGCCACAATCTCGGACGTAATCGGGGTGGGGTAGATGCCGCGCTTTCGACTATCCAAGCCCGGACAACAGTGATTTCCATCGCCAGCGACTGTCTCTTCCCGACCCGGGAGATCGCTCGGTGGGCTCCGAAAATTCCCGGCTCCCGTTTTCTTACGATCACCTCGGATTTCGGACACGACGGCTTCTTGCTTGAAAGCGAACAGCTTATCCGGATCGTCGGACCGCTTCTGGACTAGCGGATGATTTCTTTTCTGGACCGGAACGTTTCCGGCAAGGGCATTCCGTACACGGCGTCACGGAGGAATTTTCCGAACGATTTCTGGTCTCGATACAGCGATTGTTCTTCCACGGAAATCGTCTTTCCGATTCCGATGCGATGGACGGATCCCGCTTTGTTTACGATTTCCGTAGGGAGTCTCAAGACACGGATCTTCCAGCTGATCAGTCCGAGCAGATAGAAGAACAGACTGTTCCGGTCGAAGAAACGGATCGGAACGATCGGAACTTTCGCGCGGTGGATGATTTTGAGGACTGATGGCTGCCATTCCCGGTCGCAGATGCGCCTTTCAAGCGGGTGTAGGTCCGAGACGGCACCGGACGGAAAGATTCCGAGAGGATAACCGTCACGGATATGTCTCATGATTTCCCGTATCCCTTGCAGATTGGTAGGCGTGATGACGGAATTCTCGTCTATCTTCGGATTGACGAAGATCATCGACGGATGCAAGCACTCGATCTGGGAGAGAAACTCGTTGACGATCACCTTGAATTCAGACCGGAGGTGTCCGATCAGGTCAATCAGCATGATGCCGTCCACACCTCCGTAGGGATGGTTGCTGATTGTGATGAAGGCTCCTTCGGGAAGGGATGCAAGCCGTTCCGGATTCCCGACCTGCACGTCAATGCGCAGGTCGTCCAGACAGGCGCCGGCAAAATCCGCCCCCTGAAACATAGAGTTCCGGTCTTCCAGATCCGACACTTTGTCGACCGACAGATGTTTCCGGAGCATGTTTGCAACCCGATACCCGAGTTTTCCTTTGAAAACCGGGAACAACTGCACGATTTCGGGAACTGTAAGGAGTGCCATTACTCCTTCTTCTTTTTCGGGGGGTCAATTCGCGCATAGCCCCGGGCATCCGCGATCACGTTGGTGATGTACAACAGCGCAAGCACGAACAGTACAACGATTCCCACGATGTCCAGCGCATGGATTTCGATTTCCCTGCCGAAGAGGGTGAAACTGGACTGGTATTCCTGCAGCGGCTTGCAGAAAAAGAGCACCGTGTTCGCGATGACGACGAGCAGTCGGAATTCCGTAGGACCGAGTTTCCAGTAAGTGAGCTTGAATTCGCTTTTGAGGTGGGCGTTGATGGCCACGTTCAGCGTCAGCAGGAAGTAGAAGATGAGCAGGATCATCGCCAAGTCGAAACGCATGAGACGAGAAATGCCGATGCCTGCGAACATCAGGAATTCATTGATGCAGTCGACTGTGTGGTCCACGTAGTACCCGTAGATCGGCCTCTCGGCCTTCCGGAAGCGGGCCAGCGTACCGTCGAGGGAGTCTCCGTACCAGTTGATCACGAGTCCCAGCGAGGCCAGCCAAATCCAGCCGATGTTGCAGTCCGTCAAGATATAGCCGGCAGCGATAACCACGGAACCAAACAAGCCGATCAATGTCAGTATGTCGGAATTGACCCATTTCGGCTGCCGCTCGGCCAGCCAGTTCAGGATTTTCTTTTCCGCTCCGTTCAGGAGCGAGGTTTGGATTCTGGTCGCGGTCTTTTCTGCCATGTCAAACCTCCTTTTCGTAGATTCTGGCTCGTTTGATCAGTTGGTGCTCCAGCTTGCTCCACATGTTCTGCACGCTGTTGTTGTTTTCCAGCTCCCGCGTGCTCTCCAGATACTTGATGCCATGCTTGTGGAAACCGGCTCCAATTTTCGAGGCGATCATCGCATTGACACCTTTGTCCTTGTACTCGTCGTCGATCGCGATCAGCAGGGCGTCCACCGTGTCGTTGTGCCGGAGCGCTCGGAGCACCTCGATAAATCCGAAGGGGAAGAGGTGGCCTTTCACCTTCTGAAGCACCAAGGACAGGGAAGGCAGACAGATTCCGAATGCGACGACCTTGTCGTTCTTGTCCAGGATCACAGACACATAGTCCAGCACGAGTTGCCCGAGGAATTGCTTCTTGAGATCTTCGCACTGTGCGGGGGAGAGTTCGGAAAAACCATGAATGTTCGCGTAGCACCGATTCAGGCAAGCAAAAATTCCGTCGGCGTACTTGAGCAGATCCCTGCGCTTCTTCACAGGCGCTTCGCGCAGGTTGTTCCGCTCCGCGACGATCTTCGAGAATTTTTCGTAGCGGGAAAGATCCTTGGGAATTTTGACCAGATACTCGACGTAATCTACGACCTTGGTGTACCCTTCATTGAGAATCAAGGATTCGTAGTAAGGGGCATTGTACTTGCTGTAGGCGGTCGGCAGTTTGTCGAATCCTTCCACAAGGATTCCGGCAACGTCAAACTCCAGGAAACCCATAGGCCCCTCCACGATATCCATACCCTTTTCACGGGCATATTCCTCGACCTTCGACAGCAGCGCATGCACCACCTCCTGCGATTCGATGAAGTCGATCCAACCGAAGCGGCAGTACTTGATGCCGGTCTTATCATTGTATTTGTGGTTGATGATGCCGGCGACCCGGCCGACGATCGTGCCCTTCTCGTTCCTGGCCAGCCAGTACCGGCCTTCACAGACTTCGAATGCCTTGTTTTTTTCGCGTGTCAGGGTGTCCATGTCTGCGCCGACCAGCTGGGGAACGTAGTATTTATTCCACCGGTAGAGCTCGTTGGGAAAACGGGCGAAGCGCCGCAGATCCTTTTTGGTAGTAACTTCCTGGATGGTAATAGCCATGGCTCTTCAGTTATCGAATGTGCTAAGGTACAAAAAAAGAATGAAATGCTTCCAATTGTTGACAACTTGTTGGGAAAATGCGTCTCAAGGAAGGTCGAACCGCAAAAAAATCTGTATCTTTATACAATATGAACAAGATTCTGCCCTATGAGAAACTTCTGTACGCAGGTTCGACTTCGGTAATGGGAGACATCTGGTTCGACTTGATGTGCTTCGTCCTGCTGCTGACCCAGGAGGAGTTTTCATCATTGATGAAGTTCATGAAGATCAATGAGTTCGACTCATTTATCACGGCCGGAAACGTCAGCGAAGTCTATGGACTGTGGTTCCGGCACCGTAAACAACGCCATCCGGCGAAGATCGTGGATTGACCGCCCGCCGCCGGCCGGAAACTTTGCAAAAGATTTTCTTCGGATTCGAATCTTTTACTATATTTGCATCCGAATCGGGGGCGTAGCCCAGCTGGTTTAGAGCGCTGCAGTCACATCGCAGAGGTCATCAGTTCGAATCTGATCGCCCCCACCATTCAATTTCAGAGACGCCGCCGGCGTCTCTTTCACTCGAAAATATCGCTGACTTTCACCAGATCCTCGATGATGGGCAGATGCTGGGGACAGACTGCCTCGCACTGCCCGCATCGAATGCAGTCGGAAGGCTTTCCGTGCGTGTGGATCAGGGTGTTGAAATACGTCTGGACATTGTTCCATTCCCGTTCCGGATCGAATTGCTGCAAGGTGTTGTAGAGCCGGAAATATTCCGGAATGGCGATATTCATAGGGCAGCCCGGACTGCAGTAGCGGCAGGCGGTGCACGGGATCGCGCGTGTGCTGTTGATGATCTCCCGGACTTGGTGCAGGATCTTCCGTTCGTCCGGATTCAGCGGCTTGAAGTCCTGCATGAAGGCCGTGTTGTCCTCCAACTGTTCCAGATCGCTCATGCCGCTTAACACGACGGTCACGTTGTCCAAAGAGGCGGCGTAGCGGATCGCCCAGGAGGCGGGGCTGGCATCGGGCGCGTATTCCTTCATCAACTCGAGCGCTTCTTCCGGCACCCGGGCAAGGGAACCGCCTTTGACAGGTTCCATAACGATCACAGGCTTCCCGTATCGGCAGCACACGTCATAGCATTTCCCGGCTTCGATGGTGGGACTGTCCCAGTCTATGTAGTTGATCTGGAGCTGGACGAAATCCACCTCGGGATGATCAGTCAGAATCTGTTCCAGGAGGGCGGAATCGTCGTGAAAGGAAAAACCGGTGTGCAGAACTCTCCCTTCCGCCTTTTTCCGGGCGATGTAGTCAAAACCATCCAGGCGCTGTACGTTCTCGTAGCGTTCCCGGTTCAGATTGTGCAGCAAGTAATTGTTGAAGTAGTCGACCCCGCAGCGTTTCAACTGCTCATCGAAGATGAGGTCGAAATCCTCCTCGGTTTTCAGGGACCGGGTGGGCATCTTGTCCGCGAGGATGTACCGGTCACGGGGATAGCGCTTGACCACAGCCTCGCGGAACGCGGTTTCGCTGCGGCCTTCGTGATAGGGATAGGCGGTGTCGAAATAGGTGTAACCCCGTTCGAGGAAGCGGTCGGCCATTTTTTTCACCAGCTCGACATCCACACGCTCGACGTGATTCGGATCCACCAGGGGGAGGCGCATGAGGCCAAAGCCTAATTTCTTCATGGGAAGTTTTTTAAATGTGCGGTACGGCCCGCGCGTAAATGTACGAAAATCGGACGGTTTTATCTATATTTGTATAAATGGGGGACCTAATATTCTTTTTTCTTATGGCAGGATTATTTGGAATGCAAAAGCCGCAGGATACGCGGCCCATGGCGGTCGCCGGACAATTCTATCCGGACGATCCGCAGGAACTTCGGACACAGTTGAAGGAATTCTTCCGCGCCTACCCTTCCGACCCGGACGGGCGGATCGTACGGGCACTCATCGTCCCGCATGCGGGCTATGTCTTTTCCGGGGAGGTCGCGGCTTCAGCCTACGCCTGTCTCCCGGCTTCCGCCCGGTATGAGCGCGTGTTCTTGATCGGCCCCAGTCACCGGGCTTCCTTCGAGGGCGCGTCTGTTGACACCGGGTTCAACGCTTGCGAGACCCCGCTCGGACGGGTACGGATCGACAGCGCCTGCGCCAGAAACTTGGTGAAACAGGATTCGGTTTTCAGTTATGTGCCGGCGGCCCATCTGCAAGAGCACTGCCTGGAGGTACAGGTGCCTTTTCTGCAGGAACGTTTCCCGGAAGTGCCCCCGCTTGTTCCCATCCTTATCGGAACCCAGCGGATTTCCGCACTCCGGAAGATCGCGGAAGCCCTCCGGCCGTACTGGAACGAGCGGAATCTGTTCGTGATCAGCAGCGACTTTTCGCACTATCCGGCGTACGATGCGGCCTGCGAGGCCGACAAGCGTGTCGCGGATGCCATCCTCACCGGAAATCTGGATGCGTTCGGGAGCGCCTTGGTTGAGAATGACCAGGCGGCCTATCCCGGATTGCAGACGAGCGCCTGCGGCCAATGCGCGATCGCGGTCCTGCTGATGTTGATGCAAGAGGGCGGGCAGGACATTGAAAAGACAGCGTACCGGAATTCCGGAGATTCCCCGTATGGCGGGAAATCGGGAGTAGTGGGCTACAATGCTTTTGTCATCCGCGACCGGGTGTCCGAGACCTTCTCGCTTTCGCCGGAGGATCGGCAAGAACTGCTGCGGATCGCCAGGCAGACGCTTGAGCAGTCTTTCGGCGGACCTCGGAACATGGATACGACGTCGGTCAGCGATGCCTTGAAAACGCCCTGCGGAGCCTTTGTAACCCTCCGTCGCAACGGAAACTTGCGGGGCTGCATCGGAACTTTCGGCGAAGACATACCCCTCTACCGACTGGTCGGTCGCATGGCGCGGTCGGCCGCCTTCGACGACCCGCGGTTCCCGCCTTTGCAAAAGTCGGAACTTCCCGAGATCGAGATCGAGATTTCCGTCCTCACACCGCTCCGCCGTATTCATTCCATTGACGAATTCCATTACGGTCGGGAAGGAATCTACATCGTGAAGGGAGGGCGCAGCGGCACCTTCCTCCCGCAGGTGGCCGAAGAAGTGAATTGGACAAAGGAAGAGTTTCTGGGACACTGCGCCCGGGACAAGGCGGGCATCGGCTGGGAAGGCTGGAAGGATGCGGAACTTTACACCTACGAAGCCATCGTATTCGGAGAATGAGCGGGGAACGACGGATGGAAAAGGCGCGGTATTGGCATCCGGTTGCGGACGGGGTCGCATGCGATCTCTGTCCCCATCGTTGCCGGCTACGCGAAGGGCAGCGGGGCCTTTGCCGCAGCCGCGTCTGCCGTGACGGGGTACTCTGGTCCGAGGTGTATGGCCATCCCTGTACACTGGCGGTCGATCCTGTCGAAAAGAAGCCGCTGAATCATTTCCTTCCCGGAACGGATTGCCTTTCGCTGGCCTGCCGGGGGTGCAACCTGCGCTGTCTCGGATGCCAGAACTGGGAGATTTCACAGTCCGATCCGATCAAGACCGAGCATTGGTCTCCGGAGGACATTGTTCAGGCCTGCTTGCGTGGCGGCTGGCCTTCGATCGCCTATACCTACACCGAACCCCTGACTTGGTGGGAATATACCTACGACATCGCCTCCCTCGCGCGGGAACAAGGCCTTCAGAATATTCTCGTGTCGGCCGGCTATGTCAATCCTGAACCGATGCGCGCGCTTGCGTCCTTGATCGATGCCGCCAACATCGATCTGAAGTCGCTGAGCGATGAAACGTACCGACGCATCTGCGGGGCTACCCTTGCGCCGGTCCTGGAGACACTGGCGATTCTCAGGGATGCCGGGACGGAACTGGAGATCACCCATCTGGTCATCCCCGGAATCAACGATTCGGAAGAACAGTTGACTGAATTGTGCGAATGGCTGGCAGGCAATGGATTCCGCGACTGCCCGCTGCATTTCAGCCGCTTTTTCCCGCAGTACCGGATGCGGGACGTGCCGGCTACCCCTGTGAAAACGCTCCACCTTGCCCGGGAGATCGCGCGCGCGGCTGGCATCCGGCATATTCATCTGGGAAATGTTCCCGGAACATTTTGAAACTTCTATTTTTTCTTTTTTGAATATTTCGTCGTATATTTGAGAAAACGCCCAACCAACTTTTAATTTCATATTTATGGACAAAATCATTTCTAATTTCAAGGACGTCGTCCTGAACAAGTATGTTAAGTTTGACGGAAAAGCGGACCGCGGGGAATTCTGGCGCTTTTTCCTCGCCGTGGTTCTGATCGGGGTCGTCTTCTATCTCCTGCTCGCCCTGTTCGCCAAGGTCAGGTTTCTGCACACGATCATCAATGTGATCTACCTTCTGGTCAGTCTGGGTCTGCTGCTTCCGAATCTGGCCGTGACCGTCCGCAGACTGCGCGATATCGGCAAGGACTGGCCTTGGATCTTCATTGCCTTGATCCCCTTCATCGGGGCAATCTGGCTGCTGGTCCTGCTGGCCAAACCCAGCCAGTCGGGTCAGGACGCCGCTCCCACACAATAATTTTTTCGTGAACAAACAGAAATTTCTTTCCTGGAAGGGCCTGCTGGCAATTGCCATGCCGGCCCTTTTCTTTTCCTCCTGCAGTCAGCCTGTGAAACCCGACGCCGCTGTCCTGTCTGAAGCCGCCATCCGCGTCGGCGTGTTCTCCGGACACGGGGGCGCCGAGACCTGCAAATGGGAAACCTTCGAGGCAGTCCGGGTCGACAAGCAGATGCGCGTCCGCTTCATCGGCTCTTCCGACATCGCGGCCGGCTGCCTGGATAGCCTGGACGCGATCATCGTGCCCGGCGGCGGGGGGAGCACGCAATATCTCAATCTTGGCCCGGAGAATATGGAACGGATCAAGACGTTTATTCGGAACGGCGGCGGGGCTGTCGGCATTTGCGCGGGGGCCTATTTGTTCTCGAATACGCCCGACTATGCGTGCATGCGGATCAACGGGGCGAAGGCCATCGACCTGGAGCACGACAACCGCGGCCACGGCGTTTCCAAGTTCACGCTGAATGCGGCCGGAAAGGAGATTTTTCCGGAAGTGACGGACCGCGACACCTGCTATCTTATGTATTATGAGGGTCCCGTGTTCGTGGATGCCGAGGATTCGGTCGACTACGAAGTGTTCGCGATGATGGAGAGCGACGTGCACGAGGAGGGAAACGCTCCCGCCGACATGACGAACGGCAAGCCTTTCTTCATCGGCAATGAATATGGAAAAGGGCGGGTGTTCAGTTCGATCGCCCATCCCGAGGCTACTCCCGGCATGCGCTGGATGATTCCGCGCATGGTTCGCTGGACGCTCCGCAAGGACTATCCGGCCTATTCGGAAAATGCGGTCCGCCCGGACTTGTTCGGACGTGAGATCCTGTTTACGAAGGAGATGCTGAAGCGGGAATCCGCCACTTACTACACTTTGCTGTACGGTACGCCGGAAGAGAAGATCGCGACCCTGGACTGGCTGCAGGAACACCTTTCCTGGGACGCTAAGCGCTGGGTGCAGGGACTGGTCTACGATGCTTCTCCGGAGGTACGCGCCCGAGCAGCCCGGTACATCGCCGACACGGAATGGACCTGGTATCTTCCGGACCTGATCGCCGCCTGCGCGAACGAGCCGGATCCCGACGCAAAAGCCGTCTTCGAGCGATCGATTGCGCTCTTGCAGGGAGAGTAGAGAATCTCGCGAACGAAAACTCCGATTCCGGGGCGTTGAAGCGATAGATATATTCCACGAAAATTCTTTTTCGGGAATTTTGTGAATTCGAGAATTAGAAGTATATTGACTCGAATTGTAATTGCATATTGTCGTGAAAAAGAATATTTTACTCTATCTCATCCTGCTGCTCCTCTGCCCCTTTGCGTTCGGTCAGACAGATTCTCTGAACTATGTTCTGAGGGGGGTTGTTTATGAGGCGGAAACCGGAAAGCCTTTGCCCGGTGTCAATGTTTCCCTGCCCGGAAGCCATTTCGCGACGGTTACCAACGAAGACGGCGGTTTCATCATCAAATCGGATTTCCTGCCTTCCGCGCTGACGTTGATCCACGTCGGTTACAAAACCGTAAACCGACCGATTGTCTATGGCCAGACGGATTATCTGGAGATCCTAATGTCCAAGGATGCCCTGTCGTTGAGGGAGGCGGTGCTCTTCGGCGACCCTCTTACCCTGTTGTACAGGGCACTGGAAAAGATTCCGGTCAACTACAGCTCGGTTCCGGAACGGTTCCAATGCTTCTATCGCGAAACGGTACAGAAGCGCCAGCGTTTCATAGCCATTTCAGAGGCAGTCATGGATATGTACAAGACCTCCTACAACCAAGGAATCGGAAGGGATCGCGTGTTGGTGGAGAAAAGTCGGTTGCTGGCCAGTCCGAAAGTTTCCGACACGTTGAGCGTCAAGGTTTTGGGAGGACCCACACAGGCTACCGAATTGGATTTGGTAAAGAACGGCTCCTTTTTCTTCAGTCAGGATAATCTGGAGTTGTACACTCTGCGGATGGGGCAGGCGGTTATGATCAATGATCGCCCGCAGTACGTGATCCAGATGGTGCCGGGCGGAGGCTCCGAGTACGCCCTGCGGTTCACGGCACTGTACATCGACATGGAAACCCTTGCCTTCACTCGGATCGAGCAGTTATTGGATGTGTCGGATGTGACCAAAGCCACCAACGAGATGCTGGTCCGCAAGCCTTTCGGACTGCGTTTCAGGCCGCGCGAGATGAGTCTTGTCATCAACTATTCCTACGACGGACGTATTTCCAGGATCAGCCACGTGCGCGCGGTGTTCAGGTTCACCTGCGACTGGGGCAAAAAGCTTTTCCGTACCCCTTTCACTGCAGTGAGCGAAATGGTGGTCACGAATCGCTATGAAGGTGCTGTTACTCCGATTGAACGGACCGAAGCCTTCAAGCGCACCGAGACCCTGCTGGATCTTGCCAAATTTTATTTCGATCCGGATTTCTGGAAAGACTACAACATCATCGAACCTACTACGAGTCTCGAGCATGCGATCGACCGGATCAAAAAGTGATCGGGAAACGATCGTCGGCAGAGTTAACGAAGCGAAATCGGTCAAGTATGCCGCTCTGACTGAAGATTTGGGCTGTCTCCTCGGTTCGGAGACGGATTCCATCGCTGTGCTGTCGAATGCGGCCAGTCTGATCCACGAGCGGATGGGGTTCTTCTGGACGGGATTCTACCGGGTCGGCCGGGATTCATTCGGGACACCGGAACTGGTGCTCGGGCCTTTCCAGGGACCGCCCGCCTGTATGCGCATCGCATATGGAAAGGGTGTCTGCGGCACTGCCTGGGCGAAGCGGAAGACGCAGATCGTTCCCGATGTGGAACAGTTTCCCGGACACATCGCTTGCAGTTCCCGTTCCAGATCTGAAATCGTCGTGCCGCTGTTTGATGTTGGCTCAGGAGAAGTGTTTGCCGTCCTGGATATCGACAGCGAGCGACTCGCTACCTTTGACGAAACGGATGCTTTCTGGCTCGAACGTATCTGCCGCTTCCTGGCCGAAAAATGCAAATAATCGATTTCGCGCAAGAAATTGTTGCGATTCTGCAAATAACTTTTTATTTTTGCATCCGCAAACGGGGGCGTAGCTCAGCTGGTTTAGAGTGCTGCAATGACATCGCAGAGGTCAACAGTTCGAATCTGTTCGCCCCCACTACATCCAAGGATCCGGCCGAAAATCTTTTTCGGCCGGATTCATTTTTAGCCGGATTCACTTTTAGTCTGAGTCCCTCATCTTCCTCGTTGGCCTCATCCCGGCGTCTTTCCTTTTCTCCGCGCGCCCTCTTTCACCCTTCGCAGGTGGAATCATAGACGGCTACCTGGAAATAGATTCGGCTGCGGTGTAAGCACATCCGCTTGCAAATGGGGTACGAAATCGTCCACCTGCAACACCCCGAACCTGCTGGAGGGCACTGTATCGTGGGCGGGCGCTTCCAGGTGGGCGGCCTGGTCGAACACCTGGGAATATATTCCTTTCATGATGGGGCGGCTGCGTTCCGTGGTGTCTGTGGAGAGCTCGCCCGAAGGGGTCTGCTTGCCGCCCCTGACGCCGCTCTCCAGCCTCATGATTCGTTTGTAACTGATAACTGACATTTTGTTTACCGATTTTTGGTAAACTTTTTTCAGGACGATACGCAGGGCCTTTCTTCCCGCATAATATAAATTGCTGTAATTGAATGTGTTAAACATTTCAATCGGTCAAAAATTTGACGCATTGAAATCCTTAAAACTCTGATTATCAATGCATAAAACGCTGCTGTTTCCTAGTCATAAATACAAGAGCTTGGCATTTAGGTGCTTACAAAGGTTGTCGCGGGCAACAGTAGTTAAAACGGCGTCCTCCGTGACGGGACGGGCTCGCGATCATTGGCTGTAACGCAACAGGCTTGCGATCATTAACCACTACGCGACAGACCTGTGATCATAGTTCGTCGATTGGAACAGGCTCTCGATCATTGGCTGTAACGCAACAGGCTTGCGATCATTAACCACTACGCGACAGACCTGTGATCATAGTTCGTCGATTGGAACAGGCTCGCGATCATTTTCTCGGTGACAGGATAACGTGAAACTGGACGTGACCAGAACGTTTTGAGGGTCAACATATTCATAGTTTTCACCCTGGGCGTGCGGGGGAGGGTGAAAAACAGCATCTAGCAGATAGAGTGACAGATCGGGTCACGGGGTTGAGGTGGCCGAACCGGCTGAAGCGGCTAAACTGGCCGAACCGGCTGAAGTGGCTGAAGGGAACGAAATTTCGAAATTAGAAAGCAACCTATTACCCTGATCCGCCCGGAAGGCTAAGGTGCGGCCAGTGGTGGAAAAATGTGTCCGGATTGTGATGCAAGTAGAGAATAAACGCTATTTTTACTGAAAAATCAAATGAACAGCATTATGGTAAAGGAAAAAATCAACAAGATGAAAGAGGAGGCCGACCTGAACAAGGACGGCAAGGTTTCTCTCCAGGAAGGACTTGATTACGCGGCGCATAAGGCCAAGGTCGGCGTCGCGAAGGGCAAGATCATTGCGAAGAAGGCATACGGCGAGGTGAAAGAGGATGCTGCTGAAGTCGCTGAAAAGGCCAAAGAACTCTACGCCGATGCCAAGGAAGAGGTGAAGGAGGCCGCCGACAAGGCCAAGGAAAAGGTCGCGGACTTGAAAAAGAAACGCGGCTGCAAGAGCAAGAAGGCTTAGTTTCCCTGTCGCTTAAGTTTATTTGATCACGAGATGATGCTCTTCTGCGAATGCTTTCAGCGTGGAGCCGTCGTCGATGCTTCGGATGCATGCGCCGAGCAGGCAAACTTTCGACGCTGGAACGAGTTTGAGCAGATTCTTCGTGCTTTCCTTGACGCAGTAGTCCCCGGCAATGCCGCAGACATCGATCTGCTTGCTGCGTGAGAACCAGTCCAGCAGGGTTTCGTCCATTATTTCCGGATCTTCAAAGGCCCCGTACTGCTCTTTATCCGCTTCCTGCCCCTTTAGGAACAACTGCACCTGTTCCGGATTTTTCGCCAAGATCGGCGTGAATTCGTCCGCGAGTCCGGCCCCCTGCGTGAAGGCGACGCAGTGGGGCGGCCAGGGTCCGCCCTGCGGCTTGAACGAGCAATGGTTTCCGGGATGCCAGTCTAGCGTGAACACGACGGCGTCGTAGTTGCCGGCAAGCGCGGCAATCTTTGCGGGAAGCGTTTCCGATCCATCGACATAGAGCGCGCCCCCGGGGTCGAAGAAGTCGAGCTGAACATCCACAACCACCAAGGTTTTGAAGTTGTCGGTCTGCATGGTCGCTGCAGATAGAAATTGGTTTTGTGCTTTCATATCAATCCGTAATTCGTGTTCAAAGATATGGAAAATGTCCGGAGGTTCCGTCAGCTGCTGGCCAGGTTTTCGGACTCTTCGGTGAAGTCCGCTTCGGAGCCGGGATATTCGAAGAGCCGGAAACGCTTTTCGGTCTCTCCTTCGGTGTGCTTCCAGATCGATTCATACCATTCTCTTTTTTCACCCATCTGCTCCAATTGCTCCAGATAAGCGCCGATGGACTTGTTCTCTAGGATGTACACCTTGGGAAATCTGCTGATCACAGGGCTGTGCCGCCGTGTGCGATCATGTTCGAATTCGAGCATCCGGCGTCCGTCCGGCAGTATGCCGACGAGCCGGAACGTCATGCTCTTTCCGATACCGGGCAGGTTCAGCACGTTACGGTCTGAAGCCACGAACGGATGTCCGCTTGTCCGGCAATAGCGAGAAAGGGATCCGGGATCTTTCAACAGATCATGCGTGAGTCCGACCTCTTCCTGCCAATTCATTCGCCCGAGAATTTTCTCTTCTGCCCTTTCCTGCATAGAGCGGCTGATAGGAGCGTAAACGGCGTGATTTTCCATGAATCCCTTCACCGTGAAGGTGTAATAACTGACAACGTCTATCGCATTCAGACAGCGGCGGAGTTGGGCGGCGTGGCCCCTCCGGGAAGCCGCCACGTTGTACACATGCTGGTTGGTCACAATCCAGCCGGCGGACTGCAGTTTGCGGATGGCCGTCCTTGCTTCGGGCGTGATTTCGAGCGGAGACTGGAAATGGGTCTGGATGAAAAATTGCTTGATTCCGGCGAGCGCGCCTTTCTGTTTGAAATCCCGAAGGATCTCGACCAGGTCATCCGTTACCCGCATGGGCAGATAGGCGGGGAGTCGGCTTCCCAGGCGGATTCGTTCGATCTCCGCATATTTTTCTCCCTTCGCCCGTCCCGCATTGGCTCTTTTCTTGCGAATCGCCATTTTCCCGATTTCGTCCAGCAGATGCTTCAGAGTGGCATTCTGGCTCATCAGCGCATCCCCTCCGGTGATGAGAATGTCTTTGATTTGCCGGTCTTCTTCCAGGAAAGTCATCAAACGAGTCAGTTTCTTGTTCCAGCTCTCCTTCGGCTTGAGTTCCACGAAATTGAAATTGAGCCGGCCTTTCTGAAAATCGTACATCCGCTGGCACGATGCGCACAAGCCCCCGCATGACCTGCCGATCGAATCCGGAATGAGAATCACCACTTCCGGGTAGCGCCGGTGGATGTTGTTTCCTTCCGGAAGGAGCCATCCGGCTGCGTTCGGCACTCCGGGCGTGACGCGGTCCTCCCGTTCCCACGCCTTGATGTTACCGAAGGTTTCCACCAGTTCTTTTGAATACAGGACGTAGGAACGGATCACCAAGTCATCGAATCCATTCTCCCCGACTGAAAGCAGGGTGAGATAGTAGGGGGTTACAAAAATCGGGATGCCTTTGTCGACCGCCTTGCGGTACAGAGCCAATGTTTCTTTGGAAAGGGAACGCCCGAGCGCGAGGTTCAATTCGCGGGGCGAACGGATTGCCAGCGCTAGATGGAAACGGTAATCATTCCACCACCTGTTCACCTGTTGCCGCTTTTGCCCGTCGTCGAGACCTTCGTCAAAGACATATGTATTTTTATGACCGCGCCTTCGTTCGATACGCTTGACGAGATAATCAATAATCCGTTCCTTGTTCCTTTTCCGCGCTGCGGTGATATCCGCGTTCAGCCCGTCCGGCCAGCGCTTCATCCATTTCCGGATTCGCTCCGAGTCCGGCAATTCATTTCCCGGGGAGGTCAACCGTTCGAATTGCTTGCGCAGATCCATCAAAAAATGTGCGGAGACTTCCGCCGGCCGTTCACCGTGTAGGTGCTGCCAGAGCAGGGTCAGCGTACGGAGGCGAAACTGATGTTCCCGGGAAAACTCGAACAAAACCTTGTTGTCAAATTCAATCAGACGGAGCAGGTTGTCTTTCGCCTGCCGGTTCCAGGAGGTACCCTCTTCCATCAGGAGCTTTTTCAAGGCGCTCTTGAATGCTTCCGCAGAGGGGGTTTTCGTTCCTAATCGTTTGATTTTCAAGACAATCGTTTCCATCTCCTGTTCGTTGTAACTTTTTTAAAATATTGATATTTTCAAAAAACGCAAATATTTTTTAAAAAAATTTGTTTTTGTCAGAAAAATGTTTTTACTTTGCAATAGTTTCCAGCGGAAACAATTATTTTGAACAATAAAAACAAAGAATTATGAGCGTAACAAATCTTACCAGTGAGAACTTCGCGACCAGGATCGCGGATCTCAACGCAAATGAATGGAAATATCTGGGCGACAAGCCCGCAGTCATCGATTTTTACGCCACCTGGTGCGGACCCTGCAAGGCGATGACTCCGGTGCTGGAAGAACTTTCCCAAGAATATGCAGATGTCGATTTCTACAAGCTTGACGTCGATCAAGAGAATGAAATCGCGGCTGCTTTCGGAATCCGTTCCGTGCCGACCTTCCTGTTCATTCCGAAGGAGGGGAGGCCTCAAATGGCCGCCGGCATGATGCCGAAATCGGAATTTTCAAATGTGATCAAACAAACATTAGGAGTATAAGACCATGACACTGAAAATTATTCTCTACCTAGTCGGAGCCTTGGTCGGAGGACTCGGGGGCTTCCTCTTCTGGAAATACGTCGGTTGTACCGGAGGCACCTGCCCGATCGCTTCATCTCCGGTTCTGAGCACAATCTTCGGAATTGTCTTCGGATTGCTGCTATCATCGCTTTTCATACCTGCGAAAGCCGCGGATAAAGCCGCCGCCGCGCCCGCCGTTTCGGAGAATACAGTCGAACCCGCGGCGGATCCCGATGCGCCGAAGGCGGAAATCTACCAGCTTTCAAAGGCTGAATTCCTGAAGAAAGTCGCAGACTACGAGAAGGAGCCGGAAACCTGGAAATATCTCGGAAGCAAGCCCGCCATCGTTGACTTTTACGCGGACTGGTGCGCCCCCTGCAAGCGGATCGCGCCGGTGTTGGAATCTCTTGCCAAGGAATATGCCGGGAAGATGGTTCTCTACAAGGTGGACACCGAAAAAGAACAGGAGCTTGCGGCTGCGTTCGGAATCCGTTCCATCCCCTCGCTTCTCTTCATTCCGATGGAAGGCAATCCGCGGATGGTTGTGGGAGCCCTGCCCGAAGGGGAACTCCGCCGCCTGATGAAGGATGTGATGAAGGTCGAGTAGGGAGCGCGATGGACAAGGAAAGAATATGCAGACTTCGGGACATCCAACGGGCCATCAAGCAACTGGATGACGATTTCGAAACCAAATTCGGCATCGGACTGAACGAGGCGATGCTCCTCTGCACGTTGAACGAGCGGGGAGCATCATCTGCTGGAGAGCTGTCTTCCGAACTGGGGCTGTCACGCTCGAATATGTCCAAGGTCCTCTCCAACGTGGAGCGTTGCCGCTATGTCGAACGGAAAATCAGCGACACCGACAAGCGGGTGATGATTTTCTCCCTGACCAAGGCGGGGAAGTCCTGCATTGAAGGCATCGATTGCGGATCTCTGCAGATTCCGGATCAGATCGTCGGGTTCTTGGGCTGGTAGCGGCCAGCCTTCTGCAGTCTGGGCGCTACTCTCTGCTGCCTTCAATCAGGAAAGGTATGCTGGAGGGTAGCAGGGCAGATTGAAGCTGGCCGTCGATGAAGATCCCTCCTTCCACGATCTGCATCTGGAGCAGTTTCTTCTCAGCCGACCAGGCCCCATAGGAGACATAGTTGTTCACCAGGAACCCAATCTGCACTTCGCGCGTCTTGCCGTCGTAGAGAAGATTGAACGCGTCCGTGTACGGATTGACCAGGAAAGTGACCGGGTCGATCTTGATGAATCCGATGTAGCAGTTCATGTCTTGATCGGGTTGTGCCTCCAAGGCTTCCCGGATCGGGGCATCGGAGATGTGCTTCGCCAGGAAACGGGTCGGAAATCCATGGATGGTCAAGGTCGAATCCGTGTTCAGGTCCCACGTCACCGATGCGGTATCCAATTTTGCCTCCAGTCCGCTCCCCGGACTGGTTTCATTGTAGATGACGTGGCCGGTATAGTGGCCTTCAACCGACTTGAAAGCAGTCTGGATCTCCTGGGGAGTCAGGGAGTTGCCAGCGGGAACATCCTTCATGCAGGCTGCCAGTGAAAGGGCTGCGAGGACGCCGCACACCCAAGGAATCAGTTTGAGATGTTTCATATCTTTCTTGTTGCAGGTTGAAAATATTACATTAAATCCGAGATTAAGCAAATCTTGCACCAAGTCAGGGCAATGCTAAAGCGCGATTGAACCGTCGTCTTATTTCGCGGTTTTGATCACGATCTGGGTGAAGGAGTGCGGTTCGAAACTGAAGCTGAACTTGTCGGGCGCGGTTTTCACCGTGCGATCCTGAATGGAGACGTTCTGTTCGTCAACCGAATTCGCAATATCCACCCGGCTTCCGTTGACTACATGGGCCACGGCCTCTTTGCCGAACGAATTGTTCTGGGACTGGATTTCGGCCGTGATTGCCTGGTCCGGATGACGGTTCACGACATTCAGGACGATTTCACCGTTTTCCGCGTCATAGGTGGAGGAGACGTCCAGATACGGGACCGCTTCGTATCTTCTTGTTTGGTAGACAGGACTTTTGGTGAACACGTCCAGCGAGGTTCCCCGGCAATGGTTCGAAAAAAGGTAGAAGGGATGGTAGGTTGTCTGTTTCCAGATCCGGTCTCCTTCTGTCCGCATCGGAGCGATCACGTTGACCAGCTGGGCGATGTTCGCCATCTTCACGATGTCGCAGGTGCGCATGAAGATGTTCAGGTACTGCGCCACGACCAGCGCGTCCTGCAGATCGTAGATTTCCGACAGCGTGTTGTCGCTGCCGTTGAAGGTGCGGGTCCAGGCGTTCCATTCGTCGAAGGCGATGTAGACATTCTTGGACGAGCGGTTTTTCATC
>JAAYJQ010000007.1 GCA_012522855.1 Bacteroidales bacterium
AGTCGGGCGACGAGGTGGAAGAAGGCAAGGAGGTGGTTTTTACGGTCCACATCGGACTTTTCTCCAACAAGACATTGGACAAGTGGGAGATTACCGGAGCCGATGCCCCTGCCGTCGTTCCCGAAACCATCGTCATAAAGGTAAAAGGACCGTTGAAAGTAGTGGCTGTTTTTAAACCGAAACTTGCTCCGAAATAGAGCGAATCACCTCATCCGAAAAGGTTTACCTAGTCCGTCCAACGGAGCGAATGGATCGCCTTCGCGGGTACGAGGGTTTCGACAAAATGTCCGGGACTTTTGAACATCAAGACCTTCGGGCTATCAGACTTATTGAGGACAAGCACCCCGAACGATCCGTCCGGGTTCTTGTAGGCTTGATAGTTTAAACCCCCGTCGGTCTCCCCTTTCGCATCGATCCGAACCGCGCCGGGCCGGATGACCTTCGAGGCGTGGGCGATGTTGTAGTAATGGGTAGTCCGATCGATGATCGCGCCGGAAGCCGACAGCAGGGTCACCGCCCCGTAGCAGGTCTTGCAGCTGCCGTCCGCCGGACTGTACGGCCCCCGCTTCTCGTCCAGCACCATATTCCAAAGCGTAACTCCCTTGCAACCCCGGGCGAGGGTCTGCAAGAAGATGGCGTCGAAGTCGTCCAGCAGACATTTGTCAAAGGAATAGTTCCAGGTTCCGATCGAGGCCTCCGTAAAATAAATTTCCTTGTCCGGAGCGTTCCGGACAATGTTGTCCAGTTCCGTGACGCTGCCTCCATAGTTGTGCCAGGCTGAGCCGGCGACATACTTGCTCGCCTCGGGATCGGCATAGATACGCAGCGGATAGTTCTTCTGGTCCGCCTGGTTGTCGTAGTTGTAGTTGTGGTCGAAGACCAGAATCTTGGTTTTGAGTCCCGCCTCTTCAAAGGCGGGTCCCAGGGCGGTCTTGATAAAATCACGCTGCTCGGCCCAGGTCATGTACAAGGACATCGAGTTCCCGTGGTTGAGCGGTTCGTTCTGGACGGTTACCGCGTCAATCCCGATCCCTTCGGCTTGCATAGCCTGGATCCATTTCACGAAATACCGCGCGTAATCCGGATAATACGCCGGCCGCAGCGATCCGCTGGTCCAGCTGTACCAGTCGCTTCCGTCGGTGACGGAGCGCCGCTTCATCCAGCGGGGACAACTCCAGGGCGAGGCGATGACCTTGATCTCCGGATTGATGGCGACGATTTCTTTCAGTACGGGCAGGACCACATCCCGGTCAGAAGGATGCATCGCGAAGTTTTCGATCCCGGGTTTGTCGCACCAGGTATATTCCTCGACATTGAAGTCCGAGGCGCCGATGGTCACCCGGATGAGTCCGATCCCGAGTCCGTCGGCTCCGAAAAGGGATTTCAGGAACTCCGACCGGGCGGCGGGCGTCATCCTGCCCAGATTGTAGCAGGAAGCCCAGGTCATCGCGGCGCCGAAACCGTCGACCGTCTGGTAGGTCGTGGACGGATCCAAGGTTACATTCGTGACGGCTATGCTTGAAGGTACGGTGAGCTTCTTGTCAAAGACAAGCCCCTTCGCTTCGAAAAGCTTGGATTTGTCCGCCGTCGTGGTGTAGGTCCTGACATCCGCGGCGGTTTCGGTTTCTTCGGAGTCCGGGACTGTTCCGCCGCCTCTCTTGTTGCAGCAGGTCACGGCAAGGGAGAGCGCGATCCAAGGGAAGACCGCCATGAAAAAAATTCGGTTGCTCATATCGCTTTCGGGTTTCTTTCCATGCAAATTTACGAAATATTCAGGGATCGAACATCCTTTTTCCTACCATTTTCCGCAACTTTGAAAATTTATATAAGTCATTTACAACAAAGTACTTAAATGGTTTTATAAAAAATATCGTTCCAATTATTTCCGAGACAGTCTTTCAAATAATTTTTTTTGTTTACTTTTGTATTTGAACCGCGAGTAATCTCACGTAACATAACACTATTTTAAACGTATAATCACATCCATGAAAAGCCTTATTCAACGAGTCACCCTTATGCTCGTGATCTTGGGCGCGGGTTTAGTCTCCGCACAGGCCCAGCAAGTGAAAGGAACCATCAAGGATGCATCCGGACAACCCGTCATCGGGGCAGCCGTGCTCGTCCAGGGGACGACGCGCGGCACGACGACCGATGTGGACGGGTCCTTCATCGTCAATGCCGGACCGGATGCCGTGCTTGACATCTCTTCCATCGGTTACATCGGCAGGTCCATCCTGGTAGGCGGCAGAAGCGAGATCAACATCGTCCTCGAAGAAGACGCGATGGTGCTGCAAGATGTGGTCGTGGTCGGCTACGGCGTGCAGAAGAAGAGCGTCGTCACCGCCGCTATCTCCAGCATCACCTCCGAAAACCTTAAGCAGCAGTCCCACGACCGGATCGACGCCGTGCTGCAAGGCATGACCTCCGGCGTGTACGTCACGCAAGCATCCGGCGCGCCGGATGCTTCCTCCCAAGTCCGCATCCGCGGGGTCGGCACCATCAACAGCTCCAACCCGCTCTACATCGTGGACGGACTGGCCATCTCCGGCGGCATCGACTACCTCAACCCCAACGACATCGAACGGATCGAGGTGCTCAAGGACGCAGCCTCCAGCGCTGTCTACGGCGCCCGCGCCGCCAGCGGTGTCATCCTGGTCACCACCAAGAAGGGCGTGGCCGGCAAGACCCGGGTGGCATACGACGCCTCCTACGGTTGGCAAAATCCCTGGCGGAAACCCCGGGTGCTCAACGGCACTGAATATGCCATCATGATGAACGAAGGCTATGTCAACGCAGGAAGCGCCCCCCGGTACGACGACCCCTATTCCTATGGCCAAGGAACCGACTGGGTAGCTGCCATATTCAATGACAACGCCCCTGTCATGAAGCACGACGTAACCGTCAGCGGCGGCAACCAGAACGTCAACTTCTCCCTTTCAGGCGGGTATTTGTCGCGGGAAGGCACCGTCGGAGGCAACTTCGGCCGTTCGAACTACGACCGTCTCACCCTCCGCGAGAATGTCGGCATCACCCTCTTCGACAAGAGCGAAGAGCGCGACTGGCTGAACAAACTGGACATCACCTCCAGCGCATCCTACGCGCACATGAACTCCACCGGTATTTCGACCAACTCTGAATTCGGTTCCCCGCTCGGTTCGGCGCTCGGCATGTCTCCGCTGGAGCCGATCTTCGCATCCCCGGAGATGGAGGAACTCTACAAGACGCTTTACCCGGTGGGTTACCCGTATCTGATCCGGGATGCAACCGGCCGCGCCTATTCCGTCGCGGACGGAGCTGTCTACAACGAGCAGAACAACCCGCTCGCCATGCTGGAACAGCCCGGCGAGAAATACAACACCGACAAGATCGTTGCGAACGCAGCTGCGGAACTCCAGCTCTGGGACGGGCTCAAGTTCAAGACTTCCATCGGCATCGACCTGGCGTTCTGGGGCAGCCACGGATATGGCCTGCCGTATTTCCTGTCGTCCAAGAACTACCGGTACGATACGGTCACCACGACCGAGACCTACGACAAGGACGGGAAGGTTACCAGCACGGACAAGATCGCCTACGGATCCAATGCCTATCAGTCCATGAACCGGTCGTTGCTCTGGCAGCTCGAGAATGTGCTTTCGTACAGCAAAACATTCGGGAAGCACGGCATCAACGCCATTCTCGGGCAGTCAGCCATCAAGTCATCCAGCTCCAACGTAGGCGGTTCCGCCATGGGGCTCATGTACCCGAATGATCCCTGGAAGATCTCGGTCAACAATACCCTCGGCCAGCAGAAAGACGGAGACCGCAACGGATGGGGATCCTGGAACTCGATTGTCTACACCTTGGCTTCCTACTTCGCGCGCGTGTCGTACAATTATGACGAGCGGTACATGGCTGAGGTCACGGTCCGCAGGGACGGCTCCAGCCGCTTCGGCGACAACAACAAGTGGGGCACCTTCCCGTCCGTGTCATTCGGCTGGAACTTCAGAAACGAGGCGTTCATGCAGGACATCCCCTGGCTCTCGACCGGCAAGCTCCGCTTATCCTATGGTGTAAACGGAAATGACAGCATCGGAAGCTTCCGATACGCCGTCTACATGCATTCCGGCAACAACTATGTGTTCGGTTCCGGTGCCAGCGGCTCGGAAAGCGTGCTGGTGGGCGCGAAGCCTTCCGGCCTCGCCAATCCCAACGTCAAGTGGGAGGAATCCCGCCAGACGAACCTGGGTCTTGACCTCGGTTTCTGGGGCAACAAACTCACCTTCACAACAGATGTGTACGACAAAAAGACTTCCGGCATCCTGATGGCGATGCCCGTTCCGACCTATGCCGGCGACTCGGCTCCCACAGGCAATGTGGGTGACATGTCGAACTACGGAGTCGAGTTTGAACTCACCTACCGGGATCAGATCGGAGACCTCCTGTGGCATGTCTCGGCCAACGCTACGTATGTCCGCAACAAACTGACCTATCTCGGCGACGAGTCCACCTACCTGACCGGTTCCAGCCACAAGATCCGGAACCCTCACGCGGGGTATCGTCGGAATGCCCTTCCCCTATTTCTTCGGATGGAAGACCGACGGTATTTTCCAGAATCCTGAGGAAGTCAAAAACTACGTGAACGCAGAGGGAGGCCTGATCCAGCCGAACGCGGTTCCCGGAGATGTACGCTTCGTGGATCTGGACGGGAACGGCCGCATCGACGACGACGACCGCACCATGATCGGCAAGGGTATTCCGGACTGGACCTTCGGCCTGAATCTAGGCTTCGAATGGAAGGGGATCGACTTCAACATGCTCCTTCAGGGCCAGGCAGGAAACGATGTCTTCAACGTAACCCGCCGCACAGACCTCTACTACATCAACCTTCCCAAGACCATCCTGAACCGCTGGACGGGAGAAGGTTCCACCAACCGCTATCCGCGCTTTTCTTTCGAATCCGCCAATGAAAACACCCGTGTTTCCGATCTCTGGGTCGAGGACGGTTCCTATCTCCGCGCGCGCAATGTCCAGTTGGGCTATACGCTCCCTGCGGAACTGACCCGGAAGATCGCGATCAACCGGCTGCGTTTCTATGTCCAGGCGGAAAACCTCTTTACCCTGACCCGCTACACCGGCTGTGATCCGGAAGTACACGGCGGCAACGGATTCAGCACGGAGGCGGGGATCGACCGCGGTGTCTATCCGCAGTCCCGCACCTTCTCCGTGGGCGTGAATGTCAACTTTTAATTGAAGACTCTGAATATGAAAAAGATATATTACACACTCTGCATACTCGCCGTTCTTCTGACCACGGCCTGCGGCAAGGATTTCATCACGGCGGTGCACAACTCGTCCGAACCGCTCGACGAGTACTTCACCAATGAAGACCGTATGTTCCAAGGCCTCGTGGCGGCCTACGACCCGCTCCAATGGTTCGACTACTTCTACCAATACGATGCGCTCAACATGGTGTCGGACATCATGGCGGATGACATCTACTGCGGCGGGTCCAACGAAGGCGACCAGCCCGTTCTGGTGAAAACCCACTTCTACACGGCGACGCCCACCGACGTCTGCAACCAGATCTGGACCATCGCCTATTCCGGCGTCAACCGCTGCTGCCATGTGCTGGAGCGCGTGGACGGTGTCCCGGGTATGGCGGAAGCGACCAAAACCCTCTACCGGGCGGAAGCGACCATCCTCAAGGCCTATTACTACCACTGGCTTTGGAAGTTCTGGGGGAATATCCCCTACTACGACGAGAACCTCATCGCTCCCTACCTGACTGCCCAACTCGGCCACGACGAGGTCTATGAAAAGATCGTGACCAAGATCGAGGAGGCAATCGCGCTGAACGTCCTCCCCATGAAGGTAACCGGAAACGAAGGCCGCGTCACCAAAGCCATGGCCTACATGCTCTTCACCGACGTGGTCTTGTACCAGAACGACCAGAGCCGCTATGCCAAAGCGTTGGATTTCATGAAGGAAATCATTTCTTCCGGACAGTATTCCCTGGTTGCCGACTATGCCGGCATCTGGCTGGAAAGCGGCGAATGGGGGCCTGAATCCATTTGGGAAATCAATTATGTCAACGAAGGCGGTGTCCGCAGTTGGGATGCGCCCATCGCGACAGGCGGCACCGTCTATCCCGTCTTGACGGGCATCCCCGGAGCATCCAAGGACTTTGTGGACGGATGGGGATTCGGCGGGGTGGCCAAGTCTGCCTACGAAATGTACGGCGAAGGCGACCAGCGCCGGGACGGCGGCATCCTCAACATCGAGACCTATGTCGCCTCAGACGGAGGAAAGGAAACCTGCACCCCCCGCTGGGAGTCCGAAGGCTTTTACCTCCTCAAATACATCGCGCGGAAGAACGGGAACCACGGCTACAAGGGAGATCCCAACATGAACCACGGGAACAACTACCGCGTGTACCGCTACGCCGAGACCCTGCTGAACGCTGCCGAACTCTCCGTCCTCCTCGGACAGGACGGTTCTGGATACCTCCGGGAAGTGCGCGAGCGCGCCGGCTGCACGGACACAGGCACCGACCAACTTTCCATCATACAGGAACGCCGCAAGGAATTCTTAGGAGAAGGAAAACGGTACTGGGATCTGATCCGGACCGGACAGGCAGCCACCGTACTGAAGGCTTCCAACCACGCTTTCCGCCAGAACGACTGGACGGAATCCAAGAAATACTGGCCCATTCCCCAGTCGGAGATGGACAAGGATCCGAATTTGGTACAGAACAATTATTAATCGCGCCAGACCATGAAAAACAGCATTAGATACATACTTCTGACGATATTCGTCCTGCTGCTCGCCAGCTGTACGATCGACTATGTCGAGCCCGTTCAGAGCGGACTTCCGCAAGCAAGCTCGCTCACGCCCGTGATCACCGTGGACCAGGAAACGAACTACGTGACCTTCTCCATCACGGACAAGGAGGTCGTCCCTCTTTGGATCTTCGGGAGCGAGCGGATCGACAAGGACGTGAACAAGAAATTCGCCTACGCGCAGAACGGAATCACCCTTCGCATCCGCGATGCCGGCATGCACACCGTCGAGCTCAAGGCCTACAATGCCAACGGCATCTCGCAAGGCTCCCAAATCCTGACCTACGAACTGGAGAACACCTACCGGGATCCCTTCAATCCGACGCCCTACATGAAAGCGATCGCCAACGCGTGGGTGTGGGACAAGGAGACCCCCGGGCATTTCGGTTGCGGGGAAACGGCGGAAAATCCTACCGGATGGTGGTCCTGCGGCGCCAATGAAAAGGAGGACATGGGACTCTACGACGACATCATGACCTTCACCGCCGACGGTCAGTACACCTACGATCCGGGAGCGGGCGGGACGGTCTATGTAAACTGGGGTTCCGATTTCCTGCCGGACGGCCATGCGGATGAAATCGCCGCGAAGACCGACTACCAGGCCGAAATCGCTGCCTACACGCATCCTTACACCATCGAGAACAACTGGAACGAAGCGGGCATCGAGGAAATCTTCCTCGTATTGCAAGCAGGAGACAACCTCTCCTATGTTCCCAACAAGGAAGCCTACACCACGAACACGCGCTACCAGTTCGTAAGCACCAAGACATCCGACATCCGGAAGAATCTCAAACTCGTGAACTACTCCCCCACCGCCAACAACGGCGGCTCGATCGCTTGGCTCTACAGCTTCGTGCCGTATGTGCAGGGAGTTACGCCGCAGGATCTGCTGGCGGGCACGGATCCCGCCGGAAAGGTCTGGGTGATGGACGCGGACACAAAGGGACATCTTGGATGCGGTCCGGACGCGGGGAATCCGGCCGGCTGGTGGTCTGCCAATCCCTACGAAAAGGAAGGCTTCGGCATGTACGACAATGAGCTGACATTCAAACCCGACGGCACCTATGCATTCAACCCGGGAGCGGATGGTCTGATCTATGTGAACAAGGACGTGACCGCGCTCGGCGGCCCTGCAGGTGAAGACTTCACGCTTGCCTGGGAAAGCCAAGAGGTTACGTACACCTTCGACGGGGAGACCATCACCCTGCCCAAGGGCGCTACGGTCGGCTATATCCCGAACGATGGCACCTACAATAATCCGGTGTTCATCGTGACGAATCTCACGGAAAGCAGCCTGACGCTGGTGGCTTCGATTGAAGGGATCTCCTGGCAGTTCATTTTCAGGGCGCGAGACTATGTGGCGCCGGAAAGTTCCTTCGGCGGGGTCGCTTTCGAGTCCGGCAAGGCGAACGTCCATCTCGAGCAGGGCAACACCTATCCTGTCACCGGAATCGATCTGACGCAGATATGGATTGATCCCGACTTCTTCGAGCTGGTGGACAATACCTCGCTGCGCTTCCTGGCCGTTACGGGCGACTACCAGATCATGAACAAGACAACCTGGCTGAAGGCCCTCCCGATGTCCGGCGGTGAGTACGCCACCTATGAAGACGGCGGACTCTGGATCATCGGAACCGGCATCCACAAGCCCAAGACAGAGCCCGAACCGGGGTGGACCACCGATGCTTCCGTGGACATTCCGTTCGCGAAGACGGGTGACAACACCTATCAGCTGACGGCCTACATCACCGGTCCGAACTTCAAGATCTTCGGGCAGCCCAACTGGGGCAAGGAGTACGGAGGCCAGGACTTCGGCACCCTGCAGCTGAACGACTACTTCACCATCAACGGCTACCCGAACGGCAGCGACAGCGACAACGGGAACATCTGGAGCGGATCCGCTTTCGCGGAAGGCTGGTACGTCTTCAAACTTACAGAAAACAGCGGCAAGTTCGACCTGACCGTCGACCGGTGGATGAAGGAGACCGTGGTGTATGACATCACCGGGGCCGGCAATCTCTGGCGGAATGCCGTCATCACGCCCGAATACTGGTATTCACCTGAGAATTGGACCGGCGGCATCAGCCCGCTCGCCCAGATCACCGAAAACAACGGCTTCACCGCCGAGATTCCGGAGGGCGTGGGCGGATCCGAATGGCAGGCCCAGAACAAGCTGCATTCCGGCATCGCGACTTCGTCCGAGAAGAAGTATGACTTCTGCTGCACGCTCACGGCCACCGAAGACATGACCATCACCGTGAAGATGACCGGCAATCCCGAAGGCGCGGAGGAGGTCAACGCGTTCTTCTACAACGGCGGTGTAGCCCTCTCGGCGGACGAACCGCTCATCTTCAAGATGCCCGGCATCTCCCAGAAGGAAGGCAATCCGGACTTGACCCTCATTTTCGACCTGGGCAGAAGCCCGGTCGGATCCAAACTGACCGTGACCGACATCTGTTTTCAGGAACACAATGCGGTCGTGGTACCTGTCGAATGAGAATATGAGAAAACTCTTATCCATCTTCCTGTTCGCCGCCGCCGGCTTTCTCTCTTGCGCATCCAGCTGCGAGAAGGAAAAGCCGGGCGGCGCCGCGAAGACCGTCACGGTCAGCCCGACGAGTCTTTCCATCCCGCCTGAAGGCGCTGCGGAAACCCTTTCCGTGACCGCTGACTGCGATTGGGGCATCACGGCGGACGACAAGTCCTGGTGCGTGGTGACCCCGACCGGGGGCGGTGCCGGAACCTCCACCGTGACCGTAGAGGTCGCGAAGAACAGTGCCTACGAGGCCCGGAACACGAATGTGGTCATCCGCTTCGGAGCCGAGACGATCACCGTTCCGGTGGAGCAGGGCTTTACGGATCTCGAAATTGTCGCTCCGGAAGGATATTCCCTGGTCTGGGCGGAAGAATTCACAGATTCCGAGATCTCTAAGACGAACTGGAGATTCGAGAACTGGGCTCCCGGACGTGTCAACAACGAACTCCAGCGCTACGTAGCCGGAGGCGTCCTCGACGGCAATCGCACTGCTTTCCTGGAAAACGGCGTCCTGCACATCCGGGCGATGAAATACAACGGCCAGGTGATCTCCGCCCGCATGAATTCAACGGAATCCTGGCTCTACGGCTACATAGAAGCCCGCATCCAACTCCCCAAGGGGAAGGGCACCTGGCCCGCCTTCTGGATGATGCCGGACGATTTAAGCCAAGGGTGGCCGGCCTGCGGAGAGATCGACATCCTGGAAGAAGTGGGCGTCAACCCGAACTACACCTCCTCCTCGATCCACACCAAGCGCTACAACCACATGATAAACACCCACAAGACAAAGGAGATCTACACCCCGGGCGCGGAAGACGAATTTCATGTTTACGCGGTGGAATGGACTCCCGACTATCTTCAGTTCTACACGGACGGAGCGCCGCAGATGCGGTTTGCGAACGATGGTACCGGAAACAACGACACCTGGCCTTTCAACAAGAAATTCTACGTCATCCTGAACCTCGCCTGGGGCGGAGACTGGGGCGGCTGGGACGGCGTCGATGAAAGCGCCCTGCCCTGCACCCTGCTGGTGGACTATGTACGCGTATTCCAGAAAAAGTAAGGAGGTGGGAACGAACATCCGGTGAAAGTGAGACTCCATCGATTTTTGAAGACTTGCCTGGCGGTTCTGGCCGCCGGGCTTGTCTTCGTTGCTTGCAGGAAAGAGAATGATGCCGTCGAACTGCCCAAGCAGCCCGCCGGCTATCAGGAACTGCTGGCCGCCTATCAAGCCGGATTCAAGTACTTGTCTTGTGATTATTCCGGCACTACGACGGTCCGCTTCGAGAACGGCACCGTATCCATTCCGCCCGACGGCTTGAAGATCCAAGACTGCCGATCCTGCGCTCCGCGGGTGGTGAGCCTTTCTCCTGAAAACAAAATGTGGTGCTTGGACGGCATCCTGTCCGGGGTGAGGTACCACGAACACCTTCCGGATGAGCAGGCCACGGTTGTCTACGCTTACATCGACCCCTATACCCTCCATCTCTACATTTCCAACGGGAACGTGCTCGATTTTCCGTTCGACGAATCCCTGCTTCCGCGGGAATTCCGGATGCCGGTCATCCGGATCACGCACTCCGGCACCGAAATCACGCGGGAGGCCTATGTCGAGGGCAGCATCACCATCGAGGATCCAGACCTCGCCTATTCGGAAGCCGCTTCCTTTTCGGCCTCGATGCGGATCAAGGGGCGGGGCAAGAGCACCTGGTCCATGCCGAAGAAGCCCTACAAGATCAAACTCGCGGAGAATACCTCCCTGCTGGGCATGCCCGGGGACAAGGACTGGGTGCTGCTGGCCAACTATGCAGACAAGTCCCTGATGCGGAACAACATCGCGATGGAGGTATCCAGAATCTGCGGTCTGAAGTGGACACCGCAATCCCGGAATGTGGAGGTGTTCCTCAACGGAAGCTACCAAGGCGTCTACAATCTCGTCGAAGACAAAGAGGTGGCGAAGCATAAAGTCAACATCGGAAAGAAAGACTGCTACCTTGAAATGGAAGAGGCTTTCGATGAGCCGCTCCACTTCCGGACGCCGCACAATGTCCCGATCCAGGTCAAGGAACCCAAGAATCTCTCCGAAGAAGAATGGGAAAAGGTCCGGACCTACATCCTGGACTTTGAAGAGGCTCTCTTCGGTCCGGATTTTACCGATCCGGTCAAGGGATACGCCGCCTGGATCGATGTTGAATCCTTCATCGACAATTACCTTGTCCGCGAGTTGTCCAAGGATATCGACGGGAATCTGCGCAAAAGCTCATTCCTCACGCTCAAAAAGGGTAGCAAGCTGGACTTCTATCATGTGTGGGATTTCGATCTGGCATTCGGCAACGCGGACTATTTTCCGGACGGGAACAACGGGCCCACGGGCTGGTGGATCAAAGACTATGGAAGCCTGTCCGTCAGAAACACAGGCTGGTACCACAGACTTTTCCAGGATCCCGCCTTCGTCCGGAAAGTCAAGGATCGCTGGAAAGCCCTCTATCCGGAGCTGACAACCGTCCCGGCATTTCTGGACAAGGCAGTCCGGGAAATGGGCGATGCGCCCGCCAGAAATTTCAAAAGATGGGATATCCTGAACATCTACGTCTGGCCGAACGTCATGGTCACCGGATCGTACGATCAGGAAGTCGCTTATCTGCAATCTTTCTACACCCGGAGGCTGTCTTGGATGAACGACAGCCTTGCCGGGCTGTAGCGAGTCTGCGCGTTATTATTGCTCCACCGTATAAGAGCCGGCGGCATATTCCTTGGCTTCGGTTTCACCGGGAAGGGTGACGGAAGCAGTGGCTCCTTCGGGGATCGTGAAGTTCCAGATCCACTTGTCGCCCTCATACTTCCATTCGCTCTCGATGCGCCCGGCGGCGGAGTCGTAGGTCGCCTTGACGAAGCCGAGCCGCTTGTCCGGAACCGGCTTCATGATGATGCGCTTGAAGCCTGGGGCGGCCGTATCCGCGGCGATGCCGCAGACCGTCTTCCAGATCCACTCGCAGACACAACCATAAGCGTAGTGGTTGAAGCTGTTCATGCCCCGGGGGCCCATACCTTTGTCAAGCATGTAGCTGTTCCAGCGTTCCCAGATGGTGGTCGCACCGTTGTCGACCGAGTAGAGCCAGCTGGGATTCTTGCGTTGGAAGAGCAGTTCCCAGGCAAGATCCGCCATGCCGTTTTCGGTGAGGGTGTTCATCAGGATGGAGGTGCCGAGAAAGCCGGTCTGGAGGCAGTTGCCGTGCCGCGTGAAATTCTCGCGGAGACGGGCGGTCAAGGCGGCCTTCGCCTCCCCTTCCACCAAGCCGTTCTTCAACGCGAAAAGGGCAGGTGTCTGCATGGTGTTGAGGATCGCGGTCTTGAAGGCTCCCTTCCCATCCAGGAAAGTGTTCTTGAGATAGGTCTTTGCTTCAGAGACCATGGTCTCATATTTACCGGCGTCACGTCCTGTCGCTGCCGCCATGTCGCGCATCATGCCCGCATCAATGGCCCAGTAGGAGGCGCTGAGATAGTTCCAGTAGACGATCGCTTCGGGGAGCGGGATCCGCTTTCCTGAAGCGTCACTGGTAAAGGCGCTGCCTCCGGAACTCTCCAGCGGTTCGTAACTCAACCAGTCCGCCCACTGATAGTTTCCGTTCTCGACGCTCAGCGTCTCGTGGTCATACTTCGTGGCATTGACATGATCCATGTAGCGTTCCATCGCGTCCCAGTTTTCCTCAACGATCTGCGTGTCACCGAACTGTTTCCACACAGTCCAGGGGACGATTACGCCGGCATCGGCCCAGCCCAGCCGCATCATCGAGGTCGGTTCGGCGCCATATTGTCCGATCGGGGCCACGCCGGGGAAGCCTCCGAATTCACTCTGGGTGTCGCGCATGTCGCGCATCCATTTGTGGAAGAACTTCTTCGTGTCGGCAAAGAAGGTTCCCGTCTCTGCGAACACCTGCGTGTCCGCCGTCCAGCCGAGGCGTTCGTTGCGCTGGGGGCAGTCCGTGGTCACCGAAAGATAGTTGGACAACTGTCCCCAAACGGTGTTCGAGATCAAGCGGTTGACCTGCTCGTTCCCGGTTGTGACCACGCCCGTCTCCATCTCTTTGTCGATGGACGTCACCGGGAGAGAAGAGATCGACCGGAAACGGACTTCGTCCGTGGCGGTGATGGAAACATATCGGTAGCCGAAGAAAGAGCAGGTCGGATGATAGCTGACATCGCCCTTTGCATCCGCGAAGGTGTAGCATACCCGCATGCCCTGCTCCGGAGTCCTTAGGTTCAACCGGTGGACGCTCCCTTCCGGGCCGTCCATGCCGCGACTCTTCGCGCCGTTGCCGTCATTGAGCAACTCGCCGGGCAAACAGGTCAGCTTTGTGCCTTCCTTCGCCTGGAACACGAAGGACGGGACGGCGGAGCAATTCTGCCCGAAATCCACGACCAGGGTCTCTCCGGGTAGAACCGTCATAACCTCGCCCGGAGTGAATTCACGGACAATGCGCACCTTTCCATATTCCTCCTCGCTCTCACCTTCCACGCCCTCCCAAACATAGGCCTGAACAGGAGAAAGGGTGAGATCCGGGCGGAAATAAATCTCCGCTCCGTCAGACGGGAGAATCTCCCCTGCGAATTCGGTGTTCGCCTCCGGGACGGAGAGTTTTTCGGGGGTCGCGTAACCGGGAAGTTCGCGGGCATCGTATTCTTCCCCGTCGAAGATGGCGGCATGTTTCACCGGGCCGGCGATCCCGGCCTTCCAGTTTTCAAGGTCCGTTCCGTAGCGCTTTACACTGCCGTCGGCGAACGTGAGTTCCAACACGGCACGGAAAGCGCACTTCTTTCCGATCATTCCCTCATGGCCGGACGGGGTGACGATTTTGTCCGCCCACCAGCCGGGCGTCACCTGGGCGGAATACGTGTTTTCCCCTCCCGCCTTCGTGACGATGGCGTCCGTCAGGTCGTAGGTAAAGGATCTTTTGGTCTTGGCATAGTGCGTAAATCCCGGTTTCAGGATTTCCCGGCCGACCGGCAAGCCGTTTACGTACAGTTGGTACACGCCCAGTCCGGTGGTCATCCATTTGGCCGAAATCACCTTTCGCTCGTTTTTCAAGGTCGAGACGAACCAGTTGGCGCCATCGGCGGCGCGGTTGTTGTCCGGATCGCGGACCGCGCCGGTCACGACCGGGGCATCCGCCGCGGAAAGCCAGATGGACTCGTTCCAGGCAGCGTCATCCAGGGCGTCGGTACGGACGCCGACTTCTGAAGGAAAGGAGGATCCGCAAGCCATTGCGGAAGCGGCCGCGAAGGCGGCGACAAAGAACTTGATCAATTTTTTCGTCATGGCGATAAGATGTTATATGGGGCAGCATTGTGGTTACAAACTATGAAGATAATGCCAATTTGCGTAACATCAAAATGGAATTTGGGGAAAAGAATCGTATTTTTGCGCAGGAAGCGTAATGTCCGATAATTACTACGATTAATTGGAACAGGTATGAACCATTTTGTGATGATCATTTTCGGGGCGTCGGGCGACTTGACGAAGCGCAAGTTGATGCCTGCCTTGTTCACCTTGTTCAGCAACAAGCGGCTGCCGGAAGATTTCTCGGTTCTGGGCACCGCCCGGACGAAATATTCGGACGCGGAATTCCGGGACTACGCCCTGAAGCAACTCCGCATCTTCGTCAAGCCGGAAGAACGGAATGAGGAACGGTTCCGCGCTTTCTGTATTCGCCTGCATTATATCACGCTGGATCCTTCGCGGGAGGAATCTTATCCGAGGCTGCGGGACAAACTCGAATCCGTCACCGGCGAAACCCGCCCGGACAACCTGCTTTTCTATCTTGCGACCCCTCCCGCCCTCTACGGAGTGATCCCCCTGCATCTGAAAGCGGTCGGTTTGAACACCCCGGGCTCCCGCGTGATCGTGGAGAAGCCCTTCGGCTCGGACCTGGCCTCCGCAAAGGCCCTCGGAGAGACGTACAAATCCGTATTCGACGAACAGCGAATCTTCCGCATCGACCATTTCCTGGGGAAGGAAACCGCGCAGAATATCCTCGCTTTCCGCTTCGCCAACGGGATCTTCGAGCCGGTGTGGAACCGGAACTACATTGACTATGTAGAAGTGACTGCCGTTGAAAACATGGGCATCGAGAACCGGGGCGGCTTCTACGATGCGGCAGGCGCCTTGCGGGACATGGTACAGAACCACCTCATCCAACTGGTCGCCCTGACTGCGATGGAACCTCCCGTCCTCTTCGATGCCGACAATTTCCGCAATGAGATCGTAAAGGTGTACCATTCTCTCAAGCCACTGGATGAGGAAGATTTGCATAACCACATCATCCGAGGGCAATATACGGCGTCCGGAGGGGAAAAAGGCTACCGGGAAGAAAAGGGCGTGCGTCCGGATTCCCGGACGGAGACCTTCATCGCCATGAAACTGTTCATCAACAACTGGCGATGGAGCGGGGTTCCGTTCTACATCCGGACCGGGAAGCAGATGCCCACCAAAGTCACCGAAATCGTGATCCATTTCAAGGAGACCCCTTACCGGATGTTCCGGGGAGAGTCCGGAGAAAGCTATCCGAGGGGAAATCAGTTAATCATCCGGATCCAACCGGACGAAGGAATCGTCCTGAAAATCGGCATGAAGGTCCCCGGCACCGGGTTCAAACTGAAGCAGATGTCCATGGACTTCTCCTATTCCCAGCTGGGAAATCTGGACATCCGGGACAGTTATGTCCGGCTGATCGAAGATTGCATCCAGGGCGATCCCACCTTGTTTACCCGGAACGATGCCATTGAAGCCTCCTGGCGGTTCTTCGACCCTGTCCTGAACTTCTGGAAAACGTGCCCGGAGGCGCCCCTGTACGGCTACCCTGCCGGCACCTGGGGCCCCAAGGAGAGCGACATCTTGATGAAGGGACGTGGCGCGGGGTGGACTAACCCCTGCAAGAACCTCACAAACAATGACTTGTACTGCGAACTATGATTCTGCGTATTCATCCGACAAGCGCGGACGCCTCGCGCGTCCTGGCCGAACGCATCCTGCAGATCGCAGGAAACGCTTCCGGCTTGGTGAACATCGCCTTGAGCGGTGGCAGCACCCCGGCGCAAATGTTCCGCCTCTGGGCTTCCGAATATAGCGCCCGCACGCCTTGGGAGCGAATCCGATTCTTCTGGGTGGACGAACGCTGCGTGCCTCCGGAAGATGCGGAAAGCAACTATGGTATGACGAAAAGAAATCTTCTGGATCTGGCGCCGATCCCGCCGGAAAATGTGTTCCGGATTCACGGGGAGAACGATCCCGCATCGGAGGCCCAGCGGTATGCCGCGCAGGCGGAATGTCTGATCCCGGGCACCGTATTCGACATTGTCCTGCTGGGCGTCGGAGAAGACGGGCACACCGCCTCGATCTTCCCGGGACAGGAGACTTTGCTGACGGCTGCGCAGACCTACGCCGTCGGGGTGCACCCGACAAGCGGGCAGCGGCGCGTAACCTTGACGGGGCAGCCCCTGATCAAGGCTTCCCGCCTGTGCTTTCTGGCCGCCGGCCGATCGAAAAGGAAAGTGGTGGCGGAACTCAGCGCATTATCCGGTGCCGGTCCCGCTATTTGGGTAGCCCGCAACGCCCTGCATCCGGTCGAGTTGTTCACCGATGCGGAAGCGGGCGCGCTGCTCCGGGATCAACCGGGCTCGTGACGCGGATCACTGCCTGCAAAGTTCCACCAGCCGGCTCATCTGATTCGAAATCCGAATCTGCTGGGGGCATTTCGACAGACAGGCATCGCAATTCGTACATTGGGTAGCCCTGCTCTCGGCGGGAAGCGCTTTGAAGTAGCCTTCCTGATAACGCTTTAGTTTTTCAGCATAGTCGGGAGCGTCTTTGGCCGGTAACGGGAGCAATTTCGCATCCACTGCCTTATTGTAATAGGCGAAATTACCGGGAATATCCACCCCGAACCGACAGGGCATGCAGTATCTGCATTCTGTACAGGGGATCGTCGGATAACCCCGCATCGCGTTGGCGATGCTGGCAAGCAGCTCATTTTCCGCAGGCGTACAGGGTTCCAGCGGGGAAAAAGTCTGGACATTCTCGATCAGATGTTCCATGTGGGTCATTCCGCTCAACGTAACCAGGATGTTCTGATGGGAGCCTACCCAGCGGAAAGCCCAGGAAGCGATGCTGTCATTCGGGCGGCGCGCCTTCAACTGACTGGCGAGTTCCTCCGGCAGATTGGCCAGGCGGCCGCCGAGCAGAGGTTCCATCACAACATTCTGGATGCCGAGTTTCTCGCACTTGTTGTACAGATATTCAGCATCCGCGTCCGACCGCTGGAGGGAAGCATGCCGCCAGTCGAGGTAATTCATCTGAATCTGGACGAAATCCCACTGGTATTTTCTATTCAACCCCAGCAAGTAATCGAAAGCGGAGACATCTCCGTGATAGGAAAAACCAAGGTTGCGGATCCTCCCCGCCTTTTTCTCTTCCAAAAGAAAGTCCAGCATGCCGTTGTCGATGAAGCGGGTCTTGCAGGCTTGGATCCCGCCGCTGATGTTGTGCAGCAAGTAGTAGTCGATGTAGTCCACTTGAAGCCGCTTCCGCGATCGTTCGTACATTGCCTTGGATTCCTCGAAACTGGTCGCTCGGTTGTTGGAAAGTTTCGTCGCGATGAAATAACTGTCTCTGGGGTGCCTGGAAAGAGCCTTGCCGGTCACCTCTTCCGAATCGCCGTAGCTGGCAGCCGTATCAAAATAATTCACCCCGTGCGCAAGCGCGTAGTCGACTTGCCGGTTGACCAGTTCCTGATCGGTCACGCCACCTTTCCGGGGAAGCCGCATCATGCCGTAGCCCAGAAGGGAGACCTTGTCTTTGGAATGGTGGTTGACCCGATAGGTCATTTTCGTATTCGCGGGAGCGACGGTCTTGCGCTCCTTTCCAAATCCCCGAACGGGACTGACGGCGAGCGCCATCATGGAGGCGGAGCCGATGCCCAGGCTTCTGATGAAATGCCTCCTGTCCATTTTGTTTTTCGATGCCATGTCTTCTAATTATGTGTTCAATATCCGTATGTTGTCTAAGATACAATATTACGAAAAATCTTTTTCTTGCAAAAGATCCATACGATCGCGACAAACTTTGCGGGCAATCCGTTTTTTACTAACTTGCAGCCGGGATCCCCGGAGGAACGGGGATCGGACAAACAACAATTCAGACCATGGTAATCGGACAACGACTGCCGGAGATCCTCGGGAAAGACCAGGACGGCAAAGAATGGAAGTTGAGCGACTTCAAGGGGAAAAAACTCGTGCTGTACGTCTACCCGAAAGACAGCACCCCGGGTTGTACCAGCCAAGCCTGCAACCTGCGGGACAACTACCAGGCTCTGCTCGACCAGGGCTACGCGATCCTGGGAGTCAGCGTGCAGGATGCAGCCTCACACCGCAAGTTCATTGAGAAATATACCCTCCCCTTTCCGCTCATTGCGGACACGGAGTTGAAACTGGTGAACGAACTGGGTGTCTGGGGAGAGAAATCCCTATACGGCAGAAAGTATATGGGGGCATTCCGAACCACCTTCATCACCGATGAAAACGGAATCGTGGAGCGCATCTTCACACCCAAGGAGATTCGGGTCAAAGCGCACGCAGAGCAGATTCTGGGCTAACGGGGCAAGGGTCAGGAACCTGGACCGGGAATCGTGATGACATAGGTCCTCCCTGCTTTGTTCGTCAACTTGTCGCTCCGGAGCCAGAGGTTCGCTTCCTTCAGTTGCTGATAGGTTACACCGTGCCGCTCGGCGAAATCCACGAGATTCGGAATCGCGGTGCTGACCGTGACCCGCTGACGGGGCGGAATGTAGGGATATTTCTCCCCGGGGGAAACGAAGAAGCCGAAAACTTCGGGATGTTCAAGGAACATTTTTGCAGCCAGCATCCGGAAAATGTAGCGGGATGTCTCTTCCGGCATCCACAAGTCGAGCGCGCTGGTCTGACGCTGTTCTTCCCTTCTGCGGCTGATGCCGTTCTGACCGCTGTTGTAGCTCGCCGCCACGCTCGTCCAATCGCGGAATTTGGAATAGGCGTCCCGAAGGTAGGCGCAAGCAGCGAGGGTTCCTTTCTCGATGTTATATCGCTCATCCACCTCATCGTCACACACCAAGCCATATTCCCTGGCCGTCCCGCGCATGAACTGCCAGAGTCCGGCAGCGCCGGCGGACGAGACCGCTTTCGGGTCGAGGTTGCTCTCGATGACCATCAGATATTTCAGATCTTCGGGCAGCCCCTGCTCCTTGAGCACGGGGACGACCTGCTTGAAATACCGGTCGGCGCGTTTGAGGATCAGGAGGGAATTGGTATGCATGTAGGTAAAGGAAATCAATTCCCGATCCATCCGCTCGTACAAGTCCCGGCGGTCGAATCGGATCGTGTCACCCGCGAACACGACATAAGCAGGAACCCTGGGCGGTCGTTTGTGCAGTTCCTCCTCGGGGTACAGGACTTGGCCCCAAGAAACTATGGCGGACAAACAAAGCAGCAGCAAGGTCAGTATCTGTTTCATGACAAATCTTTTTTCAAAAATAAATATAGCGGAAAATTTCGTAAATTTAAATTTTGAATTTCTAGGATGAACCATGTTTGACAAGAAAGTTCTGTTGATAGATGCCGGAACCGGGATGTTCGAGACGGAGAAGCCGTTCGGAACGGTGGCCGGAGGCGTGAAGGTGGAACTCCAGAAATACGGCAGGGTCCTGCGGGCCTCGGAGGTCGATCCTGCGGACTTGCCGGAAATGGCGGGAGAATTCGATTATTTCCTGGACTGGTCCACGCCCTTGCGAAAGCGCTACATCGCCTGCAAAGTGGAGGACGCCGGAAAGGCCGGGGAAACCGGCGAAGGAGAAGAAATCCGCCGCTACGCCGTATCCTTCAAAGAAGGCAACCGGAACACCGCCCTGCGACGCGTCTGCGCCCTCTTGATCGCCCATATCTTCTTCATCGGAGGCTTCGTCAAAATTCCGGGCGTCCCGCGAGTCCTGACTCTGGGCGCGGGAATTTGCCTCGGGCTTTTCACTATGTACCGATGGCTGCGGCCGAGTATGCGGGCACAGCAGGTCGCGGCGGAACTACGAGATTATCTGGACGGGTGAGACTCCGTGTAGAAACTATCAAAAACAAAGGGCAGGATATCATCGACGCAGGAAAATTTCAAGGTCTTCTTCGCTCCTGACAAGATCACGCTCAGGGGTCGCTTGCCGGCCATCTGATATTCCGCCATTACCTGTCGGCAGGCGCCGCAGGGAGAACAAGGTTTGTCGTCGATTTTGCGCGCGAAGCCGCCGACGATCGCCAGACTGACCATGGCCTTTCCGGGATGGGCGGCGCTGGCCGCGAACATGGCAGTCCGCTCGGCGCAAAGCCCGGAAGGGTACGCCGAATTCTCCTGGTTGGAACCTTTCACGATCGTACCGTCTTCCAGCCGCACGGCAGCCCCGACATTGAATCCCGAATAGGGGGCATATGAAGTCTTCTGGGCATCGCGGGCAGCCTGGACAAGTTCGCGATCCCGGGGATCCATTTCGTCCGGAGAAGCATATTCCTGATAGTCGAACGAGCGTGTTACGGTCTTCATATGCAGTGGTTTTCGGGGTTCGGAATTCAAAGATAACAATAATTGTACAAAAGCGCGCGATTCCGTACCTTTGTTTGCCATGAAACCGGAACCCAAGATGAAGATTTGCGTCGGCCTCTCCGGCGGGGTTGACTCGAGCGTCGCCGCTTTACTGCTGAAGATGCAGGGCCACGACGTTTTCGGGATGTTCATGCAGAATTGGCACGATGCCGACGCGACCCTCCACGGAGACTGCGAATGGGAGGAGGACCGCTACGTAGCGGAACTTGTCGCCCGCAAAATCGGCATTCCTTTCTATTTCGTAGACCTTTCCAAAACCTACCGCGAACGCGTGGTCGACTATATGTTCCGGGAATATTCCGCCGGCCGCACTCCCAATCCGGATGTTCTCTGCAACCGCGAGATCAAGTTCGACGCCTTTTGGGAAGCGGCCCAAAAGATGGGGGCGGACTGTATCGCGACGGGTCATTACTGCCGGAA
Source organism: Bacteroidales bacterium (assembly GCA_012522855.1). Lineage (GTDB taxonomy): Bacteria > Bacteroidota > Bacteroidia > Bacteroidales > UBA932 > Cryptobacteroides. The sequence goes on from JAAYJQ010000007.1 coordinate 21,443, forward strand.
GGTTCCCCTTCTCGGAGCCGACGGAAGGCAGATCGTACGGGACGGAATTCCGCAATCCAGGATCCTGCAAGGGGTGGATCCCAACAAGGACCAAAGCTACTTCCTCTGCCGGCTCACCCAGGAACAACTGTCGAAGGCACTGTTCCCGATCGGCCATCTCACCAAAACGGAAGCGAGGGACATCGCCCGCCTGGCAGACCTGCCATCCGCCGACAAGAAGGATTCCCAGGGGATCTGCTTCATCGGGAAAGTGGACCTGCCGACCTTCCTGCAGCAGCGGCTGCAGTCCGTAACGGGGAATGTGGTGGAGGTCTACGACGCTTTCTACGCACAGGATCCGCACTATATCTTTGTACGCGAAACCTTGGCTTCCCTGCTCCGGAAACCCGGGGATCCCCGGATGATCACGGAATATACGTCCGAGGACGCCGCCGGCCAGTCCTTCAACAACCGCCGGCTGTCTGACGGAGGCGGAAACGACTTCGATCCCGACAAGATCGCCGCGCTCACGGATGAGCAGTTGCTGGAACTGTCGAAGCCGGTTCAGTACGGGGGCCTCCGGTTCGAGACGGAGACCTACCGCTCCGGCAAGCACAAGGTCATGAAAACCCGCTGGAAGGAGAATCCCTTCGGAAAGATCATCGGCCAGCACGAAGGCGCGCAGTTCTACACGATCGGACAGCGGAAGGGACTCAACATCGGCGGACACAAGGAATCCCTCTTCGTCATCGCAACGGACATTTCCCGGAACACGCTCTATGTCGGAGAGGGACATGACCACAAAGGTCTCTCACGTTGCTGCGTGCGGATCAAGCCCGGCGATATCCATTGGATCCGACCCGATCTGGCGATGGAAAACGGGGAAATCCGCCGCTACCGGCTTCGCATCCGGTACCGCCAGCCCCTCCAAGACGCGACCCTGATCCAACGATCGAACGGCCTGTACCTGCTGTTCGACCTGCCCCAGCGCGGAATCTCCCCGGGCCAATTCGCCGTCTGGTACTCCCCCGACGACGAAATGCTCGGCAGCGGAGTTCTTTAGACTTTATCCCATCAGTGATTTTGCAGCGGACAGGCCGGCCAGAAAGCCGGTCGAGAAGGCAAGCTGAAGGTTGTAGCCGCCGGTGTCGGCATCGATGTCCAGCACCTCGCCGCAGAAATACAAGCCGGGCCGGAGACGGGATTCAAGGGTCTTCGGCAGGACTTCATCCGTAGATACACCGCCTGCCGTCACGACTGCGCGTTCGTAGCCGACGAACCCCGCGATTTCGAAACGCCACCCCTTCAATGCCTCTACCAAGGCCTTCAGATCGAGGGAATATACCTTCGGAAGCGGCTTGTAGAACCGGGTTCCATCCGGCAACACCGTATATGGAAGATCGTCCGGGCGCCGCTCCCGCTTCCCGGTGCGCAGTTCATAGTAGTATCTCGCATTTTCTTCCGGTCTCCGCGGCCGCTTGACCGAGGCGATCAACACCCCCGGGTTGCAGGCCAGGAATCCCGCGATGAGTTCCCGAGGCATCAGTTTGCCGAGCAGAACCTTGGTCATATCCCTCACGGAAAGGGAACGGCTCCTGGGATCCCGTTTGATTTCTTCCCAAAGTCCGTCCACCCGCGCGGACAATTCTTCCGCAGACACGCCGGGCTTGAGATCGAGGACCAGCGTGACGTGTCCGCCGTTCAGGATGGATTTGACACAGGTCCTGCTGACCTGGAAGCCGAGCGGACCCTCGATGCCGCCGTCGGTAAAGTCCAGGTCGCCGAAAACGGCATCCGCGACATGGCCGTCGATCCAGGAAACAAGTCCGACGTTCTTGAGCCGGACTCCACAGAGTTTCGCGCCGGCTTCGGCCAGTTCAAGGGCACGATCGATGTGCCCGGGCAGGGCGGGATCCTTCGGGAATCCGCCGACAGGCTCTCGTTTATAGTTCTTGGGGACAAGGGCGGTCAGGGACGGAAACAAAGGCGTGACCGTATGCCCGAACGAACGTGCCCAGCCGTAGCCGTCACCGGTGGAACCGGTGCCGGGATAGGAAAGACCTCCGGTCGCGATGATCAGTCGCGCGCACGAAAAAGAATCCCCGTCCGCGCAAAAGAGGGAAAAACCCGTTCCGTCCGCTTGGATGTCCGTAACTTCCTTGCCCGTCAACACCTGTACGCCGACATCCCGGCAGGCATCCGCCAGCAGATCGACCACGTCCGCCGCCCGATAGGACAGCGGAAACGCGCGGTCTCCCCGCTCGACCACGGTTTCCAGCCCCTTTTCATTGAAGAGGTCGATCAACTTCCGTGGCGGGAGATTGAAAAAAGCAGGACGCGGGAAATTGGACTTCGAACGGATGTGCTGCGAAAATTCATTCCATGCCTTGACATTCGTGAAGTTGCATCGTCCCTTGCCGGTAATTATGAGTTTGCGGCCCGGACGGGGCATCTTCTCCAGAATGGACACGGACTTCTCCGGGGCAGAGGTGGCCGACGCATAGGCGGCCATCAAACCTGCCGCACCCCCGCCGATAATGATGATGTCTGATTGCATGGATTCTTTTTGCTGCTCAAGTGCAAAAATATGAAAAAAATGCTTATATTTGTAGCCCAATCCGTGTAAAACGGACCAAGCCACTTTAGCTCAGTCGGTAGAGCAGCGCATTCGTAACGCGCAGGTCGTCAGTTCGAGTCTGATGAGTGGCTCCTTCGCTTTTAGGGAAAGTCATACACGACCAGCTCCCTCTGAATTCCCCCAGGGCCGGAAGGCAGCAAGGGTAGGAGGTCGTAGCGGTGCGATGTATTCAGCTTTCCCTTTTTTCGTAAATTAAATCGCTTTCCATGGATTCTAATCGACTGATCTTCAAGATCATGATAGGTTTTCATCTCCGCCGCCAGCCAAGATGAATTTCATTCTATCCGTTGAACAGCAACGTTTTATCCTCCACGGCCGCAGAGAAGTGTCTAATGAATGGCAGCCTTCGCATCTAAGGGTGTGCAGAATATTCACTCCTCGGGGCGGCGCGGGCTGATTCGCTGGAAAGGAGGGGGCTGACGATCGTCAGCCCCCCTTCTTCATCATCCTACAAACTGCGCCTTCAACTTTTCGATCTTGGCGTCGGCCTCGGAACCGGCGGCGCCGAAGTAGAATTTGATCTTCGGCTCGGTACCGGAAGGACGGATCGTCACCACATCTCCTTCTTCGTTGAAGAACTGCAGGACATTGGATTTGGGTTGCCCGGTCTTGTCCGGTTGCGCGTAGTCAATCACTCGGTTGACTTTCACCCCTGCGATTTCGGCGGGCACATTGCGACGGTAGTCCGTCATGATCCGCTGGATTTCTTCCGCGCCCGATTTCCCTTCCCGCACCAGAGAGACCATCTCCTCGCGGCGGTAGCCATATTCCGAATAGATCTTCTTCAACAACTGGTAGAGGGTCAAGCCGCGATCGGCGGCCCAGGCGGCGCATTCAGCGACCATGGAACAGGAGATCACGGCATCCTTGTCCCGGACGAACTGTCCGACATTGAAGCCGTAGCTCTCTTCCCCGCCGCAGATGAACTCACGGGTATCCTCGTTACGTCTGATCACGTCAGCGATGTATTTGAAACCCGTCAGGACGTTGAAGCATTCCACTCCGAAACTCCGCGCGATGTCCGCGACAAGTTCGGTCGTGACGATGGTCTTGACAATGTATTTCGAAGGATCCAGTTTGCCCAGTTCCTTCCAGCGGTTCAAGATGTACCAGGTCAGCAGAGCGGCGGTCTGGTTGCCGGTGAACTGAACGATTCTTCCGTCGTTATCCCGCACTGCGATGCCCAATCGGTCCGCGTCGGGATCGGTGGCCATGACGATGTCCGCCTGCTCGCGCTCTGCGACCTCCAGGGCCATCTTCATGGCGGCAGGTTCCTCCGGATTCGGAGAAGGCACCGTCGGGAAGTCCCCGTCGCTGACATCCTGCTCCGGGACATTGTACACATTCTTGAACCCCAGGCGCTTCAGGCACTCCGGCACCAGACGGACCCCGCATCCGTGCAAAGGGGTGTACACAATCTTGAGATCGGGATGCGCAGCCCGGGCTTCCGGACTGAGCATCAGGGACAGAATGTCGGAAAGGTAGGCTTCATCCATCTCGCTTCCCATCCGTTCCACTTTCCCGCTGCCCTCCCCTTTTTCGAATTTGACCTGAGAAGGATCCGTGATCTTGGCGACTTCCGCCACGATGTCCTTGTCCACCGGACTCATGATCTGCGCCCCGTCGGACCAGAACACCTTGTAGCCGTTGTATTCCTTGGGATTATGGGAGGCGGTAACCATCACACCGGCGATCGACCCCTTCTTGCGGATGGCGTAGCTGAGTTCCGGCGTCGGACGGATGCCATCGAATATGTACACGTGCAAGCCGTTGGCGCTCAACACGTCTGCAGCAATCTGGGCGAACAGTTCGGAATTGTTGCGGCTGTCGTAGGAGATGCAGACTGAAAGGTCGTCGCCTTCGACGCGAGACAGGATGTAGTTGGCAAGCCCCTGGGTCGCCATCCCGATCGTGTACTTGTTTATCCGGTTGGTTCCCACGCCCATCTTGCCGCGCAGGCCCCCTGTCCCGAATTCCAAATTCCGATAGAATGCGTCTTCGAATCCAACGGGATCCGTGTCCCGTAACGCCAGAACCTTGGCTTTGGTCTCGGAATCGAAATCCCCGTCCAGCCATTGTCTCGCAACTTCGTTGTAGTCTAGTGCCATAGTCGATTGATTAGTTATGAAAACAGCATGGAAAGTCGAAACGATTCCACGCAATTAAACAAATATACAAAATTCCCCGGATAATATGATTAATTTTGCGGCGATGGGTGATTTCTGGACATTTCTTGAGAGACAAGCAGAGGCAGATCCCGCCCGCCTGCTGCTTTCGCGGCGTTCCTGGCCGGAACTGCCGGGGGAACTTTCGGAGCTGGAAGGACGAATCTCCCCGCGGGATCTGGCCGCGAACACGCTGGCAGTACGGCGCCGGATCCGCAGAAAACTGCCTTCCTGGTCCGCATGCTCCCGAATCGTCTATCCCCTGCCCCTCTCCGCGGAACAGTGCAGTTCCGAGCAGACAGCCCGGTACAAGGCCCGGCTGGCAGCTTCGATTTTTCCGGAACCGGGGCGGAAGCCGCGGATCGCGGACCTGACAGGCGGACTCGGCGTGGACGCCCTGGCCTTCGGACAGATTGCCGGAGAGGTACTGTACAACGAGATGAATCCGCTGCTGGCGGCTGCCGCCAAACACAATTTCAAGATGCTGGGCGCCCGGAATATCCAGGTCGTGAACCGGGAACTCCTGCCGGGGAATCTGGCGGAAACGTTGGACGGTTTCGATGCGGATCTTCTCTTCCTCGATCCGGGACGGCGCGCCTCGGACGGCCGGAAAGTCTTCCGGCTGGAAGACTGCGTCCCGGACGTGCTGAAGTTACTTCCGGAACTACTCTCCACCTGCCGGAACGTCCTGCTGAAACTCTCCCCCATGGCGGACATCACCCGCCTCCTGAACCAATTCGAAACGGCGGCCGAAACCGACGGCAATCCCGTCCGGGAAATCCATGTCGTTGCAAACGGCGGGGAATGCAAGGAACTCCTTTTCCGACTGGACCGGGAATATGCCGGATCTCTGTCGCTCGTCTGCTCGGAATCCGGGAATACAATGACTTTTGATCCCGCTGAAGAAAGTCAGGCCGTGTGCCGCCTGCCGACTGATCGGGCCGGGTTGCAGGGCTACCTGTTCGAGCCGGGCAAAGCCTTGCTGAAGGCGGGTATGTTCAACAGTCTCGGCAATCGGTTCGGACTCGTCAAACTCGGCCGTCACACCCATCTGTACATTGCCGAAACACCGTCCGAAGCGCTTTCACGCTTCGGAAACCTATTCGTAATCAAGGAAATATCTCCGCTGAACAAGCGGACAATCAAGGAGATCGGGAAACGTTTTCCGCAGGCGGACGTCTCGGCCCGGAACATTCCGATGTCCAGCGAGGAACTGGCGAAGCGGATGGACGTTGTCTCCGGCGGCAGAGTCCACCTCTTCGGGACACGCGTCGACTTTACCTCCGCCCCTGCGGAAAAGGTTCTGCTGGTCTGCGACCGGCTGCCTTAGAAATTCAGACGGAAAGCCAATCCCGCGACCGGCCGGGAATCCGAGATGCCGACCGGAATGGAGGCCACGAAGGGTTCCACCTTGAAATCCAGCATGGCGCGCCGGCCGTGGATGTCTTGAAAATACATATTCTTGATCTTGGCGACCCGGACGGCATCCACGATGCTCCAGATGTAGATGCCGAGGGAGGCAAGAGAGGCAAGACCGGAAACACCCGTGAATTCGATCCGGGTGTACCCTTCCGAAGAATAGTAATTCGCTGTTGACCACGCCAGCGTATTGCAAGCGACGGCACCTCCGAAGAAGGCCAGGGCAACAGCCAGAAGCAGAGATATGAATGTCCTTTTCATCACGGACAAATATGCGAATGTTTTGGAGAACCGGCTATTCCGCCGGTTTCAGATACTTGAGCCAGAAGGCCTTGTTGGAACTATCGAAGTGCGTGCCCTGATAGCCGCGGTAACCGTGCATGCCGTCGGGATAGATCATCAGTTCGAACTTCTTCCCCTCCTTCTGCAAGGCGTCAAAGAGTTTCAGTGAATTCTGGAAATGCACGTTGTCGTCGCCGGTACCGTGCGTGAGCTTCAGCATTACGGAACCGTCGCAGTTCGCTTCGGTCACCGGATAGTTCTTCGCATGCGCGATGACACTGGTCCGGGAATAGCCTTCCGGATTGTTCCGGGGTGTATCCATAAAACGCTCCGTATAATGCGTGTCGTACAATTGCCAATCGTAGACACCCGCGCTGCCGATTCCATAGTGGAAAGCATCGGAGTGGTTGAGCAGCAGCAGGGCGGTCATCGTGCCGCCGAAGGAATATCCCTCCACGCCGATCTTGTCACCCCGGACATAAGGAAGGGCTTTGAGCCAGCCCGCCCATTCCACGAAATCGCGGACCTCGAGCTCACCGAGTTTTCTGTAGATCATGTCCAATCCAGCCCGGCCATTGTGTCCGGCCGCTCGGCAATCCGCCGTAATCTCGATGATTCCATGCTCGGCATACCAGTCGTAGGTGTTCAACCCCTTGAAGACATCCCGGACCTGCGGCGAGTCCGGACCGCCGTACAGATCCATGTGGACGGGGTATTGTTTCGTGGAATCGAAGTCCTTCGGATACACGATGAACGCCGGCAGTTCCAGTCCGTCCGAAGTGGTCATGGTGACGAGTTGCGGCAGGGCATAGTCGGCTGCACGGTAGTCCGCCGGGGCCGAGTCATCGATTTTCCGGGAACGGTCGGGCTTTTTCAGATCGATTTCCCAGGTCTGGAAGGGAGTCGTGAAGTTGCTCAGCACGGCCGTGCAAGTCTTACCGTCCGGCGCGAATGTCACCCGGGAAACACCCAGCGCCGGATCGGTGAGCGGGGTGATCTTGCCGTCCAGCACCTTGTAAAGCCCGGTCCGGATATGATTCCGGTCGCGCTCCGCGGTGAAATAGAGGGTCGCCTTGGAGCCGTCGAATGTCCGGGAAAGCACCGCCTTGCCCTCCTCGACCTTCTGGATGGTCACCCGCCAGTTTTCCCCGTCCGTCAACCGCTTCAAGATGCTTCCGTCATAGGACAGATAATAAATCTGCTGCCACCCCGTCTCGAAGGAGCGGACCATGTACAGGCCTTTCTCTCCGAAATGCATACCCTTGATCCAATCCAGCCAGGTCTTGTAGGTTTCATGGTAGATGTGAGACTTGGATCCGTCTTCGGGCGAGACGGCGTAAACGTCCAGGGTATTCTGGACACGGGGTTCGCGCTGTACGAAGAAAGCGCGGCTGTCCGCTCCCCAAAAGGGCGTTCCGAAGTATTGGTCCTGATCCTCGTCAAAGTCGGCCCAGACGACTGCGGGCTCTCCGGCGACCCGCGCGATCCCGATGCGGACTTTCGGATTCGGATCGCCGCACTTGGGAAACCGCGTCATCCGTACGGATCCGCCGGTCGGGGAAATCCCGGCAAGGGGAACCGCCGCTCCGGCATTCTGAGAATAGTTCCACTGCATGCCGGAGCGATCCTCGTCGTCGGCGTACGGAGAATAGATCGGGAAGATTGGGACCTCCGTGTTGTCAAAACGATAGAAAGCAATCTTCTCCGAGTCCGGAGACCACCAGAATGCCTTGTACCGCGTCTGTCGGCCCAGGATTTCCTCGTAATAGACCCAAGATGCGTAACCGTTCAGGATCACCTCGCTGCCGTCGAAGGTCAGCTGCGTTTCCGTTCCGGTGGCGACGTCCGCGATCCAGAGGTTGTTCGCGCGGGTAAAGGCTACCCGGGAAGAGTCCGGAGAATAGGTTTCATTGACGCGTTCCCACGCAGGGAGCTGCGCTCCGATCAGCAGCATCGCCGCCATGAATATCAATCGCTTCATATCAATTTATATTATGATGATTCGGGAAACTGTGGCATGGGCGCGACCTCAGCCGCAGCAGACAAGCCTCGAAGAGGCGCAGGATGCGAGAATGGACAGAGCGCCCTGACAGCAGTTTTCCGAATCATTGGAAATATTCATCTTTAAAGTTCACGAGATACACCTTGTCGACCGCGCGGGTAAGCGCCGTGTAGAGCCATTTCAAGTCGTCGAGGGTCAATTCGTCCCGCCAGAACGGATTGTCGATGAAGACGCAACTCCACTGCCCGCCCTGGCTCTTGTGGCAGGTGATCGCGTTTGCGTATTTGAGCTGCAAGGCGTTGTAGAAAAGGTCTTCCCGCACCGCGGCGTAGCGTTTCCGTTTCGTCTTCAGGTCGGAATAATCTTCCATCACCCCGTTGTAAAGTTGGTTCTGTTGCTCGTAGGTCAAGGAAGCCGCCTCGGATTCAAGCGTATCCAGACAAACTTTCGCCACCACTTCGACGTCGTTGTAATCCGGGAATGAAAGCCGCGCTTCCGCGAAATGGAGTCCGTATCGCTCCTCGTGGTTGCGGATCGACACCAGGTTGGCTATGTCCCCGTTGGCGATGTAGTCCAGTTCCGGCACATGCTCCAAGAACTGATAGCAGTTCTTCACGATCATCAGCTTCTCTCCCCGCACGAGTTGTTCCTCATTGTAGAAGATCTGGGCGCGTATGCCGGCATTGTACCGGTTCGCCCGCTTGTTCGAACGGCAGAGCACCACTGCATCGTCTTTGGAATATTCCGAAAAATAGGCGGAGTTGAGGGCATCCAAGAGTTCCCCGCCGGTAATGCGTACCACGTCGTCGAAGCCGTCCGTCCGGAGACCGAGCCGGTCAGCCGGGATAATCTCGGTGCCGGCGGAATCGGAGGCGATTCGCTTCCGGAGCCGCGTGGCATTCCAGAGAATCCCGGATGTCTTCTGCTGACGAACCACTTCGGTCAGGGAAGCGTAGCGTACCCCGCCGAAGCCGTCCATATATTCACGGGAAAGCGCGGGCGAGGCATCCAGCCCGACCGGAGGAAGTTGAGCGGAGTCGCCGATCAGGATCAGACGACAGTCGTTGCCGTTCCGGACAAATTCTACGAGGTCGCGGAGCAAGTCGCCGGTGCCGAACTGAGCCGTCGAGGCGGACGATCCCGCATCGATGCCGATCAGGGACACCTCGTCCACGATGAAAAGTTTGTGGGACAGTTTGTTCGGAGCCAGCGAAAACTGTCCGAACCCGTCGGCTCCCACGGATTTCTGCCGGTAGATACTCTTGTGGATGGTGGAAGCGGGTTTGCGGGCATAGGAAGAAAGGACTTTCGCAGCCCGACCGGTCGGGGCCATCAGCAGGCAGATCTCCTCCTTCCGATCCGGCTTGTCGGGGTTCTGAACCGGACGCAAGTCATTCAGCCCGTCGATCACCGCGGCGATGGCGGTTGTCTTGCCGGTTCCGGCATATCCGTTGACCACCAGGATATCGGCGTCGTCGCAGGCGATGAAGTCCGCGATCTCCCGGAGCAGGCGGTCCTGGTCGGATGTCAGTTCATAGTTGAAACAATCCCTGAATCTCGCATAGTAAAAATCCCCCGCGCCCATCATCGCAAGATCGGCTTTCTCCCGAAAATCATCGAGACGACCGCAAATACGGGATAGATCTCCACGCGTCCCAGGAACATGTTCAGCGTATACATAAATTTCGCCGCCGCCGGCTCGATGTTGTAGTTGCCGAAAGTGCCCAGCGCCCCGACGGAAGGGCCCACGTTGCTCAGACACGAGATCGTGCCGATAAAGGCATTCCGGTTGTCGACCCCGAGAATGAGGCAAATCAGGAAGGAAAGCATCATTACGACTAGAAACAGGGAGACAAAAAGAATATGGGGAGCCACATCCTCCTGCTTGACAACACGTCCGTTTAGCCGAACCTCATTGATGGAGGACGGATACAGGGCATGTTTCAGATAGTACCCGATCTGTTTGTAGAAGAGGAGAACCCGGTCAGACTTGACTCCTCCCGTCGTCGAGCCGGCCATTCCGCATCGGATACCGAAAAATATCAAGAGGACAGAGGCAAGGTACGGCCAGGCGCTGTTGTCGGCGATTGCGAAACCGGTCGTAGAGGCGTAGCTGATGATGTGGAAGGATCCGTTCAGCAGCGCGTGCCCCCAATTCTGTTCCACCCCCTCCGCCTTCAGGGTTATGCCCACCAGCAGGCTCCCGACAACCAAGCCCCAAAGATAGAACTTGAGGACTTCGTTGTTCAGGGGTTTGAGGGAACGGCGGACGAGGGCAAGGAAGATGAGGCCGAAATGCATGGATGCGAGCACCATGTACACCATCGTAATCAAGGTGATCGGAAGGGATTGGAAGGAGGCGATCGACAGGTTGCGGGTGCTGAATCCACCCGTGGCCGCCACGCTCATGGCGTGGCAGATCGCGTCAAAAGGCGTCATGCCCGCGATCCAGTAGCACAGAAAGGCCGAAAGCACGAGGCCTATATACACATTCGTGAAGATGGAGACGGTCTTCCTGGCCCTGGACTTGTAGCCGCTCTTCGATAGGGATGAGATTTCCAGACTGGAAAGCCTGAGTTTCGTCTGACTCGCGCTCGGGATGAGCAAGAGTAGAAAAACCACGACCCCCAAGCCTCCGATAAAATGGGTGGAAGACCGCCAGAACAGAAGGCTGTCCGGGAGCCCTTCGACGTTTTCAAGGATGGTCGCGCCGGTGGTGGTGTATCCGGAAACGCTCTCGAACCATGCGTTGATAACCGTGAATGGTCCGCCCCAGAGCGCATATGGCAGCATACCGAAAATGAACGAAAGAAGCCAGGCCAGCACAATGATCACATAACCTTCCGCCATCGAGATTCCGGCGGCCTTCCGCACGAAAATGAACGGAAACACACCGACGGTAAGCGTGATGGTAAAACTGATGAACAGGGCAGCCAGCGCGCTGTCATGCCCGTTCACAAGCGAAACCAGGATGGAAAAGAACATGAACAGGGCGTTCACCAGCAAGGAGGCGCCCACATGGCGGGATATGGCCTTGACATTCATGTTCCGGAATTCGTTTTGTTGGCGCTTTGCTTGTCGCGAAGATCCGAGAGACGCTTCTGTAGCTGCTGGTTCTCTCCGACGAGTTGCCTGATGCCGGCGTTCAGTTCCTTCAGCTGGTCGTCCCCTTCAAAATCGTAATTGTATTTCTTATTATAGGCCCGGTAGTGATCCAGGCCGGACAGCATTTTGTACAACGGGTTGACATAATAGACCAGCAGGAAGAACAGCAGCATCAGGATGAGGAGCAGTCCGACCCCGACCGCGACCATCCCGGGAATGATGCTCCGGTAGAACCCTTGCTGGAAGGTCTCCGAATTTTGTTTCAAGTCTTGATAGACGGCATTGTTCAGCGCTTCGATGTCGCTCGCAAGCCGGTTGAAGCGGGGCTGAAGCCGCTGGAAGTACCAGCTCCGGGTGTCGATGAAGTCGGAAAGCAACACGTTACGCAACTCCAGCGAGGTCAGCATATAAGCGGAATAGGAATAGACGACCGAATCCGCAAGCTGCCGCGCGCCGATGGAGGTCAGGGACATCTTCAGGGAATCGCAGTGGTTGATGAAGGCTTGCTGGTCGAAATGCGGAAGCCGGCCGATGGACTCCTCACCCACGACAGCCAGGATGTCCAGGTTGTAAGCATTGCTCGCTTCGCCAAGCTGCCGGGCGAGGTTGATGCGCTTGATGTCCTCAGCGATCAGTTCGGAAACATAGTCGCTCATCCGGCTGTATTCCAGAATGGAGATGACGCAGGAAACGAGCAGGGCCACTGCGATCGCGCAAAGGCTCAGGGTAAGCTTCGCTCTCAAAGACAACTTGAAGCTTTTGATCCGGTGCACAAGTTTCCGAAACATGGTCAATCCTTTTTGAACGCACAAATGTAAGAAAAAATATTCTGGATTCTCCCTGCGGACGAAGAGTTGTATGCCCAAGAGCGCGACATGCGCTGAGTTTCCCGATCAACAACGTCAGAAAACTCTTGACAGGATTTTTTATCAGAGGTAAGTTAAATAGATGCTCGCGGTGTTATTTTGACAGTTCTTCCAACATCGTTCCGATCTGGTACAGCCCCCGGGGCACATGGAAACAGCCCTTCCACTTTCCGCCCTTCAGCGGAAGCAACACCTCACCCCGGCGGTTCAGGTAACCGAACCACTCGGGATACTCCGGATCCTTGAAGCGCTTCCACATGTATTCGTCCAGTTTCAGGAACCAGTCGAGACATTTTTCGTTGCCCGTCAGATGATACCCCTTCAGCATGGCGATGGCCGCTTCGATGTGTACCCACCAGAGCTTCTGATCCCACTCGAGTTTCTGCAAGGGATGGCCCAACCGGTCCAGAAAGTAGAAAATGCCCCCATATTCCCGGTCCCATCCATATTCAATTACCCGTAGCGAGATGTCCACAGCCTTCCGGACGAGCGCCGGATCCCCCCGCCGCACGCCGAGATTCTCCAGGAACCAAAGCGCTTCCAGATCATGCCCGGGGTTGATTTCCCGTCCTTCAAAGCAGTCGAGCAGGGAATTGTCGACCGAAGAGACGTTTTCCACCATCACGCCGATCGACGGTTGGTAGAAAACTTCCAATACCTCATGCAGACATTCCTCGATCGTCTGTTCCATGAGGGCGTTGTCGTCGATGATGCGCTCGACCTCCAACGCCATGTTGCAGATGATCATCGGAAGGGCGAAGTCCTTCATGGGACGTGTTCCCGGAACAGCCTTGGACCATTTTCCCTTGGGATTCGACCGCCGCTCCAGAATCCTGCGGAACGTTTCCCGGGCCAAGTGCGCGTATTCCTCCTTTCCGGTCGCTTCCGCAAGCTGGGCGAAACCCATGCACGCGAACGTGTTGGAGAAGATATTATACGGCTGAACGAGGGGCTTCCCCTCGCGCGTCAAAGAAAAATAGAAGTCATAATCGCCCGTGTAGCCGTGCTCGGCCAGAAACCGGGCTCCCTGCTCCGCGCACGCCAGCCACTCTTCGTTCTTCTCGAGCTTGTTGTACAGCATCGCGAACACCCACACTTCCCGTCCTTGCAGCCAAACGAATTTGTCCGTGTCATAGACGCTTCCGTCACGTGCCAGACAGCTGAAATAGCCACCGTAGTCCTTGTCTTGGGACTTTTCCAACCAGAACGGAAGCACCTGGTTCAACAACTCCGAGCGGTAACGCGCGCTCATCTCCTTGAAATCAATGCCTGTGAGCATAGAAGTATAAATTTATATTCAAGGGCTAATTTAGTAAATAATTTTAATAATTAGGCATTTTATTTAAATTCTATTTATTATCAAGATTAAAGATTATCTTTGTCAAGAGGAACGCATACAGTTTTAACCATTACACAATATCATGAAAACAGTAACCAGAAGAGATTTCATCAAAGGAAGCGCGGCCGGGATCGCCGGGGCGATGGCCTTTACCATTCTGCCGAGCCGGGTGTTCGGAAAGACTTTGGGGCACGTCGCGCCCAGCGACCGGCTCAACATCGCCGGCATCGGGATCGGCGGCGTCGGAAGACGCAACCTGCAGAATATGAAAACGGAAAACATCGTTGCCTTGTGCGACGTAGACTGGGACTACGCATTGAAGACATTCCAGGATTTTCCGGACGCGAAACAATTCAAGGATTGGCGTGTGATGCTGGATGAAATGGGAAAGGACATTGACGCCATACTGATCGCCACCCCGGACCACACACATGCGGTCATCGCGGCCAACGCCATGACCCTCGGCAAGCACGTCTATGTCCAGAAGCCCTTGACCCACTCCGTGTACGAGGCGCGTTTGCTGACAAAGCTGGCGAAGAAATACAAGGTGGCTACCCAGATGGGTAATCAGGGCAACTCGTTCGACTATTGCAGGCAAGTCGCGGAATGGATCTGGTCCGGTGTCATCGGAGACGTCTACGAAGTGCATTGCTGGACGGATAGACCCATCTGGCCGCAAGGATTGATGCAACCGCCCGGCACGGCGAAATGCCCCGAAACACTGGGCTGGGATCTCTTCATCGGTCCCGCCGAGATGCGTCCCTACGATCCTGCCTATACCCCATGGAACTGGAGAGGATTCTATGATTTCGGAACCGGCGCGCTGGGCGACATGGCCCTCCACATCATGGATCCGATGATCTGGGCCCTCGATCCGGGCCATCCGTCCAGCGTTTCCGCCAGTTCGACCTTGAGCAACTTGTATTCCGCTCCTCATGCGGAAATGATTACCTATCAATTCCCCGAACGGGCGCCGAAGGGCAATGTCAAGATGCCGGCCCTGAAGGTGGTCTGGTACGACGGCGGGCTGCTGCCGCCCCGTCCGGAAGAACTCGCTGACGGGGAAATGATGGGCGACAGCAACGGAGGAATCATCTTCATCGGCACGAAAGGCAAGATCATGACCGGATGTTACGGCATGAACCCCACGCTGCTGCCGAGAAGCGACATGCAATTCTTCAAACAGCCAGACCCCGTCCTGCGCAGGGTGCCGGGCTTCACGGGCAACGTCTGGGACACGGATGCCCACGAACAGGACTGGATCCGCGCCTGCAAGGAAGATCCCGACAACCGGATCGAAGCTTCCTCGAACTTCCAGTTCTCGGGCCCGTTCACCGAAATGGTAAACATGGGCGTGCTGGCCGTTCGGCTCTCCGGCCCGACCGGGCTGCACCGCGAGCTGAAATGGGACGGGGAGAATATGCGCTTCACGAACATTTCCGACACGGAAGTCTTCCAGATCGTCAATTACGACGATTTCCAAGTGATCGACGGAGATCCGCGCTTCGACCGGCGCTATGCGGAATTCAACGCGAAACAAATGGCCGAAGAATGGGTCAAGCACACGTATCACAATGGGTTCACCCTTCCTGACATGCCTGCTGAATAATGAAAATGAATATGAAAACCTATCTGCTGGCTGCCGCACTGCTCGCGGCGGCATGCGTCGCAGGAGCCTGCGGCCCGAAACAGACGAAAGCCCAAAAGCAGGGCTGGGAACTCGCAATGCAGTCCTACACCTTCCATACCTTCACTTTGGAAGAGGCCCTGTCCAAAACCGCGGAATGCGGCGTCAAGTACATTGAAGTCTACCCGGGCCACAGGTTGGGCGAAAAGTGGGGAGACCAGGTCTTCGGACATGCGATGGACGCCCGGACCCGACAGGAAATTCTCGATCTGGCCGCCTCGAAAGATGTCCAGATCGTGGGAACCGGGGTCTTTATGACCGACGACCCGACGGAGTGGGAAAAAGAATTCGCGTTCGCAAAGGAAATGGGCCTTGCGTACATCACCTGCGAACCGGCTTGGGAGGCCTGGGATCTCGTGGATAGCCTCTCACAGGCGACAGGGATCAAGGTCGCCGTCCACAACCATCCGCAGCCCTCCATCTACTGGACCCCTGACAGCCTGCTCCTGGCCCTCCAGGACAGAAGCCCGAACTGCGGATCCTGCTCCGATGTCGGCCACTGGCGACGGTGCGGTTTGGATCAACAGGAATGCCTCCGGAAACTGGACGGCCGCATCATAAGCCTGCATTTCAAGGACATCGCCGCTCCTGACGCGGATGCGGACGGACAGCATGACGTAATCTGGGGAACCGGCGTCCTGGATGTGAAGGGAATGCTCGAAATCCTGAAGGAACAGGACTTCAAGGGCTATTTCGCCATTGAATACGAGTACAACTGGGAGAACTCCGTCCCCGACATCCAACAATGCGTGGCGTATTTCAACGACATCACGGAAGAGATTCTCTGAGCGAGACCGTGGACGAAAGCATCAATATGCGATTTCCCGCCGTAGTCAAGTAAAATTCAGTTGATCATCAACGCGCTGGCAACCCGTCTTTGAACCCCGTCGGAGGGACGGATGGTTTCCTTGCTGTTCACAAGCATGCAGGACGATCCCCCGCCGTCAAGATTGACGGCATGGATGCAGCCCAGGCTTTTCAGAATGTCAGCGACCTCCTGCGTAGTGAACCCGGCCACCTTTGGCGTCATATTCCTGCCTTCGCACACAAAAAAGATCAGTTTGCGCTGTGCGGTGACTCCGATTGCGGAACGGGGGTTGTTGATCGTCGGGCCAATCCCGCCCTCCTCCAGCATTTCCGCCGAATAGGAGTTGCAGATCTTTCCATCCCGTATCAGCACCGGCCCTCCACCGATGGCTGTACGAGCCTCAAACGTCGCGGCACCGGCCGGAAACGAAGCGTCCGGAACGGGAAGCGGTTCCTTATTCCAAGAATTCTCCGCCGGAGCGGGATAGATCCAATGCCCGTCGGAAGAGCCGTAGGTCCAGGCAGCCTCGAAGGTCCCGTCGCCGTGTTCGATGAAGGCAGCCCGGGTCGGATAATAGATCGTCACCCAGTCCTTGGAAGCATAGTTGATGTTGCGCGCGTAGAGCGTCCCGTCATGGTAGGCCAAACTGGCGGAGTAGTTCAAACCACCGGATGAATAGAAATAACCTCCGTTCATAACAACCCGCGCCCCGCTTGATTTCCCGACCTCCGCCGGCGTCCTGAAGGACTCATTGCTGCCCTTTCCCAGATCCTTGATGCTCCAGAGCGTCCATTCGGCCCCGCCTTTCAAGTCTGCAACTGCGATGAAGGCTACGGCAGGTTTGTTTTCGAGCGTTGCAGGGGAACGATACACATCCAAATGGGACGGCAGCTTGCCGAATTCTTCGCCCACATTCGTCCACCCCAAAGCCACGATCGCGGGATTGTGCTCTTCGGCAGGTATGTCCGGCTCCTCCGGTTCAGGATCGGGGAAGGCATAATCCGCACCCTTCCGGGAACATCCCGCGCCCAGAATCAGGAAGGTCAAGACGAACAAGACAACTCGTTTTTTCATTTGATTTCTAGCGAATCAGTTTTCCGTGATAATCCACGTCAAAGGACTCAAAGGGATGCAGAATGGAATCAATCGCGACGGCATATTCCGCCCGGGTCATCGGCATCTCGGAATCGATCTTCGGAAGCCCCAGTTCTTCCGGTGTCTTGCCGGGATAATAGTCTTCCAGGAAGAGATCCGCAGGATGGACCGGATCCTCGGCACGGAACCAGGTTTCATTGGACCAGTTTACATTCTTTCCCTCCCCTCGCATGATGCCCGTCGCGCCAATACGCTGAACAGCGGCAAAATGGGGATCCGACACTTCCAGGTCAAGATAGGGCATGAGGTAGCAGCCTTCCGACAAGAGCGCCTTTTGGACATCCCGTACTTTGACTTCCCGAGGCGGACAGTTTTGCTCGACGGCCATCGCGGCAAGTTGACCTGCCGCCTGTCCGATCTGCATCACAACGGGCTGCAGACGGGTTGCTCCGTTCATGATGTTGGAAACGGATATCGACTTTTCGACCACCAGCAAATTTTCCACTTGCTTCGGGATCATCACGCCAAGCGGAACGTTGAAAGAGGGAATCGGATAGAATGCCAACCGCGGCAGTTTCATCCACTCCGGATTTCTGTAGTGATGGTGATCGACCGGATAGTCTCCGACGCCGATCCCGGTCCGATACACGGTGTAATCATACGGACGGGCCGCTTGATCCACGACAAACAAGACCTCTCCCTCTATCCGCCTGGATTCCCGATGATAGGGATAGAACGGCAACAGATCATCCGTCGGATGCTCATCGTCCGCCAGACCGAGATTCCGTCGGCCGAGTTCCGTCTGAATGAAATAGACGAATCCCAACGTTATGCGCTTGGCGCTGTCCAATGCAGCAGCGCGCCCTTCCGGTGTCATCTCGATGAGGTTCACGTAACAGTCGTTGCCGTCTCCCGGCCAGTTGACCATGTATTTCGCGGGTCTGCTGACAGTGTCCCCTTCCATATGGACAGGTAGTTTCCCATAGGTGAGCATCATGGAAGGAGTCCAAAGCGTCTGACGCGTATCGGACTTCACGGTCGTCCCGGTCGTCGGATCAATTTCAACAAACGTATTCAGCGGGTTGATGCAGCAGTTCACATACAGGTCCCGGTCGTAACCTTCCGGCTTTTCGATGGTCATATCCGCGTCGGGGCCATAATCTTTCAAAATGGCGACATACGTCAAGTCCTGTACCACATCGTTGGCATTCTCTAAAGCAATGCTTTCGCCCGTGCGGGAGGCCGCATCCATCCCGATATGGAAAGGAACACCCAATTCCGCCGCGACATCCCCCAGCTCCGTCGCATCAATCAGAATCCGATATTTCAGCTCCTTTACATCTGCGAAGGTTTTGCCGTATTCCACCGTCAAATTCTTTTCGCGCGCGACCATCCGCTTGAATATGGCATCACCGACATGGGGTTCGAAAAGAATCCGGCTCACCCATCCGGTCGCAATCTTGTCATACCCGCCGTAATACGCGGCGACAGAGTCGGAGAATTCTCCGAATATCCCTCCCCGAAGCCGATAGTTCCCGTCAACCGCACTCACCCCGGCGCTGGTCAGCATGCCGCCGAGCCAGGGCGTCTCTTCGACAAGCAATGTTTTGGCGCCGCTTCTGGCGGCCTGAAGGCCGGCGGCCACACCGCTGGCTCCGCCCCCGATCACCACGACATCATAGTCGTACCTGCTGCCGCACGAAAGGGCGATCCATACAAACAAGCAGTAGATTATCTTTTTCATGTTGATTATTTTTCTCCATTTACGGACAAGATTCCTTTCTTGACGGCATCCCACTTGGGTGGTTCGCTTTTCAGATGGATGATGTCAAACAGGAAATAACCGTCACAGGCATTTGCGCAGGCTTTCACGGACTGGGTGATGGAATTGCATTCGTACGTCAGGTCGTATAAGTTCTGGGCATCCCAGTTGCCCACATCCGGTCCTCCGACAAGCGTCCCCGCATCTCCTTTCGTCTTCTCCGAAGCCAGTCTGCAGAAACCCTCCATCGTCCATTCCCCGGCACCGAAAACGCTTCCCGGGCCGGCGTATGCGCCGATGATCAGGACATCCATCAGATCCGCGAAGCCGTAGTCTTTGTACTTGTCAGAGGCCCAGGACGGATATTGCTTGCCTGCGTCAAAGCGCGGGCTGGCCCAATTGACACCGTTGGGCCAATACGTACTGTACCAGCCGCCGACATAGGCACCGAAGTCCAATTTGGCATCAACCCCCTTCACAGCGGCTTTTGCGCGCTGCATGAAATCATGGATCGTCTTTGCCCGGAATTCGTTCCACTGCTTGAAGCGGATCGGTGTAGGTGAAGGAACCTGTTCCTGCGAATACCCGACCGGCAGCACATCCTCAGGCCAATGCTCAACCTTGGTGCCGAGATAAGATTCAAAAGCAGCGCGCGTGTAGTCGGAAAAATCAGACTGGACTCCCCTGAAGCGTCCGCGATCCAAAATGATTCCGGCAAGTCCCTTGTCCCCGTAAGCAGCCAGGTCCTTCAGCAGGGAGATGAGGTAATCCTGTGCCTCCAGATTGGCCGGATTCAGGAATTTCGCCGTTTCATCCACGTCAAGGATGCTCTTGATGCCGGAGTCGGTGTTGAGCATGGTCGCCCATGCCTTCGCTTTCTCATCCCGGTACACAATCCCCGTGCTGCCCAGAGAACCCGAATGGCCGCAGACGAAGGTATTGAAGCCGGCATACACCTTGAGACCGACTTTTTCGCCTTCATCAATGAACTTCTGAAGGAAGTCATAGGATGCCGGCCACTCGTACTTGTTATAGGATCCTCCGTGCCAAGCTCCCAGCCATTCAACCTGCGGACAATGACTGCTCCGGTAGAGCAAATCACCGCTGGTCGGTCGGACATCGATCACGATATCGGTGAACCCGGCATCCGCAGCGTCTCGCAGGTCCCGGGCGATGTTGGCAGGGTCTTCCAGGTAATCCGGAAGACTCGCATACGACTCGCACCAGAGAAACATCCTCTTTTTTGCACCCGGGAGATCAGGATTCGAGGTAGTATCGGTATCGTCCGGGAAGACATATTCTTGTCCGTCTCCTTTCCCGCAGAACGTTGATGCCGCAGCCAGCAGCATCAACGTCAGCAGGATAAATAACAATTTGCAGCGTTTGTTCATCCGTCCGATTACATCGAAATACAATCGAACTGCACTCCGACCACGTAGCCGTTCGTGAACATGAAGTAGAGGTAGAGGTAATACCCGTTACTGGACTGCCACAACCCCAGGTCGCCCGTCGCATTACCGTTGGCCGCGTGGCCGATCGCTTTGGGACCGTATTCCCCGAATGTAAACCACTTGACGGCCGGGACATTACCGGCATCGAGCGTACCCTTGAAATCGGCAGGATTTGAGACATCCAGCAGCCAGATGTAGTCTGCCGTGCCCCATGTTTGACTGTTTACCTGATTCGTGGCCAGGATGCTCGCATTGTTGAACTCGATAAAGTCGACAGCATTGGGGACATAGTTCACGCTGATCGCCCCCAACATAGCCTTGACCGTGTTCGTGGAACCGTCCATCCAGGTGAGGCGGTTGTCGGAATAACCGTGCAGAAAATAATCTGAAGTCGGATCCGGCTTCGAATAGACGATGTCGATGTTGTTGTTCCACGGTCCTGCCCCGGTGGCGGTACCCCATTCGATGTTTCCAAGCACGCCGTTCCTGACCACCCAACGGTAGAATCCGATCGTCGGATTGGTATGGCAGGGAGCCGTGATGACGGCATCCTGATCCGTGTTCCCCTGGATGGAGAACTTGCGACCGAAAGCGTTGCCGGCTGTTCTCGTGATGTACACTTCCGGCGCCGAATCGATGTCTTTCATCTTCCAGATCGTGAAGTCTCCCGCCTGGGGTGACAAGTTGCAGATGAAAATGTGGCCGGCATCGTCATTCGTGATGTAGAAATTCTTCAAGCCGCCCTGAATGTCGCCCAAACTCACTTCTCTCACGAATTCTCCCGTCATCCGGTTGATCACGCGCAGCGGCTCGTTTCGCGTGTTGATGACGAGGTAGTCTCCGGAGACGGCGATACCGCCCGTCAAGTTGATCGTCGTGATTCCGATATCCTCTGCCAACTTTTTCGCGAAAAGGATTTTCGCGCTGCCATCCCGGATGCCCTGTTCGATCTTGTCAGGGACACCTTTCTTAACCGTGTACGTCTTTTTCGTCACGCCGTCGAAGGCGGTGACGGTGAAGGTAACGGTGCCGGTGTAGTAGATCTCGGTGGACGCGGGATC
>JAAYJQ010000015.1 GCA_012522855.1 Bacteroidales bacterium
CCAAAGCGAACAAGAACCGAGACTATCGTATATTCGAAGAGTTTGCATATTACGTGATCGCAGATGCCCGAAAGTGCCGTGCAACGGATATCTTCAAACTGAACGGTCATGTTTATGCGTTCGACTCAACAACGATAGAGCTTTGCCTGAATGCGTTCAAATGGGCTGTCTACAGGAAGAATCAGGGGAAGGGCGGGATCAAGGTTCATACATTGTATGACATTGAGACATCGATTCCGACTTTCTTTCATATTACCGAAGCCCGTGTGAACGACATGAACGCGATGGATGCCATTCCGTACGAGGAGAATAAAAGGAAGTTTATCTTCTTCACGAACGCCTTTGCAGAGGATGAAAGACTGGATATCAGCCCTATGATGGTCGCTGAACTGTACCGTAACAGATGGCAAATCGAGCTGTTTTTCAAGTGGATGAAGCAGCATCTCAAGATTAAAAAATTCTGGGGTGAGACCGAGAATGCTGTCAGAATCCAAATCTACTCCGCGCAATCACGACCTATTGTATGATGGCAATCGTGCAGAAAAAGATGAATATTGACAGGCCAATTTATGAGATGCTTCAACTTGCAAGTGTTTCTCTTACAGAGACTTTGCCGCTCAATCAACTCTTTGGTAAACCTAACTACAATATTGTCAATGAACTAAATGGTTCAAGTGAGCCGTTAAACTTTATATAAACCGTCCGGAGCTTTTACCGAACACACGCGATGCCAATACAAGCAAGAACGTTGTGCTGAAGAATTTCAAGCAGCACTCGGATGATGCAGAGAGCCTGTATTGACAGTATGGATGTAAGAAATTGTCTTGGCGGCGTATCTATGATCAAAAAAGCGATCATGAAAAAAGGCATATTTTCAAAATCTCTGGGCGTTATTGTCGCTATCATCTCTTTCGCAATCAATGCCAATGCACAAGACAGACTTATAACCGGTATAGTAGAAGATGCTTCTAATTCTCTTCCTCTTGCCGGTGTGGCAATTAGTACACCTTCAGGGGCTAGCGGTGTGGTTAGCGACGTGAATGGGGCTTTCTCGATGAATGTAAAAAAGAGTTCATCGACTATTGTCCTCTCTTTCCTTGGATTTGAGTCGGTCACGGTTGATATTTCCGAACGCGATAACGTCGGCGTTATCAAGATGCAGCCAGACAATTTTCTGTTGAAAGATGCCCTCGTAGTCGGCCAGATTGCCCTTCCCCGTAAAACACCCATCGCTGTCAGTGCTGTCACAGCATCAATAATCAATGAGAATCTGGGGAACCAGGAACTTGTGGAGATCCTCAAACACACTCCAGGCGTCCACGCTAATCGCCAAGGAGGAGGCTGGGCGGATTCTGAGATTTACATGAGAGGTTTTGATAACAGCAATATCGCCGTCATGATTAATGGTATCCCGGTCAATGACCCTGAAAACTGCATCGTTTATTGGTCCAATTGGGCAAGCCTGGCTGACGCGGCAGCCGTTATCCAATCGCAGCGAGGAATCGGCTCCGGAAAGGTTGCATCACCATCTGTCGGCGGCACCATCAATATTGTTACAAAGGGCATAGAGACAAATCCAGGCGGTTTCGTTAGTTATGGTCTGGGTAACGACGGATTCCAGAAACTCGGTTTTGCGGTCAGCACAGGCTTGATGAAGGATGGTTGGTCCGTGACCCTTCAGGGGGGTCGCTCTTCCGGTGACGGATATTTCGATGGTGGCGAGTTTAAGGTTTATGACTTCTTTGCGAATGTGTCCAAGCGACTGAATGCTTCCCACCAAATCAGCCTCACGGCTTTTGGCTCAATGCAAGGGCACTACTCCCGTAAGGATGCCTTAACGAAATCCGAATGGGAAAGAGTTCGTTTGCTGTATAAGGTCAATGGAGACTGGACCAGATACAATCCCGAACTTGGATACAACAGCAATGGCCAGAGACGATCTCAGGGTCTGGAGCACTATACAAATGCGATGGTCTTCCTTAGCCACATTTGGCAGATTAACACATCGGCTAGTTTAAGCACCAATGCATATTACTCCTTTGGTAAAGGGTATTCTCATTCCGGCCTTGCGGATGAAGATACATACTCCGAGTATGACTGGTACAGCGCCGATTACGGCAAGCTTAATACTAAGTTCCGCGCGAATGATGGCACATTTGATTATGCCAAAATCGAGGGCATCAATGCTGCTTCCGACCGGGGTTCTTTGCTCGTAATGTCCAATACTATAGGTAATTACGGAACGTATGGCTTGGTCTCCACTTATAAGCAGGATTTCTCAAGCCTCAATTTTACGGCCGGAATAGACATCCGTTCTTATAAGGCTTTGCATCAGAACACATTGGACGATTTGCTCGGTGGAACCTATTATATCGACCCAGGCAGAAGTGATGTCTCAAGTGATAACAATCCCATTGCAACGGACGAATGGAAGCAAGCATACTTGGGAATTAGTGATATCTTGTACCGAGACTATGACTCCCACATTGTTCAGGAAGGTGGTTTTGCGCAATTGGAGTATGTCGGGGATAGGTTCAGCGCTTTCATTGCCGGAGCTCTCAGCAACTCACAGTTCTGGAGATATGACCGGTTCTATTACTCAGTGGATAATGCCAAATCAGACGTTGCCACATTCTGGGGTGGAAACATTAAGGCCGGTGCGAACTACAACATCAACGACAATCATAATATCTATGCTAACGTCGGTTATGTTTCCAGGGCACCGAAGTTCAAGGGAGGCGTCTTTATGTCAGCGACCTCATCCCATAAAATCAATGAACGTGTCGTAAATGAAAAAGCCGCTTCTGCCGAACTTGGATATGGCTTCCACAATGAGTATGTCGACCTGGCCGTCAATGGCTACTTCATTGAATGGCTTGATAAGGCAATGGCCAAGAGAGGAAAGTTGAACGGGCAGTATTATTTGAACATGACGGGCGTTAATTCCCGCCATCTTGGTGTTGAAGTTGAATTCATAACCCGTCCTTTCCGTTGGATGGAACTTTCCGGAATGCTCTCGATTGGTGACTGGAGATGGGATAGCGACAATGTAAAGGGTTACGCATACAACTTTTCCGGTCAGGCCATCAACATGGACGGCGGTGTTACTACGCCTGGTGCCGAAGATCATGCTTGGGCCCTCATAAATATGAAAGGCATCCATGTCGGCGGCTCCGCACAGACAACCGCTTCCATTGATGCCTTGTTCAAACCTTTCAAGGGGTTCAAAATTGGGGGCGGCTACACATTCTTTGATAGGAATTACGCCTACTATTCACTGTCCGGAAGCAATCTGTCCATCGGAAAAGAAATTTATGTCAGCGAACCGTGGAAAGCACCATGTGGCGGCTCTCTTGATGCCAGGGCCACCTATACGTTCAAGATTGCGGGAATGGATGCATCTCTTTCGGGGCAGGTGAACAATATTCTCGACAGCTACTATATCGAGAAGGCATGGAATCCGTCTAATGTTTCAACGGCCACGAAAAAAGTAAATCCTGACGATGTCTACATGTTCTACTCTCTGGGCCGTATGTGGAGCATAAAGCTTCAGTTGAAATTCTGAGCGGTATGGCAAAGAAGGGCGGCATGAATTATCTGGGGCTGATTGGTCGGTTCTTCCCAAAATACAAGGGAAGCATCGGCCTTAATGTCCTTTTCATGGCGTTGAGTTCAATATTCAGCATTGTAGGGTTTTCAGCAGTCATTCCGATTATCAATATGCTGTTCGGCATATCTGAGGAATCGATACAGATAATGAACAGCCCGGCAAGTTCCTCCTTTCAGGACATCTTCGATTTCGTAAAGAATAACACACTATATTATCTTCAGGGCGCATCCCTTGAACATGGAACTGGATATGGGCTGATGATCATCGCCCTGTTCATTATCATTACCTCTCTTCTCAGTAATGGCTGCTCGTTCCTTGCTGAATTCTTCAGGATTCCTATGAGAGTGGGCATTTTACGGGACCTTCGGAAAGAACTGTACAACAAGATTCTCGACTTCCCGGCAAGTTTGATGAGTAAGGATAACCGTGGTGATCTTGTCTCCAGGACAACCAATGATGTGCTGGAAGTTGAGTGGTGCGTAAACAACACGCTGGATCTGCTGATAGAACACCCTATCCCCGTCATCATTTACCTCATAACGCTCTTTACTATATCCCCTAAACTGACGCTGTTTGCGCTTGCTCTTTTGATGCTCTGCGCCTTGATTGTCATCGTCATTGGCAGGTCATTGAAGAGGCTCGCCCATAAGGGTCAGAGCGAAAGAGGCACAATTCTTTCTCAATATGAGGAAACGATAGGTGGCCTTACAGTTATCCGCTCATTCAACGCCGAAAAGCAGGCGTCAGAACGCTTTGAAGAGATAAACGAAGAGAACCGGCGTACATTCAGAAAGCTGAACAGGGTTCTTGCCTTATCATCACCTGTTACACGTTTTACGGTATCAACCATTCTTGCTCTACTTCTTTGGTTTGGAGGGAATAGTATCCTCTCTGAAGGAACGCGCTTATCCGGTGCCGAGTTCGTCTATTTTCTGTTGATATTCCACTCCATTATTGCTCCTGTCAGGGGCATCGCAAAGGCATCCTATAGCATTAGAAAGCAAGTTGCATCCTTGGAGAGAATCAACAAGGTCCTGAATATGAAGGATGGTCAGAATGCCGATGACCAGAATGGATCTGCGGCAGTTGAAATCGAGCCAGATGTTCCCGCGATAGAGTTCTCACATGTCTCGTATTCTTATGAAGATAACACTCCGGTACTTGATAATTTCTCGTTTGTATTGGAGCAAGGAAGCAGCATTGCGATTGTCGGTAGCGTAGGTGTTGGGAAGACAACAGCTGCCAAACTTGCCATCAAGCTGTTTACTCCCCGGGCAGGTGACATCAGGATTTATGGGGAAAATATAACGACTGTCTCGGCAGCTTCGATTAGGAAGGTCATCGGATTCGTC
Organism: Bacteroidales bacterium; assembly: GCA_012522855.1. GTDB lineage: Bacteria > Bacteroidota > Bacteroidia > Bacteroidales > UBA932 > Cryptobacteroides. The sequence goes on from JAAYJQ010000015.1 coordinate 4,963, forward strand.
CCTCAGGATGCTGTTCTTTTCAATGACACAGTCTTCAACAATATCGCTTTGGGGGTCAATAAAGCCTCTGCCAAGGATGTTGAAGAAGCGGCAAAGAAAGCTGGCATTCATGAGTTCATAACGTCCTTGCCCGAATGTTATGAAACAGTAGTTGGTGATAGAGGGTCTCGACTCTCCGGGGGGCAAAAACAGCAGATTGCGTTGGCACGTGCTTTCCTCAAAGATGCGCCGATTCTCATCCTGGACGAGGCTATGGCATCGTTAGATCCCAAAACCGCCGCATCTATTATGGAAGTAATCACTGAACTGATGCGGTCTCGCTCAACCCTGCTGATAACGCATGACGAGAAAGTTGCCGGTATGGCTGATTCCATTGTCAAACTCTCCTAATACTGGACCATTGTGAGAATAGCGCATCTCTCAGATCTTCATATAGATTCATCGAAAGGCGAGATTTATGGAGTGAAACCATATGAGAATCTTTTGAAGACTATCTCGTTGCTCGAATCTTACAAGGATATAGATCTTGCTGTAATTACGGGTGACATTTCTAATGACGGGTGTCGGTTTTCCTATTTGCTGGCCGACAGGGCATTCGCTCATATTGGCTTCCCTGTATACATTCTCAATGGGAATCACGATAACACCCAGGAGCTATTCGAAACGGCCTTCTCGAAGTTCAAATATGAGCCGGTTTTCAGCCAGGGAGAGATAGATTTCATCTCGGTTAACACAGTGGCGGTAGCAGAAGATGGAAAGAATCGTTCTCGAGGAGTGCTGCCGGAGTGGGAGTTGGGCAGGATAAAGAGTATTATCGCTGAGGGGGAACGGAAGAAGATAATCCTTATGCACCATCCGGCCACAGAAACCGGGAGCTGGATTGATAGGAGGATTTTGGAGAATAGGCAACTTTTTATCAATAGTGTCTCTTCTTCCGATAAGGTGATTGCGGTGTTATCAGGACACAACCATTATGCTACCAATGAGCGTATTGGGAATTGTTTGTATTGTACGGCACCATCTGTAAGCACATCATTCGATAAAGATCTTGCACCGTTTGAGGAGGCCTTCCAGCCTGGTTTTAACATCTTGACAATAGAAGGTGAACGCTGCAACGTGGAAACCGTACGGCTCTAAATAGTCGCTCCTTAAAAATGGTTTAACAAATTGACAATCAATAAAATAATTGATATTTTTCTTGTTTTTTCTGCAAGATTTCGTACCTTTATGTCTATAAACCTTGCAGAAAATGATAGGAAAATCACCAGACCGGAATCAGGGCGAACTTTTCAGGCCTCTGTTGAAAGATTTTATAGATATGAACCACGAACTGGTATTGCTGGCTGAGAAAATAGACTGGAACTTCTTTGAAAAGGAGTTCGCACTTCTGTATTCTCATACCGGCTGTCCGGCTATGCCGATACGGTTTATGGTCGGCTGCATGATGCTAAAGCACATTTACAATTTCGGAGACGAAACTCTGGCAGAAGCCTGGGTGATGAACCCGTACCTGCAGTACTTCACCGGCGCTGCATTCTTTGAACATAAGCTTCCTTGTGACCCGAGCGACTTCGTTCACTTTCGCAAGCGCATCGGAGAGTCGGGTTTCCGGAAGATCTTTGAGCACAGCATCAAGATGTTCGGCAAGAAAGCGGAAGAGTCCCTTGTCGTGTCTGACACTACTGTTCAGGGCAACAATACCGCCTTCCCCACAGATGCAAGGCTATACAAGAAGGTGATAGACTGCTGCAACAAGATAGCCGATACGGAGGATATCCCTCAAAGGCAGACTTATACCAGAACAAGCAAGCATCTGCTGAGGATGACATACAACAGCAATCATCCGAAGCGCCGCAAGAAAGCCGTTTCCGCCATGAGGAAGCTCCATACTCTTGCAGGGCGCCAGGTACGTGAACTGGAAAGGCTGATGACCGGGGAGGACGCGGTGCAAAGGAGTTCATGGGCGTCAAAGTCATTACGCCGGGCAAACCGAGGAAATCGGACACGGCGTATGAAAGGAAGAAAAAGCGGTATCCGTCCAGGTATGACAGGATGTAGTTTTCAATCTCTTTTCGGCTCGGCAGCTTCGTCCGCCGGATTGTTTCGTCCAGGACCGCCTCGCCCGGTATCCTGGCCAGAGGATGGCGGACCAGCTGCTTCCCCGTTTCGTTGCTGTAGATCTCGACATGGCCCTCTTTGACACAGGCCCACACGAAGGTGCCGCTGCCGTTGTATGTCCCCGTCGGAACGTTGTAGAAGTGGCTGTGGAAGTTGATGGTGTTGTCCCTGCGCACGAGGTATTCTTTCATTCCGTCCCGGGGATGGGCCGGTGTCCCGACATACGGGGCCAGGAACGGCTGTTCGTCCTTGAAGGCCTCTGCCGGTATCCGTTTCGTCGTGCCGTGGGGCAGACCGTTTGCCGTCCTGGCAAGCCAGCGGACGGCGGACTCGTTCAACATCTCCATGTTGGTGAACTCCCTGCCGCGCAGAAAGTTGTATTTGATGTACTTGACAACATTCTCCACTTTGCCTTTCGACTGCGGGTCGCTTTTCCGGCAGAACACGCATTGGAAGTGCTCGGAGGACACGAACGCTTGAAGTACCGTTCGTAAGACTGGCTTGCCCGGAACTCCTCCAGAGACATCCCGTCATACTTCATCACGGTCTGCCGGTGCAGACCGAGCACGTGTGCAATTTGCACACAGTTGAGTCCTTTTGATTATAATTCTTTAACTTTGTACCACATTACGAGTTTCCTTTGCAGACTCGTGAGCCCTTGTGCATCCATGACATTTGTATTTGCAGTGATTTACAAAGTTATGGATGCCTTTGCTTTTTATGGCAGAGGTGTCGATTTTCCTTTGCCAAAAAATGTCGATTCAAAGTTACTTGTTACAGACGAACTTCAGGGCGGAGAGATCTTCGTGTTCGGCAGCAACCTGGCGGGGCGTCACGATGGAGGAGCGGCACGGGTGGCCGTGGAGAAGTTCGGAGCCGTCTATGGCCAGGGCGTCGGCCTCCAGGGCCAGAGTTACGCCATTCCGACGATGCAGGGTGGGGTTGATACCATCAAGCCTTATGTCGACGAATTCATTCGTTTCGCAGACTCACATCCTGAACTCACATTCTTTGTCACCCGCATCGGCTGCGGCATCGCCGGCTTCCGCGACGAGGAGATCGCCCCGCTCTTCGCGCTGGCATATAGCCTGCCGAACATCTATCTTCCGGCGAGTTTCTGGAAGGTGCTGCGATAGCCGCTCTCAAAATCAGGACAGCCCGTAGGCTGTCCTGATTTTTGTTTGCCTTGCGTGACCGCAATGCGCTCATCATGAATATGATCTATGTTTTCACCCTCCTCCACCACGCCAGGGTGAAAAGCAGGATCAACCAGGTAATCAATGATTTTCGGTCACGCTCTTTATGCTCAAATATGTCAAACAAGAGGGATCTGTCCTGAAGAATCGCCAAGAAATCCGGCGGCAAATTGTGGATATCTGAAGATGTTCCTATTTTTACAGAAAACCCAGATGTATGAAGAAGTTGCACCTTGATGATTTCGAAGATGAGATTGACTGGAAGATTCTCAGCAGAGGATTCAAGTACTATGAGAGTGGCCTTGTCGGAGCGCCCAAATCCAACGGGCGGGGTCGCAACATATTCAAAGTCAAAGGAACAGAACTCTACCATGTCATTATAGATGTACAGGGGGATGCGGTTGTGAATTACGAGTGCGACTGTCCCTATGACATGGGACCGGTGTGCAAGCATATCGTCGCCTGTCTCTATCATCTGCGGGAAGAGGCTCGGTCCGTTTCAAGGCCAGCGAAAGATGCAGGCAAAGACATCGACAAGCGGATTCGTGTCGCGATCCGCCATGCGAAGGGCCGCCTAGGTTATGTGGACTGGTCTGCGGCCAGGGGGCTGAACCGGGACATTTCCGAATTTCTGGACGAGGCCAGGGACCTGCTGGGCCGCGGCAAGACAAAACCCTGCATCGATATCTGTATCCCCGTATTTGAAAGCATGATCGACGCCTTCGGTTATGCGGATGACAGCAACGGCGACATCGGGATTCTTGTCCACGACGCCTACGAGTTACTGGGGGAGGCGGCGCGGAAGATGGATCCAAGCGATCCGGTACGACGGGAACTTCTCGCGTATTGTTTCGAAAAATTCCGTACAAAAGCATTCAGTGGCTGGGATTGGGACATGGGGATGCTGGAACTTGCCGCTTCACTTGCCATCACCGATGCGGAACGACAAGTCATTATCCAAACGGCTGAAGACCGATACCCGGAAAGCAAACCGAGAGACCTAAAAAATTACACTGATTTATACGGGTGGGAAGATGCTCGCCGGTTGATCTATTCGGTGCTGTTGAAGATGTCCCCCGAAAAGGCCGAATCCTACCTACAGAAACATATTGATGTTCCGGAATTCCGCGAGGCCGCGATCAAGCGGGCGATTGCGGATGCGGATTATCCGCTGGCATATTCCCTGTGCCGGAAGGGACAGAAATATGACGGGGGCAGGTCTCTAGCCGGGCTGGTCGCCAAATGGCGGGAGTATGAACTCGCGACCGCCCTATCGGAGGGAGACGCCGAACGGATCCTCTCTTTGGCGGAAGGTCTGTGGCTGGAAGATCACGGGGACGGGACCCAGTGCCTGGAGCCGCCGCTTATCTATTACGAAGTATTAAAGGAATATGTTCCCGCAGGCTGTTGGAGAGAGTATATCGGCGTGCTCGCCGAACGTCTGAAGACGAAGAGATGGTCGAATTCCTATGTCAATCTGTGTATCCGGGAGAAGTGGTGGGACAAACTCCTGCAGCATGTCAGCGAGCAGCCTTCGGGCAGGACGCTCAAAGAATATGAACGGTACCTGAAGGCAGACTACAAGGATGAACTGGTCGCGCTCTACGCTGCTGTCATTTATCGGGAACTGGAGGGAATCCCGCTTGGGCGCGGCCACTACCGGGAAATCTGTTCCTATCTCCGGCGCATCCTGAAATTAGGAGACCGAAAACGCGTGGAAGAGATCATCATCGACCTCAAAGCGAAGTATCCGCGCCGTTCCGCCTTGATCGACGAACTCAACAATGTCTTGTAGAACAATCGCGCAATAGTGCTAGACCTGTTTTCTGAGACAGTTTGTCGACTGCGTCCGCTCGTGCCTCCAGGCTCACGGGCATGTTCGCATCGCAGGTGCAGCTTCCGCGAACTCCTGGCTTGGAACGTTCCGGCGGATTTCTACAAACCACGGCCACACCAACCCCGTCTGTAGACAGCTGTAGGGCATATTCCCGTGGCAAATACCCCTTTTAAATGCCTATCTTGCCACAGCGATCGCGCCTGCAGGCCTCTACAGGGCATGACCCCGTGGCCGTGCTTCGCAAAAGTCTTCCCCATTTTTGGATGTCTCATGCTGCAGACCCCGAAAACCCCGCTCCGCGCATGCCTACCGCAACGGCATCCACGGGCCTCCCGGCAAGTTTCTATCAATAAGATACTTACAAAGGTTGTCATGGATGCCTATGCATAAAAACAGCGCGCTATCCACAAGGGTCACCACAAGTGCTTGGTTGTGAGGTGCTTGCATAGGCCCTCATGGATGCCTATGCGGGAAAGCGACAGATCTCCTTTTTGCATGTGTCGGGCCGGGATTTGGTCTTGGAAGTTGTATTGTTTCTTTTCAGCATCCGGAGCTCAGCGCTCCGTCAGCCTAAGTCTGATTCTTTTTTCCCCGTATTACGGTCGATGCCGTTATATTCTTTTTGATTTCCAGACAGATCTTTTCCGGGTTGATGTCGTATTTCGGCATGAGATTTTTGAAGCCCGGCTCTGGCTTGAAATCTTGGAATCGGAGCAGTTGCGCTTCCATTTGCCTTTGGTGGAACCTGTGTCCGGAAAACATTCCGGCATATCTCATTGCCTTGTTCAGGTCAAATCCGGACTTGATGAAGGTATAGATGTCGTAGTAGTCTCTGAATACAGTTCTTACATTGATGGTATATAATTTCATCCCGAAAAGTTCATCGAGTGACGGGGTGACGATGTTGTTGTATCTGAAGCCTGTTCCGATGTATGGAACCTTGTCGTTCGGACAAAAAAAAGAGAGTTTGACGTTGTTGTCTACGAAAAGAAGGAAATGATTGTTGGAAAGGATTTCTTTCCTGTATTCCGGAAATATGCCGGAAATTCCCGTGATTATTCCTGAAAAGTCCAGTTCTTTTGCTGTTTCCCGTGTATTCAAGAGTTCGAAGTCGATATCTTCGCTCAGCCTGTGGCCCATCTGTATTGACTGTGCTGTTCCTCCGCATAGATGAAGGTCTTTTAGGCAGTCAAGACTGGAGATTTTTTTGAATACTTTTTCGCTACTGGGCGTAAGCCCTTGAATGAAATCAGTTTCTTCCATAGCGCTTGATGTATTTGTCTGGATTCTTGATGCCGAAGAATCTGTTTGCGATGAGAAAGTTCTGAATTGAATATCTGCTGTTCTGGTTGAGCAGGTTTTCTTTCCAAATTTTTTTTGACCGGCTTTTTCCGAAGAGGGTGAATATGTCGTTTATGTATTTATAGTCGAGATGGAGGAGACATTTTATCAGCAGTTCTTTGTTTTCTTTGACGGACGGATTGTGCCTGATCTCTGCGTCGTAGGACCATAGATAGCCTCCGTCTTTCAGCGCCTTTTTGAGTTTTAGTTCTATTTCTATTTTATTTTTTTTCATGAAGTGCCTGTTCCCTTTTTTAGCCAAGCATGGCCGTTTTGCTATCTGTGAAGATAGTGAATATATGTCGGATTGCAATAATATCGGAATCACTTGCGAAACATTAATTCAATTCTTCGTTCAATCTGTCGCTGTGACAAGTTCCGCAAACCCCTGGCTTGGAACGTGCCGGAGGATTTCTACAAACCACGGCCACACTGACCCCGTCTGCAGATAGTTGCAGGGCATATTCCCGTGGCAAATACCCCTTTTAAATACCCATCTTGCCACAGTGATCGTGCCTGCAGGCCTCTACAAGGCATGACCCCGTGGCCGTCCTTCGCAAAAGTCTCCCCCCTTTGGGTGTCCCGTGCTGCAGACCCCGAAAGCCTCGCTTCCGCGCATACCTACCGCAACGGCATCCACGGGCCTCCCAGCAAGTTTCTATCAATAAGATACTTACAAAGGTTGTCATGGATGCCTATGCATAAAAACAGCACGCTATCCACAAGGGTCACCACAAGTGCTTGGTTGTGAGGTGCTTGCATAGGCCCTCATGGATGCCTATGCAGGGAAACGCGGTGGTCTCCTTTTTGCGTGTGACCGGAACGGTGGATCCGGTGCAAGGGTTTGAATTAAGGGTAAAAAACAGGATCAACCAGATAATCAATCATCTCCGGCCACGCTCCCCGCCGTCCTGCCTTGATCGAACAGCCCGCCAATGTCCTGCAGGACTTAGCCGGACCCGCTTAAGAATATTCCTTTAAAAACGGCTCCGAAGCTTTAGATTGTCCCTTCGAAAATATAGATCACATCATCGAGGTCAATTTCGATTCTTCTCAATCCGCCGTCCAATGTCGACACCGTGATGGTCGCTGTGGTGATGTACATGGAGACAGACTGAGTAGCGCCTGCAACATTGATGATGCGCGATCCCTCATCCCAGACAGCGCCCCAGGCGGCATAGGTGTCATTTAGGAATCCGGCTTTGTAGTCACCCGGCTTGTAAACGCCGTCCGCAAGGGAAGAGATTCCGTTGAACTCGAGGTGTATCAAGACTCCGTCTCCGGTCACGCTTCCGTCAAACGCAAGACTCCCATTGCCGATTTCGACTACATAAATAGGAGACGCATCGTATGCCTGCAAGAAGATGGGCATGTACTTGTACTTGGGAAGTTTGGGGAAAACGATGTCGCATCCCGAAACAAACTTGAACTCAGTGCCGTCGGAGAGTTTCGAAGTCGATCCGAATCTGTACGAATCATTGGTCTTCGACACATAAACGAATCCCTCTGAGATGCCCTTGCGTGTGACCTTTCCGTTCTCCACTTCAAATACTGCGGACTGTTCCGCCACATAACTGGCATCTGATTCGTTGTTTGCCGTGACGGCAGGATATACCGCAGACTCGAGATAGTATTTGCTCCCGTAGAATTGATAGCTGACGACTTTGCCCGAGCCGGTATAGTTTCCTTTTGATCCCGAGACGCCCTCTTCGGCAAGTTCCAGCGTAAATGTGTAAAGTTCATCGTTGAATCCGCTTCCCTCCGCGACGAGAAGCTTGTCAAGATGATAGGTATTCTCAAGGACGAAGTCCTCATCCTTTTGGCATGACGCAAGGCAGAACAGGGTGGCTGCGCCTGCGATGATTATGAATCGATGTGCTTTCATATGTTTGCTTTTTTATTTCTTGTCAGTGAATGAATAGGTGCCCTGTCCTATTTTGAAAGTCTTCCCGGAGTACGGGAGGATGACGGTCGCATGGCTGCCGACAGGAATCGTGACGGTCACCTTGAAAGACTTCTCCGAGCATGCGACCGCTGAAGAAACGGTCCCGTAGGGAGTCTTGTGCGAGTACGATACCGTGTAGCGTTTGTCCACAGGGATGGGTTTGATTACGATGTGCCTGTAACCAGGCTCTTCCTCATCGATATTGATGCCGGCAAGGGTGTTGCTGAACCAGACAAGACCGCCTCCGAACATGGGATGGTTCCGTGATCCGCTGTTGTTCCAGTTTTCTCTTGTCGTGGTGGCTCCATCCTCTATCCATGCACCGAAACTAGGGAAGTCCGTCTTGCACATCGCTTCGTATGCGACATCATTGAGACCGACCTGTCCGAGGATTTCAAAGAGATAGCGAGATCCGAAAATACCGGTATGGAGATGACCGTCATGCTCCTCTACGATCTCCTTTCTGAGAGACTCGATCACGCCCGCTTTCCAGTCTTCAGGGACACCCATCTTTAGCGCGAAAACATTGGCGCCCCTGGGACCGTAAGACTTCTCATCCTCCTTGTAGAACCTCCTGTGGAAGGCTTCGTAGAGATTGTCTCTCAACTCGGAATACCTGCTGAAGTCCTCAATGTTACCCAAGATCCTCGCTGTCTTTGCAAGGATGTCGACGCAATGCCAGAAGTAAAACTGATGGACAACCACTCTGTCGGGATTTCCGAAAGGAGAGCACCAGTCTCCCAATGAGCCCATGATGCCGCAAGTCTGCGCGATGTCCGGATCTTTTGTAGCATCGATAACCCCGTCAGGACCCGTGAGGCCCTCCATAAAGCGGACATATTCCTTCATCGCGAAATAGTTGTCGGCAAGAATGGATTTGTCTCCGTAATGGAGGTAGTGCTCCCACGGGATGATGCCGATGGCCGCGCCCCAGGCGATGCCGCCCGCGCCGTTATTGGTCGGGGCTACGTTCGGGACGTGTCCCGTCGCGAGATTCTGGCAGTCATTCATGTCGCGCACCCATTTTTTATAGAATGCCGCGGCGTCAAAGTTGTCCATGACTACGGCTGCCGTCACTTGACCGTCGCCCGTGTACCCTGATCTCTCCCTGTGGGGACAGTCGCTGGCAAGACCCCCATGGGAATTGTCCAGTTGGCTGCGTTTCCATATCGCAAGGATTTCCTCGAAAAGGGGGTTGGATGACCGGAATTCGGCGGTTTGAGGCAGGTTCGTGCAGACCCATTCGGCTTGGAGCATGTCGGAAGCCAGATTGTCGATGCCGCCGATGTTGACTTTGCTGAACGTAAAGAAGGTGAATCTCGGGGCATATTCCTTGACGAGACTGCCGTCACAGATGTACTTGTTGTACATGAGTATCTGGTCGTTTTCGTATTTCAAGGTGATCGTATCGCCCTTCTCCCCCTCGAAGTTCTTCAATCTCACCCATCCGGTGATTTCCGCGCCGAAGTCGACATCGTAGCTTCCATCAGGGTTCTTTAGAACTGAAACAGGTTCCAGAATATCATAAATGACATCTCCCGGGGACGTGTGGGCTGTCAGTTCTCCGGTTGGAGCCTGTCTGACGGCGGCATTCTCCCAAGAGGAGTCGTCGAAGACGGGACTGCACCAGTCCTTGATCTCCGCGTTTGCATCATAGACTTCGCCTTCGAACACACCGTTCACCAGGATGGGGGACTGCTTGCTCTTCCACGATCTGTCGGTACAGATGGTCTGGTGCGAGCCGTCGGCAAAGTCAATCTCGATCTGGCAGAGGAACCTCGACGAGCCGAACGGGATTTGGTATTGTCCGACCGCATTGTAGAATCCCTCCCCAATGATGGCCCCTGCGACATTTTCGCCGTTCAGGAGCAGGTCGGTGATATCGAAGGCCGTATAGAGAACACGGTAATTTCTGAACAAACTATCTGTGGTCGGGCCGTACTGTCCGACAATCGGTCTTTCAGAGTAGTTTGTTTGGTTGGGGACAAGAACCTCATTACCGATTTTCTCTCCATTGAGATAGAACTCGTAATAACCGAGACCGACCACAAATGCCTTGGCGGAAGCGATGTCTCCGGCGACGGTGAAACGCTTTCTGAGAAGAGGTGCCGGGGTCTGTGCTGTTTTATACTCCTTGGTGGATGCCGACCATGCGGCTTCGTCCCGCCGGGATCCCCGACCGCTCCGAGATTCGCCTTCCTGGCGGCCGAACACATTGCTCTGCGGATTGTCCATGTACTGCTGAACCATTTTCATGAATACTTCCGTACTCATTCCGGGAGGGACCGGGATCGGTCTCTCCGGCTCGACAGTCTTGTAGGTCTCCTCTCCCTGCCACGGGGCTCCGATCCACTCGGCTTTCCATAGGGACGCATCAAGAATGCCCATACCCCAGTAAGCGGTATCGCTCCATCGGGATGGCTTGCCTTTCGCATTCCAAACCCTGACCTTCCAGTAACAGTTCGCTCCAGATGTGAGAGCCTCTCCCGCATACGCGACCATTGTGCTCTGGTCAGAGGCGATCTTGCCGCTGTCCCAGAGATCGGCTTTCCCCTCTTCGAGAAGGGACTCGTCTGACGCGACGAGGATCCGGTAGGCTGTCTGCGCCTCGTTCTTGACACTCTTTCCGGCCTCGTTGATCCAGGAGAGGCGAGGCGCCGGGATGTCTACGACACGAGGGGCAATCATATGTTCACACCTCAAGTCCTGAGGCATGAGCGCGCCTCCGCTGCACGACGCCAGGATGCAAAGCGCAGACAAGGAGGCTATTTCAATAAGTCTAAATTTCATAGGATCCTATTTCTAGCAACTATTTCCAGCCGGGATTCTGTCCCAGGTCGGCCTCGGAATTCATCTGGATGTACTTGACAGGGATGGGGAAGAGTGTCCATTCGATCGTACCCGTGTAGAAAGGGAAGTCAGACGTGTACATCGCGTTCTGGAGAAGTTGCTTCTTCATCACTTCGTTCGACCCGCCGTTGAGGCTGCTTCCCATACGGAGGAGTGTAGGCCACCTTCTCTCTTCGTATGAAAGTTCCCTTGCCCGCTCGTCGAGGATGGTGTAGATGGAAATTTCCGAGCCCGAAAACATCTTCGAGGCATTGGCGCGTGATCTGACGGTATTGATAGCGGTCGCGGCGTCCTCGGATTTGCCGTCTCTGTACAAAGCTTCCGCAAGAAGAAGGTATGTTTCGGACGAACGGACGACATACCAGTCTCTTCCGTACTGCGCGACATGTACGTCCATTGCGCTTGAGTGCCATCCCCAGTCATCCTGCATGGCAATTTTCGCGCTAAGAGGCAGAAGACCCTTGGGGTCGTTGAGCTCTTCCGCCTTTACGATTGTGCCATGGCGGCTGTGAGAACGGTCGAGACAGATGAAATTACGGCAGATGTTGATGGAATCATTTCTCATGTCATTCCAATAGTCTCCCTCCCACACCTTGTCCGAAAGATAGGTGGTAGGGGTGACCCTCCCGATTGAACTGCCTCCCAGGTAGGCGGAAAGATTCCCGCCGGGATACTTGTCGATGTCGATATCTCCAAGGAACGGGCAGTCATTCGCTCCCTCTTCACGAAGTTCCTGTTTCCAACGCATGTCGCGGAAGACAGGACCGACAAACTGCGTGAGATAGTAGATTTGACCGCTGTGCATATAGCCTGAATACATGCCTTCCGAAAGGCCGGAAGCTTGAAGCTCATCATATCCCGGGATATCGATGATCCATACGGACTCGGTATTTCCGGCGGAGTAGGCGTAATTGCCGACCTGAAAGAGATCGTAGAAAACATTCCCGTCAGGCTTGTATGCCGGAATGCCGTTGTTGCTTGACTTTGAGTCCGGGTCGGCTCTTTTTCCGAATCTGTTTGTCATGAGCGGATGGAGGGCGATGGTCTTTTTCGCGGCATCGGCGGCTTTCGAGTAATTGTCGCCGGAGGAGTTGTTCGTCTCGACACCCAGTCCGAGATAGGCCTCGGCAAGGAAGTGGTAAGCAGCGCCTTGGGCGACCTTTCCATCCTGCTTTGGATAGGCGGGAAGTCTTTCCGCGGCAGCTTTGAGATCTTCAATTGCAAATTTGTACACATCCTCCCGGCTTGCTCTCGTATAATCGAGTTTGAGACTTTCCGTGAACTGGTCGACGATGGGTACCCCGCCGAAGCACTCCGCGAGACGCAGGTAGGAGTAGCCTCTGAAGAATCTTGCCTGAGCGATGTCATAGGTTTTTTCGGCCTCATCGGTCCACTCTACGTTTTCAGCCCCCATCAAAACGAGATTGGAGAAACTGATCAGTTTATAGAAGTCATCCCAAACTGTGCTGAACTTTCCGTCGGATGTAGTCCAGGCTGCATAGTTGGACCAGCCCCCGGCGCCCTGACCGGCAAGTGAGTGGAAGATGTCGGTCACGTCCGAGCCGACTCCCCCCAGAAGCGCGGGAGATGGCGCAAGCGATTCGATGGCGTAGCCATGAATGGAGAAGATCTTTCTGTAGGCAGTCACCAGTTGCGATTCAACCTGCGAGCTCTTCTCGAATGCGGTCTTTGTGGTATAGATGGTTTTTGGCTCCTCTTTGAGAAAAGCGTCGTCGTTGCAGCTTCCGAGAGAGAGGATTGCCAACAAACCTGCGAATATGCGTTTATATGATTTCATGATAAGGGTCGTTTTAGAATGTAATGCTTGCTCCGAATGTTACAGTCCTTGGAAGTTGTGCCGAAGAGTAACTTCTGACTTCAGGGTCGCTGCCGACCCAGTGCGGCGCGAAGAAAAAGAGGTTGGATCCTGACACATAGAGTTTGAGTGCGGAAATCCTGGCTTTCTGCAGGAACGCAGGATTGAAGTTGTAGGAGAGGTTGACTTCCTGCAGTCTCACGAAACCGTACGACTGGAGAGCCGTAAATCTCTCATTGTCGGAAAAATTGTAGGAAGGATAGATATTGCTCGGACGCTCGGCGGTCCAGAATGGATGGTCGAGCGTGTTGCGGTTCGCGTAGCCTTCATCCGTTAAATATGCCATGTTGTTTCTCGCAAGACCGTAGCCGCGTCCGCCGAATGTTCCGTTTACGAGGAAATAGAGCAACCATCTTTTGTACGAAAGGGAATTCTGCATGCTCATACGGAAGTTGTCCTTGCCGTTTCCGAGGATGGTGCGGTCTGCTGAGGTGATCTTTCCATCATTGCTTCCATCGATGTTTTCGTACATTGCGTCGCCCGGTTTCGAGCCGTTGGCGGCCATGTAGTCCGTATCGGTCTCTTGGACAATGCCGATCCATTTGTAGCCGTAGATGGAGCCGAGTGATTTTCCAAGGAAGAGCGACTCGGTGATGTCATCCTTCCCGTCTCCATAGAGTTCGACGAGTTTGTTTCTGTTCATTGTGAAAGAGAGGGTGGTTCTCCATGAGAAGTCATTCGACCGGATGTTCTCTGTGGTGAGATTGGCCTCTATACCCCAGTTGTCAACGCGGCCCATTGTGGCTCTCTGGCTTGTGATACCCGAGCCCATAACCGGAATGTTTCTGGTGAAGATCTGGTTGGTTGTCTTGGATATGTATGAGTCAAGTTCGAAATGGATGCGCCTCTTGAGAAGGTCGGCCTCCAATCCGTAGTTGAGCGACTCGGTGCTCTCCCAGCCGAGGCTTGTGTTGCCGAGCGCCGCGACGTTCTGTCCCCAAGCCACCTGGTTGTCGAAGAATGCGGCGATACCGCCGCTCTTTCCGACATTGAGCGTGGAAAGCGTACCGTAGGGGGAAAGAGACTGGTTTCCGTTGAGGCCCCAAGAAATCTTGAGTTTGAGGTTGTCAAGAGCCTTGACGCTTTGCATGAAGTTCTCGTTTGTCGGTGTCCAAGCGAAGCCTACGGCAGGGAAGGTCCCCCATTTGTTGTCGGCTCCGAACACGGAAGATCCGTCTCGACGCACAGACGCGTTGAAGTGATAGGTGTTTTTGAACGAGTAGATGGCTCTCGCGAGATAACCCACGTCATTATGGAGCGAGTAGCTGATCGAAGAGAACTTCTGAGTCGCCGCGAGGTTGAGTCCATAGAAACCAAGGTTGGTGTTTCCTACAGCAGAGAAATCCGTTCCCGTTACATTGTGACCGTCAACTTTCTGCGAGTCTCTCGTGTACACCAGGCTGGCGTTGATGTAATGGTTGCCGATTTCGCGCGTATATGTCAGGATGTTGTCAAGGACCCACGAAGTGCGCTTGCTCTCGTTGATATATCCGTTTGCCTTGTCAAGGTATGCATCCTGCGCCTTCGTCGTGTAGCCGTCCTCGCCGAGAGAGATGTTCACATAGTTCGTTTCGTGTACAAAGTTGCGGATGGCAGTATTGTTTGTCGTGTACGAGCCTGTCACCTTGAAACTGAGACCCTTTATCCAAGGGATTTTGATGTCGATCTCGCCGCCGGTTACGTTGGAAGTCCTTCTGTTTTCGCGGTCTATTCCGGAGTATACGTTCCAAATCGGGTTGGTCGTGCTGTACTCGACCCCATCGACATACAGCCTGAGTCTTCCGTCCGGGAGATAGGGTTCATTCCAGGGAGAGCAGGTTACCGCGGCCGAGTAGTCGGGCCGCACGCCGTCGTTCCTGGTGTAGGACTGGTTGTGGTTGAAGCCGATAGTAACATACTCGTTGATTTTTGTACTGAGACGAATGTTGGTCGTAAACCGGTCAAATTGGTCGCCTACGACGAAGTTCTTGTTGTTCAGATAACTGGCGGAAACGAAGTAGCTGATATTGTCTGTGGCGCCGGACACATTGACGGAATAATTCTGGTTTACGCCGGTTCTTGTGACGAGGCTGTACCAGTCGACCTGATCATCGCTTCTGAATCGCTCGAGGGCGAGGTCGGGCATCCAGTCAAGCGGGTCAGTGGCCATACGTCTTGCATTCATGAGCTCGATGTACTGGTATCCGTCTCGCATGTCCGGCCTGAAATTAGGCCTTGAAAACGCCACGGAGCTCGAGAAATTCAACATCGGCTTGCCCTTGCTTCCGGTCTTTGTCGTCACCATGATCACACCGTTGGCAGCCTGTGATCCGTATGCCGCAAGAGAAGTCGCATCCTTGAGGATGCTCATCGATTCGATGATGTTGGGATCGATATCGTTCAGACTTCCTGTGAAGATGACGCCGTTGAGCACGATGAGCGGCGAGGTGGATGTCGCTGCGATCGATTTCTGTCCGCGTACAAGGAGCGAAGGACTCGCTCCCGCCTCTCCGGACTTTCTAAAATTGACACCCGTGACGACACCGTCGAGAAGCGAGAATGCGCTGGTCTTCGACGTGTTCATGATCGGAGAGTCCTCCATCTTTACGTTGGCGACAGAACCGGTGAAGTTCTTCCTTGTCGTCGTACCGTAACCGATGACAACCGACTCTTCAAGAAGCGTATTGTCCTCGCGGAGGACAACATTGAGCAAGGTCTTGCCGTTGACGGCCAGCGCGAGTGTCTCATAGCCGACCGAAGAGAACTCGAGTATGGAATTTGACGGAACCGAAAAAGAATAGGTCCCGTCGAGATTGGTGACTGTACCGGTGGTTGTGCCTTGAATCATGACGGCCACTCCGACCAGCGGCTCGTTCTTTTCATCTGATACGACACCGGATACGGTGATCCTGGCCTGTGACCATGCTGCCGCCCCAAAGGCGCACAGCAGTATGGCCGCGGCAAGGAAACGTTTGATAGTGTGCTTCATAAGGAAATATGGTTTTTGACTAAAATAATAGTTTACTCTAGTAAGGAGGGGCGGAATAGTACCGTTTGGGGAGGAGATTATTCATTAATGGGATTCATTTTTTCAAAACAGGGATTGAAAAGTACAATATTATGATATTCAATGATATGTATATAGGGGGAAAAGTCGTAATCTCCTTGTTTCGTGTTAAAACCATTATGATTATATTTGTAAGGACTTGATCATACGCTTCCATTGAGGATTTTCATACACATTTTGTTTGTTTCAGCGCTTGTGCTCGCTCAATTCAGAGCATATGCCCAGTCGCGGTATCTTGTCGATGCCACCCGGGATGAAACGATCACTTCAATGCAACGGGATGCTTTGGGAAAACTCTATTTCTCAACCTTGCGCGGCCTGTCCTCTTACGACGGCAGGGACATCGACGAGATTGTCGTTGATGAGAATGTAAACGACTTCCTGGTCGAGGAGAACGGAGTGATATGGTTCTGCGGGCAGTATTACATAGGAAAAGTTTCTCTCGGCAGGCGTGTCGAGCGTTTCATTCAATCCTTCTATTCGATATCGAATATTGTATCGCTTCCGGGAGAGAGGTTGGCATTCGTCCATGATGGCGGCATCTCCATTTTCGACAAGGAGAGTCTCCAAGTGACAAAGACATACAGCGAAGCCGTTTCCCGTCAATCGAATCTTGTATTCGACAGCTCGTCAAAGCTACTGTGGCTGGCTTCAGAGCGGAGTGTGAAATCATTTGATGACAAACTCAATCTTCGACGTTCTGTCGAAATTCCCGACAACAGCCGTATCAACGCAATCGTGCCCGCGAAAGCCGACAATTACCATGTCATTCTTGCGACATCGACAGGTTTGTATGCCTTGGACACGGACTGCTTGCCAAGGAATATCGGACAGGGATTGATCGGTTCGGCTCAAGTTTTTTTCGTCTCGAGCTCATCCTGGGACGGCTTCACTGTCGCGGCCGTTGAAGGCAAGGGCCTTTATAGGATTTACGATGACCTCAGTATCGAGAAGATGCATGTTGATTTCAATGTGACATCGGAGACGGTGCTGGGATTCCTGATGGACAGACGCCATCTGTGGGTGTCACCGGACAACTCCGGCGTTCATTTCATCCCTTTGGGGGATCATTCGAAGACGCGGAGTTTCAGCCTTATCGAGGAATTCTTCTCTCATAAGAAAATAGAAGGCATAGGGGAAGATTCCCGTCATGGCATGTGGTCGGTTGCGGGAGGAACGGTATACAGATTGGATCAGGAGTCAAAGTCAATCAGCAAGGTAGAGATCCCGCACATCGGGACGGATGGGTACATCAACAATATTTTCGTGACTTCGGACGACAGGCTATTGGCATTCACGTCCGGTACGATTCATGAGTTCGATATCAGCTTCGACCCCTCGAGCTCGGAAACCGTCAGCCTAGGCGAAAATGTTCGATCCGCATATCCGGCGGCCGTTTATTCCGCCAGGGAGCTTCCGGGAGGAGAGGTTGTCCTGCAGACCTTCAATGGCATTTACAGCCTGTCGAAGGAACTAGGCTTCCGACCCGTCGACAACAATTCATTTCCAAAATACAGCAATCCCCGGAACAGGACGGTCGTTTATGCCGATACCGGCAAGCTTTCCTTTTTCGTTGACGGTCAGCGTATCATAGATTCCAAGATTCTCCCGGAGAACGAAGCCGTCAATCTGGCTTTCGTGGATCATAAGAATGATGTCTGGTGTCTTACCGACAATTTCAAACTCTATAGGGTCAAACCGTTTGAAGGTGTTTATGATCGGTACGAAATACCTCAATGGCAGTCCGGAGGTGATAGGGACGCCATCAATCCTCTTTTTCACAGCATCCAGGAGGATGATGGGGGCAACATCTGGATAGGGACTTCTTATGGCCTTGTCAAGATAGAACCGGATGACTGCGGGAACTACAGTCTGTATAATACGGGAAGAAAGCATGACTACTACACGTCGTCTTTCAAGGATCTTGACGGAAATCTTTATTTTGCCTACTCGAATGGCATATCCGTCTTCGACCCGTCATCGGAAGACAATCTTGTAAGCAATGCCGACATCCGCTTCGCGTTGCAGCTTCTACTTGTCAACAATGTCCCTCATAATGCTATTCTGCAGGCGCCTTGTGAGTTCCGTTACACCGACAACACGATGACATTCATCTGCTCGTATGTTGATTATGACAATCTGCAGACACGATTCGCATGGAAGCTTGAGGGCTATGACGAAAACTGGAGCTACAATACGGAAAAATATGCCTCGTACCCCAATCTTCCGCATGGGAACTATACTTTCCATCTCAAGATGGAGGGCATGCCGGATTCGATGGCAAAGTCCTACTCGTTCGTAATCCGGAGAAAGCCCTGGACCAGTCCGACTGCCATATCCTTCTATGCGCTGCTTGTTTTGGCAGCGACATTCTTTGTTCTCCGATACTATTGGAACCGAAAAAAAAGGCAGGAAAAGGAGCGTATGATGGAGATGACACGTCAAGTGGACCGGATGAAATTGGATGTGTTCACCAACCTTTCCCACGAGTTCAGGACTCCGCTGACGCTTATCTCCGTACCTCTCAAGGATATGCTTTATGATAAGACTCTTTCCGGGGAGCCCCTGTCAAAACTCCGCATCATGCAGAGAAACGTCGAGAAACTGCAGAGGCTTACGGATCAACTGCTCGAATACGACAGGATCGACAGCGATTTCTCGAGACTTGACCTGAGAAGGAAGGATGTTGTGCGGGATCTCTCGGAAATCGCCGAGAACTTCCAATACACGGCGTTGAAGAGCGGCTCGTCCATCACAGTGACGGCACCGGATTCGCTGGAGTTTGTGTATGATGAAATCAAGGTGGGCAGGATCATGTCCAATCTGCTGAGCAATGCCATCAAGTATTCTCCGGATGGTGGAGAGATAAACATTTCCGCATCCATCATATCGTCCGGCGAGGCGGAGCGGGTATATTGCAGGGCTTTCAACGCAGACTGCCTCGAGATCATCGTTTCCGACCAAGGACAAGGCATCCCCGCAGGCAAACTGGAAAGCGTCTTCTCCAAATATTCCCGCGCGGATGAATCCGGGTACAGCGGGATTGACGGTTTCGGCATAGGGCTGCATTATACAAGACAGTTGGTACAGGCCCACGGAGGGAGTATGAAGGCGGAACAGAACCTGCCTGCCGGATCGGTGTTCCGTTTTGTGATGCCGGACAACCTCCAGGTTGCGGAGATTGCCGACTCCGTTGTCTTGAAGAACGCTTCGAGCGGGGAGCCGATATCCATCGCCCCGTCGAACGACAAGGTCGAGTATATATCCGGGCTCAATATCCTTGTTGTCGAGGACAACGATGACATGAGGCAGTATATTATAGACATGCTTCGCTCCGGTAATAACGTAGCGGGCGCTTCTGACGGTCAGAAAGGTTTGGAGGCCGTAAAATCCCAGTACTTCGACATCGTGATCAGCGACGTAATGATGCCGGTGATGGACGGGTACGAGCTCTGCAGGGAAATACGTTCTGACACAGAACTCTGCGCCATGTCCATAGTCTTGCTTACCGCGAAAACCGACACGCAGTCCCAAGTCCTGGGACTGGATCTGGGCGCTGACGCATATATCAGCAAGCCATTCGACCCGATGTACTTCCGCGCTGTAGTGAATAGCATCGCCCGCAGACGTCTGGATCGCCAAGGAGCATATGTCAGGGCGACATCGGAGACGATCGCCGACATCCCGGAAGATATCATCCCGGACAATGCTTATGACAGGAATTTCATGAAAGACCTGTATGCGATACTCGACAAACATCTCATTCAGGAGGAAATCGACATCAATGCCATCGTCCAAGATATCGGGATGAGCCGTACAGGATTTTATATGAAGGTCAAGGCGCTCACCGGGCGCAGCCCGCTCCAGCTTGTCAACGAATATCGCATGAGCAAAGCCGCGGATCTTTTGAAGTCCGGGAAGCATAGCATAAAGGAGGTCGCGTTCATGGTAGGGTACCAGGAACGAAGAAGCTTTACCAGCAGGTTTAAGGCGACGTTCGGGCACACGCCGACCGAGTTTCTGAATCAAAGACTGAAATCTTCGGAGTAAATCTCGTGGCCAAGCGAGTTCTCCTCACCGTCGGTTCTATAGCAGCTCCGAGACCCTATTTCACTTGTCTGCTATCGCTCGCGGTTCCAGGCTCGAGTGCATGTTCGCATGGCAGGCGCAGGATTTCTACAAAGCACGGGCACACCAACCCCGTCTGCAGACAGCTGTAGGGCATATTCCCGTGGCAAATACCCCTTTAAAATGCCCATCTTGCCACAGCGATCGTGCCTGCAGGCCTCTACAAGGCATGACCTCGTGCCCGTGCTTCGCAAAAATCTTCCCCCTTTTGGGTGTCTCGTGCAACGAACTTGACGAGACCCCGTTACCCCGAGCGGAGAGGCCTGCCGGGAGCGGAAAGCGGCAGGCAGACCTCGAAAGCCCTGCTTCCGCGCATGCCTATCGCAACGACATCCATGGACCTTCCAGTAAGTTTCTATCAATAAGACACTTACAAAGGTTGTCATGGATGCCTATGTGTAAAAACAGCGCGCCATCCACAGAGGGCTCCACAAGTTCCTGATTGTGAGGCGCTTGTAAAAGTCGCCATGGATGCCTAAGAGAAATAACCCCGTCAATGACTTTGCGTCAATCGTTGTTCAACTCCTCCAACAGGAGGCGAAGCTCGTTGTACAGAAGGGGAGCTGTCTCCGGGCCAAGCGAGTTCTCCTCGCCGTAGCAAGGACTGTCGCGATAAATGTACGGCCTTTTCACGTCCCACTGGCTCTTTGGAATGATGTACCCGACCTCGTCATTGGCAAGGCCGATACCGAACCGAAAATCTCCCAGCATCAGCTCCCTGAGCGGAGGTACTTCCAGCGGCTCGACCTCGAAATCACGACCCGGGAGCGCTTCAATCCCGCCGTTTAGAATTTCCGGGTAAAGTTCGCCGGGAAAGGTCAAGAAACCGGCAGGCCCGATGCTCCACGCAGCCGCTTCGGTACGCTTCCGCATCCATCCGCTCATGTCTCCCTTCATCAGTCCGATGAAAGCGGCAAGGCGGAACAACTTGTTTTTGATGGGCAATGTGAAGGTGCGGGCACGCAGGTTGATTCCTCCTTCCCGAACTTCCACCGGATTGTCTTTCATCGTCCGTAAAACAATCAGCCCCAAGGTATCCCCTTGCGCGCGAGCCTTGTCGAACGACGGCTCGACGTACACCGTGTCCCGAAACGGGTCTTTCACCTTCGACGAAGCGTGGGTAGTCATCAATCCCCCGACGGCCCCGTTCAGGTAGAGCGCCACCCCTCCCGCGCCCTTCCTGACCAAGCTGTCGCCACGATAGACCCCCTTCTCCACCGCCTCTCTCAGGTAGTGGGGGAAATCGGAAGAGATGAGCAGGTTCTTGCCCCACAAGGTTTCAGGGTGGTTGGCCCACTGTATCAACGTTCCGAGCGTCTCGGAAGTTTCCACGTCCACCACCTGCATCATCCGGAGTCCTTCATCATAGATGCGGGGTTCACGCGTATCGTCCAAGGTGACGATTCCTTCCGTAAGGTTTTTAGAGAAGCGAAAGTAAGCGGGCCGTAACCGCGACACAGCCTCTACGACCGACTCCACCACTCGTTTCTTCACGTGCTCCTCCCACTCGGTGTTCACGCCGCTTTTTAAGGGTGATGCTCCCCAAAGACCCAACAGGTCCGGGGCAGCGTGGGTATGTGTGGAAGCGATTACCAGATAGGTGATCCCCGCTTCATCCGGCAGGCTTTCGCGGATATCCACCACCGTGGAATGAAACATGCCGATCACATCTACCGCTACCAACGCGAGCCGGGTCTTCCCGTCATCCAGCACCATCGTTCTCGCCCATAGGTCATCGTGGACACCTTGCGCGGCGACCCCGTTTCCGAATCCCGCGATCCAATAGGTGTCAAACGCGCCGTTACCGTTCAGATCCACGTACGTGTCACCCTTTTTCGGCTCGTAACGCGCGTTCCCGTCCACGTCGTTCCAAGGCTCCATGTACTCAGGGGTGATGGCAACGGCGGCAAAACCGGCGCGCATCACCGAAGGTTTCTTGTTAACGATCGTCAGATCAACGTGGTAGCCCGGGTTTCGGTCTCGCAGGTTGTTGTACCCGAAGAGAAAAAGCAGGATTACGAGCATGACAAACAGCGCTCGAAGTGTTTTACGCAAAACAGTTTTGCGCTTATGATTGGAATGTGTCATTTAAAGGCAAAAGATTTAGGGATTATCTCCCCTATTCATAGCGGATTTTCAATAACTATGCCACCTATTCTTTAGTTTTCCTTGATACGAGGACGCTTCCCCTGGTGGTTGAAGAGGCATCCACGGGCTTCTATGCAAATCCTTATCCATGAGGCACTTACAAAGGGCTTCATGGATGTCTATATGTAAAAATAGTGCGGCGTCCACGAGGGTCGCTATAAGTGCTTGGCTGTGAGGCGCTTACAAGGGTCCTCATGGATGCCTAAGAGGAAAAACCGAGCGGCGTCGAACTGGTCGGTCGAGCGGCGGAGTCCCGAAACGCAACAGCCCCGGAGTCTAGCCTCACGGCCGCATTTGGCCCCGGCCGTCGATCAGCCATTTGTACGTCGTGATTTCTCGGAGGCCCATCGGCCCGCGCGCCCCCAGTTTCTGGGTGCTGATTCCGATTTCGGCCCCGAGCCCGAACTGCGCCCCGTCCGTGAAACTCGTCGGCGCGTTCACGTAGACACAGGCCGCATCGACCTGCCGACGGAACCGATCCGCGACGGCAGGATCCTCCGTAACGATGCTCTCGCTGTGTCCGGAGCCATATTCATGAATATGCGCGAGCGCCTCGTCGAGGGAGGCTACGGTGCGGATGCCCATCTTGAAGGAGAGGAATTCCGTACCGAAGGTGTTCGGTCCCGCGGGATGCAGCAGGTCGGCGGGGTAGGCCCCGTCGAGGGCCGCAAGGGCCGCTTCGTCGACGAAGAGTTCCACCCGGTGGTCGAGCAGGGGGAGGCACAGCGCCTGAAGGTCCTTCAATCGGTCTTGGTGGATAAGCAGGCAATCCAGCGCGTTGCAGACCCCGGGACGGCGGGTTTTCGCGTTGTAGACGATCGCTTTGCCGATTTCGAGGTCGGCGTTTTTGTCGAAATAGGTGTTCACGACCCCGGCCCCGGTTTCGATTGTCGGGACCTTCGCATGCTCCCGGACAAAGTCGATCAGGCCGCGGCCTCCGCGGGGGATCACCAGATCCACCCATTCGCTCGCCGTGAGCAAGGCGTGCACGGCCTCGCGAGTGGCGGGAAGGAGGATGACGGCATCCGGGTTGACGTCGAAACGCTCCAAAACACCCCGGATCAGAGAGACGGCGTACTGATTGGAACGGTCCGCATCCCTGCCCCCTTTCAGCAGGCAGACGCTCCCGCTCTTGAAGCAGAGCGAAAACACGTCGAACGTAACGTTCGGGCGAGCTTCATACACCACTCCGACCACCCCGAACGGAACACTGATCTTCCGGACGCGCAATCCGTTGGGCATGGTCCGCTCTTCCAGGATCCGGTCCAGGGGAGTCGGCAGAGCGGCCACCTGCCGCATGTCGGCGGCGATTCCCTCCAAACGTTCCGGGCTGAGGGCCAGCCGGTCATAGAGCGGGTTCTGCGGATCCATCCGCGAAAGATCTTCCGCATTCGCGCGGAGCAGTTCCTCCTGGTGCGCGAGCGTGGCCCCCGCCACGGCATTGAGAATCTGAACCCTGCGTTCGTCCCCAAGCGCGAGCAGGTCCTGCGCGGCTGCCTTCGCGCGCGTAAATATATTCTTGAAATCATCCATCTTTTTTTCCCTCCATGAATAGGTAGTTGTAGTGCACAAGCGGTTTTTGGTTGCGGGCGCCGAGCAATTTCCGGGCTTCGCCGCTGTTGTATCCCGATTTTCCCAGGGCGATCCGCACGCCATTTTCATCCTGGATCGGAATGATGTCCCCTTCCTCGAAGTCTCCGTCCACGGAGGTTACCCCGACCAGCAGGAGACTGACGGCATCCGGTCCGCGAAGGGCTTTCGCCGCATCCGCATTGATGCGAACGCCTCCTTTTGCGAATCCGCCGCTGTGGGCGATCCACTTCTTGATCCGCGAGACTCCTGCGGCGGGGAGAAAACGGGTATGGGGAATCTGCTCCGGCCGTTCGGCCAGCGCTGTCAGGATGTCGTCCCGGGTACCGTTCGCGATGATCACCTCGATCCCTTCCAGGGCCGCATTCCGAGCCGAGGAAAACTTGGAGCTCATGCCCCCTCTCCCCAGGCTGCTTTTCTCTTCTTGAATATACCGGGACAAGTCGGCGTCGACGGACACTTCGGGGATTACCCGGCTTTCGGGATCGGAAGGGGGGCCGTCGTAGATGCCGTCCACACTGCTGAGCAGAATCAGGGTTTCGGCATCCATCATCGAGGCGATCAGGGACGAGAGTTCGTCATTGTCGGTAAACATAAGTTCCGTCACGCTCACCGTGTCGTTCTCGTTGACGATCGGAAGCACGTCGCTCCGGAGCATGACCTCCATACAGTTCCGCTGGTTCAGGTATTCTCTCCGCGTGGAGAAACTTTCCTTCATGGTGAGCACCTGACCGATCCGGATGCCGTGGTCCCGAAACAACTGGTAGTAAAGATTGATCAGGCGGACTTGGCCGATGGCGGAGAAGAGCTGCCGCTGATCCACGCTGTCGAGTTTTTTCGAAACCTTCAGCATGCTCCGTCCGCAGGCGACAGCCCCGCTGGAAACCAGGATCACTTCCTTCCCCGACCGCCGGAGATCCGCGATCTGGTCCACCAGGGAGGACATCCGCGTGATGTCGATCGTGCCGTCTTTCCGCGTCAGCACTTTGCTCCCGACCTTGATGACTACCCGGTCGGTCATATGGCGGATGCGGTAAGTCCGCGGATCACAGCGTCCGTGAATCCGGATTCTTCCATGGCTTTGAGTCCTTTCTCGGTCAGGCCGCCCGGTGTCGCTACCTTGTCGATTTCCTCCTCGGGCCGAAAGTCGCGCATCTCCAGGAGCGAAACGGCTCCTTGTACGGTCTGCGCCACAATCCTGACGGCGTCCTCGGCTGTAAAACCAAGCCTCTTTCCGCCTTCGGAGGCCGCCTTGACGTACGCCATGGCGTATCCGATCCCGCAGGAAGCCAGGGTAGTGCCTGCCCCCAGCATCTTTTCTTCCACCAGGAGAGTCTTGCCCGCCTTGTCGAACACGGCGCGAACCTGTTCAAGATGCTCTTTGTCTGCATTGACCGGTGCGAGGAAGGTCATGCTCTGCCGCGCCTCGATGGCTGTGTTGGGGATGACTTTTACCACTTGGGGCACACTTCCGTCCGGGCGCCTGAAGAGGGAAAGAAGTTCCTCGGACGGATATTCCGCGGCCATGCTGACGATGATTTGACGGGAATAGTCCAGCGCGTCGCGGATTTCTTCTACGACTTGTTTCACCACACGGGATCGTACCGAGATCATCACGATGTCGGCTTCACGCGCCGCTTCGGCGTTGTTCAGGGACGCGCGGAATCCCAGACCGGCGAACCGGTCCAGTGAGGAAGCGTGTCCGGCCGTGACCGTGATGTCGGAGGTCCGGAACACACCGCACCGGGAGAGCCCGACGGCAACGGCGCCGCCGATGCTGCCGCAGCCAAGGATTGCGATTTTCATGTTGCTTGTTCGTTTTTATCTCTTAAATATCGTAATTTTTCCGAATAACAAGAAGTTTCTGTTAATTTTGCATGATAATCGAGGGCAAATGACAGCGAGTCGAGAGCAAAAATTCAATCTGGCGTTCAACATTTTTTTGGTGACGGGAATGTTGATCGCGGTCATGGTTACGACGGTCTTCCAGCTCCGCCAGCCGAACGTCCGGACCTTCATGCTGCTGCTGGCCGGCTTCGGGTCTGTGATGGGGGTCGTGAACACGGTGATGTCCGCCAACGGCAACATCCTGACCTTTGTTTTCGGATTCATCGACGTGCTCATCGGCACGATCGTCTATCTGGACAACGGTATCATGGGTAATTTCGCCCTGCATGCCTTTTATTTCCTGCCGATGCAGTTCGTCGGCTTCTGGCAGTGGCGGAAAAGGGGAGCGAAATTGAAAGCGGAAGGCGGGGAGTCCGCGAAGGTGAGGGCACGCAGGCTGACGAAGCGGGAATGGCTCTACGTCATCATCGGTCTTCTCATCGGGATGGTCGTGGTGTATTTCATCCTGCTGTTCATCGACCAGATGAAACTGGAAGCCGGAAAGATCGACACCCTGAACCGGCCCAAGATTCTGCTGGACGCGGTGGTGATGATGCTGAACATCGCGGGTCAGGTGCTGCTTTCCCTGGCTTTCATGGAACAGTGGTACATCTGGAATCTCGTCAATGTAGCTTCGATCTCCCTGTGGGTGGTTACGCTGACGGGATCCGGCGCATCCGGTTACGCCGTCGTGATGCTGATCAAATACGTGTTCTACTTGCTCAATTCCATCAACGGGCTTCGTATTTGGCTCGGGCTCAGCAGAGAGAAATAAGCCGAAATTTGCATAATTGACGAAATTTTATTTACTTTGCGGAACTATTGCGAAAAATAAAGAAGAACATAAACTATTTTAATTTTTCAATTATGACTGAAGAAGAAATCGTAAAGCAAGTCAAAGCGATTATCGTTGACAAGCTGGGTGTCGAAGAGTCCGAGGTGACCGAGACTGCCAATTTCACGAATGATCTGGGAGCAGATTCTCTTGATACAGTCGAACTTCTCATGGAGTTTGAGCGAGTGTTCGGAATCAAGATTCCCGATGAGGAGACCAGCAATATCGCTACCGTCAAGGATGCGATTGACAAGGTTAAGGAAAAGCTCGCCACCAAAGAAGACGCATAATTGACTTGGCCGCCATTCGATGGCGTTTAGTCAAACAAAATCTGGAGAAAATTCGGTATGATTACCGGATTTTCTTTTTTGTATGGGAAGCGCTTCGGCAGGTCGAAGAAAACATTTTTTGCGATTTTTAAGATTGTTCTCTATATTGATTGGCGATATACTACATAGAAAAACAACCTTCCCGGAAGTCGGGAACACCAACCATCATTGCCATGATTTTTCCTGAGACCAACACGATTTCCCCTTCCCCCCTGCTTCGAAAACTGCTGTTGACAGCCGCCGTGCTCTGCAGTCTCGCGACCATTGTTTCCTGCAAGTCTGATCCGGAGCCGCAGGGACCGGATCCCGCAGTGTCCGATCTGGTCGTCTCGGCCGGAATCGCTGACTGGGTTTCCGTCGAATCCCTTTCCGGAAGTGACGGAAATGATAGTTACGTATTTCGTCCGGCATGGAAAAAAGGAGACCGGATCACGGGCTTCTACTCAGACGGAGCAGCTGAGAAATCCGTCGTTTATGTCGTCGACAGTTTGGCCAAGGACGGTACGGCCTTTTTCAAAAAATCAGGCACCTTCACCGAGCCGAAGGACGGGAAGAAAGTCTGTTTTATCTTTACGCAGGGTATTCAGGCATCCCCGGTCGAAAACGGGAAAGTGAAAGTTGACATCCAGAATCAGTCGCAGGATGCTCCGCCTTTGCTGATGACCGCAGCCGGCGTTGTTTCCAACAACCGGCTTGAACTTGTGTTCGCTTGCAGAATGGCGATGTTCGCAATTCGGAATCCGTCCCTGGCAGGATTCCAAAGCGAGGCGATTTCGCTCCTGACGGTCAGCGGTTCCGGCGTCCGGACCAAAGGTGTCGTCGAGGTTGCGACCGGTTCGATCCAACCGGAGGGAGAACCATCCGACCTCCAAGTGTCTTGCAGCCACCAGCCGGGCGGCAGCGAGACGATTCTCCTGGCCATCTTCCCGGACGCGGCGACTGATCTGGACATTTCTGTAAGGAGCGGCGGAAAGGACTATTCCTTGGCGCAGGCTTCCTTTACTCCTCGCGCGAACAGCTACTATCGCTTCGAATCGCCGGATTTCACTAGGCCTTCCGGATTCGTCTCCATCGATTGGGAGAATGACGTGGCATCCGTGGCATATGACCGGACGACCGGGGATGTGCAGATTGTGTTCAAGGGGAATCCTCCGATCCTCCGGAAGAACGACGTGTTGCTTGTCCCCGACGAGTCGGGAGATTATCACATCCGGATCGTTTCGAGCGTTTCTCAGACCGGTGACGGCAACGGACTGCTCGTCAAGACAACAGTCGGAAAAATGGGGCATCTGTTCAAGAATCAGCGATTCACGCTTTCAACGGAATCAGGAGTTTCGACCCGGTCTGGAATGACTGCTGTCTATACGCCCAGCAAGGTGGAAATATTCGACGGACAAAAATATATCGATACGAGAGGCCTGAAGACACGAGCCGAAGAAATGTCGAAAGAGATATTCTCGTGGGAAAAGAACCTGGACGGGACCGTTCTGTTGGAAAAGGGACCGCTGACGGTCTCCTGGGACAAATGCAATTTCGATCTGGGACTCAAGGGAACCTTTGTCTTCGACTTTGGGGAAGTGCCGTGGGAAGATGCCGGAATGGGTGATCTTCAGTACTTGAGCGTTTCCCTGGAAGGAGGATTCAACGTAGACTTGGCACTCAAGATCGCGGCCGCCGCTGAGGGGGAGGCTGGCACGGATTTCACCTTGATGGAAGACATCGTGAAAGCGCGGTACACCTTTATGGTGGGTGCGGTTCCCGTGTATGTGTCCGTCAGCTCAGACCTGATGGCGGAAGTCAATGCTTCCGCGGAAGGAGAAGTGACCGTTTCCGGTGGCGCGAATGCCGGAATGACGGCCAAAATCGGTGCTGAATGGAGCAAGGAGGACGGCGGAAAGCCGATCAGCGGCATCGAAAAGAATTTGGAACTGCGGGGACCGTCGATCGATGCCCACGCGCATCTGGAGGGAAGCGTCTCGACCTATCCTTCTATCAAGATCGGGCTCTACAGCGTCCTGTGTCCGACCCTCAATCCCAAAGCCTATGTGAAAGCCGCCGCTGACGCTCGTTTAGTGGAAGGTGGGTATTGGGGTTGGAATGCCGGCATCTCTACCGGGATGGAACTGGATCTTGCCCTCAATCTGGACCTGTTCTTCTGGGCGCCGCCGCTGGTCGAATTCGATCCGATCAATTTGTTTGACTTGCCGGTGGTGAGTCTCCCGAATCAACTTTCGCTCACGACGAAGACGCCGTCTGAAATGATGGTCGGCAACGTCAAAACGATTGAATACCACGCGACCAACAAGAACCACCTGCTCGGGAAGGAGTACAACGGCGCGAAACTGCTGGTCCATTTCGAAGCGGAAGGGGGAGAGCTGGACAAGGAATATGCTTATACCGACACTGAAGGCAAGGTCAGCGTTGCATTTACGCTTGCGAGCGAAAAAGAAGGTAATGTGAAGGCGGAAATTGTTTTGGGAGACGAGGAGGCGGATCCCGTCGAAGCGACTGTCTGGTCTGCAGACATCATCGATTTCCGGCTGACGGCAACTCCATTGAGCCAGATTCTCGGAGAAGAGGGTCATTCTTCCATCACCTTCAAACTGGAGCGTTTCAGCTCCCTGGCAGGCGTCTGGGCTCCCATGTCCGGAGAGAGGCTTGATTTTACGCCGGTCGGCGGATCCTGTCCCGCTTTCGGCGTGACTTCTGCTGACGGCACGGCGCAGGTCTTGTTCACAGCGGAAGAAGATTTCGCCGGCGGAAGCGTCACGGCTTCGGTTCGCATTGTCGGTCCCCCTCCCGTGGAATGGGGCGGCAACGTGAAGGCTGAAATTCTCCAGCCGGATGGCGGCGGGGATGATGACTTGTCCGAACCGGAACTGATAGAGGCGAAAAAGTTACCGGAGAATACGATGAAGGTCAACGACACCGAGGTGGATTTTCTTGGTGAAGACGATCACATCAGGTTTGTTTCGATAGAAGGATCCGACCAGATGTTCGTCGACTGGTGCAAGGAACATCCGGATTACGCGACCGTTTTCCTAGGCATCGTCAGCAATTTGACCGGACAGGTGCTGGGGCGGGAGCTGGACCTGATGAGCGGGGATGGGGCCGGACTCTACATATCCCTGATCTTCACAGGTCCGGATTTTACGGACATCCTCGGAGATTCGTCGTTTCTATATATGGAGCGGTCGGATATGGCCGAGGGTAAACTATTCATCTCCCAGCCGGACGAATCCGGCAATATGGAAATGCTGCTCTATTACAAGAGCAATGAAGGACTCGAGATCTGGGCGCGTATGCGAGCGACCATAGAGACCATGGAGTAGAAGGCTTATTTCTTCGGAAGGGCGAAAGTAACTTTCAGTTTCGGTTTGGCGGCGGAAGAAGTCGGTCCGTTCAGGATCGCTTTGTAGTAGCGCTCCTTGTCCATCACCGGTGTGGTGGTGGTCGTGGTGGCCGCCGCCCTGGCGTACTCGGCCATCATATAGTAGTTGTAGTAATTGCCGTAGCCGCCGTAGCTGCCGTAGCCGTACCCGCCATAGCCCCCATATCCACCGTATCCGCCGTAGCCTCCGTATCCACCGTAACCCCCGTATCCGCCTCCGTACAATTGGTTCAGATAACTCATCTGCGCGATTTGTTCGTAGTAATCGCTCATTTGGCTGGCCTCCGCATTGGTCTGGGTGGTTTTCTCGTTCCGGACGATCAGGAACCAGACATCATAGTTGGCGGGCGCGTCTTTGTCGCCGAAATTGAGAATCTGCTGCAGATGGTGCGTAATGTCCGGGGCATAGCGGCAGAGCGAGCGGTTCAAGTCCCCCTGATCTTCCGCGCCGACGCCGGCATCCGCCAGTCCGGCGAAAGTGAGGGAGGTGTCCGTCTTGATGCGCATCGTCGGACTCAGCACCTGGGGATAGTAAGCCATCTGTCTGTAATCTTCCGGGAATTCGAAAGGAAGCTCGAGGGTGGCCTTTGAAATGACCGCGGTGGTCGGATCGCCGCCTCGGCGGCGGATTTCGTCCG
Source organism: Bacteroidales bacterium (assembly GCA_012522855.1). GTDB lineage: Bacteria > Bacteroidota > Bacteroidia > Bacteroidales > UBA932 > Cryptobacteroides. The sequence goes on from JAAYJQ010000015.1 coordinate 36,118, forward strand.
TGACCAACCGTTTGATCTCGCCGGCGGGGATCATGGGTTTGAGCCCGCTTCCCCCTTCGACGTAAATCTTGTCCGTGGCAACCCCTGCCATACCATCCGTCTCGTGCGTGTCGACATTGAAGACATACTGATTCGGGGTCGTTTTCGCCTTGATCAGGGAATCGAGATCCTGGAACTTCAGCGGGCTGAAGTAGAACATAAGGACGGAATCTCTTCTCTCGCCGTCGTACTCTCCGCTGTAATAAAGCAGAGCGTAGTTGTTGGTCCGCATCAAGCCGCTTGAGCCGGGTTCGAGGATCGCCATTTTGAAAAGGTTGATTCTGCCTCCCTCTCCGATGGGGTCGTCGGTGGAAATATAGATTCCCGGGAACTTTTTCGTATAGGCGGTCATATCCTCCAAATCGCTTTGCGTGATGCCGAGGTACTGTTTCCCGTATTCTTCCGTAAACTCGAAGGACAGCGAATCCGTGCCATCATAAACTGGGACTCCTTTGGTGACGCGCTTGCCGCCGTGCTTGACTTCCGTCCGCGCGAAATACGCGTCCGGATCCAGGGGTTCAGTCAGGGAGAAGACGTTCACATTCTGAAGGATGTTGAACTGGCTCTCGTCCGCGACGGAGACCGAGTCGCTTTCCGCGCGGAAGATGAAGCGCTGGAATTTCGGGTTTTCCCCGAAGTATACCGTGTCCAGGACAGGCACGAGTGTGACCGCGCATCCTTTCCGGAAGGTTCCGAAGGTGTCGTCGCGGATGGTGCCGAAAGCGATTCTTCGGGCGGAATAGGCTGAAAGGCTGTCCACAGCCCGCATCCGGATATCCGTCAGGTTGAATTCGGCCGTGTAGATGTCGTACTGCTGGTCCGTGGCGATGAAGTCACCGCCCAGATGATAGTCTACTTTTGTGCAGGAGAAGATACCTGCGATCAGGGTTGCCGCTAGCAGAAGCTTTTTCATTTACAGCTGATCATAAAAACTGTCGTATTCGTCGATGTAGCTTCCGTCGCGTATGGATTCCTCATTGAAGGGCAGGATCGGAACACCCAATCCTTCGCAATATTTCACCAATTCCGGATCTACATGCTCGGCACCGAACAGGATGCCGTCAGAATACCGTGCTGCGGTTTCCGCAAGATTTATGCCAGTCGGATGATCCGGCAAGGACAGGTCGGAGGGCTTCATGTCCCCGAGCAGGGCCGTGCTCTTGAACGTGTCGGAAAATGTCTCTCCGGCAATAGCGGTGATATCGTCGAAGAAAGAAGTCACGATCTTGCTGTTCGAGAAAATAGGATCCCCGTGATAGACCTTCTTGAGATACACCGGAACCAGGGAGGAAATCCAACCCAGACAGTGGATGATATCCGGCGCCCACCGGAGCTTCTTTACGGTTTCCAGTACACCGCGCGCGAAGAAAATGGCGCGTTCGCCGTTGTCTTCGAAGAATTTTCCGTCCTCGTCGAATACAAGCTGCTTGCGCTTGAAGTAATCGTCGTTGTCAATGAAATAGACCTGGATCCGAGCTGCCGGAATGGAGGCGACCTTGATGATAAGCGGCCGGTCGACATCCCGGATGATGATGTTCATTCCCGAAAGCCGGATGACTTCGTGGAGTTGATTCTTTCTTTCATTGATGCAGCCATATCGGGGCATGAAGGCGCGGATTTCCTTCTTCCGCTCCTGGATACCCTGGGGCAGGTAGCGACCCATCTCGGAGACCGGCGTCTCGGGAAGGTACGGCGTGATTTCTGAACTGATGAATAATATTCTTCTTTTAACGGGACGACGCATAATCTGAAAAGCCTTCTGTATAAGCTCCTATACCTACAAAGATAACATTTTTTTTTCAAAATATCGATATTTCATTATATTTGACTCCAATTTGGTGTATTGTGCAATGAAGTCGGCAGGAGAAAGCAAGTTGATTCGCAGAAGGCTGTGGGGAGCCTGGCTTTCAACCGTCATCAGCATCAGTCTGGTTCTGCTTCTGGTCGGAATCGCAAGTCTCCTGCTTGTGAATGCCAAAGGAGTTTCCGACTACTTCAAGGAAAATATGCAGGTCTCCATCCTGATGAAGCAGGAGGTCGGAGAGGAAGATGCGAGGGCCTTCGAGTCCCGTCTGGGCAATCTGGAATTCATCAAAGAAACCCGCTTCATTTCCAAGGCGCAAGGGACCCGGGAGATGACTGATCTGCTCGGAGAAGACTTTCTGGAAGTCTTCGAGACTTCTCCGATTCCGGTTTCCATCGATGTCACCCTGAAAGCGGACTATGTCTCCCCGGACAGCCTGGCGCTTGTGGAACAGGCGATATCCGCTTCCCCCCTCGTGGACGAGGTGGTGTACCAGCATTCTTTGATCGAAAAGCTCAGCGCCAATCTCCAGAAAATTTCGTTTGTGCTGGGCATCTTCATCGCCTTGCTGCTCTTCATTTCGTTTGTGCTGATCAACAATACGGTCCGGCTGAATGTGTTTTCGAAGCGCTTTACAATCCACACCATGAAACTTGTCGGCGCGACCAAGGCGTTCATCCGGCGCCCCTTCCTTCCCCAAGCCGTGTTCCAGGGTCTTTTTTCCGCATTGCTGGCGATCCTGTTTCTGCTGGGAATTCTTTTCTTCCTCCGGAACGAATTCGTGCAACTGTTCGAAATCTTCCACTTGAACCTGCTTCTGATTGTGATCGGAATCATCGTGGCTTCCGGAATCGTGATCTGTGTCGTCAGCACGTACTTTGTTGTGGGGAAGCTGGTCTCCCTTTCGAAAGATGAATTATATTACTAGATGAATATGGAAAACAATACCAAGATGGCGATCACCCGCAAAGGCCTTTGGCTGATCGTGACGGGAGTGCTGGTCATGGTGGCCGGCTTCATCCTCATGATCGGAGGCGGCAGCAAGGATCCCCAAGTTTTCAACGAGGCGATGTTTAATTTTCGCAGATTGACGCTCGCCCCGCTTGTTATTCTCTGCGGGATCGTCATCATCGTGGTCGCGATCATGAAGCGGCCGAAAGACAACTCTGAAAACGACAAGTGATGAATGCATGGCAGGCCATCTTGCTGGGCATCGTACAGGGATTGACGGAATTTCTTCCGGTCAGTTCCAGCGGACACCTGATGATCTGCAGGGAACTTCTGGGGGCGGCCCCGGAAGGTTTTCTCGATTTTACCGTGACCGTGCATGCCGCGACGGTCTTGAGTACGATTGTGGTTTTCCGGAAGGAGATCGCCGCCTTGTTCAAAGGACTCTTCAAGTTTCGGTACAATGATGAGACCGACTACGTCTTCAAGTTGATCGTGTCGATGATCCCGGTTGCCATCGTTGGCTTTTTTTTCAGGGACCGGGTGGAGGACCTCTTCGGGGACAATTTGTTCGGTGTGGCCGTCTGCTTGATCATAACCGCTATACTGCTTTGGCTTTCGGACTCCTTCGGACATCGCGGCCGCAAGGCGCTTTTTCGGGAAACCCGGGCGCGGAACGGGATATCCTGGTGGCAAGCCCTCGTGGTCGGAGTCGGGCAGGCCTTTGCTGTCGCGCCCGGTCTTTCGCGTTCCGGAACCACCATTTCCACCGGGCTCATCTGCGGAGTCAAGCGGGAAGTCATAGCGCAGTTCTCTTTCCTGATGGTGCTGATTCCGATCTTGGGAGAACAGTTTCTGGATGTGGCCAAGAGCCTTTCCGGGGAAGCGGTTGCGGGTGCCGGAGTCTCTTCCGTCTGTCTGCTGCTGGGTTTTGCGGCGGCCTTCCTGTCCGGCCTTTTCGCCTGCAAGGTGATGATCGCCATCGTCAAGAAAGCACGCTTGAGCTGGTTCGCGCTGTACTGCTTGGTTGTTTCTCTCCTGTTGTTGCTATTCGCCTAGGATCATGGACAAAAGAAACCTGACATACTTCGTTTCCGACGTCCATCTGGGGCTGGATGTGAAGAACCCGAAGGACCGGGAGGCTCGTTTTCTCGGATTCCTGCGTTCGATTCCCCCGGACAAGACCGAGGCCTTGTACCTGCTGGGGGACATCTGGGACTTCTGGTATGAATATCATGACGTGGTGCCGAAGGGCAGCATCCGGATCTTCGCGACCCTGCTGGATCTGATGGATGCCGGGGTGAAGGTGTATTTCTTTCGAGGCAACCACGACATCTGGACCTACCACTATTTCACCGACCTGGGGATAACGATCTTGGAGCAGCCGTATGTGGTGGACATCGGCGGCAAGAAATTCTGCCTGGGACATGGCGACGGTCTCGGTCCGGGCCATTTCTGGTACAAGGTGATGCGCTGGTGTTTCCGCAACTACGTGCTTCAAGCGCTGTTCAACTTGGTTCATCCGTACATCGCCTTCCGGATCGGAAAGGGATGGTCGAAACAGAGTCGGGTTGCCAAGAGCGTAGATTATATATTCCGCGGGGAGGACGAGGCGCTCTACAAGTTCGCGGTGGATTTTTCCACCGCGCAGCCGGTGGACTACTTCATCTTCGGACACTTCCACGTCGCCGTGGAGCTTGAGCTCCCGACGGGCGCGAAACTTTTCGTGCTGAAGGATTGGATGGATGCTGAAACAGCGGGCTATCTGGTGTTCGACGCGTCCCGCTCGACCCTGGCCGCGGCCCTGGCGAACGCTTCTTCTGTGGAAGGGACCTGAATACGGGCGGGGGCCTGCATGAACACCGAATAATACAGGGCATCAAAATGGCCGCTTTCCCAGGTCTGCACCAGATGTTCCGTAACCTGGTCGGCGCCCTTCGGGTCGTAATGGTCCTTCAGATTCTGTCCGAATAGTTTGGCGACCCCCTGCCAGAAGCCTGCGGTGATTCCGCTCTTGTAGTCCTTGATGATAGAATAAGAAGACTGCCCGAATTCGCGGTCTACCAGCTTGATGAGCAATTTCCCCTGCGAAATGGACATGCTGCGGAGCGGTTTTTCGAAAATGTTGAACAGCTCCTTCTGCATGGAATTGATGTATTGTTCCTTGTTGCGCCGGCGCAGTTCGTTGTCGGCGATGTAGGTGTCCACCCGCTTTGAAAGCTGCCTGGCCGCCAACGCATAGGGATAGACCTTGTTGAAATTGTATACGAGCCGGTAGTATTGCCGCATGTCGTTCTTGGAGGCGCGGAATCCTTTGGGGAAGACCCAGACCGGATCCAGGGTGTCGTAGTAGACGGTGTCCCTGTTCTCGATGCGGTAGCCCAGATAGCCGGAGTTGGGGTGCAGGCTGACGCCGGGGTCTTCCCGGACGATCTCTCCTGCCAACTGCGCTTGTTCCCGCGCTTCCTCCGCCTTCTTCCGGGAGCGGAACAGTTGCGCGTCCGCCGCGGGTGCCGCGGCCAGCATCGTCAGGAGGACGACCCAAGCGTATTTCCAAATGCGTCCCATCGTTTCAAACAATTACCGGTATCTTACAAAATTACGGAATTCCAGCCAATTTCGTGCCGATTCCAGTCCCTTCCTCCTTTTGCCTCGGGCGGGACAAATGTGTGAATTAAGGAGAAGTTGATGTCTAAAATGCGAGATAAAATTTTTCAACACGGATCATAAATGATTTAAAAATAGCAAGTTAAGCATCAAGGAACCGTGTCGAAAAAGATGAAATATTTTTTAAAAATAGTTTGAAATCCAAGAATTTTTACTAAATTTGCAGTCCCAAAAACTGAGGATGAAAGCATAACTTGCTGAAATTCAAAGTATTTAAAAAATTGGATATTATTTTAAAAGTAATACGGCAATGTTACAACCAAAGAAAACCAAGTTCAGAAGGGAACAGAAGAATGTGATGAAGGGTATGGCCCAGCGGGGCAATCAGCTTGCGTTCGGTTCCTTCGGACTCAAGACCCTTGAGAACTGCTGGATCACTGCGCAACAGATAGAGGCTGCGCGTCAGGCTGCCACACGCTATATGAGCCGTGAAGGGCAGATTTGGATCAGAATTTTCCCTGTCAAGCCGTTTACCAAGAAACCGCTTGACACCCGTATGGGTAAAGGAAAAGGTGATCCCCAAGGCTTCGTAGCCCCCGTCACCCCGGGACGTATCCTCATGGAGGCGGACGGAGTTCCCCTCGTCATTGCGAAAGAGGCGTTGCGTCTGGCTTCCCACAAGTTCCCCGTCGCTACCAAGTTTGTGGTTCGCAGGGATTATGTTGAATAATTAGGTGAATGAATATGAAAACAACTGAAGTTCGCGAAATGTCCATTGCTGACCTCAAGGACCGCATCCAGGTCGAAAAGAAGAATCTGGACACCATGAGGCTCAACCATGCCGTTTCTCCCTTGGAAGACACCTCCAAGTTCAAGAAAATCAGAAAGGATATCGCTCGCATGATCACAATCCTCGCTGAGAAAGAAAAAGCGGAACAAAATTAATTTGATGTCTTATGGAAAGAAATCTTCGTAAGGAAAGAACAGGAGTCGTGGTCAGCGACAAAATGGACAAAACCATCGTCGTTGCGGTCGAAACCAAGAAAAAGCACCCGCTATACGGGAAGTTCATCAAGCAGACCACCAAGCTCGTCGCGCATGACGAGAAGAACGAATGCAGCGAGGGAGACACCGTGCACATCATGGAGACCCGTCCGCTCAGCAAGACCAAGAGGTGGAGGTTAGTCAAAATCGTAGAAAAAGTTAAGTAGTACCATGATACAGCAGGAAACACGTTTACTGGTGGCCGACAACAGCGGTGCGAAGGAGGTCCTCTGCATCCGCGTGCTTGGCGGCACAAACCATAGATATGCGACAGTAGGCGACCAGATTGTCGTCTCGGTGAAAAGCGCCATTTCCGGCGGTGACGCCAAGAAGGGCACGGTCTCCAAGGCTGTCGTGGTTCGGACCAAGAAGGAAATCCGCAGACAGGATGGATCCTACATCCGTTTTGACGACAATGCATGCGTCCTTCTGAACAATGCGGGTGAAATCCGCGGAACGCGCATCTTCGGCCCCGTGGCCAGAGAACTGCGCGAGCACTATATGAAGATTGTTTCACTTGCCCCTGAGGTCCTTTAATCAACGAGAATCATGAAAAAGTTACATGTCAAAAAAGGTGATACCGTGTATGTCAACGCGGGGAACGACAAAGGCAAGACCGGAAAAGTCTTGACTGTTTTTCCCGCCAAGGACCGTGTCATTGTCGAAGGGGTCAATGTGATCAGCAGGCACACCAAGCCGAACGCGAAGCATCCTCAGGGCGGCATCCTCAAGCGGGAGGCCGGAATTCATATTTCCAACGTTCAGCTCATCGATCCCGCGTCCAATAAACCGACGCGCGTCGGCTACAGGTTCGAGGGTGGGAAGAAGATCCGTTACGCTAAGAAATCAGGGGAGGAGATCAAGTAATCATGGCAAAGAAAGCTACAAATAAGCCCGCAGAGGCCCAGGCGCTTCCCACAGGCTATGTGCCTTCTCTCAAGAAGGTATTCAACGAGGAGATCGTAGGTAAGCTCATGAAGCAGTTCTCCTACACATCCGTTATGCAGGTCCCCAGACTTGTGAAGATTACCATCAACGAAGGTATCGGTGAGGGAACCCAGGACAGGAAAATGGTCGAGGAGTCCGCCGAGGAGCTCACGAAGATCGTGGGGCAGAAGGCGGTGCTCACTTTTTCCCGGAAGGACGTTTCCAACTTCCGCCTCCGCAAGGGCATGCCGATCGGTGTCAAAGTAACGTTGCGCGCTACCAAGATGTATGAATTCCTGGAGCGTCTCATCCGTGTTTCCCTCCCCCGCATCCGTGACTTCAACGGGATCAGCGGGAAGATGGACGGCAGGGGCAACTACACCCTCGGCATCAAGGAACAAATCATCTTCCCTGAGGTCGACATCGACAAGAGCCCGCGGATTCACGGACTGGAAATCACCTTTGTCACGACGGCAAAGACAGACGAAGAAGGCCACGCGCTTCTCGCCGCGTTCGGCCTACCCTTCAAGAAACATAACAATTAAGGAATATGGCAAAAGAATCAATGAAAGCTCGCGAAGTGAAACGCGCGAAACTGGTTGCAAAGTATGCCGAGAAAAGAAAGGCGCTGAAGGAGGCAGGTGACTGGGCGGCTCTCGACAAGCTCCCCAAGAATTCTTCACCTGTCCGTCTTCACAACCGCTGCTCCCTCACCGGACGTCCGAAGGGTTACATGCGGGCCTTCGGCCTGAGCAGAATCCAGTTCCGTGAGATGGCCAGCCAGGGCCTGATCCCGGGCGTTAAGAAAGCGAGCTGGTAACATAATTTTATTAACAATCGGATATCGGGCGTTCCCGGCAGGGGCGTCGGTTTAAAAACAAAAAAAAATGACTGATCCAATTGCAGACTATCTGACAAGAATTCGCAATGCTTATCTTGCAGGTAAGAAGGTCGTAGAGATCCCTTCCTCCAAGATGAAGGAAGCGATCACCAAGATCTTGTGCGAAAAAGGGTACATCCTCACCTGGAAAGTGGTGGAGGGTACACCCTACAACACCATCAAGATTGCCTTGAAGTACCATCCGCAGACCAAGATGGCCGCGATCAAGAAGATTGAGCGCGTTTCCACTCCGGGACTTCGGGTGTACGCGGACGTCAAGAACATGCCGAGGGTCCTCAATGGGCTGGGCATTGCCGTCCTGTCCACTTCCAAGGGCGTTATCACCGACAAGGAGGCGAAGGACCTGAATGTCGGAGGCGAGGTTGTGTGCTATGTCTATTAACATCAAAAGAATAGAGTAATGTCAAGAATCGGAAAAATGCCTGTAAGCCTTCCGGACAAGGTGAGCGTCGAGCTTCTCCCTGGCAACGTGTTGAAGGTTAAAGGACCTCTCGGTGAACTGAGCCAGAAAGTTGATCCGGACATCAAGGTCACCATCGAGGATAATCAAATCAAGTTCGAGCGTCCGACCAATCAGCCGAGACATCGATCTATGCACGGCCTGTACCGCGCCCTCGTGAACAACATGGTTACGGGTGTGTCGGAGGGATTTGAAGTCCGGCTGGTATTAGTCGGCGTCGGTTATCGTGTCTCCGTTCAAGGCCAGATCTTGTCCATGTCGCTTGGCTATTCCCACGACATCCGGCTCATGCTTTCTCCTGAGATCAAAGCGGAAGTCCCGGACGTGAAAAAAGGCGAGAATCCCGTGCTTGTACTCAAGAGCATTGACAAGCAGTTGCTCGGAGAGGTCGCTGCCAAGATTCGTTCATTCCGCAGGCCTGAACCTTATAAGGGCAAGGGTATCAAGTTCGCCGGGGAGCAGATTCGTCGCAAGGCCGGCAAGACCGCTGCGGCTAAATAATCATGGAGGAACCATATTATGGCATTGAATAAAATAGAAAGAAGAAAAAGAATCCATTTTCGCATCCGCAAGCGTGTGAGTGGAACCGCTCAGCGGCCCAGGCTGGTCGTGTTCAGGAGCAACAAGCAGATCTATGCGCAGGTGATCGACGATGACCGGCGCGTGACACTCGTTGCCGCTGCTTCCAACGACAAGGAACTCGCTGCCGAGTGCAAAGGAAAGAACGGCGTTGACGCGGCCGCCCTTGTCGGCAAGGCGCTTGCCGAGCGTGCCAAGGAGAAGGGAATTACCACGGTCGCTTTCGACCGCGGAGGGTATCTCTACCATGGCAGAGTGAAAAGTTTGGCGGAAGCTGCCCGCGAAGGCGGCCTCGTGTTCTAATTGAAGAGAGACTATGGCAAATACAAATGTTAAAAGAGTAAAGACTTCTGATCTTGAATTGAAAGACAGACTGGTCGCCATCAAGCGCGTGACAAAGGTCACGAAGGGCGGGCGTCATTTCCGCTTCGCCGCGATCGTGGTGGTGGGAGACGAAAACGGTGTTGTGGGTTATGGTCTTGGGAAAGCCAATGAAGTAACTTCCGCCATTGCGAAAGGAGTGGAGGATGCCAAGAAGAATCTGGTCAAGATTCCGGTCATCAACACCACCATTCCGCACGAGCAGGAATCCAAATTCGGAGGTTCCGTGGTGTTTATGAAGCCGGCCGCCCCCGGAACGGGCGTGAAGGCCGGCGGCGCCATGCGCGCTGTGTTCGAGTCTGCCGGCATTCAGAATGTCCTGGCGAAATCCAAGGGCTCGTCCAACCCTCACAACCTTGTGAAGGCTACGATTGAAGCTTTGACGCAGATGCGGGACGCCTACACTGTCGCCGGCCTCCGTGGAATTCCGATGAGTAGAGTGTTTAACGGATAGGAGACAGTTGTCATGGCAAAAATCAAGATAACCCAAGTGAGAAGCAAAATTGGTGCGACCAAGCGGCAGATCGCGAATCTGAGAACCCTCGGGCTCCGGAGGATGCACCAGACTGTCGAGGTTGAGAAGACACCCGAAGTTGAAGGCCAGTTGGCTAAGATTCGTCATCTGGTGGAAGTTGAAGAAACCAAATAGGAGGACGAGCAAGATGAAATTACATGAATTGAAGCCTGCGAAAGGCGCGACGCGCCGCAGAAAGAGAGTCGGACGCGGACAAGGATCCGGCAAGGGAGGCACAGCCACCCGTGGAACGAAAGGAGCCCAGTCCCGCTCCGGATACGCGCGCAAACTCGGATTTGAAGGCGGCCAGATGCCGATTCAGAGACGTGTCCCGAAGTTCGGATTCAAGAATCCCAACCGGATCGAATACCAGCCGGTCAATATCGCCTCCCTGCAGGCGCTTTCCGAGAAGATCGGCAAGAACGAGCTCGGGCTTGCTGAAATCAAGGCTGCAGGACTCGCCGACACGAAAGATCTCGTGAAGGTGCTCGGCAACGGTGAACTCACCGCGGCCCTCACCGTTACGGCGGATGCGTTTTCCAAGACGGCTGTCTCCAAGATCGAGGCGGCCGGAGGTCAGGCTATCCTAATCGGCAAGTAGCGATGAAGAAGTTCATAGAAACCATAAAGAACATCTTCAAGATCGAAGAACTGAGGAAGAGACTGGGTTACACCCTTCTCCTCGTCCTGGTGTACAGGCTCGGGTGCTTCATTGTGTTGCCCGGTATCGACACCACGATGCTTGCGCAGCTGCAGAGCAAAACGCAGGAAGGTCTCGTCGGTCTGTTGAACATGTTCTCCGGCGGTGCCTTCGGCAACGCTTCCATCTTCGCGTTGGGAGTGATGCCGTACATCTCCGCATCCATTGTTGTGCAGTTGCTCGGTGTTTTCGTCCCTGCTTTCCGCAAGATGCAGATGGAAGGCGAAAGCGGCCGGAAAAAAATGAACCAGATCACCCGCTACCTGACCATCGGTATTCTTTGCGTGCAGGGTCCTGCCTACATCGCTTCGATCCACGGTCAGATTCCGAGCGCCGCTTTCATCGCGGAGACCCAGCTCGGCTGGTCCCGGTTCATCTTCAACCTCGTGTCCACCCTCATTTTGATGTCGGGCTCGATGTTCGTGATGTGGCTCGGCGAGCGGATTACGGACCGCGGAATCGGCAACGGTATTTCCCTCATCATCATGATCGGTATCGTGGCCAGACTTCCCTTCGCTTTCGTCGCGGAGGCCGGAACGAAACTCACGACCACCAACGGAGGCCTCCTCCTGTTGATTGTCGAACTGATCATCTGGTTCTTTGTGATCATCGCCACGATCGCGTTGGTGCAGGGAGTCAGAAAGGTTCCCGTCCAGTATGCGAAGCGGATCGTCGGAAACCGGCAGTACGGCGGAGCTCGTCAGTACATCCCCCTGAAGATCAATGCCGCGGGTGTGATGCCGATCATCTTCGCCCAGGCTTTGATGATGTTCCCGATCCTCTTCTCGCGCTTTGACGCGACCCGGGGACTTGCCGCTACGCTCGGCAACTACACCGGGTTCTGGTATAACTTCATCTTCGGTTCGCTTGTAATCATATTCACGTATTTTTATACGGCCGTTACGATCAACCCGCAACAGATGGCCGAGCAGATGAAGCAGAACGGAGGTTTCATCCCGGGCGTAAAACCCGGCAAGAAAACGATGGAATATCTCGATTCGATTATGGACAAGGTAACGCTGCCCGGAGCCATCTTCCTGGCGCTTATCGCCATTCTTCCGGCGTTTGCCCGGATCGCCGGCGTCAACGACCAATTCGCGAGTTTCTACGGAGGTACCTCCTTGTTGATTCTTGTCGGGGTGGTTCTGGACACGCTCCAGCAAATCGAGAGCTACCTGTTGATGCGCCATTACGATGGCCTGATGAAGACCGGCCGTCTCAGCGGTCGTTCGGGAATGTAACTTTGATATTTTTAGATCGATGGTCAAGCCCAAAACAGAAGAAGAGATAGCACTGCTGCGCGAGAATGCCATTCTCGTCTCCAAGGCGTTGGCGGAAGTCGGCAAAGCGGTCGCCCCTGGTGTGACAACTGCAAAGTTGAACGAGGTGGCCGAGACTTTCATCCGCGACAACGGTGCCGTACCCAGCTTCCTCGGTTTTGAAGGCTTCCCTGCGGCCATCTGCACTTCCGTCAACGATGTAGTCGTCCACGGATTTCCGTCGGACTACGTCTTGAAGGAAGGTGACATCGTTACAGCGGACATCGGCACGTTCTACAAAGGGTACAACGGGGATTCGGCCTACACCTTTCCGGTCGGGGAGGTGGATCCCGAAACCCGCAGGCTCCTGGATGTGACCAAGCAGGCCCTGTACGAGGGAATCAAGGCGGCGGTGGCGGGGAACAGGACCGGCGATATCGGATATGCGGTGCAATCGTATGCGGAGTCCTTCGGATTTTCCGTCGTCCGTGAGCTGGAAGGTCACGGGCTGGGCAAGAAAATGCACGAAGCCCCCGGCGTCCCCAATTATGGACGTCCGGGACAGGGATGCAAGCTTGTCGATGGAATGGTGATCTGCATTGAGCCGATGATCAATGCGGGAGGCAGGGGGGTCTATGTGGCCAAAAATGGCTGGGCCGTCCACACCGCCGACCACAGGAACGCGGCGCATTACGAGCTTACGGTTGTTGTCCGGAAGGGCAAGGCTGAACAGTTGTCGACTTACGATTATATAGATAGCAATAAATTTTAAAGTGTTTTTTCAATGGCCAAACAAGTAGCGATAGAACAAGACGGAGAAGTGATCGAGACGCTTCCCAACGCAATGTTTAAGGTGGAACTTGAGAATGGTCACGTCATTCTCTGCAACATCTCCGGAAAAATGAGAATGAACTTCATCCGCATCCTCCTTGGAGACCGGGTGAGGGTTGAAATTTCACCTTACGATTTGACAAAAGGAAGAATTTCTTTTAGGTACAAATAAAATTATTCACGATATGAAAGTCAAAGCATCCATCAAGAAACGCAGCGATGATTGCAAGATCGTTCGCCGAAAAGGCCGTCTTTACGTCATCTGCAAGAAGACCCCCAAGTTCAAGATGCGCCAGGGATAATAGTCTGTTGTATAACAAATAAAAAATAAAGTCAAAGATAAATTATGGCAAGAATAGCCGGTGTTGATTTACCGAACAACAAAAGAGGAGAGATAGGTCTTACCTATATCTTCGGTATTGGCCGCAGTTCCGCGAGGCAGATCCTCGATAATTGCGGAATCGATTACGACATCAAGGTCGGAGAGTGGGATGACGAGCAGATCGCTGCCATCCGTACCCTCATCACCGACAAGTACAAGATTGAAGGCGAACTCCGTTCCAGCGTCCAGATGAACATCAAACGTCTCATGGATATCGGTTGCTACAGAGGAATCCGTCACCGTATCGGTCTTCCTGTCCGCGGTCAGAGCACGAAGAACAACGCGCGCACCCGGAAGGGCAAGAAGAAGACGGTCGCGAACAAGAAGAAGGCAACCAAGTAAAATCGGATGAATTATGGCAAAGAAATCATCATCATCAAAAAAACGAGTTGTCAAGGTTGAGGCAACGGGTCAGGCCCATATTTCATCAACCTTCAATAATGTGATCATCGCGCTTACCAACAACCAAGGGCAGGTGATCAGCTGGTCGTCCGCAGGCAAGAGCGGTTTCAGGGGCTCCAAGAAGAACACCCCGTATGCCGCCCAGGTTGCGGCGGAAGACGCTGCGAAGACGGCTTTCGATGCGGGACTCCGCAAGGTGAAGGTCTTCGTGAAGGGGCCCGGCGCCGGCCGTGAGTCCGCCATCCGGACCATCAACAACGCGGGGATCATCGTAACCGAGATCATTGACGTGACACCGATGCCCCACAATGGATGCAGACCGAAGGCCCGCCGTAAAGTTTAACCTCTTAAAGTAGAATCACCATGGCAAGATACACTGGTCCCAGGACAAAGATCGCCCGCAAGTTCGGCGAACCCATATTCGGAAGCGACAAGGCCTTCGAAAAGAGAAATTATCCTCCCGGACAGCATGGCCTGGCTTCAAAACGCAAGAAACAGCGTGAATACGGCTTGCAGCTCAAGGAGAAACAGAAGGTGAGATATATGTACGGACTGCTCGAGAGGCAGTTCCACAACACGTATCTGAAGGCGACGCGTATGCCCGGCCTGAGAGGTGAAAACCTGCTTTTCCTCCTTGAATCCAGACTTGACAACGTCGTATATAGGATGGGTGTCGCCCCTACCCGCGCCGCTGCGAGACAGCTCGTGAGCCATGCGCACATCACCCTCAACGGCGAGGTCTGCAACATCCCTTCCGCGCTCGTCAAGCCGGGAGATGTCGTGGCCGTCAGAGAGCGCTCCAAGAGTTTGGAAGTCATCCAGAAGAACGCTGCTTCCGCAGTGAGATATTCTTGGATCGAGTTCGACCCGAAAGCCCTGACCGCCAAGTTCCTGAATGTCCCTACAAGGGCGGATATTCCTGAAAACATCAACGAACAGCTCATCGTTGACCTGTACTCCAAGTAATTGTAACACCTAATATAGAACAAATCATGGCAATCTTAGCATTTCAGAAACCGGACAAGGTGATCATGCTCGAAGGATCCGATACCGTCGGACGTTTCGAATTCAGGCCGTTGGAGCCTGGATACGGACAGACGATCGGCAACTCCCTCCGCCGCATCCTGCTCGCCTCTCTGGAAGGTTTTGCTATCAGTCAGATCAAGGTCGCAGGCGTGGATCAAGAATTCGCTACGATCCCCGGCGTGATCGAAGGTATGCAGGATATCATCCTGAACCTCAAGCAAGTGCGGTTCAAGAGGATGGTCGACACCATCGACTCTGAGATGGTGAACATCGTAATCAGCGGTAAGAATGAGTTTACCGCGGAGGATATTTCCAAAGGATTGTCTTCTTTCAAGGTGTTGAACCCGGAACAGCATATTTGCAGTCTCGAACCCTCCGTTACCCTCGAGCTTTCCCTGACCATCACCAAAGGCCGCGGTTTCGTCCCGGCCGAAGAGATGCGGGTTGAGGATGCCCCGATCGGAACCATTTCCGTCGACGCGATCTACACCCCGATCCGGAAAGTGAATTGGACCGTGGAGAACTGGCGCGTCGAGCAGAAGACCGATTACGAGAAACTCAATCTCGAAATCGTCACCGACGGATCGATTCTCCCGAACGTGGCGCTCCAGGAGGCTGCCAACATCCTGATCTATCACTTCAAGCTTTTCACTGACGACAAGAAGATCGCTCTCGAAAGCGCTGTGGAATCCGATTCCAAGGAATTGGATGAGGAGTCGCTGCGGATGAGGCACCTCCTGTTCACCAAGCTTTCCGACATCGGGCTCTCCGTGAGGGCCTACAACTGCCTGAAAGCGGCCGACATCGACACGTTCGCCGACCTGGTTTCCCATTCGAGGAACGAACTCATGAAGTTCCGCAACTTCGGTAAGAAATCGCTCAACGAAATCGATCAGATTGTCGAAAAAATGAAGCTCGAGTTTGGTATGGATGTTACCAAGTATAATATAGAACCCAAGAAAAAGAACGCATAGCAATGAGGCACAATAAGGCAATCAATCACCTTGGCCGCAAGAGCGGCCACCGTAAGGCAATGTTGGCCAACATGGCGTCCTCCCTGATCCAGCACAAGCGCATTACGACCACTCTCGCGAAGGCGAAAGCCCTCAAGATGTACATGGAACCGCTTATCACCAAATCAAAAGAGGACACGACCCATTCCCGCAGAATCGTATTCAGCTACCTCAAGAACAAGGAAGCGATCAAAGAATTGTTCGGCACCATCGCCCCGAAGATCTCGGATCGTCCGGGCGGATACCTCCGTGTTCTCCATTCCGGTTTCCGGAAGGGTGACGCAGCCGATATGGCGCTGGTAGAATTTGTCGACTTCAACGAAGCGGCGCTGGAAGCCGCTTCCAAGAAGGAAGAGAAGAAAGCAACTCGCCGCAGCCGTGCCAAGAAGGCCGCAGCCGCGAAAGAAGAAGCTCCCGAGGCTCAGGAAACGAAGGCCGAGGAAGAATAGGGACCTAGGCAATGCTGCCGGAAACCTTCCGGCAGCATTGCTTTACCATTGTATTATAATCATTACAATCGTAGTTATGTTGGATTACTTGTTCTATCTGGTGCCCGTGGCATCAATCATCGCATTGTTCTTCGCTTGGCTCTTCTACCATCGCATGATGAAGGAAAGCGAAGGAACCGTGACCATGAAGGAAATCGCTCAATACGTTCGTGAAGGAGCGATTGCCTATCTAAAGCAACAGTACAAAGTCGTCGGAATCGTCTTCATCGTACTGTCCTTATTTTTTGTCTTCCTCGCCTACGGGCTCGGAGTCCAGAACCCCTGGGTTCCGTTCGCGTTTCTTACGGGAGGATTTTTCTCCGCCCTGGCGGGGTACATCGGGATGAGGACGGCGACCTACGCTTCCGCCCGCACGGCCAATGCCGTCAGCAGGTCTTTGAACGCGGGTTTGAAGATCGCATTCCGTTCCGGTGCCGTCATGGGACTGACCGTGGTCGGCCTCGGCCTGCTTGATATCTCCCTGTGGTGGCTGATCCTGAGAGCCTTCGTTCAAGAGGCCACGGAGTCCCAGAGCCTGGTGGTCATCACCACTACGATGCTGACCTTCGGAATGGGCGCTTCCACGCAGGCCTTGTTCGCCCGTGTCGGCGGAGGCATCTACACCAAGGCCGCCGATGTGGGCGCGGACATCGTCGGAAAAGTAGAACAGGATATTCCGGAGGATGATCCTCGCAACCCCGCCACCATCGCCGATAACGTGGGTGACAACGTGGGCGATGTCGCCGGGATGGGGGCCGATCTCTATGAATCCTACTGCGGCTCGATTCTGGCCACAATGGCGCTGGGCGCCTCGGCTTATTTCGGGAATGTCGATGCTCAGATGAAGGCCATCTTCGCCCCTATGCTCATAGCGGCCGTCGGGGTGGTCCTGTCGGTTCTGGGAATATTCGCCGTCCGAACCAAGGACGGAGCCGGGCTGAAGCAGCTCCTGGGATCCCTGAGCTTGGGTACGAATCTTAGCGCCTCCCTCATCGCGGTGTTTACATTCTTGGTCTTCTATTTGCTCGGCTTCGAGAACTGGTGGCAACTGAGCCTGTCCGTGATCGCCGGCTTGCTGGCAGGTGTGATCATCGGCAAATCCGCAGAGTATTACACCTCCCATTCTTACAAGCCAACGCAGAAGATCGCAGAGAGTTCCAAGACAGGTCCGGCAACCCTGATCATCCGGGGGATCGGTGTGGGGATGATTTCGACGGCCATCCCTGTGGTGACGGTCGGGGTCGCGATCCTGCTTGCCTACGGTTTCGCGACGGGCTTCCGTTTTTCCGCCGACCAGCTGAGCTACGGGCTCTACGGCATCAGCATCGCTGCTGTCGGAATGCTTTCCACCCTCGGCATTACTTTGGCTACCGACTCCTACGGTCCCATCGCCGATAATGCCGGCGGAAACGCCCAGATGAGCAATTTGGATCCGATCGTCCGGGAACGGACCGATGTGCTGGACGCATTGGGGAATACGACGGCTGCCACCGGCAAGGGCTTTGCCATCGGTTCTGCCGCCTTGACCGCCTTGGCTTTGCTGGCTTCGTATATTGAAGAAATCAAGATCGGCTTCAAGCATCTGGGCGAGACCATCGAAGGTGTCGCGGACATTTCCGCCGCGACCATCCCCCAGATCGTTGCCCATTATGACATCAATCTCATGAATCCGATCGTGCTGACGGGGATTTTCATCGGGGCCATGCTGGCCTTCCTGTTCTGCGGACTTACCATGAACGCGGTGGGCCGCGCTGCCCAGAAGATGGTCATGGAAGTACGCCGGCAGTTCAGGGAGATAGCAGGCATTCTTGAAGGAAAGCAGCGCCCTGACTACACCAGCTGCGTCCGCATTTCCACGAAGGCCGCCCAACAGGAAATGATCTTCCCGAGCCTGCTGGCGATCGCCGCCCCCATTTTGATCGGCATATTCCTCGGCCCTGCCGGTGTGGTGGGTCTGCTGGTCGGCGCGCTGGCCGCGGGATTCATTTTGGCCATATTCCTCGCGAACTCCGGGGGAGCCTGGGACAATGCGAAGAAATACGTCGAAGAGGGTCATTTAGGCGGCAAGCATTCGGAATGCCACAAGGCAACCATTGTCGGCGACACCGTCGGGGATCCTTTCAAGGATACCTCCGGCCCCTCGCTGAACATTCTCATCAAACTGATGAGCATGGTCTCCATCGTGATGGCCGGGTTGACCGTGATGCTGCACTTGTAAAGGCCTTGTCCTCTTTCTGAAAGCGGGATGAGTCAAAACTTTGGCTCACCCCGCTTTTTGATTTGTCAGTTCTTTCGATTAAATTTGTTGAATACAATAAGGATTCCGCGCTATGAAAAAGGTTACCATTCGAGATGTGGCCCGCGAAGCGGGTGTGTCGGTTACGCTTGTGTCTTTTGTGATGAATGCAAAAGTCGGCAAAGACGGCCGGCTGGACTGCCCCGTCAATCCGGTGACGGCAGAACGTGTTTTGAAGGTTGCCAAGAAGCTGGGTTATCGCAGGAACCATGCCGCCGCTTCATTGCGGAGCGGCAGATCCCATACCATCGCGGTGATCGTTTCGGACATCGCCAATCCTTTCTTCGCGGAAATCTGCCGTTCTCTCGAGAACATTTCCTATAAGGCCGGATACACGGTGATCTTTGCCAGTTCCGACGAGAATCCGGAGAAACTTTCCCGTCTTGTGGACACCGTGATCGGCTACAATGTAGAGGGTCTGATCGTCGCTCCCTGCCTGGGGGGGGAGGTCGCCTTGAAGAAGGTTGTGGATCTGGGCATCCCGACCGTTCTGATCGACCGGGACATTCCCGGGAAGGAGTTCGGCAGGGTTCTGGTGGACAATTTGGACGCCGGCTACATGGCGGCCAAGTACCTGATCCATCAAGGATTCGGGAAGATCGAAATGATTTCCTACCAGTCCGGCGTGACGAGTCTCCTTGACCGGGAAGCCGGGTATCAGAAGGCTATGGAAGAGTCCGGATTGCACGACGATATCTATCTCCACCGGATTGCCTACGAGGCGGAAGAAGCCAAGAAAAACGTCATCGAAATCTTCCGTTCAGCCTCCAAACGGGGCTGCGAGGCCTTCGTCCTCCCGACGAAGAAGATTTCCATGTACGCCTTCAATGCATTGAACGTGCTCCGGCTCAATCTTCCGAAAGATTTTTCCTTCGTTTGCTTCGACGACAGCGATATCTACGACCTGAACAAGCCGGTGGTTCCCCACATCGTACAGCCCATCGGCGACATCGCGGACAATGCATTCAACCTGCTCCGGAAGATGATCGACAAAAAAGCCACCGAGGCTGAGAAGCACGTGTCCTTGCATGCGCAACTGGTTCTCGGCGGGTCCTTCGGTTCCGAACCCACCGTCGCGACTTTCTAACGGATCCGTTTATTCAATTGTCCATTCCGCCCCGTCCTTGGTATCTTTGACTGAGATGCCGAGGGCTTTGAGATGGTCGCGGATGGCATCGCTGCGCGCCCAGTCCTTGGCCGCCTTGGCCTCCGCGCGCGCTTCCAGCACCATGTCCATGAGCCCTCCGATCACCTCTTGTCCTTTTCCCGCGCCGGCTGTTTCGGCCGCCTCGTCCTTGAGTCCGAGCACGCCCGATACGATGGCGTCGAAGAGTTGGACCAGCGCCTGCAGATCGGCTTTCGTCACGTCCATCGCACCGTCTTTGACGCAATTGATGATCCGGACCGCCTCGAAGATGTGCGAAAGCGCGACCGGGGTATTGAGGTCGTCGCAGAGCGCGTCGTAAGCCCCCTGAAAGATTTCTTTCACCGCGTCATGGTCCGCCGGACAGGTGTCGGGAGCCGTTGTGGCCAGGAATTCACCGTATTGCATGGAATATGCGGGGCTGCCCTCCGTTCCGATGGCTGTCGACTCCACCCCCGCAGCCTTTGCAAGCGCGCGAAGATCCTTGCCGGCCTGCAAGATCCGCTTGAGGCCTTTTTCGGCCGCCTGCAGCGCTTCGTTGCTGAAGTCCAGCGTCCCGCGGTAGTGGGCCTGGAGGATGAAGAAGCGGATGGTCATCGGGGAATAGGCCTGCGCGAGTTTCGGGTGGTTTCCGCTGAACAGTTCCGGGAGAGTAATGAAGTTCCCCAGGGATTTGCCCATCTTCTGCCCGTTGATCGTGATCATGTTGTTGTGCACCCAGTAGCGCACGCCCTGCGTATGGCGGGAGGCCACGTTCTGGGCGATTTCACATTCATGATGGGGGAACACCAGATCCATTCCGCCCCCGTGGATGTCGAATTCCCGACCGAGGTATTTCTCCCCCATCACCGAGCACTCCAGATGCCAGCCCGGGAAACCTTCGCTCCAAGGACTCGGCCAGTGCATGATGTGCTGCGGTTCGGCCTTCTTCCAGAGGGCGAAGTCGAAAGGAGCCCGCTTGTCGCCCTGCCCGTCCAGGACCCGTGTTCCCTCCATCGTGTCGTCCAGATTGCGGCCGGACAGGATACCGTAGGGATGGGCGCGGTTGTATTTCTCGACATCGAAATAGACGCTTCCGTTGCTGATGTAGGCGTAACCCGCATCCAGAATCTTCTTCACGGTCTCGATCTGTTCGATGATGTGGCCGGAAGCCCGGGGTTCGATGGACGGCGGCGCCACATTCAGCAGCCGCATGGCCTCGTGATACCGGAAGGTGTAGGTCTGGACGACCTCCATCGGCTCGACCTGTTCCAGCCGCGCCCTCTTGGCGATCTTGTCCTCTCCTTCGTCCGCATCGTGCTCCAGATGGCCGACATCGGTAATGTTCCGGACATAGCGGACCTGATAGCCCAGATGCTTCAGCAGCCGGAACAGCACATCGTAAGTCACGCCCGGTCGAGCATGACCCAGGTGCGCGTCCCCGTAGACGGTCGGACCGCACACGTACATCCCCGCATGTCCCGGCTGGATCGGGACAAACAGTTCTTTCTTCCTCGAAAGGGTATTGGTCAAGTAAAACGCTCTCATATTCGGATCGATAATCATCAAATATAAGAAATATCTATTTGACCGTACGGCCGAAGCCGTTCAGCGCGATGCCGAAGTTAAGGCTGTAGGTTTGGCAGGGGGAGCGGAAGTTGGTCTTGGCGACATAGAGCCGGAAGCGCAGGCTGGTTTCCGCGTAGGTTCGTCCGTACCAGAGTAAAGAATACCTCCGGCGCAGTTTCCAGTCGCCCTGCACCCCGGCCAGCGTCCGGAAGCCGCCCAATTCTTCGTTGATGAACTTATCGTCTCCGTCCTTCTGCAGATACTTGTTCGTCCTGTCGATGAAGCCGGCGCCGATACCCGCGAACGGTGTCAACGTAAAGCGCGTGTTGTCCAGCACATCGAAACCGGCGCTCAGTTCGACCGCGCCCCCGCTGATCCGCTCGCCCGCGCCCCAGTCATGCACAAGCTCCGAATTGTCGCGATGCCAGAAGGGAACGTTCCGGCGCAGGGATCCGAAAGCCAAGATCATATTCACGTCGATCCGCAATCGGCTGTACACGGATTCAAATCCGAAATCCAAGCCGTAACGTGGTGAGAAAAAGTCGGAACCTTCGCCGAGGAAATATTCACCGGCAGCCCCAAGATGCCATCCGAACCCCCATTTCCCCAGCGGGATCACCGGTTCGAACCATTCGTTTTGGGTCGTCTCTGTCAGTGTTTGCTCCAGCCGGGTCCTATATTTTCGCACGACGGCCGTGTCGGTACCGTATTGGGAGGAAGCGATGAACTCATTGATGGCATTGTCGCAGACGGTCGAGTAGAAATTGGCGATGGCGTCAACGCGGTTGGTCCGGTTCGTGTCCAGTTCGTTTTGCAGTTTCCGGCGCGTGACTTCCACCAGATCGAAGATGACCTGGTTAAACTCGATCGCTTCGTGCACATCGAAGCCGGACTTGATCCAGGAATTCACTTTGTCCATATAGGTCCGGGTGACCGGCCGGTCGTAGCGGAGGTTGCCGAATCGGAGGGTTTTATCTTCTTGAAGCCAGCCGTGCGCCAGCAGGGAGGTGGCCTTGTCATCAATCGACCACATGTTGCGGACAACGAAATCCTCAAGGGTCAGTTTTCCCTCGTCCCAGTACCGGATGCTGGATTGGTAGTCCTGCGGTTGCGCCGTCAGCGCGAACGCGACCAGACAAAGAAGCGCGGCGGCAAGTTGTTTTTTCATATTCATGAATAAAGGTTCAAAATTCAAATGTACGTCTTTTTTTTGAAGCGATGGCCGTAATGTCAAATATTTTTCCTATATTTATTGGAATCAACTAATCCATAAAAGACAACTATGAATAAAAACAACATGAAAATGGCTGCATTGCTGGTGACTTTTGCGGCCTGCTTTGCGATTTTTTCTTCCTGCAAGAAGGACAATCCGGAACCGGATTCCCTGGTTTACATCGAGAACGGCCAGAATTGCGGCAAGGGTATCGCGATCGGCAATGTAGTCTGGGCGCCCGTGAATTGCGGCTACGATGCGGATCATCTGTTCGGAAAACTCTACCAATGGGGCCGCAAGGACGGCCAGGGCTATGACGGAGAGCCGAGCGAACCGACAATCGAGGAAGGTGCCCCTGCCTCTCTGGGAGACGCGAAGGCGGACACCTTCTACAAAGGATGGCCGACCTATGACAAAGATATTTGGGGTCCTTCCGGTTCCGGAAATCCCTGTCCTGCCGGCTGGCGGGTTCCGACCTATTCCGAACTGGAAACCCTGCGTGTTCTCGCGGAGGCGCAGGGCGAATGGGTGATCGAAAAAGGAATCCAATGCTACAAGATTCCCGTCGGAGACGCCGCCCTGTTTATCCCGTCCGCCGGATACCGAGATATTCAGGGGAAAGCAGTGAAGCGTCAGCAGAAGAGCGCTTCCCTCTGGTCTTGTTCTCATATTGAAAGCGGCAATCCGTATTCCAACCTCTATCTGGATAACACCACTGTCAGCATCGATTACGATGTGCAGTCCTTGGGGCTCTCCGTGCGCTGCGTGAAGACGCTGGAATAGGCGACTCGGTTTTTTGAATATAGCAGCCTCCGGCGGCGGATTCCCGCTGCCGGAGGCTGCTGGCGTGAAAGGGGACTACAGAAGGAATTCGGAGAAATTGTCCGGGGTGATGACGCGGAAGCCTGCGTCCGGGTAGGCATTCGTAAAAGAGGCCGGAGCCTTGACCGGCTTGACTGCATGCCATTTGAACTCGAATGTTTCCAGCCGCCCATCCTGTTCCTCCACAAGATCGATTTCTTTTTGTTGCAGGGTCCGCCAGAACCAGGAACGGACAAGGCTTCCGGCATATTCTTGATACTTCATTCGCTCTGTCATGAGGAAGTTTTCCCAAAGATGTCCGATTTCTTCAGGACTGCGGGCTTCAAACGGGGCGAGGTTTCCGATCACGGCGTTCCGTATGCCGAGATCCCGAAAATAGACTTTTCGGCTGGATTTCAATTCATTCCGATGATTTCGGGAAAAGGAGGGAAGCCGGAACAGGATGAAACTCTTTTCCAATACATCAATATATTTCTCCACGGTTTTGGCATCCAGCCCCACAAGTTGCCCCAATTCGTTGTACGAGACCTGAGAGCCGACCTGCAAGGCGAGCGCTTGCACGAGCCGCACCAGCTTGTCGGGCTTCCCGACCTGTTCCAAGAAAAGAATATCCTTGTACAGATAGCTGTCCGCCAACTCCTTCAGAATCGCTTTCTCTTCTCCGGGATGCGTTACCACTTCCGGATAGTAGCCGAACACCATACGATGTTTCAACATCCTGCGTTCGGAAAGCAGATCGGTGTGCCGGACCATTTCTTGGAAAGAAACGGGATAAAGCCGATATTCTCGTTTTCGGCCTGTTAAGGATTCGTTCACCCCTTTCGCGAGTTCGAATGAGGAACTTCCAGTCACGACCAGACCGACATCCTTGATTTGATCGGTAATCAATTTAAGTTTATTTCCGATGTCGGGAATTTTCTGCGCCTCGTCCACGACAACGATCTTGTTCTTCCCGATCACGGCCTTCAGCCTTGTCGATGAGATCTCCGTGAAAAGGCTGCGCACATCGTATTCATCACCGTTGAGCCACAAGACGTCTTCCCTTTCCCTGAACATCGTGTCCAGCAGGGTGGACTTGCCGACTTGCCTTGCGCCCAGAATGACCACGGCTTTTCCTTGGTTCAAAGCCTTCCGGATCGGTTCTTCGAGCAATCGTTTGATCATCTGAATTGATTTTTTACTTGCCCAAATATAGATATTTCCGGAACGTATTCCAAAAATATCTACATATTTCCGGAATGTATTCCAAAAATATTAAAAATTGGCAGTTAGAACACGGACTTTAATCGATCGTAAACGGTCTTATAGGCTTCGCCGACATGGCCCCTGTCGTGGCGGAAGCGATCCTTGTCAAGTTTGTTGCCGGTTTCGATGTCCCAGAAGCGGGCAGTGTCGGGCGTGATGTCGTCGCTCATTACCAACCTGCCGTCGGCGAGGTGGCCGAACTCGATCTTGAAGTCCACCAGCGTGATCCCCACTTTCCGGAAGATCGGGAACAGGATGGCATTCACCTGTTTCGTCATGGTGTAGATCGTCTCCAGGTCCGTCCGGTTCACGAGTCCCAGCGCAAGGGCATGGTAGTCGTTGATGATCGGATCGCAGAGATCGTCCGACTTGTAGCAGAGGTCGTAGATCGGTTCTTTGGGGATCAGTCCTTCCGGGATCCCCAGCCGCTGCGCCAGAGAACCGGCGACCACATTCCGCACGATCACCTCCATCGGAATGACGCTCGCCCTCCAGCAGAGTTGGTCCCGGGGGGAGATCTGCCGGATGAAATGCGTCGGAACTCCTCCATCCTGCAGCAGCCGGGAAATCATACAGGAAACCCCGTTGCAGTAGATCCCCTTGTCGGTGATCACCGCTTTTTTGATCTTGTTGTAGGCCGTGATCTCATCCGTGAAATGGATGATTACCTGCTCCGGATTCTCCGTCCCGTAGATCTTGATCGACACCCCGTCGTGGATGATAACTCGCTTGTCCATATTCTCGTTGAAATAACTTTTCGAAGTTATGAATATTTGTGTCTTCCTGCAATCGCTGCTTTGATTTTGCGGCCGGTTGCCGATTTTGCGGCCGGTTGCCGTGGAGGGTAACGAGCCGAGGCTATGGACTTTCCGCCCTGCTGCCTCGGGCAAAAATCACCGAGGCCTAGTCTATTAATATATTCATCATCAATCAGTTGCCCTCCACGAAGAAATATGTTGGGCGGGTCACGGAGCAGATTTTCAAACCACGGCAACAGGATTATGCTCTGTACATGGCTGTAGGCGCGATCCGCGTGGCAACATGGCCATTTAAAAGGGGTACTTGCCACAGGAATATGCCTTCCAGCCATCTGTAGGCCGGGTTGGTGTGGCCGTGGTTTGTAGAAAACAGCGGCTTCCGGACCGGAACCGTGTCTTGTGACATCCGGGTTCATGTTGCCGTGGTTTGTAGAAACCCTCCAACACGTTCCGGACCGGGAGTTGCGGAATCTCTGTCTGCGACAAAGCGGAGCCTCCGTCTGCGACAAAACAAATATGACGAAAAACCGGTCATTCGGAGGGTACCGATCCGCTGCCGTGCGCGAGGGAGAAGAAAAGGGAGAGGGTGCGCGTGAAGGTGAACCGCATGGCCGATCCGCTGCTGCGCGCGAGGGAGAAGAAAAGGGAGAGGGTGCGCGTGAAGGAGAATCGCATGGCCGATCCGCTGCCGCGCGAGGGAAAAGAAAACGCGCATGGGAGAAGGTGGGAGAAGAAAAAGCGCGAAGGAGAAGAAAACATTTTGCTCCGCTACAAGGTCTAGGGCATGTGAGGCAAAGATTTTGAGGAGAAATGTTTATATTTGTCAAATTAATCTGATTTCAATGGCTAAGTTCGTAAACCGAGAGATTTCCGAAGGCCTCACCTTCGATGATGTTCTGTTAGTTCCTGCACACTCCGATGTACTCCCCAGAGACGTGGATCTCACGACCTGGTTTACGGAAGCGATCCAGCTCCGTACCCCCATCGTCTCGGCTGCCATGGATACAGTCACCGAATCCGATCTTGCGATCGCCATGGCCCGCGCAGGCGGAATCGGCGTGATCCACAAGAACATGACGATCGAACAGCAGTGCGAACAAGTGCGCCGGGTCAAGCGGGCGGAAAACGGAATGATCTATGATCCCGTGACCATTCACCCCGACGCGACGGTCGGAGATGCTCTGGCCATGATGCAGAAGCATCACATCGGAGGTATTCCGGTGGTCGATGGCAACGATTTCCTTATCGGCATCGTGACCAACCGGGACCTCCGCTTCCTTGTCGACATGAGTCAGCCCGTCTCGGAAGTCATGACCAGCGACAATCTGATTACCGCCAAGAAGGGGACCACTTTGGCCGAGGCCACCCGGATTCTCCAGAAAAGAAAAGTAGAAAAACTGCCTGTCATCGATGACAACGGCAAGCTGGTCGGGCTGATTACCTACAAGGACCTCATGAAGATCAAGGACAACCCGATTGCTTCCAAGGATAGCAAGGGACGTCTGTTGGTCGCCGCCGCTACGGGAATCAAGTCCGATACCCTTGAACGGATCGGTCTGCTGGTCGATGCAGGGGCCGATGCCGTCGTGCTCGATACCGCGCACGGACATTCCGCGGGCGTGCTGAAGATGGTGAAGCGCGCCTGTGACGCCTTCAAAGACTTCCAGATCATCGCCGGAAACGTGGCCACCGCCGAAGGAGCCAAGGCACTGGCAAAGGCCGGTGTGAAAGCGGTCAAGGTCGGCATCGGGCCCGGCTCGATCTGCACCACCCGTATCATCGCGGGAATCGGAGTCCCCCAGCTGACGGCCGTGCTTGAAGCAGCTGAAGCCCTCAAAGGCACGGGTATCCCCGTCATCGCCGATGGCGGAATCCGCTATTCCGGTGACATCGTCAAGGCGCTGGCAGCCGGGGCGAGCACCATCATGGCCGGTTCTCTTTTCGCCGGTACTGAAGAGTCTCCCGGGGAGACCATCATCATGAGCGGTCGCCGTTTCAAATCCTACCGGGGAATGGGCTCGCTGGAAGCGATGGAACATGGCTCCAGGGATCGGTATTTCCAGGACATGGAAGAAGACATCAAGAAACTTGTTCCGGAAGGAATCGTGGCGCAGGTTCCCTACAAGGGAACGGTCTCCGAAGTGGTCTACCAGCTGGTCGGCGGTTTGCGGGCCGGCATGGGTTACTGCGGAGCGGGAAACCTCGAACAACTTCGCAAGGCTGAATTCGTGCGCATCACGCAGGCCGGTTTTCTGGAAAGCCACCCGCATGACGTGACCATTACCAAAGAAGCTCCGAACTACTCCCGCTGATCCCGCTCCGTCCCGTGAAACGTTCCGTTACCATATTCCTTTTGTCGGTTCTTGCCCTCCTGCCCTCATGCAAGGCCATCCAGAACCTCGTCCACGACGGGGAGGTGGTGGCCAAACTGGGGGAGCACAAACTGTATCGCTCCGATGTCGAGCGCATGATCCCCAGCGGGACATCCGCCGAAGACAGCGCCAACCTTGCGATGTTGTACATCAACTCCTGGGCGACAGACAAGGCCTTTTTGGATGTCGCGGAAGCGCAACTTTCCAAAGAGGAAAAGGATGTGTCGCAAGA
This sequence comes from Bacteroidales bacterium, assembly GCA_012522855.1. GTDB lineage: Bacteria > Bacteroidota > Bacteroidia > Bacteroidales > UBA932 > Cryptobacteroides. Next base: position 64,053 of record JAAYJQ010000015.1, read on the forward strand.
ATTGGAAATTTACCGGGAGACCTTGCTCCGTTATCGGTACGAGCAACAGTTCGTCAACGATCGTCTTGACACTGCGGTAAGCCGAAAGCAGATCGAAACCTACTATGCGGAACACCTTGAGAGCTTCAAGCTCCAACGGCCGATCTTCAAGTCCCGTTTTCTGAGCATCGACAAAGATTCTCCCAACCTGCCCGTCATCCGGAAACTGATGTCTTCCGACCTGCTGGAGGATGTCGTCGCAGCCGACAGCATGGCTTTCAACTCCGCGAAACGGTACCGCGACCATTCCCAGCAATGGATGGACGCGGTGACGCTGGCCTCCGAATTTGATGTCGATTATGCGGAGATGCTCCGTCACAGGCAAGGCTCTTTCATTGAAATCATCAAGGAAGACGGAACCCTGAACCTGGCCTACCTCGTCGAGACGGTTGAGGCCGGACAGACGGAACCGATCGAATATTGCCGGGACCGGATCCGGGATGTCATCCTCAGCGTACGAAAGCACGATCTCCTCATCACTTTGGAACGAGACTTGATAGAAGACGCCAAGAACAAGGAGATTTTTGTAATATATTCAAAATGAGAAGAAGATTCATAGTCGCGGTCTTCGCCTTCGCTGCGGTTTGCGCGACGGCCGCCGCGCAGAAATACAATGTTGTCGACAAGACCGTCGCAGTGGTCGGAAACGAAGCGATTCTGATTTCTACCATTGAGAACGAGGTGAAGACACAGCAGTCCCAGGGCATGGCTTCCGACCGGAACATGCGTTGCGAACTGCTCGAAAGCATCCTGGAATCCAAATTGTTCCTGATGCAGGCTCGCGTCGACTCGCTGACCGTCAACCAGGACATGGTCGAAGGTAATCTCACCCAACAACTGGACCGCGCCTTGACCTACCTCGGAGGAGAGGATCAGGTTGAGGAATATTTCGGAAAGCCTCTTTACCGGCTTCGCCAGGAATGGAGATCCCAGTTCGAGGAGATGAGCCTGACGCAGCAGGAACAGCAGAAAATCATCGAAAAAGTTCCGGAAATCACGCCTTATGACGTGAGACATTACCTGGACACGGTGGACCAACAGTCCCTGCCGATTGTCCCCATCAAATACCAGCTCAGCCAGATCTGCATCTATCCCGACCGGGAAGCCGCGAATCTTGCCGTCCGCGAAAAGTTGCTCGAACTCCGGGAACGGATTCTCAACGGCGAGAAATTCGCGACGCTCGCGCGCATCTATTCGGAAGATCCGGGCAGTGCCCGACGGGGCGGTGAACTGGGCATGGCGTCCAAATCGATCTTCTGGCCGGCCTTTTCAGACGTGGCGATGTCCCTCAAGCCGGGCGTCATCTCGCAAATCGTCGAGACACCGGACGGCTTCCACATCATCGAGGTGATCGAGAAGAGCGGAGACATGTTCAATGCCCGGCACATTCTCATGAGGCCGCAGTACACAGATTCGGATCGCAACAAGGCCTTCCGGACGCTGGACAGTCTCCGGACCGAGATCCTCGCGCAGGCCGTGACTTTCCAGATGGCGGCGAATTTCTATTCGCAGGATCCCGCGACCAGGACCAACGGGGGCCAGATGGTCGATCCGACCACGGGTTCCGCCTATTTCGAAATCGACCAACTCAAGGCCGAGGACTACAACGCCATCAAAGATCTGAAGGTCGGCGAGATCTCCCAGCCTGTTCAATCGCTGGACAACGAAGGGCGCAGCGGGAACACCGTTTACAAGATCATCCGAGTGGATAAAATCGTTCCCTCTCACACGGCCACGTTTGAAGAAGATTTCAGCCTGCTGCAGGAAGAGGTGAGTCTGGGGCTTCAACTGAAGGTAATCGACGATTTTCTCAATGAGAAGATCGAACAGACCCACATTGTCATTGACCCCATGTTCAAGGATTGCGATTTCCGTCGTCCCGGATGGCGTGACAAGTTCATCGAGGCAGATTGATGTTCCGCCGTTTGGCATATTCATTGGCACTGCTGCCGGTCGCGCTGCATGCGGCCGCCCAGGCGAAAGGGCAGACGGACAGTCTCGTGCGTCTGCTGGGTTGTGACGAACTCCAGCAGATCGAGGAATTCGGGCGGAACTATCGCAAGGCCCTCGGGAACGCCCGTTTCGAGCACAACTCCACCCTGCTCATCTGTGACACGGCGATTTGGGATGTGGGTCTCAGCATCATCAATGCCTATGGGAATGTGCGGGTCATTCAGAACGAAACCGTTCTCACCAGTGACAATCTGGACTATTACATTGACCGAGATCTGGCGCAGTTCCGGGGAACCCTCGTGCAGTTGCAGGACAAGAAGAACAATACGCTTCGGACGCAGTTCCTGGACTACAATACCAAAGACAGCGTGGCCGTGTTTCAGAACGGGGCTGCCTTTCGCGACGAAGACGGGCAAGTCATCGAAAGCGACAACGGCTCCTACGACTCGAAGATCAAACTGTTCAAGTTCAACGGCAGGGTGAACATGTACACGGACACGATTTTCGTCAAGACGGACAACCTGGACTATAACACCGACGACCAGATGGCCTTCTTCGGTCACGGGACCCATGCCTGGAGGGACGACAATATGCTCTCCGCAAGCGCGGGCTGGTACGATCGGCGGAATGAAATCTTCCTGTTCTATGACCAGGTTCATGTTTTGACGGAGACCCAGGAGGCTTGGGCGGATTCCTTGAAGTACTACCGGAACACCCGCAATGCCGAAATGTTCGGCAATGCGCAGCTCATCGACACCACCCGCGACATTTCGGCGGTCGCAGGTTACCTGTATTATAACGACTCGCTGTCGCTCATCAAGATGACGCGGGATCCCGCGGTCATCGCCGTGAGCGTGCAAAAAGAAAAAAGGGATACGGCTTACGTCGGGGCGGATACCCTTCTGTACTGGACGGTCCCGCGATGCGATGTGGATTCCACTCAGATCCGGGCCGCGGAGTCCCGGATGAAGTCATTCCAGGTGGATCCGATCTTTGAATATCGTCGCAAGGCCGCGGAAGACGCCCGCGCGGCGGCGGCCGAGGCGCTGAAGAAAATGGAAGAAGGAGATCCGGATGCAGCGGGGGCCATCGACCGAGGGCGGGAAGGCGCCCGGACCGGGGCGGCGACGCAGGGCGCCCGGCAGCAGGGCGGCACTACCGTAGAAGCTCCTCCTGCCCAGCAGGGCAGTCCGCCGAGACGGAGAGCCACGACGAATCTCCCTGCACAGTTCGACGAGATGCCGGCCCCGTATTTCCCGAAATATTCCTTTTGGACCCAGTCTCCCGACAGTCTCGCGCAGCAGGCTGCGACAGCCGCCCTTGACAGCCTCGCGACCCCTCCTGACAGTCTTTTGACCCCTCCGGACAGCCTTCTGTCCCCTCTGGATTCCGCTATGACTCCGCGGGACAGTCTTGCTGCCGCGGATTCCCTCGCCGGCCCCCGAGATTCTACGAAGATCGGCTTCCTGCTCGGCTTGAACAACGTCAAAGTCTTCCGCCGCGATATGCAGGTCGTTTGTGATTCGTTGGCTTACACCGACTTGGACTCACTCGTGCGGCTCTACCGCTCCCCGATCGTCTGGAATGAAATCCGCCACCAATATTCCGCGGACAGCATCACCGTCATCATCAAGGACCAGATTCTGGAACGTGCCAGCCTCATGTCCAATGCCTTCATCATCGTGCAAGAAGACAGTTCCATCTTCGACCAGATTCGCGGCGCGGAGATGATGGCCTTTTTCGACAGTACCGGCACCCTGACCCGTTTTGATTCGATGGGCGGCGCGTCCGGCCTCTTCTTCATTAAGGAAAACGATGCCTTCGCCACCGTCAACAAGTTCGAAGCCAAGATGTTGACCGCTTCTTTCCGGGATGGGAACCTCTACGATATGCATTATTTCGAGGATGTGAAGAGCGATGCCTATCCGGTCGTGCAGGTGAAAAAGGAGGACAAAACGCTGAAAGGGTATGACTGGCAGCCGGAACTGCGTCCCAAGGATCCGACTGCCATCACCACGTTGCAGCAACGTCCCTCGGAGCGGGCTTACTACGAGGCCATTCCCCTCGCGCGATTCCCCCAGACCGACCTTTACTTTCCCGGGTATATGAAGCGCGTGCACGAGATGCTCGCGCAGCAGGATTCCATTCGGGAAGCTCGTCGGATCGAGCAGCGTCGGCTTGAGGAGTTGCAGCGGGAAACGGAACGAGCCCGGGCGGACAGCCTGGCCGTCGCGGACAGTTTGGTCATCGCGGACAGCCTGGCTGTTTCCGACAGCCTTGGGGTTCTTTCCGGTGAGCGACTCGCCGGACTTGACAGCCTCTCGATGGTCTCCGGGACCGCGTTAGCCCCGGCAGACTCCGTAGGCGCTGCCCGTTCCGACTCCCTGGCCTCACCCGCCATCGCCCTCACCCGGGAACAGATCGACTCCCTGTCCGCGATTTCGTCCTTGTCGGTCTTTGATCGGCAGGAAGCCGAACGAAAAGCCCGCAGGCTGGCCGCGGCGGAGAAGCGGGCGGAAAAAGAGAAAGCCCGACAGTCCAAACTGGATTTGAAGAATGCCCGATGGGCGGAACTGGAAGCCCGGGATTCCTTGAAGGCACAGGCCAAGGCGGAAAAACAGTTGCAGCGGAAACGCGCTCAGACCTTGGAGAAAGTCATCGTACTGAAAAAACGGGAAGCGCGCGAGCAAAAGTTTTTCGAGCGTTACAAGGCTCGCTTCGAAAGAAGGAAGGCGCGCAAGGAAGCCCGCAAGGCCGCCAAAGCTGCCAAGGGCACCGGGACCTAGCGGTCGAGTTTGCTGCGGAGGGCGGCGATCATATCGACCGTCATGGCCTCGAGGTCGTAGGACGGAGCCCATCCCCACTCCTCGCGCGCGCATGAATCATCCAGTTTGTCCGGCCAGGAATCCGCGATCGCCTGCCGTACCGGATCCACCTCGTACCGCATTTTGAATCCGGGAATATGCTCCTCGATTTTCTTGCGCAGGATCTCCGGATCGAAACTCATCGCTGTGATATTGAATGCATTTCGGTGTTTCAGATTGGAAGGATCCGCCAGCATGATGTCGACCGCAGCCTTCAGCGCGTCCGGCATGTACATCATGTCCATGAATGTTCCGGCCGCGATCGGGCAGACGTACTCCTCTCCTCGGACGGCCGCATAATAGATTTCCACCGCATAGTCCGTCGTGCCGCCGCCGGGCAGCGTAACATTCGAAATCAGACCCGGATAGCGCACGGAGCGGGTATCCACCCCGTATTTGCTGAAGTAGTAGTCGCTGAGCAGCTCGGTCGCGACCTTTGTGCATCCGTAGATCGACCGGGGCCGCTGAATGGTGTCCTGGGGCGTGTTCATGCGAGGAGTCTCAGGGCCGAAGGAACCGATGGAGGACGGCGTGAACACCGCGCAGCCGCTCTCTCGCGCTACTTCAAGAACATTGAGGAGGCCGTTGATCTGGATGTCCCACGCCATGAGGGGCCTTCGTTCCGCCACAGCGGAGAGCAGGGCGGCGAGGTTGTAGATCGTGTCGATCTTGTACTTCGCGACAATTTCGGTCAACTTGGCGCCGTTTCGGACATCAGCCTGTTCGGCAGGTCCGGACGCAAGCAGTTCTCCCTTGGGCTCCATGCCTGGAATATAGCCTGCGACGACAGTCCCTTCCGGGAACATCTTCCTGATTTTCATCGTAAGCTCGGAACCGATCTGGCCGGTGGAACCGATAATAAGAACATTTTTCATGGTAAATTGTCACTCATTGGCTATATTTAGCGATGCAAAGTTACAATTTTTCCCGAATAATTAATAGATTTGTATAGCTATCACGGAAACTTTTAAAAAATTATAAGATGTACGGAAAATTCAAGGAACATTTGCAGAACGAACTCGCTTCCATTCGGGAAGCCGGTCTGTACAAAAATGAAAGGAACATCGCTTCCGCCCAGAGCGCTGAAATCACGCTTGAGGATGGATCCCGGACGCTGAACTTCTGCGCCAACAATTATCTGGGCCTGGCGGATTCGCCTCGTCTCATCGAGGCGGCGAAGAAAGCGATGGATGATCGGGGATTCGGCATGTCCTCCGTCCGCTTCATCTGCGGCACACAGGATCTTCACAAGCGGCTGGAAGCAGCCGTGTCCAACTTCTTCCGCACCGAAGACACCATCCTCTACGCTTCCTGCTTCGATGCCAATGCCGGCGTGTTCGAGCCTCTGTTCACCGCGGAGGACGCCATCATTTCCGATTCCTTGAACCATGCCTCCATCATCGACGGTGTGCGCCTCTGCAAGGCGGTTCGCTACCGCTACGCCAACGCCGATATGGCCGACCTTGAGGAGAAACTGAAAGAGGCACAGGCCCAGCGTTACCGGATCATCTGCACCGACGGCGTGTTCTCTATGGACGGCAACGTGGCCCCGATGGACCGGATCTGCGATCTGGCGAAGAAATACGATGCCCTGGTGATGGTGGACGAGAGCCATTCCGCCGGCGTGGTCGGCAAAACCGGTCGCGGCGTCGCTGAGTTGTTCGACTGCTACGGCCGCATCGATCTGTTCACCGGCACCCTCGGCAAAGCCTTCGGCGGAAGCGTCGGCGGTTTCACCACGGGGCGCAAGGAGATCATCGACATGCTGCGCCAGCGCTCCCGTCCCTATCTCTTCTCGAATTCCCTGCCCCCGATGATCGTCGCTGCGGGTATCGAGATGTTCAAGATGCTGGACGAAAGCGACGAACTGCACGACCGCCTGCGGGAGAACGTGCGGTACTTCCGCGACAAGATGCTGGCCGCCGGCTTCGACATCAAGCCGACGCAGAGCGCCATCGTAGCCGTCATGCTTTACGACGCCCCGCTCGCGCAGAAATTCTCCGCGGAGATTGCCGAGGAGGGAATATTCGTGACCGGCTTCTTCTATCCGGTGGTGCCGAAGGGACAGGCGCGTATCCGGGTACAACTGAGCGCCGCCCACGATCGGGAGCACCTTGACCGCGCCGTCGCCGCCTTCGTTAAAGTCGGAAGGGCGCTTGGCGTCATCGAATAGCGCCTATTCCGTCGCGAATTTCGCGATGATGTTCAGAATGACTTCAACGGCCTTTTCCATGCTCTGAACCGGCACGAACTCCATCTTGCCGTGAAAGTTCAGACCGCCGGCGAACAGGTTCGGGCAGGGGAGCCCCTTGAAGCTGAGATTCGCTCCGTCGGTACCGCCGCGGATCGGCTTCACCTTCGGCTTGATGCCCGCCATCTCGATAGCCTGTTCGGCGATTTCGACGATGAACTTGTGGGGTTCCACCTGTTCGCGCATGTTGTAGTACTGGTCCTGGATCTTGGCCGAGCAGGTGCCGGCGCCGTATTTCCGGTTGATAAAATTCACGCACGAACGCAGGAACGTCTTCTTCCGCTCGAATTTCTCCCGGTCGTGGTCGCGGACGATGTAGCGGATGTCCGCCTCTTCGACCGTCCCGTTGAAGGCGATGAGATGATAGAAGCCTTCATAGCCTTCGGTATATTCCGGGCGCTGCTCGACCGGCAGCAGGGCATTGAACTCCTGCGCGATCAGGATGGCATTCTTCATCTTCCCCTTCGCGTATCCGGGGTGCACGTTTCTTCCCTGAATATGAATCCGCGCGGAAGCGGCGTTGAAGTTTTCGTATTCCAGTTCCCCGATCTCGCCTCCGTCGATGGTATAGGCATAGTCTGCCCCGAACTTTCCCACGTCGAATTTCACGACGCCCCGGCCAATCTCCTCGTCCGGGGTGAACCCGATGCGCAGTTCGCCGTGTTTAAACTCCGGATGCGTCATGATGTACTGCACCGCGTCCATGATTTCGGCCACCCCGGCCTTGTCGTCCGCTCCCAGCAAGGTCGTCCCGTCGGTGGTGACGAGGGTCTGCCCCACATAGCGCAGCAGTTCCGGGAATTCGGAAGGCTTGAGCGCCAGGCCCGGCACCCCTTTCAACGGGATGTCTCCGCCGTCATAGTTCCGGATGATCTGGGGCTTGATGTCGGCGCCGGAAGCGTCGGGAGCCGTGTCCACATGGGCGATGAAGCCGATCACGGGCACCTTTGCCGCCCGGGCGGCAGGCAGATTGGACGGGATGCGCCCCATCACGTAGCCATATTCATCCAGCGTGGCCTCGACTCCGAGGTCCTTCAGTTCGTCGCGCAGCAACTCCAGCAGTTTCAACTGTTTCGCCGTGCTCGGCTGCGTTTCCGATTCTTCGTTCGACTGCGTGTCGTAGCTCACGTACCGCAGGAACCGATCGAGTATTTTTTCCATATTATCAACGATTTTTCTTTGCCCGGAGCGAGGCGATGATCATGAAAATCAATATGCCGAGGTAGGGAAGGAGGGCGATGGGTTCGCCGAAGCGAGCGTTCCAGTCCGAGAGGAACCAGTCTATCTTGCCGAATTTGAGCAGCGCGCTCACCACGCCCATCAGCGCCCCGCCGGCGATGAAACCGGAAGCGATCAGGGTACCCTTGCCGTGGCGCGCCTCGTTCACCGCGGCATCCTTGCCGCGCGTCTGCACGAACCAGGCCACAGCGCCCCCGACCAGCAGAGGAAGGTTCAGGTCGATCGGAATGAACATACCCAGGGCGAACGCCAGCGCCGGAACCTTCAGGAAAGTCAGCAGAATCGCGATCGCAGCCCCGATGCCATAGAGCAGCCAGGGAGCCCCGCCGCCGCTCATCATCGGCTGAATCACCGCAGCCATTGCATTGGCCTGCGGAGCGACGAGGGCCTGGTCCCCGACGAAACCGTAAGTCTTGTTCAGCACAAGCATCACCCCGCACACCGTCGCCGCCGCCACGATCACCCCCAGGAACTTCCAGGTTTCCTGCTTCTTCGGTGTCGAACCCACCCAATAGCCGATCTTCAGATCCGTGATGAACGAACCCGCTACGGCCAGCGCCGTGCAGACCACACCGCCGATGATCAGGGCAGCGGCCATTCCGGCATTGCCCTTCAGGCCCACAGCCACCAGAATCAAGGATGCAATGATCAGCGTCATGAGCGTCATTCCGCTCACCGGGTTGGTACCCACGATCGCGATCGCGTTCGCCGCGACCGTCGTGAACAGGAACGAAACCACTGCCACGATCAGCACACCGACCAGCGCCTGCCAGACATTGTTCACCACCCCGCCGAGGGCGAAAAAGGCGAACACGGCCAGAAGCGTGAGCACGACGCCGAACACGATGGTCTTCATCGAAAGGTCCTGATCGGTGCGCTCGGACGCCTGCGACGGAGCGGATCCTTTTCTGAACTCGCCGATCGCCAGTCTCACCGCGGACTTGATCACCTCGAAGGACTTGACGATGCCGATGATGCCCGCCGTCGCGATGCCGCCGATGCCGATGTGGCGCGCGTAATCTTTGAATATTTGGTCGGGACCCATTTCTCCGATGGTCTGGGTGATTCCCGTGTTCATCAGGTCGATGACCTGTCCGCCCCAGAGCAGGTTCATCAAGGGAATGATCACCAGCCACACCAGGAAGCTCCCGCAGCAGATGATGAACGCATATTTCAGCCCGACGATGTAGCCCAGCCCCAGCACGGCGGCCCCCGTGTTGAGTTTCAGCACCACCTTGGCCTTGTCCGCCAAGACCTGTCCCGCCCTCAATACCGTCGTGCTGACGGTGTCCGCCCAGGCGCCGAACGTGCTCGTGACGAAATCGTAGAGTCCGCCGATCAACCCGCTGATCAGCAGGGTTCCGGCCCCTTTTCCACCCTCGCCGCTCACCAGGATCTGGGTTGTGGCCGTGGCTTCCGGGAACGGATACTTCCCGTGCATTTCTTTCACGAAGTATTTTCGGAACGGGATCAGGAACAGGATTCCCAGCACGCCGCCCAGCAAGGATGACAGGAACATCTGCATGAAGTTTACCTCCAAACCGAGTATGTAGATCGCGGGAAGGGTGAAGATCGCGCCGGCCACCACGGCTCCGGAGCAACCCCCGATGGACTGGATGATCACATTCTGCCCGAGTCCCTCCTTCTTGCCCAGAGCGCTGGTCAAGCCGACCGCGATGATGGCGATCGGGATGGCGGCCTCGAATACCTGGCCCACTCGCAGGCCGAGATAGGCCGCCGCCGCGGAAAACAGGATGACCATAAGCAGACCGACCGTCACCGAATATGGAGTGACTTCAGTCCAGTTTCTTTCCGCGCTGAGCAGAGGCTTGTACGATTCTCCCGGTTTGAGTTCCCTGTGGGCGTTCTCCGGCAATGCGTTTCTTTTCTCTTCCATTGGAATATGCGATTTGACTTTGCAAATATAGTAAAAATGTCTTCCCGCCGATCGTGCTCTGCTTCTCCGTATTTTCCGTGGCTCGTAATGTCTTCTGAACCAACCACTTCCATGAAAGCCCTAGGGCGATTTTTCCCTAGGGGTTTTTCGTACTGCATTGTCGGTCAACTCCCTGGCGATCACGGCTTCCTGCGCCTGACGGCCACCAGCACGTCCCCGGTCGTCTCGACGACCACCACGTCGCTGATTCCGGCCTTCGCCGCGGACTCCGCGTATTCTCTGTCCGGAACGTGCTGGAGGGCATATCCCCGTGCCCGTGCTTTGCAAAAGATGCCCGCCGGCGTTTGGTTTTTGGAAAAAGTTCTCAAAAAATTTGTACGATTGAAAAAAGTATGTATCTTTGCAGTCCCTTTTGCAAAAAAAGGCAGTTCATTGACAATACTGAGAGATTACAACGAGGTTAATTACATTTGAATCAACAACGAGATCAGTCTTTTCATCCGCGTGCCGCGCTTTTTTTTCCGCGCGCCGCGCGTTGATACAAGGGACTGCGATTTCACTAGGCCGAATCCGCCTCCCGTTTTTCCGCCCTTCCGGGGTCGCGCCGCGCGAGCGCCGCTTCCTTTTGTGTGGGCTGTTTTCCGGGGGTGCGGTATTCACGAGAAGCGAATCAAGGGCGTACGGAGGATGCCTTGGCTTCCGCAGGCGACGAAGGACGCGGTAAGCTGCGAAAATGTCCGGGTACCCGCAAACAGGGCCTGATCCGGACGTGTCCGAATGG
>JAAYJQ010000023.1 GCA_012522855.1 Bacteroidales bacterium
CCCTCCAGTTCACCGTAAACCCCGACGGATCCGTCTCCAACATAAAGGTCCTCCGGGGAGTCGATCCGTCGCTGGACAAGGAAGCGGTACGGGTCGTATCCCTGTCACCAAAGTGGGAGCCCGGAAGGCAGAGAGACCGCGCCGTCAAAGTGACATACACGTTCCCCGTCATCTTCCAGCTCAGATAGATCCGACCAATCTCCCGCATTGTGCCTATTGCCCCGGGCGTTGATGGTTGATGCGTGACCATAACGTATTCATTAGTAATAAATTAAATATTTTCACCCTGGCCGAATCGACCAGGGTGATTTTATGCTATCGACTGATAATAAAACAATTCCGGTCACGGAAAAATCATTCGAAAAAAATCCAAATTTTTGAACGTACCCTTTTGGGAATTTCGCGCATATTCAATATTTTTGAATAACCTCAGAACTATGAACCAGACTTTTCGAGGCGGGAGATTATGCAGAAGAAGCGAAAGTTCAATCCAAGTGCAGCCATCCACATCTACCAGAAAACCCTTGACGGAGCGGTTATCTTTTACACATTGTACGACCTGCTTGCGTACATCACCCGATTGTCCGTCAACGCTCGCAAGTACGGCATCACGGTGCTGCTGATCTGTCCGATGTTCGACCATATTCACATCTTGACACTTCAGAAAACACTGGATCAATTATGCCGTTTCGTGGGGAGAACAACCTCGGAATTTGTCCTGGCATACAATGAAGACTGCGGACGGAAGGGGCCGTTGTTCAGTCCACGCTTCGGCAGTTCCATCAAAAAGATCGACAAGGAAAAGCGCGCCTGCATTGCCTATCTCGCCAACAATGCTCCGGAAAAGAAATTGGTTGCCCGATGCGAGGACTACCGCTGGAATCTAATTGCCTACGCAACGTGCGATCATCCCTATTCAGACAAAATCGTGCTCAGAAAAGCCTCGCGACAGCTCCGGTCGAATCTGAATCAAGTGGACCGCTGTCTTGAAAGAGAAGAACCGCTTGGTTACAAGCATTTGAAAAGGATGTTCAGGGGACTTGCGCGAAAAGAGCGAGAACAGCTGATCGACTACATCCTGAGCCGATATTCACCCATAGACTACGATTTGCTGATCAGTTTCTATGGCAACTACCGAAATATGCTTGTGGCGATCAACGCCAACAATGGTCACGAATATGAGATCAAGGAGGAGTACAATGTGGATTCGCACGAAGCCTACAAGGAGATGTTGCGTAAGGTGGCGGCACATGGGGGCGAAATCAAAGATGTCCTCACGATGTCGTTCGGACAGAAGATTGCATTGACGGGCGAACTATTGTGCGAGACCACTGCAACACCCGAGCAGGTCCGGAAGTTCCTCCACCTCAAGAAGGCCCCGGGCGATTTTCTTCCGTGACCAGAATAAATTAACCGACAACGATTTGGTTGTTTTCACCCTAGTAGAAATGGGAAGGGTGAAAACATTTATTTTTCTGAAAATGAATACGTTCCGGTCACGGGGTGCCGGGATCCGGGTCAGGCCAGCCTTGGGCGCGGAGGGGGAGCTCGGCGCCGTCGGGGGTGACGAGCACGGAGCCGACCGCGGGTTGGGCCAAATGGCCGATCACATCGAAGGTCTGGAAGTCGCGACGGAATTTCTCGGCGTGCAGGATCGGAACGGCAAACAGGAGGCGGAAATCATCCCCTCCGTTCATCGCCGCGGAAATCGGGTCGATGTTCAGTTCCTTGCCGAGCGCGAAGGTATTCCCTTCGAAAGGAATCTTGTCGGCATAGACTTTCGCGCCGAGTCCGGAAGCCGATGTGAGCCGCTTGACGGCGTCGGACAACCCGTGGGTGACCAGAACACCGAGCGAGGGATAGATCTCGGAGTCCTCCAAATGGGTCAAAATTCCGGCGGGCAGTTCGGGCTTCAGATAACTTCCGACCAGCATCTTGTACTTCTCCAAGTCAGGCTGAAACCCTTCCAAAACAAACTTCTTCTTCTCCCGCTCCAAGACCTGCATGCCGAGAAAGGCGGCGCCGAGGCTGCCGGACACGCAGAGGAGATCCATACTCTTGGGCTTCGGAAGTCGTTTCCGGGTGAGCAAAAGTTCCTCGCCGACAGCGGATATGCTGACGCTCAGTCCATTGGCGCAAGGAAGCAGATCCAAGTCGATCTCTGTATAGGCATATTCCTTGGCAGCAGCGACCATCCCTTCCCAAAGTTCCTGAACGGAAGGGAAGTTGAATTTTGCGGAGATGCCGATTCGGACGGAAAGGGCACGCGGATGCGCCAGCGCGGCGAACAGTTCCCCGGTCACGGCCACGACAGTCTTGTAGCCCAGATGCTTCAACGGGAAATAGGTCAGATCGAAATCCAACCCTTCCTGGAGCAAACGGGAAGCGAGCCGGGCCGCGCTGCCGTTCTCCGGCTCGAAAGACGGAGAAGCGGCTGGAGAGTATCCGGAATGTTCGAACAAGCGGTCGATCGCCGCCACCTTGCCGATGTCGCTGAATGTTTCTTTCTGCATATTGATCAAATGAACAGATTCACTACGGCGTTTTCCGCGCGGTTCATGTAGGTGGCCACTCCGCCGATCTCCACGCCGTCCAAGAGTTCTTCCTTGGCGATGCCCATCATATCCATCGACATCTGGCAGGCGATGAACTCGACACCGCCTGCGAGCGCTTGGTCCCGGAGTTCTTCCAGGGAGTTGATGTTCTTCTTTTTCATCAGGAACCGCATCATCTTGTCCCCTGCCCCCAACATGCTCATCCGGGAAAGACGCAGCTTCTTGGAACTGGAAGGAAGCATGCATCCGAACATCTTTCCGAAGAAGTCTTTCTTCACCGCAGGCTTCTTCACCTTCTTGATCACATTCAGCCCCCAGAAAGTAAAGAAGATCGAAACTTTGTGACCGGTGGCCGCCGCTCCGTTCGCCAAGACAAAGGTAGCGATGGCGCGGTCCAGATCGTCGCTGAACATGATGAAGGTCTTGTTTTTGCTTCCTTGCACAGCTCGATCCGAGACGGGCACGCCGGCGCCGGCTTTTTCGAAGACGGCCTTGATTTCGCCGTTTTCAGAAGTACAGGAAAGCAGGGGGTGGCCCGTGCTCGCGCTCCAGGCCGGGGCGTCCCGCAAGAAACCGGGATCCGAGGAAATGACCTCCACCCGGTCTCCGACCTCCGCCTTATCGATCGCCTGTTTAAGTTTAAGAATGGGGCCGGGACATTGCAGACCGCAGGCATCCACGCGGATGACCCCGGCATTGAGCGCGGATGCCGGCCGCGAGGCGAACGGCATGGAAACGACCCGCGCGGGAGCGGCCGGGTCAGATGGCGAAGCGGTGGCCGACTCCCAGAGCTTGAGGCCGCCCGTGAGGTTGTACACCTGTTCGAATCCATGGCCTTTGAGGATTCTCAGCCCTACGTAGCCGCGCAATCCGATGGAGCAGTAAATCACGATTTCTTTGTCCCGGGGAAGTTCGTCGAGATGCTCCCGCAGTTCATCCAACGGGATGTTCACCGATCCCTCGATGGAGCCAAGGGCATACTCTTCGGGTGTACGGACATCCAGCAGGAAGACGTCTTCTTTACATTTCTCTCGCAGCTCCCGCCAAGTCACCACGGGCATGGAGCCGTTCACCACATTGGAGGCGGCGTAACCGGCGATGGCCAAGGGATCCTTGGCGGAAGAGAAAGGCGGGGCGTAGGCCTGCTCCAGCGAACAGAGATCCTGCACCGTGCCTCCGCGCTTGATGAAGATGGCCAGCTGGTCGATTCGCTTGTCCACCCCGTCCAAACCCACACACTGGCCGCCGTACAGTTTGCCGGTCTCCGGGTCGAAAACAATCTTCAGGGTAAGGGGAAAGGCCTTGGGATAGTAGCTCGCGTGCGCCGCGCTGACGGTAGTGACGGTACGGTAGGGAATGTTCAACTGTTTAAGGCGTTTCGCTGCAAGACCTGTGGCGCCGACGATGAGGTCGAATACCTTCGCGATGGAGGTGCCGATGGAACCTTCGTATTCCGTCCGGTTGCCGAAAACCATGTTGTCGGCGACGATTCTCGCCTGACGATTCGCCGGTCCCGCCAGAAAATTGAGCCAAGGTTGCCCCGTAAGCGGATGGGGATATTCAATGGCATCTCCAACAGCGTAAACTTCCGGCGCGGATGTCTGGAGGAACTTGTCCACTTGAATACCCCGCTCGCCCAGCGCGATGCCGGCATCCCGCGCCAGCTGCGTATTCGGGCGCACGCCGATGGACAGCAGCACCAGATCAGCGTCAAGAGTTTCATCTTCGCCGAAATAGATGCGGATGCCCCCGGCTGTTTTCTCGAATTTCTTCACGCCCTTGCCCAAATGAAGATCCACGCCCTTGTCCTGCAGGTGACCATGCACGAAGGAGGCGATAGAGAAATCCACCGGAGCCATCACTTGCGGCGCCATTTCAATGATGGAAACCTTCGCGCCCGTCGCATGAAGATTCTCCGCCATTTCCAGGCCGATGAAACCGCCGCCCACAATCACGGTCCTGCGGATCGGACGGCTTTCCATGAAGGCTTTGATGGCATCCGTATCCTCCACATTGCGCAACGTGAAGATTCCTTCCGTATCAATGCCTTCCAGCGGTGGCCGGACAGGATCGGATCCGGGCGAAAGGAGCAGTTTGTCGTACGTTTCCACATATTCGCTCCCGTCCCTCCTGCGGATCCTCACTTCCTTATTGGCAGTGTCGATGGCGATGGCCTCGTTCTCCACCCGCACGTCGACCTTGAACTGCAGCCCGAAGGATTCCGGGGTCTGGACGAAGAGTCTGTCCCGGTCCGCGATGATTCCGCCCAAATAATAAGGCAGGCCGCAGTTGGCATACGAAATGTGTTTTCCTTTTTCCAGGAGTATGATCTCCGCCTTTTCATCGGCCCTCCTGATTCTGGCGGCGGCGGTAGCTCCGCCGGCGACGCCTCCAATGATTACGTGCTTCATGGTGTCGTGGATTGATTGTTCTCACTTGGTCCGTCCGAAAACGGTGACGTCAAAAGTAGTCAATCAACGGGATATATACAAGATGCAGGCCGGACGCCCGGCCTGCTTTTTCCGACGTGGAAAAATTCGTAACTTTGTTATACCCGCAGAGAACACCACTTATTCTTGCGAAATTGAATTTTGCTCATGGACGAAGACTTCTTGACATTGGTTCACCATTTCTCTCAAGGAAAGGAAAGCGCGTTTCTAAAACTGTTTGAAATGTACTATCCTCGCGTCCGGGAATTCGCCCGCCGGATCGTCAAGAAAGAGGATGTCGCCGAAAATATCGCGCAAGACACCTTTGTCAAGATTTGGGAACGCAGAGAAGCCTTCTCTCCGGTCAAGGGGAGCATCAAGAATTTTTCCGGCTACCTGTACATGATCGCCCGCAACAGCGCCCTGAATCACCTTCGACGCAATACCCGTTCCATGAGATTAGAGGAGAATGGTTCCTATTCCGTTACCATCGATGAGGAATATTATGCGAAAGAACAGGAACTCATCATCAAGCTCATTGTTTTCAAGATGCCGGAAAAACGGCGCAAGGTCTTCTTGATGAGCCGGTTTGAGGGTCTTGACAACAACACGATCGCCGCCACGCTCCATATTTCTAAGAAGACCGTCGAAAATCACCTCACGGCAGCGCTCAAACAAATTCGCCTCGCGATGATGGGTGTTTGACCCTTGTTTTGTGTCATATATAAAGAACTATTGATGCAATCCTATTTGTATCGTTTGACCTGTTTGAGCAATAATTTCATAATAATGTAACAGCCATTTCACTTACATTCACCCTGAAGATCGGTATTTTTGCATTACTTATTTTTTCAGGGCATTCTTTTGCGAATATGACGAAACAAAGAAGGATAATCGATTCCTACCTATCGGGGAACTATCCCGATGATATCTCTGAAGAATTTGTCTCATGGTTTGATTCTCCTGTCGACCAAGAAATCAAGCAAGAAGAACTTTTGGCTTCATGGGATGTTCTTGAAGCAAGCGCCGACCCGCAGGATATCAGAGATGCCTTCGAATCCGTAAAGCGTGATCTCAATATGATGACCCAAGGAGGGTATCGCTTCCGCAAGCGCGGCCGGGTGATATGGCGACACGTCGCAGCGGCGATCGTCATCGCGGCGCTGACAGCCGGCATGACGTTGTTCCTTGACAACCTTTTCCGGCCTAGCGAGCAGCCGGTGGAATGGCTGGACACTTACTGCCCGTACGGCCAGACGCTGTCCGTCGCCCTGCCGGACGGATCTTCAATCAAACTTAACGCCGGCAGCCGGCTGATGTATCCTACAGCGTTTTCCGGAAGCACAAGGAAAATATTCCTTAGCGGAGAAGCCCTTGCGGACGTCGTCAAGGATTCCGAGAAAATCTTTGTAATTTCCACAAACGATCTGGATATAACGGTTCACGGCACCTTGTTCAATGTCCGCTCCTATCCCGAAGATTCCGAATCGGAAGTCATCCTTTTCAGTGGTTCCATCGATTTGAATACGAAGCATCAAGACCACAACAGAAAGATTTCCCTGACCCCGGGAGACATGGTGAGAATCGACCGGAGCAACGGATCCGTCGCAATAGAAGACGTTCCGACTGAATCTTTTAGCGATGATGCCCGCCTGGTGTTTGTCAATACGCGACTGATCGACATCACCGCCCAGCTCGAAAGGGTTTTCGATGTCAATTTCGTCATCGGAAATCCCGATATCGCTCAACAAAGATACCTGGCTTCCTTTATCAATGGAGAGTCCCTTGATGAAATTCTAGCGGTGTTGGCCAAGACAGGTAAAATCAAATACCGGGAATCCGTAAAATCCAAAACCATATATATAGACTGACAACTCCAAAACAATCTTCAGCTGATGAAAAAAAGCAATTACTTTATTCTGTTGTGCGTGCTGATGGCGTTCTCCCTGACAGCAAACGCGCAGAAAATTTCGCTGACAATGAGGAACGTCACAGTTCAGCAGGCGATCTTGGCATTACAGAATCAAGGTTACTCGATTTCAGTAAAAACCGACGATGTCGATCTGAAAAAGGTGATCTCGATCGATGCGCAAGATCAGGAACTAAGCGCTGTAGCGGCGCAGATCTTCTCCGGCCAGAATGTGCAGTTTTCCGTAGATGGAAAGGTTCTGGTCGTCACGCAGGCTGCTGCGGAAGCCCCGAGGCAGCAAGATGCAAAGCAGCAGGTCAATGTCTCCGGAAGGGTCGTGGACCGGACCGGCGAACCCTTGATCGGGGCAGCCGTCCTTGTCAAGGGGACAGCCCGGGGCGTAAGCACGGATGCTGCCGGCCATTACTCCATCAATGCCCTGCCCGAGGATGTCCTTGAGTTTTCTTTCATCGGATTCACCCCGATGGAAATCCCGGTGGGCATCAATACCGTGATCAATTGCACGCTTCTGGAAGACCTGAACTTCCTCGAAGACGTCGTGGTGGTGGGATATGGAACACAGAGCAGAAAGACGCTCTCGTCGGCAATTGCCAAAGTGGATGGCGAAAAATTGACGGGTGCCCCGGTTTCTTCCGTCGGAGAAGCTCTTAAAGGAAAGGTTACGGGGCTGCGCGTCACGTCCAACAACAACAACGCAGGCGAGGCGCCTCGTTTCTTGATTCGCGGCGGCTCTTCCATCAACAGAAGCAATGATGCGCTTACCCTCGTGGATGGTGTAGAACGTAACATCAGCGACCTCAACCCCAATGACATCGAGTCAATTGAGGTCTTCAAGGACGCTGCCTCTTCCGCAATCTATGGAGCCCGCGCGTCAAACGGCGTCATCGTGGTTACGACAAAGAAAGGAAATCCCTACAAGCAGCCGCAGATTGTATTTGATTCCCAGATGGGTGTGGCCAGCCCTTCCCGTCTTTGGGATTTGGCGGATGCCACGGAGTTCTTGACCATCGTGCGCCCGGCCGCCGCCCAGGGTCCCAATGCTTCTCTTGTGCTCGACGGCCTTAACGGACCGGGCATCGGCAACACCACTTCAACGGCTACATATTCAACACGTTACCTTAATGATGGCGAAACGGTTCCGGAGGGCTACCTCTCCATGGCAGACCCGGTGAATCCGTCCAAAACGATTATTTACACCAACAAGAACTGGCAAAAGGAGTGGTTCCGTAATGTGTTGTATCAGAAGCAGTATGTCGGCTTGAATGGCGGTGACCAAAATCTGAAATACGCTGCGTCCGTCGGCTATTTGGGAGATCAGGGCATTTTGCCCATGAATAACTACGAAAACCTGACCATGCACGGCAATACTTCATTCAAGGTAACCAAAAATCTGGAAGCATCCACGACCTTCGATCTTTCTCACGGCAAAATACAACCTACCACGGACAATTATTTCGCAGCGATCGGCCGGGGACTGATGATGTCTCCTACCCACATCGGGCGATATCCTGACGGAACGTTCGCAACGGGCGGAACCAACAAGGTTCAGCAAAGCGCGGAGTTCTATTCCGCATTCTATGATCGCGCGCGGATCACGAACCAAGTTATGGGCAGCATCAACCTGAAGTGGAAAGTGACAGACTGGCTAAGCGCCAACGCGCAATACTCCTACTTTGACAACAACTATCGCGGAAGCTACTACGCTCACGGTGAAGTTGATGGAACTCCAAACTACATCGAACAGACCCGTTCCACAACGGAGACCCGAACAGGGACGACCCGTAATGTGTTCATCACTTATCTGACTGCCGACAAGTATTTCGGAAAACATCATCTTCAGGGAACAGCCGGCTATGACTGGAGCAAATGGCATTATGAATACCTTACCGCCCGCAATACCGGCTCCTTGTCCGACAAGATCCCCTACCTTACGTCGGGCGGAGACAATACTTCCGGAACCATGTCCATGAGCAATCAGCGTCATGACACTGCCTTGATCTCTTATTTCGCCCGCACACAGTACAGTTTTGCGGACAGGTATGTCTTTGCAGCCACATTCAGGGCGGATGGCTCTTCTCTCTTTCTCGGCGACAACAAGTGGGGGTATTTCCCCTCGGTTTCCGGCGCTTGGCTGATCAGCGAAGAGCCGTTCTTCGAGTCTATGACGGAGAAAATGAATATGCTCAAGTTGCGTCTCTCCTATGGCCAGACGGGCAACAACAGCATTTCCAGAACCGCTCCGTTGGGGGCTTTCAGCCAAGGCACCTATGCCGGCTACAACACCATTCTCCCGTCCACTATGCAAAACAAGGACCTGAAATGGGAGACCACTACACAGATGGACATCGGCTTGGACATCGGCTTCTTCAATGACAGAATCCGTATGGTTCTGGACTACTACAACAAACGTACGGACGACCTGATTTTCGGAATCACATTGCCGGATACCGCCCAATTGACCAGCGTCCAGTCAAATGTCGGCAGCGTCCGTTTTTATGGAATGGAATTCGAATTGCACACTGTCAACATCAACAAGAAAGATCTCCATTGGACAACCGACTTCACCTATTCCTACAACCGCAACAGGGTTGTCGCCCTTCCTGAAGAGTACAGGTATGAAATCTTGGATATGAACGGAAACCCGACCGGGACCTTCGGTTATCGCATCGGAGGTACCGTTACCGCCAGCGGTTACCGCTACGGCGGCACAGCTGTCGGAGAACCTCTCGGAAGCATCTGGGGCTATAAGGTTGCCGGTATCCTTCAGACTGACGAACAGGCGGCGGCCGCTTATTATGATAACAGCTCACACGGTTATCGTCGCTCGGACGGTCTGTCCATCCAAGGACGCAAGGACGCAGGCGACTTTGAATGGGTCAACCGCTACGGAACCGCAAAAACAGCGGACGGAAAGGAACAGATTGACGGTACCGACCTGTTCCTGATCGGCAATGTAATGCCTCATTCCATCGGCGGCATCAACAACACCATCAATTGGAAGCGGCTCACATTCAATATCTATTTCGATTATGCGCTCGGACATTCGATCTACAACTACATGAAGACACGCATGATGCAGAACACGCTCGGATATTCGAATGCCAATATTGACGTCCGTTTGTTCAACAATTCTTGGCGAAAGCCGGGCGACGATGCGACAACGGCCCGTTTCTTCCCGAATGACGCGGACTACGGCAACCGCAACTACTCCCGCGCCTCGGATTGGAACATCGAGCGGGCAGACTATCTTTGCCTGCGAGACGCCTCCGTATTCTACGATCTGCCTGACCGTTGGGCCAACTTCCTGCATATGAAGAAATTTACGGTGGGAATCACCGGCAACACGCTTTGGTACTTTACAAGGGTAAGCGGTGCCATCTCTCCTGAGACAGGCATCTCAACCGATTCCGGCTCGAACATGTATTCATCGACGAACAATGCGGGAGCCAGCGGAAACCTAGTTCCCTCAACAAGGAAAGTGCTGTTCAACATCAAGCTTACATTCTAATTCTTGCGACAATGAAAAAGACTTATATATCTATCTTGACAGCGGTTCTTTGCCTGACCTGCCTGCCGGCCTGCCACGGCGACCTGGATATCGTCTATGATAACGCGCTCTCGGCCAGCAACATGTGGAAGGATCCTTCTGACTTGGAGCAGTCTGTTCCCGGTATCTATCAGAGAGTACGAAGCTTCTTCTCTTCAAGTGAAGCCAACGTCTTCTATTACGGAGAAGTCCGTCTCGGAGACTACATGTGGGGCCCGTCTCTCAAAGACAAGGTGCAGGACAATTTCAAGATTTCCTGCCGTCATCAAACGCTGACACCCAGCAACACGATCGGTTGGTCCAACGCCTACAATGCAATTGACCAAGCGAACGCTGTGCTGGCACATTCTTCCAGTTGCAACGCTACGGAGGCGATGGTGAACTGGGCCAATGCGCAGGCATATTTCGCGCGGGCGTTCGTGTATTTCTATGTGGTGCGCCTTTGGGGCGAAGTTCCCTTGAACCTGCTTCCCGTAGAAGGAACAAGCCAGGAGGAAACCTATCCTTTCCAAGCGGCGCCGGAAGCCGTCTATGAGCAGATCGGCAAAGATATCGCGGCTTGTGAGGCTTGCGGTGATGTTCTGGGCAGCGACAAGTATTTCGGAACAAAGGATGCCTTGAATATGCTGAAGGCAGAATACGCCCTCTGGATGTATTCCGTAAGGAACGGAGGGGACTCATACCTTGCTCTGGCGGAAACTGCGCTTAACGCGATCGGGATATCCGACCTCAAGCTTCTGAGCGACTATTCCAAGATCTTCGACCGCAACAACCGCAAAAATGCCGAAGTGATCTTCGCGATAAACAATACATCAACCAGCACCGCCGGTTATCAAGTGTTCTTTTGCCACACATCCAATGGTATCAAGAGCACGTATCGCCAGAATCCTGTCCCGATTTCATCCACGCAATGGTGGCACTATTCAAAGGACTTCCACGATCTGCTGCTGGCAAGCAAGGCCGCCGGGGACAAGCGGGTTGACACGAACCTGAGTGTCGGCAACTACGGGGCTGACGGTGGCGAAATCAGCTGGTGCAACAAGCTCCTCGGCGATATGGGCGGAAGCACCGTCGTCTTCGACAACGATCTTCTCTACAGCCGCTATGCGCTTGCGGTGATGATGCACGCTGAACTCAAGTACTACCAGGGAAAGTATTCCGAGGCATTGACGTCTCTGAACCTGATTGCAAAACGCGCCTACGGCAAGGACAACGTGTACACATCAACCTCACAGGCAGACGTCCTGAACGCGATTGTCAAGGAATATTTCCTTGAGTTCCCGGCTGAAGGCGTCATCTGGTGGGCTCTTATCCGTACCGGAAAGATTTGGGAATATGTCCCTAACTCCGAGATTCCGGGAGAAACGTTCGGAGATCTGCGCGCAAAGAACGCGAATATTCTTTTATGGCCGATTCCGCAGGGTTCCCTCAACAAGAACACGAACCTGCATCAGATCAAAGGCTGGGAGTAATTCAAAAGCAAAAAGATTATGAAAATGAATATCTTAAAATGGTTTTTACCTGTCCTGTTTGTTTTAGGAATGGCCGCAGCCTGTGACAAGGATCTCAATATGGACGGGGCTGACACGACGTCCCTGCGGGTGTCCGTTACGCCGGCGCCTGGTACTATATCCGCTGCCGGAACAAGTTTCACGGCGGCCGTGATCGTGAATCAGGGTCAGAAATTTGAAGTTCCCTGGACGGTGTCCGTGGACAACAATCCGTCATGGATTACAGTTGAGACGACAACATTGGACAGAACCTTTACCGGAACCTACGGCGGAGACGATGCGTCCTACACGGTGGCAGGCATCAAGGTTACCGTTTCGCCCAATAATACAGGCGCGAAACGAATGGCGAACCTGCGTTTTACCGTGGCGGACAACAGTTCCGTCATCTACACGATCAATCAGGCGCAGTAATGAAGACCGGAAAATTCTTGACAACAGTTCTGGCGGCAACTTTGATGGCGCTTCAGCCGACAAGTTGCAATCCCAAACTGAACATAGAGCCCGTCAAGCCGGTCACTCCGACAACTGATCCGAACGGCGATGAAGGTGACGAAACCATAGACCTTCCGACAGAGCCCGCCTCTTGCACGAACAAGATTGTAGCGCATCGCGGAGGTTCTTCCGAATGCGGCGCCCCGGACAATTCCCGAACGTCGTTGAAGTATGCGATGGGCCTGAAGTGCTATGCGATGGAATGCGACATCTACTGGACAAAGGACAATGACATTGTCGTCGCACATGCGACGGACACGTATTTCATCAACAATCTCAAACCTTGGGAGCATACACTCGAGGAACTGCGCAAGGCCGGAAAACTCTCCAACGGAGAAGAATTGCCGTCCCTGACTGAGTTTCTGGATATCGTCCAGGTCGAGGGAAACTGCACCAAGCTGTGCCTTGACATCAAGAACCTTGACGGAACGCTTACGGATTATCCGATAAAGGCTGTCCAGAGAGCTTGTGAGATTATTGCGGCTAGAAAGGCCGAAAAGTTCTGTGAGTTTATCTGTACCAGCAACACAGCTGTGGCGGCCGCGGCGGCGGTTTGCCAAACAAAATACGGGATTCCTGTCGGCTGGATGTCCAACTCCGAACCGCATGTTCACCTGTCAAAAGGATTCACCTGGGCGAACCTCAGCACGGTCTACATCGAGCCGTACGGTACCCACGCTACGCAACGGACGATCGACCAGTACCTGAACGCCGGCATGGAGTTCAGCGTATACAACGTCGACAAGCAAAAAGGTGATGGAAACGCCGCCTACAGCGATGAGGCCGTCGCCTACTTTGTCAGCCGCTACAAGGATCTCCGCTGCATTTGTACCAATTATCCGAAATGGCTTCTTTCCAAAGTACAATAAAGTTTAATATTATGGACATAAAGCATTACTTAGCAATACTATTCATTTCCTTACCATTTGCATCTTCCTGTTTACAGCAGGTGGAAACCGTTCCTGAATCCAAGGCGGTGGTAGCGTTTGGCTCCGAGGAGGTCGCTGTCCCTGCAGCTGCATCCGATCTGACGGTTGCGGTGAATGCCAATTGCGATTGGACCGCTTCTACAGAAGATTCCTGGATTCAAGTCGCTCCTCCGACAGGAACCAAAGCAACGAAATCCATAACACTTTCCGTCGCGGAGAACACGATTGAGGAAACGCCCCGTTCAGGCCAGGTCACACTGATAGGAAACGGTGTGGCCGCGACACTGAAAGTCAATCAGGCCGCTCCTGCAGGTCCTGTTCCTCCGGGAACAGAGCTTTATACAGCAGAGGATTTCATGACCTTCCTGCAACTTGCGCAGGACTTCACTCCCGCTGACGTTACGATCGTCTTCAACGACATCGATCTGGGAGGAGCCACTATTCCTTCGGTTGCCGCGTATTCAGGCATCCTTGAAGGCCGGAATCACAAGATCTACAATTTCAAGATCGCGTCTGATTCCGAGTCCGCTGGCCTTTTCCTTACCAACAACGGCATCATCAAGGACCTGATTTTCGGTTCCTCCGACGGAACAAAGTATGACGGTGTCAGCCAGATTGCCGCAGCTGACGGAAAGGGCGGAGGAAGCATCGGTCTTGTCGCCGTCAACACAGGGACAATTGAGAATGTGACCAATTTCGCCACCATCAAGTTCGTCGCGGCATCCGTTACCGGCAAGGTCGGAATCGGTGGTATAGCAGGGACGGCAGGCGCTGGAGAAAAGGGCGCTTCCGTTCTCAAGAACTGCACGAACAAAGCTTCCATCCTGGCTTCCGGCACGCTTGCGCAGGAAACCTCTATAGGAGGAGTTGTCGGTTATGTCGCCGCTGCGGGAACTTCGATGGAGTCTTGCACCAACGATGCCGACATCAGCATCGGCATTCCCGTCAAAAAGGTCTTCATGATCGGGGGTGTACTCGGAAGAACAGACAATGGCGGGACCTTCGATAAACTCGTCAATAACGGAGAAGTATCTTATATTCAAGAAGACGCGCCATCAACCTGGATGGGTATCGCGGGCGTTGTCGGAGCCATTTACAAGGGTGGCGTCTTGACGAACTCGACCAACAATGGTGCCGTGTCGTCCAATCTCCAGCAGGTGAACCGCATCGGCGGAATCCTCGGTGTATTGAACACGGGCGGAAAGGTTGAAGGCTGTACCAACAACGCTCCCGTTACGCTCGATCAAGCTCAACCCAACGGCAATTGGCAGGCAGTCGGCGGTATTGTCGGATTCCAAGAGAAGAGCGCCGCCGAACTCGATAACATCGTCGCCGCCAACACCAATAAGGGCGATATCTCGGTCTCCATAGAAAACACGACAACCCATGCCAACAAGGTCTCTGCCGGTGGCGTGATCGGTGCCGCATGCCGAGAACTTAAAGCAATGGACAACACCAACCTTGGCGATGTCACCGTCGTGAACAGGGCTGCCGGCGCTGTCTACGCAGGCGGTATCTATGGCGGCCTGTACAAGTTCCCCACCGTGATTTCAACATCCGGAAATGTGAATGCCGGAAAGATTTCGGCATCGACTTCAGACAATGCCGCGGTGTACGCCGGCGGTGTGGCAGGTTATATTGCCGGAGCGGGTGGCGGCGATGCCAACAAAGTGACAATCAATCTCACCAACGAGAAGAATACCGGTGATGTTGTATGTGCAAATGCTCCGACCGCCGGTTCCATCGCCGGTTTCAACGGCAACGGAAAACTGGTTGACAGCCAAGTCGGCGGTACCGTCAACGGCGTAGCCGTTACGGCTGCCAATATGGCCGCTCTCATCCAGGGATCCTCCAGTACAGGCACTTACGAGAATCCTACCGCACTCTCCGGCGGTGTGGTCGAGGGCAACGGCATCAAGAATGCGGATGATCTCAGGGCTTTTCTCACAGCCTCTGACTATTCACAATGGTCAGAAGAGGGTGTCGTGAGAGTTCTTGCGGACATTGACGCCTCGTCCATTGAATCGCTTCAGATCGCGAACATCGCAGCGGGTGTTGTGATCGACGGCCTCGGCCACAAGATCTACAACATCAGGTCTGTGTCCCATGAAACCACGACCGGCGTCATTCTCGTCAACAACGGCACCGTCAAGAATCTCTATTTCGGAACAAAGGATGGTCTGAAATACGATGGCGTGAGCCTCATCAGCGCCGCAGAAGGCAAGGGTGGCGACCAAACCGGCCTTGTGGCCGTGAATAACGGCACGCTTGAAAACATCACCACTTTCGCTGCCGTTGAATTTGTTGCCGGGCCTTCCTCCGTTTCGGAGGTCGGCGTAGGTTGCCTTGTCGGAGAGACCAGGGAAAACTCTGTCATCAAGAATTGTGTCAATAAGGCGGAACTCAGGGTTTCAGGCGTTGCCACCAAGCAGATGGACTTCGGCGGCCTTGTAGGCTTTGCGACCGGAGATGGCGCCCGGGTGATGGATTGCAGCAATGAGGCCCCGGTGAAAATCACCGCCAAAGTTGCCAAAGTATTCCACTTCGGAGGTCTTGTCGGCAGAACAAACGGACTTGTTTCAATTGAGAATTGTCATAACAGGGCTGACGTCACCTATGAACAGAGTGAAGATCCTTCGACTTGGATGAGCATCGGGGGCGTCGTAGGTTCTGTTTATGTGGGCGGAAATATTCTAAACTCTAACAATACGGGGGCGATTTATTCGAATTCCCAACAGGTCGTCCGCATGGGTGGCATCACCGGTGTCCTGAACACGGGAGGCGCCGTTTCCGGCTGTGTCAACGAAGGCACCTTGACCCTCAGCCAGACGGCAAACGGAAATTGGCA
Source organism: Bacteroidales bacterium (assembly GCA_012522855.1). GTDB lineage: Bacteria > Bacteroidota > Bacteroidia > Bacteroidales > UBA932 > Cryptobacteroides. Next base: position 16,242 of record JAAYJQ010000023.1, read on the forward strand.
GAGTGTAGGCGGCATTGTCGGCTTCCAGGAAAAGAGCAAGACCGAAAAGGACAATGTCATTTCGGGCAACACCAACAAGGGTTCTATAACGGTCTCCCTTGAAAACACGACGACCCATGCGAACAAGGTGGGTGTCGGCGGCATCATTGGTGAAGGCTGTCTTGCCCTGAGCGTCAAAAACAACACCAATACAGCCCCCGTCAAGGTAACCAATGCGGCTGCCGGAGCCGTTTGGGCAGGCGGTATCTATGGCGCCCTCATCAAGAACAAGCAGGAGATCGAGTGCTCCGGCAACACAAACTCCGGATCGGTGACTGCCTCGACTTCCGACAACGCAGCGGCTGCGGCCGGCGGTGTCGTAGGTTACATTGCAGGATCAAGCGGAGGAGATGCCAACACTGTGGTCTTGACGCTGAAGAACGAGAAGAGCACGGGATCCGTCACTTGCGGCAATGCAGAGGCGACAGGAGCCATCGCCGGGAACAATGCCGGCGGCGCCCTTGATTCTTGCATTGCAGGTGGTTCAGTCAACGGCACGGCCGTTACGGAAGCCAACCTTGGAACCCTTGTGCAGGGTTCCGTAAGCACGGGAACCGTTTCAGGAACCACTTTGGCCCAGTAAGTGATGCTCTTACGTAACCATCTGTTTTTTGCAGCGTTCGCGCTGGCGAGCCTCTTCGCCAGCGCGAGTGCCTGCAAAGATTCGGCTCTACCTGAACCGAGAGCGCAAGAAACAACGGATCCTGAAAAAGACGAAGACGGGGGGACGATCCTGTTTTCGGAAAACTTCGATGCCTGCACGATGTCCGAAGGGCCCTTCATTCAGTCCGACAATTTCAAGGCGGACTGTGAAAACCCGTTAAGTCATATATCCTTCAAATCCACAGAGTGGAAGACCGTAGCGACTTCGCACATCTGTTCGGAAGAATATATGAACTCCCGGGGGTTCGGTCCTTGGGTCTATTTGTTCAGGGTTTCAGAACGGCCGGGGTATTTGGCGTGCGGCGTGAACAACGAAGGAAAGCGGGGCATCATACAGTCCCCGATGCTTTCCGCCATAAAGGAAGTTTCGGATGTTCGTTTGACTTTTGACATCATGCCGGAGCCGAAAATGACGGACAATTTCTGCTTCAAGGTGTGCTTGGCCGGCGTAATCGTTTCGGCCAAACTGAATGGAGCGGAATATCCGCTGACCGATACCTATGACGGAATCGAGCACCGCCTGCTTTTTCCTCGAAACGCGCTGAAGAACAACTGGAACACCATCACGGTCGATATCTCGAAAGCCACTGACGGCACCATGCTGTACTGGTCCAGCGAGAGCAACGTGAAGACGTTGAACCACGGCTTTTACCTGGACAACATCAAGGTGGTTGAAACCGCGAAAATGCAGCGTCCTGAAAAGGGGCTGAGAGTCTTGTTCTGGAACATTCAGAACGGTATGTGGAGCGATCAGCAGTCGGGCTTTGTGCACTTCAAGGAATTCATTTCCAAATACGATCCGGACGTCTGTATCTGGTGCGAAGCGCAGTCCATCTACAAAAACCGCAGCACCGAAAAGTGCTCGGTTTCAGATCGTTATTTCCCAGATGGCTGGGCGGAATTCGCCGCCGCTTATGGACATCGATACACGGCGATCGGCGGCTACCGCATCTATGCTGATGACTATTATCCCCAAGTGGTTACATCGAAGTATCCGATTGAAACACTTGCCTTGATCACGGAAACAGACCTGGAACATCAGCAGATGGCAGATGCCTGGACGGACGGAGCCAGCCACGAGGCTGAGTATCATAGCCATTGCGCCGAAGGCTATTGCCCGGTTTCCCACGGCGCCGCCGTCCAGCAGGTCAACGTCGACGGAACGAAGATCAACATTATCACTTTGCATCTTTGGCCTCACGCCTACAGCTACTATGCAAAGTTTGTCATAAAAAACCAGAACTATGATTCTGCGAACGGTGTCGGCGGCAACGCCCAGCGCGAAGCGGAGATCAAATACATCTGCTCCAGAAGCGTGGATGACCCCAAATTCGCATCAGAGAAGAACTGGCTAATGGCGGGTGACTTCAACGCCAGAAGCCGCCTGGACAACTGGCGGTACAAGTTGCCCGAAGACAGCCCGTTCTTGAACAGCCACGACTACATCCTGAACAAAACTTTCTTCAAGGATGTCATCGGATTGCAATACCCGGGGCATTTCTTCGCAACGCGCACCTGGGCGAATGATGCGGCGGGCAAGGATCCGCCAAGATATGACTTCGTCTACGCATCGCCGGACATGTATTCAAAAGTCCGCAATGCGCTGACACTGAACGAATCATATACAAATATGATTTGGGCGATGTCCAACTATTACGACTCGTCCGACCATCGTCCGATACTGATTGATTTTGAATTATAAACACTGAAGAATTATGAAAAAAGCATTTATTCTCGCATTGACGCTGACCCTTTCCGTGTCCGCTCTCGCCTGGGGTCGCCTGGGTCACGCCAGCATAGCAAAAATTGCGGAAGACCACCTGACAAAGAGAACAAAACGCGCCATCTCGGAAATCATGCAGGGCGAGCCAATCTCCGGCTATGCTTCCTATGCGGATGAGTATAGGGAAACACTTCTCTTCGATGTGGGCTTCGATCCTTCCAAAGGAGGGAATAGGATTTCGAAATTGCCTCATCTTTTTGAAGTCGATATGAATTTCGAGCCGTTCCGCGGAAACAATGACAATGGAAGATACGTCAATAACTGCATCAATTTAATCATGCAATACAGCGACAACCTCAAGAATTGGAAGATGCTGGACGATTCAACCCGTTTCACGGAGCTGGTTCTGCTGGTACATTTCGTGGGCGATATGCATTGTCCCGAACACGTCAGGTACAATCCGGAAGACATGACAATCGGTAAGTACAACGTCCTGTTCAACGGGAAAGAGATTGAGTACCACAAATATTGGGACAGCAGCTTGATGGAATCCCGGTTCCCGTGGAGTTTTTCAGATTTTGCCTATTTGCTGGATTCGTGGTCAAGCAGCGAACAAAGCGAGATCGTGAAAGGAGACCCGTATGACTGGGGAAAGGAAATTGCCGAGCTCAGCTATCCCGTTCATCAGGTCCGGGAAGGCGATGTCATTACAACGGACCTGTTCGAGGAGCATTTGTCGCTCATGAAGTCGCAATTGCGGAAAGCGGGATACAGGCTTGCGCATCAACTCAACAAGGTGTTTGATCCGCGCTATGCACGTAAATACAAATAATAAGCGTATCTTTATCCATTATCCATCATTTTTGCAGTAATATGAAAAAGTTTATTCTTGTATTTTTGGCCATTTGCGTATCTGCGGGAGCATTCGCACAAAGTCAGACCATCCGTGCCTTCTCTCACCGCGGGGGACGCCTTGAGCGGGATGAGAACACAGCGGTGGCGTTCCAGGAAAGCTGGGATGCCGGTTATACCGGATTCGAGACAGACATCCGCATGACCAAAGACGGGGTTTTGTATCTTACGCATGACCACACGCTGGAGCGTACCACAAACGGAACCGGCGTTTTTGAAGAAAAAACGGCTGCGGAAATCGACCGGCTTCGCACGAAGAAAGGCAACAAGATCATGTCCCTGGAAGAGTTCTGCAAGTTCCTGGACGGTAAGGAAAACTTGTACGTGGAATTTGAGATGAAGACCGCTCCGAAGGAACTCTATCCGCAGGCCAGGCTGGAGGATTATGTGGAGAAAGTCTATCGCGCGGTGAAGGCGCTCGATTGCAAAAACGCGCAATTCGTGTTCACTTCCAGCGATTATCGGGGTCTCCGCTATCTGCAGGAGCACCATCCCGATGCGGAGCTGCTCCTGATCATCAGCAAGCCGCTCAACGACGAAACCATCGCGATTGCCAAGACCGTCGGGATCTACACCCTGGGCTGCAGGATGGAGGGCACCAGCCGCGCGATGGTCGAGAAGGCTAAGAAGGAAGGGATCACGGTCAGCCTGTGGCCCGGATTAAGCGTCGATGACTTTATGCTCGGAGCCTATCTCGGATCCGATCGCATGTGCACGGACGTTCCCCTCGAGGTCATGAAGTTCATGAACGAAAAGTGTCCCTGGATAAAAGTCGTGTATTAACATGCTGTCCAAGAAGGTAATCTTTACTGGCAGATCGGGCCTGCATGCTCAGCCTGCGAGTAAATTGGTACAGCTTGTCAAGGGTTTTCCCGACTCGAAAATCACCCTTTCCGTTGCCGATAAATGCGTCAACGCGGCTTCGATGCTGTCTGTGCTGTCCCTCGGACTCGCACAAGGGATGGAAGTGGAAGTGCGCGTGGATGGCGGGGACGAAGAAGCCGTACTTCTTTCGGTGGTCGATTTCTTTGCCTCATTGACAGAAGCATGAAAGCGAGCGGACCTGCCTTCCTGTTTGTTCGGCGAACGTCTTCGGGCGCCGCTCCCCTTCCGTTCGCGGAGGCACTGGAACAGGTTCGCAGGGATCTTGCCCGTTATGCGGAAAAAGATACTCTCTTCGCCACCCATCTGGAAATCGCGGACGACCCGCTTCTGCGCGAAACCGTTGAGAAATATATTTCTGACGGTCTTACAGAGCAGAAAGCCATTGAAGCAGCCTGCGCGCAGATATGCCAAACCTTCACGGAGATCGATGACGAGTACCTGCGCGCGCGGGTGGATGACGTACGGGATGTTTTCAACCGCATCAGCCGCGCCGTTGCCGGAGAAACAACAGCGAATGTCGATGTTCCGCGCGGGAGCATACTGGTCGCGGAAGAGTTGCTTCCGTCGGACACGGTCTCCCTGGATTTTGATCATCTGGCCGGAATCATCTGCCATCGGGGCAGCACAACCAGCCATGTCTGCATCCTCGCGCGTTCAAAAGGGATACCGATTGCTGTAGGCTTGCCGATAAACGCCATCCGTCCGGGCGACATCGTTGAAGTGGAAGATCCGCTCGTGGGGACTTTACCCATTGCGGAAAAAGTTCGCAAGGCCGGCCGAAAACTCTTCGCCAACGCCGGGAGCGTACAAGACATTCGCAATGCCATGAAGGCCGGAGCCGACGGAATCGGATTGTTCCGGACGGAATTTTTATTTTTGAGCAGACCGGATATGCCGTCTGAGGAGGAGCAAGAAGCCATTTATCGCAACGCAATCGAAGCATGTAACGGTAAACCTCTGACGATTCGCCTGCTGGACGCCGGAGGAGACAAGGCGCTGCCCTGGCATTCTCCCGAACAGGAGGACAATCCTTTTCTCGGAGTGCGGGGGATACGGCTGCTGCTCGCAAACCCGGAAATTCTGCGCGCCCAGATCCGCGCCATCCTCCGAGCGGCCGCTGACACAAAGATGACCGGAGAAACCCGGATCATGATTCCGATGGTAACCCGGATTGACGAGGTGAGAACGGTTCGGGATATGGTCAGCAGTGAATCCGATCTACTTGAGGACGTCAACGGATCGATTCCCGTGGAAATCGGAGCCATGATAGAAACACCGGCGGCCGTACTGAATGCAGTCGAACTTGCGGCAGCCTGTGATTTCTTTTCTGCCGGAACAAACGATCTGACTCAGTATGTGATGGCAGCGGATAGAGGAAACGCAGCGGTGTCCTATCTGTATGATGCCCTGTCTCCGGCAATGAAAAAAGCGCTGGAAATGACCGTGGACGCAGCGCGCTCCGCCGGGATTCCCGTCGGAATCTGTGGCGAACTTGCTTCCGATCCGAGGGCGACGGAACTGCTCCTCGGACTCGGTTTCGACAGCCTGTCAATCTCACTCTCATAAAAAAATGAACAACGGACATCCACCAACAGCACTCCAATTCGGTGCCGGCAACATCGGCCGCGGGCTCGTCGGGGCGATATTGGCCCCGGCAGGATACAAAGTCATCTTTGCAGATGTCGTCAACGACCTCGTCGGCCAAATCAATTCCCGGGGAGAATACACCGTTCATGTGCTGGACATCAACAGCTATGACATCCCCGTAAAGGGTGTCAGCGCCGTCAACAGCGCCGGCGCGGAAGCGGTGGCGAAGGTGTCGGAGGCCGACATCATCACCACTGCCGTGAGTCTCCGTATTCTCAAATTTGTGGCTCCCACGATTGCCAAGGGCATCGCGGCGCGCAAAGATGCCGGCAATGAAAAACCGCTCAACGTGATTGCATGTGAAAACGGACTCCGCGCTTCCAGCCAGCTCAAGGACCTGGTGTATGCTCTGCTGGACTCCGATACGGCGACCTGGGCAGACAACCACGTTGGATTCCCCGACGCTGCCGTGGACCGGATCATCCCTCCCGTCCACTGCGAAGCGCCTCTCGATGTGGCGGTGGAAGAGTACTTTGAATGGGATGTCGAGCGTGACTCTTTCGTCGGTGAAGTTCCCGCCATCGAAGGCATAACGCCTGTTGATAACATCCTTGCTTACATCGAACGCAAACTTCTCACACTCAACACCGGCCACACCACCGCCGCCTATTTGGGCAAGATCAGGGGCTACGACACCATCGAAGCGTGCGTCTCGGATCCCGAGCTCTTCTCGGCCGTGCGGACAGCGATGCAGCAGAGCGGGGAAGGCTTGGTGAGAAAATTCGGCTTTGACCACGACGCGCATTTCGCCTACATCGAAAAGGTTCTCCGGCGTTTCAGCAATCCATTCCTGAAGGACGAATGCGATCGCGTGGGACGGGAGCCGTTACGGAAACTCGCTCCCGATGACCGCCTCATCCTTCCGATCATGAACGCCAGGCGTTTCGGTCTCCCGTACGACAAACTTCTCCCTGCTGTCGGCGCCGCCCTGCATTTTGACAATCCCGGGGATCCCGAGAGCGTCGAAATGCTCCGGAGCATTGCGAACGCAGGTCTTGCGGCCACAATCGTGAAATACACCGGCATTCATATGGATGATCCGCTCGTAAATGAAATCATTGACGCCTACTATAAGGTAAAACGATCATGGAGATAAAAGGGCAGATACAACGCTTCGGAAGATCGCTCAGCGCGATGGTGATGCCGAACATCGGCGCCTTCATCGCGTGGGGACTCATTACTGCCATATTCATCGAGGGTGGATGGATGCCCAACGAGCACATCGCGAAGATGGTTTCTCCGATGCTCAAGTATCTGCTGCCGCTTCTGATCGCGTTCACGGCCGGCAAGAATGTCGGCGGCTACCGGGGAGGTGTAGCCGGGGCTGTGGCAGCGATGGGGGTCATCATCGGAACCGACACCCCGATGTTCCTCGGAGCCATGATTGTCGGTCCGATCGCCGGCTGGTGCGTCAAGAAATTCGACAAACTCGTCGAGAACAAGATCGCCGCAGGCTTCGAGATGCTCGTCGACAACTTTTCGCTGGGAATCATCGCGATGTTGCTTGCCATCATCGGTTATTTGCTGATCGGGCACGCGGTTTCATGGGTGACGGATGCGTTGAGCCGCGGCGTGAACTGGATGCTCGACCACAAGATGAATCCCCTTCTGGCAGTTCTCGTCGATCCTGCCAAGGTGCTGTTCCTCAACAATGCTGTGAACCACGGCATCATGACCCCGCTCGGCATTCAGCAAGCCGCGGAAACGGGACAGTCGATGCTGTTTCTGGTGGATCCGAATCCCGGCCCCGGTTTAGGCATTCTCTTGGCTTGTTGGTTGTTCGGCAAGGGCTCTACCCGTGATTCCGCTCCCGGAGCCATGGTCATCCAACTTTTCGGCGGCATCCATGAGATCTACTTTCCATACGTGCTCGCGCGACCGATCCTGCTGATCCCTGTCATGGTAGGCAATATCTGCGCGCTGTCGTTCTTTACGCTTGTGAATTTCGGACTTGTGGCTCCGGCATCGCCGGGAAGCCTGATTTCGATTATTCTGATGTCTCCGCGCGGCAAAACGCTCATGGGGATTGCAGGAGTCTTCATTGGCGCCGCAGTGTCGTGCCTGTTGGCCTGGCCGATCGTGAAGCGACGCCCGGACTTTCAGGGTACAACAGACAGGGAACCTTCCGACAACGGAACCCAATCTTCCGTATCCATGGATGACGTCCTTGAAACAGCGATTACCAAGGTCGTATTCTCCTGTGACGCCGGAATGGGGTCCAGCGCTCTGGGCGCCTCTCGTTTTAAAGCCCGCCTGCTGAAGGCGGGTCTGAAGACGGTGGATTGCACCAATTGCGCCGTAGGAGAAATCCCTGCGGATGCTTCCGTGGTCGTGTGCCAGCATGAACTCGCGGAACGCGCGCGCAAAAGCGGAAAGCCTGTCATAGCCATTTCCAACTTCCTGAAAGATCCGGCACTGGATAAGTTGCTTTCGACACTTCAGGCAAGTGTTTCTGCTCCGCAGATGCTCTCCGCGGAAAACATATCACTCGGGCTTCCTTCAGAAAGCAGAGAGGATGCCGTCCGCAGAGCGGGGGAAATGCTCGTTTCAGGCGGCTACGTTACCTCAGAATATGTGGATGCCATGCTCGAACGCGAGAAGATCGTCTCTACTTATATGGGAGATGGAGTCGCCATCCCGCATGGCACATCGGAGGCGAAACGTTCCGTGATCCATTCCGGGATCGTCTTGCTTCAATACCCGCAAGGAGTCGACTTTGATGGAGAAACGGCTTACCTGGTCGTCGGAATCGCAGGCAAGGAAGACCGCCATCTCGAAATCTTGTCCAAAATCGCCGAAGTCCTGGGGGATCAAGCCACCCTCGATCGTCTGCGTACTACTCCCGAGATTTCGGAAGTGCTTGACATTTTAGGAACAATTTCTTGAAACATATCGTAATTTTATTCATCCTGACGAAATCTATATTTGATGCAGACTAAAAAATCATTCAAGTATTGGCAGTGGCGCGTAATCATCTGTTCGATGATCGGGTACTCCATTTTCTACTTCGTGCGGAAGAACTTCTCTTTTGCCATGCCGGCATTGGGTGCTGAATATGGGATCACGGACACAAGTTTCGGTGTCATCCTTACCCTGGTCGGGTTGATCTATGGCGTTTCCAAACTTGTGAACGGTTTCATCGCCGACCGATCCAATCCCCGGTGGCACTTGGCGTTCGGCCTGGGAATCTGCGTGATTCTCAATTTTATCTTCGGCTGGAGCGCGGAAATCAGCCGCCTGATCTCAGGGCAATCGGAAGGTCCGGACTTCATCAATGTAATGGTGATGGTCATCGCCGTGCTATTGGTGCTCAACAATGTTTTTCAGGGATGTGGTTTCGCCCCGTGCAATCACTTGATGGTCAGCTGGGTACCCCCGAAAGAGCTGGCCACGAAAATGTCGCTCTGGAACACGGCGCATTCTATCGGAGCCGGCATCGTGGCCGTGGTCTGCGGCTGGATCATCGGAAATCTCGGTGTCAACTTGGCCGGAAGTCCTGACGTTGTAAGCGCGATCGCCGGAAACCTCGGCAAAAAAATTTCGGATCCTGCCGTGATCCAAGCGGCCTCCCATATAGGAGCGTGGCGGTGGTGCTTCTGGATTCCCGCAGCCATCGGCGCTTTCGGGGTGTTCTTCATCATCATTACCCTCCGGGACACGCCATCCTCGGTAGGGCTTCCCGAACTTCCGAACACGAAAACGGAACTGGACGACGATGATTCGCCTGAAGCCTTCAGAAAGTTCATCATTGAAAAAGTACTCAAGAACAAGATTGTCTGGACTTTGGCTGTCGCCGATCTTTTCGTTTACATTGTCCGTTTCGCCATCCTGGACTGGGGGCCGAAATTCCTGCAGATGGGCGAGTCGCAGTTGTCACCGCTCTTCGCCGGTGTGACCATCGGTATTTTCGAGTTGTTCGGATGTCTGGGCATGCTTTCCGCCGGATGGATCACGGATCATTGGTTCCACAGCAAAGCGCAGCGGGTATGCGTCATCGAGATGGCCCTGACAGCAGTCTGCCTGGCGATCATCTGGTTGCTGCCTGCCGGCGCCAATCCTGTCCTGATGCTTTTCCTGCTGGCGATGGCAGGCTTCTTCCTCTACGGCCCGCAAGCCCTCCTCGGAGTAATCGCCTCCAATCAAGTTACGAAAAAGGGAGCCTCATCCGCTGTCGGCATCATCGGATTGATGAGCTACCTGAGCGTGCTCTTCACCGGCGTCGGAATCGGACTCCTTTCGGATAAATACGGTGACGCCTTCTGGAACAACCTATTCCTGATTATGGCGGGAGTCGCCGTTATCGGCGGCCTAATCGTCTTGACGCTCTGGAACATCAAAGACGACGGCTATATTCACGAAAACCAGCCTGAAACTTCAGAGATTAAAAAGTAGTATCCAGATTCGTGGTCAATGTCGCGCAGGAATAGACGTTCTTTTTTCCGCTTGAAGGAATGGTCTGCGTAGCGCGGGCTTCCCACCCTTTTTCACTGGACGGATCACCGGAAGCCGGTTTGTAGTACCAATAGTGGCTTGCCGTAGAGTTGGACCAAGTGGTAGAATTCTTGTTTTTCACATTGAAATAGAAGGCAGCGGCAGCCACATTGGCCGAAGATCCGTCGGGGACGCGCGTGAAGTCTCCGATTTTCGTCCCGTTCTGGTAGAGTTCCACCTTCCAGTTGGCGCCGTCATCATTGAACACCTCCGCGACAAAACAGTCTTTGAACTTGGTGTTGCCTTTGACTGTGATGTTCGCTGAGCCCGCCTTCTGCGAAGCCATGTTCCAGACCAGGGGAAACCGCCCCCCCTCATAGTACAACTGATTGCCGTCATAGACCCGCATCTGCTCATCAAGCGGCCTGTTCGTGCCTTTGGCAACCCAGTCCACGATCTGGTTCCCCTCGATGCGGTAGATGCTGTAGCCGTTCGGCGCGCCCGTCACGTTGGAGTTGCTGCACCACCACGCGCCGCAGGCCGCTCCATGAATATGTTCATAGAGGTTCTGTCCACCGGCCGCCTTGAGGGAGTGGATGTAATTCTGATGGTAATGTGTGTGGCCGATCATGATGTGAGCTTCTTTGAACTGCGTCAGAAGATTGAGCACCTCTTGATAGTTGTTGCCCTTGCTCGAGCGGAGCGGGATATGGGCACAGAAAATGACCATCTTGTCGGATTTGTCCGCAACCTGCGAAAGATCTTCATTCAGCCAGTTCAACTGAGCGGCGGTAAATCCGCCGTTGTAGCTCCAGCTGGATCCCGACGATTCGGTTACGATGACATTGTCCATCACGATCACATGCGTTTTGCCGAGATTGAAAGAATAGTCCGTCGGGCCGAAGGCATCCACGAAATTCTTGGTCGCATTGAAATCGTTCAACGCCGCGGCATTGTGATCGTGATTCCCGATGCAGTTGAAGAAGGGAAGATATTTGTCCGTTCCGATCTGCACGCGGCTCATGGAGCTGATCATCGCAGGCCACTTCGATATGTCATCGAAAATGATGTCACCGAGGGTAATTGCATAGGTATCACCGTAATCTCCGGATGCAAGCGTCTGTTGAATGTCCGGAATGGTTTCCGATACCCATCGCTGCACATCGCCGTCCGTCTTGCATTGCGGGTCTCCGATCATCAGAAGGGTGAACTTCCCGTCCGAGGATTTCCGGGGAGTCAGCGTGAAATCATTCCGGTTCACGACAGCCCTGTCGATCTTGGAGGTAGAAAAGAAGACCGGCTTGCTTGGAGCCGACGAGGAGGTGTAGACTTCGTAGTCGGCGGGCAAAGAGTAATAGACATTGCGGCAATAGGTGGCAGCCGTCATCTGGTACACCCCGTTTGCATCGGTCTTGACATATTTGAATCCGTCCGTCACCGGGACACCGGGAATGCCTTTTCCGGTTGTCGCATCCTTGATCAGGCCGACCAGGTTGTTTCCTTCCTGTATGGTTGTGCCGTTGATAATGGATTCGGTGTTCTCGTCGGGATCCGGATCCGGATTCGGATCCTGCTTCGAATTCTTCTCGCAGCAGGCGGCCATTATCACAATGGCCGCCCCAGCAGCGAAAAAGGTTGAAATTTTTCTAAAGTTCATGGAGAATAAATTATTACCATCCGTAGTTCTGACCCAGTTTCGGGTTTTCTACAAGCGCGGACGCCGGGATCGGACTCAAATACATCTTGTCATCCCATTGCAATCCGTAATGGTAGATCAGATAACCGGATGTCTTGTCTGTAAGCGACCAAGTGTTGTTCGCTCCGGAATTGGCGATCTTGTAATTCGTCGGTGACCCGGCACCGCTTCCGACCGTGTAAGGGAATCCGTTGATCGTGAATCCTCTCGAAACTTCCGTCGCTGTCAGGTAGATGCCCCTCCACCCCAGATTCTGGAAGCGCGTCGCGATCTTCTGGCCCAGTTTCCAGCGATACAGGTCATCTTGGCGCAGACCGTTTTCCATCACCAGTTCCACCGCGCGCTCCCTTCTGATTTCCAGCAGGATGTTGTTCAGCACAGGGTAACCGTCTCCGTTGTAATATTCGGTCAAGAAAGGATCAACGACATAGTCGGAGCTGCCCGGATAGATGTTCCTGACGCCTGCCCGCTCACGCAGAGCTCCAATGGTCTTGTTCCAAATATCTTCCGTCATTTCGCCAAGTTCGGCCTTCGCTTCCGCATGGTTCAGGAGCACCTCCCCGAACCGGAGGATCGGAACGGAGTTGTTGGAAAGAGCCCGTGAATAGTTCTCTTCTTTCTCAATACACCATTTGTGGAACTGGTAGCCGGTCCAACTCATCGAAAAATTGGTCTTGAAGGGAAGAATCGCCCCCGCAAGATCTTGATACTGATAGCCGGGTCCGACGATGGACTGCGCAAGACGCCAGTCGCGGTTGTCGAACTCTTCGTTCACAGAAACCTTGTCATTCGTTATGGGAGTTCCGTCCAGCGTAAGATACATATTCACGAGTTCCTTCGTCGGGCTGTACTGTTGTCCCATGGACGTGGAGCGGTAATACCAGGTCAGATCGTGGAGCACATTCACCTCGCCGCCATTGGCCTCGCGGGACCAGATGACTTCGTCGGTCGGAATGACCATGCTCTTGAACAAATCGCTGTAGTCAGACTGCGGTTTGCCGGTGTTGTGCAGGGTGAACAGACCGCTTTGCATCAATTTTTCGTTCGCGTCGATGCACTGACGATAGAGTTCCTCGGACGATTCGTACTGGTTGTTCCAGGCAATGTTCGTGGATGGATTCGTTGTGTGATACTTCCGGTAGGCTGCTTCATAGAGGCAGATCCGGGACTTGTAGGCCAACACGACCCATTTGTTGACATATGTCCTGCCTTTGGTCAGGACATCATTTTCGCCCGAAACATGCTCGGCGGCGAAGTTGATGTCTTCGAGAATTTTATGGAACAGGTATTCGCGATCATCCCGCGATCCATAGAGAAGCGTGCTGTCTTCTTTCTGCGGGACATGATCGATCCAGGGAACATTTCCAAAAGCCTGCATCTTGGAAAAATGAGCGTAACCCCTCCAGAATCGCGCGATCCCCTCATAATGGTTATACTTGGCCTCGGAGATGAATTCCTTCGCCCGCGTCATGTTTTCGAGCATGAAGTTGGTTCCGCGGATGAAAGAAAAGTTGCCGTAATCCCAGCCGGACTGTTTCTGTGGGTTCCAGATGAACGGATGGTAGAAATCCGAGCCGGTCTTCGTGGCAACGAGATCGGTGTAGGCATCACTGGAGATCGCAACGGATGTAAAACCGGGCAGATAACTCTGGATGAAGCCGTTGCAATACATCTGAAGATCCTTTTCTGTCTTGAAATAGGAAGGCGCGGCGATGGTATTCGTCGGGTTTCGCTCCAGGAAATCCGAGCAGGACACAAGCGATGCCAGCAAGCAGGCAGCAAGAATAATCGTAGTGTATGTTTTTTTCATATTCATTCCTCCTGTATTAGAAAGTGAGATTGACTCCAAAGGTGATCGATTTCAGCATCGGGTAGCTGTAGCCTTCGCCAACGCCGCCGAGACCGGGAAGAGTGCCGCCCGAGAAGTCGGAGTCCCCGCTCGAGATCACTTCCGGATCGAACATCTTGGTGTGCTTGAAGAGCGGCGAGAAAGTCAGTAGGTTGGTGCCCGTCACATAGAACCTTGCCCTTTCGATGTGAATCTTTTTGGTGAGGGCGCTTGGAATCGTGTAAGAAAGCGTAACGTCCTTGAGCCGCAAATAAGCGGCTTTTTGGAGATAGTAGTCATTCTCGTAAGTTAGGGGGCCCTGATTCCGGTTGGCGGAATAGGCGACCCTGCGTGTCCAGTACGGCTTGTCGGCCGCGTTCGTCACGAACCAGTCCGGTGTGCTGTAATCCACTTCGACGGTGTTGCCTTCCATGGTTTTCATCAAGAAGCCGTACGGGCGATTGTACATCCCCCAGAAGAAACCGGATTCGGTCAGCGGATACCAGTCGCGCCGTCCAATGCCCTGCAGGAACACGGAGAGGCCGATTCCGTTCCAGTTCGCATCCAAGTTGATGCCGTACTGGTAATGGGGCAGACTGTTGCCGATCCGCTCCAGGTCTCCGTGATTCTCAAGCGTGGCGTTGCCGGCATCGATGGTTCCGTCCCCGTTCACATCCAGAAACTTGAGGTCACCGGCGTATGCGCGGAAATTGCTCCCGTTCTTATGGAAGGTGTTGGTTGTCCAGTTGTCCGCTTCCGCGTTCGTCAGGAAATAACCGTCCGTACGGAAACCCCAGATTTCACCGAGTTCTTTTCCAGGATAGAAGGAGTAGATAAGACCGCTCGCGAACGGGAAGTCCGTGATTTTGGAGACGCTGTCCCAGAGGCTTCCCTTGATGCTGTAACCGAACGGCTTCCCCGCCACCGTGAACTGATCCTTCCAAGAGAGCGTGAGCTCCCATCCCTTGGTCTGCATACTGCCGTAGTTACCTCTCGGAGAGGCGGCTCCGTAGATCGCGGGAATGGTCGGTCCGTTGGTGATCATGTCCTTCGTGTTCCGGATGTAGTAGTCTCCGGAGAAAGACAGACGGCTCTTCAAGATGTCGAAATCCAAACCGACGTCGTATGTCGTGACGGTTTCCCAGGTCAGGCCGTCCGGAACGACATTGGCCTGTTGGGTGTAGATGAATTTCTTTCCGTCAAAGAGAACGGAGCTCTTGCTGAGGCTGATTTTTTCCAGGAAATAGTAAGCGGATATGTCGGAGTTGCCGAGCGCGCCGACGTTGGCCCTGAGTTTAAGGTTGTCAAGCCAACTGCTCGCCCAGCGCATCCAAGGTTCTTCGTTGATCCGCCAACCGACGGAAGCGGAGGGGAAGAAGCCCCATTGCTGGCTCACCGGGAATTTCGAACTGCCGTCATAGCGGGCAGCCGCTTCCAAAATGTACCGTTTTAGAAATGTGTAGTTGACACGGCCGAAGAATCCGACCAGTCCCACGGAAGTAAGGTAGTCGTTCGGTTCGGCGTATTCCGTGCCGTCCATCAGTTCAAAACTCGGATAGGAGTCCCATAGGATACCCTTCCGCTGCATATAATAATTCGTATACTTGCTGTCGGTCAAGTTCCACCCGACAACCACGTTGAGATCGTGATTTTCCCCGAGCCTCGGAGTGTAAGTAGCCACGACGTTGGCGGCTTGGTAGTCGGTTTGGTTCCGGTTGCGGGAATGGTAGGAATCCTTCTCCGCGACGAAAACATCATTCGTCACACCCGGAGCCGGTGAGTATTGCGATGGCGTGCGGACCCGGTCCCACTCGTAGCGTCTTGCCTGGTAGGTATAGTCCGCCCGGATGCTCAAGATGTCCTTGATCGGAGTGACGGTCAGGCCGAATGTCGTCTGGAAATTGATGGATTTCCGATTGTCGAAGTCATCCCCTTCCTTGAAACGCCAATACCCCGTGTTCTCGCCCCAGAAGGTGTGGGTCCCGTCCGGATTGGTGGGAACGAAGATGGGAGATCCGCGGTGTTCCATATTCCGGAGAAACGGCATGTTATAGGCAAAGAACGGCTGATCGTACCGGTCGTGGAAAAAGGCGGTGTTGTTATCGACGGAAACATAGTCGTTGATGTCGATACTGCCTTTCGAACGGATGTTGAAGGTGTTGAACACCTCGTTCCCGACTTTGTAGATGGCGTCCTGGTTGTAGAAACGGCCGCTCAAGGAATACTTGACCCGATTTCCCGCAGCATTGACGCTGATGTTGTGGGTCTGCGACGAATTGAGCCGTTTATAGAAGAGTTCCATCCAGTTGGTGCTGCCGTAGTACCTGTAGTTTCCGGTTACCGGATCCACCACGACCTGATCGGGGTAACCCTGTTCTTTCCGGACTCTCAGTTCTTCCAGATATTCCGGCGTCAGTCCGACATCGACGTTGTTGACATCGGTGTGCCATTTGCCGGCAGCGGTCGGGGTGCGACCGTCGCCGTCCCAGAACTGCTCGAAAGCCACCGCCCAATTTATAGGCGTCATAGTCGATCTCGTCTTCCCAGAGAACCGTGCGCTGGTTGATGGAGTAGGCGGCTTGGTAGTTGACGCTGATCTTGTCCTTGGTCGGGTTTTTAGTCGTCACAAGGATGACGCCGAACGCGCCTCTGGATCCATAGACAGCCGCGGAAGCGGCATCCTTAAGAACGGAGATGTTCTCGATGTCATCCGGGTTGACCATGTTCAGACTGCCTTCCACACCGTCGATGAGAACGAGCGCTCCGGTTCCGTTTCCGATGGAATGGGAAACGCCCGAAGAACTGGTGGCGGATTTTCTTGAATAGTACTGCTGAGAACCGCCCCGGATGTAGATGCTGCCGGAGTGGGAAGGCTTGCCATCATTCATGTAGATGTTCAAACCGGAAATCTGTCCCTGCAACATGCGGTTCAGGCTGGGAGCGGTTTTATTTTCAAGAGATTCTCCGGAAAGACTTTCCACGGCGCCGACCAATTGTTTCTTTTTCAGCGTTCCGTACCCGACAACCACACTTTGCTCGAGGAGTTCGGTGTCTTGTTCGAGAGAGAAATCAATCCTGGTGTTTTGTCCCACCGGTTTTTCCATCGTCTGATAGCCGACGATCTGACAGACCAGAATGTCGGTGCTGTTTACGCCCGACAGGCTGTAGGTTCCGTCTTCCATCGTGATGACGCCGTTCATGGTCCCTTTGACCAAGACAGCTGCTCCGATGACGGGCTCTTGGGTCTGGGCGTCGCGGACGACCCCCGAAACCACGTGGCTCTGTGCAGACATCCATCCCGGCATTAGAAGAAAAGCCAGGAAGGACGCAATAACTGCGATTCGATAGTTCATTTTAATTTCCATAAAAGTTGACTTGTCTCAATAGTTTTCGCTCAAATGAGCATGAAGTCAGATTATCGAAGTGCAAGACTCAACTGATATGGATTTTTAATTCATAATTTCAAATTTTTAAAAATAAACAATCTTCGTTTGACAAAGATATAAAATATTACCATTATATTACAATTTTATTGCCGTTATATTACAATTGCCGGCAATGAAAACGCCGAAAAGTTCATTTGTTGTGATGGAAAAATCGAAAAATTCATTATCTTTGCAAAGAAGTCAGAGGCGTAGGCCACATTTCGAAAATCGTGCAAGGCTCAAAGGATCTACAGAGCTTATTCCTATTCATCAATTCGAACACGAAATTTATTATCAACATGAAGAACAGTAGAATTCTGGTGGCATTTCTTGCCTTTACCGTAGCTTTGTGCATAGCCGGCTGCAAAGGCGAAGAAATCATCTCCGGGATCAATCCATCCAAACCGGCGCCGGAAAACCTGAGGATTGACGAGTCCGTGATGTCCGAGGGTACAATCGGGGTTATCTGGGATGCGAAGAAGGCCACCGCTGCCGGAGCGACCAGCTTTACGGTCCAGCTTTCGCCTAATCCTGAAACCGGATCCAATTACAGTTCCGACAAGGAATACAAAAACCTTACGCTGAAAATCACTGACGATGTCTATGATGCGGCGACTTTCAGCGGGCTGCAGGCCTATTCGCCCATGTATGTGCGAGTGCGGGCCAATTATCCCAGATCCGTCTTCTCCGAATGGGTCTATCTCGGTCTGAACGGCAGATCGCTTCCTTTCGAGGCCGGTATGGGATTCATCGATTCCACGCTCGTTAACGTCAAAGACCTGTCCTACAATTTTGACAAGTCCGGCAAGACGGCGATGAGTTTTGATTTCAATGCCAATGATGCGGTAAACGCAGGAGCCGCGACCCTCCGGTTCCAGATCGTCAACAACATCACCGGTGCCGTCGAGGGTTCGCAAGCGTTGGTGCCCCCGCTGGCGGAGTCCAACGTGCTTTTCAGCAAGCTCAAGAACGGCACCGCCTACAAGATGCGCTCCCGCGCGGAGTATGCGTCGGCAGACGGAATCTTCAACCTGTGTTCCGCCTGGAAATGGGCGGAGACAGATTCCACATCCATGTTCCGTGTCGGAACGGGACCGGAAGTTGAACGCTATGTCGCCCCGACCACGAAACTGCTGCGCGCCTCTTCTTCTACCCTGACCTTCTCCTGGTCAGAATCCAACTTCGCGAGTGCGGACAAGGATCTCAGCCGGCCGATCAGCGCGGCGCTGTACCGCGACGAGAAGTGCTCCGACCTGGTTGTTTCCTGGGATTTCGGAGCCAACAACACCATTTTCGGCGGCAAGGCGCCTGCCTTCATTTTCACAGGACTGCAACGAGCCACGACTTATTATTTTGTCGCAACTGACACGGAAAGCAAGATGGCCAGCGAGCCCCTCGCAGCCACGACGGAAGACTTCAACATCGTCATGGTTGGTTCCGAAAAAGCGGCTGTCGGTGATGTGGTCGTGGCGGAAGACTTCGGCGAGCTCATTTGGGGAGGCGACCTCCTCTTCGGCGCTGCCGGATATTCCCACGAGGGTCGCGGTTCCGCAACCGCGCTAACGCCTGCGTCCGGCACGAATCCGGTGGCACCCGGCGGCCTTTACCTGGTTCCCGCGTCGACGGAAATGGGACTCTTCAATACGTTGAAAAACGCCATTCCAAACACCAAGCGTATCAAGAACTGGGGCATCATTACCGAAAACGGAACAAATGGCGGCATCATCTGCGCCCGCTCCGGCTATCTCAAACTGGGCGCATCCAGCCTCATCGGCCTGATCGTAACACCCGTCTTGTCCAATCTTTCCGGAACCGCGACTGTCGAACTCAGCTTCAAGGGCAGCCTGTACGGAAGCGATCCCACCACGGCTGCTGTCGAAATCGTCAACAGCGCCACCTTCGGCACGATCGGCACAACCTCCATCAACGAGGTCAGTGGAACGCGGGTTCAGGTCCAACCCTTTACACTGGAAGCCGGCGGGTGGAAAGAATATCGTTTCGAAATTTCCAACGTCATGCCTTCCTCCGCCATCGCGATCGGTCCGACCCGCGAAGGGGTCAGCGGACAACACAGAATGTACATCGATGACATCGTCGTGAAGGTCAAATCCTATGGCGGCACAGTCATCGAGCTTTCGAAGCCGGTCATCACGGCTGCCGAAGCCGGATCCGACAAGGTCACCCTCTCCTGGGACAAGGTCGAAAACGCGATTGAGTATCAGATCGAATACAAAAAATCTTCAGACGCGGATTTCATTGTAGCCGGTTCTACCGGAGAGCTGACCTATGTGCTCACAGGGCTTGATGCGCTGACTTCCTATGATGTGCGCATCATGGCCACCGCCGGGGACAACAAGTCCGAATATTCCGACGTGAAAACCGCTACGACCACAGAAGCTCCCAAGGCGCTTGCGCAGAAGGCACGGTATATATCTTCAACGCAAATCGGAGTTGTCTGGTCATTCACGGATTACCAAGACATCCCCACCGATGTCGCGGACGACTACACCGTCGCGATCTACCAGGATGAAGCCTGCTCGAACCTGCTTGTGAGCTGGAATGTTCCGGCCTCCAAGTCCTATTGGGAGTGGCACCATAACGACACGTTCGGAACCTGTCCCTCCTGGCTCTTCCCGGGTCTGACTCCCTCCACTACCTACTGGGTCAAGGTTACGAACACCACCAAGAATCTCAGCTCCGTGGGCAAGTACACCACGGAAGCCTCCAAGGTCGTGACCCTGCCTGCGTCTCCTGCCGCTGCCGGAAGCGTCATCCTCTACGAGGATTTCGGTCAGTTCCTCTGGGGCGGCGAAACGGTCCGGCTTTTCCCGGGCTTTTCCTCTTACACGAGGGGCGCGGACACGGAAATCAACAATGCCGTGGGAGAGGATCCGCAGAGCACGGACGGAAAGACCGGCTTCTACATCGTCAAGGCGAACACCCATATGGGACTGTTCAACACCCTCAAGAACGCCATCCCGACAACGAGACTGGAAGGTTGGGCGGACTGGATGGAAAATGACCAACACAAGGCGATGTGCGTCGAAAACGGCTGTCTCAAAGTCGGCGCGAGCAGCCTGACCGGTGACATCGTCACGCCTGAACTTAGCTGTCTGAGCGGAAAAGCCACGATAGAAGTTCAATTCGATGCTGCCCCCTATGTGGAAGGCGGTTCCCAGGCGTGGGATCCGCTCAACGGCCGGGTAGACGTGTTCGACAACACGACCGTGACTTCCTACGCCCTGCCGGCTGCGACCGTTCCGGTTCAAACAAAGGAATGGACTCTTGCCGAGAAATACGAGTGGCAGCGCTTTACCGTGACGCTGTCCGGAGTCACGCCTACTTCCCGAATCGGCATCGGCGCCTTCAGAAAAGACGGCGATGGGAACATCGGCAAGACACAGGCCCGTATGTACCTGGACAACATTCAGATTAAAGTTCTGAGTTACGAATAAAGTACTTTTCAATTAAGCGGTCCGGGTGCTGGATTCCATCGGCATTCGGACCGCTTTTTAAATACAAGAACACATGAAAAAAATTGCTGCCTGGTTTTTACTGCTGTTTCTTGCGCTTCCGGTCATCGCGCAGGAAGGCAACTTGCCGGCGAGTGTCCGGCAAGCGTGCGGCCCCTATCTCCAGAATGTGACCGATACCAGTTTTACCGTTATCTGGACCACGAACATGGATGCCGTGTCCTGGGTGGAGGTGGCTCCCGATGACGGAACCAATTGGAACAACACCGCCAGACCCAAGTACTACGATCTACGGGGCTTCGGCAGGAGGCCCATCGCAAAAGTGCACCACGTCACGGTCAAGGGCTTGGAGCCGGACACAAAGTATCGCTACCGGATCATGATGGAAGGCGTGACCGGCCAGTACGACAGGGTGGGTATCTCCTACACCCCCGGCTATGGTCTGGATGTCATCAGCCACCCCACATCCGTCCGCACAAAGGCCCGTTCTTACGACCGCCTGCACATTGCGATGGTGAACGACCTGCACGAGGGGGATTCTGTGTTCAGAAGACTCTTCTCGGACGCGAAACAGCAGCAATATGACTTCGTGGTTTTCAACGGCGACATGACCACTGATATCGCGAACGAGAAGGACTTGGTCAAACATTATCTGAAATCCGCAGCCGAACTTTTCGGTTCGAGCACACCGATTTATGCTACGAGAGGCAATCATGAATATCGCGGCAATGATGCGCTCAAGTGGATGGATTACTGGGAAACTCCGACCGGAAAAACGTATTTCTCGGTCTGCTACGGAAAATTTTTCTTCATCTTCCTGGACAGCGGCGAGGACAAGTACGATGGTGACATCCGGAATCTCGGGATCATGATCACGGACCAATACACAGACGAAGAAGCGGCTTGGCTGAAAGAGGTGGTCGGCAGCGAAGCTTTCCGTCACGCGGAGGTGCGGATCGTATTCAGCCATATGCAGCCGGATCCGAAAGGATGGTTCGGCAACGCGGTGGTCGCCAACAAGTTCGTGCCGATTCTGAACCGGGCGGGCATCGATTTGATGCTGTGCGGACATATTCATAACTACAAATTATACGAGGTGGGGACAACGAACGCGCGGTTCCCCGTCGTTTGCAACAAGAACCGCGAACTGATGACGCTGGATGTGGACAAAAACAACATCCGTTTGAAATTTTTCGACCCGGATCACAAATTGTTGAGATCCCTGGATATCAAGACACGACAATACTGAACGCTTCCGCGGATTTGCAGAGTTCCCTGACGATTGCCGACAGTTCGTCCGGCGCGTTCACTCCGGACGAGATCGAGAAAACACCCGACAAGTATTGATCCGGATTTCGACGGCGCTTGCCGCCAACATCTTCACAATAATAAACCTTGATATTCATATATATGCTGCATCCTGACAACGGCGGCCATTCGCCGGAAATGATTGATAAGGCCGACCTCGAAAGCCGGCGGGTAACCAAGAACATCGTTCTTGACAAGGATGGCAAGTACCACTGGTACTACGAATTCAAATTGCTGAAAAATCCGACGATCCTGTTCCTCCTGTGGAAAATGTTCTTTTGGATCGGATTCGGCATCTGGCTCGTGTCGGTGCTCTTGATGACGTTTGAAGGAAACTTTTCTCGGGACTTCTGGAGCATCACCAAAACCTTCGGCATCGGCATCGCCGGCCTCGAAGCCCTCGCCGCCCTCGGCTACTTCCTTTATGCCTGGATGCAGGGTTTCAAGTACTGCGTCCTGTTTGAAATGGGAGAAGAAGGCGTCAAGCATACGCAACTGCAGAGGCAGTTCAAGAAGGCTCGGGCGATGTCTCTCGTCCTCATCTTGGCGGGGCTCTCCGCCGGCAAGCCGGATCCGGTCGGTGCCGGATTACTCGCCGCCGCCAGAAATAGTATGTTCTCTTCTTGGAGCCACGTGCGCAGCATCGAGATCTTCCGCAGACGGGGCGTGATCAAGGTGAACGAACGGCTGAACAAGAACCAGGTCTATGCCGAACCCGAAGACTTTCCGTTCGTCGAGAATTACATCAAGGCTCACGTGCCCGGCGAATGCAAAATCCGTGAATGCACCTTTGCACAATCCCGCTAAATTTCCTATTTTCGAAAGATTTGATATTTTCTTTCAACATGAAAAAAACACTTCTCGCGCTGCTGGCGGTACTGATGGCGCTTCCCTTTGGCTTGTCGGCCAGAAACAAGCAACCCGTCACCCTCTCTGTCATCTCCTACAACATCCGGACGGGAGAGGCGGATGACGGAACCAACTCCTGGAGATACCGCTACCCGGCTTCCGCAATGATGATCATGGACCAAAAACCGGACATCTTCGGACTTCAGGAAGCCTATGATTATCAAGTCCGGTATCTGGAAGAATATTGTCCCGGTTACAAGTCGGTCGGCGTGGGCCGGGAAGACGGGAAGAAGGAAGGCGAGCATATGTCCGTTTTCTACAACAAGAAAACGGTCTCCCTCCTCAAATGGGGAACGTACTGGCTTTCCGAGACGCCCGACAAGCCTTCGATCGGATGGGATGCCGCCTGCAGACGGACGGCGACCTGGGCCTTGATGAAGGACAAGCGCAGCGGGAAGAAATTCTATTTCGTCAACACGCATCTGGACCACGTGGGCTGGGAGGCCCGGAAGAACGGCTTGGCGCTGATCGTGAACCGGATCTCTGCGATGAACCCGGAGGGCTATCCGATGGTACTGACCGGCGACTTCAACATGACGATCGACCGTCCCGAATTCGACGCCTTGAAAAAGATCATGCTGAATACCCGGGAAACCGCCGTGAAAACCGACCGCCACGAAACCTTCAACGGCTGGGGAAAAGGTGAAGGCATCATCGACTACATCTGGTTCAAAGGGTTCAGCAGTTGTACGGAATATGAGACTATCACAAAGCCGTACATGGAGCGGGTCTATATTTCAGACCACTACCCGATCCGGGCGACCCTGATCTTCTGACCCGAACCGCGATGAACTGCAATCTGAAAAGAATCCTGTTATCAGCGGCGGTGCTGCTGGCCGTGCCGGCCATGGCGCAACTGAAAATGTCCAGCCCGAAGTATCACGGGATGGATCCGGACAAGCTGGCACAAGTAGACCGTGTGATCGAGGAGGCGATTTCGGAGAAAACCATCCCCGGTGCCGTGATCTCGGTAGTGCGGGGTAACGAAATCGTCTATCTGAAAGCCTTCGGCAACAAGTCCGTGGTTCCAACGGTGGAGCCGATGACCCCGCAAACGATGTTCGACCTGGCCTCCGTCAGCAAATGCGTCGGTACGACCTTGTCCTTCCTGCAACTCATCGAGAATGGCTATGTCCGGCTCACGGATCCGGTTTCCCGCTATATTCCAGGCTTCCGTCCGTGGAAGAATCCGGACGGCGATGAAACGGTAGACATCACCATTCGCGACCTCCTGACCCATTCCTCCGGCCTTTCTCCGTACATAGAAGTAGACGCTTATGTCAAGGAATTCGGCGAAAACTCCCCCGATTCACTGGAACGCTACATCGCGACGCGCGTCCCTCGCCATTTCCGCCCGGGGACGGAACAGATGTACAGCTGCCTCAACTTCATTACGCTGCAACGCATTCTCGAACGGGTCACGGGCGAGAAGTTGTACGAATATGCCCAGCGCCACGTGTTCGATCCTCTGGAGTTGAAGCATACCTGCTATTTCCCGCTGGTCGACCAGCCCGCAGTTGCGGACGCCGAAAAGCTGGCGAACCTGTGCGCGCCGACAGAGGTGCAGTCCGACGGTCTTCCGCTGGCAGCAAAGGTGCATGACCCCATAGCGCGAAGGGTGATGGGCGGCAATTCCGGAAATGCCGGAGTGTTCTCGAATGCGGAAGATCTCTCCGTCATCTGTGCAGCCATCCTGAACAACGGAAGCCTCTACTTGAAGAAAACGTCGGACGGGAAAGGCAGGGTTCGAATCCTCAGCCCCGCTATGATCCGGGTCATGGCGACTGTTCCGCCCGAAAACGATCCTTCGGTCGGCCGCGCCCTCGGCTGGGACAAGCCGCGCACCGGTCCGGGAACACGGGGCGATCTGTTCGACCCCGAAACCACGCTGGCGCACACGGGCTACACCGGCACTTCCATTGTCATCGATCAGAAGACCAAGACGGCAATTATCCTGTTGGCCCATCGCGTGCACCCATATGACGAGGGTTCGCTTGCGCGACTTCGCGCGCTGGTCTCCAACATCGTAGCGGGATCAATCCTGTACTGAATTCCGCTATTTGAGAATCGGTGCCGAAGTGACGCCGATAGCCTTGAGCGCATCGACGAAGTCTGTCGTGACCGCTACCTGAAACTTGGTGGAGCGAAATTCAATGCTGTACTTGGTCTGGGGATCGTAGAGAAACATTTTCAGCGGGATGTTCCCGGCGTTGGCCTTGACCAGCGCGACCAACTTCTTGCGAAAATCAGCCGTCAGCATCGGGGTTGTGAGACTGATGGAAAAACCCTTCAGCAGGGTCTCGCTCACATTTCCGAGCAGGGTCATATTCTTGACCCTGAATCCGTAGGACGGCTTTTTCCCCTGTCGGACCTCCTCGGGACGGAGTCTCCATTTCTGGTCGATCTCCCCTTCGATGAACACGGCCGCATGCGGTTGCAGAAATCCCATGAAAGTCTGGTGATCCGATCCGAACAAGGCAAGTTCGTAGGTGCCGCTGTAATCTTCCAGCGTGGTTTTGGAGAAGGGCTTTCCGGTCTTGGTCAACAAGTTCTTGGTCTCCGTGATGATCCCCGCGATGCACACTTTCTTCCTCTGCTGCCGGTTTTCGCACTCGGACACCAAGGTCTGGAGCTGCGCCACCTCGCAATTCGCAAAGCATTCCATCTCGAACTGGTAGCGGTCCAACGGATGGGATGACAGGTACATGCCGACCAATTCTTTCTCTTTCTGAAGCAACTCCAGAACATTTTCCTCTCCACGCATCGCCGGAAGAACCGGACGAACCGGCTTCATTTCCTCCATACCCCCGAACAGCGAGAACTCAAAGTCTTCGTTGGACTTGCTGAATGCGACCGCATAGTTCGATAACTCGTCAATGAAAAGTTCCCCGTTGCCGCAGGGCAGGAAGAACTGGCTCCGCTGGATTCCGAAAGAATCAAAGGCGCCGCAGCCGACCAGGATCTCCAGGGACTTGCGGTTCACTTTTCCGTCCATCCGCTCCACGAAATCGAACAGATCCGTAAAAGGACCGCCGCTCTCCCGTTCGGCAACGATTTCATCCACGATGTTGGATCCGAATCCCTTGATGCCCCCGAGCCCGAAGCGAATGTTGCCCTCTTTGTTGACCGTGAAACGGGCGTTCGACTCATTGACATCCGGATTCAAAACTTTGATCTTTCCCTTCTTGCAGTCCGCCATAATGGCCTTGATCTCATCCATGTTGCCGAGATTCTGGCTCAGGTTGGCCGCCTGGAATTCCGCCGGGTAGTGGGCCTTGAGCCAGGCGGTCTGATAGGAAACCCAGGCATAGCACGTGGAGTGCGACTTGTTGAAGGCATATTTCGCGAAAGCCAGCCAGTCCTTCCAGATCTTGTTCAGCATCTCGAGCGGATGGCTGTTCGACAGGCCGCCCTGAATGAATTCGTCATGCAGCGACTGGAGGATGTCGATTTTCTTCTTCCCCATGGCCTTGCGGAGCTTGTCCGCCTTGCCCCTGGAAAAGCCCGCGACTTTCTGTGAAATCCGCATGACCTGTTCCTGGTAAACCGTAACTCCGTAGGTTTCCCGAAGATATTCTTCCATATCCGGCAGGTCGTAGGAGATTTCTTCGTCCCCCCGTTTCCGAGCCACGAAGGAAGGGATGTAGTCCATGGGTCCCGGCCGATAGAGGGCGTTCATGGCGATCAGGTCTTCGAAGCGCTGCGGCTGCAACTTGATCAGCCATTCGATCATACCTTGGGATTCGAACTGGAACACGCTCTTGGTGTCACCGCGGCTGTAGAGTTCGTACACGGCGGGGTCGTCTAAGGGGATCTTTTCAATATCGATGTCCTTTCCGCGAGCCTGCTTGATATCAGCCAGGCATTCCTTGATGATGGAGAGCGTCCGGAGCCCGAGGAAATCCATCTTGAGCATGCCGACTTCCTCGATGTAGGAGCCTTCGTACTGCGACACCCAAACTTCCTGGCCGGTGGCCTTGTCGGTACCGGTGGTGACGGGAATATAGTCGGTCAGGTTCCCCCGGCCGATGATCATGGCGCAGGCGTGGATACCGACCTGGCGGATGCTTCCCTCCAGTTTCAGGGCATATTCAATGACTTCCCGTACCAACGGATCCCCCTGCTCATATTCTTTCCGGAATTCCGGCACGAACTTCAGGCAGTTCTCAAGGGTGACCTTGTAGTCCTTGTCTTCAACCCCCGCGACAAATTTCCGTCCGTCCCGTTCCAGAATGCGCTCCCGCTTGTCCGCATCGAGCTCCTGACCCTCCTTCCAGAGACGCTCGTACGGCTCCTGAATCAAGAACGCGCGATCCGGTATCATCTTGGAGAGCCGGTTGGATTCGTCCAGGGACAACTGACTGATGCGCGCGACATCCTTGATGGCCAGCTTGGCCGCCATAGTGCCGAAGGTGATCACGTGGGAGACCTGATCCACCCCATACCGATCCTGGACGTACTGGATGACCCGATAGCGTCCGTCGTCGTCGAAATCGACATCGATATCCGGCATGGAGATGCGATCGGGATTCAGAAAGCGCTCGAACAGCAGATCGTACTTGATGGGATCCAGATTGGTAATCCGCAGGCAGTAAGCCACGGCGGATCCGGCGGCGGATCCCCGGCCCGGTCCAACGGAGATGCCCTGATTCTTGGCCCAGTTGATGAAGTCCTGGACAATCAGAAAATAGTCCGGATAACCCATGCTGGAGATCGTCTTGAGTTCGAAGTCCAGCCGCTCCGCCTGCTCTGCCGTCAGGGTTTCGCCGTAACGGAGCTTCGCGCCCTCATAGGTGAGGTGGCAAAGGTAGGCGACGGATTGGCAGAAATCTTCCCCGCGCGGCTTGCCGTTCTCATCGTTGCGCCCCCGGTCGATGATCTCCTTGTACCGATCCAGATAGGTGTCGATGTCGGCGAGGAAAGACGGGGTGATTTCGAAGCGGGGAAGCACGTGACTGCGGTCGATCTCATATTCTTCGACCTTGTCGAAGATTTCCATCGTGTTGTCGATGGCCTCGGGGTGGTCGGGGAAGAGAGCCCGCATTTCTTCCTCGCTCTTGATGTACTCCTGTTGTGTGTAGCGGAGACGCTTGGGATCGTTGATGTCTGCGTTGGTGTTCAGACAGATGAGCCGATCGTGCGCCGGTCCGTCCTCCTTCATCAGAAAATGCGAGTCGTTCGTAGCGATGACCTTGACCTGGTGTTTCGCCGCCAAGTCGAAGAGCGCGGCGTTGACTTTCCGCTGATCGTCGTAGACTTCCAGGGAGAGACCCGGAATCTCGGTCTTATGAAGCATCACCTCCAGATAGTAGTCTTCGCCGAACAGATTTTTGTACCATTCGATGGATTCCTCGGCGCCCTCGATATCTCCGGCGAGAATATGCTGGGCAGGATCGCCTGCCAGGCAGGCGGAGGAGGCAATCAGGTCCCCGTGGTATTTCTCCAGAATTTCCCGGTCGATCCGGGGTTTGTAGTAGAAGCCTTCGATCTGGCCGAGGGACACGAGCTTCATCAGATTCCTGTAGCCGTTATAATTCTTGGCCAGCAGGATCAAATGGTAATATTTGCTGTGCGCCGTGTCCTTGATCGTGCGGTCGAAGCCGCGGGTCACGTAGACTTCACAGCCGACGATGGGCTTGACCGAACGGGGCAGATAAGACGGATCCTTCTCCTGTTTCTCCCGCTCCATTTTCCGGAAATCCTTGATTCCTTTGAAAAATTCCTTGATCCCGTACATGTAGCCGTGGTCCGTGACCGCGACGCCCGGCATGCCGAGGTCCGCTACGCGCGCGATCAGTTTCGGGATGGAAGTGAGACCATCCAGTATCGAATATTGGGTGTGGACATGCAGGTGAACGAATGCCATGGCGGATCAGATTGTCGGGCAAGCAAAGATACCCAAAAATGTCCGCGTCGCAAAGGAAAGTCAGGATTTGTTCAGGGCTTCGTGGATCCGCTTCGCCAATGCGGGAGAAACCATCGACGAGAGGTCTTCGATCGATGCTGCGGCGATGCGGGCGACGGAGCCGTAGTGCATCAACAGCCGACGTTCGGTCTGCTCCCCCACCCCCTTTATTTCACGCAAAGCGCTATGTATCTGAGCCTTACTCCGGAGGTTCCGGTGAAAGGCGATACCGAACCGGTGGGCTTCGTCGCGGAGGTGCTGCAACATTTTCAACGCTTGGGAATTGCGGTCCAGAAAGAGCGGATAGGGGTCCCCGACCCGTATAACTTCCTCCATACGCTCCGCCAGCCCGATCACGGTCAACTTATCTGCCAAACCCAGTTCGGCCAAGGCTTGATGGGCGAAGGCAAGCTGCCCCTTCCCGCCGTCGATCACGATCAACTGCGGCAAATCCTCGGGATGCTCCGCCAGCATTCGGGCATACCGACGGTTGACGACTTCCTTCATGGAGGCATAGTCGTTGGCGCCGATCACCGTCTTGATCTTGAACCTGCGGTATTCGTTCTTGGCGGGTACGCCGTTCCTGAATACGACGCAGGCAGCCACAGGATTGGCGCCTTGAATATTGGAATTGTCGAAACATTCGATGTGGACCGGTAATTCCTTCATACCGAGCGCCTTCTGCAGTTCTTCCAATACGGTTTTCCGGAACAGTTCCGGATCCGTGTGCTCCCGCTGCCGAAGCGAGTTGAACTGGTGTTCGCGCGCGTTTTTGGCGCTGAGTTCCAGCAGAGAAAGTTTGCTCCCGCGGACCGGGATCCGAAACGTGATCCCCTCGATCCGGACATCGGGTTTGAAAGGAACCAGGATCTCTTTCGCCAAGGCACCGAACTTCGATTCAATCTCCGCGATGAAGGCGCTCAGGACCGAAGCCGGCTCTTCCTCGATGTTCAATTTGAAGCCCAGATTCAAGGACTGGATGATGGCTCCCCCCCGGACCCGGAGGAAATTACCGAAGGCCTCGGATGCCTCGAACACAAGGGAGAACACATCGCAGTCCGTATCCGTAGCAGCCGTAACGATGGACCGGGCATAATGCTTTTGAAGAACCTCGATCTTGTTTTTGTAGTTCTGGGCATCCTCGAAGCGGAGTTCGTCCGAAGCCTCTTTCATCAAGGCTTCATATTCCTGGATGATTTCTTTCGCGCCGCCGTTGAGCAAACGGGTAATTTCCCGGATGTTCGTCCCGTATTCTTCCCGGCTGATTCCCCCGATGCAGGGGGCCTTGCACCGACCGATGTGGAAATTAAGGCAGGGGCGGAACTTGTTCCGGAGGATCGCGTCGGACGTAATCTTGAGATTGCAGGAGCGGAGCGGATAGGTTTTCCGGAAGAAATCCAGGAGATAATTGGCATGGGTCACGGAACTGTAAGGCCCGAAATAGGTCCCGTTCCGGCGGTCCACCCGGCGTGTCAGGTAGATTTTCGGAAAGTCATCCTTCGTGATGATGATCCAGGGGTAGGTCTTTGAATCCTTCAGCAGGATGTTGTACCGCGGCTTATACTGTTTGATCAGATTGTTCTCCAGAAGCAACGCGTCCGCTTCCGAATCCACCACCGAAAACTGCGCGTCGGCGATCTTGGAAACCAACAGGCGCGTCTTGATGTTCAACCGCTCCGGCGGCACGAAGTATTGGGCGACCCGCTTGCGGAGATCCTTGGCCTTTCCCACATAAATAACCTTCCCCGAGGCATCGTAATAACGGTATACCCCGGGGGAGTGAGGGAACAGGGCGATTTTCTCCCTGACGGAAAGTCCGGTCCGCTCTTTCAAACCTACTGTGCCGGCTGGGCAGCCTTGGCGGAATCAGCCTCTTGAATTCGGTTTTCGAGATTTATCTTGAGCCTGGCAACGGAACTCAAGGAAGCGATCTCCGGTGAAAGGGTGTTGAGGACGGAATCCAGCTGGACATCCGTGACGAAAAGCGCGAGCCTGTCGATCGCCCTAAGGCAGATTACGTTGTCGTTGTTGTCGTGGATTGCGTTCAGCAGAAAAGACTTGGTGAACGTCCGGTACTCTTCGTAGAACTTGTTCAGCGCCTCGGAATCCCCTCCGGCATTTTGGATGGAATCCAGACGCGCTTCCGACTGGTTCCTATGGTCGGCTTGGGCCTGCTTGAAGATTTCATGCCGGTGATTAAGGGAAAGTTCGGGATATTTAGACACGAAACTGACGCGCTTATCGGCCGAGATGGAAATGGTCAAGGGAGTCCCGTCCGAAATGAATTCAATCCGCATATTGTCTGCCTGAAGGCTGGCGAAACCCGTCTTGGAGGTTGGGAGTTCCACCTGGAATTTTCCGTCTTTGACGGGTACCGTTTGATCAATCGCGGCAGCCGGAAGACTCAACTTCACGGCTTCGGGCGCTTCTCCTTCGAAAACGACTTTGACACGGGTCGTCTCTGAAACTTTGGGACCACAGGCAACAGCTGCTATCGCAGCCAGTGCAACAAGAATGATTCTGCTTGTTTTCATATTCATATTCAAATCAATTTCCGATTCCATGCAAAGTTATGAATATTTACGAAATATTAGTAGCTTTGAAGATACGAAAACGCGTGGAACGAACGAAACAAAAACATTGATGCCTGAAAAAAAACTACTTCTGGGCGATGAGGCCGTTGCCTTGGGGGCTTTGTATGCCGGATTGTCCGGTGTCTATGCCTATCCCGGCACACCGTCCACTGAGATCACGGAATTCATCCAGCGCCATCCCCTGACGCGAAAACGCGGGATCCGCAGTCGTTGGTGCGCGAACGAGAAGACCGCCATGGAAGCGGCGCTGGGGATGTCCTATTCCGGAAAAAGAGCCCTGGTGTGCATGAAGCACGTCGGACTGAATGTCTGCGCCGATGCCTTCGTCAACGCCGCGATCACCGGGGTGAACGGCGGTCTGGTCGTGCTGGCAGCGGACGATCCCTCCATGCACTCGTCGCAGAACGAACAAGATTCACGCTTCTACGGCAAGTTCGCGATGGTCCCCATCTTCGAACCTTCCAACCAGCAGGAGGCCTTTGACCTTGTGGAAGAAGCCTTCGATCAATCGGAAACCTTGAAACTCCCCGTCTTGTTCCGGCTGGTAACCCGGTTGGCGCATTCCCGGGCGGACGTCAGCGTCCCGGATGCGATCCGGGAAATGAATCCGTTCCGTCCCGAAGAAGGAAGGCATTGGATTCTGCTGCCCGCCATCGCCCGGAAGCAATACCAAGCGCTGCTGGGGAAACAAGGGCAGCTGGAGGCGGAAGCAGAAAAAGCCGCGAGCCTTGAGAAGATCGACGGAAAAGGACTTGGCGTGATTGCCTGCGGAATCGCCGCCAACTATGTCAAGGAAGCGGCCCCGAAAGGGGTTTCCTTCCTGCTGAAAGTTACGCGTTACCCCTTGCCCCGGAATAAAATCCGTGAACTCGCAGCCGTCAGCGACAGGATCCTGGTCGTCGAAGACGGGCAACCCTTCGCAGAGGAGCAGGTGGCCGCCTTCCTCGGCGCGGATTACCCTGTGGAGGGGCGGTTGACGGGGCGCCTGCCGCGGACCGGCGAACTCAATCCGGACGTGGTGGCGGCCGCCCTCGGCAAAATCCCGAACCTTACGTTCGAGGCAATTCCGGATGTGGCGAGCCGTCCGCCGGCACTTTGCAAAGGGTGCGGCCACCGAGACGTGTACAAGGCACTGAACGATGTGCTTTCCGAATATCCCGGCGCGCGGGTGTTCGGAGACATCGGATGCTATACCCTAGGCGCCCTGCCTCCATACCAGACCATCCACACCTGCGTGGATATGGGCGCTTCCATTACGATGGCCAAGGGGGCCGCCGACGCCGGCCAATTTCCTTCCATCGCGGTGATCGGAGACTCGACCTTCACGCATTCCGGCATGACCGGACTGCTGGATGCCGTCAACGACCGGGCCAACATTACTCTCCTGATTTCGGACAACCTTACGACAGCCATGACCGGAGGACAAGATTCCGCAGGGACGAACAGGTTCGAAGCGATCTGCAAAGGGATCGGGGTGGAACCCGAACACATCCGGGTCGTGGTTCCGCAACCGGCCAACCTGCCCGAAATCACGCGCATCCTCCGAGATGAAATCCATTACAACGGGGTGTCGGTCATCATCGCCCGACGGGAATGCATACAGACCCTCGGACGCAAACTCCGCAAACAAAAAGCCGAAAAAGGATGAAAAAAGACATCATACTCTCCGGCGTCGGAGGTCAAGGTATCCTTTCGATCGCCACGGTGATCGGCGAGGCTGCCATTGCAGCCGGACTGCATCTCAAGCAAGCGGAGGTCCACGGAATGAGCCAGCGGGGCGGGGATGTGCAAAGCCACCTGCGCCTCTCCGACAAGCCTATATTCAGTGACTTGATCCCGCGCGGGCAGGCCGACCTGATCATTGCGATGGAACCGATGGAGGCCCTTCGCTATGTGCAGTATCTGCACCCGAATGCCTGGATCGTGACCGCTTCCGAACCGTTCGTGAACATCCCGAACTACCCGGATTCCGCGACACTGAAAAAGAATCTGGACGCTTTTCCGAATGTGGTGTCCCGGAATATCGAAGCACTCGCAAAAGAAGCGTCCCTGCCCAAAAGCGCCAACATGGTTCTGCTGGGAATGGCCGCGTCTCACATTGCCATCCTTACGCCTGAACAATTGCGCGCCGCCATCGGCCGCGTCTTCGCCCGCAAAGGAGAGCGGGTTGTCGCGGACAACCTGAAAGCCTTCGATCTGGGGCGGGATGCCGCCAGGCAAGAAATCGAACCCGAATCATGAAAGTCTTCAATGAAACATTGGTCGAAGAGGCCTGCCGGGAACTGCATGTCGCGGATCTGTCCTCCGCGACAATCAGCGAAATACTATTGGTCGCCCAGTATTTGGAAGAGAAAACCGGGATTCCTTTCATCCGCATGGATCAGGGGTCGCCCGGCCTGCCCGTGAACGCTTTCGGAGTGGAAGCGGAAAAAGCCGCTCTGGATCGGGGAGTGGGTTCGCAATACCCCGCCGCCGACGGTATAAAAGAATTGAAAGAGGCCGCCCATACCTTCATAAAGGCATTCATCGACATCGAAATAAGCGCCCGCGCCTGCATCCCGACGACAGGTTCCGTGGCCGGCGCCTTCGGATCCTTCATTGCCTGTACCCAGCGAATCCCCGGCAAAGACAAAGTGCTGTTCATCGATCCCGGCTTTCCTATCTTGAAGGCACAACTCCGCATCCTGGGCATTCCCTGGAAGGAATTCGACATCTTCCCGTACCGGGGCGCGGAAGCCCTCCGGAAGAAGTTGGAGGAAGCGCTGCAGGAAGGGGACATCGCGACTATCGTGTATTCCAGCCCCAACAATCCCGCCTGGATCTGTCTGGAAGAAGAAGAGTTGAAGGTGATCGGAGAACTGGCGACCAAGCACGATGCCGTCGTTATGGAGGACCTGGCCTATTTCTGCATGGACTACCGAAAGAACCTGGGCCATCCGTACGAACCTCCGTTCGTGTCAACGGTCGCGCGGTACACGGACAATTACATCCTGCTGCTTTCTTCCTCGAAGATTTTCAGTTATGCCGGACAACGCATCGCCCTTGCCTGCATCAGCGACAAACTCTTCGACCGGCAGTTTCCCGCCTTGGCTGAACGGTACCGGGATTCCGGAGTCTTCGGACTGACTTTCATCGCTTCAATCCTCTATATGATCACCAGCGGCTGCACGGCATCGGCCCAGTACGGATACGCCGAGATGCTGCGGCTTTCTTGCGAAGGCAAGCTCAACTTCGTAGAAGACACGCGGGAGTACGAGCGCCACGCTGCGCGGATGAAAAAGATTTTCCTTGAAAATGGCTTCCATATTGTCTATGACCGCGATGTCAGCCAGAAAATCGGGGACGGTTTCTTCTTTACGATCGGCTATGGCGGTCTGTCCGGAAGCGAACTGCTGAAGGAACTGATGTACTACGGCGTGAGCAGCATCAATCTGTCTACGACCGGAAGCCGGCAGCAGGGGGTCCGAGCCTGCGTCAGCCGCATGAAAGACGAACTGTTTCCTCTTCTGGAGACACGGATGAGGGCTTTCCGAGAAGATCATCCGCTCGCCTGAACCGCGCGGACCAGAACAGTAAAACGAACGAAAATGATTTGGAACGAAAACAAAGAGTGCATGTCCCGGGAGGACATGAGGGCCCTCCAAGGGAAACGGCTGCACAAAATCGTGACATATGTCTACCACAATGTCCCCTTCTATCGAAAGAAACTGCAAGAACGGGACATCCGGCCGGATGATATCCAGTCGATCGATGACATCGTCCGTCTCCCCTTCACCACCAAACAGGATCTGCGGGACAACTATCCCTTCGGCCTCCAAGCGGCCCCGCAAAGCGAGATCGTGCGGATCCATGCTTCCTCCGGCACGACCGGAAACCCGACAATCGTCGGCTACACCCGGAAGGACATCGGAGTATGGAGCGAGTGCATGTCTCGCTGTCTGACCGCCTACGGTGTGAGCCGGAACGACACTTTCTCCGTGGCCTACGGCTACGGCCTCTTCACGGGGGGGCTCGGTGCCCACTACGGGGTCGAAAACATCGGTGCCGCCGTCTTGCCCGCCTCGATCGGCAACACGGAAAAACACCTGCACCTGATCCGGGACCTGGGTGTCTCCGGCATCGCATGCACCCCGAGCTACGCCCTCTATCTCGCTGAAACAATGAAGCGTATGGGCATCACCAAAGAGCAGATCCGTTTACGCGTCGGCGCCTTCGGAGCGGAACCCTGGACCGAGGAAATGCGCCGGGAAATCGAGGATAAACTCGGGCTCAAAGCCTACAACCTATACGGCCTCAGCGAAATCATGGGACCCTGCGTCAGTTACGAATGTCCCCGTCAGCAGGGTTCCCACATCAACGAGGATCATTTCTTTCCCGAAATCGTGGACCCGGAAACCTTGGAACCGGTTGACGCAGGGACCGTCGGCGAACTGGTGTTCACAACGCTCACCAAGGAAGGCATGCCGATCCTGCGGTATCGTACACGGGATCTCTGTTCCATTCTCCCCGGAACCTGCTCCTGCGGAAGAACCTCCCTCCGGATGGGCCACATCATGGGCCGCACCGACGACATGCTCATCATCCGCGGCATCAACGTCTTCCCGTCTCAGGTGGAAAGTGTCGTGCTCAGCATGAAGGAATTCGCGCCCCGCTACCTGCTGGTCGTGGACCGCATCGGAAATCTCGATACGCTTCAAGTGCAGGTCGAACTGAGACAGGAATATTTCGACGAGAATTTCGACACCATCGCCACCTTCCAGGAATTGGAAAAACGGCTGGCTGATAGGTTGAAGAGCGTGCTTTCCCTCACTGCAAAGGTTAACCTCAAATCCCCCGGGACCCTTGCGCGGAGCCTGGGAAAAGACTCGCATGTGATTGACCACCGCAAACAATACTAAAACACAAAACTATGACGATCACTCAATTATCCGTTTTTCTCGAGAACAAGGCGGGAACCCTCATCGAGATGCTTGAAACCCTTAAGCAAGCCTCCATCCAGCTGATAGCCATCACCATTGCCGAAACCGCTGAATACGGGATCTGCCGCATCATCTGCAGCGAATCCGACAAAGCGTATAATGTCTTGAGGGAGGCCAATGTGGCGGTAACGCGATCGAAAGTTTTCGCCCTCGAAGTCGAAAACAAGCCGGGAGGGGCTGCCAAGGCCATCTCCACGATTTCCAAGGAAGGAATCGGGATTTCCTATCTGTACAGTTTCATCGTTCGCGAGAAATGCTTGTTGATCTTCCGGACAGACGATGCCGAAAGGGCTGCGGATGTAATCCGGAAAGCGAAACTTCCCACGATCGATGATGACAAGCTGGTTGAATTCGCTTGATCCGTCGCAGCGCTTGCTTCTGCATTATTCTCTTGCAAAAAGGAATAATATGAAAAAGAGACTGGCCAAAAAGAATTTTTAGCCAGTCTCAGATAAAAAATTGTTTGCGATTGTCCTATTCAGCGCTACGATCCCGGCGAGAGCCGCGTCCACGTCCGCCGCGACGATCGTCACGACGATCCCTGCGGTCGCCGCGTCCGCCCCGCGGCGAGCGAGGCCCGCTCTGCGCGTTGGCCGCCGTTCCGGCATTCGGGCTCAAATCTTGTTTGCCGTACCGTTCGCCGTTCATGATCCAGACCTTGATGCCGAGGGTGCCGACCTTCGTGCTGGCCACTGCAAGCGCATAATCAATGTCAGCGCGGAAAGTGTGCAATGGGGTACGTCCTTCTTTGAACATCTCGCTGCGAGCCATTTCGGCACCGCCCACACGACCGGAAATCTGCACTTTGATGCCTTCCGCCCCGACACGCATGGTCGAAGCCATGGCCATCTTGATCGCCCTTCTGTAGGAGACGCGACCTTCAATCTGGCGCGCGATGCTGTCCGCCACGATGCGGGCATCCACTTCCGGCCGCCTGACTTCAAAAATATTGATCTGAACGTCTTTCTTCGTGACCTTTTTCAACTCTTCCTTCAACTTATCGACTTCCTGTCCACCCTTTCCGATAATGAATCCGGGTCTAGCCGCATGGATCGTTACGGTGATGAGTTTGAGGGTTCTTTCGATGACAATCTTGGAAATGCTGGCCTTGGAAAGACGGCTCATGAGATACTTGCGGATTTCATAGTCTTCCGCGATCTTTTCCGCGTAGTTACCACCGCACCAGTTAGAGTCCCAACCCCGGGTGATACCGATTCTGTTAGAAATAGGATTTGTTTTCTGTCCCATATTATTTGTTCTCTTCTGATGTTGTGGGTTTCTTGACATCCAGGACGACGGTCACATGGTTCGAACGTTTGCGGATTCTGCCCGCGCGGCCTTGCGGCATAGGGCGGATGCGCTTGATCGTACGGCCTTCACCGACCATGATGGTCTTGACATAGACGTTGCCTTTGTCCAGTTCCTTGCTGTTCTCCTGATTCTTCGCTTCCCAGTTCGCAATCGCGCTCCGGAGCAGTTTTTCAAGGCGAATAGAGGCCTCGCGCTTGCTGAAACGCAGCAAGTCAAGCGCCCGGTTCACTTCCACACCCCGCACGGTATCCGCGACAAGACGCATCTTGCGGGGGGATGTGGGCACATTGTTAAGCTTTGCGATCGATATATTCTTTTTGGCTTCCTTGAACTTTTCAGCCATCTGTCTTTTACGAGCTCCCATAATTCAATTTTTTACTTGTTATTGCCCGAATGGCCTTTGAAAGTTCTGGTCGGCGCGAATTCGCCAAGCTTGTGGCCGACCATGTTCTCCGTAATGTAAACAGGAATGAACTTGTTTCCATTATGGACGGCGACGGTATGGCCGACAAAGTCAGGAGAGATCATGCTGGCGCGAGACCAGGTCTTGATTACCTCCTTCTTCTTGCTACCATCATTCATAGCAAGAATTCTTTTTTCCAGGGCTCCCTGGATATATGGACCTTTTCTTAATGAACGACTCATAATCTTACAATTTAATTCCGTTTAACTACTTTTTCTTTCTTCTCTCGATGATGAACCGGTTGGACGTAGCCTTGGGGTTACGAGTCCTGTAACCCTTTGCAGGAAGACCCTTGCGCGAGCGAGGGTGACCTCCGGACGCGCGTCCTTCACCACCACCCATCGGGTGATCGACAGGGTTCATCACGACACCGCGAGTACGTGGCCTACGGCCCAGCCAACGGCTGCGCCCGGCCTTCCCGGATGATTCAAGATTATGATCACTGTTCGAAACTGTTCCCACGGTCGCGCGGCAGTTCACAAGCACCATCCGGGTCTCGCCTGAAGGAAGACGGATGATCGCGTGATTCCCTTCACGGGCGGCAAGCTGCGCGAATGTTCCGGCGGAACGCGCCATGGCGGCACCCTGACCGGGACGGAGCTCGATGTTGTGAACGAGCGTACCGACAGGCATTTCGGCGAGGGGAAGACAATTGCCCAGGTCAGGAGCGACTCCGGAACCGGACTCGATGATCTGCCCCACCTTGATGCCGGCAGGAGCGATGATGTAGCGCTTTTCGCCATCCTCATACTCGACCAGGGCGATTCGGGCGCTGCGGTTCGGATCATATTCAATGGTCTTTACCGTGGCCTTCATGTTGTCCTTATCGCGCAGGAAATCGATGATGCGATACATCCGCTTGTGCCCGCCTCCGCGGTTGCGGACGGTCATCTTGCCGGTGTTGTTTCTTCCACCGGTGCGCTTGAGGGGCTCCAACAAAGCCTTGTACGGCTTCTTGGCTGTGATCTCGTCAAATGCGGAGATCGCCATATTTCTCGTGCCAGGAGTTGCTGGCTTGAATTTTCTGATTGCCATTGCTTCGTCCCTCCTTAAATGCTGCTGTAAAAATCAATCTTGTCGCCTTCCACGAGTGTCACATAGGCCTTCTTGAAGTGGTTCGTACGGCCTCTGAGCACACCGGTCTTGGAATAGCGGGACTTTCTTTTTCCGTAATAATTGATGGTGTTGATGTCTTTCACCGTCACGTTGTAGAACTTTTCGACCGCTTCCTTGATCTGCGGCTTGTCTGCCTTGCGATCGACAATGAAGCCGTAGCGGTTGAGCTTCTCGCTTGCCTCCGTCATCTTCTCAGTTACGATTGGCTTTAATAAAATTCCCATCTCTTTACTCTTTTAACGGTTGGCCGCTCTTTCGGAGAGAATGTCCTGAACGCCATCGGTGAGCACGAGAGAGTTCGCGTTCATGATGTTGTAGGTGTTCAGTTCATTCAAGGTGATGACCTTAACCTCCGGAAGATTGCGTGATGAAAGATAAATGTTGTCCGAGTTGTCCGGAAGAACAAAGAGCACTTTTCTGTTACCGGCCTTGATCGCGTCAAGGATGTGCATGAATTCCTTTGTTTTCGGGGCCTCCATGGTAAACGGTTCAATGAAAACGATCGCGTTTTCTTTCGCCTTGTAAGAGAGGGCGGAGAAACGAGCGAGAGACTTCACCTTCTTGTTCAGTTTCTTCCTGTAGAGACGGGGTCGGGGACCGAAAGCGCGGCCTCCGCCTACAAAAATGTTCGCTTTCAAGCTTCCGTGACGCGCTCCGCCACTGCCCTTCTGGCGAACTATCTTTCTGGTGGAATAGGAAACTTCGCTTTTTTCTTTCGTCTTCGCGGTACCCTGACGACGGTTCGCCAAATGCTGGACAACGTCCAGATAGATCGCATGGTCGTTCGGCTCGATGCCGAAAACTTTCTCGTCGAGGATGACCTTCTTTCCCGAAGGCGTTCCATCAATTTTCAAAACAGGCAATTCCATAACCTTATACCTCCAATGTTACATAAGAACCTTTGGCCCCAGGTACAGAGCCCTTCACGACGAGAAGATTGTTCTCAGGGATGACCTTGACAACTTCCAGATTGGTCACCTTGACCCTTTCGTTGCCCATGTGACCGGCCATGCGTTTTCCGGGGAACACGCGGGAAGGCCACGAGGATGCGCCGATGGAACCGGGCTTGCGAAGCCGGTTGTGCTGTCCGTGGGTCGCTCCGCCGACTCCCCGAAAATGGTAGCGGTGAACAACGCCCTGAAAACCTTTACCTTTAGATGTACCGACCACATCTACGTACTTGACGTCGTCTTTAAAGACGTCGTCAACCGAGATGGTGTCTCCGAGTTTGATTTCCCCGTCGAAGTCTGCCGGAAATTCGACAATCTTTCGCTTGGGAGTGGTCCCTGCCTTTTTGAAATGCCCCAGAAGAGGCGCGCTGGTGTGTATCTCTTTTATTTCGTCATAGGCAAGCTGTACGGCGGCATAACCATCTTTTTCAACCGTACGCAATTGCGTGACAACACACGGACCAGCCTCGATGACGGTGCATGGAATGTTCTTTCCATCAGCACCGAAAACGGAAGTCATTCCGATTTTCTTTCCAATTAATCCAGGCATTGGTTTGTTAACTAATTGTTTATTAATGCTTTACGCTTTACCTCGCAAAATTGCGGGCTGCAAATATACCGATAATTTTCGGAATTAACAAAGTTTTCAACAACCTTCAACCCTTTGTCTGTCACATTCTTTATGAATATCCGCCCGTGACCCTATCTGCCACACTATCTGCCGGATGCTGTTTTTCACCCTCCCCCTATCGCCCGGGGTGAAAACAAGGATAACACTATCGTTTAACCATTTCCGGTCACGCATCACGCATCGCGTATCACGCCACCCATTAAAAACAACAGTGTTTTATGCCCTAACAATCAGCGCATTATAAATTTCAATGCGTCGGATTTTTGACTGATTGAATTCAGTAACATATTTAATCACAATCGTTTGAATAATGCGGAATGAATATATCGCGCCACTGTCTCCACGAGGCGTTCGATGTCGCTACAGCCCGCACTCATCCTGGCGAAACCGGAAAAATTCTCCCGGAATCTGTCCTTGCCGCCCCACCAAACCCGTTTGTTTAAATCGTTTATTATTACATCACTTGTTAGACTAAACGCTGTGACTCATGAAAACACGAACACTTTTACTGTCCATCGGCCTCCTGTCGCTTCTGTGCGGCTGCGGAGAGACGTTCAGCCCGGGGTTTCCCGAGGAATTGCAGGACTGCCACCTAGACGCCGGTCGAAAACCAGCGCTGAAATGCCGCGCTACAAGACGCTTCGTAATGTTGTGCCTTTTTGAAACTGAACGTTTCAATAAAGGCAGGAAAGCATTATCTTTGCAGTACGGAATAACGACCGACCGGAATGAATCTTTTGGCGTTGAATATATTCGGATTTCTGAACTTTTCGTTCACGGACATCATCGACATTTTGATGGTGACCGTAAGCATTTACTTGATTTTCAAATGGATCAAGGGGTCGGCCGCCATGAACATCTTCATCGCCATCCTGATGCTCTTCGTGCTGCGCGTGGTCGTGACCGCCTTCAACATGAAACTGATGTCGGCTCTGCTCGGCACATTTCTGGATGTCGGCATGCTCGCCCTGATCATTATCTTTCAACCGGAAATCCGGCACTTCCTGAATCGGTTCGGCTCCCGATACGGGGTCTCCGGCAAAAGAGGAACCTTCCTCAGCCGGATCCTCGGCATCAAAGAGACGCAACTCGGCAATGAAACCGTGAATGAATTGACCGAAGCCTGCCGGGCGATGTCGGAAAACAAGACCGGGGCGCTGATCGTCCTTCAGGGCAAGGAATCGCTCGACTTTATCGTCGAAACCGGAGACAAGGTAGATGCCGTGGTCCGCAGAAGGCTCATTATGAACATATTCTTCAAAAACTCCCCCCTCCACGACGGCGCCATGATCATCCGAGGCGACCGGATCGTGGCGGCTCGGTGCACCCTCCCGATCACGGAACGGAAGAATATTCCCGCGAGATACGGGATGCGGCACAAGGCAGCGATCGGCATTTCGGAAGAAACGGACGCGCAAGTAATTGTTGTGTCGGAACAGACGGGGAACATTTCTTTCGTCAAGAACGGCGTCCTGACCCGGATCGGGAACATCAACGAACTGAAGATTCTGCTCGGCGCAGCCGTGGACAAGCCGAAGGCGCACGTTGAGGAAGCGAAGCCGAAGAATCCTAAAAAAACCAATGCCGCGAAGTGATGGAAAAGAACGGGACCCTGATTGACACGCGGCTGGAAAGCAAACTTGGATTCGACCGGATCCGAACGATCATTTCAAACCGTTGTTCCACGGACTATGCCACCGGCCGCGTGGCGGACGAAACATTCTCAAGCAACCCGAAAGAAATCCTCAAACGGCTCTCCCTGACCGACGAAATGCGGCTGATCGTGATGTTCGAAGAAGGGTTCCCCACCAACGGCTACATCGATTGCCTTGACTTTTTGAGACCGCTTGAACAGGTCGGCTGCACGATCGATCTGCTTTCTCTGGGCAAGCTCCGCACCCTGATTGAAACTGTCCGGAAACTGACCCGCTTCTTTGCGGAAATCAAGGACGGGGTGTACCCCAATCTGAAACGGATGGCTGCTCCTGTTATGAGTTTCCCGGAAGTGCAACGCAG
The DNA here is from genome assembly GCA_012522855.1 of Bacteroidales bacterium. Taxonomy (GTDB): domain Bacteria; phylum Bacteroidota; class Bacteroidia; order Bacteroidales; family UBA932; genus Cryptobacteroides. Next base: position 59,146 of record JAAYJQ010000023.1, read on the forward strand.
AATCAATCTGATCCTGGACCGGTTCGGGGATGTCAAAGATTCCGCGTCCGACAAACTGCAGCAGATCCGGCGATCCCTTGCCGCCAAGGAATCCGCCATTTCCAAACGGGCGAACGCCATCCTGAAACAGGCCCGGATGGACGGGCTCGTGGACGAAGACGCCAGCCTGACAGTCCGGGACGGGAAATTGCTGATCCCGGTGAACGCCTCAAACAAGAAAAAAATCCAGGGTTTTGTCTATGACTCCTCCTCGACCGGAAAGACCGCTTTTGTCCAACCGGTCGAAATCATCGAACTGGAGAACGAGATCGCCGCGCTGCAGGCCGAGGAAGCCCAGGAAATCCAGCATATTCTTGCGGAATTCAGCGATTTTGTCCGGCCCTATGTTCCGGATTTGATCGGGGCGGCGGCCTACGTGGGCGAAATCGACTTCCTGGTCGCCAAAGCGCAGGTTGCCCTGGAATTCAAGGCCGGAATCCCGATCCTCTCGGAAAACGGGGAGATGCATCTTCGCAAGGCCCGGCATCCGCTGCTTGAAAAGGCGTTGATACGGGAAAAGAAGAGCATCGTCCCGGTTTCCATGCGGCTCACTCCGCAAAAGCATATTCTCCTGATCTCCGGTCCGAATGCCGGCGGCAAATCCGTCTGCCTGAAAACGGCGGGGCTGTTGCAGTACATGTTTCAGTGGGGCATGCTGATTCCCACCTCCGAGACCTCCGAGATGCCGGTTTTCGAACGCATCATGGTCAGCATCGGAGACGACCAAAGTCTCGAGAACGACTTGAGCACCTATAGTTCATTCTTGGAGGACATGAAGTCCATGCTTCGGCATGCGGACAGGAAGACTTTGATCCTCATCGATGAATTCGGGTCAGGCACGGAGCCCGCCGCGGGCGGAGCCATCGCCGAAGCCATCCTGGCCGAGATGGACAAGCGCGGCGTGTACGGCATCATCACCACACATTACACGAATCTCAAACTCTTTGCATCCGGATCCGAAACGGGGGTGATCAACGGCGCCATGCTTTTCGATGCCGCCAAGATCGAACCCTTGTTCCAACTGGACATCGGACTTCCCGGCAATTCCTTCGCCTTTGAGCTGGCCCGGAAGATGGGTCTGCCCGAGCCCATCGTCAAAGATGCGGAGACCCGCGTCGGAGAGGAGTTTGTGGGCATCGAACGAAACCTCCGCAGAATCGTCAAGAACCGCCGGGCGCTGGACGAAAAACTCCAGCACATCCGCCACACCGACAAGACCCTGGAAAGCATCACCGAACGATACCAGAAGGAACTCGAAGGCATCAAGCAGAAAAAGAAAGACATCCTCGACCAAGCCGCGAAGGAAGCCGAAAACATCGTAAAAGGCGCCAACCGGACCATCGAAAACACCATCCGCACCATCAAAGAATCCCAAGCGGACAAGGAAAAGACCCAGGAGGCGCGGAAAGAGATCCAAGATTTCATGTCCGCCCTGCAGGCCAAGAAGGAACAGGACCAGAAGAATCACGACGACTACGTAGAGCGGAAGCTCCGGCAGCTGAATTCCCGGCAGAAGGGGAAGCAGCGGAAGGAAAGGCGGTTGGCGGGAGACGACATGACCATGGAGGAGTTCCGCGGCGGCCCGTTGAAGGTCGGGGAGAAGGTGCGCGTGAAGGAGAACCGCATGGTGGGAGAGGTGATCCGGGTTTCAAACAAGGCCGTGACAATCGCCGTAGGGAATATTACGAGCATGATGCCGCTCGACAAAGTGGAGCGTATTTCTTCGGACGAGTACAAAGCCGCGACAAAGGCGCCGGAGGCCCGGATCATCCAGCGGGTAAACGAGGACCTCAACGCCCGGCGGTTGAAGTTTTCACCGGAGTTGGATGTGCGCGGGGCGCGGCTGCAGGAGGCGATGGACATCGTGGTACATTACATTGACGATGCCATCGTGCTGAATGTCGGCTCCATCCGCATCATCCACGGCAAGGGGACAGGAGTGCTCCGAGACGAATTGCAGAAATATCTGCGCACGGTTCCCGGGATTTCCTCGGTCCGTGACGAGCACGTCCAGTTCGGCGGAGCGGGCGTAACGGTCGTGAATTTCGAATAGCGATCCGAGGCTGCGAAAGCAGCCGGTTTGCTCCGTAGCCACCCTCGGCTCGTAAGAGGGAAGGGCCCGGCAAAGCCGGGAGGGGTCGAGTGAAGCGAGACGAAAAGAACCGGCTGCCTTTGCAGCCGACAACATATTCAAAAAACAAAACTATGGAAACGGCAAGAATGAAGTTGGGTAGGCTCGGGGAGGGCGCGGCGTGCGAATTCCTGACGCAGCGGGGACAGACGGTGATTGAGCGAAACTGCCGCAAGGGGCGGCTCGAAATCGACATCGTTACGTTGGACCGAAATGGTGTGCATTTTGTAGAAGTAAAGAGCCGGACGGCGCCGGTTATGGCGGCGCCCGAAGAAAACGTGACCCTGTGCAAACAGAAGAAAATGGCACAAGCGGCCCTGCGATACCTGAACACCTCGAAAGATGAACGGCTGAAAGGCGATCTGGAGGTAAATTTTGACATCGTGGCCGTGACCTTCGCGGGAGAAAAGACACTGATCGACTACTTCCCCAACGCATTCATCCCGCTGTACACATGACACTACTAAATGCCATTATATGAAAAACAACCGATATTGCGTGATCATGGCCGGAGGCTCCGGAAACCGCTTCTGGCCGGTCAGCCGGGAATCCCGGCCGAAACAATTCCTGGACATCGCAGGCTCCGGCAAGAGCTTCCTCCAGATAACCTATGAGCGATTCTCGAAGTTCATCCCGAAAGAAAACATCCTCGTCGTCACCCTCTCCCGCTACAGCCACCTGGTCACCGAACAAATCCCCGATCTCCCGAAAAATAATCTCTTGCTTGAGCCCTACAGCCGCAACACAGGGCCCTGTCTGGTCTACGCCACCTACCGTCTGCTGAAGCGTAATCCCGATGCCGTGATGCTGGCTACTCCGGCCGACCATCTGATTCTCGACGAAGACCTGTTCGAAAAAACCTTGGGGCACGTTCTTGACCATGTAGAAGCCCACAACGTGCTGATGACCCTCGGCATCACACCGACCAAGCCGGACATCAGTTACGGCTACATCCAGATCTCCGGCGGAAAGGCCTCCGCAACGGCCGACAAGCCCTTCAAAGTGAAGACCTTCACTGAAAAACCCGACCAGGCCCTCGCGGAAGTGTTCTGCAAAAGCGGTGAATTCTACTGGAATTCAGGAATATTCGCCTGGAAAGCCTCCGTCATCCGTGAAGAAATGGAAAAGCATATTCCCGAAATCACCTCCTTGTTCAAGGGATGGGAAGAAGCGCTGGAGACACCTGAAGAGATCCCCTTTTTGGAAAAGGTCTACGGCGACTGTCCGAAGATTTCCATCGACTACGGCGTAATGGAGAAGACTGACCGAGCCTGGCTCTATCCGGGACATTTCGGATGGACCGACATCGGCAGTTGGCGCGGGCTGTTCAAGATTTTCCCGGAAAAAGACCGGAACGGAAACGCCGTCAACGCCGGATGGACGCTGCTGCGGGACAACAAAGACAACCTGATCTATTCCCGGGACCGAAACAAGTTGATCGCCGTCAAAGGCTTGAGGGGCTATATGGTCATCAACACGGAGGACGCCCTGCTGGTCTGCCCCCGCGACCAACGGTCTTTCAAAGATATCCTCGCCGACCTCGGCATGCCCGAATACGAGAAATTCCGGTAAAGACTTAAAAAAATCAGCGGCCGAGTGCAAGATATTGGTTTTCTTGGATTTAGGAATATGTGACTATCCTTTTTCGATCATGAAACATCTTTCAATCTTGCTTTCCTTGTTCTGTTTCGCCGCGATTTCCTGCTCGCGGCACAACCCGGAGCGTCCGGTCACAGAACTCACCCATACCGGCTGCTCCGACAGGCCGGCGGTCTCCCGGGCGGGCTGGTCCGCGGGACAACTCACCCTGCAATACACGAACGACGGGCTTGCCCTCACCCACACCAACGGCACGTTCAATTGCGTGCTTGAGATATACGGCCTCACTTCCTCGTTTTCTCTGGAAGGGAATGTCATCCGATACCGGGTTTTTCCCGACACTGAACAAAGCGCGAACTGCATCTGTTTGGTGGACAAGATCCAGGATCTGCTGACCGGACTCCAGCCCGGGGAATATATTTTAAAATACAATGAATTCCTCCCTATCAACTTCACCTACCGGCCCGGCCTGAACCTGACCTTCGATCTGGACAAATACATGCCGTAATTATTATAGAATAATCTGACCTGTTCCCGCAGGACAGCGTCGCGAATTTCGTCAGGGCGGTCGGGGAAATCGACAATCCCTACGAAGCGAAAACCATTATCAATGTGTTGATTTACACGCGAGAAGTTGATGAAAACGTGGTGGACACGCTTATTGAAATTGAAGCGACCTTCAGACCGTATTTGAACTGTTATTCGCAAATTGTCGGTGCAGGGATCGTCGAGGGCCGGATCTGCGTAGTCTATAACATGGGGGCTGGACGGTCTCGACCGTCTTGTCAACATGTCCTCCCTGACTGTTCCGCTGTCCGAATACGACTACTCGAATCACCTTCCGAGGCCCATTGAATCCTATGGGTGTCCCAAGGTGGTCCGATACAGTATCCGGGCTTACATCTTGAAGCGGTCGGCTCCGTTGCGCCTGTTCGCACGAACGATCGGGGCGACCGAGCAGGAGTACCGCAAAGATGCCTCCTATGACTTCCGGTACCGACACCCTTCAAGGGGTCAGGCATACTGAATAAATGGGAACAACCCCATTAAGTACATAAACTTGGACATAGATGACATGATCGTTTTGTCGGACGCAACGGACGATTTTTCGGGATCTCCTGCAAAAGCGCAGATGAGGTGTACGGCTAAACCGCATTCTGTGCGTTCTGTTTGTACACCTCGACTCGTAAGTAGGCCTGCGCGGGCGATTCGGCCTCGAGATGTGCGTGAAATCGTGCTTCTATGCGCTGTGTTTGTACACCTCAAACGAGAAACGGTTACTGTCCCAATTAGTGTATCCAGATAGGTGAACAGAAAAAGTCTGTAAATTTAAGTGCGTTGATAGAACAATCAATGGTTCGTTAAATTTATAAAAGTTACGGCAGTACTCCGCGCACAGAGGCTCTTTGATAGATTCCAAGGCTGCAGGCGGGGGTCGGTCGCGCGGCAATGGCGCTTCCCGGCGAGGATTTACAAATCGTGGGAACGCGAAACCCCGACAGAGGCCCCCGGGGGCCGGTTCGTGGGAACAAAAGCATGTCTGTCTCTGAACAATGCTCGCGAAATATTCCTATCCTGCCAACTGCGCGAAGCCGGAAGCGAAGCGGACAAGCAAAAAGAGGCCGGCTAAAATTTCTTTTAGCCGGCCTCTTTTCATGTGTTAATCGGGAGGATTACCAGCCCGGATTCTGGGTCAATGTCTTACCGGCGGCCTTGTATAGGTCGATCTGGCCGGACGGAATCGGATACAGGTACTGACGTGCCTCGAAGGTCCGGGACTTGCCGGCAGCGTTGGCATCGGCATAGCCGTCGGAAGTTATCGGCACGCAATCCTTCGTCCCGGCGACCGGATCGCCCTTGACATAGGCGCCCTTCATCTGATCCGGATACTTGGAGATGTCAAGTTTGTCCAGCTGGTGCCAGCGGATGAGCCCCCAATAGCGGTCGTTGTTGTCGAACATCAGTTCCACTCTGCGCTCGCGGCGGATCTCCCAGATCAGCGCGCTGACCCCCATGTTGTTGGCGGGATCCGCAGCCGGATTCACGGTCATATGCGGCATTCCCACGCGGTCGCGGAGCTTGTTGACGGAGATATTCAGATCATTCTGGGTACAACTGCCCAATTCAGCGCAAGCTTCCGCATAGTTCAGATACACCGGAGCCAGCCAGTAGACCGGAGCATCCGTATCATTGGCGCCGTTGTCGAAACGACGAATGGAGGGCAGCTTCTCGCTGTCGAATTTGCATACGCCGTAGCCCGTGGAAGAGGTTGTGGTCATCGTACCGGTATTGAACCGGAGGAAGTCGTTGCCCCGGTACATCAGCACCGTGTCGATATGGGCAGCCAGACGGGGATCGCGGACATTCAGCAGATTCGTGATGTTCAGATTGCCCGCCGCGGACATCACCGGATGATCCGTCTTGGGCTGGGATGTCAAGGCGAGGGGCTTGCCGTCGATGAACAGATAGGAATCGAAGGCACTCTTGGTCAGACCGCTCTGCATCGTCGAGGAGCAAGTGAAGGAAATCAGGGAATGTCCCATCACCCCATACTCATACTTCTTGTAGAGAATCATTTCCTTGTTCTTCGAGAGGTCCTCGGAGTCATAATTCGCTTTGTAGGAATCGTTCAGTACATACATGTTATTGTCCATGACGGCCTTCGCGGCGGTCTTCGCTTCCGTGAGGAATTTGTTCGCGCGGGCAGCATCGGGAGCCTTCTGTCCGTCCGCCGTCGAACGATATTTGCAGAATGTCCCCTCGAACAAGCAGATGTCCGATTTCATGGCTTGCGCCACGGCGGCATTGATGAAGACGCGGGATTCGGCATTTTTCGTGATGTTCGCCACGGCGAAGTTGATATCCTCAAGGACCTTGTCCATCACGGCATCACGATCCTCACGCGCTCCGTACAGATAGTTTTCTTTGTCTTCATCCGTCACATCCAGCACTTTGTCCACATAGATGATGTCACCGAACGCGCGGACCAACTGGAAATGATTGAGCGCTCGGAAAAGTCGGGCGACTCCGATCCAATGATTTTTCTGCGCGTCCGTCATAGCGGCAATGTCCGGAATCCGGGCAATCATCAGATTCGCGCGCCGGATTTCTTCATAGCAGTTGTTCCAGAGGCTGCTGGAAGCCGGAACTTGTTTGAAATTCCACTCCGTAAAGCCGGAACTGGCTTGGTTGTCATTCAGCGTTCGGAAGTAGAAATCACCGCTATTGGCATAGCCGGAGAAATTGTCGTAAAAACGGTTGGCGAAAGCCTCTACATTCGTCTCGCTCGTCCAGAAATTGCTGTCCGTGAACTTGTCTAGCGGCTGCTTGTCCAGCAGGTTGTCGCAGCCCGTGAAAAGCAGAACGGACAAGGCAAGTATCGTGTAAAAAATCTGTTTCATATCGTGTACAAGGTTAAATTAGAACGTGATCTGGAGGCCGCAGGAGAAGGTACGGATCAAAGGATCTGTACGTCCCCAGACGCCGTTTCCGTAAGATCCTTCACCCGTATTGATTTCCGGGTCAAGGCCGTACTGCCGCGTGTGCTGGATCAGATCGAATGCATTGTAGATGCTTCCATAGATTCGCACCCGGTCAATCTTGACCTTCTGCGTCAGCATCTTGGGAAGGGTGTACCCCAGCGTGATATTCTTCACGCGCAGGTAGGCGAGGTTCACCAGGTACTTGGACTGCGGGTAGAAATTGAATTTACCCCGATCCAGCACGGAGATGTTGCCTTGACCGGCACCGCCGGCCCAAAGGCGAGGATACGTCAGGCTCTGGTCGATCCGTCCGGCCGCGGCATCCTCATTGGTGACATAGCTGGTCTGATGAGCGTAGATGGCATCGGCACCTCTCATCAACGGCATTACGAAGGCCGATTGCGTCCAGACATTCCGTTTGCCTACGCCCTGGAAATAGATGTCCAGGTCGAAACCTTTCCAGTCTCCGCCGAGACGGAGGCTGTACTGATAGCGCGGCTGGGTGTTTCCAATCACCTTGAGATCCCCGTGATCGTCTTCCGTCCCGGCTCCGCCGTCAATCTTACCGTCTCCGTCAATATCTTTGAATTTGATGTCTCCGGGACCATAATGGAACGCTCCGGATTCCAGCAGCTGCTGGCTGGCGACCCCGCTGGCATAGGAACCGTCAGCGTTGAAGTCGGAGGCCTCGAAGTACCGTTCCGTCTCAAATCCCCAGATGTCCCCGTAACGTTTTCCGCTGTAAGTGGAATTCAACAATTTGGTGTCATTCCGCCATTCGGTCACGAAGGTCGTATAGTCCGCGATGTTGCCGATCGCGTAAAAATTGATATCGCCGAAGCTATGGTGCCAGTCGATTGTAACCTCCCAACCACGGGAACGCATAGAACCCGCGTTCTCCCTTGCTACGGAAGCGCCCAGAACGGAAGGCATCGTCTGTCCCGGGGCAAGCATGCCCTCCGTCACCCGCTGGAACCAGTCGAAGGTTGCATTAAGTTCTCCTCCGAAGAAACCCATATCCAATCCGATGTTCGTCGTCTTAATGGTTTCCCAGGTCAGGCTCTTGGATACCATCTTGGGCATCCCGAAAGTGTTGAGACGGGCAGAACCAGCCCCGAGCCAAGAGGCAGCGTCGCTGCCCGCCTGTCTCGCGATGGTCGCGATGTACATATCGGATCCGACCTCCTGATTTCCGATTTCACCGTAAGAAGCGCGGATCTTGGCATTGCTGACCGTTGCCTTCAACGGCTCGAAGAACGGTTCTTCAGAAATTCTCCAACCGGCTGAAGCGGAAGGGAAGAAAGCCCAGCGATCATTCTCGGGGAACTTGGAAGACCCGTCATAACGACCGTTGAGTTCGAGCAGAATACGATCCTTGTAGTTGTAATTGAGACGGCCGAAGAAACCAGCCGAACCCACGGAGCTCAGTGCGTGCGAGAATGTGTTTTTGCCGTCGCTGTCCTGGGTAAGCGCGATCTGCGGAAGATTGGCGTCCAGAATGTTGTAATAGTCGCCGCGGAGGAATTCATATTCAGATTCATCGGCGTTGAATCCGAGCATCACGTTGAAGTTGTGCGCGCCGGCCAAACTGAACTCGTAGTTGCCGTAGATGTTGGTGTTGTAGCCGCGGGTATAACTGCGTCTGGCGGAGATGTACGTCGTAGTGCTGAGCGTCGCTTCTGCCGGGCTCACGCTCCACGTGTTCATCAAACGCACAGGCAGATTGACCTGTTTGTAGCGCATCGTGTTCTGGAGATAGGTATAGTCCACGTTCAGGCTCAATCCTTTGGCGATGTTGATCTTGGTAAATCCGCCAATCCGCAGATTGTCGGTCTTGGTCCACCCTTCCCCAGACTGCTTGCGGTATGAAATGGCGTTGCGGCCATCCATCCCGTTGATGGTTCCCCAAGGTCCGAAGAAGGACCCCCAACGCCACAAATACTGGAAGGAGCCTTGACGGAGCGCGTCCGTCGGATCTTGGTAGTCTTTGTTGACATAGTTGACACGGGCTCCGACCAGCAGCCAGTCCGTCACCTGAGACGAAAGGTTGACCATCGCCGTGTATTTGTCAAGTTTATCCGGATTGAAGTTCATCAAACCTTGTTCGTGATCGTAGCCGAGCGATGCGTAATAGTTGGTCTTTGCGGTTGTTCCCTGGACAGAGACCGTATGGTTCTGCGAAGGGGCCGCTTTGTTGAACAGAATTCCACCGACATCCCAGTTGGCGAAGTAGCCCGTCCCCGGAATGTAGTCATCTCCCTCAACCATTTCGCGGTAGCCCGAGGGACCTCCATGTTTGGCTTCCCATGCTCTCACGCCGTTCATGAAGGCTTCGCTGTCCATGTACATGCCGAAAAGTTCGCTTTCCAAGCCCATCCGCTTGTTTACCTGGTTCAGACCTGTAATCTGCTCCATGACGGAAGGGTATTCCGGAAGCACGGTCGCCTGGTTCCAGCCGAAATTGTTCGTGTAATTCACGAGGACTTTTTGCTCGGTCAGCGCGGACTTTGTCTTGATGAGCACCACGCCGAAGGCCGCCCGGGTTCCATAAATGGAAGCGGAGGCAGCGTCCTTGAGCACCGAGATGCTCTCGATGTCCTGCGTGTTCAGATAGGAAATGTCATCGATGGGCACGCCGTCGACGATGTAAAGCGGATCGGAAGCGGCGTCGTTGGACAAAGTTCCGACACCGCGGATCCGGATCGAGGGCGCGTTGCCGATCTTACCGTTGGAATTGATGATGGTCAGACCCGGAACGGCTCCCTGCAGGGATTTGCCCAGATCGACCATTGACTTGGCTTCCAGCGTCTTGCCGACATCCACCGTGGAGACGGCGCCCGTAAGATTCGCTTTCTTCTGGGTGCCGTAGCCGACCACCACGACTTCTTCCAGGAATTCAGTGTCTTCCGCAAGGACGATCCGCATACCGTCGGTCAGGACGACCGTCTGCTCGGCATACCCGATACAGGAAATTGTTACGGAATTGCCGCTGCGGAGGGCAATGGAAAAACCACCGTCGGCATCGGTCATGGTTCCGTTTGTCGTGCCGACTTCGATAATGCTGGCGCCGACAATAGGCGCTCCGTTCTGGTCAACGACGGTGCCCCGCAACGGAACCTGCTGTGCAGGAACGATCGCTTCGCTACCGATTTCCGACACGGAGGCCCTGACGGTACTGCCGAACAATGTCAGCGTACACGCCATAAAAATCAATAGGATTCTTTTCATGAAAGTGTAGATTTAAAAAACGTTTTTTGGTTATATCGTTAGTTTTATGTGGATATATTTTCAAATATAAGAAAAAAGTGATAAATCCAACAAATTATTCGCCTCTGTCTGGTGAAGCGAGCTGTGGGTGAAGAACGCCCGGAACGGGAATTATTTGAATATCTGGCACATCGGACGACCGACCCAACATTGGGGTGTCTTGAGGCCGAAGATATAGGCAAAAGTCGCGGCCACATCGTACTGCATCATCGTTTCTTCGAAGGCATAGCCTTTCTTCACATGCTTGCCGTAGACGATGAAGGGGGTTTCAAGCTCACTCAGCGTAAAACCACCGTGACCACGGTCGATACCGCCGTGGTCGGAGGACACAACGACGATCGTGTCATCGTAGATGCCGGCATCCTTCAAGGCCTGCAGGATCATTCCGATGCTCTTGTCGCAATCCCGTATGCATTGGTAATACTCGGGAGATCCCCAGCCGAATTTGTGTCCGACTTCATCCTGATCGCCGATGTAGAAGGTAAAGAAGGCCGGTTTCTTTTCCAGAATGAAATTCACGGCCCTTTCCGTGTATTTTTCCAATGAATATCCTTCCGGCTGGTGGTAGCCGGGATCATAGGCATAGTGATCGATCGCCAGCGTATCGATCAGGTAGCCGATGCCGTCCCAGTTGTACAAGGCTCCCGTTACGGCTGACGGCATCTGTTCTTCCAGCAAGGTATAGATGGTCGGCGGCATGCCGCGGTCCGTCACATAGGCCGCCGGAATATCGGGCACCTTTGAGCCCCAGGTGTAGTAGCAGTGCATCTCCGTGGGCATTCCCATGAAAATCGACGCCCAGTTGATCGCCGAAGCGGAGGGCATAACGGACCTCTTGGCGAGGGTGTAGCTGCCGTTCTCCATCAAGTACTTGAAGTTCAGAATATCCGTTGCCTGATTGAAACATTCGGTGGACAGCCCGTCGATGCCGATGAACACGACGTGTTTTGCGAGTTTCCGGGCACCGGCAGGAATCCAAGCCGTTGTCAGCACAAGCAGGACGATGATCAATACTTTCTTCATAATATTTTGTTTTTCAGTTCCCGAAAAGGTATTTGTGTTGCGCCGGGGTGAGGGTATCGATGGTGATGCCCCAGTCGGCAAGTTTGCGGCGGGCGACTTCCCGGTCGATTTCCGGCGGCACGTCGTGGAGCATTTCGCCCGGAACGCGTGACAGGTTGTTACGGTTCTGCGCCAGATATCGGGCGCTGAGCGCCTGGATGGCGAAACTCATGTCCATAATTTCGGCAGGGTGTCCGTCGCCGGCGGCCAGATTCACCAGCCGTCCTTCCGCCAGCAGGTAAACCTTGCGGCCGTTTGGAAGATCATATTCCTGAATATTCGCCCGCGCGGGCCTCTGCGAAACGGCGAGCTCACGCAACTGCGCCACACTGACCTCGCAGTCGAAATGGCCGGCGTTGCAGCAAATCGCCCCGTCCTTCATCGTCAGGAAATGCTCCGTGGTGATAACATCCTCGCAGCCCGTGACGGTGACGAAGATGTCCCCGATCGGAGCGGCCTCCCGCATACTCATGACACGGAAACCATCCATCACCGCCTCCATCGCCTTGATCGGGTCGATTTCAGTCACGATGACCCGCGCGCCGAGACCCTTCGCCCGCATGGCGACCCCTTTGCCGCACCAGCCGTAGCCGGCCACCACGACATCCTTTCCGGCCACGATCAAGTTCGTCGTACGGTCGATGCCGTCCCAAACGCTTTGGCCGGTTCCGTAACGGTTGTCGAAGAGACGCTTGCAGTCGGCATCGTTGACCAGCATCATCGGAAAGGCAAGCGTTTTGGCCCGGTTCATCTGCTGAAGCCGGAGAATTCCGGTGGTGGTCTCTTCGCAGCCGCCGATGATGTCCGGAATGAGGCGAGGATATTCCTGATGAATCATGGAAACCAGATCGCCGCCGTCGTCGATGATAAGGTTGGGGCCCGCTTCCAGCACCCGGCGGATGCCGAATTCATATTCCTGAGGCGTAGCGCCATGCACGGCGAAAACCTGCAACCCTTCGCGTGCCAGGGCGGCCGCCACGTCGTCCTGGGTGGAAAGGGGATTGCTGCCGGTCACGAACATCTCCGCTCCGCCTTCCGCCAACGCTTCGCACAAGCGCGCGGTCTTGGCTTCCAAATGGACGGAGAGGGCGACCCGAAGTCCCCGGAAGGGTTTGTCCGCTTTGAATTCCCGCTCAATCCCTGCCAGCAACGGCATGTGGTTCCGCGCCCATTCGATTTTCAGCGCGCCGCTTTCCCAGCGCAAGGGATCCCGAATTTCGCTCATGTAATCCTTTTTTGCTTTCTTTCGTAAAGATACTAAATCTTTCTTTTTTCACCACAAGCGGGGGACTTTTGCCAACTACCAGCGGAAAATGTTGCGAAGGCGGGCGGGATAATGTAATTTTGCCAACGGAAATCAATTAAATATATCAATATGGGACTTTTGGATGGTAAAGTCGCCCTCGTAACGGGCGCAGCAAGAGGAATCGGAAAGGCAATCGCATTGAAATTCGCCTCGGAGGGGGCCGATGTAGCCTTTACGGATCTCGTCATCAACGAGGCAGCGGAACAGACCGTCAAGGAGATCGAAGCCTTCGGCCACAAGGTCAAAGGCTACGCTTCCAATGCCGCGAACTTCGAGGAAACACATGCCGTCGTGGATGAAATTCTGAAAGACTTCGGCCGGATCGACATTCTCGTCAACAACGCCGGCATCACCAAAGACGGGCTGATGCTCCGGATGACCGAGGCCCAGTGGGATGCTGTCCTCAACGTCAACTTGAAATCCGCGTTCAACTTCATCCACGCCCTGACCCCAATCATGGCGCGCCAACGGGGCGGCAGCATCATCAACATGTCCTCCGTTGTCGGGGTTTCCGGCAATGCGGGACAGTGCAATTATTCAGCTTCCAAGGCAGGTATGATCGGGCTGGCCAAGTCGATCGCCAAGGAAATGGGCCCCCGCGGCATCCGGGCCAATTGCATCGCGCCCGGATTCATCGTTTCGGATATGACGGACGCTCTGCCGGAAGACATCCGTGACGCATGGGTCAAGCAGATTCCGCTGCGCCGCGGCGGAACCCCGGAAGACGTCGCCAACGTGGCCCTCTTCCTCGCCAGCGACCTGTCCGGCTATGTCAGCGGCCAAGTCATTCACTGCTGCGGCGCGATGAACTGCTAACGCGAACAAATGAGCCGCTTGAGTCGCTAACGCGAACAAAGGTGGCACCTTGGTGCCACCTTTGTTAACTTTGTTCATGTATTCGTGTCCGCATCGGGGTGAAAAAAATGAGCGTCGACGCTTCCCGCGTGGACTCTCACTCTAACCACATAATTAATAACACTAAAACTAATAACCAATAGGTTGATCGGGTAAGAGAACCTTACTTGCTCAACCCGGTGCAAAGATACGACAATATTTTTAATTCGCAAACATTTTTATGCTTTTTCTCAATTATTATTCGTTTTTGGGCTTAACTAATTGATTCAATGTCCATTAAATTGTAATTAAAATTTTATTACATTTTAATTGCGATTTAATTACATTTCCCACAGGTGCCTATAACGCCGTGCCAAAGTCATTGATTTGTATATAAAACGTTTCAATGTTGTTATTCGTAAGGATTGTTGGTGTTTTTGCTTTCACTTTTACTGGCCCACACAGGCCAAGGTCGCTACGTCGATGCGGACCTGTACGGGAAACACCGTTCTAAGTGCTTGAAAGCAAGAATACAAGGTTGCGCCTGTTGTAAACACATCGTCCACCAGCAGAATCCTGCGCGGTAAATTCGGCTGATTTGCCGTTCTCGCGCGTAGTTTTCGCAGGAAACGTTTCCGGATCCGGAAAGCTCCGGAAACGTTCCGAACTTTTTCCTCCACGGACAGTCTCGCCTGTGACCGCGTCCGGGAGGGTCGGCAGAGCACGTCCGTACGTAACCGGGCACCGAGCCGGAATGCAAGCTCTTTCGCGATGACATCCGCTTGATTGTATCCCCTCGACCAGCGGCGGCTCCAGTGCAAGGGAACAGGAACAACCCAGTCAATACCCTTGTAGAGGGAAGAAGAAGCCATCCGATCACCGAGCTTGCGGGAAAAAAATCTTCCGGCGGCAAAATCCGCATGATACTTCAGCCGCTGGGTGATCTTTCGATAACCTGTCGATGCGCGATAGTAGAACAGCGCGGTAGCAAAAGCATATTCCTCATGCCTTGATTGCGGATCAGACAAATCCAAATCCCGCTGAATCAAAGCATTGAACCGGTCCGCCATCGGATTGCGGGACAGGCCGGAGAAACGGGTTTCCGGAAGATCCGCCAGACAACCGATACAGAGATGGCGCTCCCGAAGCGCCAACCGAACCCTGCAGACGATGCAGCGCCTCGGCATAAAAAAGTCTGCGAGCGCCGCGCAACCCTCTTTCCAACCCCATCCGCGTAACATTTCCCGAAGTATTTTTAGGCAATGTACGAACTAGAAACAGCAATCTCCGACAAAATCAGAAATGTCTGTTCTTTGCTTGTGCCATTTTGTTTCTCATAAAAACTTTCTAGTCGAAAATCCATAGATTATCCGATTGACAAGCAGTTGTAACTGATCTATCTTTGTGTCAATCTTATGAAATAAATATAACCTATTGAAAAACATATGGACTAAAAACCAACCCGAGTAATCCTAACGAGAACTTCGAAAAAATAAGTGGTTATTTGCAGAACCCCGCCTGACGCGATGTCATGCGGGGTTCAAACATAAACGAGAAAACTACAAATCCAAACTGAGTTGGGAATCCGCAGCGGACCTGAGCGCTTCAAATCTGTTCATCGCGGCAAGATCCGGCGTTACGATCACGTCGAATTTTTGGATAAGCATCAAGTCGCCGGTGACAATTCCGCACCCGCTGCCGGCCCCTCCTACGATCGCGGGAATGCCCGTTCCTCTACCCAACAATACGGCCGCTCCTTCCGGATCCTCCTCCACAACAAGTCCGACTACTCGCGTGAAATCAATCGCCGCGCTCTCTTCCAAAGCGATTTTATCTGTTACAACGATGCTTCCTTCCGGGATTTCCCCGAATGGGCTCGCTCGGTCGATTACAAACGCCTTGCCCTTCGCAAAGCCGCTCACTCCTGTTCCGCGAAAAGTCATAATTCTTTTGATAGCCGCTGTTTCTCGAAGGCCTGGATACCATCGATCAAATGTTCGAAACGCAACGACGTGCGGTTCCCGGGATAGACCAAATAGGTGTCTCCGGAAGCCCAGGAACGGAAACGGGAATCCAACAGCGGTTCCAGCGGCCAGCTGTTGAAGGCCCATCTCAAGTAGCCGTCCGCCTTCCGGGCAGCGACCGCGCGCCCGATGTAGGACGCTTCTTCCAGCGGAGAGAACGTGAACGTGTTGGGCGTGGGTTCCGAGCAGCAGGTGTAATAGGTCGTGAACTTGCCTTCGGCCTTCCGTCTTGCGACCACATCATCCGGGAATGGATGATGCCAGCCGGAACAATAGTCGAAGATCTCTTGCTCGATTTCCGGATAATAGTTGCCTGCAAGCGAAATCTTGAATTCCGGATCGATCTTGCGGATGATTGCGATGGCCTCCTGCATCACCTTCATCGGACGTTCGTCCATTGCGATAGCCGTCCGGTCGAACCAACCTTTCTCTTTCAGGTGCCGGGCAAACGTCGTCAAAAAATTGCCCCAAAGGTCTGCATAGGCGGGATCACCGGGCTCGGCGTGAAGTTCCTTTACCGTGTTCTCCGCGCTGTCGAAATACGGGAAGGTCAACCGCCAGGGAATCATGGAATAACAGTTGATCTGCCCGGTAATGCCGCAGCTCATCATAAATTCCACCCAACGGTCAAAAACTTCGAAGGAATATTCCCATGTACCGTCCAGCTTCCGGATCCAGTTCACCATGGACGAAAAAGCATCTTCGGTCTGGCCGTTCCAGGGACGATGAATGATGGAGGCGGTGATCACCTTCTGTCCTGCCTCGGCAAGTCGGCGCATGATCGGTCGCATGGCCTCTAGATGCGCTTCGCTCCAGAGCGGAACCTGGTAGTAGCGCGCGACGGCGTAGGGATTCTGCCAAAGATCCAGATGGAAAGTCCAGTCTTTCGGCAGGGGAAGTACGTAATCCTCAACCTGAATATCCAACCTGAGGCTCCCGACTGCTTTCCCGGCTTCCCGCACCGTCAATGTTCCGCGATAGCTTCCGGCAGGAGTTTCCTGCGGGATCCAGCAGGTAAGCCAAATCGCCTGCGTCTGCATCGGAGACATCGCAAGTGACTTCAACGAGGGATCCACACAGTCGGCCACCATAGAGGAGTCGTATACCGTGTGATCGGGACGCGAAGAACATCCGCTCATTCCGTCTTTGTTCAACTCGTCTGCCATCACATAGCGCACAAAGCCCGCCTCAATACAGGCGGACGGAATCTTGCTGTTCCCCTTTCCGCTCAAGTCCGAGATCTCATAAGAGATGTCTGCCGCTGGACGGGCAGTCCAGACGACCGCCTGGGCGAACACGCGTTCTCCGCGCCAGCCTGTCAATGTTTGTCGCGTCAAGCTGTGGGCAAGCGGAACGGCAGTCGCGGGATAACGGATGTTTTTGTCTGCCCATGAAACATTCACACCTTTTACTCCGCGCCATTCGACGGGATCGGGCAGCGCGAATTGCGGCAATTCTCGATAGGAAAGCACCGGAAAGCGCTGCTGTCCCGTCGGAGTTCCGCACTGGGTTTTCACGACTTCGGCCGGTTGGGCGAAGCCGAGGGTAATGGCCAGCAAAAGCGCCGTTGCCGCAAAGATTTTTCTGTGGTTCATTCGTTGATCATTTTATCGAGTGAGTCGAGCTTACAGCTTCCTCAGCAGGTTGTTCATGTTGACTTCCTTGTCGATAAGGCTCGACAATTCCGCGATCGGAACACGTGTTTGATCCATCGTGTCCCGTTCGCGTATCGTGACGCAATTATCGCGAAGAGTTTCGTGATCGATCGTCACGCAGAAAGGAGTTCCGGCGGCGTCTTGACGGCGATAACGCTTCCCGATTGAATCCTTGGGATCGTATTGGCAGGCGAAGTCGTATTTCAGCTCGTCCATGATCTTCTGCGCGACTTCCGGCAGGCCGTCCTTATTCAGAAGCGGAAGCACGGCCACCTTCACGGGAGCGAGCGGAGCAGGGATGCTCAGCACGACGCGGCTTTCTCCGCCTTCCAACTCTTCCACCCTGTAGGCATGGGAAAGCACGGTCAAGAACATCCGATCCAATCCAATGGACGTTTCGACACAGTACGGAACATAGCTCTCGCCGGTTTCGGGATCGAAATACTGGATCTTCTTGCCGGACAGCTTCTGGTGATTGCCGAGGTCGAAGTCGGTCCGGGAGTGAATGCCTTCCAGTTCTTTGAAGCCGAACGGGAAGTTGAATTCGATGTCGGTCGCCGCGTTTGCGTAGTGGGCCAATTTCTCGTGGTCGTGGAAACGGTAGTTTTCAGCGCCCATGCCCAGGTTGACATGCCAGGCCATCCTTTTTTCCTTCCAGAAGTTGAACCATTCCATCTCGGTGCCCGGGCGGCAGAAGAACTCCATCTCCATCTGCTCGAACTCCCGCATCCGGAAAATGAACTGGCGGGCGACGATTTCATTGCGGAAGGCTTTTCCGATCTGGGCGATGCCGAACGGGATCTTCATGCGACCCGTTTTCTGGACGTTGAGGTAGTCTACGAATATGCCTTGGGCGGTTTCGGGACGGAGATAGATTTTGTCGTCCGCCTCCCCGGTGTTGCTGATTTGGGTTGAGAACATCAAGTTGAACTGACGTACGTCGGTCCAGTTCTTGGTTCCGGAAATCGGATCGGCGATGTCGCAGTCCAGAATGATTTGTTTGTATTCTTTGAAATCGTTCGCTTGCTGGGCAGCCAGATAGCGGTTGTGAACTCCGTCATATTTGGTTTGTTCGCGGAGCACGTTGGGGTTCGTGGCGCGGAACTGCGCCTCGTCGAAGGAATCTCCGAAACGCTTGCGTCCCTTGGTCACTTCCTTCTCGATCTTTTCTTCGATCTTGGCAAGATAGTCCTCAATTAAATTATCCGCGCGGTACCGCTTCTTCGAATCTTTGTTGTCGATGAGCGGGTCATTGAAGGCTGCCACATGGCCGGATGCCACCCAGGTCTTGGGGTGCATGAATACACAGGAATCGATGCCGACGATGTTCTCGTTGAGGCGCGTCATGGCATCCCACCAGTACCGCTTGATGTTGTTCTTTAGCTCAACGCCCATCTGGCCATAGTCGTAAACCGCCGCCAGACCGTCATAAATCTCGCTGGAAGGGAATATGAATCCGTATTCCTTGCAATGCGCCACCAGCACCTTGAAAAGTTCGTCCTGTGTCATGTCGATAATATTAATCTTGCAAAAATAATGATTTTTATGGACAATCGGAGAGGCGCCTCCGCCGGCGGATTTTTTGCCGTGATTCATAAGCCGCTGAACATAAGCCATTTTAAATGTTTCCCTAGGGCAAATCCGCCCTAGGGCCTTTGTGTTATTTGCTGATTAACAATGCCTTATGCGCCACCACCCATGTATCGTCTTCGTCAGCGTCTCCAGGTGGAGATGCTCCGCAAGTACTTCTGCGACGTTCCCGCGGAGAGCCTACATCGCAGCTGCCGCCCTTTCACTCATTATTATCGGTATGTTCATGATCCAGCCTGTCATAAAGAATGACTGGCTCAATTACAGTGAGCGCGCCCCTAAATTCCTCACCCTCATAATGATGCCCTGCACCTACAGCATCTCTGACGGTATCCTCATCGGATGTATCTCATACGTGATTTTCTACGCTCTTGCCGGCAAGGGTAAGCAGATTGGCTCGACCATGTGGGTTCTCGCCGTTCTGTTCGTTCTGCGATACATTTTCCTGTAGGCAGAATCTGATCACTGAAAAAAAGGAGACAAAACAGGCATTTTTCAGTCTTTATTATGTAATCATATTATTTATGAGACATAAAAGAGTGATTCTAGTGGCGGCTATGGTGCTGCTGCCCTTCTCTTCTTATGCGTTGGATCATAAAGTACAGCCCGAATACACGCAGAAGGCGTGTAAGACAGTATCTGAGATGACGCTTGGGGAAAAAATAGATTATATCGGCGGTTATAAAAAAGAGTACAGATTCTGCTCGGACCCGGTGTCAACATCTACCTCAACCTTCTCTGCGGACGCAACTTCGAGTATTACGAAGAGGATCCTTATCTTGCTTCTGAGATGGCTGTAAATTATATCAAAGGCGCACAGAGCCAGAATATGATGGTCTGCATCAAGCACTTTGCAGGCAATAACCAGGAGTACGGACTCACACCATATCAACGGATGTCGACTTGAGGACGCTCAATGAAATATACCTGACTGCTTTTGAAAAAGCCGTGAATTCAAGGTCAATCCCGGTCGATATGAGATTCTGGTCGGCAGATCCGCCTCAGACATATTTATTATCAACAACTATATCAATTGAATAACGAAATGAAAAAGTTTGCGCTTTTGCTCGCTGCCTCGATGACTCTCGTCGCCGCAGTATCCTGTAAAAAGGATGAACCCACAGAGGAAAAACACGATGTTCTTGTCGCTCCCACAGGAGTGAACGCTCCCGAGGCCGAGATTGGCTCATTCTCATTTGTCCTAACCTGGAACGCCGTCGGCAGCAATGATATCGCTTCCTATCAGGTATCGTACAAGGAAGAAACCGCTTCCACGTGGTCTGAAATCACCAGCTACGGTCTCAAGGCCGAAATTACCGGACTTGAGATGAAGCACACCTATGAGGCTCGCGTGCGTGCCATCTCCACTGCAGGCGAGGCCTACAACTCACCCTGGAGCCAGACAGTCAAGGTGACCACCATCCAGCTCATCGACGTCAAGGTTCCTACCGGGCTCAAGTCAACGGAAGCCACAAGCACCAGCATTTCTCTTGAGTGGGATGTAGTGGACAATGCCAAAGGATATATCGTGTCCTGCAAGGCTGAAGGCGGCGAGCCGGTCCTGACCGAAGCCGCTGAAAACAAGGCTGTGGTCGAAGGCCTCACCCCCAGCGTCAAATACTCTGTCAGCGTCAAGACTTGCTCAAAGAGCGGTGAAGACTTTGACTCCGACTATTGCTCTCCCATCACTGTGGAGACTCTTTCAAAATCATACGGCATCACATCCGCAGGCGACTTCAAGGAGTTCCTCGAGATTCTCAAGACCGACCGTTCAGGCGGCGCGTTCAAGGCCGCTGACGGCATCGTTCACCTCCGTGCCGATGTCGATCTCGGCGAAATCACCGCGATTGACACTACGGTTGTATTCTCCGGAGTATTTGACGGTGAGAACCACAAGATCTCCAACCTGAATATCAAGGGGGACAACTATGTGGGACTCTTCCCTCAGGTGGTGTCAGCAGAGGTGAGAAATCTGACAATCGATGAAACCTGTTCCTTCACTGTCAACGCAGCGGGTCAGATCATTGCCACCAGCGCGGGTTCCCTTGCCGGAGTCGTATGCGGCAACACCACTATCGAAAACATCATCAACAAAGGTTCCGTCACAGGAGGAGCTTATTCCGGAGGAATTGTCGGTTCGTTCATATCCAAGGACGGCGTGTTGAAGTGCACCGGCTGCGAGAATTATGGATCTGTCACCATCCCTGCCGATCAGGACATAAAGGTCAACTCATTTGTCGGAGGAATCATTGCAGCCAGTGAAGGAGCAGCAACGGAGAAGTTCAACGGTGAGTACAAGAATTGCAAGAACCACGGTCATATAGGTGATTATTCCAACAATACATCCAACCTCTATCACCTTGTGGGAGGAATCGCAGCCCTCGGCTCCGACTGCTATTTTGAGAATTGTTCCAATGACGGTCAGGTGACCATGCAGGTCACGGCAGCGAGCACACATTGGCTTGCAGGTATTTGCGCCCGCTCTTACAGAAGCTCGTATAAGGACTGCTCCAACAGCGGAAAATTTGACTATACTCCTGCCGTCTCAAGGAACAGGGAACTATATGTCGGAGGTATCATAGGTTATTCCGGAGGTGTGCCCAAGACAGTGCAGACAATCTCTGGCTGCACCAACACTTCAGATATTAAGGGGATCGGCGACAATCAGATGACTGCAAAACCTATCTATGTTGCCGGTATCGTCGGACAATGCCTGACTACCGGAATCGTGATTACGAACTGTACCAACAGCGGCGCAATATCTGCTGTCGTTACGGCTGCCAACAGCAGCGTTGCCGGTATCGTCGGATGGGCCAATTGTCCTACGGCTGAAGCCACGTTGGGTTCGGAAACTGCAAAGATTGCAAATTGCGTCAACACGGGTGACGTGACTTACGAGACCGAAGGAACCAGCTGGATCCAGTGCGCCGGCATCGTGGCTCAGAACAAGACAGCCTTCCTTACTGTGGAGAACTGCCGCAACGAAGGCAACATCTCTGTTGACCGTACCACCCGCGCCAACGTTGGCGGAATCATCTGTGAAAGCAATGGCTCAGTCCTCAACTGTACCAATACCGGCAATATCTTCGTCGGCAATAAGCACAATGACTATTACTCCAACGCAGCAGGCATCGTGGCCCGTATGGTCGCCAAAAATCAGGTTGTCTCAGGTTGTATCAACAGCGGTTCCGTCACATATTGCGGGCAGGGTCTTTCTAAGACAAACCTCTCTGAGGGATATGTCGGCCAGGGCGGAATAGTATCTTTTTTGCGGTACGGAGACATAAAGGACTGTGAAAATACCGGTCTCATCCTCGGCGGCGAGTCTGAAACATACGCCCCTGCTTACGGATCTATTGCAGCTTGGGTGGGTGTCGGAGCCGCCAGCAAGGTGGAAAACTGCCGCGTGGGAGGATCTGTCGGCGTCACCGACATCACTGCGGCTGACTACGGCGCTTCCAAGGCTACCGTTCTCACTGCTGACAACTATACAAACTATATTGTCGGAAAGTGCGGATCGAAATACACTTCTACCATTGAAGGTTGTACCTTCAAGTCCAAATGATGAAGCGCATCCTCTATGTTTTTGTAGTTCTTCTCGCCATCTGCTGCAACAAGGCGGACGACGGGGGGGACAAACCGTTAGGGTCTTCTCTCGAACCTATCGAGGTAGAGGAGGGAAAGGACCTTGTCGGATATATCCTTTATTCTGACGGCACAAGGGCTGAAGGGGTCGTTGTCAGCGACGGGTTTTCCTGCACGGTCACAAATGAGAAGGGCGTGTATCAACTTGCGAGGAATGACAAGGCCAGACACGTGTTCTTCTCCTATCCCAACAACTGTGAAATAACATTCGACGGCAACGCTGTCCCGGAGTATTATTTTAAGCTGCCTGCAAAGACCAACACAGCCCTGAGGCACGACTTCACATTGAAGAAGTCCGGACAGATTCCTCCGTCAAAGTTCGTCCTGTACCTGATTGCCGACTCGCAGGTGAAGCTGCCGTATATGGAGTCGAGGTTTGTGGATGACATTGTCGCGGACATCAACGCCGATGTTGCGGGTCGTAACTATCCCTGCATAGCCGTGACCCTTGGAGATGATGGTGATGACAATCTGTATCACGTGAGCAAGGGGACTACGACCACGACATTTAAGACGGTATCCAATCTCTACGGTCATCTCAAGATTCCGTGCTTTCACTGCATAGGCAACCACGACCACGACAAGACAATCGCTTCGGGGGATGATTACTACTACAGGTCACTTTCATCGTACGAAGAGGCATTCTCTCCTGTCAATTACTCCTTCAACTTCGGTAACGTACATTTCGTCGTGATGGATGATGTCAGGTACACAGCCCCTTCAACATACACAAGCGGACTCCTTGACGAGCAGGTCGAGTGGCTGAGACAGGACCTGAGCTACGTGCCGACTGACAGGCAGGTGTATGTGTGCCTGCATATTCCCATACGTGGCGCGGCATCCTTCCAGAACAGGGATGCCCTATTTGACCTCCTTAAACCATACCCGCTGAAGCGCATTTTTGCGGGCCATTCCCACTACAACCACCACTACATCCATACCAAGCATGACAATCTACATGAGTGGATTGTCTCAGCCGCCCACGGTCTGTTCTGGAGAGGGATTATTGCAAAAGATGGTTCATACAATGGATATGGCGTGTGTGTTGTCGGGAAAAACGGAGTGGAGGACGAATACTACAAGTCGGCAAAGTTTGACAAGTCCGTGCAGGGGAGGATGCTTGACCCGTCGAAATTCACTACTTGGAAGGACGGTCGTGACAATGACAATGTCCGTTGGACGGACAAGGTGATATGCAATATCTGGAACTCAGACAATCAGACCTATTACAAATGGAAAGTGGAGTTGTACGAAGACGGCAAAAAGACGATGGATATGTCACTCCGAAACTGTCAGGACTACTCAGTTAGTGACTGGATCGATATGTATACGGAGTTCAAGAGCATCAACAATACTCACAACTGCAAGATCTGGCGTGCCGTGCCTGTCAGCAAGACTTCCGTCAAGAAGGTCCGTGCCGTCGATCCCTACGGCAACGAGTATTGGATCACCGATGTCGTGAATGACCCTTCGGTCTTTGTGAGATACTGATATGGCACCTGACGAAGTGTTCTCCCTGCTCTACGTCAACTATGTTGATGACCTGTACTATTTCGGAATCAGTATGGGTTATGGGGAAGATGCAGTCAGGGATGCGATACACGATGTCTTTCTGAAGCTTTTCTCCTCAAGGACGAGGTATGAGGCCGTGAAGAACTGGAAGGCGTATCTATTCCGGTCTCTCAACAACAGGTTGGTGGACTTAAGCAGGCATCCCACCGACAGTCTGGAAAGTGACAGGAAAGGAATCGAAGCCCTTCTTGAGGACAGCTTCGGGGAACGGGAGGTAGATGAAACCAAATCGCTTGTCGCAAACAGACTGACCTGCCTCATCAACAGCCTTCCGTACAGGCAGAAATTGTCCATCCATCTGCGTTTCTTTGAAGAAATGTCTTATGACGAGATTGCGGAGGTCCTCAGGTGCAGCAACCACGCTGCAAGAATATCCGTCTCCAAGGCCATCCAGAATCTCAGGAAATATAATTTGCTTATGAAACTATGGCAAGAATAAACAATAAGTATCTGAACGATTTCGAATTTGTCCTCTGGGTTCTCCAGGGGTGCGAAGCCGGCTCTGTCTGGGACTGTCTGCCGCATTCCGACGAGTTTGAGGAAGCCGTCAATGTTGTCAGAAGCGTGCGCGACGTGAGGCCGGAACTTGGGCTGGAGGAAAAGAACGAGCTGATGAGGCGCATAAGGGTCTCATATCTGAAATCAAAGAGTTCAAACCATAAAAAATTGATGCTCGTTGTCTCTATCTGTTCAGTGGTTGCAGTGTGCCTGATACTGGTGCTAGGACATCGGGTATTCAAGAGCTCCGGGTTGGAGGTGATCGTGTACGTGGCCGAGAGCTCCGTGTCCGTCATAGACCTTAAGGACGGAAGCAAGGTGTGGCTTTGCCCGGGTTCCCGTCTTACGTGTCCGGTTGCTTTTGATTCAGACATCCGTGTCGTCACTCTGGAAGGTGAAGCATTTTTTGAAGTCGCCCACAACCCGGAATGGCCTTTTGAGGTCAGGTCAGAGTTTATGTCAGCAACAGCTCTTAGCACGTCCTTCGACATGAAGGTGAGCTTCGACCCTTCCCAAACCCAGCACGTCCTTCTTGTGGACGGCTCTGTGGGTGTGGAAATCAACGGGCATGGTGGGCAGGTACTTCTCCGTCCTTCCGAACTGTTAAGTTACAACAATGATTCGTATCTGGTGAGGGAAGTTAATCCTGAAGATTTTCTTTCGTGGACCGGCCTCTATCAAAACATCATTTCCGGAGTAAACTCCATCTCTGAAATCGCTTCGAAGATTTCATCCCATTATCACGTCACAGTGCGCGGCTCCGAGAGCGTGATGTCAATCAAATGCTCGGGCAAGCTGGTCCTCTTTGACAATATCTATCAGACTCTTGACGTGCTGACCTATGTCGCTCCAATAAGCTACTCTGTCAGCGGTAACGGAGAAATAATTCTAAAAAAGAAATAATGAAACATGTTTTATTGTTAATCGTGTCTGCAGTCCTGCTTATGACTGCATCATTGTCTCCGGCATCGGCTAGACCGGACGGAGATGTCACCGTCAAGGCGGAATCGGAGACTGTGGCGTCAGTATTCTCGAAAATCGAGCAATCCGCCGGCTATTCCTTCCTTTGGAACAGCGAGATTGAACCCCTCCTCTCGAGAGAGGTCAGTGTCAATGTGCAAAATCAGAGCATAGAGAGCACCCTTGATACCGTGCTCTCCGGGCTTGGTCTTTCATACAAGATCAGCGGCCGTCAGGTCGTGATTTCAAAGGCTCCTGCCGCGCAAAAAGTGCAGCAGGAAGCACCTCAGAAGTTGACCGGTACCGTAATTTCATCTTCCGACAACCAGCCTGTCGCTGGTGCGGCAGTCTATGTGGAAGGGACTGACGCGTCGGCCATAACCGATGTGAACGGCAATTACGAACTTACAATCCCGCCATCGGCAAAAGAAGTCACCTTCAGCTGTCTCGGGTACGAAAACAAGACTTTACCTGTATCCCAGCCCATACTTTTCAAGGTCGTCACGATGATCGAGTCTTCCAGCTACCTTGATGAAGTGGTGGTGGTCGGATTCGGCACACAGAAGAAGGAGTCGCTTGTCGGCTCCATCGTAAGCATCAAGCCCGATAACCTCAAGGTCACTTCTTCCAATCTCTCCACTGCATTTATCGGAAGGGTCGCAGGCATCATCTCCGTGCAGTCTTCGGGAGAGCCGGGGGCCGACGGCGCCAATTTCTGGATCCGCGGTATCTCCACATTCGGCTCCAACAAGAGTCCTCTGATCATCCTTGACGGTGTGGAGGTGGATCAGACCATCCTCAATTCGATTGCTCCGGAGACCATCGAGCAGTTCTCAGTCCTCAAGGATGCAACTTCCACAGCCCTCTATGGCTCCAGAGGCGCCAACGGCGTGCTCATCGTTACCACAAAGACCGGCCGCAACTCAGAGAAGATGACCATCAATATCCGCGTTGAAAACGGTGTGACCAGTCCTACTAGAATCACCAAAGTCGCTGACGGAGTCACCTATATGGAGAATTACAACGAGGCCCGTACCACCCGCGGCATGCTGCCACATTTCTCGCAGGAGAAAATCGATAACACGAGGGACGGGGTCAATCCTCTCATCTACCCAAACAACGACTGGTACGATATGCTCTTCAAGGACTTCTCAATGAGTCAGAACGTCAACGCCAATCTCCGCGGAGGCAGCAAGAAGATAGACTATTTCCTCAATGCATCGTTTTACAACGAGGATGGGATGCTCAAAAACACCGGTATGGCCAACTTCAAGACAAATGAGGTCATGCAGAAATACGTGTTCCAGAGCAACATTGCCGCCAATGTGACCAACACTACCAGACTGGCTCTGAAGATGACCACACAACTTATGACACGTAAGGGTACTTCAGCAATATCGAACAATCTTTTCACCTACACGATGACCTGCAACCCCGTGGACTATGCGGCTGTTTATCCCGGTCAGGCAGGTGATGACCACGTGAGATACGGCAACGCTATCGCATGGGATGGAGCTGCCGTCCAGACCAATCCTTTTGCAGTCCTCAATTCGGGCTATTGCAGCAAGTTCTGGGGTAACGTCCTAGCGACTCTGACTCTGGATCAGGATCTCGATTTCATCACTCCCGGATTGAAACTATCGGGCCTTGCCTCATTCAAGTCCTACACCTACAGCAACACCTGGAACAGGCTGACTCCGTATTATTACAGTTTGACCGACTATTATCTCAGGCCCGACGGCGAGATGGAGTACGTAGTCTCGAGCATCGGCCCCAACGGCACCAATTATCTGACTCCCGGCGTGAGCAACTCCGGCAACCGCATCTTCAGCTTTCAGGCTACCGTCGACTACAAGAAGATGTTTAAAAAGCACGATGTCGTCGCCACTTTGGTATATCACCAGAAGGAGGAAACCAATTCGGTGCCCAGCGCCTCTCAAAACGCGATTCTGCCTTACCGTCAGCAGGGAATCGCTGGCCGTCTCACTTATGGCTATGACGGCAAATACCTCATCGAAGGCAACTTCGGCTACAACGGATCAGAGAATTTCTATACCAATCATCGCTGGGGATTTTTCCCGTCAGTGGCTGCCGGTTGGGTCTTATCCAAAGAACCATTTTATGGCCCGAACCTCAGGAAAGTCCTCTCTTTACTCAAGTTCAGGGCTTCTTATGGATTGGTAGGCAATGATTCTCTGCCTGTCCGTTTCCCATACCTGACATCCGTCATAATGAGTTCGAGCGACAATGAGTTTGGAGGCTATTACGGAAAGGAGTCTTTTGCCAGAATATCCGGCATCCAGGTGACCACCTGGGGCAATGAGGACGCCACTTGGGAAATCAGCCGCAAGCTCAATCTCGGACTCGAGATCGGGCTGTTCGACAACCTCACTCTCATTATGGACGCATTCAACGAGAACCGTACCGGTATCTTCATGCTGCGCCGTTCAATTCCTGCCCATTCGGGTTATCAGGAATCCACGCCGTACGCCAATATCGGGGCAGTGCTCAACAGGGGAGTGGATATATCTCTCGAGTACAACAAGGCGTTCAGCAAGGATTTTGTCGTGTCCGCCCAGGGTACATTTACCTACGCCCACAACGAGGTGACTGCCAAGGATGAGCCTAACTATGAGTATGATTACCTCAAGCTGGTCGGCAAGCCCATCAACTCCATCTACGGGTATGTGTCCACAGGTCTGTTCGCTTCTGACGAGGAAGTTGCTGCAAGTCCTAAACAGTCATTCGGTGCTGCAGTGCTTGCCGGAGACATCAAGTACGCCGACCTCAACGGAGACAACATCATTGACGGCAACGACAAGACCAGCATAGGCTACCCCACCATCCCGGAAATCACCTACGGTTTCGGAGTATCGGTTCAATACAAGAAGTTCGACGCGGCCATCTTCTTCCAGGGAGTGAGCAACGTGTCCATCCTGATGTCTAACCACCATCCTTTCCTCACTAACATTTATTCGGGATACAACATGACGCAGTGGGTGGCTGATGACCACTGGACGGAGGTCAATCGAAACGTCAACGCGGCATATCCCCGTCTCTCTTCAACATGGAACATGAACAACACACAGACATCGACGTTCTGGGTCAAGGACGGCTCCTATATGAGACTCAAGAACCTTGAACTCGGCTTCACCATCAAGAGCTTCCGCGTCTACCTTGCGGGAAGCAATCTGTTGACATTCTCTCCTTTCAAGTACTGGGACCCCGAGCCCGGAAGCGGCAACGGACTGTCCTATCCTCTTCAGAGAATCGTGAAACTCGGTTTACAATTTAACTTCAATTGATATTGCAATGAAAAAGATACTATACATTTTTTGCCTCCTCTTCGTACTGTCGTCGTGCAAGTTCCTCGACGTCGTCCCTACTGACACGGCTACAATCGACGATGCCTTTGCCAATGAAGAGAACTGCCAAAAGTTCCTGCACTCCATCTACGGCCATATAGGTAATATGAACCGTTACTGGATGCCCGGCCAGATTATGGGAGGTGACGATCTGATTACATCTTCCAAGGGTACGACAAGGTGGTACGGCTACAAGAGTATCCTCTACAACGAGGAGACGTCCACGGTGACATTCCACAACTTCATGAAGGCGACTGGCGCTCCCACAGGAGGCGTCAACTATGACTACTACACGGCCATCAGGTACTGCTACATGCTTCTGGACAGGGTTGGCGACGTGCCCGGAATCTCAGATGAGAACAGGGCAATGTGGGCGGGGGAGGCCTGGTTCATGATCGGTTTTTTCCACTGGGGTCTGCTTGAGTACTACGGTCCCATCGTGATAGTTGACCACGAAATATCTCTCAACGCCACCGAGGCTGAGCTTTACTGTCCCAGAACTCCCTTCGACGAGTGTGTGGATTTCATCTGCGAGTGCTTTGACAAGGCAATCGAACTGCTTCCTGCACGTCAGCCCAACGCAAAGTGGTACGGACGTGCCACTGCCGCTGCCGCATACGGTTACAAGGCCAGAACCCTGCTCTTCGCCGCTTCCCCTCTTTTCAACGGCGATCCGATGTATGCCGATCTGATCAATCCTGATGGTTCTCAGCTTGTTAACCAGACATACGATCCGGAGAAGTGGAAACGCGCCATGGAAGCAGCCGAAGATGCCATTAAGTATTGTGAGGCAAACGGCTATTACTTATGGGAAAATGCCGAATACGCAACTGCCGCTGATGATGTCAGGGGAGAGCGCAACTTCCACGATTTCCTGATGGAAAAGTGGAACGATCCGGAGTATCTGATGGCCTTTCCTCATACAAATTCCCAGACCGAGGTTCAGCTTCGAAGCGGTCTCAGGAAATCATTGCCTTATTCTTCCAATGGGTGGCGCACGTCAAATGCCCCTCTCTGGAACTCCGTGATGTCATACTACACCAAGAATGGTCTCCCTCTCGAGGACGATCCTCTCACAAAGACCAAGAATCTTTATCAGTACAACGCCCAGGCTGAGACGGCTGAGCTAAATCTCAACAGAGAGCCCCGATTCTATGCCTGTGTCGGATACAACAGGGGAGACTGGCCGCAGGAAGGAGGAACAATGAAGATTCAGGCCTATGCGGGTGAAGTGCACGGCTATATCATCAAGGACGGCAAGCCTGTCACCACCAATGAGTATGTCAACGAGACAGGATACTTCCTCAAGAAGGTGATGCACGAGGACTGCTCCTATGATGAAACTACAAAGACTTTAACATATCATAACTTCGCGTGGCCGATGATGCGTCTCTCCGAAATGTATCTCAGCTATGCTGAGGCTCAGTTTGAGTACGACGGAACCCTCAGCCAGCAGTCCCTCAACTATCTTGACCTTGTGCGTCATCGTTGCGGTCTTCCTAATTTCAAGGACTCCTGGGCCATTGTCGGCGGCATCCCCACCGGTGAGAAGCTTCGCAAGGTGCTCCATCAGGAAAGAAGTAATGAGCTTATGTTTGAAGGCCACAGGTACCGTGACATCCGCAGATGGAAGATTGCCGAAGAGTGCTACGCCACAACATTCACTTGTTGGAACGTGTGGGGCACCAATCCTGAAGAGTACTATCAGCTCTGCGACTACAGCAAGTTCGATCTCCACGGAGGCACCATCCAGTTCATCACTCCCAAGAGCTATCTGCTCCCCATCCCTCTCTCAGAGATTCAGATTAATTCCCAGCTTGTTCAGAACCCCGGTTATTAACAGATTATGGCAAAGAAACTGATTATTGTAGCAGTTGCCGCACTGGCGCTGCTCACGGGATGCAACAAGTCCCAGTTTATCATCTACGAAGATATTCCTTCGATTTATTATTTCTCGTCACCCGGAGTGGTTTTCATCCGGGCAGATTCTGAGGTTCAAACAATCAGTGTATCGAAAGGTGGCTATCCCAAAGGCAATTCCTCTGTCTCGATCGAAGTAAGCACAGCAGTCCTCATTGCCTACAATACCGTGAGCGAGGTGCAGTACGATCTTATGCCTGCAGGGCTCTATTCGATCGAATCTCCGACCCTGGTCTTCAACAGAAGCACCATATTCGGTGAGTTTGAAGTAAAAATCAAGACTTCCGAACTGTCAACTCTGACCAAAGGATGGTACGCCATTCCTCTAAAACTCACTTCTGGAGACGATGTCAAGACCGGCTCCGACTCCGTGATGCTTGTCTGGCAGAAGTTATAGGAAGAAAGATTCAAGGAGCCGTCCACGTTTAGTGCCTAGAAACGTGGACGGTTCCCTGTTCCCTATAAGTGCATCACAATAATAATTCTGCAACAGGTCTGAAATGTTGCAGGTGGACACTTAATTATTCCACCTGCGAAAAGCGATGCGGCAGGGGCAGGAAACTTTTCGAGAAAGGTTTGCTGCTTCCGAATATGTTCGTATCTTTCGTAAAACACGTGTATCATGACCTTTCTGCAGCTTGTCGGCAACATCGTCTGGATCCTGTTGGGCGGATTGATTTCTGCCCTGGAGTATCTTCTGGCCGGGCTGCTGCTGTGTATCACCATCGTGGGCATTCCTTTCGGCCTCCAGTGCTTCAAGATTGCAACTGTGATACTGATGCCGTTCGGCGCCAGCATCGAGCGGGATCCGAACGCTGTCGTGCCGCTGAACTGCCTGATGAATTTGCTGTGGTTGATACCGGGCATCCTGATTTCGATCACCCATCTCGTAGCGGGAATCGGATGCTTCCTCACGATCATCGGTATCCCCTTCGGCTTGATGCACTTCAAACTCATCAAAATCGCCATCTCGCCCTTCGGCCGGATCATCACCCGGGAATAAGCCCCTTTCATTACAAGCCCCGGGAGGCCGCGGCGCTTCAGCAAGAAATTGTAAAACTCACATCATTATCTATGCCGTTATCGCCCGATACAAAGGCACAGAATGTGTAATAAAAAAATGCATGAAGATCAGAAAAAACATCGCGGTCAGCGAAAACGGATTCATTTTCAATCCCCTCACCGGGGATAGTTTCAGCGTGAACCAGTCGGGGGCGTTCGTCCTCCGCAAACTGAAGGAGGGAGAATCGGAGGAGAAGATCATGAAAATGCTGCAAGAGGAATATGACCTGGACGGCTACACAGCGGAAAAAGACCTGAACGATTTTCTCTCGTTGCTGAAAAGCTATCAATTGACTGAAAATGACTAGACGAAAAATCACCGTCGGGGTCACCGGACTCAACAACATTGACAGCCCGGGACCTGGAATCCCCGTCATCCGCGCTTTGAAGGAAAGCACAGCGTTCGATGCGCGCATCGTCGGCTTTTCCTATGAGACCCTGGAACCCGGCATCTATATGCACGATCTGGTGGACAAAGTATACCAGCTGCCGCTGCCCACCGCAGGATCGTCCACCCTGATGGAACGGATGAGGTATATCGCCGGCATCGACAAGATCGATGTCATCATCCCCAATTTCGACGCCGAGCTGCACAACTTCATCAAGATCCAGCAAGAATTGAAATCAGAACTGGGCATCGCCACGTTTCTGCCTTCCCGCGAGGAGTTTGAAGAGCGGCAGAAATCGGAACTGAACAAATTCGGCGACAAATATGATGTGCGCGTGCCGGAAAGCCATATGATCAACCAACTGACAGAACTGAAAAAACTTGAGGAGACGATGGACTATCCCCTGGTCATCAAAGGCCGGTACTATGACGCCTATGTCGCCTCGAATTACGAACAGGCCTGCTCATATTTCTACAAGATCGTGGCCAAGTGGGGCTACCCCGTGATCGTCCAGGAATTCGTGACCGGGATCGAGGTAAACGTCACGGCGATCGGGGACGGAAAGGGAACCTGCATCGGGGCGGTTCCGATGCGGAAACTCTATATCACGGACAAAGGGAAGGCCTGGTCCGGCATCTCCCTGGAAGACGACAAGCTGATGGAGATTTCCCGGCGCGTGATCGAAAAAAGCCGGTGGCGCGGCGGCTGTGAACTGGAATTCATCAAAACCAAGAAAGACGAATATTACCTGCTGGAAATGAATCCGCGCTTCCCCGCCTGGGTGTATCTGGCGAACGGATGCGGGCAAAATCACCCGGAAGCGCTGGTCAAAATGGCTCTGGGCGAAACCGTGGAACCCTTTGAAAGCTACAAAAGCGGTAAAATGTTCATCCGGTATTCTTACGACATGATCGTGGATATTTCGGAGTTTGAAAAAATTTCTACAACGGGAGAAATGTAATTATGAAACCCTCTTATGAACGCCCCCTGATTCAGAAGCTGAACGCGGGCTTGCTCAATAAATTCGGAAGCAGAACCGAATACACACCGGTGAAACAAATCGACGGAATCTCGGTGAACGACTTGATGGACCGGTACGGCTCCCCCTTGTTCGTCATCAGCGAAACAACCATCCGCCGCACCTATCAACGTGCCTTGAAGGCATTCAAGGTGCGCTATCCGAAAGTACAGTTCGCTTGGAGCTACAAGACCAACTACCTGGATGCCGTCTGCAAGATTTTCCACCAAGAAGGCAGCTGGGCCGAAGTCGTATCGCGATTTGAATATGACAAAGCGATCCGGAACGGCGTGCCCGGAAACCTGATCATTTTCAACGGACCGGACAAAATAAAGGAGGACCTGAAAACAGCCGTCGTCAACCGCTCGCTGATCCACATCGACCATTTCGACGAACTCTACACGCTCATCGAAATGCTGGACGGAACTTCCGACAAAGCGCGGGTGGCGATCCGGGTGAATATGGACACCGGCATTTACCCGCAATGGGACCGGTTCGGATTCAACTACGAATCGGGTCAGGCCTGGAACGCCATCATGAAGATCGCGGCCCAGCAGAATCTCGAACTGGAAGGTCTTCACTGCCACATCGGCACCTACATGCTCACGGCAAGCGCCTATGCGGTCGCAGCCCGAAAAATGTGCGAACTGGCGCAAGCGACGGCGGAAAAGGCCGGAATCCGGATCAAGTATCTGGATATGGGAGGAGGATTCTGCTCGTCGAACACGCTGAAAGGTTCTTATCTGCAAGGCGCGGACGTGATCCCCAATTTTGACGACTATGCCGACGCCATTGTGAATACGATTCTGAATTTCGGATTCAAACCCGAAGAACTCCCGCTGCTGATCCTGGAAACGGGACGTGCCCTTATCGATGACGCCGGATACCTGCTGGGTTCAGTCCTCGCGACGAAACACCTGGCGAACGGAAGGCGGGCGACGGTGCTCGATGTCGGGGTGAACATCCTATTCACTTCTTTCTGGTACAACCATCGGGTCTCGCCCGCGCAGGACTTCACACAGCACGCTGAAGAAATGGCATTGTATGGCCCTCTCTGCATGAACATCGACTGTATCCGCGAAAGCGTGAGCCTGCCGCTGTTGAAGAAAGGAGACCGCGTAGTGATCCATGAAGTCGGCGCCTACAACATGACGCAATGGATGCAGTTCATTACGCTGCGGCCGAAAGTCGTCATGATCGACACTACGGGAAAAGTTCACGTGATCCGGAACAACGAAACTGTGGAAACGATCCTGCAGAATGAAAGCGTCCCCGATCATCTGAAGACGATCCCGCTATAACAATCCATCGGACGGATCTATGAAATCCCGGCTACAGTCCTTCTGCGCATTGCACTGGAATGGCATCCTGCACAGCTATTCCCAGATCTTCTTTTCGCAGGACAAATGGTACGGGGCGATCTTGTTGATGGTCAGTCTGTTTGACTACCGGTTGGGGCTGGGCGGGTTGGCCGCGGTTCTGCTGACCAACCTGCTGGCTCATCTGCTCGGTTTCTCCAAAGAGCAGATCGCGTCCGGGCTCTACGGTTTCAACGCCGTTTTCATCGGGATCTGCTTGGTGTACAAATTTCATGTAAACGCTGCTTTCCTCGTACTCTTCTTCTTTTCCGTCGTCTTGGGGTTCATGCTTACGATCTGGCTCGAAACCCTGTTCTCCAAGCACAAGATTCCGATCCTCACCCTGCCGTTCGTGCTCACATTGTTCGTGGTCGATCTTTCGGTCGATTCATTTCATAACATTCAGTCCATCCTCCCGTTCGACCGGTTCACGGTCGTGTTGGCAAAGCAGATGAAAGCCCCTTGGTATGAGGTCGTACACCTTTTCGATGGTGCGAAGATCCCGCAAATGCTTTATTATTACCTGAAAACGGTCGCTTCCATCTTTTTTTCCGACAGCATCTTGGCCGGGAGCATAATTGTGGTTGCCCTGCTATTCCTGTCGCGGATCAAGTCGACGGTTGCGTTTCTGGGGTTCGTCTTCGCCTTCGTGACCAGCAAAATGATGGGCGTGGACATCCAGTTGCTGACGCAGAACCTGGCCGGCGTGAACTACCTTTTCTGGGGGATGGCGATCGGATGCTTCTTCTTGATTCCCAACACTTACAGTTATCTGCTCGTCATCGGCCTGACGCCCGCGCTGTTCCTGATCAACTCGGGAATCGAAAGTTTGATCGGAAGTCTTGGCCTGTCTTCATACACCCTATCTTTCAGCCTCCTCTCCATTCTGCTTCTGTTCATTCTGGGGCAGCGAAGCAAGAACCGTTTTTTTGTGTTTCCATACATCCAGTATTATAATCCCGAAAAAACGGTGTACAAAAACGTCAATTACCTGCAGCGCTTCGGACAAAGCGTGCTTTTCAAGTTTCAGCTCCCTTTTTTGGGCCAATGGAAAGTCAGCCAGGGATACGACGGCGGGATTACGCATCTGGGCGCCTGGGGAAAAGCGCTGGATTTTATGATTACGGATGAGGAGGGCGTTACCTGTTTCGGCAACTGCGCGCAAAAAGAAGATTTCTACAGTTTCAACAAACCCGTGACAGCTCCGGCCGACGGGTATGTGTACTCGATCAGCAACATCAGCGACGACAATGAGATCAACCAGGTGGATACCCGGAAGAATTGGGGCAACACAATCATTCTCAACCATCTCAACGGACTCTACTCGCAGCTCAGCCACCTGAAAAAAGACAGTTTCAAAGTACGGATCGGCGACTATGTGACAAAAGGAACCGTCCTGGCCGCCTGCGGCAACTCAGGACGGTCTCCGGAGCCGCATATTCATTTTCAGGTGCAGTATTCCCCGGAAATCGGCGCGGCGCCCTGCCCGTATCCGATCGGATATTTCTTTGAGAAGACTCCCGGCAAGCCGATTTTGCACATCGGCGAGGTCCCGCGGGAAAATGCAACGGTGTTCAATGTGCCCGTGTCGGAACTGCTGCTCCACGCCTTCGAAGCGAAACCGGGCAGAACACTGCGCGCCTCCTTCGACGGCAAAGAATATCAGTGGACAATCGCGACGGACGCCTACAACAAGACCTACATCCATTGCCCGGAGACCAAGTCTGCCGCTTACGTTGAAAATGACGGCACCCTGTTCTATTTCACGGATTTTGAAGGAAAGAAAAGTTCTCCCTTGTATCTGTTCTACCGGAGCTGTTTCAAACTTCTGCTCTCCAACGAAAAAGGAATTGCCGTCGAGGATTTCATTCCGCTGACGAAAGAGCATCCGCCCGGAACAAAATGGATTCAGGACTTCCTGGCCCCGTTCATCTTGTTCACCCGGATCCGGTATCAGTCGGAATTGAAGGAAACGGACAACGCGCACTTCCCGGAAAAAATCACCTTCCGAACACATACGGACACAATATCTTTCCGCATCCGGACGAGCCGGATCAAAACCTCGGTGACCGTTTCCGGAAACAGAATTGAAATTCAATCCAAAAAACAAACCTTATGCGTCGATTGGGCATAACGTTCCTGTTGGTTTTGGCAGCGATCTCCCTAAAGGCCCAAGACAGCGCGCGCAGGAAGATCGACAGCCTGACCTACCGGCAATACCTGACTCAAGATTATCGGGCATTGCTCGCGTCAAGCAAGGCTGCCCGCAAACAGGGGATCGATTTCTACTACCTCAACTACCGGACTGCCATCGCCGTTTACGCATTGAAAAACTATGCGAAGGCAGCGAAATATTATCGGAAGACACTGGCCGAGGCACCGGAAGACCCGATCGCGCGCGAAGGCCTGTATTATGCCTGCCTTCTAAGCGGGCAGAAGGAACAGGCGCGCATCGCGGGCAGGCTTCTGTCGCCGCACGCGCAGGCGGTCGCCCGCTACAGACCCTCAGTCATGGACTTTGTCGCCCTCTCCGGAGGCTACCTGATGAACGAAAACAAACCCGGCGTCAAACCCGCGCCCGGCAATATGGCTTTCCTGAATCAGTACCAAAACATGGCCTTCGGATCCTTCGGGATCGGTTTCCATCTTTCTGACTATGCCAAACTCAAGCTCGGCTACCAAGGCCACAATACGAAGTTTCAGCGTTCTTCCGACGGCAGTCTCCAGAAAGAAGATTTTCTCATGCAGCACCAAGTAATCGGCGCGTTGGAATTTTTCACCAACCAAAATGTAACCTTCGGAGTCGCCGGAGGCTACTATGACATTGAAAATATGGACAAGGATTCGGAGAACACGAAAACATCCCGTCTTGCCTTTTCGGTACAGACCTTTTTGAACAAACGCTTCCCCTTTGTCCTGCCGGAAGTCGCCCTGGCCTGGTCCAATTTCGGCGCCGGCTCCCAGCTTCAGGGAAAGGCCTCCCTGACGTATTATCCGCTCGGCAATCTCAATTTTTACGGAACAACCGAAGGGGCGATCCTCTTCAACCCCGGCACTAGCATGCAGACACAGTGTATCTTCTCCCAAAGCCTGGGTGTCAAACTAGCCAAGCGGCTGTGGCTGGACGGGAGCGCAAGCGTCGGCAACCACCTGAACTACATCTCGGAACGGTCGTTCCTGGTGTACGACACCTACGATCCCGTCATGGCAACAGCAGGACTCTCGCTTTCCTTCTTCTTCGGACAAACCAGGCTGTCCGCCGGCTATTACTGGCAGCAGAAGAAAGGCTACGCCTATTTTACAGACTATTTCGATCCTTATCATTACAACAATCACATTCTGAATTTCATATTGCAATGGGACTTATAAATAAAACAATCGGTTCGGTTCTGTTTTGCCTGGCGATCACCGTACCTGCGTGGTCTCAAGTGGATCCGGCACAGATCTTCTCGAACAGTTACCGGTACGAAGCTTCCGGCGACTATCAGAAAGCCATCAGCGAATTGACCGTCTTGAACGGCTATGACTACCACAAGTCTCTCCGTCTGGGATGGCTCTATTACTTGGCAAAAGACTACGGGAGCAGCGAAAAGTATTATAATCAGGCAATCGGACTCGCCCCGCAATCCGTCGAAGCCTTGCTGGGACTCTGCGCGCCGCTGGAGGCGCAGAAAAAGACGGACGATCTAGAAGCCGCCTACAAAAAGATCCTTTCGCTCGACAAGTCCAATTCGAAGATCAATTATGCCCTCGGAAACATCTACTATTACCGTAAAGATTTCGCGCAGGCCGAGAAATACTTTGATTTGGTGCAGTCCATGTACCCTTTCGATTATTATTCAAATCTGATGTGCGCCTGGACAAAATACTTTCTAGGCAAGAAAAACGATGCCCAGCGGCTTTTCAACATCGTCCTGATCATTTCCCCGACAGACCAGTCGGCGAAAGACGGCCTGAATCTGTTGAAATAGCGACACACTTCTCCGCAGCGACAAAAATCTCCGGAAAAGCTTTTTTCAAGGAAGGGAGAGCGATCTGGCGGAGCGGAACCATCACGAACGGACGATCGGCGATGCCGGGGTGCGGCACGACAAGACGCTCATGCTGAATCTGTTCGTTCCCATAGAAGAGGATGTCGATGTCGATGGCGCGGGAGTGGTAGACCCGCCGGCCGGCAGCGTCATATTCAGGAATATCTTCGCGACCGATCGCCCGCTCAATCGCCTTCACCTTGTCAAGCAAAGCCAGCCCTGCAACCTCAGCCGAAGCCTCCGGCCGCGGAATCCGATATCGAACGGCACCGTTCAGGAAGGTGTCCCCGGCAAAGCCCATCGGCTCCGTCTCGATCAGCCGAGAAAGCGCGGAATAGCAGCAGCCCATCGCCCCGTCCAGTAGACGAAGCGCTGCCGCGATATTCTCCGCGCGGTTCCCGAGATTGCTCCCCAGTGAAAAGTAGACCGTTACAAAAGCCATAGCGAGCCACAAGTTAATAAATTTGTACCTTTGGAGCATCAACTCTCAAGGAATATGAATATCCGTCTCTTTTTTTTATCGTTTCTGGGCATCGCGCTGGCAGTTGCGTGCACCCGGGGTTTTCCGCAGGAAGCTGTCGAGCTGGCTGCCGGAGATGAAGTAGCCACGAACGGTTCTTTCCAAAACTTTATGCTGACGGGCAGGGCACGCGTCGATGAAGGCGCGACCGCCCGGCTGTTCTTTCACTCCGACGGTCTGAACGGCTACGAGGTGCTCTTCCGCGGCGGCCCGATCGACGGCTCCCCCAAGACCGGCAGCCTCACAGCCGTGCGCAATCTATATCGCTCATTGCCGGCAGACGGAGAATGGTTTCCATTTGAAATCGCAGTTCGAGGAAAGAACATCTCCGTCAAGCTGAACGGCACGGATGTAGTCTGCTACACCGAGCCGGAGGAGCCCTTCCGAACGGATGAATATGCGGACAGAGTTCTCGGAGAAGGAAGAGTCTTCCTGAAAGGAGTGGAAGGCACGGTCGGCTTCGAACAGCTGCGGTTGAAAGCGCTGAACATGGCCGAGCGGAATCCCGCCGACACATTGCCGCCCATGGATGAACAGACGGACAGCATCATTCGGCTGCAGCAGGCCGGCTTTCCCGTAATCGACTGGCACGTCCACCTGAAGGGCGGGCTCACGAAAGAAATGGCGCAAGCGATGAGCATGCGATACGGAATCAACTACGGCGTGGCGCCGAATGCAGGAGAAGGCGGGGTGGGACGGATGCTCGCGAACGACCAAGAGGTGTACGACTATTTCGAGGAAGTGAAAGACCTGCCCTTCCTGCGCGGCGTGCAGGGCGAAGGCCGCCGCTGGACCGTCACCTTCTCGCAGGAAGCCCTCAGTGTTTTCGACTACCTTTTCACCGATTCCATGACGATTGTGGATCCGAAAGGCCGTATCTCGCGCGTCTATCACCCCGAAGAAGTGCATATGGACGGCATGACGACGGAACAGTGGATGGATATGCTTGTGGACCAGATCGTATTGATCCTGACCCACGAGCCGGCGGACATTTACGCCAATCCGACCTACCTTCCGGAGGCGCTGCAGCCGGACTACGACATACTTTGGACTCCGGAACGTATCGACCGCGTGCTGGACGTGCTGGAGGAGCACTCCATCGCCTTGGAAATCAATCCGCGCTACCGAATCCCGAGCGCAAACATCATCCGGGAAGCCAAGGCGCGCGGCATCAAGTTTACCTTCGGAACGAACAACGTGGACGCCGATTTCGGCCGGCTGGAATACTGTGTCGAAATGATCCGGGCCTGCGGACTGGAACCCTCCGACCTCTGGTTCCCGTCCATGAGCATCCGCTCCAGCCGTAAACCATTGAATTACAATAATTTTTAAAAAGTTTCACCTGGGTCATTGCATCTCGGGAGGCGCGGCATTCGCTTGAAACGGCCGTGCGGCTATCAATGACGGTCGGGAAATTTTTGTTAGCAAATGATTTGTTTGCTAACAAAAATTGCATACTTTTGTAGCAAAGCATAGAATTATGAACACGATCGACAGGGTGCAGACCGGCCTGAGGCTTGACCGGAACATCTACAAACAATTGAAAGCCAACGCAAAGAAGAACCGTCAAACCTTCAACAAGTACGTCGAAGAAGTCCTGAAGAATTTTCTGGACGATGACTTTCCGCGCATCCCGCCGGACCACCCGATCTCGCCGGAAATTCTGGAAATGGGAAAGTTGATGCCTCACTACACGGAGGAAGAGCTTGCGCAAGATGACAGACTCCGTTACATTCTATCGAAAGGGCAAGAGACAGAAATATGACAGTCTATGTAGATACAAACGTCCTGGTCGATTTGGTAGACGAGGAAAGGCCGCTATTTAAAGAAGCATCCGTCTTGTTCAATGCTGCGGCACAAAACAAATTGAGAATCGTTCTTTCTTCTCAATCCGTTGCGGATTGTGCATACGTGATCCGCAAGGCCCCCCGTGAACAGTTCAAGAGAAAGATGAAAGAATTGCTCCATTACATCGTTATCCTTCCTATCACCGATATGGAAATCCTGCGGGCGCTCAAGAGCGACTGTCCGGATTTCGAAGACGCCCTGCAGATCGCCTGCGCGGAATCAAACACGGTCAACATCTTGGTAACCAACAACAAGAAAGATTTCGAAAGGTTTACCGACCTCCCTGTCTACACTTCAAAAGAATTCGTTATGCGGATAACGCGGTAACGACTTCTATTTGCGGTACGAAGTGTCGATATCGTCTAAGCCGAGTTCGAGCCGGGCCTCTTCCGACAGCATGCTCATGTCCCACGGAGGATCGAAAGTCAGTTCGAGCGTGCATTTGGTAATGCCGGGGACGTCTTCAACGGCGCGATGCGTTTCTGACAACACATAGTCCGCCATCGGGCAGTTCGGAGCCGTGAAGGTCATCGTAACGGACGCTTCGCGCTTCTTGTTGATGTTGAGCTCGTAGATGAGACCTAAATCGTAGATGTTGACCGGTATTTCCGGATCGTATACTTGTTTCAAGGCCAGCACTACTTGGTCGTAGAGCGGTGCAAGTTCCTTGACATCTTCCGCGGTCAGTATTTCTTTATTATCTTCACTCATGTTCTTCAGCAATTTTTCAGGGCCAAGGCCTTGATGGTGTTAATCATCGAAAGGAGACCATTGGCGCGGGTCGGGGACAGGTTTTCTTTCAAGCCGATCGCATCGATGAAGCCGAAATCGTCGGAAGCGATTTCACCGGCCGCGCGGCCGGAATAGACACCGACCAACAAGGATATGATACCCTTGGTAATGATGGCATCACTGTCCGCCGCAAAGAAAATCTTCCCGTCCTGCACGTTATAATCCAGCCAAACTCTTGATTGACAACCTTTTATCAATCGATCTTCCGTTTTCTTCTCTTCCGGATAAGCCTCCAGGTTCTTTCCGAGCTCGATGAGATACTCATACTTGTCGAGCCACGCATCGTACATCGAAAAATCGTCGATGATCTGCTGCTTTTTTTCTTCGATCGTTTCTGCCATGCTCTTCTACACCAACATTTCTATCGCCTTCCGCAAGGAACGGATAAAAAATTCCGCCTCCTGCATCGTATTATAGGGAGCCAAAGACGCGCGCAGCATACCTGTAACCCCGAAACGGCCCATCAGCGGTTCCGCGCACATCTGTCCCGAACGCACCGCCACTCCCATCTTGTCCAAAATCAAGGCCAGATCTTCGTGATGCGCCTTCTCCACGGAGAAAGAAAAAAGGGCGATCTTGTCTTCCATTCTCTGCGGAAGGCCGTAGAGCCGGATCCGGGGATCCGACGTCAGGGCCTTGTACAGATATTCCCGCACGGCTTTGTGTTCCGCAGCGAGTTCCGGATCGCGCATGAGTTTCGCGCATTCGATCGCAGGCTTCAAGGTGGGAGTCGCGTTGATATTCTGGGTGCCCGCCTCGAATTTCTGCGGGAGAGGACCGAA
This sequence comes from Bacteroidales bacterium, assembly GCA_012522855.1. GTDB lineage: Bacteria > Bacteroidota > Bacteroidia > Bacteroidales > UBA932 > Cryptobacteroides. The sequence goes on from JAAYJQ010000023.1 coordinate 101,895, forward strand.
GGTTGTCCCGGAGAATTTCACCGTCCCGATCATCTCGCCGCCCGCCTGGTACGGAGGCATCTGTTCCAGCCATTTCCGCTTTCCGTACAACACGCCGATTCCTGTGGCCGCATACAGCTTATGCCCGGAAAACGCATAGAAATCGCAATCCAAATCCTGCACATCAACCACATCGTGGACAATACCCTGGGCACCGTCCACCAGCACCGGGCAACCTTTCGCATGGCTGATGGCTATGATTTCCTTGACCGGATTCACGATGCCGAGCACATTGGAAATCTGAGTCACAGCGACGAGTCTGGTACGCGAAGTGATCAAATCCGCCAGGGCGGAGATTTGCAGATGGCCTGCGTCATCCACCGGCAACACCTTCAATTTCGCGCCCTTCCGGCCGCACAGCAGCTGCCAAGGTACGATGTTCGAATGGTGTTCCGCCTCGCCGACGATAATCTCGTCCCCTTCGCGCACAAAAGCCTCCCCGAAGGAAGCGGAGACAAGATTGATGCTTTCAGTGGTTCCTTTTGTGAATATGATTTCCTCGCGCGACGCGGCGTGGATGAAATCCCGCACCGCATCCCGCGTGCTTTCGTATTCCTCGGTCGCTACCGCCGCCAGGTGGTGGGCAGCCCTGTGAATATTCGCATTCGCGCCATAGATCGAAGTCTCCAACATCTCCACGACGGAGCGGGGACGCTGGCTCGTGGCCGCGTTGTCAAAATAGACCAGCGGCTTGCCGTAGACGCTTGCGGCAAGGGCCGGGAACATATTCCTCAATTCATCGACACGCATAGACTGCAAATTTAGCAAATGAATTCCGTTTTTGACCGAAATAACGTATTTTTGTCATGAGGAGGGGGAAACCTCCGAAGATCCGTAGCCACCCTCGGCTCCGTAAGAGGGAGGGGCCCACGCTTGCGTGGGAGGGGTCCGGCGAAGCCGGACGATTGTCGGAGGTTTCCCCCTCCTCACGACAAACAACGAATATGATCGACTACATCAAAGGCGCCGTCACCGAACTGACTCCGACGGAAGTGATTCTGGAAAACAACGGAATCGGTTACAGCATTCTGATTTCGCTGCAGACCTTCCAGGCCCTGGAAAACAAGAAGGAGGCGACCATCTATATCCACCACTACATGCGCGAACGCGAAGACATCGAACTCTATTATGGCTTTGCGACAAAGGACGAGCGCGAGCTTTTCAAGCTCCTTATCAGCGTGTCCGGCGTAGGGGTGTCCTCAGCCCGGATGATGCTTTCGTCCCTTTCCGCGGAAGAAATCCGGCAAGCTATTCTCTCCGAAGACTTGGCCCGGCTCAAAAGCGTAAAAGGCATCGGTCTCAAAACAGCTCAACGAATGGTGCTGGAACTCAAGGACAAGATTGTCAAAGGTGAAGGGGCGGACAGCAGCGCGCTGTTCGCCGGCGGTCGAAGTGAAATCGTGGAGGAGGCCACCCGCGCCCTCGTCATGCTTGGTTTCTCCAAACCCAACGTCAACAAGGCCATCCATGCCATTCTCAAGGCCAACCCGAACGCCAAGGTTGAACAGATCATCAAATCCGCCCTACAGATGATGTAAGCGGAAGAAAATATTCATGACGTCCGGATTACGCGCGACCAACAAAACGGTAAAGGACAGAAAAAACATCTTAATAATTGTTCCACGTGGAACATTAGCGACCAAAATAGACGAGCAGGACGGAAATGTCGGCAGGAGAGACTCCCGAAATCCGGGACGCTTGGGCGATCGTCCTAGGATTATACTTCTTAAATTTTTGACGACACTCGATGGTGAGGCCAAAGACTTTGTCATAATCGAAATTTTCGGGAATTATCAACTCTTCAAGGCGAGAGAGTTTATCGGCTATTAACTTTTCTCGTTCAATATAGCCCCTGTATTTGATGTCAATTTCAACGGCATCCAGGATTTCCTTCCTGGAAGGCGCAGCAAAGGGATTCTCCTCAGAGGGTAATTCAATCTCATATTTCTCAAATGTTCTACGTGGAACATAATGCAACAACTCGTGGAGAGAAACGTCCGGCCGAGAAACCAAATCTGCAACACGCTTGGATTCCGTCAATAAAGCGGAACCTTTGGAAGCAAGGTACGGGTTCACGGTCTCCGCTCTCATATTCTTCTCCGAACAAAGCCGGGACAAGCGATCCGCCGTCTCGTACTTTCGCATCAACAAGGCATATCGTTCTTCAGACGCCAGACCAATGGAATATGAGAGTTCCGTGAGCCGGCGATCCGCATTGTCCTGTCGAAGCAAAATCCGATATTCCGCCCGCGAAGTAAACATCCGATACGGCTCATCGACGCCTTTCGTGATCAGATCGTCGATTAACACTCCGATATAGGAGCTATCCCTGCGGAGGACGAATGGCTCTTTGCCTGCAATACGCAGGGCCGCATTGATGCCGGCAATGATTCCCTGCGCCGCGGCCTCTTCGTAGCCGGTAGTGCCGTTGATTTGGCCGGCAAAGTATAAGTTGTCGATATCTTTCAGTTCCAGCGTAACCTTCAGCTGTGTCGGATCGAAATAATCATATTCCACTGCATGGCCTGGTTTAAAGACCTTCGCTTGTTCGAGACCCTTGACCTTGTGCATCGCGTCCAACTGAATCCGGAGCGGCAGAGAAGAGGAAAAGCCCTGGAGATAATATTCATTCGTGTTTCTTCCTTCGGGCTCGAGGAACAACTGGTGTGAATCTTTGTCCGGGAATACCCGGAGCTTGTCCTCGATACTGGGACAGTAGCGCGGCCCGCGGCCGGAAATCATCCCCGTGAAAAGCGGAGATTCCTGAAAACCGGAACGAAGGGTCTCATGAACCGCCTCATTGGTGCTGAGGATGAAACAAGGCATCTGCGGATCCGCCCCCTGGATCGAAGAAGGAATATTCAAAAAGGAAAAACGTTCCGGGTCGGAATCACCGGCTTGAAGAAGAAGCACGGACGTGTCGACAGACGAAATGTCAACCCGGGGGGGCGTTCCGGTCTTCATCCGGCCGGCCCGAAGTCCGAGGCTGACGAGTTGTTCGGTCAGACCACAGGAAGCCGGTTCGCCGAGCCGGCCGCCTTCCCAAAAATGCTGTCCGATAAAAAGTTTCCCGTTCAGAAAGGTTCCCGCGGTCAAAATAACCGCCCGAGACTTGAATATTGCCCCTGTATTGGTCTTGACCCCGCGAATTTTCGAATCCTCAAAGAGAAGAGCGTTCGCAAAATCGGCGTAAATATCTAACCTACAGGTGTTTTCGAGAATATTTCTCCACTGCAGAGAAAAAGCGAGTTTGTCGCATTGTGCCCGGGGGCTCCACATGGCCGGCCCCTTGGAGCGGTTCAGCATTCGAAACTGAAGGGTCGAGGCATCGGTGACCAGCCCTATGTATCCGCCCAAAGCGTCAACTTCGCGTACAATCTGTCCTTTGGCGATTCCGCCAATCGCCGGGTTGCAGGACATCCGGGCGAAACTCAAAAGATCGGCATTGAGCAGCAGAACCGAGGATCCAAGGTTGACGGCCGCCATCGCAGCTTCGCAACCCGCATGTCCTCCTCCGACCACAATGATGTCATACCGGTCTTGCATGGTTATACCGACAACTGGGCGAGCAACTGAAGATACTCGTCTTCTTTTTTCCGCATGATCCGGCGCTCATCTTCAGTCCGGTCATCGAAACCGACCAAATGAAGAAGGCCGTGCACGATGACCCGATTGAGCTCCTCGGTGAAAACAGTTCCGTAGTAGGCTGCGTTGTCGCGGACTGTATCAATGCTGATGAACAGGTCTCCGGACAGCAGATCTCCCTTGCAGTAATCAAAAGTGATGATGTCCGTGAAGGTGTCGCGCTGCAGATATTTCTTGTTGATCTGAAGAAGATAAGCGTCTGAACAGAAGATGATTGCGATGTTTCCGATTGTCTTGTGTTCTGCCTCCGAGACCGTCTTCAGCCATCGGTTCGCGAGGCGTTTTCCGGAATAGGTAAAGGAGATGTCTTCAGAGAAATAGCGGATCATAAAAAGTTTTCAACAAATTTTTCAACAAATTTACAACTATTAATCCAAAAAATTTGAAAAGAAAATTATTATTTCTAACTTTGGTTGCTTGTTAGAACATAAAATCACAGAATATGGAAATCAAGAAAACACCGAAAGCGGATCTTGAGAACAGGCGCCTGCTCTTCACGGAGATAGGCCTGGTAATCGCGCTGCTCGCAGTCTGGGGGGCGTTTTCATACGGAACCCAGGAGAAA
>JAAYJQ010000025.1 GCA_012522855.1 Bacteroidales bacterium
AACCGTGAAAGTCTTCGCGATGTCGCGCTTGCAACCCAAGCCCTCTCCGGAAAAGCCTATCACCTTGGATTCGGAAAGTATGCTACCAAAAGCAATCTTTCCAAAGCGAACAAGAACCGAGACTATCATATATTCGAAGAGTTTGCATATTACGTAATCGCAGATGCCCGAAAGTGCCGTGCAACGGATATCTTCAAACTGAACGGTCATGTTTATGCGTTCGACTCAACCACGATAGAACTATGCCTGGAGACTTTCAAGTGAGCTCTGTTGCGCAAGAATCAGGGCAAAGGAGGAATAAAGATTCACACATTGTTTGATGTTGAAACCTCGATTCCAACGTTCTTTCATATAACCGAAGCGAGAGTGCACGACATGAATGCGATGGATGTAATACCGTATGAAAAAAGTTCATTTTACATCTTTGATCGCGGCTACAATGACTTCAAGAGGCTATATGCCCTTGAAAGTATAGGAGCTTACTTTGTTGTCAGAGGCAAGAAGAACAATGATTTCAAGCCTATGAAATGGAAACGTCGTTTTCCCCTTGGTTCCGGCATTCTATCCGATGCCATCGGCTATATGGACGGGCAGCTTACAATGGGAAAATATCCCGATAAGATCAGAATGCCGTCAGAATCCAAATTTACTCCGCAATTATTGCGTATTGTATGATAGCAATCGTGCAGAAAAAGATGAATATCGACAGGCCCATTTATGAGATGCTTCAACTTGCAAGTGTTTCTCTTACAGAGACTTTGCCTCTTGACAAACTCTTTGGTAAACCTAACTACAATATTGTCAATGAACGAAATGGTTCAAGTGAGCCTACTTTGTTTTAATTGTTAAACTTTATAATAATCGTCCACAACTTTTAGTGGACACGTATGGAAATAATTTTAAAATTATTAACGAGGTATTACACATACAAAAATGAATAACTGAATGAAATTTATGTGCAACAAGTTGGGATGGAATGAAATGAAAATACCTATCAACTCATTGAGGACCAATCCAAAAACTTTTCATTCTATTCAAAAAATGCAACAGTGGCGACCCCAAACAGAACACATGAATTCCCTGCAGAATACTTTCGGCGAGGTTTTTTTGTTTTTGCCCAAGGGTTGAATACGGGAGTACAGCCAGGAAGGCACTATACGCAGATCTAGTGTGCGTTCTTCCTTTTCAGACCCGGGGTTGTGGACGAGATGGCGCCCTGGAAGGGGCTAGAAGGAATGACTGTGTACGTTCCCCCCCATCCAAGGGCATAGGCCAAGAACCGGGCCCTACCAAAAGTCGACCTTTCCTGCAATGCCTAGGTCCAGAGTGTTCGTGGATATCCCTAGAGCCCGAGACACCCTGCCCATCATTGGGATTCTCTTTGTTGATAAGATCGTCCTTTACGACCTTAAAGGGGGAGAGCCTCATTTCCTGTTGCATCACTATTTAGTCCATCCTTAATAAACAATTCAAATTTCTTGATCAACTTTAAAATCTCATCTCTTGTAATTCTGACTTCTCCATAATAATTCTCCGAAGAAATTGTTAGTGAATTGTAAAACCTGTTTTGCATAGGTTTATTACCAACAGCCACTGAGGCAGCCCCGTCAATAAGAGGTAATTCAAATGTCGATGCATCCTCCTCATAAAAGAGATTCTCAATATAATGGAGAGATAATCTTGCAGATTCCTCATCGTTGCCAAGGGAGATTGTCATAGGTTTGTCGAGAGTGCTAAACGTATCCAGTCTGAGCAAGTAGACCATACCTGTATCCGTAGAACTCCTTATAATAGACTTAGTAATCGAACGTCTCCAATTCTCGGTTGTTGTAAGAACATGAGAAGGGTTTGCCACGTAAGAAGTTTTCACCATAGCAACAATCTTGCCTGCTCTTTCAATTTTAATTTGCGCAGAAACTTTAAAGCCCATACTCAATAGCACTGCTGCAAACACAAGGAAAAAAAGTTGTTTCATAAAGCTGTTCCAAAACATTCAAACACCAAAAGATTCAGGCGGAGGAAAAGCCGCAGACCTTCAAAATATCAATTCTTTATCCATATTATCTTTATCTACTTCTCGCGCTTAAAAGCTACAAAATATTTCGTAAAGATGAAACCAATATCGTTTTTGCAGTTCGGACAGGATGCCTACGGAAAAGTTGTGAGTTCCCGCAGGAAGATTGCATCGGCTGAACGGGCCCAGGCGGGAAACGCATCGTCAGGGACGAAGTCGTGTTCCGCGAAAGCCAGCAGTTTGTCCAGATCGAAGGAATCAGCCGCCACGGCAGGACGGATCGGAGGAGCGGATGCAGTCGCGTCGTCGCAACCGGTGGTCTCACGGGAAGGCCGGGTGAAGCGGAAACCTTCGGTGGCGTCGAAGGCGTTGCATTTCTGTTCCACATGGGAAGGAACCATCAGAAGCGGCTTGCCGAGGTACATCGCCTCGCAGATCGATTCGAAGCCCGCCGTGGAAGCATAGGCATGGCAGCCGGCCATCTGGCGTATGAACTCCGCATCGTCCAGATAGTAGAACGACAGTTTCTTGTCCACCACTTTGACCGCCGGCTCGTCGGCCTTGTCCCAGAAGAAACGCAACTCGACCTCGGGATGGCAGGCGTGCCAATCCAGAATATCCGCCGAGAAACCCGGATTGAGCATATAGCCATGAATATACCCTCCGTCCCGAACGAGCGGGTCGTCCGTGCCGTCCGCATGACGAAGGGCCAGAACAGCGGGCCGCAGCAAGGGAGGGACGACCTTGATCCGGCGCCGGAGATCGTCCTCCATCTTTCGGAACGACAGAGCGAGAATCTTCGCGGCGCGCCAACCGACCATCCGCGTGAAAAGGTTCAAGGGAAAACGATCTTCGTAGCCGCACCGAGGGAACCTGAAATCTCGGTGCAGAAAGAGGAACTGGTGTGCCACACAGACCATCGGCGATTTCAAACCGCTGCGCGCATAGCCGAGGGTTCCGAGGATGTCATAGAAATTCACTACCACATCCGGCTTCAGGGCACGGAGCCGGTCCCGGATGAAACGGATGGACGGGGAAAAAGATGTAATGTGCAGCAGGTTGTAGAGCCCCGTCTTCAAAATGCTTGCCTTTCGGTTTGAAGCCGAAGGCACGAAGTTGAAACTATCGAAGGATTCGACCGGGACGGAGACGGCGGAGGTGAAGAAAGCAGGAAGCTTCCGGGCGGGGCTCTTCCCCACCAGAATGGCCGCGACGGTATGTCCATTGTCGAGCAACAGGCGCTCCATGGACATCGCCTGGGTCAGATGCCCCCGTCCTTCGCCCTGAACGATAAAGACATATTTCATCGTCCGATGCCTGAATATTCAAACCCGTACTCCGCCATTTCCACCGGATCGTAGATGTTCCGTCCGTCGATCACGAGGGGAATACGCATCAGGGAGCGGATACGCTTCCAATCCGGCATGCGGAACTGCTTCCATTCCGTGTGCAACAGCAGGGCGTCTGCCCCGGCCACGGCCTCATACATGTCGTCGGCATATTCAAGGACATCGCCGTACCGGCGCCTGCATTCGTTCATGGCCACGGGATCGAAGACGCGGATCCGGCAACCCGACGCCCGTAGCAGGTCGATGGTCACAAGGGAGGTGGCCTCCCGCATGTCATCCGTCTCCGGTTTGAAGGAAAGTCCCCAGAGGGCTATCGTCAGATCGGCCAAACCTTCCGGATAACGGGCATTCAACTTCTTGAAAAGCAATTTCTTTTGCTCGGTGTTTACTTCTTCGACCGCCTTGAGCACCTTCATTTCGCAACCGTTCTTCTCGGCGGTCCTTACAAGCGCCCTGACATCCTTGGGGAAACAGCTTCCCCCGTAGCCGCAGCCCGGGTACAGGAATTTGTTCCCGATGCGGGTATCCGCCCCGATCCCCTGACGGACGAGGTTGACGTCGGCCCCCACCCGTTCGCAGAGATTGGCGATCTCGTTCATGAAACTGATCCGGGTCGCCAGCATCGAATTGGCGGCGTACTTGATCATCTCAGCCGAAGCGATGTCCGTGAAGATCACCCGGAAACTCTTCAGCAGAAAGGGCTGGTAGAGTCGGGACATGACCTCTTTGGCCCGATCGGAATCTACGCCCACGACCACCCGGTCCGGGCTCATGAAATCCTTGACCGCCGCGCCTTCCTTCAGGAATTCGGGATTCGCGGCGACGTCGAAGGGAATGGAGACACCCCGCTTTTCAAGCTCTTCCAGCACGGTCTCCTTGACCTTTCGGGCAGTCCCGACAGGGACCGTGGACTTCGTGACCAAGAGGGTGTACTTGTTGATGTTCGCGCCGAAGACGCGGGCGACGGCCAGCACGTTTTTCACATCCGCGCTCCCGTCCTCGTCGGGCGGGGTGCCCACCGCGATGAAGACCACTTCCACCTGCCCGATGCAGGAAGCAAGTTCGGTCGCGAAGCGGAGTCGGCCAGCCGCCACATTCCGTCTGACGATGCCGGTCAATTCGGGTTCATAGATGGGAATTTCCCCGTTGCGGAGCCGCTCGATCTTCGCGGCATCGATATCCACGCACGTTACCTCGGCCCCCATCTCGGCGAAACAGGCTCCGCTGACGAGTCCGACGTATCCGGTTCCAACGACTGCGATGTTCACGGCTTCTTCTGTGAATATTCCTTAATGTGCTGTTCATCCCCGAGGGAGCAGACCAGCACGTTGCCGTTCTTCACGGCCACAATGTAGTTGCTGAGCCCTTGCACGATAACGGTTTTGGCGTCGCCGGCGTGGATGAGGCAGCCCTCGCAACGGTACAGACGGACGTCGCGGCCGATGACTTTGTTCTCGGAGCATTCCGATTCAACAGCCTCCTGACCGGAAGCGGAGATTTTATCAGAACTCGGAATGAAATCCTTGATGGAGGTGAAGGTACCCAGGTCCGACCAACCGAAATCGCTGGCGATCACGTAGATGCAATCCGCTTTTTCCATAACAGCATAGTCGATGGAAATTTTCTCGCAGGTCGGAAACAGCTTCTGCAGGGTGATCGTCTCTTCCTCCGTCCCGAAGCTTTCAGCGATCCGGTCCATGATGGCGGCGATCCCCGGCGCGTGCTGTTTCAACTGCGCGACGATGGTCTTCACATTCCAAACGAAGATGCCCGCATTCCAGAAATAGTTTCCGGCGGAAAGATAGGACTTGGCGCGGAACAAATCCGGCTTCTCCTCGAAAGAGCGGACTTTCACGATTTCTTCGAGATTGTATTCCTCCGCATGGATGTACCCGTAGCCGGTCTCCGGCCGGGTAGGCTCGATCCCGATCGTCACGATGCAGTCGTTCTTCGCAGTGAAGTTCAACGCTTTGCGGATCACGTTCGAGAATTTCTGTTCGTTGAGCACAACGGCGTCAGCAGGCGTAACGATGATGTTCGCCTCCGGGTCTTCCCGGTTGATCTTCCAGCAAGCATAGGCGATGCAGGGGGCTGTGCTCCGGGGTTCAGGCTCCGCAAGGATATGTCCGTCGGGGAGGCCGGGGATTTGCTTCCGAACCAGATCCACATAGCGGTCTGAGGTCACAATCCAGATATTCTTCAAATTGCAGACGGGCAGAAACCTTTCCACGGTCATCTGGAGGAGGGACTTGCCCACGCCGAGCAAATCGATGAACTGCTTCGGCAGTTCCGGCACGCTGACCGGCCACAAGCGGCTGCCGATTCCTCCAGCCATAATCACAACATGAGTTTCCATAATATCTATATTTCACATTATCTTTGGTAAATTTATAAATAATTAACGATTTAAGGTTCATTTTTTACTAAATTAGCGTACCAAAAGACATCACACTTAATTAATAACTTATGAAAAAGTATGTTGCTGAGATGATTGGAACCATGGTTCTGACTCTCTTGGGCTGCGGAACCGCGGTCTTTCTCGGATGCGACTCGGCGGCCGGCGTCGTCGGTACCGCCATCGCCTTCGGCCTTTCCGTGGTTGCCATGGCATACGCGATCGGAGGAATTTCCGGTTGCCATATCAACCCCGCCATCACGCTGGGTGTCGCCCTGGCCGGCAGAATGAGTTGGAAAGACGCCTTCGGCTATTGGGGCGGACAGATCGTCGGCGCATTGATCGCAGGCGCCCTCCTTCTCCTGCTCACCAAGACCGTCGCCGCACCTGACCTGACCCAGTCCCTCGGCTCCAACGGAGTTGCCAATGCCGGCGGCCCAGGCGGGGCCTTCCTGGTCGAAGTCATCGCCACCTTCATCTTCGTCTTCGTGGTGCTCGGCGCGACGGACAGCAAGGTCGGCGCCGGCAACTTCGCCGGGCTCGCCATCGGTCTCTCGCTGATCCTGGTGCACCTTGTGTGTATCCGACTGACCGGCACCTCCGTGAACCCGGCCCGCTCCATCGGACCGGCCGTCTTCGCAGGCGGACAGGCCCTCAAGGATCTCTGGGTGTTCATCGTCGCCCCGCTCCTGGGCGGAGCCCTGAGTGCTGTGGTATGGTGCGCCCTCGTCCCTGACAAGGAGGCGAACTAATTTGTTCGGACTATTCTGAGAAGCGCCTGGCCTGCTCTTCGATGAGTTCGCGATCTTCGAAATAGTCGATCTTCATGGCCTTCTTCACGTCGTCGAGTGTGGCTGCCGCGACTTCGCGAGCGGCCACGCTTCCCTTTTTCAACAGGTCATAGACGGCGGGAATGTCCTTTTCATATTCCTTCCTGCGCGCGCGTATCGGTTCCAACTCTTCGTTCAGGATCTTCTCCAGGAATTTCTTGACCTTCACGTCACCGATGCCTCCGCGTTCATAACCGGCCTTGAGTTCGTCCAGATTCAAGAAATCCGGCCAGTACCTTCCGAAATGCTCGGTCCGGCAGAAGGCATCCAAATAGGTGAAGACGGCGTTGCCTTCGACGTGTCCCGGGTCGCTGATATTGATGTGCAGCGGATCCGTGTACATCGACATAACTTTCTTGCGCATTGTATCGGCGGATTCTGACAGATAGATGCAATTGCCCAGCGACTTGCTCATCTTGGACTTGCCGTCGATGCCGGGCAACCGCATGCAGGCGGCTTTGTCGGGAAGCAGGATTTCCGGTTCAACCAGCACATTCCCTCCGTAGATCCGGTTGAATGCGCGGACAATCTCGACGGCCTGTTCGATCATCGGCTTCTGGTCCGCTCCGGTCGGAACGGTCGTAGCCTTGAAGGCCGTGATGTCGGCAGCCTGGGAAATCGGATATGTGAAAAAGCCGACCGGCAGTCCGCTGCCGAAGGTCTGCTCGTCCCCCTCCTCCTTGCTGAATCCCCGCATGGCGATCTCTGCCTTCACGGTCGGGTTCCGCTGCAGCCGGGCCACGGTGACCAGATTCATGTAGTAGAAAGTCAGTTCAGCCAATTCAGGAATCTGGCTTTGAATGTAAATCGTCACCTTGTCGGGGTCCAGGCCGGCGGAAAAGTAGTCCAGAGCGACTTCAATGATGTTCTGACGCACCTTTTCGGGGTTTTCAAAGTTATCGGTGAGGGCCTGCGCGTCCGCGATGAACACGAACATCCGCTTGTAGGCGCCCTCGTTCTGCAAGAGAACCCGGTTTCGGAGAGAGCCGACATAGTGGCCGATGTGGAGTGGTCCCGTGGGACGGTCTCCGGTCAGGATGATTCTATCTCGTTTGTTCATATTCAGTTACTTGATAAGATTCAAAAATTCATTCCGGGTCCGGGCGGAACTCAGGAATACGCCGGAGAAGGCGGAGGTCGTGGTGATGGCGTTGGATTTCTGCACGCCGCGGATGGACATGCAGGTGTGCATCGCCTCGATCACGACCGCGACCCCCAGCGGGCGCAGGGCGTTCTGGATGCAGTCGCGGATCTCGACGGTCATACGTTCCTGCACCTGCAGCCGGCGCGCGTAGGTTTCCACAACGCGGGCGATCTTGCTCAGACCGGTGATCTTTCCGTCAGGAATATAGGCCACATGGCACTTCCCGATGAAGGGCAGGAGGTGGTGTTCGCACATCGAGTAGAGTTCGATGTCCTTGACCAGTACCATCTGTCTATACTTTTCATCAAACATCGCGCACTGGATCTGCTCCGTCCCGCTCTGCGCATAGCCCTGCGTCAGGAACTGGAGCGACTTCGCCACGCGCGTCGGGGTCTTCAGGAGCCCCTCGCGTTCCGGATCTTCCCCGAGCAGCCGCAGGATTTCTCTGACATGGTCAGCGATCGACCCGGTTGTCTGTTCATCGAATAATTCTTCCTTCTCGTATGACATCGTCCTAGGGTTAAGGTATAATTGTTGAAAATGCCTCTGAAGGCCCACAAAATTAGCCAAAAAAACGGCATTGTTATGATTTTTTGTATATCTTTGCGGCAAACTGCTCTGCCCCCGCGGAGCTTCATGAGATGCAATTAATTGATCATTACTAACTTAATACATTTTAAACAGTATGTATTGGACACTAGAACTTGCCAGCAGCCTGGACGATGCTCCCTGGCCTGCCTCCAAAGAAGAACTGATTGACTACGCCAATCGTTCCTGTGCCCCGGAAGAAGTGATCGAAAACCTTCAGGAACTGGAAGACGACGGTGAGGTCTACGAAAGCATCGAAGACATCTGGCCCGACTACCCCACCAAGGAAGACTTCTTCTTCAACGAAGATGAATATTAGGGCTATAAACTATTGATAACAATCTAATTAATGCGGCATGACCTCCGGGTCGTGCCGTATCGTTATCGGGTACATTATCATCTTTGTTCCGGTTTCGGTTTTCTTTTTTCTTCCGCAAGCATCATCCCCACTCATTGCCTCACGAACAGGCCTCAACGGGCACCCTGCTATCCCCAAACGATCGCTGCGGGCGGCGGCCCCGGCAAAACCTCGGCCAGGACAACGCAGGAGAAGGCAAACTGTTTTCCGGTAAACATTTTCAGCACAGTCTCCAACCCCAGCCCGCGCAAGGAATGAATATTCTGCACTTCCCTCTCAGTAAGGACCTGACAATCAATTGCCGTCTGCCCAAGGAATGAATATTCTGCACACCTCTATTGGCAAAGGCTTGACAATCAATCGCGGCACGCTCAAGGACCGACCTTTACAGGTGGGGCAGGCCTCCGCCGCCCCCGCCCAAGGCAGGATTTCCCGGTATTTTGGTCCTGGGAGGCCTCCGTGTGTAGCGCCCAGGCCGGATTTCCCGGGATTCCCGTCCCGAAATGTCCTTTGAGACGGCAGCGAAGCCCGATTCCCCGTGTTTCCGGTCTTGGATATAGACCCAAAACCGATCAGGGTCTTGTTCCTGGAGTCGGATTTACAAAACACGGGCACAGCAATCGCTCTTGGAAGGGTCTGGAAGGCCGATCGGAGTGAAAAGAGGGCGAATATTTTGACAGATCTTTCACACTCATATGCCCTGTACAGCCCTGGGAGCTGGATCGGCGTGCCCGCATTTTGTAAATCCCAAATTGTTCCCGGGGCAGCCGACGTTAGCCAGGACCAATTCCCCGGGATTCCCGTCCTAGCAGGCCTCTGCAGACCCTATCCAAGCCTTGATTCCCGGCATTTTGGTCCTGGCAGGTCTCCGTGGGTAGCGCCCAGGCCCGGATTCCCGGTATTTTGGTCCTGGCAGGTCTCCGTGGGTAGCGCCCAAGCCCTGATTCCCGGTATTTTGGTCCTGGGAGGCCTCCGTGGGTAGCGCCCAGGCCCGGATTCCTAGCATTTTGGTCCTGGGAGGCCGCTCAGCGTAATGAGGGTGGTTAAAAAGTCAGAATAGGCGGCCGGGAATTCAATAATTGAGTGTAAGGTAGACTTAGCCTCGAACAAAAACGACAAAAAAGGTTGGCCAATGCTCAGCCTGGAACAAAGACAGCAGACCCGACAGAGGAGATGCTCGGAAAGTAAACTGAAATCAGGCTTAGAGAAAAAGTAAACCAAATTTAATCAACCGAGTCAACTTTCTTCAGTCTTAAGACGAAAAAGTAGTCAACCAAAATCAGGCAACTATAGGCTGCTCAAGGAATGAATATTCTGCACTCCTTCGATCGCAAAGGGCTGATTGACAGTCTCGACGTTCGCAAGGTATGACCGAATTTTCACACGTTGGGATCACGCTCCGCTCTGAAAGCCTGCAGGAGGCAGCCTGGCATCTCAAGGAATGAATATTCCGACACTCCTTTTATCGCGAGGGCTTGACAATCAAGCGTAGTTCGCCCAAGGAATGAATATTCTGCACTCCTTCGCAAGCGGGCCGGGTTCCGGGAGCGGTAATGCAACGAAATACTTTCACACAGGGTTTCGCAGGTGATCCATTTTCCGATCCGCTATAACGGGCATATGCCGCTCGTTCTCCCCTCTGCGTGACCATAACTGTCATGTTACCTGCAAGATGTAGTTTCTCACCCTACCCCAGAAGACGAGGGTGAAAACTAGGAAGATGCTGGTCATCAAACTGTTTCGGTCACGGAGAAATGATCGCAGCCCGCATCGTGAACCCGCCCCGGTCACGGAAGACCTGCGTTATATCTGCTTCGGCCTCCATCGTGAACTTTGCGTAATGAATACCAAGGAGGCTGCATTTTATACACAGAAAAAGAATTATTCCTTCCTTTTCCATGTAAATACTGATCAATAGGGATGGTAAAAACAATTCAATAGCCGGACGGGCTGCCTAGCCCTTTCTTTTCCGGACGTTAAGAGAATATTAATTGCTATATTTGCACCCCTGTTCCGCAAAAACGGGAGATATTTTTATGCGAAAGAAATGAAAAGGATACATTTTATTATTGTGATTGCGTTCAGCGCAATGTTTTTGAGCGCCTTCAGAGCAAACGCCCAGACACGTTTCTATTTAGGTGGTGATGCCGGAATCAATCTCGTCGGAACGTTTGACGAGGATAATCATGTCGCATCGCTTATGCTTAGCCCTGAATTGGGATTCCAGATCGGTAAGAGGTGGATGGTCGGTTCCAAGTTGACATTCAATGCTATGACCTCCAGCAAGGATGAGGTTTCCGTTACTGTCGGCAATACGACTATTTCCTCCGACGAGGCTTTGCTTGTCGCCGGAATCAATCCTTATGTCAGATACAAATGCCTCAATGTCCGCAGATGCGGTTTCTGGCTTGAAGGGAGCGCTGAGTTCAACAAGATGCTTACTTCCGACGACGACATCGGCGCTACTGCAGTAGGACTCAGCGTTGTCCCGATGCTGACATACGAGCCGACAAAGCATATTGTCCTGTATTCATCGCTCAATCTTTTGTCTTTTGGCTGCACGTATACCATTGTTGACACCAGCGACCCGACTGTACCAAATGAATTCTACAATGTCGGATTCAATATCAACGCATCCAACATCGTAAAATTAGGTGACATTTCCGTTGGCCTCTTGTACAAGTTCTAAAAGAACAATACTTCGTGCAGGCTATAGCTTATTGATAATAAGCGGCCTAGACTATTTTAATGCGGCATGACCTCCGGGTCGTGCCGCATTTTTTATAATAGCGTAAAAGCCTTAACTTCGCCGATGCATTTATTTTTACTTGATTGATAGCGATAGGGTCACACCGTTCGACTCATATTGCCCTCCGTCGCGGCCCGAGGGGGCGATTTCGTCAGAGACTACAATGACAGGATTGCAGGTGGCGAGGCGGTCCAGAACTTCCTGGCGGTTGCATTCTTTTCCTTTGAGGTGCATTGACTCAAGGGAGTCTAAGAAGACCAGGCGGACGAAGCGGCGGTTGTGAGAGGCCCGGATTTTTTTGTTGATTATGTCTACATCTCCGTTCTTCTGGGTGCGAAAATCGGCACGGCTTCCCCTGCCGAAGCCGGAGTCGGCGGCGATTCTTTCATATTTTGTTCTGATTTCTTCTTCGGTGCTTTTGAGACAGTAGAATTCTGTAGCGAGGAAGTGCTTGTCTGTGATGCTGAGGATCAGGGTCAACGCCTCCTCCAGGGCCTGTTCGCGCGGGCCGCCGATGATGTAGATTTTGTTTTCAAGCTGCGGGATTCTTTCGAAGATTTCGTCCATATTATTGCATCGTTTATGATTTCGACTGCAAAATTACGGCAACCTTCGGCAAAAAAGTGGCAGAGATAGAATGATTATTCGGCAAATTGCATATACTTGTCTTCAAGAAAGACCTTCCTGTCTGGTGACATCTGATCTCTAATTATTGGCCAAAGATCCGAATATGATGTTATCGCCATATCAATATTCTCGCGCAGCTCACTCAGGTCTTCGTGCAGTTTGTTATATATCTGTTCATATTCAGAGTACCTTTTATACTCCTCTGAATACTTGGATCCAACTTTAAAGAGAATATTTTTGAAAATAAACTTCTCATTGCCGATAATCTCTGGTTGGCTGCACAGGTACTTTGACTTATAACTTTCAAATTCCTTATGTCCTTTAGGGTTTCGAAGATTCGAAATACCTATTATATGGCAAATTTCTTGTTTTATTCCATCATAATACCCATTGCTAGAACTTGATGGCTTTTTTCGATATTCCTTGATCAGTTTTGCCCATTTTGCACCTTTGTTCGTGAAGTATTTTTCCGGATCGTCATAGGCTGCACTCATCTTTTTCATCTGATCAGAATCATTCTTGAAATATTCAGTGAACTTTGATTCGATGAACAAAACAGTCTTTTCGCCGGAAGTCAGATTCTTTCCCATTAGTACGACATCCATATTTGCAGGTGTCGTCTTAATTAATGTCGGAAGATGTACTTCGAAGAAAACTCTGTTATATTCAACATCTTCATATTTAAATGGTTTTTCTGATATCCAGCTGAACATATTAAAAGACAGCATAGACGAAGAGTGTACTGCACAAGCTTTACCATATAATTCCCTGCCGTCACCTGCAGTGAACATTTCTTCAAATTCATTGCTCATTTCCCCAAAAATATTCTTGGAAAATGAATCAAAATATCCTTTTGAGTTTGTCTTTCCTTTGACAGAACTCAAAAGAGCATCCATAAAGGAACGTTTATTATTGTTTGTTGTCATAATATGTAGATATTTGAGAATCTTGTATTGTTTGATATTTCGTCTTTATTGGCAGTTGCGTGCACATCCCCAAACAAATGATACCTCGGCTTCGCCTTTAGAAAGTTCAAGATCTCGGGACTATCAAGGCCTTTATCTAAAATCCCAATTGATAGGTTCAAGACATTTTCCATCATAATTTCTCCCAGCCATCTATTGTGATAACATCTTTTGAAAGATATTTTGTCCCCTTGTATCGGGAATCAATAGTATGGCAAATATAATTTGATTCTTTTATGCTCTCGCCAATCTTCTTATTCAAGATATTTCTTTCTGTGTCACTCTGTTGTCTTTCCAATAAATGAACGAAAAAGCAAAGTCCGCCCTCTTCAGAAAGTTTTACGAAATCTTTTTTGAAACTGAATGGTTCAGGGTTGCCAGCCTTAAACTCAAGTAGGCACACACGATTCCCGTAATTGTCATGAATACATATGTCAATTCTGGCTGACTGGCCATCACCGTCTTCGGTTTTGCGAGGCTCATCTGTACCTGAAAATCTATACTTCCATTCTGTAGGTGTCTCAACTGAATAATAGGCATCCCAGCCAACTTCATCGCAATATTTGTTGAACTGCTCAATGAAAACAAATTTCAATTCTTGCTCACTAAAGCGACGTTTTCCGTAACGGTAAGTTTTGCTGTAGCGTAGGAATATTAATCGACTCTCGGCTTTTGTGTAATCAGCTATAGATGAAGCTTCATTATTGTTTTCATAGCACTTATCGATTACTCGAAATGTGCGATTCAAAATCTCAGTGATCTTTCCTTTAACTTCGCTATTCATTGTATTTACTATTTAGTTTACTAATAATCTCCCCCATTTCCTTCCTGAGATGCTCCGGCCCCAAAACCTCAACGCTCGTTCCGAACGAAAGGACATCCTGCTTGAAGTCGTAGTCCGGGGTAAGAAAGTATTTGAAGGTCGTGTATTCCGAATCTTTCTCAACAATCTCTTGTGACTTGTGCAGAGGCAGAGACTTGAAATATTTTGCCTGCATATCTGAAACCTTGAGAATGACCATTTCCCGCTTCATGTCAGGATATACTCTTGCGCCATAGATGCCGGCAAAATATTCATGCGTGTTGAATTTCTTCGGCAGAGTGAACTTCGCCTTGCCGATTTCAATGCTCTGAATCCTATCGAGGGCAAACATATGCGGTTCAGCATCTTCTGCCTTTTGGGCATATAAATACCATCTCTTCTTGAACTCACGCAGGCAATACGGCCCGAGGACAAGTTCTTCAGGTGCCGGTTTGCGATAGCTCCGGTACGTTACATTGAGAACCTTCTTGTCGCGGATTGCCTGAATTACGGTCGTGAGGTGCTTCTGGCTTGAGGGCACATTCTCAAAGATGATGCGGTCTTTTAGCCCTGCGCTCTCGTTCAGAAGACTGTTCAGGCTGAGCGCCTCCAGCATCCAATTCCTCACCTCATTCCCACCGATCTCATCCTCGTTGTCGATATAATAAGTGTTATCCCTGCGATCACAGGCGATCTCAATGCCAAAGATGTCGGCAATGGACTGAATGTGATTGGAGAATGTTCTCGGAGCGAGCTCTTTTCCCTCGTCATTGACGGAACTGCGCAGCCAAAGGTTTTGAAGTTCCTTGAGAGTGAGACGGCCCCTGCTCTGGAGTGTCTCCAAAAGCCATATATATCTCTTGAAATAATTCTTTGCCATTGTTGATTCGTTCTCGTGTGGTATTGCTTGCTTGCAGTGATAAAGTTAGCAATACTTTCGGCAAAGATATATGGAGCTTCGGCAAAAAAGTAGCGTTATCGAAATTTTGCCACATTTTTTACATCCGCCTAATTTCTGCGGAAGCGGCCAATACCTTTGCTGCCGGAAATCAAAACGCTTGTTATATTATGAGTTTTACGCATCTCCATGTACACACGTTGTATTCAACACTGGACGGGATGTCCAGAATTGAGGATCTATTCAATAAAGCGGAAGAATATGGAATGAGGGGGCTTGCCATCACCGACCACGGGACAATGAGCGGAGTCCCGGAATTCCTCAAAGCCGCAAAGAAACACCCTGGAATAAAACCAATTATCGGTTGCGAAATGTATGTCACTAAAGGAAGCCTTCTTGATAAAGGATCTTTGCAATCAGGTGACAGATATCATTTAGTCCTGCTGGCAAAGAATGAGAAAGGCTATCGGAATCTTGTAAAAATGGTAACCATCGCAAATACGGAAGGAATGAACAAACGGCCGATGGTGGACCACGATACGTTGAAGCAGTACTACGATGGGCTGATCGCTCTTTCCGCATGCATCGGTGGTGAAATCCCTCAAGCGATTCTCTCGGGTGATTTGCAGGAAGCGCAAAGGCTGGCTTGCCTGTATCGAGACGTATTCGGAGAGGACTTCTATCTGGAAGTGTCGCAGCATAAATCAAAGAAACCTGGCTACAAAGGAGATGTGTTTGAAAAACAGAAAAAAGCGAATGCGGAAATATTCTCTCTCGGTGAAAGGTTGGAAATCCCGGTAGTTGCCACCAACGATGTCCATTTCGTGTCCAAAGAAGATTCAGTCGCACACGATGTTATGCTATGCGCCAACACAAATACCCAAATGGACGATCCGAATCGATTCTCATTCACAGGCGAAGAATATCTGAAGTCCAAAGAAGAGATGAGGGAGATATTCCACGATCATCCGGAAGTGATTTTCAACACCGGTATGATAGTAGAGAAAATACAGAAAATCGACATAAACGGAGATGGGCAATGGCCGGATTATCCTATCCCCGACACTTTCCGCACCCCCATTCGATATCTCAGGCATCTGGCACATGAGGGCCTGAAAGATCGAACCGGCGGTAGATGGAGCGAGGGAGAAAAAGAACGTCTGGAATTTGAATTATTGGAAGTCGCATCCCACAATCTCACGAATCAGTTTCTGGTCACATGGGACTTGGTCAGGGCTCTTCGCGAAATAGGATGTATGACAGGGATAGGCCGCGGCGCTGCTGCATCCTCATATCTGAACTATGTCCTGCATATTACTGATTTTAATCCCGTCAAGTATTCCCTTCTTTTCGAGAGGTATATTCCATCTTATAAAAATATTTCCTCACAAATAACCGTCGATTTGGACCTTGATGAAAAAGGTTTCAACCATGCATTTGATTATCTTGCGAAGAAATACGGCAAAATGCACGTGTGCAGGGTATCAACATTCGCCTGCCGTTCTGAGAGATCTGCCAAAAAAGATACTTTGAAAACCTATGGGATTGATGATTCTGAGGGTAATCCAGATATCCCGTTGGAACATATTCAAACTGCGAAACTGTTGGAAGGGACAATATCACGAATCGGAACCCATTCCAGTGCAATCGTTCTTTCAAAAACGCCTTTGAACTTGTATGTGCCACTTTCTTTAACAGGAGGCAATGGCAAAGAACAGAATGATTATAAAAGCCAATATGATGGCCGTTTCTTCCTTGAAAACGGACCGCGATATATCAACATTCTTCGGCTATGGAGTCTTGACATCATGAAAGAAGCATCCGAAGGTATTCGGATTCCGGACACTTACGAAAATCCAAAAGTGTTCGAAATCTTCTCAAAAGGAGATACTTCCGGAATATTTATGTTCGAGTCTGCGGGAATGAAAGACTGGCTGAAGCAACTCCAGCCGACAGAATTCCGCCAGTTGGTCGCATTGAATGCACTGTATCGACCCGGGTCGATGTACAACATCCCATACTATATTGAAGGATGCGATTATTTAAAGAAACACAATGCGATCAAGTGCATTCATCCAATCTTTGAGGAATATTTGCATGACACCTATGGCATTCTAATTTACCAAGAACAACTCATGATCATTGCTTGCAAACTTGGACTTTCAAAAGAGGATGCGGATTTGTTGAGGAAAGCCATACCGAACAACAAATATGACATAATAAACTCGTTGAAGTCAAGAGTATTGAATGGCGAAATGTCCGGCTCTATTCCCGAGGACGAAATGGAATTATGCTGGAAGTATTTGATTGAACAAGGGAAGCATGCATTTCTCGAAGCTCATTCCGCCGCATATTGTGCAACGGCATATCGAATGGCATGGTTAAAGGTATATCATCCGCAAAAGTTCTACCAAGCGTGGTACAATGTTGAATGTAGAAAGAATCGTGGCGAATTTGCCCTCAAGATGATTCGTGAGGCATGACCTCCGGGTCATGCCGTATTGTTCAATAATAGCGCAAAAAGCCTTAACTTCGCTGATGCAATTCATCAAACTCGATTGACGAAAATTTTCTTTGAACATGAAGACTTGGAAACTTTCTCCAATAGATCTTTTCACATTGGGGATGACGATAAAAGGAGCTTGGGTGTATGAGAGAATGCCCGAGCCGGAGAAGCTTAAGAGCGCGCTTGCCAAGATCGCGACCACCTATCCATATCTTACAGGAAAGTATGACCCCGAGACCAAGGCTGTGATTTGGGAAGATACCGCCGTCGGTACGATCCCATTCGAAGAAATCAACGCGCAAGGACATAAGGTCGCTGATATCTGCGGCAACCCTCGACTCGCATGGTCTCTCGTGAAACCGTATGATGCAAAGGGCTTCAGGAGCGGAAAAGCGCTGCCGTTCACAGCGGCGCTGGCGAAGCTCAGCGATGGCGTCGTGCTCTATGTACAAGCCGCCCATGCCCTGATGGACGCTGCTACATTTTACAGAATCGTAGGACAATGGGCAGAATTGAGCAAAGGCGCGGACATCACCCCGATGATTCTTGACCAGAGCCTCCTCCCCTCTCCGGACGCATGGTCGAAGGAAGAAACGAACGCCAGGGTGATTGAGCAAGGCTGGGTAAAGATTGGCGGAAAGCAGGCGTTGAAGATGCTCTGGAACCTCGCCAAGAACAATGCCGTCAAGGAAACTGTCAGCATTGAGGTGTCTCAAGAGGAAATCGCAGCGCTCCGCAAAGAAAGCGGCGCCGGCACACACGGCGTGCTGACCGCGATTGCGGCGCAGAAACTGTACGCACAGCTGCCGAAGCGCAAGAGCTTCAAGTACATCACCGTCGTGGATATGAGAGACAGGTTCAAAGGGATTGATGCCGACTTCATGGGGAACATTTCACAGGCGTATCAGATCGGCGGCGACTATGAACTGTCGCAGAGCGTGGGCAACCTTGCCGCGAAGATAGCAGACGAAACAAAGCACTTCGTTTCATCGGAGGCGCCGGAGGAAATGCTGAGACTCTCGGTCTGCGCATCCGGATACCGTCTCCCCTACTTCCTTTTCGACCCTTCGGACATGAACAACTCCAACCCCGGCACGATCTACATCAACAACCTGCTCAAATTCCGCGCATGCGAAATTGACTGGGGGTTCGGTCTTCCGGCATACACTTTTCCGAATGATCTTACGGACATGGTTAAATTCTGGCAGCCCGTAGTCGGCGGTCCCATCCAGATCATTTACAGCGGCCTCGCCGCCAAGATTATAAGGAGATCCCTTTGAAAAGCAAACTGACGAGGCATGCATCCATTCTATAACATATTGAAAATAAGTGGCTTATGCTATTAATTTAATACGGCATGACTTTCGGGTCGTGCCGTATTGTTTACAGTGTAATTAAGTTTCAGAGAAAAGGAGGCGGGTGCAAAATCCTTATTCTCGCTTCGACTTTCCGGCCTGTTATGCCGCGCGTTCTCCGCTCTGCGTGACCATAACTGTCACGTTACCTGCTAGATGTTGTTTCTCACCCTACCCCGGAAGACCAGGGTGAAAACCAGGAAGATACTGGCTATCAAACTGTTCCGGTCACGGGAAAATGATCGCAGACCGCATCGCGAGACTCTCTCAGCCGTGACGGGCAGGCGACGCAACATTCGGTCAATTATCTAAAGAACTTCTTAATTTAATAAAGCATACTTCTTATTCTCAAATACCTGAATATACTCAAAAGTACGTTTTATCATACTTTCTCTTGTTCAATTGAATAATTCTTCCTATTTTTGAACCAATAGTATGATTTATTGGACTTATGAGCCTTCAGGAAGTAATGAAAGCACGCCGGAAAACGCTTGCCCTGTCGCAGCAGGATCTTGCTGAGATGGCAGGTATCGGCCTGGCTACCATCAAGGACATCGAACGCGGGAAAGGAAATCCTTCGTTGTCCACCGTCTCCAGGATACTCGATGTGTTGGGGATGGAATTCGTCTTCAGGGTACGCCAAACAGTTTGAGAATAAACCATGAGGCAGTTGGATGTATATATGAACGATCGCAAGGCCGGGGTGCTTACAGAGCAGTATCCCGGGAAGGGCTATATATTCCTATACGACGAGGGGTATCTGACATCTGACAACCCTCCAATATCAGTGACGCTGCCAAAGCGGAGAGAAGCCTTCGAGTCCGATCATCTATTCCCTTTCTTCACGAATATGCTTCCGGAGGGTGCCAACCGCAGCGTGATCTGCCGGTCTCTCAGAATTGACGAGAACGATTTCTTTGGTTTGCTTGCCGCCATGGCGGGGAAGGATTTCATCGGTGCCGTACACATTAAACCTGTTTCCGAATGATTGACATCAGGAATTGCCCATCCAGCCTCGCTGAAGGGTACAACACTTATAGCCCAAAGTCCCTCAAGGTTCTTTTCGATGGCCGGAAGGTAAATCCTATTCTGGATTTCAATATTGCTGCGTTCCGGAATACGGGAGACATGGCTGCGGCCATGCGGAGAATATCCGTATCCGGAGTCCAGGAGAAGTTCCCGGCCGTCATCGAGAACGGAGTGATCAGGATATCCGGGGATGAGGAGCGCTCCACCCATATTCTTAAGCCAGCACCATGGGACCAGACGCTACAGGCACGAAAACAGATTCCTGCAAACGAGCACCTGACCATGCAGATCGCCTCTCAGGTATACGGGATCATTACGGCCGCCAACGGGTTGTGCTTCACTGAAAACGGACAGATGGTATATATCACCAAACGCTTCGACATCCTTCCGGACGGTACGAAGATGCCTATGGAGGACTTTGCGGCAGTAATCGGAAGAAACGAACAGGTAGACGGGAAAGAATTCAAGTACAGCGGTTGCTACGAGAATATCGCCGATGCGCTCCGGAAGAACGTCCAGGCGTGGATGGTGGACATGGAACGCTTCTTCGAACTCCTCGTGTTCAACTATATCTATGCGAACGGTGATGACCACCTGAAGAACTTTTCTTTGATTAAACAAGATCAGGACTATCGCCTTGCTCCGGCATATGACCTGCTGAACACCAGACTTCACGTAAATGGAGAGGACTTAGGGCTTGACGGAGGTCTGTCCCCGAATATAGAAAGAAGCGATGTTTATGTCAACACCGGGCATCCGTGCCGGCTCGACTTCGAGCGATTCGGTGAACACATGGGTATCGTGAAGCCACGGGTCAGCAGGATACTTGACCGTTACATGCAGTTGCCGGAAACTGCCGAAGCTCTAGTCAGACGCAGTTTCCTGAATGACAAGATGAAGCGCTATTACCTTAGAATCGTCCGTGAGAGAATCGCGAGATTCACCAGACTGTCAAAATAAAAATTATTACTATATTTGTTTTCGGAAGTCGTTGTCATTCAAATTAAAACTCACGATTAAATACAGAAATCATGAAGAAAATTATCATTGCCGTTTCGCTTTTAGCGGTTATGGCTTCCTGCGCCAAAGAAAGGGTTCCGCAGGAGTTTACCAAGGGCATAGACCCTGAAATGCTTGGTGTCAGCAAAGAGAGCATTGCCAATCTCGAAGCTACACTTGAATCTTTTGTCAATGACAAGAAAGTCCCTTGCGTCACGGCATTCGTGGCAAAAGGGGGCAATGTCGTCTATGAGAAGTCATTCGGCCACAAAGACCTTGAAACCATGGCCCCTGCCGAGATTGACGACATCTATGTGCTCTTCTCCCAGACAAAAGCCATCGTGGCGGTAGCATTCATGACGCTGTACGAACAGGGACTGGTCAAACTCGACGACCCCATCAGCAAATGGATACCCGGATTCTCCGACACGGTCATCACGGGCTTTGACGAAGAAACAGGAGAGTGGACAATGGTCGAGGCTGAGCGCCCTGCTCAGGTCGGCGACTTCCTCTGCCATTCTTCCGGCTATCTGGCTCCCAACACCAACCGATACCTCAGATCTCTTACAGACAGGCCGGTTGTCGACCGCAGCACGGTCGGGAATGTTGTGGAATCAAACAAGGAATATCCTCTGGGATTCCAGCCAGGTTCAGACTGGAACTACAACTACGATATGGACGTCATTGCCTACCTTATCGAGATCGTAACCGGCAAAACACTCCAGGAATATCTTAAGGAGGTCATTTTCGAGCCTCTCGGAATGGACTATACCGCATATTATTATGACGACATGTCCCTGCTTCCCCGCGTAGTGAAGACCTATCGGAAAGATGGTGACGATTTTGTGGTTAACAATTTTTTCGGCGCGCGTTCCATATTCGAGGGGCCCAAAACCTACGCCGGCGGCACATACGGCCTTTACGGCCCTATCGAGGACTATGCGAAGTTCTGCCAGATGATGCTCAACAAGGGAGCGTTCAACAACCACCGCATCCTCAAGGAGGAAACTGTGGACCTTATGCTTCAGAACAGGCTTCCTGAGGTGAACAGCGGAGGCGAAGGCTTCCAGTTCGGCATCGGCTTCGAACTGTTCGGGAATCCGAACAAGAAGAAAGTCCCCCAGATGTCATCGTCCAGTTTCCGTTGGGCAGGCGCAGCGGGCACCGAGTACCTTGTCGACCCGGAAAATGACCTTGTCATCCTCTACTACATCAGCATGTGGGGGGATACAAACACCTATACTACGTATCTGGACGCAGTCTATAAGATGTTCGAATAGTCAGGCATTGTCCGGCCTGAAATCGAGAGCTGCAAAATCCGTTTCTACTTTGCGCGGTTGGTGTAGGAGACGTTGATTACATCGACGTCAAACTCAGAATCAAAAAAGGCCTGCCGGGCGTTCAAAAGATCTTTATTCCAGGGCTGGGGTCCACCATCGGACTGGATGACCCACATTTTGATCTGTTTCTTGTGCCAATTGACCGTGCATTGGGTACCGAAGGCGCCGCCGTGGCCGAACCAGGCATCTTCCGAATCTACTGCAGGGGCATTGAGACCCAACGAATATCCTTCCATGCCTTCCGGGCGGGTTGAGACCGCGAGGAGATTCTTCACCGTTTCTTCCTTGAGAATCCGAGTGCCGTTGTCGCCGACGCCGAGATTCATCAGCATCTTGTAGAACTTCAATTGGTCCCGGGCCGTTGTCCAAAGGCCGGCACCGGCCGATGCGAAGACGTGGGAGTCATTGTAAGGACGCTGTTGGTTGCCGCTCTCGAGAACCCATTCCGCCGGCTCGCCTTTCACGTAATGATACATTTCGATTTTATCCGCTATCTGCGCGTCAGTCGGCCAAAAAGTCGTAGAGGTCATCCCGAGCGGGTCAAGGACCTCCTGCTGAAGATACTCTTCCCATTTCATCCCGGTGACCTCGGCGACGATCGCCGCGCCAATGTCGATTCCGGTGTTGGAATACGTCACACTCGTACCCGGCTCGAACAGGATGGGAGAACTGGCAGCAATCGTCGCTGTCTGTCTCAAGGGCGCGCCGCCTGACCAGCCGCCTCCTCGGACATCGCTGCGCTTCGCGCTGATTTCGAACGGAAAGCCTCCAGTGTGATTGAGGCACATGCGGATCGTGAGTACGTTGTTCGCTTTCTTCAGCACCTTGGTGTCCTCTGTTTGTTCAGAAAGCACCCAAAGTCGATCAAACTCATGCAGATATTGCGACACGGGGTCATCCAGCCCGATCTTGCCTTCCTCGACGAGTTTCGCGATGGTGACACCGCAAAATCCTTTGGTCTGGGAGCACTGCATATAGGGGTTGTCAAGCGTTATCGGGCGCGCTGCGGCCACGTCCGCATAGCCGATGCAACAGGTCTCTTGAACCCCATCCTTGTAAAGGATGCTGATTGCACCGGGCAATTCGCCGCTATCGACATAGGGCTTCAGCACATCATACACATAGGTCGTGCCCGACTCAACAGCAGCCCCCTCCTCACGGGGCGCAACGGTGCGGCAGCCCCATGCCAGGGCGACCACAGTCATCAGTAACAATGCTTTTTTCATATCGTTATATCGTTTCTTTATCTTGTAAAGATAAGATTTTTTTGATGCATTTGAAATAGTATCGCGATTTTTCCACTCCTGCTTGTCATACACTCTGATGCCAACGTTTTCGCAGGTAGGCCTCCATGCTGACTTTTACAAGCACCTTACAGCCAAGCACTTGTGTCAACCCCCATGGACACCGCGCTGTTTTTATACATAGCCATCCACAACGACTTTTGTAAGTATCTCACAGACAGAAACTTGCAAAGGAGCCCGTGGATGCCCTTCACTACATGCACGATCCCTTCGCCTAGAATGCCGATACTCTCCAATCTCTATGGATCAGTCTGACTGTTCAACCGTGCAAATTTACTCTTTCTTCAACTCCACCGCCGCGAAACCCCTTTACCTTCCTGCCTGCAGTTCACACCGTCCGCCTCAATTCCCCGTCTCGCAGGTGGAAAATATTCGAATACCTGCAACTGTGGCATCTTCATCATGAGGGAAATACGTTTCCTGGTGTACGGTCCTGCTGTCCACCTGGAAGAGGTGACCCCTGACGGAGGGGCCTGCAGCGGGTACGGGGTGTTGCAGGTGGACAATTCCGCACCCCACCTGTAAATGGATGTCCCTGACCAGGAGCCAGATCCGTTCCCGAGTGGACATAAGAGAGGTAGGCCACGCCCTTCCGCCGGATATGTGCAGCGGCTTGATCTCCGGCAAGGCGCATGGAAATGAATATGCGGAATACAGTTCGACGGACCGATCCGACAAACGACTGGAAAAACTACTGGCGCATTGCTCAGCAGAGGTAGAGCACACATTACAGCGTAGATACAAACAAAAAAATCAAAAAAAAACTTATATTTGAATGTATCTGGTAAGCCAATGCAAGGACTAAACAAACTCTTTGAAAAACCTAACTACAATAATATCCAAGAACTTGATGGTTCTACCGAATCAACTTTGCTTTAATCGTTAAACAAATAATCCGTTCGGAACCTTTACCGGACAAATATGTATGAAATATATTCAGCTGATATTTTACGTCTTGATTCTTTCGAGTTGTGGAAGCAATATTCATTATTCGACTGAAATTGAGATTGTATTAGAGAGGCTTGATGAGATAATAGCCAACAAGAAAATCATAGAGGGGCAGAAAGAAAATCGCATAGCGGGACTTAGGACAGATATAAATGCTTATACGTCAGAAACTGATCTGTATAATATATACGACGATCTGTTTGATGAATATTTTCAGTACAATATAGATTCCACGATTTTTTATGCGTGGAGAAAGATTGACCTGGCTCAAACGATAGGTGATCTCGGCCTAATGAAGGATGCAGTTATCGATCTGGCTGAAAGATATACTATGTCCGGCTTGTATGATGCCACATTAAATCTTTTTGACGAATATGACTATGGCTGGCTCAATAATGGACGTTATCTAAGTACTCTTAATACTGTTTATTCAAACCTTGAAAAGTCTTCGAATGATTCTGTCCTAGCTGGAAAATACTGTGCTAAAAAAGAAGTGTATAGACAAGCGCTTTTGTCGAACCTAGAGGAGGATGATATCAGTCGTATTTTCGTTCAGACAGACATTTTGCTAGAAAAGAACAGAGATAGGGAGGTGTTGGATCTTCTTCTTCCATGGATAGAGAAAAATGATCTTTCATTGGAGAATAAAGGAATCATTTACTACATTATAGCTAGAGCCTACAGAATGATCGGGGATTCCGAAAATGCTATATTGTGGTATGCAAAAAGTGCAGAAAGCGATCTTCTTGTGCCTAAATATGAGTATCGATCATTATATGAACTAGCCCGCGAATTATATGAGAAGAAAGACATTGAACGGGCATATACTTATATAAAACGTTCCGTTGAGGATGCAATCCAATCCAATGCTCAGCTACACAAACAATTCGCCTATCAGATTCTGCCGGTTATTTCCAACTCATATGATGATTATGTAGCAGAAAAGAATAAGGCGATATTATACGCTCTTTCGATATCTATATTGCTTCTCATTCTGCTTGTAATATTATCAATTGATTTGGTCAGGAAGAGGGCGCGTGTTTTGATTGCAGAGAAGCAGACCAAGGAGAACAATCTGAAGCTTAAGGAACTGACAGATGAACTGCAGAAGAATGTGCGGATTCTTCAGGAAGCAAATCAAGTTAAGGATTTATACCTTGGCAGATATTTGAACATGTGTTCGGATTATATTGATGGATTGGAGAAATATCGAATTTCTTTACGCAAGGTTGGCAGGGAAGGAGGTGATGTGATGGATGCTCTTAAGTCAAAGGAGTTCATGGAAAAGGCATTGGATGAATTTTATTCTCAGTTCGATGCCACCTTCCTTGACTTGTTTCCAGATTTTATCCCTCAGTTGAATGAATTGCTTCAGGAGGATGCAAAAATATCGTACCATTCCAAGGAAAGGCTTCTGACAACAGAATTAAGAGTTCTTGCACTAATCCGTCTCGGAGTCAATGATTCTGTCAAGATAGCCCGCTTCCTGCGTCGCTCAGTATCTACCATCTATAATTATCGAGTAAAGATGCGTAACTCTTCGACCTGCGACCGGAAGAAGTTCGAAAATCGTCTGATGCAGATTGGACGCTAATCTTCGATTTTTCCTTTTTGAGTCGGGAAAAGTATTATGAATCACTACTATTTTAATTACGATATTTTGATATAATATCGTGATTTATAGTTGATTATGTCTCTCAGTCGGGGATGGCAACTACTATTTTATTAAGTCATATTTGAATTGTTCAATCTTTCAGTTAATTTGCGTTAAACATTATTTTACTCACATAAACCAAACTCTTTTATGCTAAACCAAAGAAAGACATTCGGCATTCGAATGTTAACATTCATTTTAGGAATGTTGCTGCCGTTATGTGTTTATGCACAGATGGTCAATGTAAGTGGTGTGGTCAAAGATGCCATCGGCGGCGTTCCAGGCGCTTCTATCATTGAAAAAGGCACGACGAACGGAACCATAGCCGATATGGATGGAAAGTTTTCTCTTAATGTAGCTTCTAATGCCATCCTTGAAGTTTCTTGCATTGGTTATATTACTGTAGAGATTCCTGCAGGAAACGGAACTACCCCTCTTGAAATCATCCTCGCTGAGGACACAGAACTTCTTGAAGAAGTTCTTGTCATCGGTTACGGTACTATAAGGAAAAGTGATCTCACAGGTGCTGTTTCTGCCGTAAAAAGCGATGATATCAAGGACTCTCCGATGCCGAGCGTCGGGCAGGCTCTGCAAGGCAAGGTTGCCGGCCTGCAGATTATTGATGCCGGAACACCGGGATCGAATGTGAATATTAAGATCCGTGGTCTTGGTTCTATCAACAATTGCGACCCTTTGATTGTTATTGACGGTGTTCCTACCGACCTTGGTCTCAATGCTATTAATCCAGTTGATATCGATCGTATTGATGTACTCAAAGATGCTTCAGCTACAGCAATTTATGGTTCTCGTGGTGCAAACGGCGTCATGATGGTGACTACAAAGCGTGGCACATCCGGCGAAAGCAAGATTTCAGCATCGGCAAATGCGTCTTTCCAGAATCCTACGAATGTACCTCAGATGCTTAATGCCGCTCAATACGCACAACTCAGCAATGAAATGATGACGAACAGCAACAGATCTGCGAATCCTGACTGGATCGATCCTTCTGTTCTCGGCATCGGCACGAATTGGCTTGACGAGCTACTCGGAACAGGTGTGATGCAGAACTACTCTGTAAGTTACTCTGGGGGAAATAACAAGTCAAACTATTATGTTTCAGGAGGTTTTCTCAATCAAACAGGAGTGGTGAGAAATGTCGGTTACTCGCGTTTTACTCTCCAGAGCAATAGCGATACCCAGCTTCGCAATTGGCTTAAAATTTCAAGCAATCTCTCTTTCAGTACTGATAAGAAGACTAGCGGTAGTTACAGCATCTTAAATACTATGAATGCTCTTCCGGTTCTTCCTGTAAAGGACACTGACGGCGAATGGTCAGGACCTGAAGGTAATGCAGAATGGTTTGGAAGCGTGCGTAATCCTGTTGGAACCACTGAACTCGACAAGTCTGAAACAACAGGATACAATATCCTTGCAAACTTTACCGGTGAAATCAAATTCACAAAGTGGCTCAAATTCAAAAGCACATTCGGATATGATGCAAAGCTCTGGTTTACAGACAGATTCATTCCTAAATATGCGTGGAAACCTATTCCAGTGGAAATCAGCAAGCGATACAGAAGCAATGACAAGTCCTTCACAAACCTCTGGGATAATTATTTCCTTTTGAATCATACATTTGCAAAGAAACACAATGTGTCCTTGATGGCAGGTACATCTGCACAGTGGAACAAGTATGACTATATGAGCGGAGAGAAGTCAGGATTCCTCTTTGATAGCGTTAATCAAATGAACAACGCACAGGAGATGGAATCCCTCAACGGAAACAAAAGCGAGTGGTCGCTATTCTCAGTGATGGCCCGTGCTAACTACTCGTATGCAGATCGCTACCTCATCACCGCAACTATACGTTACGATGGTTCGAGCCGATTCGGAAAGAATAACCGTTGGGGTACATTTCCATCGGTATCAGCAGCTTGGCGTACATCGAAAGAACCTTGGTTCCCTCAGAAAGCTGTTGTCAATGACCTTAAAATTCGAGGAGGATACGGTGTGACAGGTAGCCAGGCAAGCGTTTCGAACTACGGCTATCTTGCAACATACAAAACAGGAGTCTATTCTTTGGGATCAGCAGGAGTCGATAACCCTACGCTATATTCAGCTACTCTTGCTAATCCGTCTATTCACTGGGAAGAGGTGGCTCAGAGCAATATCGGTGTCGATATAGGTCTTCTTGACTCACGTATCTTATTCTCTGTTGACGGATATATCAAGAACACAAGCGATATGCTCGTTAAGGCAGCCGTCCCTATCACTTCAGGATTCGAGGATACCGGCACAACTTACGCAAATGCTGGCAAGGTGCGCAATAAGGGTGTCGAGATGCAACTCCATACTGTAAATATTTCAGGTGAGTGGAACTGGGAGACTGATCTTTCTGCTACTTATAACACAAATAAAATCATCGACCTTAATAGTGATGTCCCTTATTATATAAATCAAGTGAATAACTCATACGTTACTATGCTTCAGAAGGGCTATCCTATCAATGTGTTCTACGGATATGTAACAGATGGCCTTTTCCAGAATGATACTGATGTAGATAATCACGCATATCAGCCGGGTGCGGCTAAGGGAGATATCCGTTACCGTGACCTGAATAACGACGGTGTCATCAATGAAGATGACCGTACGGTAATAGGCAATCCTAACCCTACTTGGCTCTTCTCAATGAACAACAGAGTGGAGTGGAAGGGACTTGAGCTTTCTGTATATCTTCAGGGTGTTGCAGGAAACTCGATCTACAACGCAAACAATATCGAGAACACAGGTATGGCGGCTGCTATGAACCAGACTGTGGCAGTTCTTGACCGCTGGACAGGCGAGGGAACAAGCAACTTTATGCCTCGTGCTGTCTATGGCGACCCCAACCAGAACTGCCGCGTATCTAATCGCTTCATTGAGAACGGTTCTTATCTCCGCGTAAAGAACATTACGCTTGCATACTCTTTCCCTACAAGGCTACTTGAAAAGATTCACATTCAAGGCCTTCGTCTTGCTTTCATATGCGAGAACGCAGCTACAATTTCGAAGTATTCAGGATTTGATCCTGAGGTTTCGATCAATGGTATCGACTCATCACGTTATCCTATTCCTCGTACATATAGCGTGGGATTGAACATTAACTTCTAATCAGCCGTAGAGACATGAAAAATATAATTAAAAATACGATAATCTTACTTGCAGCCGTGTTTATGGCTTCCTGCAGCGATTTTCTTGAGAAGAGACCTTACGATGGTGTTGACCCAGAAACAACTGTGACGGAGGATGTGGCTGTCGCATTGACAAATGCTTGCTACAGCACTTTGATGTCTTCCAACCTCTACAATATGCGTATATGGACCCTCGACATCGTTGCCGGCAACTCAAACGTAGGAGCGGGTGGTGGAACAGACGGTCTGGAAACAATCCAGGCTGCTGATTTTATTACCCAGTCTGACAATGGTATGGCACTTTATATGTGGCGTTCTCCTTGGCCTGGCATCGCTCAGTGCAACATCCTTATCAACGGTATAGGAAACGCTGAAATTTCTGATGAGGTCAAGAATCAGTGCCTTGGTGAAGCTTACTTCCTTCGCGCACATTATTATTACATCCTCGTTCGTCTTTACGGAAGTGTTCCGATCCGTACCGAGCCATATGATCCGGGCACATCAGCACATATCGCCCGAGCGACACTTGAAGAGAACTACGATCTCATTATTAATGATTGCAAGAGGGCAATCGAACTTCTTCCTGCCAAATCTGAATACAGCGCCTCTGACTTAGGGCGTGCCTGTAAAGAGGCCGCGATGTGCCAACTCGCTGATGTATATCTCACACTTGCACCGGATAAGAACTCGCTTTATAACGAGGTCGTGACTCTTTGCGAAGAAATAGCTAGTTACGGCTGGGATCTTTCTACATGTGACTTTGCAGCAAACTTTGATGCGACAATCAACAATGGTCCCGAGTCTATCTTCGAGGTTCAGTATTCAGGCAGCACAGAGTACAACTTCTGGGGCGGCTCTTGCCAGAGCTCTTGGGCTTCAACATTTATGGGGCCTCGCAACTCGGATTTCGTAGCAGGTTCATACGGATGGAACCAGCCTACAGAAGAGTTTATGAGCCAGTGGGAAGAAGGTGACCTCAGAAAGGATGTAACAGTATTCTATGAGGGGTGCCCTGATTTCGACGGCAAGGTTTATAAGAAGACTTACTCAAACACAGGCTACAATGTGCGCAAATTTCTAGTTCCCAAGAGCGTTTCACCTGAATACAACACCAATCCTGCAAACTGGATCGTCTATCGTTATGCAGACGTTCTTCTCAAGAAGGCCGAGGCCCTCAATGAACTTGGAGAAACTGCTTTGGCCGCGACTCCGCTCAACATAGTGCGTAAGCGTGCAGGTCTTGCCTCAGTAAACGGCCTTTCGAAGGACGAAATGCGTGAGAAGATCATTCACGAGCGTCGTATGGAGCTTGCTTTCGAAGGACATCGCTGGTTTGATATGATTCGCATTAACAAAGGACAGTATGCAATTGACTTTCTCCACTCTATAGGGAAGACAAATGCAAATCTCAACCGTCTCATCTTCCCTATACCTCAGACCGAGAGGGATGCAAACCCGCTTATTGAGCAGAATCCGGGATATTAACAGTCAAGAATTTAAGGTAATATGAAGAAAAATATATTGAGATTAGCTTCATTCATCTTCGGATGCGCTGTTTTAGCATCCTGTGCGGATGACAATTATATGAAGCTTGATAAAGGTCATAACGAGCTTACGCTTCAAGCCAATGCTACTGAGTTTGTCCTGAATGAAGCCCAACACGGTGATGATGCCTTAGCTCTCACCTGGACTACAGGGACTAACTTCGGTTCTGGAAATAAGATTTACTATACGTTGGAGATCGCTAAGGCAGGAACAGATTTCGCTGCTCCGTATGTAGTGATTGACAACAAGATACAGACATATTCATATAAAGCCACCGTTGAAAAGCTTAATAATACTCTTCGTTCATTCTTCGGTGAGCATGAGGAACTTGCTCTTGAAGCCAGAGTTACTGCCACAGTGCCTGAAAGCGACCGACTTCAGGAAAGTGTTGTAGCTTTTAATGTTAAGACCTATAAGCCTGTAACATCTATTCTTTACATCTTCGGTGATGCCACTAAGGCCGGCTGGTCTCTTGATGCGATGGAGGAAATGAAGAGGGTGGACAACGGTATCTTCACTTGGACCGGTAAACTTTTGGGCGGAAAGTCATTTAAGTTTGCTGTCCAGAGAGACTACATACCTACATATAATAAGGGTGGTGAAGGCAAACTCGTATATCGCGCAACTTATGATGATCCAGATGAGTCTTTTAGTGTAGATGAGACAAGTAATTACAAGGTTGATGTTAATCTTCTTGATCTTACAATCAAAATCGAGGTCAGCGCAACTGAAACCCCGCTCTTTGAGAGCATGTATCTTATAGGAAATATGACTGGCTGGGGCTTTGAACCTCTCACCGTTGATGCTATCGATCCGTTCCTCTTCCGTCTGGGTAAATTCTTCAACAAGGGCGGTGATTTCAAGTTCGCAACTACAAACGGAAGTTGGGAAAACAACTTCAAGGCTCCCTATGCAAATGCCCCTTACACAGAGACCAAGACCGTGTTTGTAAGCGGATTCGATCCGGATAACAAGTGGAGCCTTCAGGATTCAGAGATTGGCAAGGCATATAAGATCTGCTTTGACATTAGAAAAGACAGAGAGCGTATGCTCATGAAAGAGTTTGTTCCATACGAGATGATCTACCTTGTCGGCAGCGCATCGCCTAATGGCTGGAGTCTGGATAATGCTACTCCCATGACGACAGGAGATGATGCGTATACATTCACTTGGGAAGGCCATCTCAATGAAGGTGAACTTAAGTTCACTTGTGATAAGCGGTCGGATTGGATGGGCGCCTGGTTTATGGCTTCAGAGGGCAACAAGGCCCCTACGGGTGAGACTGAACAGTTGCTCTTCATTGACAAGTCAAGCAACTGGTGTAAGGAACAGTATCTTGAAATCGGTGTTGGAGACCTCGATCAGAAGTGGAAGATTTCTGAGGTAGGTACATATGCAATCACGCTCAATCAACTCAAGGAAACAATATCTATCGTCAAGAAATAATTGTGAAAAAGTTATTGTATTCGATAGCCGTAGTTATTCTCGCTGTATCCTGCGGAAAAGATCCGCAGGGCAGCGGGAATTCCGGTGATAATGACAATACGGAAAATGGTCACACTGGTGGAGTTACGGATGTCGTTGCAATCCAATCCGATATAACAATTGACCTTAAGACTGACAAAGCGATATACAGTCCTGGCGATGAGGTCACTTTCACTGCTAGCAGCATCCCTGCAGATGCCAAAATCCGATACCGCTGTATGGGTGAGACTATACACCAGCATAATTCTTCGGGCAATCAATGGGTGTGGAATGCTCCGTCAGCAGATGGACGCGGCTATATGGTGGAGGTCTATCGAGAAAAGGACGAAAAGACTGATCTTGTTCTTGGGACCATTGCTGTTGATGTTTCAAGCGATTGGACAATGTTCCCCCGTTATGGCTTTGTCGCGGATTTCGGAAAGGAAAAACTCGCTGAAGGTGTAATCGAGTCCGAAATGGAGTTCCTTAACCGATGTCATATCAACGGAATACAGTTCTATGACTGGCACAACAAGCATCACTGGCCGCTTGGCGGAACGATGGAGACCCTCGATGAGGTCTATAAGGATATTGCCAACCGTGATGTCTATAATGCCGTTGTGAAGAAGTATATCGAAGTTCAGCACGGCTATGGAATGAAGGCGATGTTCTACAATCTTGCCTTCGGTGTGTTGGATGATGCTGTTGCGGACGGGGTCAAGGAGGAGTGGTTTATCTATAAGAAATCGGGCCGCGAGGATCAGGATGCCCATATACTTCCTGGAAGCTGGAAGAGTAGCATCTATCTGGTCGATCCTGGCAACGCCCAATGGCAGGGCTATATGATTGAGAGAAACAAGGAGGTATATCATCATCTTGATTTCGACGGATTCCACATCGACCAGCTCGGAAGCCGTGGTACGCGCTATGACTGGAACGGCAAACAGGTTGATCTGCCGACAGGATATGCCTCGTTCATCAATGCGATGAAGAATGCCCATCCTGACAAGAGACTGGTGTTCAATGCTGTGTCAAGCTATGGCTCCAACAGGATTGCAGGCACAGGAAATGTTGATTTCTGCTATAATGAGGTTTGGGGAAGCGAGGATCAGTTCAAGGACCTCTACACTATCATCAAGACCAATGATATGAATAGCAATCATAGCCTCAAGAGTGTGTTTGCTGCTTATATGAACTATGAATGCAGCAACAGGGAATTCAATATTCCCGGTGTACTCCTTACCGATGCCGTGATGTTTGCCCTTGGAGGCGCTCATCTTGAACTTGGCGACCATATGCTCTGCCGTGAGTATTTCCCTAATCAAGATGTAAAAATGAGCAGCGCTCTCAAGACTTTCATTGTGCGCTACTATGATTTCCTGACCGGGTATCAGAATCTTCTCCGTGGAGCAAGTTCAAAAGCAGAGGTGCAGGTGGAGGTAGAGAGTGAAGCTGCAAGAAAAATCTCATTCAACAATTGGCCTCCTAAAGAGGGTGGAGTGACCACGTACGCGAAGAAAATAGATGATAAGACAGTCATTCATTTCCTTAACTTCAGGTCTATAGATAATCTGAACTGGAGAGACCTTAAAGGTACGAGGCCGGCACCTGCAAAGGTCGTCAAGTCGCCCGTCAAGGTCAAATATGAGGCAAAGGCAAGCAGAATATGGGTGGCTTCTCCCAATCAGCACGCCGGGGCGCTTCAAGAGCTTGCATTCACTCAAGAGGGTGGTTACATCTCATTTATACTGCCACATCTTGAATATTGGACAATGCTGGTAATAGAATAATTATGCGTAAGTTTTTTATTTTGATTTTCTGTGTTATCACCCCAATGCTTTACGCAAGTGATGCGACAGGTAATTGTTTTCTATACACAAAGAATGAACGATGCGTGAACTTCTCAATCGACGACGGGTCTGTAATTCAGTTGAGGTTGTGCAGTCCTTCAGTCGTACGTATCTGGTATTCTCCGGATGGAACACTGAGTCGTAGCAACGATTCCTTTGCTGTGATAAATGAAGACCTTCAGGATATTGGGGAACTTATTGTTGATGAGCAGAATGCCTGTTATGAAATCTTTACTGACAAACTTCGCATCAGAGTAAACAAGGCCCCTTTCAACCTTCAGATATTCGACAAGTGGCAAAAGCTTCTGTTCAGTGACTACCTTGATAAAGGTCATGTAAGCGAAGGTACGAGAAAGATAGAGTATAAGGCTCTCCGCCGTGACGAACATTTCTTCGGTCTTGGTGAAAAAACTGGAAAATTGGACCGAAGGGGTGAGAGCTACAAGATGTGGAACAGCGACAAGCCTTGCTACAGCACTGTCGAGGATCCTCTTTACAAGAGCATTCCTTTCTTTATGAGCAACTATCGCTACGGAATTTTCCTTGACAATACCTTTAAGACCGAATTTAAGTTCGGTACGGAAAGCCGTGACTATTACAGCTTTGAGGCCCCTGACGGAGAAATGATTTATTATTTCATATTCGGAAAGGACTACAAGGAGATAATGACGCAGTATGTAGGACTTACGGGCAAGCCTATCATGCCTCCACGCTGGGCTTTGGGCTTTGCGCAATGCCGAGGATTGCTTACAAACGAGGACCTGACATATGAGATCGCACACGGTTACCGTGAAAGGGGAATTCCATGTGACATCATCTATCAAGATATAGGATGGACTCAACATCTTCAGGATTTTGATTGGCGCAAGCCTAACTATAGGAACCCCCGCAAGATGCTTTCGGATCTCGATTCTATGGGATTCAAAGTCATCTTGTCTCAGGATCCTGTAATATCTCAGGGTAATATCAAGCAATGGCGAGAAGCGGATAGCCTTGGCTATTTTGTAAAGGATGTAACCACAGGTAAAACTTACGATATGCCCTGGCCGTGGGGCGGCAATTGCGGTGTGGTAGATTTCACTATACCTGAAGTTGCGGACTGGTGGGGCGAATATCAGCAGAAACCTCTTGATGACGGGGCGGCAGGATTCTGGACAGATATGGGCGAGCCGGCGTGGAGTAATGAAGAATCTCCTGAACGTCTTGTGATGAAGCATCATCTTGGGATGCACGATGAGATTCACAATGTCTATGGACTCACTTGGGACAAAGTCGTCACCGAACAGTTCGAGAAGCGTAATCCTGACAAGCGTGTCTTTCAGATGACCCGTGCTGCGTTTGCCGGGCTCCAGAGATACACCTTCGGATGGACTGGCGACAGCGGTTGTGCAAATAATGTCCTCGAAGGCTGGGCCCAGATGGCCAACCAGATTCCAGTGCTGCTTTCGGCGGGTCTAGGTGTCATTCCTTTCACAACTACCGACATATCAGGCTATTGCGGCGACATTGATGACTATCCGGCTATGGCTGAACTTTATACACGTTGGATTCAATTGGGGGCATTCAATCCTCTCAGCCGTATTCATCACGAAGGCAACAATGCTGTCGAGCCTTGGCTCTTCGGCGCAGAAGCGGAAAGGAATGCTAAGGCTGCAATTGAATTGAAATACAGCCTTCTACCATATATCTACACCTATGCGCGACAGGCCCACGATTTAGGGCTTCCTATTATGCGTCCTATGGTAATGGAGTTCCCACTTGACACAGAGACCTATAGCCTTGATTCGCAGTTTATGTTCGGTGAAGAGTTGTTGGTGGCCCCTGTGGTAAAGAAGAGTGCGCGGACAAGGAATTTGTATCTGCCGGAAGGCTCATGGATTGACTTTAATGATAAAAAGTCGGAATATGTGGGAGAGCAGTGGCTTACTGTAGAGGCACCTTTAAGCGTGATCCCGATGTTCGTACGTAAGGGAAGCATTGTTCCTCGTATGCCCGTAATGAATTACACCGACGAACGCAAGGTATATCCTGTGACATTCGAAGTATTCCCGGCAATTGAAGGTGAAACAGCCAATTTCATTCTTTATGAAGACGACGGAGAAGATCTTGGGTATCTTCGCGGAGAATACCTTCGCACCCCTATCTCCTGCCGCACTTCCAAGGAGCATTACGAAATCATAATTGGTGAGAGACAGGGTAAAGGGTATGAAATCGACGGTGAACGAGAATTCATTTTCAAGATATATACAGATATGTTTCCAAAGTCAGTGATGCTTGACGATGTCAAGGTGAAGAAAAACAAGGTTTGGAGTTCAGACAAAAAGAACGGAGTCTGTCATTTCACCTGCGCGGATGATGGTAAGAGGCATATTATAAAGTTTATATTCTAGTGAATATAAAGTATTTATACTATAATTTGACTCTATTTGCAATTTTGTTCGGGTTTTCCTGCTCGAACAATACGTCGGATGATATAGTAAAGCCCCCAACACCGCCTCAGATTGAAAATGAAGAGGAGATTGTATGGGATGACGGCGTATTATATGTCTGGGACGAAAGTGAAATACCGGAAATAACTATAGAAGTTTCTGTCGATCAATGGAATAATCTGCTGAAAGCATACGATAAGAACAAGCATACCGAAGAGTACGTTCACTGCAATGTGAAGTTTATCAAAGGAGACGAGATTACGTATATTACGGATGCCGGTCTACGACTACGCGGTAATACTTCAAGAGTTCGTCCT
This sequence comes from Bacteroidales bacterium, assembly GCA_012522855.1. GTDB lineage: Bacteria > Bacteroidota > Bacteroidia > Bacteroidales > UBA932 > Cryptobacteroides. The sequence continues at coordinate 36,630 of JAAYJQ010000025.1, forward strand.
GAGGGAGAATATGGTCAAGATCACATTACGGATGCTGCCGATTGGCATAAATGTCATTTCGGACTGAACTTCCGCAAATTCCATAAGGACAAGGAACATACAATCAAAGGAATCCGCAAACTACATTTAAAGTGGTTCAAGGAAGATCCCTCACATGTAAGGGAACTGTTTTGCTTTGACCTTTTCAAACGTGCAGGAGTATGGACTGCTCTTCAGAATATATACTGTAGAGTGTGGGTGCATGTTGAAGGTGATTCAAAACCTGCGTATTATGGTGTATACAATATGCTGGAAAGGGTTGATGATCACTATGTAAAGAGAAGAGTAGCAAAGTTTGGAAGTGATAGCGGAAATTTATGGAAATGTATTGTCGGTGCTGATTTCAGAAACATTGATGCGGGAAAAATCGGTCCGGACTCGGATGATAAAGACTTTCCATATGAACTTAAAGAAAACGAAGGAACATTTGAGGAGGCAGCCGCTCAGCTTAAGAATTTTATCCTGAATGTCAGTAAACTGGATGATGAGGATTTCTACATCTGGATTCAAAGAGTATGTGATGTAGAACTTCTTTTAAAGACATACGCAGTGAATGTTGCGGTCGGGATGTGGGATGACCATTGGAATAATTCCAATAATTTTTACATTTACTTCAATTCCAATAGTTCCTTGGATTATAAATTCTTCTTCATTCCATATGACTATGATAATACTCTTGGGACCAGTCACGTGTGCGGCGTACAGACTGATTCAGGACGGCATGATCCGTATCAGTGGGGCGATCAAGGGATTCTGATTGAGCGATTGATAAGATATGAAGACTTCAGAGAAATTTACAGGACAGAACTTATGAGGATGATAACTCCGGAAAATGGATTAATGGATTATGATTCAGCCATAGCCCGTATCAATGCCTGGCATGATAGTATTCGTGATTATGTTCATAACCATACCGGTGAGGGTATGGAGATTAAAGACCGCCCGGCAAGTTGGGGAAATCATCACGAATATCGACTTTTGGACCCTGATCCGAATGTCAACTTCTTCAAAGTTAAGGCTGAGGTCATTAGAAATATGAAATAATCTTAAATCCCTCAATGGGGGTTCACACATTCACCCTTAAGTGCAAGTCAACAATAAAATCGGGAGGCCCCTTCAGGAGCCTCCCGCTTTATATTCGCATTTCCGGTTGAAGCTACTCGATCGGATAACTGGTTCCGGGGGTGTCGAATTCGAGACGGGCGCTCTCCACGCGGACGTCGTCAGCGGAGTAGGTGATGGTCCACTTGTCCATCGTCATCAGTTCCCAGAGCCGAGCCTCGGTCATCGGAGCCGCATAACGGATCTGGAGGGACGGCAGCAGGTCTTTGTTGAGCCTCAGGTACGTCCCGATGACCCCCTCTTCCCTGGAAATATGATTGGACAGGAACGGAAGCGCGCGCAAGACAATCGGCTTTTCATAGTTCCGGTCGACAATCTCGTAGATGAACTGCGGCTCTCCCTCGTAGACTTCCGCGCGCTTGCGGATCACCGTGTCCCTTTCGGCCGTCGGGTACTTGCCCCTGTATTCGGCCTGGAAAGGATCGAACATGCTGTTGAGGTAGTCAGCGATCGGCACGAAACGCTCTCCGTCCTCGAGTTTGACGAAATCATAATCCACCGGAGTCTCTTTGACACCGCCCCCGTGGACCGGCATCGCCAGGACCTTCTTTTCCACGATCTCCTTGAACCAGGCCTTGTCGAGGTTCTCGGTCGGATCCATGAAGACCCGCACGATGAGCGGGCAGTCATATTCACTCTCGAGACCGTAGATCTTCTTGCCCGTCAGACGCATCTGCAGGCCCAGGTAGTTGAGGTCGGTCTTGTCGCCCATCTTCTCGGTACGGATGGTGACGACCTTGATGCTGTCGGCTGCCTGAGGATCCAAGGGGTTAACCCTGAACTTGGAAGGCACGAAGATCTCTTCTTGGATTTTCTCGGCGGTGATGACGGTCGGGTCGTAACTGATGATCACCCGGTGCTTGCCGACATACGTTTTGACGCCGCAGGTGCCTGCAATCCGTTCGAGCCGTGCCTTGAAGGCCATGGAACTGCCGTAGCACTTGACGGAACGGAGATTCTTCACCTCAACCGTCTCGATTTCCTTCGGTTCACCCCAGGTCTCGTTGATGGTCGGCAGTTCGAACATATTTCCGACACAGAATCCAAGAATCACCAGCAGCACCGTCAGCAAAGCCGGGACAATCTTCCAGACCTTCTTGCTGTCCGATTTCTTCGTTACGCCCACCCGGAGCGCATCGCGGTTGCAGGATGCGACGCATTCTCCGCAGAGGGTGCAGTCCACGTGGTTCACCTTGCCCTTGCAGGCGGCGATATCGATGTGGTACGGGCAGTTCTTCGTACAGAGCCCGCAGTCCGTACAAGCGGCATCATCTTTTACGATGTGCAGAATCTGCATTTTGGGTTTTGCACAGAAGACTTCGAGCAGGTAGCCAATCAAGCAGAACAACCCGAGCAGGACGAACCAAGGCAGGGCCAAGCCGATCTTGTTGAGAACGAACCAGAGGGCGAAGAGTCCGGCGATCCACAGCCAGAACTTGAACGTGTTGGAAGCCGCGCCAAGCGGGCAGATGTATCGGCACCAGAACTGATCCACAAGGAAAGCACCGATCAGGGTCACCGCAATCGTGACGATGGACATCCAGAGCGTGATCTCACCCTTGAACCCGGTGGCTACGGCATAGTACGGGTCGAGGTTCTTGCAGAAGAGTTCGCTGGAGGTTGCGGTCATATACACGATCCAGAAAAGCAGCAGGTACTTGACAATCCGCAGCGCTTTATCGAGCACGGAGCCGTTCCGGATGCTCAGTTCTTTGATCTTGAGACCCTTGCGAAGTTTCGAAAGCAGATCCTGCACCGTTCCGACCGGGCAGAGATAGCCGCAGAACAGTTTGCTGAAGAGAATGATTCCGACCAGCAGGGCGATTCCCATCATGATCTGCAGCGTGGTCATGCTGCAGGGCAGAGAACCCCGAACCGCATAGGTGGTCAGCGCTTGGATGCCTCCGAACGGGCAGTATGCCTCCGGATTCACCTCGGCGGATTTCTGGAAGATCTTCCCGGCCAGGCCGGAGAGGAAGAATATAAGCAGCGCAAGTGTTCCCCACTGAAGGAGGTACCGCGGCCAATTCCGTGTTATTGTACTTTTCTTACTCATGATTCGTGATCATTCATCAATTTTACAAATATATCCGAAAATCACGGATATTTCAAAATATTCATAACGCAAATTTGTGAAAGCGGTCGAAAGTGATTCGCGTACTATTTCGTGTTTTCGGGATTCTTTTTATCTTTGGAATAACCACTCGCTAATACTACGGATCATGCGACACCAGGGTTTTCTTCTCGGCAAAGCCGCAGTGTGCCTCCTTGTCCTGCAAGGGATGTTTATCTCCTGCTTCCAGCGGAGCGGAGGTACGGCAGGCAAGACCCTTCAGCAGGCGAACGAAGCCCGGGATTCGATCGAAATCGTAATCCGCCGGTTAAACGGGGAAGGAACGAACCTGCGGAACGAATCCCGCTACGGGGAAGCCTTGCAAAAGCATTTCGAAGCCCTGAACCTGGCCGAGGAGCATGGGGACACCAGCGGGCAGATCTATGCCCTGAACAACCTCGGAACAGACCTTCGGAGAACGGGATCCTATTCGGAAGCTTCGGTTTATCACTATTCCGCCATGGAGCTCTGCGGCGAAAACCCGGAGTACCGCAAAAGCCGAGCGGTGGCCATGAATGGGCTTGGAAACATTTTTCTGGCCTTGGACAAGCCGGAAGAAGCCCGCACCTACCTCGAGCAGTCCCTGCAGATTGAAATAGAACTAAATAGCCCTCTCGGAAAAGCGATGAATTACGCGAACATCGCCAAAACCTTCTATATGCAGGAGCAGCTTGACAGCGCCCTCCACTACAACCAACTCTCCCAGCAAGAGAACGAATCCATCCAGTCCGACATCGGCACCGCAATCTGCAAGAAAGCGATCGGCGAAATCTACCTGAAACAGGGAAAGACCCGGTTGGGCTTGGGTCTGATCAAAGAAGCAGCCAATCTGCTGAGCGACTCGAAGGATGCGTACCACCGCGCGGAAATGGAGATTTCCTACTGCAGTGCCCTCATGCAGAACGGCCGGATGGACGAGGCTGAAACACATTTGAACGAAGTGCTGAAACTTGCGCACATCCTCGATTCCTACGAAGACCTGTACACAGCCTACGGGATGCTTGCGGAACTGCGCGAGGCCCAGCGACGACCGGAGGAAGCCCTTGCGGCCAGCAAATTGATGATGACCTACCACGACAGTCTGCTGGCGAAGAACAACGAGGTGCGGATTCTGGAGCTCGCGAACCGTTACAAGAGCCGCCAGGCAGCCCTGCAGATCAGCCTGCTGGAAGCGGAAATGATCTTGACGGAGAAAACGAAGAAAGACCAGAAACGCCTCTTCTTCCTCGTGATCTTCATCCTGGGAGTCCTTTCGATCTTCCTCTATTACCGGGAGCGGAACCGGCGTCTGCTGGCGAAGGAACTGAAAAAGGTGAACGATATGAAGACCCGTTTCTTCACTGAGATCTCGCACGAATTCCGCACGCCCCTCACCTTGATCAAAACCCCTGTCGAACATTTGATCGACCACAACAAGGATCCGAACGCAGCAAGCGATCTGAACCTGGTACTCCGCAACACGAACCACATGCTTTTTCTGGTGGAGCAACTTCTGAACATCTCCAAACTGGATGCGGGAAAATTCACGATCCATGTCCAGTTGGACGACCTTGCACAGACGCTCCGGAACGTCTGCGATTTCTTCGCCGCGTCCGCCGCCGAGAAATCCCTTGCATACGAGTGGGACATCGTGCCTTCCGGTCCCGTCTGGTTCGATCCCAACATCGTGCAGATCCTGATGGTCAATCTTTTGTCCAACGCGATCAAATTTTCTCCGGAACAGGGGGAAGTCCGCCTTGAAACCCGGAATCTGGGAAAATTTTACGAATTCTCCCTGGAAAACGACACTGTCCGTGACTTTACCGAGGATGAACTATCCCACATTTTCAACCGATTCTACACCACAGCGAACGAAGCCTACAAAGGAACGGGGATCGGTCTGGCTTTGATCAAGGAGATCTGCGCCCTCTATCATGCCGGCGTAGACATGCAATACACGAACCGTCGCATCCGTTTCACCGTCAAGCTGCCCGTGAACAAGGAGGCTTTCGTGCCGGGGCCCGCGCCTTCGGGAGCCCCTGCTTCTCCAAACGAGCAAGCCGATCCTGAAGTTGCGGACAACGAAGACAAAGAAGCGCAGATCATTCTGGTCGTGGAAGACAACGACGACATGCGGCTGTTCCTGAAAAACATTCTGAAAGAAGAATACACAGTTCTCACGGCAAAGAATGGGGACGAAGGCATCGCAACGGCACGCGAAACGGTGCCGGACCTCATCATCAGCGACGTGCTGATGCCCGTCAGCGACGGTCTTCATCTTTGTGAAACGCTGAAATCAGATGTGCGGACCAGCCATGTGCCCATCATTCTGCTGACAGCGCTTACCGAACAAGACGATATTGAACGCGGACTCGCCTGCAAGGCAGACGACTACATCGTCAAGCCGTTCAATGCCAAGATCCTGCAAGCCAAGATCCGGAACCTGTTCAGCTTCCGGGACGCCCTTGTCCGGAAATACCGGGAAGCAGCCAGAACGGGTTTCCAGACGATCGAACTCCATGTCCGCGAGAGCCGGTTCGCCTCCCTGCTGGACGGGATCTCCGGACGCATCACCGATCCGGATTTCGGCGTGGACGAATTCTGCGAAGCCTGCTCCATGAGCCGTACCCAACTGCACCGCAAACTGAAAGCGACAACCGGACTTTCCGCCACGGCATACTTGCGCAACCGGAGAATCCGGATCGCCTCTGAAATGCTCAAACGGCCGGATGTCAACATCGCCGATGCCTGCTACGCCTCAGGGTTCCGGGATCCTTCCTATTTCAGCAAATGCTTCCGGGAGGAAATGGACATGACGCCGGCGGCTTACCGCAAACAATTCATATCGTAACCGCGCATTTGGAACATTTGTCATAGAATCTGGAACGTAAGTCATAGGGAATCCGCTCCGGCTTCCCTACTTTAGCAATTGAAAGGACGCCGCACAAGCAAACCCCCGGCGTTCGAAACCAACTGTATTTCTACCTAACTTTTTAAAACGATGCGAAAGACTATACTCCCTCAGATCTTGATCCTGCTATTCCTGGCGGGAAACCTTTTCAACGCCGCAGCGCAGAACGCCGCCGACCTCCAGAAGTGGAACGCCGGAAAACCCTTTACCGGACTGAAGAAAGGCTCCCGGCTCGTGTATACCCAGTACGACGGAAAAGGCAAAGTACAAGGATACAACCGCCAGACCATCGATGAAATAACACACGGAGCCAACCGCGTGGAAGCCACGGTGACGACGGAATTTACGGACCGGAAAGGAAAAACCCTGAATTCCGGCACGGCGGTACTCTCCTTCCGCAACGGCAATTTCCAGGTGGACCTCATCGACCTGATCGCCGACCAGCGGCTGCAAAACTTCGATATCGAGGCGGATGTGTCCAGACGGGAGATGCTCATCCCGGAACGGCTCGCCCCCGGGCAGATCTTGCCGGAGGCCTCCGCGACCTTCGACATGAAGATGAAAACCGGTCAAAGCGCCATCACGCTCCCGTCCTTGACGTTCCGGGTGTTCGACCGGCGCTTCGAAAACGCGGAGACTGTGGAGACGCCGGCCGGAAAATACCTCTGTGCCAAAATCGTACAGACCGTGGAGGCGGAATATCCCCTCATCGGCAAGCAAGCGTTCACCTCCACGTCCTGGACGAGCAAGGAGATCGGCACGATTAAAAGCGAGGGCTATAACTCGAAAGGGAATCTGGTGAGCACCGTCCTGCTCACGGAGTTCATCGAATGATCCGAATCCGGAAAACATCATGAGAACCAACCACCTGACCAAAACTTACACAGCCTTGATGGTGCTGCTGTCCTGCGGTGCGTTGCATGCGCAGGAACTTTCTACGTTGAAGGACCAGAAACCGTTCGCGATCAACGGCAGTCTGGGACTGTCTTCGTCGTTCTACAACGTATCCGGAATTCCCGAACGACAGTCTCCGTTCTCGTACGGCATCAATGCCAGCGCGACGATCTCCGTCTACGGCATTTCCATGCCCTTCTCCCTCACCTGGTACAACCACTCCAAGAAGGGAAGTTTCTACCAGCCCTTCAACCAGTTCGGAATCAGCCCGACCTACAAATGGCTGAAGGTGCACCTGGGCTACCGGAACCTGACCTTCTCCGAATTCACCCTCAGCGGCTACACCTTCCTCGGAGCCGGGGTTGAAGCGACACCCGGGAAATTCCGATTCGGGGCCGTGTATGGAAAATTCAACCAAAACTCAACCTACGACCTCGCCATGGCGGATTCCATCCCGAAAATGACGCGGATGGGATGGGCGGCAAAAGTAGGGTACGGAACCGAGAACCGCTTCGTCGACCTTTCGGTGCTGAGGATCGGGGACAATACCAAGCAGTTCGATCCCGCCATACACCAGCCCGGCATGCCCACCCCGGAACAGAACGTCGCCTTCGGTCTCACGTCCCGCTTCGAGATCACCCCGAAACTGCTCTTCTCTTTCGACGGATCTTACAGTTTCTACACGAAAGACCTCACCCTCGCGCCGGCTGACAGCATCGCCGACGCCATGCTGCGGTTTGCCGGCAACCTGATCACCGTCAACAATTCCAGCGAATACTTCAAGGCTTTCAAGACCAGCCTCAGTTATAAGTTCGCTCCGAGTATTGTCTCCATGGTCGAATACCGACGCATAGACCCCGGATTCCGCTCCATGGGCAGCTACTTCTTCAACAACGACATCGAGCACATTACCTTCAATCAGTCCCTCGCGCTGCTGAAGAACAAACTGATGATGCGCGGATCCCTCGGACTCCAGCGGGACAACCTCAACAAACAAAAGGAGAACAGCGCCAAGCGCGTCATCGGCTCCTTCTCCGCCAACCTGAACATCGACCAGCACTGGGGCATCGACGCCTTCTTCAACAACTACTCCAACAGCCAGCGCGCCTACAAGCAGTCCCTCACGGACACCTTGCGGGTCTTCCAGGTCAACCGAACCATCAGCCTGATGCCCCGCTACGTCATGGCCACCGAGAAGATGACACACATGGTGATGCTAAACCTCAGTCTCACCTCGCTCGACGACCGAAACAAGCAGACCTCCGACATGACCGACACCGACACCTGGAATGCCATGCTCATGTACAACCTCGGGCTCATTCCGATCCGCGCCAACCTCTCCACCGGCCTGAACTACATCGCGATGAACAACAAATTTTATAATATGAAAATGTACGGGGGGAACCTCAACCTCTCGAAGACCTTCCTCGAAGACAAGCTGTCCCTTAACCTTGGCAACAACGTGATGTACAACGACATGGATGAGAACAGCAGCTTGATCCTGAACTTGATGCTCAATGCAGCCTACCGTTTCCATCCGAAACATAGTCTCGCATTGAATCTCAATGCGATCATCAACCGATTCAAGAATCCCGTCAACCCGTCCTACCATGAAACCAGAGGAGAATTCAGCTATGCGTTCACATTCTAAATCCAACATATTCAAGCGGCTGATCGCAGCCTGTTTCGCGCTGATTGTCTGCGCGATAGCGTTCGCGCAGGACGACTTCCTCAAGCAATGCGTCAACCTGACGGTCCAACCCGTCCCGCCGCCGTACACCAACCGTCTGGAGGATTATTTTTCCAAGTCGGGAAAGATCGGCGGAACGATGTTGATCAACTTGAACATCCAGGAATATGCCGCCAGGTCTCTCGACTTCTACGTCCACGTGTCGATCACCAACATTGAAACGGAGCAGGGCATCGGGACGAAGGGCGGGTTTCGGCCGAGCCGCCCTCGCAATGTGATTCTGGCCGGGCTCCCGAAGACGGTGCCGCTGCAGTTCAGCGACCTGCAGGAGGCGATGAGCGAACCGAATCTGGAATACCGCTACTTGACAAAAGAACAGGTCCAGCGAAACGGACTGCCGGCGGGAACTTACCGGATCTTCATGAAACTGTTCGTCAAACTGTCGAATTCGAACAACTACCAAGAGGTGAACACCTACGCCAGTCCTCCGTTCACCATCGTTGGTATCCAGCCCGTCATCAACCAGACCGTGCAGGTGCTTCCGCCGTACACGAAAAAACTGATGGACTATTTCTCCGCTTCCAAGGTGCGCAGCACAATCACCGTCATGCAGTATCCTTCGGACGACGCGACACTGCATCTGTATGCCCGGATCCGGAAAACCGACCAGTCCATCACGATCGCGAGCGACAGTTACGCATCGGTCAGCATCAAAAAAACGGGAGGGGTATTCCCCCCGTACACGCTGACCCAAGCCGATATCAATGAAGTGTTCCGCTACCCCGTCGCGGAAGGGATCGCAATGGAAGAGCTGCAGCGGACCGGACTGCCGGACGGCAGCTACGAACTCTGCTTCGACATACGTACCCCGGATGGCCTCGCGTTGGGATCCTTCTGCAGCCCGCCCTTCCTCGTCAGCGAACTGATTCCGGAAGCGGGGCTGGAGATCGAACCACCGATCATCATCCAGCCGTATGACGGCAGCGAACTGCTGCCTGAGCAGGCCGGGACTCTCCAGTTCACCTGGACCCGGCCCCCGGGATCCCCTCCCGAGACCCAGTACAGGTTGAAGATGATCGAACTGATCAATCCCAGGACCAATTACCGCGACATGCTTCGCAACAATACCTATCCGACGTTCTTCGAGACCATGGTAGGCTCCGTTCCGACCTACCTGTACACCGCGGCGAATCCCGCGCTGAACAAGGATCGGTATTACGCGTTCGTGGTGCAGGCAGTCAGCCCTATCGGCACCGCGCCCGCCAACTTCAAGAACGACGGCTACAGCGAACCGTCCCTGTTCTCCTTCCAAAAAGACAAATCGGTCATTCCCGGGGATATCGTCTCCGACGTACCGCCCAGGGATCCAATCCCGCCTTCGGAAGAGGGTCTCATCATCTTTGTTCCGGACTGCCCGGACTGCAACCAGGGTCAGAACGACCTGCCCTTCACGCTGCCGACCGCCGGCACGACTTATCAGTTGCTGGGGAACACGCTGAACCCGAATCTAGCCTTTGCCGGCCCGAATGCCGGCACCTCGGCAAGCGCGACAACGGTCTCCGTGAATATTCCCGCGGACGCCGTGGCGGTGAACAATGCCAAGAACTTCTTCCTTCGTTGGGAAGACAAGAGCAGGGCCCTCGCCAAGCTCCAGCCGCAGCCGGGCGAAGGAATCGTCTACCGGCTGCAGGTCCGCGATGCCTCCAACAACCGGGTCGTCTGGACACGGGATGTCTGGAACAGCAACTCCTATGAACAAACACAGGAAGGCCTCCCCTTCCGGGACGGCGCCAGATACCTGCTGCACATCGACGCCCTGCGGGGCACGGTGGCGCAGACAGGCTTCAATATCCTGCTCGACAAGACAGGTAAGCCGGAGACCATCGCTTCCTCCTGCAACTGCGCCTTCACCTTCATGAAGCTGCCGGACATTCCCGACCTGGAGGAATATACCGTCAAGGGTAAACTCTCATACAAGTTCGAGCATCATCCCGAAAAATACCCGCTGACGACCACCACGGCCACGCTGACGCGGTACACCACGCCTGCGGAGGGGGGAGGAGCCTGGTATGCCACGCCCAAGGACGACCGGCATGCCGTGCCGATCCAGATCAACGACGACGGCACCTTCGAGGTGACCGTCCACGCCTATCCTGACAACGGCCTGATCTCTGCCGATCCCTCGATCATTACCATGAAGCCGGTCGACCTGCGCGAATTCTTCAACCTCGAACTCAACTCGCCCTACTACCGTCCGTTCGGCACAACTCCCGAACCGCCCACGGTCGTCAAACTGACCGGCAAGGTCATCGACCTGGGCGAGATCACCTTCAACGTTTGGAGCTACACCCTCGAAGTGGAAGTGTCGAAGGGCTACAGCAAGTACGGCGGCGATGTGACCGGTACGTACCGCGAGCTCACGCCGCAAGATGTCACAGGCTACGTGAGCCGGCTGATGTTCGGCCTCGAAGGCTTCGAGGATGTCCCCTACTACGAGGGGGACATCCCTGCGAACGAGCCGAAATCCCAATACGGAAAAGGCCGCATCACGGACGGCAAGGTGGAGATCAAAAAGGGCGACGACGGGAAGGATCACACCTTCGTCACCTTCGACCGGTTGATCTGCAATTTCCAGAGCAACGACCGGTATCTCATCGACATTTCCCAGGAACTGGAGGTGGACGGAAAGAAGAAAAAATACGAGATCAATGAATTCCGGGGGGTCGAAGGCTTCCAATACCGTCCCGACAGCAAGGAACTGATCCTCGCGAGGGCGCTGAACAAGTCCAACTTCCTGGTGAAGGAGAAGGCGACGCTGATCGACGACACTCCGCCGCGTTCTTCCGTGAAGGGAAGGCTGGTCTTCGCCGATCCGAGCGTGAACCGGAACCAGACGCAGCCTCTGGCGAACACCGACATCGCCCTGGTGGTAACCTATCTGATCCTGGACGACCAGGGGCACAGCACGGTGATGGATCCCAATCACCTCATGCAAGACAAGACCAACAAGGCCGTTCAAGCGGGCGGTGCCGCCGGACAGGATCAGGATAAAGCCTTTCAAGAGTTCTCCGAAGGAATCAATGACCGGAACATGGTACTGGCCACGACCCGTACGGATGCGGACGGAAATTTTGAATTCAAGGACTTTGCCAACATCGATTCCGTGTACACCGAACAGTTCAAGAAAATGGTTCAGACTGCCGGAGGAGAGTTTTATTACCTGTTCAACGCTGACGGCCGCCTCAAGCGCACCGTTCGCGTCGTCGTCAACAACTCAGAGAAGCGGTCCTGGCTGAATCCGAACCGGGACATCGATGTGCAGCCCAACACCAGTGTGGACGTAAGTACACTCGTTGCCTACCTCGACACCTACAAACTCCGGGTGAAGCCGGTCGGGGATCCTACCGACAAGTTCACCGTTCCGGACAAAAAGGGTAAAATCTTGAAAGACGTGTTCGTCAACATCCAGCGGGATCCGATCTATCAGGGAGAACCCGCGGAGAGAACCGACCAAGAAGACTACGTAAAGAACGAGAACGGGCCGGTCTTCTCCGTCCCCAGACATCGGATCAACCAGAAAGGATATCTGGGCGTGAATGAAGATGTGGCCACAAGAATGTTCAATGAACTGAAAATCCGCGCGTTCACGAAGGATACCGTGGGCGAGCAGGCCTGCTATTCATATGGCTTCGGATACCCGCGCGATTATTATGAAAAACGCGCATTGTACAAACGCTACTGGCCGGAAGAGCGATTGAATCAGGTTTACTCAAAGGCCGAACCTTCTTTGTTCAAGAGCCAGAACGATTCCTACCTCTTCGTGGATGACTACAGGGATGTGACCTATGATCTAATCATCGCGATGAAGCCCAAAAAGCCCATCATTTCCGGCCGGGTGCTGGATGCCGAAAACATGAGCCGGTCGGTTGAGAGAGGACAGGTGATCCTGAGAACGGCCAAGATGAGTTATTACGCAAACTATGATGCTAGTAATGAACCTTTCACAATAACTGAAGCCGGCTTCACCTGGGAACGGGAAGTTTCGGAAGCGAAGGGAAACGGTTACTTTTCCTTCGGCGATTTGATTCCGAACATCTTCATACCCGGTACGGCAGTGACGGAGCCGATCGAGGTCAATAGCCTGGCTGATTTGATTGGTAGCGGTCGCTACGGCCTCTGTCAAGGAAGCTCAGACTACCAGCTCTTCGTCAAGGCGAGAGGCTACACGCTGGCGGAGTTCAAGCAAGAAGGGAAGGAGACCGTGAAGGATCCGGAGAGCAAGTGGTTCCCCGCCGAGCCTTTGAAGCCCAAGATGGGACAGCAGTTCCATTTCCCGATGATCCTGATGGGGCCGGACGGATGGATCACCGGCTGCGTGACCGACGAGGAGGGCAACGCGCTCGAGGCGCTGGCGAAAACCACCCGCAGCGTGCTCACAGAAACGATTGACGCGCCCCCTGGGAAAGCCTGCCCTCCCAAGGTAGTACAGCAAGTGTCCCTCGGCAACTCCTCAGGCCGCGGAAGGGGAAACACCGTCTCATTCATCGAAGCCAGAAGGAACTGGTTCAGAGTGCCCGCCCCGTCCACCTACAGCGACACCCTCTTCGTGATGCCGCGGAACATTTCGAAATATTTCAGCGACACCCTCTTTATCCCCGCCATGCCCGAAGGAGGGTACGATGTGGGTACGGTCGAGCTGAAAGAGCGGAAGCACCGCATCCGCATCGTAGCGATCCCGTACATAGAGAGTCCCACGCACCTGCCGCCCGGCATTCCCGGCTTGACGGTGAAGATCGAGGGCGCGGGCGAAGCGATAACGAACGAGGACGGAGTCGCTGAATTCAAATTCGTGAACAATGCGACGAATTTCCATTACGAAATCATTCCTCCCGAGGAATCCGACTACATCGCCATGGCCGGCGAGCTGACCAACCGCGACAGCAAGGAGATGGTCACGTACCGCATCATGCTCAAGAAAGGCGCCACGGTGAGCGGCCGGGTTACCACCGACGGGCAGCCCGTTCCGGGAGCGGATGTGTGGGTGTTCAACGGAAACGAGAAGCGGCAGGTCAAGGCGGACGGAGAAGGATACTACAAAATTCGCGGGATCAAGCCGGTCCGGATCACGACAACCTCCGGAAGCACCCGGCGTGGCGGAGTTAGCACCCCCGTTTTGAGTATCAGCTTCGAGGCGACGATCCACTGCGGCCCGCCGGATGACAATCCGGACTTCAGCAACCTGCGCGGGCTGGACAAGAATGCCACGTTCCAGACCGAGGACGGCACCGCGACTCTTGACTTCGAACTGGAGATATTCTACAAGGCGAACATCCGCTCGCTTCACGGCTTCGGGATCACGGTCACCGACATCAAGGAGGACGGCGGAGACAACTACCGAATCACCGGCAGCGTCCAGCTGGACAAGGTGCCGGGCAGCTTCGAAGCCCCGGACCGGATCGATCAGAACCCCCAGTTCAAAGACCTGAAAGTCAAGGCCAGCGCTGAAAAGGACGAGAAGGAGCGGCCCTATCTTGAAGCGGTCGGCGGGTCATACGGCATCGGTCTGAAGCAGATGGATGTTACGTTGAAAGCCGGCGGCGGACACGACTATTCCGTGGAACTGGGGAATGAAGGGGACGCCTTCCTGGAAGTGACCGGGGACGGCGTGACAGGAGGGTTCATCCACTCGAAAGCGCGCATCAAACCCAATTCGTTCAACTTTACGGACGTGGATCTCGCATTTGACGAGAACCAGTTCTACCTCAGCGACGTTGCCGGCGGAGAATCCGCGGACGGCGTGACTTCGTTCAAGCGCTACCTCAACCATCCGGAGACCGAAGAAGAAACCAAGAGCTTCCGGCTGCACGACCGGGAGGGAGGGCCGATGCAATTCCAGTTCATCGCGTTCGAAGCTACCTCTCCGCTGGAGGAGAGCCTCCTCGACACCGACGGCGTGATCACCCTCAAACCAGACGTATGGTTCATCAATCCGCTGCTCAAAAAGTTCCGGAACGACACCATCCGCCTGAATCTGCCGGAGATCAAGATGACGCCGAATGAGATCAACCGGGGAGGAGTCGAGGTAGATGAACTGAACATCGAATTCGAGAATTGGAAAATCGTAGCGAAGAACTGTACCGTCGACGCCTCCCGAGGCGGAATCGTGTCGAAGGATGTGCTGCTTCGCACCGGAACCCTGGATTTCCCAGCCAAGAACCTCCTGCTCAACAAGGAAGTGTTCCTCCTGAACGAATTCGAGATTGATCGGTTGCCACTGGGCAAGAATGTGGCCTTCATCGACATCGAGCCGGATTGTTCCTTCCAGTTCGGTGTAGATCCCAAATGCGGTATGGATCTTGAGGCGCATCTGATGATCAGCCTCGTCAATGACGGCGGGAAAAAGCCGGTAGGCGGCGTCAAGAATCTTCCGGGATTCGGACAGGATCTCGTGTTCCAGTCCATCAAACTGACCAGCGACGGCGGACAGGTGATAGGATTCGCGCCCAACTGCGAGAAGATCCGGCTCTACGACGTAGTGGACTTCCTGCCGTATACCATCAATTCCCACGAGGACAGCTTCAATGTCGACGGCGCCATCGACTACGGCATTCCGCGCATTCCTACGAACATCAACTACAAGCTGAACTTCACGAGGGGAAGATTTGGAAGAATCAACATGGAAATCGGAGGCAGTGATGTCAGCTTCAAGCAGGTGGGCACGTTCAATTCGTTGATGTCGCGCCAGGAAGACCTGCAGTCGATCACCGACGGACTGGTCGAGCTGCACGGGACCATACACGAGCCCGGGCATCTGGAACCCATTCGCGTCATCGTCTGGAAAAAGCGCACCGCGCCGAACCAGTATCGAATCTGGATGGAGCGTGAAAATCCCAAGAAGGCCCAGACGATCCGTCTGGGCGGAACGGGCCCGGGAGAACCCGAGTTCCTGGTTGAGAAGGCTGACATGGTCATCCTCCCGGATATAAATGACTGGGATCTGCTACGGCTCAAGCTGGTGCCTTCCGATACCTACGGCGGCAACAGCGGACTGGGCACGAAACCGATGTATTTCGAACTGGGCGGAGAAATGCGGACGGACTTGACAGTCGATCCGGAGAATCAGCAGATCGCCCTTGTAGGAACCGACATTGACCCGGAGACCAATCAGCAGAGCGAGAGCGGACTGACCGGCTTCAAGTTCGTGTACGACTTCCCGACCCAGCAATTCCTGGGCAGCATGACCATCGTCGACCAGAACATCGGCGGGGTGAAGTTCGGAGGCGTGCTCGAAATGGCCATCGGAAAACCCGGCTTCTACTTTTCCTGCGCGGGAACGATGCAGACCTCTCCCTGGGGCAAGATCAATGCCGGTTTCCTGATCGGCTATTACGACCAACAGATCCCCACGCACATCTGGCAGAATATCATGCAGTATTCCGCCCGGAACGAGGTGCCCTGCAGCCTGACCGGAGACAATTTCCGGGGCTTCTATGCCCTCGGAGCCATCGGGGTTCCTTTCTTGACCTTCGATTATTCATTTGACTTCGGTATCGCGAAGGGCGGGGTCAACATGAATGTGGCGGCGGAGGCCAGCGTCTACGCCAGTTTCCAGCCGGGACACAACATCCTGGGAGCTTCTGCGATGGTCTATGCCAACGCGGAGGCCTATCTGGAGGCAATCACCTGTACTTCGATCGAAGCGAGCATCGCGGCGACCATCAAGGGAGAGACCACGATTCTGCTGAATCCACCCTACACGGCCAGCCTTGGTCTCTGCGGCGACATCCTCTTGAAAGGATGTTTGAAACAGGAAATTCCTTGGGTGGACGCCGAGGGATTCACGTGCGTTGCTCCTCCCGATTTCTTGCCGCACAAGATTGATTTTGAAGTGGCGCTGCACGCAGGCTTGACCGCTGCGATCGATTTGAAGGGAGGCAGCGGACCTCGGGTCGACAACATCACCTACGGCACCGGATTGTGCACCGGAAAGATGGGTTGTTCCGTCGGTACCCAAAGCGAATCGAAGACAAGTTGCGATTGATGGATATTCTTAGGATAACAATGAAAACAAAGACGATATGAAAAAGTTGATCATCCTGCTGCTGGCCGCCCTTTCAGGCGCCGTCCTGCTGCAAGGACAGGAGCGATACCCCTTTGCCGTAGCGGGTCCCGACGGGATCTATGTGAACTGCGGCGATGAGATCCCCCGAGATTTCGCCTACCAGATTTTCCGGAGGGCTTCGGGAAGCCGGAACTGGGAGGAGCAGGCCCTCATCTCCGCCGAAACGCAGTTCGACCGCTTCTTCCGGAAGGTATGGGAGGCCTGCGCCCACAACCCGATCTACGATTTCCCAAAGGAGTCCGAGAAACTGCTGGTGTGGAAAATCCTCCACGGGCACGACAAAGCAAGCGAAATCCCCCTCTACGGCACGCTGCCGATGTACCAAGAAGCATTGGGCGTGACCTGGTACGACGAGGGCGCGGAGAAGGGAAGGCAATACGAATACAGAGTCGTGACCTTGAAAAACGGCCTTCCGCCTGTTGAAAAGACGACCCGTGCGGTGCGCTTCCCTCCGGCGGAGAAAAAAGACTACAAGATCTGGACAACCGGGCAGGATGCCCGTGAGGAGTATGTCCGCCTCGACTACACGATCACGGACCGACAGGACATGTACACGTCCAAGTTGCTCCGCAGTTATTACCTGCAGTCGGATTTCACGCCGGTCTCCGCGCACATCGGCTATGACGTGGACACGCACGGCCAACGGAAGGCTTTCGCCGTGGATACGACCGCCCTGTACCGCGGCATCATCCTGTACTGCTTGCAGCCCTACGACATCTACGGCAACCCCGGACAACCTTCCGACACCGTCCGGATCACCAACCTGATCAACAAGAGCGAGAGCGTTCTGGACGGGTTGTCGGCGGATCCGGCTGAAAACGGCATCCGGATCTCCTGGCAGCTCGTGAAGCCGGAGTTCCTCCGGAGCATCGACCTTTACAAAGGAATCGGCTACCGGGACACCATCGACTACAAGTACCTGCTCAGCATGTCGCCGAAGGACACGGTCTATCTGGACACCGATGTGGAGCCCGCGCAGATCTATTCCTACAAGCTCGTCATCAACAATGCCTACGGGCAAAGCCCGCAGAGCATGCGGGTAGTGGGCTGGTACTACGGGAACCGGCCGGCGGAAACCCCGCTCGAGCTGGAAGCGGAAGTGGCTATGGACGTCGTAACCCTGCGCTGGAGGCGGCCGAGCGAAGACACGCAAGCCTATTACGTGCTGCGCGGCGAAGGCGATGCCTCGAATCTCCAGCAGATCGGAGACGCCTTTGTCTCCGACAGTCTCATCGTTTCCTTCACGGATTCGGTCAAGAACGTACCGGGCAGGACGCTCGCCTACGCCGTCCGCGCGGAGAACACGAGCCGCAACTTCAGTCCGCCGACGGATCCGGTCTTCGTCAATCCCCTGCGGGACATCCCCCTGAGCGTGCCGATAAACGTCGCGACCCGCTATGCGGACGGGCGCGTCTGGGTGACCTGGGACCAGGTGGACGAAACGGATGCGAACGTGATCGACTACCGGGTGGAACGGAGGATCCTTGCGCCTGAAGCGGAAGCGGAGTTCAAACCCGTTCCGACCTCCAAAATACTGCTCAACTACTACGAGGACGCCGACGTGAAGGAAGGCATAACCTATGAATACCGGGTCGTCTCCCTCGGGTCGCACAGTCAGGTCAGCGAACCCTCCATCCCTTCCGGCTGCCTCGTGCCGGCCGTACTCCCGATTTCCATCTCTTCGCTACAGGTGCACCAGACCCAGGACGGCTACCGGCTCGCCTGGGAGAAGACGGGACAGGAGGACATCGCGAACTACAAGGTATACCGGGTGCAGGCGGGTCAGTCGCCCAAACTGCTGGCGACCCTGAAAACGGACGAAACCACTTGGTTCGACCCGATGAAACCGGACGGCGTGGTCTATCTCTATGCCGTGACCTGTCTCGGTACGAACGGGATAGAGAGCGAGATCGTCCGGTGGATGGGCGCGAATTGACGGCGACAGGACGCGCTCCGAAAAAAGGTAAACCCACCATTGAGTATTATCAACAACAATTTCCAAAACATGAAAAACAAAATTTTGAAAATCGGCATGCTGGCCCTTGCGATCGTGGCCGTCACCTCCTGCCAACAGATACTCGAACAGGTGATAAGCAAAGAGATCCCGATCAAAAACCAGTCGGTGACCTTCACGGTCGAGCCCGGAACCCGCGCCGACGAGGGTGAAGAAACGCTCTTCGACGGCGTGCTGGAAATAAATATAGCGGAAGAAATAGAGAAGAAAGGGTTCTCGTTCGACAAAATCCTGTCACTCGCGCTCAAAACGGGCACGCTTGAACTGGTCACCCCTTCGAACTACAACATGGACGGATTCCTGTCTGCGAAATTGTATTTCGACAACAAGAAGAATCTGGTGGCGACGGCCGAGAAAGTCGAGCACAACAAGGTGCTCTTCACCGTCGTCAACGTGAATCTGCTCGACAAGTTGAGAGACGACAGTCTGCACATCATCCTGACCGGGCAGCGCCCCCCGAAGAAGGTGATCCTCAAACTCATCATGGACTACGCCGCGCGCGTCACCCTGATCAGCAGCGACACCTGACGGCAACGAATCAACGGACACAACATAAACAAATGAAAATATGAAAACAACAATCAAAATTATCGCGTTGCTGGCATTGGCGGTGCTGATGCTGAACGCCTGCGGCAAAGATGAAGGAACAGCGATTCCGGAAAAATACAAGGTGGAGTTCAGCCCTGTCAAACCTTCGTTATACAAACCTTCACCTAAGGATAACAAATTCTTTGTAATAGCCAAAGTCAACGACAAGGAGATCGAGTCGGGCGACGAGGTGGAAGAAGGCAAGGAGGTGGTTTTTACGGTCCACATCGGA
>JAAYJQ010000009.1 GCA_012522855.1 Bacteroidales bacterium
CCGCGGTCACTTTAAATTCTTGATAAGCAAGGTGCTAGCGACCGACCTTTGCGAAGGTAATTATTTTGAAGATGTAAAACAAGAGAAACTGCATTTCATAGTACAGAAAGGACTGATTATCAGATATTGCGAAAGAAGAGGGTTTCTTGCAACGCATGGAGTCCGCAAGCGAATCTTTATTGGCATTGTCATCAATTGTCAACTTATGGACTCCTCCGTCAGACAATCAACTCCGAAGAGATATCATAGGTTGTCTCTTTCCCGATCTGCTCAACTTTGCGAAGATAGTTATTTCCGAGATAATAAATCCGGATGCTGTCCTTTTCAGCATCAATCAAAAGGGATAGTTCGGATTTAAGCCTTACGGTCTGATCTTCGGATATTACACATTCGAAAACAGAATTCTGCACCCGTCTGCCATAGTTTTGACAGCATTTTGCAACTTGTCGCAGGCGCTTTTGGCCTTTGGCATCCATCGTCTGAACATCGTATGTGATCAATACTAGCATCCTTTGAAACCTGTTAAATTGTTATCTGCTTATGAAAATCGGATAATCATCAAGATCCTTGCGGAGATACCGAGCCAGCAGCATGGCCTGGACATACGGAAGCAGGCCTATCTCTACTTTTTCGTGGAGATAAGGGTGTTCGATGATTTCTTTCTTACGGGACTGCCATGCGGTAATCATTGTCTTCCTTCCATTTTCATTCAAGACAACGCCATCATCCCCCTGAATAACGAAGTCGCAGCCGGAAATTTGCCGTCTATTGATCAAAGAAAGAACAAGGCGGTCACAAAGATAGGCGCGAAATTCTTCAACGAGATCCAGCGCAAGTGAAGTCCTTCCCGGACGCAGCCTATGAAGGAAGCCGACGTAGGGATCGAGCCCAACGGTTTCAAGAGCTGCGGCACATTCGTTGGTCATCAAGGTATAAGCAAAAGATAAGAGCGCATTAACTGCGTCTTTAGGAGGTCTTCTATTTCTGCCGGCGAAGGAGAAGTCTTTCTTTTGGTGCAAGATCATGCTGTCAAATACGCTGAAATAGGCAGTGGCGGATTCCCCTTCGATTCCTCGCAATATTTCCAAGTTCTTGCTCTTCAGGGCGCGGATTTTCGAATATTCAAGCGTCTTGCAGATGGCGTCGATGACGCCGCTTTCGCCATTGTCACGAATGAACCGCCGCAATACGTTTCGTTGGTTTTGAATCTTCGCTGCTATGATCAGCCGTGCAAGATGCAAGGATTCTTCCGGAATGGCAGCAATCCGGTACTGTTCCATTCGCAGGAAAACATTCCCCTTTGTCTGGCCCTGCAGCCTGCCGATGAATCTACCTGCCGGAGAAAGAAAAGTCAAGGAAACACCGTTGTCTACACAGAGTTTCATCAATCCCGGACTCGCACCAAGATAACCGAATGTAACGACCCCTTCCAGATTCAGAATCGGGATTCGGAATCTTTCTTCTTTATCCACCGAGACGACAAGGTTCTGTCCATCCCGAGATAGATAGGATTTTGGGGTGGTAACATAGAGGGTGTTAAGGAGCTTCCTCATAGAGATTTGTTTTGAGATATGACCGGACCGAACTGCACCTTGCAAGACTAGGAAGGCATTTATTCACAAGCGAACAATTTCGGCAATGCGGTTTCTTTTGAATGGCTGGTGTGATACCGGAAGCCATGATCTCATGCATCTTGTCTGCACAGTCCTTGGTGAACTGACGCAACTCTTCCGTGATCCTGACATATTCACGGCTGCGCGTTTCCCAATAGAACAAGGCACCTTCATCGATGAATATGCCGTATTGTTCTTCAAGACAGAGCACTTGCGCCGCCAATTGAACCTCATCGCGCATATCTGGTTTGATTTTTCCCCGTTTATATTCGATAGGCATCGGTTTCCAGTAGCCTGGATAACGGGGATGAAGGATCGTATTCTCTGGCGAATCGCTTGGGATCAGCTCGACTGCATCAGATATTCCATACAACCCTAGCGATGCGGAGGCAATGCTGACAGAGCGTAACGTAATGCGTTTCCCGTTTTTTTGGCGATAGGAAGGATCGTCCACATTGGCATGCAAGATTTCACCTTCGGCTGTAAACCGGTTATCATTCCATTGCTGTTCGATGTGGATCAAAGCCCATTGCCGGGGACAGAACACAAAATGTTGAATCCCCGACAACATGAGCATCTGATCTTCCGAATAGGGCATCAAAGAAGTTCTTCTACACTAACGTGTTCGGGAAGTTTATCTCTATTAATGGTTACGGCATAGTCAGAGAAATCTCGGGCAACTTCCTCAGACGTGCGCTTGACACGCACAAGGTCGAATAACTTGTTTGCAGGTGCGTTTCCGAGTATGGAATTATGTTTGAAAACGATAAGTTTTTGCGCGCTCATCAAGCCTCTGGCTGCAGAGCGATCCTGGTCAAACATATTTTTCAATGCGTCCCAAAATAGTTGGAGATCTTCTTCCGAGAATCCAGTCTGTCTGGCTAGGTTGGCGGAAACGAAGCCGTGGCAGAGATACAGGCCGTAGGGCACCGTGTTTTTGCGGCCCATAGTTTTTTCCTTAGCGACGTCTTCTTCCCTTGTTACAGCCATTCGAGTAATTGAATGTTCCATTTGAGTAATGGGCTCAATTGATCTAGCAAAAGTCATTTGAACGGGGCCTCTGACTTGATCTTGCTTCCCTTTTGTAGCAATCACCGCACCGAACGTCCTGATATCGTAGTAAGAATCACAAAGAAGCATTTTGGCAGTAGATTTCTGTTTTGCTTCATCTTTACATTCTTTGACAAGGTCATTTTCATATGCTTTTTTTACCATGGAATCCAACACCGCCTTTTCTTTGATGAAAATGTCGTATCTATCCGACAATCCTTTAGTAACCTGGACATAGTTCCTGACTTTTCTTTTCAGGCAGACATCGGTGACCAGTCCCATTCCGGTTTCAGCATCAATCCGCGGAAGATTCCCGGCATCCGGATCGCCATTGGGATTTCCGTCCTTTACGTCAAATAGGTAAACAAAATCGTACCGGTTGTTTAATTCACTCATAATGCAATGTTTTTATTCGTTGTTGTTCTCTTGTTTCGTAAAAAAATCCTGTCTTTGATGGTAATAGCCCACGAAGAAGCGCCCTTGATCCTGCAGATTGAGATGAGCCGGGAAGCCGTTGGCATCAAACTTAGAAAGGATTTCGCTGATCAGTTTCTCGTAGAAGACCTGCTGTCCTTTGTTCAACTTATCTTGCTGGTGGATGGAGAGATTCATCAGCGTCGAAAAGACGGCTGACGGGGTTGCGGAAGCTGCGTTCATGAATCGTTCCCGAATAGAGTCGATACCGCTACCGGCTTCCTGTATCTTCACGAGCGTTGCGAATAATCGCCCGCAAAGATACCCTTGATTGGTGTTTTCTTTGTCTAACATACTAGTAATGGGTTTGATATTATTAAATTTCCTGTTCAAGTAGGCTTTGATTATGGCTGCGCGAGTGACATACACATTCTGTTCTGCACGGATTCGTCGAATGCATTCCGCAAACAACGTGTCCGGATAAGGCAATCCCTGAAAGATACTTCTTGCCACTGCATCGGGCAGATTCGGTGTAACTTCGCTTGATTTTCCCCCAAGCGTGACGGCTGAAAGCATGGCATGTAATCCTATGTATGGTTTTCTATCTTTGCGGCTATCCACTATATCCATATCATCAAAGTGACGGAGAAGGATAGCAGCAAATTCTTTGAGTGGCAGTTCCGACCAGTAAACTACAGAGATACGTGCTATATTTGGCGCTAAACCCAAAATAAAGAATCGGTCATCCTTAGAGATCGGTAAGAGGCCGGAATACACGGAAGTGAAGACTTTTTTGACTTTCTCGATTCCGTGATCCGGATCAGTCGAGTCATCTTTGAAGCCAAATAAGGTAAACAGTCCTTCTTCCATTTGTTTGCCGACATCGCAAGTTGATGAAGACCAGAACAGGAAAGTGCGGTTTCCGATAAGAAACTTGTTCCGGGAATCAACTGCCAGCAGATGGTTCAGTGCTGTTGTATAAGCAAACTCAGAAATCTCGCTGATAGGAGCGTTCCCGCACTTTTCTTTACCATACGAATCATATCCCGAATTGACCTGAAAGGCTACCAGTTTTGCGGTGGCTTGGCTGCCCGGGATCATTGTCGCTGTTGTCGTCTCTATACAGGCTCCCTTTTCTCCGGATATCAGACAGATTCTTTCATCGGTTCGGTCACTAGTCGTCATCAAATCAAGCAATTCGTCTTGCTCTGCAATGATCTTGGTATCACCTTCTAGCAGAAAAGAAAAAGTTGAATATTTCTTGTTAAGATTTTTCACAATCTCCTCCCATAAGGGATCTTGCTGCAAACGTGCGAGAATCTCTTCGGGAGATTTCGTGTAAAACTTATGTATCGCTTTGATGCCTTGATTTTCAGGATGTCTTAAAAATATCTCTTCAATCTTGGCTTTAAATGCATCGAAGTACTTTCTACAACTTTCAAGATCTCCTTTGTTTGAATAACAGAAGACATAAGAGCTATTGTCGTAGAGATAGTTAGGTGCTACTCCGCTGGAGCGTCCCACGTGTTTTTTTACCAAGAAAGATGAGGCGCTTTTGCTGTCTATCCGTCTGTCTTCAAACCGTAGGAATTCTCCATCCCGAGTAATGACGAGTAAGAAACCGATTTCCTTGAGTTCTTTGCCAAAGGCTGGAAGAACATCCTGTTTCTTTTGGTAATAATCATACAATGCTTTAAGTATCATCTTAACACCTCCTTGCTGTCAATAGGTGGAACCACAATGACTCCATGCTCCATTCTTGCCCTATAAAACAGGGCGTCAGGTTTGTCCTGATTGTGACCGAAATCTATGTCATACAACATCAGGCCAAAATCCTGGCTATCAGGAATCGGAGATATTAACGCTTCGGTTGCTGGATCGACCAGCCGGAAAGAAGCCGAAAATTCCCTGCATCCTAAATATGGCTGGGTGAAGCATTGCCCTTTGCCGGCGCGACGTTGAAACATCGCGTTGTACTTCCCGGGATTCTCATCTGTACGAAGAAGATCCGACTCTTCACGGTCAATGATTGGATTCTTCGAGTCTGAATTGCCCCTGTCTCTTTTCGGTATGAAGACCAGTTTCGCATGGATCCGATACCGGACATCCCGAAGAATCAGTGAATTCTTCTGCTGACGCTTCTCTTCGATGAATATCGGTGAGTTCGAAACCGCCGCAACTTCATTTCTCCGAATTGTCGTCCAGCGGATCGGATTGAGTACTTCAATTTTCGTCACCTGCCAGCGGATGGCAGGTTTCCAAAAAATTGCCTCGAAAACAGCTCTTGTAGCTGAAGGTGTTATAACGTCATAACTGACTCTCTCCACTTTGAATTCCGGACGGGTGAAACAGGCCAGCGGACCCCATACCTCCAGGCAGAATTCCTTGTCGTAATATTCCATATCGCTTTTATTTGATTAATATTTCCTCCATCCAATGATTGTCTGTAATCATCCCCACATTCGCATCATAACAGGCCTTATCGCTGACAACGTAAACGCCCTGTAACACCTCTTCCAAGCTTCCTGACTCCTTGAGTTTCTGTAGATCGCTTTTCCTGACCCCTACCGTGTATTGAGACAGTTTCTTCATTAAAGTATAGGAAGGCCCGACTCTTTTCAGTCGTTTGACCAACTCCATACTGTCTTTCCAGTTCACGATCACCCCTGTCGAGTCATCTTCTATCAACTTGAACACTTTCGCTGCCTCTTCGAATTGTTGTTCACTAGTATATAGCAGCTTAGCAATCTGAACTTTGTCGAAAGATGAAATCCTCGAATATAGTTGTATAAAATAGCTCGACATGGCCTCTTGTGAGAACCAGTCATGATCCGTCCCCATATTCATTCTGGCACTGTTTGTCTGTGAAATAAAGCCGCGAGGGAGCGGGTGTTCTTTCTGCAAACTGAATACGTAAGTGGTGCATATTCCCCGTTTCCCCTCCCGGTTGCATCGGCCGGCGGCCTGAAGAATCGAATCAAGCCCGGCCTGCTGACGGAAAACCACCGGAAAGTCGATGTCGACACCTGCCTCAATCAACTGGGTTGCTATGACGCGGATGATTTGATTGCGCTCATCTGTCAATGCCTCCTTGATGCGTTGGATCGTCTCCTTGACGTGGGAAGGGCACATCATTCTGGAAAGGTGCAGGCAGATTCCTTCATTGGGAAGCCTGTCATACAATTCTTTCGCATCCCGACGCGTGTTGACGATACACAGAACCTTGTCGAATTTGCACAAGGCAGCGGCGATTTCATCATAGTCTTTCGGACTGTCATCAATGTCAAGCCGTACCCTGCGCAGTTTTTCATGCAGGCCTGCATTCTGAGGTATGATTTCACAGACTTCGGGAAGGGCTTCAAAACCGGCCATTGGATTGCATCCGACAATCTTGCCGCTCAATATCGGCTGGCTGGCAGTCGTGAATAATACTGAGGTCTTAAAAAGGCGTTCCAGTGTACCCAGCGTGTCGATAATCGGTCTAAGGAAATCGATCGGAAGGGTCTGCACTTCATCTAAGATGAGCACACTGTTGGCAATGTTGTGCAGTTTCCGGCAGACGGATGGCCGATTGCTGAACAATGACTCGAATAATTGTACATTGGTGGTCACGATAATGGGATAATCCCAGTTTTCGGTAGCGAGCTTGCACTTCAGGTTATCATCGCTCTGGCCGTTGTCGTCGAAAGCAAAATCGGAATGATGCTCCAATACGTTTTCTTCTCCGAATATTCCTTTCAGTACGGCAGCGGTCTGGACGATGATGCTTGTATAGGGAATGGCGATGATGATTCGTCGTTGCTGGTTCCGAATTGCATGACGCATGGCCCACAGGACAGAGGAAAGCGTCTTTCCTCCGCCGGTCGGAACCGTGAGGCTGAACAGACCGGGGGGCGTCTCACTTAGTTCAAGACATTTTTGCTGAACATAATTCCGAATGCGGTTGACTTCCGTATCTTTTGTGTTTTTTTTGAGTTGGTTCAAATGCACCTCCAAAAGCGGCATCAACGACGCCAACGAATATTCAGTGTTTCTAAACACAGACTGATCTGGATTCATGAAAGCTTCAGTATCGAGCCGGTCAGCATCGACCAAACAGCTGAAGAGCATCCGGATGATATGATGAATGTCTTTTGGCTTGATATCAGTTCTCGGAATCTGAAGATCGGCTGAAATCTGCTGCCTAGACACATCAGAAGGAATATTCCGCTTTAAAATATATTCCCATTCACCACTGTCGTATAGTCCCCTGTGATGGCCCATTAAGGCATTCGTGATCAAGGGGGATTGTTTTGGAAAAAGTTCCTTTGCGAGAAGTGCTCCTACATAGGCGTGATCGTAGTTTCCTTCCACATGGACGGACGGGTCATAACCGCTCTCCCGCATGATGTGTTGCTGAAATGCATGACGTTCCTTTCCAGAATCATGCAAGAGCCCCATAACTCTCCCCCACTCACCATATCCGAATTCTCCGGCAAAACGTGCGGCTAGTCTGGCAACCCCTTCGCAATGCTCCGCGTTCGATTGGATTTCCCATTTTCCATCTTTTTCCTTTATATGTGAAATAATTGGCATGTCTTTCGTGTTGTAGTTGATGTATTAAAGGTACTAAAAATTCATCGTGCTTAATCTTATTTAATGCAAAAATAACATACGATTGTGCCAAAGTAGAGGGGTAAGTGATTTTTTTGTTGATTTTCTCATCCTGACCTGATACTACTAACTCTGACTAACTAACTGTACTGTTTCACGTAAATCATTGGATTTGAACTTATTACAGAATTCAATCGGTCATAAATCAGACGGATTGAAATCCCGAACTGCCTGATCAGCAACGAACGGAACACTGCTGTTTCAAACTTGAAAAGACTTGAAAGGTCGATTCAGGACAAGGTCGATGCCACATTAACCCCAATTACTTGGTCAAAACAACATGAATCCTTTCAGGTTGTTCGTATTTAAAAGACAAATAATTATTTTTGTTAAATACGAACAAACGACAACATTCAACACTTGCTATCAATGAACACCAAAACCCTCATCTGCTGTTTCGCCATCGCGGTCGGTTCCGCATGCAATCCGGTTCTCGATGGACAACCAAACAACAGGATCACCCCTCCCGCGTATCCGTTGGTTTCCATCGACCCTTACACAAGCATCTGGTCAAATACGGACAATCTCTATGATGGGCCGACCATCTATTGGACCGGGAAACCTTTCCCGCTTGTCGGAGTCGCCAAAGTGGACGGAACATCATATCGTTTCATGGGGATCGAAGACTTGGATCTCTCCACTCTTGTTCCAACTGCCGACAATGGCGGGTGGGATTGTACGTACACAATGGAAAAGCCGGCCGACGATTGGATGGACATTTCATTTGACGATTCTTCGTGGAAAAAGGGAAAGGGTTGTTTCGGCACAAGGAACGAACGTACGGCCGGAACTTTCTGGCAAGGAGGGAGCGTCTGGGTCAGAAGGATCGTGGATGTTCCCGCTATCGACAAAGGAGAGAGGCTTTATCTCCTGTACAGCAACGATGACATTGCCACCTTTTACATCAATGGCGTGGAAGTATTCTCGACAAGGGAGGTCCACCACGACGCCAGAATCGCGCTGGACGAAAAATCGGCAGAGGCACTGATAGCAGGCAAGAACGTGCTTTCAGCCACCTGCGAGGACACCGGCGGACTGGCAGTCCTTGATTTTGGACTCGCTGTCGAGAAGAATGATGGAAAACCCGTCCTCACAAACACCGCGAATCAGATCTTCGCCGACGTAGAGGCTACACAGACACATTACAACTTTACCTGCGGCTCTGTGGACCTCAGGGTAACCTTCACGGCTCCGCTCCTGATGAACGATCTCGAACTTGTCAGCCGTCCGGTAAATTATATCTCTTACAACGCTGTTTCCAACGATGGCAAGAAGCATGACATATCCCTCTATTTCGAGGCATCACCCCTCATCGCCCTGGACTTCCCTTTCCAGGACAGCGAGAGCGAGGTTGTCAACAACGGGGGTCTCGTTTACGTCAAGACGGGAAGCGTCAGCCAGCAGATTCTCAAGAAAAAAGGAGACGACAGACGAATTGACTGGGGATATTTCTATATGGCGGGAGACAAGGGTTCAACCGCGGCCGGAGTCGGGCATGCCGCAGCCCTCAGGCGCTGCTTCGTGGACGGCGGTGATATTTCTACGATTGGCTCACAGGGAGAGAATGCCTCCGGACGCATGGCTCTCGTACAGAATATCGGAAACGTCAAGAAGGCCAAAGGGAAGGTTCTCATCGGATATGACGACATCTATTCAATCCAGTATTTTGAGGAAAACCTCCGTCCATACTGGAACAAGGAAGGCGACAAGTCCATTTTCGACGCCTTCAGCGCCGCCGACAATGAATATTCATCACTCATCAGGAAGTGTAACGAATTCGACAAGCAGCTCATGAAGGATGCCGAGAAGGCGGGAGGGAAGAAATATGCCGAACTCTGCGCGCTTGCCTATCGTCAGGCTGTCCATGCCCACAAGCTCGTAGAGGCGCCCAACGGCGATCTTCTCTGGCTCTCCAAAGAGAACAACAGCAACGGTTCCATCGGCACTGTGGACGTGACCTATCCGTCCTCGCCACTCTTCCTCCTCTACAACCCAAAACTCGCGGAAGGTCTGATGAACCACATCTATTACTATTCCGAAAGCGGCAAATGGACGAAGCCTTTCCCTGCACATGACGTCGGGACCTATCCGATCGCAAACGGCCAGACCTATGGCGGAGACATGCCTATAGAAGAGGCAGGCAACATGATCATCCTCACCACCGCCGTCTGCCATTACCAGAAGGACGCCTCCTACGCGGCAAAGCACTGGGACATGCTCACAACATGGACAGAATACCTCGAAGCGTTCGGTCTCGATCCGGAGAACCAGCTCTGCACCGATGATTTCGCCGGTCATTTCGCCCACAATGCCAACTTGTCGATAAAGGCAATCCTCGGCATCGCATCGTACGGCTACCTTGCAAAGATGCTCGGGAAGGATGACCTCGCCGATAAATATACCCAAATGGCCAGGGCCTTCGCAAAAGAATGGATGAAGATGGCGGATGACGGAGACCACTACCGCCTCACATTCGACAGGCCCGGCACGTGGAGCCAGAAGTACAACCTCGTATGGGACAAACTCCTCGGGCTTGACATTTTCCCGAAAGAGGTTGCCGAAAAGGAACTCGCCTACTATCTCAAGATGCAGAATCCCTGGGGACTTCCGCTTGATTGCAGGGAGACCTACACCAAGACGGACTGGATCATCTGGACGGCCACGCTTGCTGACAACATGAATGATTTCCAAGCATTTGTAGATCCCGTCTGGAAGTTTATGGATGAAACTGAGGACAGGGTGCCGATGTCTGACTGGGTATTCACAGACAGACCCGTCCATAGGGGCTTCAAGGCACGCTCAGTTGTCGGTGGCTACTTCATCAAAATGCTTGAGTACCTCAAATAATACGTCCGAAAGTTTTCCGGACACAGATGTTAGCATCTATGAAAAAGAAACTTCTGCTGATTTCTGCGATCTCCATCCTGGCTGCAGGTTGCAGCCAGTACAAACAGTTCTCCAATCCTGTGATTGATCAGGACTGGCCGGATCCTACTGCCATCTACAATCCTGATGACGGCTATTACTACTCCATCGCCACGGGAGTCAACCGGACACTCATGCGCAGCTCCAACCTCTGCGAATGGGAGCAGACGGACATCCGTCCTTTCGACCAGGAGACGATCAGGAAAATAAGGCAGCTCGGCCCTGACGTCTGGGCTCCGCAATTTGCCCGCATCGATGGCCGATACCTCATCTACGTCACCGTCAGAAGCAGTGCGGAAGATTCCAGAATCGTTGTCCTGTCCTCCCCTACCATCAAGGGTCCATACAAGTTCGAGAACGTTGTAACCGACTCCAATGTCACCGGAATCAAGGACACAATCGATCCTTTCGCTTTCGTCGACGATGAGACCGGCAAGGTGTGGCTCGTGTTCGGAAGTGTCGGAGGAATCCATCAGGTGGAACTCTCGAAGGATGGTCTTTCTTTGGCCGAAGGCGCGACCTATAAGCATATTGCAGGTCAGGACATCAACAACGACAATGCCAGGCTCTCCGTATTTGAAGGAAGTTATGTCTATAAGAAAGACGGGTGGTGGTACTTGTTCGCCAGCGCGGGTCGATACAACGACTACTCCTATGCGATTGTAGTCGGGAGAAGCAAGTCCGTGAGCGGTCCATTCCTCACGAAGGAAGGCAAAGATATGGCCGAAGGCTTCGGTACCGCCATACTGGCCTCCAGCCCTTATGACAAGTTCTACGGTCCCGGACACAACGGGGAGATCTTCATCGACAAAAACGGAGACACATTCATGATCTATCACGTCCATGTGGGAGACTACCGCGAGGCGCGCAACCGGAGAGGCTACAATCCAAGGCCGATGAACATCCAAAGACTATATTGGGGAAAAGACGGATGGCCGTATTTCAATCATGACGAGATCGAGGGGGGAAAAATAAGAGTGAAATAATCTTGAATATATCAACGTCTGCCGGATATTAGTTTCAACCGGCATAGCGGCGGCCTTGCTACCGAGCGCAATAGAGCCTCCCCTGTTCGGCGCGGACGATGCGGACCGTGGCGCCTTTGGGAATGTAGCCGACATCGACCGTGGCTTCGTAGATCTTCCCGTCGATTTCCACCTTGCCCGCCGGTTTCAGGTCCGTAAAGACCCGGGCTTCCCGCCCCACAAGGTCCTGCATGCCGGTTTTTACCCCGACAAAGCCTTCTTCTCCGGTCAGGGATTGACGCAGAGCGACTTCGTTGAAAGCCCTCGTGGGATAGAGTTTCCCGAGCATCCAGATTCCCAGGAAAACAGAGGCGGAGAAAGCGATCAGGACCTGTCCCGTAGGCCAGAGGACGGGCTTGATATCCAAAGTGCCGTCGAAACGGAAGAGTTCGCTGTTGTCCACCGCAGCGAAAATAAGGGAAACCAAGATGGCGAGGATGCCCAGGATGCCGGTAATGCCGAAGCCCGGAATCACGAAAAGTTCGAGCGCCAACAGGACAAGCCCTACGATGAACAAGGCAATCTCCCAGTTCTCCGCTAGATTCACGATGTACAGGGGCGAGAAGTAGAGAACCGCTCCGAGTAGGGCGACGAGGGCAGGAATTCCGATGCCCGGGGTCTTGAATTCGAGGTAGATGCCGCCGAAAATCATCAATAAAAACAGGAAACGGATACTGAGCATCGCCTCCGCGGCCTTTTCCGCCCCGGTCTGCGTAAACTCGATCAGTTCGTAGTCCGGCCCGTCAGCGAGCGTGCGGGCAACTTCGTCCACGCTTTCGCGGATCCCGTCGCAGAAACCGACCTTCAGCGCCTCGGAAGGCGTGAGACTGAGCACGCGAGCCGTGTCCACCATCTGTTCCGCCAATTGCGGATCCCGCCCCGTGGCCTCGGCCGTGGAGCGCATCATTCCCCGCATGAAACTCTGGTACTTATCCGGCATCGGCTGCCCGCTCATGCCGTTCACGACAGTCGCCGCGCCGATGGTGCTTCCGGTCCTCATGTAGATGAAATCACAGGCAATGCTGATCAAGGCTCCGGCAGACGCAGCCTGCAGATTGATGAAGACGGCGACCGGAATGTCGCACTTGAGAATGGCGGCCCGAATGCTGTCGGCAGCCTCCAAAGTCCCTCCGTAAGTATCCAAGTCCAGGAGAAAGTAATCGGCATCTTGCTTGTTTGCATCGGAAAGCGCCTTTGTAACGCGGTTGCGGGCAACTTCATCGATCGTTCGATCGAGGCGGAGACGGAAGATGACCGTCTTTTCCTTCGCTCCTGCGGTCAGGACGGACAGGCATACCAGCAGGGCGGTCAAAAATATTTTTTTTAGCGAATTCATCGGTCGAGGGCTGATTCTGCAAACACAAAAATAACATAATTTCCATTTATTTGCGTAAATTTGTAATCCAAAGAAAAACAATCACGACGCGATTATGCTTCTTGACATGCTCAATCCGGCGAAGGCGACCATGGGGCTGCTGCTCCTGATTCTTTTGGGAGGATTGGCCCTGATCGTGATCGGTGCCGATTGGCTTGTGGACGGCTCCACAGCCATCGCCAGAAAATTGAAAGTCAGCGAATTCGTTATCGGATTGACCATCGTGGGCATGGGCACGTCGACCCCTGAAATGGTCGTAAGTTTCATGGGGGCGCTGCAAGGCAACGCGGACATCGCCGTCGGCAATGTCGTCGGCTCGAACATTTTCAACGTCTTGTTCATCCTAGGGGTCACCGCGATGATCTGGCCGATGAATATGACGAAGAGCAATATGAAACGCGACATCCCGATCAACATCGGGGTTACGCTTCTCCTCATCTTCCTGGGCATGAACAAAACCATCACCGGATGTGGAAACAATGTACTCAGCCGGCTGGACGGAGCGCTCTTTCTGATTTTGTTCGCGGTCTACCTGATCACCGCCTTCCAGCAAAAACCCAAATTCCCGTCCGATGCTGTCCATACCAAAAACATCCGGACGCCGATAGCCGTGCTGTCCATTCTCGTCGGGCTGGGCGGCTTGATTTTGGGCGGAAATCTCTTCGTGAACTATGCGACCGAGATCGCGACGCGGATCGGTGTCAGCGACAAGTTCATCGCGGTCACGGTGCTGGCAGCAGGCACATCCATGCCCGAACTCGCCACCTGTGTGGCAGCCGCCCTGAAAAAAAGAGGGCAACTGGCGCTGGGCAACATCTTGGGCTCCAACATATTCAACATTCTGTTCATCCTCGGCGGATCCGCGCTGATCTGCCCCCTATCCTTCGACGGAGGCGGCCAACCCAATTCCGGCATGAACTATGTCGATCTCAGCGTGCTGCTCCTCAGCGCCATCCTGCTCTGGTCCAGCGCTTACACCGGACACCGCCGCCGGCTCGACCGCGCGGACGGACTCATCCTGCTGCTGGTCGCGGTTGGCTACATGATCTGGCTCTTTATCCATCTTTAAAAATCAATACCATCGCATATGAAATTCAAAGGAACAAAGTATCAGTTGCTCAATGTCGGTTCCGGCCGTATCTTCGACGATCAGGGCTGGACGTTGACGGATCCCGAAGGCGGCGCGCCTTCCCTGATCCGAGCAGTTTACGAGAACAAACAATTCACAGTCCGCGAGGACCTGAAAGGGCTCTACAAGTATGCTGACTGGCTGCCCATCCATCGCACGCTGCGGCGTTCGCATGCGCCGGTGACCTACAAGAGCCGCGGGCTTGCCGAATACCTGGGCATGGAGAATCTCTACATCACCCTCTCGGGCTATGTCCCGAAGCGCGGGGCCCGGATGGAGACTTGCACCTTCAAAGAAACGGAGGCCTTCTCCGTGTGTGCCCGAATGAAGAAGAACGAAAAACGCATCCTGGTAATCCAGTCCGCCGGCAATACAGCCCGCGCTTTCGCGCGGGTCTGTTCGGACAACGACATTCCGCTTGTGGTCTGCATCCCAAACGACAATGTCAACGATTTATGGTTCTTGAAGAAGCTCAAGCCCTGCGTAAAGATTGTCGCGACCCCGCATGGAACCGACTATTACGATGCCATCAGCCTGGGCGAAAAACTTTGCAAAGATCCGAGATATATGGCGGAAGGCGGAGCGAAAAACGTCGCTCGGCGGGACGGAATGGGCACAACCTTGCTGAGTGCCGTGTCCGTGATCGGAAAGATTCCTGATGCCTATTTCCAGGCTATCGGGAGCGGAACAGGAGCCATCGCCGCATGGGAAAACGCACTACGGCTCGGCGAGGACGGACGTTACGGGGAGAACCGGATGCGGATCTACTGCGTCCAAAACGCGCCGTTCACGATCATGTACGATTCCTGGAAGGCGGATTCGAGGGATCTGCTGCCGCTGAGTCCGGAGGAGTCGCGCCGGAACTCCGAGGTGATCTTAGCCAAAGTGCTATCCAACCGAAAACCTCCCTATAGCCTCGCCGGCGGCCTGTACGATGCCTTGAAACAGTCAGGCGGAGACATGTACAAGGTCACGAACGACGAGATCGTCTACTGGATGCTGCAGATGTTCAACAAGGAAGGCTACGATATATTCCCGGCCGCCTCGGCCGCAGTGGCCGCATTGAAGCAAGCCTTGGAGGAAGGAACCGTCCGTCCGGACGAGACGGTGATGCTGAACATCACGGGGGCCGGGATGCTGAACGCTACCAGCAAGGGATTCGAACTCAAAACCCCCGATTTGGTATTGAGTCCGGACCTCTCTCCCGAAGAGATCATTTCGTCCGTGGACAAATTGTTCTGACGGGCCTTTCTATTCCCTTCTGAGCGGGATCCCGGCGGCGAGGCGCTCCTTGTCCGTCACCGGATTCGCATAGATGCGCAGGAAGATCTCCCGGAGATTTTCACGGTTCAGTTTTCTTTCCACCTTGTTCAACTGGTGCTCGGTGTACTCTGTGAAGGCTTCCAGGTCTTCCGGGGTGTACAGATCGGCATACCTAAAGCTCTTGTTCACCATGTCATAGGCCATGAAATTCGTTTTCCAAAGCCTGTAGCCTTCGATGATGCGCTTGTCGACCGCGTGGCGGATCGCCTGGTAGCGGTCGTTCTTGTCGCAGTAGGAGGCCTCTTTGATCTCGTCTGAGGTAAGGGGCTCACCGATATTGAGGTGTACGTTCCCCTTTTTCTGCCGGATTCCGATGACGATGCTGTGCAGATCCTCGGTGTGCTTCTTTACATATTTCTCTGTGCGGGAAATCAGGATCTCACGGGCTTTGCGGACATCGCAGGGCTCGTATTCGTATGAAATGCTGAGCGGGGTGATGCGGAGTTCCTCGAAATTCTCCCTGAAAGTACCGGTGCCGCTCATGTCGAGCATCTTGAGGAGCCCTTGCTCGGTCGTGTCAATCCCATCCTTCGTTCTTCCCTGGCGCTGCGCGAGCCAGATGGATGCCCGGCCGGAGGTGATGGTCTCCCGGATGTATTGGGAAAGCAATTGAGAAGAAAGATAGAGTTCGCGGGCTGAGATCCCCCGAATCACCGTGATCATCCGGTTTGAGCGGAGCAGATATTCGATGGTCTTGCTCTGCTTGATGAGATTGTCTCCCACGCAGATTTCAGTCATTGGAATCCCGTTCGTGTACAGCACATACTGTGTGATGGCGGGATCCAGGATGATGTCCCGGTGATTGGACATGGCCAGAAAAGGTCCGTTGTGCTCCTTGATGTATCGGATGCCGTCGTAAGAAAAATTATGGATGGTATTATTGATTACCCAGTCCACCGCGCGGCTCATAACCATCTGCTGGTACTCATCGATGCTGCGCACGCTTTTGAGCGCGTCCCGCAGAAAGGTCATGGGCTCGTTCGGGAAAAGATATTCAGAAATAGCGAGTACGGCGGGATGATCCGCCACCTTGTATAAGGCCGCTACAGCTTCTTCATCGGTGTACGGACCTATGTTTTCGAAATCGGAAGTATGATCCGTCATATATACAGATTTATCGTACCTACAAATCTAAATAATTCCTTTCATTTCACAAAATCCCGACGGAAGAGCAAGGAACTGTCTCCGTAACTCAAGAACCGGAAATCATGCGAAAGGGCATAGTCGTAGATCGTTCTCCAATCCCCTCCGACGAAGGCGGCGATCAGCAGGATGAGCGTACTCTCCGGCTGGTGGAAATTGGTGACCATCAGATCGACCGCACGGAACCGGAATCCCGGCACGATGATGATCCGCGTTCCGACCGCGAGTTCCTGCAATCCGTGGTTTTCCAAATAGGAGACGATGGCTTGCAACGATTCTTTCCAGGAATAGGAATATTCACGCATATAGGGCTCCCACTGCGACACGTCCCCGGGTACGCCTTTCTCCAGACACCGCACGCCGACATAATACAGGGATTCCAAAGTCCGGACGGAGGTCGTTCCTACCGCTATCACCTTTCCTGCGGAGTCCCTCAGCCGCTTGAGCAAGCCGAGACTGACCACAAAGGGTTCCCGGTGCATCGGATGCTCCGTCACGCTGGAATGCTTGACCGGCAGAAAGGTTCCCGCACCGACGTGCAGGCAGACATTTTCCGTCTCGATGCCTTTTTCGCGGATCTCTTTGAATACGCGGTCCGTAAAGTGCAGCCCTGCGGTAGGAGCGGCCACTGAACCGCGTATTTTGGCATAGAAGGTCTGGTAGCGCTCCGTATCGATGGCTTCGGGTTCCCGGTTCAGATAAGGGGGAATCGGAATGTTTCCGCACAACTCAAGCACACGTGAGAAGGGGTTCCGGTCCTGCCAGGCGAATTCCACCACCCCTGTTTCGTGATCGCGGGAAAGAAGCATGGCATTCAGCGCCATGGCTCCGATTTCAGCATCCGCATTCGGATTATAGAGATGAAGGACATCACCTTTCCAGCGTTTCGAATTACCGATGATGCATTTCCAACTGCAGCGCGCGGTGGTAACGAAAGCAGTATTGTATTCCGGCGGTTCGACCGGCTCCAGACAGAAGATCTCGATGTTGGCGCCTGTTTCCCGCTGGAAATGAAGACGCGCCGGTACTACCTTGGTGTCGTTGAAGACCATCACTGCGTCCGAAGGGAGCCAGTCCGGAAGTTTCCTGAATATGCTTTCATACTCCTTTCCGTCCCGGTAAATCAAGAGTTTCGAGGCATCCCGTTCCGGCAGCGGGTATTTCGCGATACGCCGATCCGGAAGGTCGTAACGATAGTCTTCAATCTGTATCCGAGGAATCACTATCTGTCTTTCTGGAATTCGCGCAAATCTACACAATCTTACGGAAATACTGAAATCCTGCCGCAGATTCCGGAGCCTGGTATAGATGCTATTTCAACATTCGCCTCTATATTTGTTTACATAAATAAACTTTGTGTTTATAATTGTAAATATATGTTAATAATTACCAATAATTAAATTATGTAACATAAAGGATTGTTATAACGAAATTCTAAATGTTATAACTGCCTTATTATCAGTTATTTATTTACTTTATATGAAGTAGACCGATAGGCAGTTTCTCTAACATTCCTCGTAATTGTTGAAGAATCCATATAAACAATGAGGAATTATTTACTTTAAAGCTTAATATTCAGATATTTATATTATTTGTTATAAAGTATCACTTTGCTACCGTTGTGCATATATGTAAACTAATATACATATGTTACATGTTAAAAATTGTTGATTATTCCAATTCAATTGCCTACATTTGTAAACAACCCGTCATTTTATGAACAACCGTCTTCAACAATTTTTGGCCGCTGAAAACATCTCCCAGTCTCAATTCGCGGACAGCATCCAGGTCGCGCGAGCCAGCGTCTCGCATATTCTCGCGGGTCGCAACAAGCCGGGCTTCGACTTCCTCGAGCGAATGGCGCGGAGATATCCCAATCTCAGCCTGGAATGGATGATCAGCGGAAGGGGCAAGATGTACAAAGGTCAGGAAGACCTAACGGCGGAGCCCTTTGACGAACCGGAGGAGGAGGACCGCCCGGTCCCGTCTAAACATCCGTCACTGTTTGAGGACCAAGATCTTCCGTCCTCGAAAGAAGCAGAACCGGAAGATCCGGAACGGAGGATCTCAAAGATTGTCGTGTTCTACGACAATGGTACGTACCGGGAAGTGTTCTGAAATTGCAGGATTTTGCGTATAATTGCGACAACAACCTGAATTTTGGAATGTACAAGCTCCTGATCCGCCCCTTTCTTTTCAAATTTTTACCGGAAACCGCGCACAACCTGACGCTGCGGGCGCTGGGACTCCTGAGTCGGATCCCGCTTGCTACTGCTGTCTTAAGGTGCATATACGATTGCAAGACAACCTGTCTGGAGCAGGAACTATTCGGGTTGCGCTTTCCGCACCCCGTCGGACTGGCGGCAGGACTTGACAAAAACGGGGAATACTACAACGAATTGTCCTGTTTCGGCTTCTCTTTCATTGAAATCGGTTCTCTGACCCCCAAGCCCCAATCCGGCAATCCCAAGCCTCGTCTCTTCAGGCTCCCCCGGGACAAGGCGATCATCAACCGGATGGGGATCAACAACAAGGGTATCCGGCATGCGATCGATAACCTGAACGAAGACCCGCCCGGCATGATTCTGGTGGCCAGCATCGCGAAAAACTCCTCCAGCAGTTCGGACGAAGAGATACAGAAAGACTACGAGACCGCGTTTTCCCTGCTTTACGACTTCGTGGACATGTTCACGCTCAATATATCCTGTCCCAACGTGGAAGGCGTTCAGAGCCTTCAGGATGTCTCTTTTCTCTCGGACATCGTCGACCCGCTGCTCGATCTCAGGCTCTGCTATGATGTTTACAAACCGGTCCTGGTGAAAGTTTCCCCCGATCTGCCTTTCGAGCAACTGGACGAAATCCTGGACTACTGCATGCTTTCCGGGATCGATGGCATCGTGGCCGGGAACACGACCACTTCGCGAGACGGACTGTCCGCGAGTCCGGAGCTGATCCGGGAGATCGGGCCCGGAGGGCTTTCCGGCGCCCCGCTTTTCCGGAAAACTCTGGAACAGGTGAAGCATATTCACATCCACACCAAGGGCAGACTGCCGATCGTCGGTTGCGGCGGGATCCAGACTCCCGAGCAGGCGCAGGAAATGCTGGATGCAGGCGCTTCCCTGCTGGAAATCTACACGGGCTTCATCTACGAAGGGCCCGCCCTGGTACGGAAAATTGTCAAGTTTCTCGACAACCGGAAGAAAAATGAACATAGCAAAACTGAATCAACATGACGCAAGCTTCCATATGCACGATCGGTGATGAAATCCTGATCGGTCAGATCATCGACACCAATTCTTCCCACATCGCCGCCTCTCTGGAAGAGATCGGTGTGCGGGTAACGCGCATGCTTTCGTTCAGCGACGAGCATGGGGAAATCACCCGCAACCTGCTGCGCGAACTTGGTCAAAACGACATTGTGATTACGACAGGAGGCCTCGGACCGACCAAGGATGACATCACGAAGGCTGCCTTGGCAGAGATTTCCGGCAGCAAGGCTTATGTGGAGAGCGCAGAGCAGCTGGCCATCGTCCGCTCGATCCTCCATTGCCGGGGATTGGACTTGCTGGACATCAACCGGGCCCAGGCCCTGGTTCCGGATACCTGCGAAGTGATTCCAAACCGGAAAGGGACAGCCCCCATCATGGTTTTCCGTTTTCCCGAAGAGAGATTCGGGCATTCGGCGACCTTGTATTCCCTTCCGGGAGTTCCCTATGAAGCGCTTGCCGCCCTTCCGGAGATCCTTGCGGACATCCAGGCGCGCCACGCCCTAACGGACATCTTCCACAAGAGCATCATGTGCTTCGGCATGGCGGAATCCGCGCTCTCCAAGCGTATCGAGGACTGGGAAGACAGCCTTCCGGAAGACATCTACCTAGCCTATCTGCCGAATCCGCTCACCGGCGTGCGGCTCCGGCTTTCCATCTACGGCGGTGTGAAAGAAGAGGAGGAAAAGCGCATTGACGCTGAATTTGAGCGTCTGAAGCCGCTTTTGGGTACGATGATCTATTCCCTGGAGGATGACACCCTCGAGAATGCCATCGGCAGCCTGCTGCGGGGCACCGGGAAAACGGTAAGCGCGGCGGAATCCTGTACCGGAGGAGAAATCGCCCACCTGCTGACGAGTGTTCCCGGATCTTCCGAATACTTTCTGGGTTCCGTCACCTCGTACGCGATCCCTGTCAAAGAAAAGGTACTGGGCGTTCCGGGGGAAATCATCAATACCCACGGCGTTGTCAGCGCCGAAGTGGCCGCCGCTATGGCGGAAGGGGTTAAGAACTTGACGGGCAGCACATACTCCGTCGCTACGACCGGCCTCGCCGGCCCATCCGGAGACGGGGACAATCCAGTAGGAACCGTATGGATCGGAGTGAGTGGTCCCCATGGCACCGAGACCGTCCGTAAGCGGTATAACGATGACCGGAAGCGCAACATCGAACGCTTTTCCGCTGCCGCGCTGGATACATTACGGCAATATGTGCTAAAGGATTTAATCAATTGTAAATAAAGCAATATAACATAAATGTTTTAATATATAACATTTATGTTATATCCTAATTGATTTCGATGCGGACGGTCAAAAATCCGCTTATAAAGAATTGGCTATCACTTCGTTGAAAACACGGAGGAAATTCGCGCCGGCCACTTTCTCGATTTCATCGTCGGAATAGCCTCTCCGGTGCATTTCCGCGAATATCTTGCCCATTTTGGACACATCTTCCATCCCCTTCGGAGTCACCTCGATGCCGTCGAAATCGGAACCGATCCCGACATGTTCGATGCCCGCGACCCGGACAGCATGGTCGATGTGATCTACGATCACCTTCCAAGAGGGACGGGGCAAGGCAGCCAGTTCTTCGAAAAAGGCGTCTTTGGCTGCGATTTTTTCAGGATTCGCCGGATCCGCGATCCATTCGCGCTCGATCCACTCCTTGTCCCGAAGACCGGAACGGCGCAGCGCCTCTGCAAAGGGATCGGACAGGAATACGGGATAGAAATTGATCTGGACGACTCCCCCGTGATCGGCCAGCGTACGGAGCATCTCGTCCGTCAGATTCCTCGGATGGTCCGCAAGCGCCCTGCAGCAGGAATGGGTCGATACGATCGGAGACCGGGAGCAGCGGATGCAGTCGTAGAAGGTTTCGTCCGATGCGTGGGCGATGTCCACGATCATCCCGAGCCGGTTCATCTCGGCCACGACCTCGCGGCCGAACGGGCTCAATCCATGCCAGCGACACCCTTCCGAGGCCGCGTCGCCGATTTCATTGTCGCCGTTGTGGGTTAGGGTAAGATAGCGGACCCCCAGCCTGTAGAAAATCCGGAGCAGGGAAAGAGAACGTTGGATGGGCGCCCCGTTTTCCATTCCCAGGAAGATGGAAAGCAAACCTTTCGACTTGTTCGTCCGGGCATCGTCCGGGGTCAATGCCAGTGTCGCCTGGTCGCTTCGGGCTTCAAGAGCATCGAAAACAGCACCGAGCATTTCGAGCGCATAACGGGTGGATGCGTCGGGAGAAAGGTCTTTCGGTGTGTACAAAGCGAAGAAAGCCGCGTCGACTCCCCCGGCTTTCAGTTTCGGAAGATCGACCTGCGCGCCGACATTGTTCTTTCCGATGTCGCGCCCGCG
The DNA here is from genome assembly GCA_012522855.1 of Bacteroidales bacterium. GTDB lineage: Bacteria > Bacteroidota > Bacteroidia > Bacteroidales > UBA932 > Cryptobacteroides. Next base: position 22,274 of record JAAYJQ010000009.1, read on the forward strand.
CATCAATTGAGAGGGCGTGTCGCAATGGGAATCGAGTACCAGCATAGGACTAGTGCCGGAGTACGGAAGAATTCTCGATCCGGACAATCTTCACCTGGGGCTCCCCGGCATAAAGGACAGTCGCGCCTTTGGAGAGATCCAATTCCAGTTCGTCGTCTACTGAAATGTTTACGGAGGTTCCGGACGCGGCGATTGATGCGGTCAGAACGTGGAATTTAGAAGCGTCCACTTTCGAGAAAGTGCCGCTTCCGTTCACGATTAGACTGAATCCGGTACCTCCCAGGGTGAGGGCGGAGGAATTAGCGGCGATAATTTCAACATCGTCGGCATCCCCGTTCAGAATCAAGGAAGCGGATCCGGAATTGTCAGCGATGAGTTTCTTGGTGTCGAGGTCGAGATTCACCTTCGCGTTTCCGGAAGCCTTCAGGTTCAATTCATCACATATAACATCGAGGTCCAGATTCGATCTCTTGTCGCAGACGATCGTGACGGTCGCGGCATCTACGGAAAGATTCCGCGCGACGGCGCTTCCTGAGAGGGTCACCTCGAAGTGATCCGATTCGATCGGATCCAAAGCGGTGAAAGTCGCTTCGTCGGTCAGTGAAAGCGCGCTCAGCGCCGGAAGATAGACGACTGCGTTCAGCACGGGATCCGGAGCGCTCTTGCCGCGATACAGCTTCCTGACCTCCTTCGGGAGGGATTTTTCATTCAGGTCCAGGTACAGGGTATTTCCCCTCACGTAGCATTGGACATAGTCTTGAAGCGCGTCGTCGACGGTAAGTTTGACCCCGTAGTTTTCGTCTTGATTCATGGTAATGCTGAAGTTGCTGGATGCGATGATGACATCGAACGCGGAAAAATCACGCTCTATGTCCCGCCTCTGTCCGAACAAAATTAAAGGCACAAGGGCTAAAGTCCCCATTATCAATTTCTTCATATTCATCATTTAATTATGTAGTTTATACCATTCTTCGGTTTTCGCTTCCAAATCGCGCTTGCATTCCAGGTACGTCCGCGTCAGTTCCATCAGATCGTCCTGCTCGCGCGGCTGCGCGAGAATCGCTTCGATTCCCTTCATCTTATCCTCTAATTTACCGATTGTATCTTCAAGGAAATCAATTCGTTTCTTTATCTGACGCTCTTGCTTCGAAAGTTGCTTTCGTTCTTCGAAGTTGCGCTGCGCTTCTTCCTTTTTGTCCCTGTCTTCGACTGAAGTTTCAGTTGGAACGGAACTGAATCGCCTTTCCAGTTCCCGGAGGTTTTCGAGTTTCCGCTTTTCCAGAAAATCCTGCACGCTGCCCAGATGCTCCCGGACCTTTCCATCGCGGAATTCGTACATCTTGTCCACCAGCCCGTCCAGGAAATCACGGTCATGGGATACCACAATGAGTGTGCCATCGTAGGCTTTCAGCGCCTGTTTGAGGATGTCCTTCGACTTGATGTCCATGTGGTTCGTGGGTTCGTCCAGGGCGAGTAGATTGTAAGGCTGGAGCATCAACTTCGCCATCCCGAGCCGGGACCGCTCCCCGCCGCTGAGCACGCTCACCTTCTTGTCTATGTCCTCACCCCGGAAGAGGAATTGTCCCAGAATGTCCCGCAGCCGTGTCCGGATCTCCCCTGTCGCGATGTGCTCCAGGGTCTCGAATACCGTCAAGTTCCGGTCCAGGATGTCTTGCTGGTTTTGCGCGTAATACCCCATCGAAACATTGTAGCCGGTTCGCGCTTCGCCCGAAAAAGGCTGCAGTTCCCCTGCGATCACGCGCATCAGGGTGGTTTTACCCTCGCCGTTCCGGCCGATGAGGGCGACTTTCTCGCCGCGGCGGATTTCTACGTCCGCATCTCTGAACACGACCTTCCCGGGGTATCCGACTGTCATGCCGCTTCCCTTGAAGACGACATCGCCGGAACGGGGAGCCGGCGGAAATTTCACGGTGAGCTTCACCTGGTCCGTCTCGTCAATCTCCAGCCGTTCCAATTTCTCAAGTGCCTTGATCCGCGACTGCACCTGGTTGGACTTGGTGGGTTTGTAGCGGAACCTCGCGATGAACTCCTCCGTCTTTTCGTTCATCCGCTGCTGATTCTCGTATGCCGCCTGCTGCCCCGC
>JAAYJQ010000012.1 GCA_012522855.1 Bacteroidales bacterium
GGAATGATCACCAGCAAGATGAAAAAAGTGATCAGATTCCGCGTCCGCTTGGCCGTTTTCGCGTTCGCGAACTCCGCTTCCTGGAAATTCATATATTTGACCATGACATAGGTCGCGAAGATGATGAAGACGCTGTTGATGATGAACAGGTACATCGCCCCGGCAAAATATTCCAGGTTCCAGTTGGCGAGTCCGTATCCGGCTGTACAGAGGGGAGGCATCAAAGCAGTTGCGATGGCGACGCCCGCGAGCACGGTACCACTTTCTTTCCGGCTCATTTCGAAGATGCCGGCCAGTCCGCCGAAGAGGGCGATCAATACGTCGTAGATGGTCGGGCTGGTCCGCGCCTCCAGTTCCGTGGGATCGGACAGGTTGAGCGGGGTAATCAGGAAATACACGAAAGAGGCAATTAAGGCGATGGCGACCATCACTGCCAGATTCTGGGCCCCGTATTTGAGCAGTCGGGTGTCGTTGGTCCCGAGTCCCAGCCCGATACCGAAAATCGGTCCCAGGAGCGGGGAGACCAACATCGCCCCGATGATGACAGCGGTGGAGTTGATGTTGAGTCCGACCGAAGCGATTACGATGGAGAAGGCGAGAATCCATGCGTTGGGACCGCGGAAAGCGATGCCGTTGCGGATTCTGGTGGATGCGGCTTCGGTATTGATCGAGTCGTTGATGTCGGTGATGTACCGAATGCGTTGACCTATATCCTTGAGAAATGCCATGGGTTGATTTGGTTATGCATACTTACAAATATAATTAATCCGGGAAATTCTTGCAAATAAGAATTTTTTGTATCTTTGCATCCGCTGATACGGTGCTCGTAGTTCAGTGGTAGAGCGCCAGATTGTGGTTCTGGTTGTCGAGGGTTCGAATCCCTCCGAGCACCCGAGGGCAGGAGACCGGCCAAAAAAACTTTGGCCGGTCTCTTTTTCTTGTCTGAGCCCATGTCAGGGGGATTCCACGGGTATTGCGAATGGGCGTCCAAGGTTCGGTGGGAGCGGGAAAAGCGGATCGTCAGCGAAGGAGGGAGCGGGCGTTGGCGATGGCTTCCGGGGTGATTTGGGAGCCGCTGAGCATCCGGGCGATTTCCCGGACGCGGTCTTGTCCCTGGATGGGGCGGATCGTGGTAGTCGCCGTGGTGCCGAGCACGTCGAATTCCTTCTCGACGAGGTAATGGGCATCTCCCTTGGCGGCCACCTGAGGCAAGTGGGTGATTGCGAAGATCTGCATGTCCTTGCCCATCGCGCAGATCATCTCGCCCATCTTGTCGGCAGCGCTGCCTGAAACACCGGAATCGATCTCGTCGAAAATGAGGGTAGGCATATTCATGAATTTCGCCATCATTGCTTTGAGGCACAGCATCAGACGGGACATTTCGCCGCCGGAGGCGCATTTGGCCACGTCGACCGGTACGGCGCCGCTGGCGGAAAAGAGGAACTGCACGCGGTCGCAGCCGGTTGCGGAGATGGCTGTCTCGCGGATTGCCACTTCGAAGACGGCATGTTCCAATTCGAGGTCGCGGAGCCGCTTGATCACGGCTTGGGCGAACGGTTCGCGCGCCTGCTCGCGCGCGCCATGCAGTCGCTCGCAAAGATCGGAAAGGCGCTTCCGCTCGGACGCGACCTGTTTCTCCAACTCAGCCAACCGGTCTTCCAAGGCCGTGGAATCGAATAAGAGTTCCGACAAGGCGTCCCGCTGGGCAATGAGGTCTTCTTCGGAGGCCGCTCCGAATTGCCTCAGCAGATCGTAGAGCAAGGTCATACGCTCTTCGACTCGCTCCAACCTTGCCTGATTGAGTTCCGTTCGCGCGTTAAGGGCGGAAACCTCTTCCAGGATGTCGTCGAGCTCGATGCGGGCCGATTCGATCCGTCCGGTCAGTGATGCGGACAGGGGAATATACTTCCCCGCCTTCTCGAGCGCCCGCTGCGCTTCCTTGAGCGCGGAGGAAATGCTCATACCGCCCGCTTCGGGATCCGAGGGATTCATCAACTCTTCCACTGCTCCCAGATGGTTCTTGATTTCCTCAGCGTTCGCGAGTTGGCGTTGTTCCGCCTCTAAGGATTCCAGTTCTCCTTCCTGCAAGCGCGCCTCTTCCAGTTTTTGGAATCGGGCTTCGTTGTAGGCCCGTTCTTCGGCGAGGCGGGAAAGACGCCCCCGGATGTCCGCGACTTCAGTTTCCAGGGCTTTGAGCGTCCGGAAGGACCCTTCGCAATCCAGCAGCAACGCCTCGTTGCCTGCGAAATGGTCAAGCAGCGAAAGTTGGAAGCCCGGATCGTTGAGGAGAAGCGTCTGGTGCTGGGTGTGAATATCCACCAGGTGCGATGTGATTTCCTGCAGGGACTGCAGGGTGACGGGAGAGTCGTTGACAAATGCCCGGGAACGTCCGGAAGGGCTGACGACTCTCCGCAAAATGAGTTCTCCTTCGTTCCAGTCCGTTTCATTCCCGGAGACGAGTCCTTTCAGCTTGGAATCATCCGCCGGAACTTTGAACAAGGCTTCGACTACGCAATTCTCCGCGCGGTTCCCGAGGATCGAAGCATCGGTTTTCGCGCCGAGCAGCAGGGTCAGCGCGCCCAGCAGGATGGATTTGCCCGCTCCGGTCTGTCCGGAAATAATGACAAGACCCTCCGGAAAGTCGACATCCAGAGAGTCTATCAAGACATAATTCCTGATTTGAAGGGACTGGAGCATGGCGGGACGCTACTCTCCTTTGTCTGCCTTCTGTTTCTTTTCAGGAAGCGGCGAGACTCCGGTTTCGTCCTGTCCTGCCATTCTATAGTACAGTTCTCCTTCTTCAAATTCGGAGATTGCGATCAGATCCGGCTTGGGAAGTTTCTCGTAGTACTTCGAGATCTCGATCTGTTCCCGGTTTTCGAACACCTCGTCCATCGTGTCGCGGTCCGTCCGGAAATCTTCCAGTTTCTTGGCAAGTTCCTTTTTCAGCTGGAGGGCGATTTGGTTGGCGCGCTTGTACAGGATCACGACGGTCTTATAGATGTTGCCGGTCGGTTCGGCGAGATACTTGACATCCCTCGTAATCGTGTTTACGGGGACTTTCTTGCTGATATCCATTGTGAAAATGTATTTGTTTCTATTGATTGTACGAAGTGGAGTCCGGAGATTGTTTCAATAATTTTCTTCTTTCACGGATAAAGTCCTTTTCCTTCTCGTTCAATTCTTCGTCTGCCCCGGAGTAGTAGCCGAGCGCCCGCTGTGAGCGGCGGTACAGAACATCCAGTTCCCTTTTATACGGAGAATCGGGATTTTCACCGATGAAATTGTAGTAGTCGTCGATGAAGGTTAAGTAACGTTCCCGCTGCTTGGCTTCGACGCTCAGTTGCGCGTATTTGTAGGAGGACATGGCGATGTAGTACAAAATGTCTTCGCGGTAGATGTTCTCCGAATCATCCTTGAGGATATTCCTGAAGGCAACGCGGGAAGCCTTGTACTGTTCCATTTTGTAGTACAGTTTGGCATTCTCGAACGCCTTTTTGTCGAGTCGGTCGTTGAGTTCTTTGAGCATCTGCCTGCAGATCGCTCCGTGGCTGGTGTTGGGGTTCTCGATCAGGTACTGAGAGATGGCGTTCATGGCATTGTAGGTGGGTGTTTGGTCGAGCTCGTACCGGAGGGTCGAGCGGTAGAGGCAGTCGATCCGAAGGAAGGACGCCTCGTCCGCGAACGGGCTGCGGGGATAGTTCTGCAGGAAGTTCGTGAAATTGGTCTCCGCCGTGTAGTAATCCTTGTATCGGTAGTTGCTCAGCCCCCAGTAGAACTGGACCGTGTCATCCCTGCTCGTGCCGTTGGTCAGAACCGACATGTTCTGGAACAGGGTTGCCGCTTTCTGGAACTTGCCGGCATTGAAATACTGAAAGGCAGCGGCATACTGCTTCTCCACATCGTTGCTGTTGATCAAGGCCTCATATTCCGATTTGCAGGACGGGAATATGAGAGCCGTCAGGAGGACGGCGGAAAGTACGAAAGAGGATCGTTTCAAAATCATCATGATGTTCATTGCGACAAGAGGTATTTCTCCGCGTCCAAGGCAGCCATGCATCCGGATGCCGCAGCGGTCACAGCCTGTCTGTAGCGAGGATCCTGTACATCTCCGGCGGCGAATACGCCTTCCACCGAAGTCGCGGTGGTCTTGCCCCGGGTGACGATGTATCCGTTTTCGTCGGTCTCCAGCCATTCGCTGAAAAGCTCGGAATTCGGATGGTGTCCGATGGCGAGGAAAAATCCGTCGATCTTGATATCAAAAACCTTACCATCTTTTCTGATCAGGCGGGCGCCTGTGACTCCGGACGCGTCGCCGAGGACTTCCTGGGTGTTGCAGTTCCAGAGCACCTCGATGTTCGGTGTTTTTCGGACCTTCTCCTGCATGGCCGTGGAGGCGCGGAATACATCCCGGCGGACAATCATGTAGACTTTGTTGCAGAGGTTCGCCAGATAGGTCGCTTCTTCGCAGGCCGTATCTCCGCCGCCGACCACGGCAACGTCTTTTTTCCGATAGAAGAAACCGTCGCAGGTCGCGCAGGCGGAAACCCCGAGGCCTTTGAATTTCTGCTCCGAGGGCAGGCCAAGGTACTTGGCGGTGGCACCTGTGGCGACAATGAGGGCGCGTGCCGCGACTTCTTCCTTCTCGTCTACCAGGATACGGAAGGGTCTGGACGACAGGTCGGCCCGGGCGACGGTCCCTCTGCGGATGTCCGTGCCGAGACGCTGAGCCTGGGCGCGCATGACTTCCATCAGCTGATTGGCATCGATTCCGTCCCGGAATCCCGGATAGTTCTCGACGACCGTGGTGGTGGTCAACTGTCCGCCCGGTTCCATCCCTTCGTAGAGGACAGGGGACAGACCGGCTCTGGAGGCGTAGATGGCCGCGGTGTATCCGGCAGGACCTCCTCCGATGATCAGACATTTTATTTCTTCCATATTCATATCGTTTATAAGATGCAAATATAGTTAATTCCGAGGAATACGCATCATCGGCATCGGCCGGAAAGAAGTTAATTAAAATAATTCAAAATTAATGCAGGAATTCCGGATAATTCCATTATATTTGCAGCCAGTGTACATCTAGACCTGCCTGTGAAATGACAGAAATCAACAAAGCCTTCGACATCGAAGAGTTCCGCCTTATTTTGAAGCGGAACGGACTTAAAGTGACACCGCAACGATTGGCGGTCCACGAGGCCATGCCCCAACTCGGTCACGCTTGCGCGGACATGGTCACCGAATGCATCCTGAAGAAGGAATCGGCGAAGGTGACGGTGGCTTCGGTCTATAACATCCTTTCACAACTCTCCAATTTGGGGGTCTACCACCGCCGGATGAGCTCGAACAACAAAATGTATTTCGATGTCAACACCTTCAAGCACATCCATCTCTACGATACCGTCAACAACGAGTACAAGGATGTGTTGGACGCCGATCTAATCCAAACGATCGAAGAACGTCTGTGCAGGCGCCGCTTCAAAGGCTACAAGATCGACAGGGTGGATATCCAGATTCTGTGTCATCCCACCCGACGCTCCAAGGTGACCGCGCGCTAATCTTTATTTTACCAGATTGATGGAATAGTCCCGGGCGTAGACGATTCTGCGTACGGCTTTGTTCACATATCCGCCCCGGTCGGTTTTGACAAATTCGAGATCAGACTGGAGCCCTTGTACTTTCATTCGGTTGAAAGCCCGATCCCAGTTCCTGCCGTATCTGGAACGCAAGACTGTCAGTCCCTTCATCAGGTCGTATCCCTGAAAGGCGAACTGGTTCGGTTCCGCATTGAAGAGCGCCCTGTAATCCATGATGAATTTTTGGACGGCCGGAGCATTATAGTCGATGAAATAGGACACGCTGACATGCAGGTTGACGGAATGCAGCTGTTCGATGTCGATGGTGTCGAAGGTGCGGATCCTGGATGTACTGTACAGCACGATGTCATAGGAATTGTGTGCCAGCAGGTAGAGGTTCCGGACTACTTCGATCAGAAAGGCTTCGCTGTCCGAGGCAGTGATGATCCGGTTGGTGCCGGAAGTTGTCATCAGGTTTGAAATGGACTGCATGCTGTTCCTGCCTTCGAGAATGCTGTAGGATGCTGTTACGAAATCAATGCCTGAAGCGGACATTTCGCGGGACACCGCTTCAGCGTAATCCGTCGTGTTTACCCCCTTCTGGGTGATGAGGATCACTTTGTCTCCCCGCTTCAGGTCTGAACCGATCCATCGCACCGCATTGAGGATTTGCGTGTTTGTGGGCGTGGGTGCCTGGATAAGATTGGGAATCGTGTCCGCGAGGGCTTCCGTCTTGGGATCAAGGGGGGATACGATCCAGGAGGTGCCTTGGCAGATGTTCACAGCCCGGATCAGATCGGCATTCGACACGGGGCCGATCACGAAATCGCTGCGGCTGAATCGTTCGCGGGTGACCGGTATGGTTCCGTCGCCTACATCGAAGACACTGAGGTCGAGGTTGGTTCCTTCGTTTCCCAGATCCCGGGCAGCCAACAGGGCGCCGCTGTAGAGATCGATTGCCAGATCGTTGACTTTGGCCCGGGCATTGATCGGAAGCAGCAAGGAGACCTGGACGTCGTGTTTGCCTTCTCGCTGGAAGATGTTATCGAACAGGTCGGGCAAGTCAAGGGCAGATTTTTCAGTCGTGTCCTGAATCTCGACAGGGGTTTCCTCTTCCGTTTCGGAGACGGGTTTCTCAAGGTTTTCCCACATTTCGGGATGACGCGGGATCTTGAGCATCTGGCGGGTCTTTACTTTGGGTGTCGCCAATCCGTTGATGTTCATGATGGATTCGGGGGACACCTCGTATTTCCGGGCAATGAAATTCAAATCTTCGTACCACCTGACCCGGTGGAAGAAATATGCGTCTCTCTGTGGAGTCTGGACAACCATAGACAGACGTTCGGCAGGCTCTGAACTGGTGACCACCTCCTCTTCGCTTCCCTCTTTGACGGGGATGAGCAGGATCTGGTTTTTCTTGAGCCCTTCGGTTTCAAGGTTCAGGGATTTGTTTGCGTCAAAGATTTCCTGCAGGGAAACTCCGTAGGCTTTGGAGATCGAAAAGAGGGTTTGTTTTTCCTGAACGACATGGGAGTAGTACACCTTCCCTCCGGAACGGATCTTGTCCTTGGAAACAACAACTTCCGGCGCGATGTATTCCTGGGCTGCAGTCATCGGCGCGCCTGCGAACAACAGGCAGGCGGTCGCAACGATGGCGGTCAGATTCGTTTTCATCATGTTCTTCATTACAAGCGTGTCGTGAAGTCAAGCAGTTTGTTTGCGAAAGATTTCCAGGACAGCCTTTCTTTCTCCGCCCGGATGGCGTTGGAACACAGCACCTGGAGGTTCGGGTCGGAGAAGTAGCGCCGGATTTCTTCGGCGATGCTCTCCGCGTCCGGGGTATTGGCGACAAGTCCCGTGCCGGAATCGCCGATGGTCTCCCGAAGGCCGCCGACATCCGTCACGACCATGGGGACCTCGAAATGGAACGAGATCGCGCTGATACCGCTCTGGGTCGCCGACCGGTACGGAAGGACGACCAGATCGGCGGCCGAGAAAAAGTTTTTGACTTCGGAATCCTTGATGTAGCGGGTAAACAGTCTGATCCTGTCTTTCGCCGGGGACTTGTCGATCAGTTCCTGATAGGGTTGGAAGGATCCGTAGGGTTCTCCGGCAACGATCAGTTGATAACTGTCATCCAAGGAGGAAAAGGCGTTCAGCAGGATGTCCAGACCTTTGTATTTCCGGATCAGTCCGAAAAACAGAAGGTTCTTCTTTCCGGGCAGGAGCCCGAGTTTCTGTTCGGCCTCTTCGCGCGGCAGGTTCTTGCCGAAGTGGGTGTAGATCGGATGGAAGAGTACGATCCTGTCCGCCTTCGGATCCAGCCGCATCAAGTCGGACGCGACTTCTTCGCATAGCGTGACGTGGCCGGAGCAACCCTTCAGAAAATATCGGGTGAGGGGACTGTCGAAAAATTTCGGTTCGTGCGGAATGACGTTGTGCAAGATGGAGACGACCTTGCATCTTTTGTTGAGATGCCGGGCTATGTAGCCCAGAGAGGGGGCGAACCAGGACATCCAGTAGCTGATCAGGAGCAGGTCCGGTTTCCAGTCGCGGACAGCCTTGCATGCGACCGGATAGGTGAAAGGGTTGGCTGTGTCCAGCAGCGCCGTGCTTTCGATGGGCGTAGCTTCGTCATCTTCCGTCACATACTGGGTTTTCCCCGGAAAGAGGAATTCCGGGTACTGTCGTTTGAAATTGAAGGCTTTGACTTCGTGTTTCCGTCCCAGTTCGTTGAAAAGACTTGCGTTGAACTGGGAAATCCCCCCTCTGTAAGGGTAGAAACTCGATAACAGGGCGATCCTCAATCCTATTTACTCTTTGGTCTGGTCCGACCCTCGGGTCGCGGATTCCGAACCTGCCTTGCTCTTGCTTTTCACGTATTCGTCGTTCAGCCCCTGCAGGAGTTCGTCGGTAATGTCCAACTCCGGATCCGCAGTAGAGACAGGAGCGGGAAGAATGGAACCTTGGGTGGAGATGATCATCGCGTACTTCTTCTCAGCGTTGAACTTGTCGAGATGGTTTTTGATGGCATCCCCGATCTGGTTGAGCATAACTTGCTGTTCCTCGGCGATTTCCTGCTGTTTTTCGGCTGCGTAGGCGTTGAAACTTTCCTGCCGCTCCTGCAGTTTCAGGCCGCGTTGTTCGGCCACGGAACGGACGAGCAGGCCTTTGTCCAGATCGGACTGGAATTTGTTGGCGTCGTTCTGAAGCTGGGTCATTCTCCGGTTGACTTCATCCTGGATGCTCTGCACCTTGGACTCTACGACCGAGCGAAGGTCATTTGCCATGTCGTATTCGTTCAGGATCCGGTCCAGGTCGAACCAGACGATGGCGCCGGGCTGGGCGGTGGCCTCAACGACCGTCTGATCCTTGGCAGTCTTCTTGCTTCCGTCGGCGGTAAGGGAAATAATTCCGAGAGCAGCCACGGCCACTAAGGCGATGATGCTGAGAATCAGTGGAGTGTTTTTCATTTTATCTTGATATTATTTGTTTCTAAACTACAAAAGTAGTTAAAATATCTTAATCTTTGAAAGATAGGCCCGGATTGTTTTTTCGAGCCCGGCGTACAAGGCATCACAGACGATGGCATGTCCGATAGACACTTCTGCCGTCCAGGGAATCGAACGGATGAAATATTCCAGGTTGATGAGATTCAGATCGTGGCCTGCATTCAGCCCCAGCCCCAAATCCCGGACTCTTTCCGCCGTCTCCAGATAGCGTGACAAGGCGCGTTCCGGTCCGGATTCATATTCCTCGGCATAATCCGCTGTGTACAGTTCGACCCGGTCGCAGCCGCAGGCGGCAGCCCCCTCGGCCATCCGCGGGGAGGGGTCGATGAAGATGGAGGTACGGATGCCTTTTTCCTTGAAGGTCTTGCAGACGTCGGTCAGAAAATCCCGGTTCCGGACGGTATCCCAGCCGGCATTGGAGGTGATGGCGTCATGGGCGTCCGGCACAAGGGTCACCTGGTCCGGCACGACTTCCAGGACAAGGTCGATAAACGAGGGAATCGGATTGCCTTCGATGTTGAACTCGGTTCGGACGATTGGACGGATGACCCGCACATCGGCGTAGCGGATGTGCCGTTCGTCCGGTCTGGGATGCACGGTAATACCCTCCGCTCCGAAATTCTCACAATCGATCGCCGCCTTTTTTACATCCGGCATGTTCCCGCCCCGGGAATTGCGGAGGGTGGCGAACTTGTTGATATTTACACTGAGTCGGGTCATGGCATTCTGTCGTTCTTTCTTTGAGACATATGCAAAATTAAACAAATATGTTCAGATTTTGGCAGATTTGTGTTATTTTTGATAATTCAACCAAATCGGAGATCTGTCGAATATGAAGGTAGCGATTTATACCAGAAGTCAGGAACTGAAAGCTGATCCCCGGTTCATCGCGCTGATGGACCGGCTCGCCGCTTTTGATGTCTATCAAATGAATACCATAGAAGACGTTCAGCCGCAAACGGATCTGGTGCTCAGCATCGGTGGGGACGGCACCTTCCTTTCCGCATCGAAGCGGGTGGGGCAATCGGGCATTCCGATCTTGGGGGTCAATCTCGGACGGCTCGGTTTCCTGTCCGAATACAGTCCCGAAGAGGTAGGCGAAGCCCTGCCGGCCGGGCGGTACACCGTGGAGGACCGTACGCTGCTGGAGACACGCATTGATGGAGATATTCTGCGGGAGGGGTCTTCCTTCTGGCCTTATACCCTCAACGAGGTATCCGTTCATAGAGGAGGGGCCGCCATTCTGGGGGTGGATATCAAGATCGACGGGAATCCCGTACCGACCTACTGGGCGGACGGACTCCTCGTGTCCACCAGTTCCGGTTCGACCGCCTATTCACTGAGCGTCGGGGGCCCGATCTGCATGCCTGAAGCGAAGGTGCTGATCATCGCGCCGATCGCTCCTCACAACTTGAACGTTCGTCCGTTGATTGTTCCCGATACGGCGGAGATCACCCTTTCCATGCAGTCCCGCGACGAGCAGGTGATGTGCTCCATGGACAACCGGAATCTGATCTTGTCACCGTCTGCGACCCTCACGGTCAAGGTGGCACAATTTTCGCTGAAAAGGGTTCGGCTTGCGAAATCGAATTTCGTCAAAGCCCTCACGACAAAGTTATTCTGGGGAGAGGATGTCCGGAACGACAGAGATCTTTAGATTTTGTACATGGAAAGCAACACCAAGATACCGGAGCACGTTTCCATCATCATGGACGGGAACGGCCGTTGGGCGGGGAAAATGGGCAAGGAAAGAGTCTTCGGCCATGCCGAAGGCGTGCACAGCGTAAGAGCCTGCGCGGAAACGGCCGCGGAAATCGGCGTCAAGTACCTCTCGTTGTTCGCGTTTTCAGAGGAGAATTGGGAAAGACCGCAGGAGGAAGTCGAGACACTGATGCGGCTGATGATGAAATCTCTTTCGGTTGAACTGCCGACTTTGCTGGAGAACCGGATCCGTCTGCGAGTGCTGGGAAACTTATCCCGCTTGGGTGATAATCTTAAAAAAGAGATCCGGAAGGTCGAGGCCGCATCGGATCTGCCTGATCCGCGGATGACGCTGATCGTATTCCTGAGTTACAGCGGCAAGTGGGACATTCTACAGGCGGCCAAACAGATGGCTTCGGACTTTGCCGGCGATCCCGCCGGTCTTGCCGCGGCGACCTCCGATGATTTCGGGAAATATTTGGTTACGAACGGAATCCCGGATCCCGACGTTGTGATCCGTACTTCCGGAGAAATGCGGATCAGCAACTACATGCTCTGGCAGACGGCCTATTCGGAATTCATCTCGGTAGAAACGTTGTGGCCGGATTTTCGCAAAGAAGCTTTCTTGGCCGCCTTGGAGGAGTATTCCCGGCGGGACCGCCGTTATGGGAAAGTTAAATAATTGCTTATCTTTACACTTTTAAAAATCGATGAAAGTAGAATTGATGAACAAATACCGTCTGATGTGGGTGGCTGCCTTCCTCCTGATCGGCATTCCGGTTCCGGGGCAAGACAGGGAAAAAACTCCGGTTGAGGTGGATTATGCGAATCCGAAGGAGTATGTGGTCGGAGGTGTCGATGTGGCGGGAAACCATCATTTCAGCAGTTCGCAGATCATTTCCCTGACCGGCCTTCAAAAGGGCATGCGGGTGACCGTCCCGAGCGATGACCTCTCCTCTGTGGTGAACCGGTTGTGGTTGCAGCGGTATTTCGAAAATGTGTCCCTTGAAATCGACCACCTGAGCGCGGAAGGAGATTCCGCCTTTTTTACCATCCGGATCGTAGAACGTCCCCGGGTTTCCCGGTGGTCTTTTACCGGAGTTCGGAAATCCGAAGAAAAAGACCTGCAGGAGCGGCTGAACCTGCGCCGGGGGGGCGAGTTTTCGGACCATGTCTCACAGACATCCGTTGACATCATCAAGCGCTTCTATTCCGAAAAAGGCTTTCTCCAATGTGAGGTAGAGCCCCAGACGCAGCGGGACACGATTATCAAAAATGCTATCCGGGTCAATTTTGCGGTGGATCGCGGCCCGCGGGTACGGATCAAAGACATCCGCTTCATCGGAAACACAGACGTATCGGACTTCAAACTCGCGCGGTCCATGAAGAAAACCAAGTCGAACAAACTTTACAACTTCTTCAGCAGCAAAAAATTTAACGAAAAGGAGTATCCCAATGACAAGAAGGGGTTGATCAGCGCCTTCAACGAAGCGGGATACCGGGATGCCCGGATCGTAAAGGATTCCATCTATTATGTAGAGCCCGGAAAACTGGGAATCGACTTTACGATCGACCAAGGCAAGCGGTATTATTTCAGGGACATCACCTGGACGGGCAATTCCGTTCATTCCGCGGACGAACTGAACAGTATCCTGCAAATCGAGAAAGGCGATCCGTATGACCTGGTGACCATGCAGAAGCGACTTCTGGGCGGCGGCAAGCAGAGCGACTACGATGTTTCCAAACTGTATCGAGACGAGGGGTACCTCTTTTTCAGCGTGACCCCCGTGGAACTTAACATCCAGAACGATTCCGTTGACGTGGAAATGCGGATTTCCGAGGGGAAGCAGGCGACCTTGAACAACATTATCATCAACGGAAACGACCTGACCAACGAGCGGGTGGTGCGCCGGCAGGTGATGACCCAGCCGGGCGACTTGTTCAGCCAAAGTGCTTTCGAACGGTCCATCCGGGAAATCGCTTCCCTGGGACAGTTCGATCCCGAGGCCATCATGGATGCTTCGAAGGGGTATTCGATCATTCCAAACCAGTTGAACAACACGGTCGACATTGTCTACAATGTCACGGAAAAGCCATCCAGCCAGCTGGAACTCTCCGGCGGCTGGGGAGGACGTACTTTCGTGGCCACGGCAGGGGTCAGTTTCAACAATTTCTCGACCCGCCGCCTTTTTGAAAAGGGGGCTTGGCGACCGGTTCCGCTCGGGGACGCCCAGAGTTTGTCGTTGCGATTCCAGACAAACGGCACTTATTACACGTCTCTCATCGCGAGTTTCTCGGAACCGTGGCTGTTCGGCAAGAAGCCGACCTCCCTGAGTCTGCAGGGCTACTACACCCGGCAGACCGATTCCTACCTGCCGCTCAACTTCCTGAGCAACGCGCGGGTCATGCAGGTATACGGCTTCTCCGGCGGCATCGGAACACGGCTGAAATGGCCCGACAACTATTTCGTGCTCTACAATTCCCTGACGTGGCAGACCTATGATCTGAAGAATTGGATCAGCGGCTATTTCATGTTCACGGACGGGAAGTCCCACAACGTAAGCTATACCCTCAATCTGAGCCGGACCTCGACCGACCAGCAGATCTATCCCCGGCAGGGATCGGTTTTCTCCGCCAGCCTTCAACTCACACCACCCTATTCCCTGCTCCGGAAGAAGGATCTGGGAACGCTCGATGCTTCCGGCAATCCGGCTCGGGTGACCTCCTGGCGGAACATCGATTACGACAAATGGACTTCCGTGGACCGATACAAATGGATCGAATACCACAAATGGCGGATCAACGCCGAAGTCTACCAGATGGTGTTCAAGGACTTCGTGATCATGGCGCGCGCGCAGTTCGGCTATCTGGGCTATTACAACCGAAAGTGGGGCTATTCCCCGTTCGAGGGTTTCCGGGTCGGCGGCGACGGCATGTCCGGCTATGATACGTACGGAGCGGATGTGATCGCGCTCCGAGGCTATCAGAACTATGCCCTGACACCGGTGGAGGCCACCCCTTACAATTCCAACGGAAGTTATGCGGGCAATGTCTATGACAAATTCACGCTGGAGTTCCGGTTTCCGGTGGTGCTGCAGCCGAGTTCCACGATCTTCGTGCTGGGTTTCCTGGAAGGAGGGAACTGCTGGTCCGACATCCGCTCCTTCAGTCCTTTTCAGATCAAGCGCTCCGCAGGTGTCGGTGTGCGGGTGTTCCTGCCGATGGTCGGTTTGCTGGGGGTCGACTGGGGATACGGTTTCGACAACCCCATAAAAAGGGACCGGAGCCAATTCCACTTCGTGATCGGACAGCAATTCTAGGAATTATTTGTAACTTTGGCACGTTATTTATCCAAAATCATTTTTATTGTTGAACTAATATTATTCTAACGATATGAAAAAAATCATCCTTTTCGCCGCAATGGCTTTGTTTGCCCTTTCCGCTTCCGCGCAGGGTAAATTCGCTCACGTCAATTTCTCCGAGTTAGTCCAGCTCATGCCGGAGGCAGATTCCGCTCGCTCCCAGATGCAAGCAGCCAGCAAGGAGGCTGACGAGACCTATCAGAGCATGGTGCAAGAGGCTCAGGCCAAGTTTAACGATTACCAGCAGAAGCAGGCGACTTGGACAACGGCCGTCAGAGAAAGCAAAGAGAGGGAACTGACTGACATCCAGAACCGGATCCAGGTATTCCAGCAGGACATCCAGAACGAACTGCAGCAGCAGCAGAACCAGTTGATGGCACCGCTTTACGAAAAGGCGAGCCAGGCGGTCGAGCAACTTGCCAAGGCGGGCGGCTACCTGCTGGTGTTCGATGACTCCCAGTTTCTTTACGTTGATCCCGCCCAGGTGACCGATCTGACCCCCGAGGCCAGGAAGGCATTGAACATCCCCGCCGAAAGAACGCTTGAACAACTTCAGCAGGAACTTCAGGCGCAGCAGTCGCAATTGTAGGATTTCACGGAGATCAATGAAAGACAGGTTTTCCGACCTGTCTTTTTTATGATATTCAAGAATGAATGCCGGATGACTTTATTGTCTATTTATTCTCTACATTTGTATTGTTTTTTAAAAATTCAAATAATTCTTTAATCACAAATGCAGCACAAGGTAATCGATGTCAAAGATGTTGTGATCCGCTTTGCGGGAGATTCCGGTGACGGAATGCAGCTCACGGGAACCCTTTTCGCAAACACGTCGGCAGTTTATGGCAACAGCCTGTCAACGTTCCCGGATTATCCGGCGGAGATCAGAGCGCCAAAGGGTACCGTCGCGGGTGTGTCGGGTTTTCAGGTGCATGTCGGCAGTCAAAAAGTCAATACGCCCGGGGACTACTGCGATATGCTCGTCGCGATGAATCCGGCCGCGCTCAAAGCCAACGCCAAGTGGCTCAAGCGGACTGCGATGGTACTGGTCAATGAAGACGCCTTCGATGACGCGGGCTTGCAGAAGGCGGGCTTTTCGGGCAACCCGTTCGAGGAACTCCGCATCGAGGACCGGAACATCATCGTCGCGCCGATCACCAAACTCACCGAAGACAGTTTGAAGGATAGCGGACTGGACTTGCCCTCCATTCACAGGTGCAAGAACATGTTCACCCTGGGGATGGCTTGTTACATCTACAACCGTCCGCTGGACTATATCTACGATTATCTGGAGAGCCGCTTCCGCAAGAGGCATCCGGAGATGATCGAGCCCAATCGAAAGGTCTTGAACGATGGCTTCAACTACGCCGCCAACATCCAGGCGATTGCCAACACGTATACGATTGAACCCGACTTGCGGGAGCGCGGAATCTTCCGGAACATCACCGGCAACCAAGCCATTGCGTGGGGATTCATCGCAGCCTCCGAAAAATCCGGGCTTCCGCTTTTCTGTGGCTCGTATCCCATCACGCCCGCTACCGCCATTCTGGAAGAACTTTCGCTCCACAAGAATCTCAATGTGAAGACCATGCAGACCGAGGACGAAATCGCGGGCATCTGCTGTGCCATCGGAGCTTCCTTCGCGGGCAATCTTGCCGTGACTACGACGTCCGGACCGGGCCTTTCCCTCAAGTCCGAAGCGCTCGGTTTGGCGGTGATGACGGAATTGCCGCTCGTGGTCGTGGACGTGCAGCGCGCGGGCCCTTGCACGGGCATGCCGACCAAGACGGAACAGACCGACCTGAATGAAGCGCTGTACGGCAGGAACGGAGAGAGCCCCCTTGTGGTGCTCTCCGCTCATTCTCCCGCCCACTGTTTCGATGCCGCTTTTACCGCGGCCAAGATTGCCTTGGAGCACATGACACCGGTCGTGCTGCTTTCCGAGGGCTTTTTAGGCAACGGCTCCGAGCCTTGGAAGATTCCTTCCATGAGCGACTATCCCGCCATCAAGCCGCGCTTGGTCACCTCAGACGGATCGAAATTCCATCCGTTCGAGCGCGATCCCGAAACCCTTGCCAGAAACTGGGCCCCAGTCGGAACACCGGGCATGGAGCATCGGGTTGGCGGACTGGAGAAGACTCATGCGGGCGTACTGTCCACCCAGCCGGAGAATCATGAGATGATGGTTCGCGAACGTGCCGAGAAAGTAGCCCGCGTGGTAGCGGACATTCCCGATCTTCAGATCGACGGTCCCGAAACCGGCGAGATCCTGCTGGTCGGTTGGGGCGGCACTTTCGGGCATATCCTTGCCGCTGCCGACACGCTCCGCGCTGAGGGGAAGACGGTGAGCCGGATCCATTTCGACTACATCTGTCCGCTTCCGAAAAACACGGAGAAGGTTTTCTCAGGCTTCCGCAAGATCCTTGTCTGCGAATTGAACAGCGGGCACTTCGCAGGGTATCTGAGAACGCGCTTCCCTCAGTTCAACTATTTGCAGTGCAACAAGATCCAGGGACAGGCATTCCTTGTCCGGGACATCGTCGATGCAGTGAACAACATACTATAGGAGGAGAGAATCATGGCAACAAAATACACAGTCAAAGATTTCAAAAGCGACCAGGAAGTGAGATGGTGTCCCGGATGCGGTGACTATTCCGTCTTGACTGCCCTCCAGCGCACGCTTCCGAAGGTTTGCGAAGAGCAAGGGATTGATAAGGAGAAGGTCGTGGTGGTGTCCGGCATCGGCTGCTCCTCCCGTCTCCCGTACTATATGAACACCTACGGGTTTCACAGCATCCATGGCCGGGCTATGGCTGTCGCGACAGGAATCAAGGTGGCGAATCCCGAACTTTCCGTCTGGCAGGTCAGCGGTGACGGCGATGCGCTCGCTATCGGAGGAAACCACTTCATCCATGCGATCCGCAGGAACATAGACATCAATTTGCTCCTCTTCAACAACCGGATCTACGGTATGACGAAGGGACAGTATTCCCCGACTTCCAAATTCGGAGCGGTCACGGTTACTTCTCCCTACGGAACAGTGGAAAACCCGTTCAATCCGGGCACGCTGGTTCTGGGATCAAAGGGAACCTTTTTCGCCAGAAGCGTCGACACGGAACTCGCCGTCAGCGAGGAGATCATGCTGGCGGCTTCCCGCCATCGCGGCATGGCTGTGATGGAATTCCTCACGAACTGCGTCATTTTCAACCACGGTACCCATTGGGAGATTTCCGGCCGGGAAGTCAAGGCCGACCGGACCCTTGTGTTGCGTGACGGTGAAAAGATGATTTTCGGAAAGGATCGGAACAAGGGGATCGCCCTGGACGGATGGAAACTGAAAGTTGTGACGATCGGTGAGAACGGGGTTACGGAAGACGATATCCTGACACACGACAGCCACGCCGACAATCTGGGCTTGCAGATGATGCTCGCCGATATGAAGTATCCGGATTTTCCGGTAGCGCTGGGCGTGATCCGGGATGTCTCGGAGGCTACCTACGAGGACGGTGTCCGCACCCAGGTGGAAGAAGTGAAGGCGAAAGCCCGGGTGCATACGGTGGATGAGCTGCTTCACAGCGGTTCCACCTGGGAATTGAAATAGTTTATAGACAATACAAGTACTACAACATTATGAAAACCAAAGAGATCATGGCCAGTCTCCAGGCTAAGTACCCTACGGAGAAAGAGTATCTCCAGGCGGTGCAGGAGGTTCTAGAGTCCATCGAGGAAGTTTACAACAAGCATCCCGAGTTCGAAAAGGCAAAGATCGTCGAACGGCTAGTCGAGCCGGACCGGATCTTTACGTTCCGGGTGACCTGGGTGGATGACAGCGGCGAAGTCCGTACCAACATCGGCTACCGCGTCCAGTTCAACAGCGCGATCGGCCCGTACAAGGGAGGTCTCCGTTTCCACAAGGCGGTCACGCCCTCCATGCTGAAGTTCCTGGGATTCGAGCAGACGTTCAAGAATGCCTTGACGACCCTCCCGATGGGCGGAGGCAAGGGAGGTTCCGATTTCGATCCGGTGGGAAAATCCGATGCCGAAATCATGCGTTTCTGCCAGGCTTTCATGCTTGAGCTTTGGCGCTGCATCGGCCCCGACCAGGACATCCCCGCCGGAGACGTCGGCGTGGGCGGTCGCGAGATCGGCTTCATGAACGGAATGTATCAGAAACTTGCCCAAGAATACCATACGGGTGTCCTCACCGGGAAGGGTGTGACCTGGGGCGGATCGATTCTGCGTCCCGAAGCCACCGGTTTCGGCGCGCTTTATTTCACCCAGCATCTCCTCCACAGGGTCGGTAAAGACATCAAGGGTATGAAGGTGGCCATTTCCGGTTTCGGAAATGTGGCCTGGGGCGCATCCAAGAAGGCGATGCAGCTGGGCGCTCAGGTCATCGCAGTGTCCGGACCGGATGGCGTCTGCCATATTCCTGAAGGACTGACTCCCGAAATGAACGATTACATGCTCGTGATGCGCGCTTCCAACCGGAACCTGGTCGAGGATCTAGCGGTGAAGTTCCCGGAGAAGGTTCGGTTCACCAAGGGCAAGAAGGCTTGGAGTATTCCTTGCGACATCGCCCTTCCGTGCGCTTTCCAGAACGAACTCGCGCTCGAGGATGCGCAGGAACTGAAGCGGAACGGCTGCTGGTGCTGCTGCGAGGTTTCCAACATGGGATGCCAGCCCGATGCCATCCACTTCTTCCAGAACAACGGCTTCCTTTTCGCCCCCGGCAAGGCGGTGAATGCGGGCGGTGTCGCTACTTCCGGTCTTGAAATGACGCAGAACGCCCAGCACATCAGCTGGAGCGCCCAAGAGGTGGACGAAAAGCTGCATTGGATCATGGAAAACATCCACGAGCAGTGTGTGAAGTTCGGTGCCCAGCCCGATGGCCGCATTGACTATGTGAAAGGGGCCAACATCGCCGGCTTTATGAAGGTCGCTCAGGCGATGCTCGAGCAGGGAATCATCTAGCCGTTTAATTATGCAGTGAGAAAAGCACGTCGGACGTAAGATCCGATGTGCTTTTTTTATGAATAATCACTATATTTGCAGGATTTTTGAGGAGAGAGTAGATAATCAAAATCACTATATGAATATAATCGTTCTGGCATTCACGCTGATGGCGGTTGTGTTTTCTTGCAAGACAGAGCGCGAGACTGCTGTGGTAAGAATGCCGGATGAATATGCTTTTGTGACAATCCCGGTTCCGGACTTTTCCGTTATTTCCCTCAACGGGGAGGAAGTCCTGAATCTGTACAAATTCACAGCGGATCAGGTGAGCGGCATCTACTGGCCGCATGCCTTCGGCGACCGGAGACTTGGAGGTTGCTTTGGGCTTCGAGAAGAAGTACACCTTTCTGTCCGACGCCTGCAAGCCGGATCCCGTGAACCTCCGCTCGGAGCGGATTCCGGTAGACATCGTTTCCCGGTTTGAATAGTAACGGATTGATCAAAAGTTGTATACTTAATTATTACCCAATTATATTTATGGCAGAAAAAGAATTGGCTGGAAAAAACCGACCAGCCAAAAAAGATATCAATGTGAAGAACGTTATACTTCTTCCGATTGTCTTGCTTATCACGATCTTCCTGTGGATCGTTCCTACATCTTTCTTCGGCATTGACGCCCTTACGGTCGTCCAGCAGCGTGTGATTGCCCTCTTCGTCTTCGCGGCATTGATGTGGATGTTCGAGATCATCCCCAACTGGACCACCTCCGTCCTGCTGATCGTCCTCTCCTTGCTCACGGTGTCGGACAGGGGGCTCGACTTCCTCTGCAATCCCGAGTACGGTCAACTGGTCAATTACAAGAACATCATGTCCGCTTTCGCGGATCCCGTGGTCATGCTCTTCCTGGGCGGGTTCGTGCTGGCCATCATGGCGGAAAAGTTCGGTTTGGACCTTACTTTGGCCCGCTTCCTGCTCAAACCTTTCGGGACCAATCCGAAGATGGTGCTGTTGGGATTTCTCACCGTGATCTCCATCTTCTCGATGTTCATGAGCAATACGGCGACCGCCGCGATGATGCTTGCTTTCCTGGCGCCCGTGCTGGCGGTCCTTCCCAAAGATGACAAGGGCAGGATCGGCTTGACCCTCGCGATCCCGATCGCCTGCAACTTGGGTGGCATCGGTACCCCGATCGGTACTCCTCCGAACGCCACGGCCGTCAGGTTCCTCGCCGAGGCGGGTTATGAGGTCACCTTTGCCCAGTGGTCGTTGCGGATGATCCCGTATGTGATCATCATGATCCTTTTCGCCTGGATCCTGCTGCGGTTTTTCTTCCCCTTCAAATCCAAGGAAGTCAAGCTCGATATTCCTGAAAACAAGCGCAAGACCGACTGGAAGACCTATGTGGTCTGGATCACCTTCTTGACCACGATTCTGCTCTGGGCGACAGAACAGATTCACGGCATCAACTCCAACGTGGTCGCGCTGATCCCGCTGGGTGTGTTCACCTGCACGCGCCTTTTCGGCAAGGAAGACATCAAGGAGATCAACTGGAGCGTGCTCTGGCTGGTCGCCGGCGGCTTTGCTCTCGGGACTTGCCTGCAGGAGACCGGCTTGGCCGGCGTGCTCATCGAAGCCATTCCGTTCGGTTCCATGTCTGTGGTCCTCGTGATCGTGGTCGCGGGAATCGTCTGCTACTTCCTGTCCAACTTCATCAGCAACTCCGCGACGGCCGCGCTCCTGATTCCGATCCTGATCGTCGTGGCGAAAGGCATGGCCGATCCGGCTGCCGCCAACAACGCGACCTTCCTGGCCAATGGTGGCGCGCGGGGGATGATTTCCTTCATCGCGGTCTGCGCATCCGTTGCAATGTGCCTGCCGATATCCACGCCTCCGAACGCCATCGCGGCTTCGACTGGAATGGTAGAGACCAAAGACATGGCGAAGGTGGGCATCATCATCGGTGTGGTCGGTTTCGTACTCGGTTTCTTCTGGCTTACACGGATCTTCCCTTTCGCGACGAATTAATTTAATATAGAAGATAAATCCACGACTCAAATGAAGAAGACACTTTACTGCTTGCTGGTTCTTTTGGTTGCTATTCCTGCGGCCTTTGCCCAGGAAAAACCGTCCAAGCTGACCAACCACCTCACTCCTTACGGATTCTTCCGGACATTCGCTATTTTTGACTCCCGTCAGAACCAGGCCGGATTGGAGGATCTGTTCTACTACTTGCCCCTGGACAAGAACAATGACCCCTTGACAGGTAGGGACATGAACGCCAACCCCTCTTTTAAATTGCTGTCGATCACGACACGCCTGGGCTTCGACATGTCCGGCTATCAGTTCGGCTCTACCAAGGTCACCGGCAAACTGGAAGTGGACTTCTATCTCATGAACGGCAGCGCGGCCTCCCTCCGGCTTCGCCAAGCCTATGTGAAATTGCTTTGGGACGGACTCGGCTATGCCGACAACACGATTTCCCTGACCGTGGGCCAGGCTTGGAATCCGATGTCGGCCGATAAGCCCTACAGCGTCAACCTCGAGTCGGGGACCCCGTTTAATCCCTTCTCTCGAAGCCCCCAGGTCATGATGGATGCAATCCTCGGAAAGAATTTCGTCCTGACTGCCGGCGCGATTTATCCGATGCAGTACCGGCCGACCGGCCCGGAAGGAGCCTCCGAGAACTACATCAAGTACGGGATGATTCCTGAGTTGTACGCCGGGGTCACCTTCCGGGGAGGGGACTTCCTCGCGCGGCTCGGGGCTGATTTCATCAGCATCAAGCCGCGGTGGAGGCGTGTCAAAGACCGGATTTCCTTCATCACTCCGATGCTTTACCTGCAATATTCCTATGAGAATCTGAAGGTCAATGCCAAGACGCTGCTGGCTTCGGGCGGGGATCACCTCTGTCTGATGAACGGTTATGCCCTCTACGACTACTCCGACCCCGATCGCTACTTGTACACCCCGCTGCGCTCATCTTCTTCCTACTTTTCTTTTTCCTACGGGAAGAAATGGCAATTGCTGTGCATGGTCGGTTACATAAAGGCGCTGGGTGCCGCCCGTCCGCTCGAACTGGCGGAATCCGGGACCTACAAGGGATACGTGGACCCTGCCGACATCCATTATTTCACGCGCGGGTTCAAGAACATCGACCAGTTGATGCGTGTGACGCCTACTTTGGCGTACAACGCCGGCAAACTGACGGTAGCCCTTGAATACAATGCCACGTATGTGGAGTACGGGGATCTGACCAAGATCGGCGCGAATGGCCTGTCCACCGTCAAGCCCCACGGCATCCTCAACCACAGACTACTCGGGGTGCTGAAATTCAATCTCTAACCGGTTCGGGCGCGCGGCAGCGCGCCCTTTCTTTTTCTTGCCGGATCAGATGTGGATGATGGTGTGCACGGGGGCGATCTGGGAGAGACGGCCGCGTCCGTTTAGGCCGTCCAGTTCCGCAATGAAGATGAACTCCGCCACTTCGATGCGGTATTCCTCGCCGCGGACCTTGATCCGTGTGGCGCCGAGGGCATGGGCGATGCCTTCTGCCGTGCCGCCCGTAGCGAGGACATCGTCGAGCACGGTGATCCGGAACACCCCGTTTTCGGATTCGCCTGCAGCGATGTCCGACTTCCGGAAGTAGATCCGGTCGGGGCCGTATTCTTTCATGATTTCGATGCGCTGCAAGTCGTCGCCGCTGTGCGGAAGTTTTCCTTTCTTGCGGAAGGGGATGACGTTCGTCACGCCGCAGTCCGTGAGCAGCAGCGGGGTTGAGAACAGAAACGCGCGGGCCTCGGGCGCTGCGACCGAGGGGGCCGTCACGAGTTTTCCGATTTCAGCGATGAGGTCGGAAAAGACCTTTCTGTCCTGCAGAAACGGCATGATGTCGACAAAATTGATTCCCTCGGAAGGGAAATTCGGATAGAATTTCAGAACGTCTTTGAATTCCATTGTTGAAAACTTTGTGGATTACTGTTCCCCAAAGTTACTGTTTTTCTCTTTCAAAAGCGTTAAATTCGTCCGCCTTTCAGTTTTGGAACAATTTCTATTATCTGATATTTATGTCTATTAAATCTATTCTCCTCGCTACCGTCGCGGTAGCCGCCTGTGCTTTCGGAGCCCAAGCTCAGACCAATCTTCAGACTTTTTACGACTTCGGGAAAGATCGCGGGCACTTTACCACGACTCTTGAAGGCTTCTACGGAGACAAATGGGGCAACACCTTTTTCTTCGTGGATTATGACTACGACTCGAAGAATACGGACGGCAAGGTTTTCGCGCCGAACGGAACGTATTTCGAAATCGCCCGCTGTCTGAATTTCTGGCAGAACTCCGGACTCGCGCCGCTCAGCCTCCATGTCGAATACAATGGCGGAGCCTATAACGGCTATACCATCAACAACGCCTTCCTCTTCGGGCTGGACTATTTCCTTCACAGTAAGGACTTTAAGAACACGTTGAATGTAAAGGTGTTGTATAAACTTATCAACTACAACGCGGGGAACAATCTCGACGGAAGCAAGATGGCAAGCGACATTCCGCTCCAGTTTACGCTCGTTTGGGGCATGCAGGATCTTTTCGGCCTTACGGGGCTTCGTTTTTCCGGTTTCTGCGACTTCTGGTGGGAAGATCACGTCGTGGCTCCGTTCCTGAACGACAGGTCGAACGGGTACCGGGACTGGACCAAAGTAAAGGATTCGCAGTTTGTTCTCCTCTCCGAACCGCAGCTGTGGTACAACCTCGGCCAGCATATCGGCGTCCCGAATTTCAACATCGGTACGGAAGTGGAGTTGTCCTATGACTTCGGAACCGGCGAGGGCTTCTTCGCCCGTCCCTGTCTGGGTTTCAAGTGGATATTCTAGCAAACATCGATAACACGAAAACCCATGGAAGAAACAAACATCCAACAAAACAAGGCTCCCAAGTCCGGTTTCTTGACGAAGGTCTTTGGCTTTGACCCTTCCAAGATGAAGGTGTCTACGGAAATCGTGGCGGGGATCACGACCTTCCTGGCCATGTCTTACATCCTGGCCGTCAATCCATCCATCCTATCGGAGACCGGTATGGACAAGAACGCGCTCTTCACCACGACTGCCGTCGCCTCCATCTTCGCGACGCTGATTATGGCGATCTACGCGAAGTTGCCCTTCGCGCTGGCTCCCGGCATGGGGCTCAACGCTTTTTTCTGTTACACGGTCTGTCTGGGTATGGGTTACTCCTGGCAGTTCGCTCTTACGGCGGTCCTTATCGAAGGTATCATCTTCGTGCTGCTCACATTGACCAGCGTTCGGGAGGCGATCGTGGATGCGCTGCCGCTCTCGCTGCGGAAGGCGATCGGGGCCGGCATCGGCTTGTTCATCGCCCTGATCGGACTTGAGAGCGGGGGGATTGTCGTCAGTGATCCGGCCACCCTCGTCACCCTCGGTGACATCACCCACGGGGTCGGCCTGCTCTCCGTCATCGGTCTCCTCCTCACCGGGATACTCGTGATCCTGAAGGTGCCCGGCTCGCTGTTGATCGGAATTCTCGGCACGGCTCTTATCGGTGTTCCGATGGGGATCACCAAGTTCACGGGCTTCGTGGGGGTCCCGCCGAGCATATCTCCTATTTTCTGCAAATTTGATTTCAGCCAGATCTGGAGTCTGGACATGCTGATCGTCGTGTTCACCTTCCTGTTTGTGGACATCTTCGACACGATCGGCACTTTGGTGGGCGTGACCACCAAGGCGGATATGGTGGACAAGACCGGTAAACCGATCCGCCTCAACCAGGCCTTCATGGCGGACGCCCTCGGTACTGTGGGCGGAGCCATGCTTGGAACCAGTACCGTCACGACCTATGTCGAAAGCGCTTCCGGCGTTGCCCAGGGCGGCCGGTCCGGACTTACGGCCTTCACGGTTGCCTGCTGTTTCGTGCTGGCGCTCTTCTTCGCTCCGCTCTTCACGGCGATTCCGGGCGCTGCAGTCTGTCCCGCGTTGGTAATCGTCGGCTTGTTCATGCTCAGCCCGATCAAGGACATTCCGCTCGAAGACTATACGGAATCCATCCCTGCCTACCTTTGCCTGATCCTTATGCCGATGACCTATTCCATCTCCAACGGCATCTTGATCGGTGTCATCGCATATGTGGTTCTCAATGTCTGCACCGGGAAATTCAAGAAGATCAATTGGTTCGCTGCGCTTTTGGCAATTTTATTTATTCTAAAATACATTTTCTTGTAACACATTGATTGTGTTATAATTAACATATAAGTTACAAAGATGTTGATAACTTTTGTGATTTAATTGTCCATCGGAATATTTAATCACTATCTTTGTTGTAGGGTTGGTTCGGACTACCGCTTGATGGTCCGAACCAATTTTGACCACCGGACTATTTTTAGCACGAATCAATTCAAATCTATCATATTTTTATGGATGTTACTGTAAGAAAGACCAACGGTTCCTATGAAGAATACGACAAGGTCAAACTAATGAATGGTATTCGCGAGGCCTATAAAACGGCTGGAGAAGAATGTCCGGAGGCCGTGGTGGTGTCCATTGCGGAAAACCTCTACATTTATGACAAGATCACAAGCCGTGAAATTAGAAGACAGGTAGTGGAGGGGTTGATGTCCATCAACAAGAAAGTCGCGGTCGCCTACATCGAGAAATTCGATGCCGGTGTGGACTTGAGGAAGAAAAGAGACTTCATCAAGGACTACATCCAGGCTTCCAATGCCGCGACCGGATCCAAGTTTGATGCCAACGCCAACGTGACGAGGAAGAACATCGTCACCCTCGGACAAGAACTCTACAAGGAGAACAACATCAAACAGAACCGTTATATCATGAAGGATAAGATCAAGGCCTTGTACGGGCGCCAATTGGCGAACCAGTACATAAAGGACTTGGAAAGTCATGTTCTGTACAAACATGATGAGAGCGGAACCCCCGGCTATCCTTACTGTGTCGCGATCACGATGTACCCTTTCCTCGTGGACGGGCTGCGCCAATTGGGCGGGGTTTCGATCGCTCCGACGGATCTCAAATCCTTTTGCGGTGAGTTCATCAACCTCGTCTATTCCATTTCCTCCCAGTTCATGGGAGCCGTCGCGACGCCCGAGTTTCTCTTGTATATGGACTATTTCATCCGGAAAGACTACGGTGACAACTATCTCGAACGCCTGGAGGATGTGGTCGAGATGAATGTGAAGAAACGCACCCTGGTCAAGGTGATCGACAACTACTTCCAGCAGGTCGTCCATTCGATGAACATGCCTGCCGGAAACCGCGGCTACCAGACCGTTTTCTGGAACATCAGTTATTTCGACGAGCCCTATTTCAAGGGGGTGTTCGGAGATTTCCGCTTCCCGGACGGATCCGCCCCGAAATGGGAGACCCTTTCTTGGCTTCAGAAGCATTTCATGAACTGGTTCAACGAAGAGCGGAACCGCTACATCCTTACCTTCCCGGTGGAGACGATGGCGCTGCTGACCGACGGCAAGGATGACTTCGCGGATCCCGACTATGCCGACTTCACGGCTGAAATGTGGGCGAAAGGGCACAGCTTCTTCGTGTATCTGTCCGACAGCGCGGACAGTCTGGCCAGTTGCTGCCGTCTGCGTAATTCCCTCGCCGATTTGGACAAGATCGACGAGTCGCACAACCACACCACGCATCAATACTCGATGGGAACGGCCTCCGTTTCCACCGGTTCCAAGTCCGTGATGACCATCAACCTCAACCGGTTGATCCAACTGGCCGCCCGTCGGTATTTCCTGGAGAAGAAAGGCGTGATGCTCGATGGCGGCAAGGCGCTCAACCGGGCCGACTACGACAAGAACCAACTCTATTCTTACATCCGCGAAGCTGTGCGTGAAGGCACCGAGCGGGTGCATAAGTATCAGATAGCCTTCAACGAGATCATCAAGGATTTCCTGAATGCAGGGATGCTGGATGTGTATTCCGCCGGCTTTATCGATATGCGTCGCCAGTATCTGACGATCGGAGTGAACGGCTTGACCGACGCGGCCGAGTTCCTGGGTTTGACGATCAGTCCGAATCCGGAATATAACGAATTCGTGGATGTGGTGCTGGAAACCATCAACATTACCAACCGTAAGGACAAGACGCCCGAAGCGATGTTCAACACGGAGTTCGTCCCCGGCGAAAATCTCTCCGGAAAGAACTACAACTGGGATAAGCGGGATGGATTCTTTGTATCGCCGAAGCACGGCATGTACAGTTCCTACTTCTACAATCCCGAAGACGAGAGCCTCTCGATGATCGATAAATTCAAGCTGCACGGCAACGATTATGTGAAGCATCTGGATGGGGGCTCCGCCCTGCACATGAATGTGGCAGAGCACCTTACGAAGGATCAGTATCGGCAGCTTCTCAAGGTCGCCGCGCATTACGGCACCAACTATTTCACCTTCAACTGCCGCAACAGCGTCTGCAACGACTGCGGATACATCAGCAAGGACACGCTGGAAGTCTGCCCGAAGTGCGGCAGCCACAGCATGGATTATCTGACCCGCGTTATCGGCTACCTGAAACGGGTGTCCTCCTTCAGCGAGATGCGTCAGGAAGAAGCGGAACGCCGATTCTATATTCATGAAGGGGGAGACAGGGTCGCTCCGAAAAGGACGGTTCCGCTTCAGGAAAAGACAACACAATGATTAAATATGTTCCTCAGATGACCTCGGTGGTCATTGAGGAAATACCCGATCGCGTTACCTTGGCAGTGAGCATCAGCAATTGCCAAGGTAATTGTGTCGGATGTCATTCTCCTTTTCTCAGGACCGATATTGGGGAAGTACTCACCGAATCGATCATTGACGGGCTTCTCGCAGCGAATTACGGAGTAAATTGTTTTTTGTTTCTCGGAGAAGGGGACGATCTTCCCTCGCTGCTCCGCCTGGCCCGTCATGTGCATGAAAAAGGCTTGGAGGTGGGGCTGTACTCGGGACGCAAGGAGGTGGAGAAGGAAATCTACTATGCCTTCGATTATGTCAAGATCGGACCTTACATCGAACATTTCGGCCCGTTGAATTCGCGGACCACGAACCAGCGACTTTATAAGGTCGAGCATACGCCTTCCGAAAAGCCCTACTATCGCCTGACGGATTTGACCGCGCGCTTTTGGCGCAAGGGTATCGATCCCAATATTCCCTGACCCTCCCTCACAAAGGTGGCACCGGAGTACCACCTTTGTCAGGGTTAAGGGTGATAAAGGTGGAACTGGGGACAAATTTCAATGAATATTCTTGACAATTCAAGGAATATTCTCGAAATTCGAACGACCGGAAAACCGGCACTTAAACGATTGTCAAACTTCAATTCACCTACAGATATGGGGCGAAAGAAAAGGAGGTTCTTTCCAGCGGATCTGCAGCATTGTTATCAGCGCACGATCTACGGTTCTCTCATCTTCTATTCCAAAATCGACTTTCTTGTCTTCCTGACTGTCTTCTCTATCAGGGCGAAGGTAAGGAATATGAAAGTGTTAGCAGTCTGCCCGATGCCCGATCATCTTCATTCGGTAACCTGGCCGAAAACCATCAAAGATTTTCGCTCTTTTACGATGAGTTACACCAGTACATTCGTCAGGCTTTTCAATGCCGATGTGGGGCGGAAAGGTCCGCTGTTCCGGGATCGCTTCGGAAGCGCGAACAAGTATGGTGACAAGAAGAAACGTGACTGCCTGGCGTACAATTACAACAATGCTCCCGAGAAAAAGTTGGTGGCCAGATGCGAAGACTACCGATGGAATCTGCTGGCCTATGCTGTCGGCAGCCATCCATATTCAGAGGAAATCAAACTGGAAGAAGCTTCAAGTCAATTGCTTCGGGCGATTCTGCAGGTAAAAAAAGCGTATCGGAGCGATCGGTACCTTGGATACGGCATCCTGAGAAAAATGTTCAAGGGACTTTCTTCAAAAGAGGAGGAACAACTGGTAGATTTTATTCTGAGCACCTATACTCCGATCGATTACGAGACGCTAGTCGGATTCTACGGAAGTTACGGGAATATGCTCAAGGCATTCAACAGCAACACGGGAGACGAGTATGACATCAAGGAAGACTATTCCGTCGAGCCCGACACGGCGTATCTGGAGATGGTCGCCGTCTTGAAAGCCAAAGGGTTCAAATATGTCAAGACCGTGATCGTCCTGTCCGAGGAAAAGAAACTTGAACTGCTGCGGGAACTGAAAATGAAGACCAGCGGCTCGGAGCGGCAGATCCGGAAATTCCTTCATCTTCCTCCGTTGAAATGAGCAGTGTTTTCTGAAGACCCCTGACAAAGGTGGCACCGAGGTGCCACCTTTGTCAGGGGTGAGGGCTTAAGTGCTTTCTGCAGCGCACTCCATCTCGACCAGCCAACCCGGACGGCAGATGGGGGCGTGGACGATGACGAAGGGGGTGTTCGGGAAACGGTCGGAGAGATAGGCATGGATGACGGGGTAGTCTGCGCTGTCCCGAAGATAGACGATAAAATGCCCGACTTGCGAGAGTTTTGCACCTCCTTCCGCCAGCAAAGCGGAGATGTTGTCCAGCAGTCTTTCGGCTTGTTTGTACACGTTCCCTGCATGAACGATCTTTCCTCGGGAATCGATGCTTGCCGTACCGGAGATCAGGTAGATCTTTTTCCCGTGAAGCGAGAGCAGGGTTCCGCGTTCGAAGGCGACTCCATATTCATGGGTCGGACTGAGGTGGTCCGGGGCATGCAGGTAGCGGATCGCATCAAGGTTCGGATACGTCAGAAAGTCCATTGAAACGACGGCTCCGGCTGCCGGTGATTTTCCGCCGATGCCCGTACTCGCGATGAAATGCGTTTCCGGAGTCATTCCGTGTTCCATGAACAGTTCATTCCTAGCTTTGACTACTCCCGCATAGTTGTTGTCGATGTCGCTGACATACAGCCAGGTACGGACGCAATCGTGCTCCAGGGTCAGTCCTTTCTCGCGGAGTATGGCTAGGTATTTCTCGAAGAGCTGCGCGGTTTGCGCGTATGAGTCCCTGCCTTTGGCTTCTTCTCGGGAGAGCCGGAGGCTGTGGAAGAGGGCTTCGTCTCCGGGGCCGTGCAAAGTCAGGATGTTCACCTTGGATCCGTCCAGGGGAGGCTGTCCGATAACGGAACAGCCTGCACGGGAGAGGATCTCCTTGTAGAGGGCGCTTTCCATCAGCGGCTGCCATTGGTTGACGATGTCGCTGAGGAATATTTTGCAGTAGCGTAGCCTGCATCCTTCTGCAGCGATGTCCTGTTGATACTGCCTGCAGGCAGGAAGCAGTTTGTTCAGACTTTCTTCAAACCCGAGGCCCACGTCGCTGCGGAAAACGTTGAATGTGTTCAAAGTCATGGTACAATGCTTTGTTGATGATACGAAAGAATATTTATGGCTGTTCCTTTTTCTGCGCATAGCCTCCCTCCTGCCGCTTGCGTTCGTAGTATGCGTGGTGGGCTGGATTTTCCGGAAACCAGCCGCGCAGCACTCTCTTTTCTTGCATGAAAACCTCCGGGATACCCCAGAAGAAAGAGAAGGCTGCGGCACCGCAGATGGAGG
This sequence comes from Bacteroidales bacterium, assembly GCA_012522855.1. Classification (GTDB taxonomy): domain Bacteria; phylum Bacteroidota; class Bacteroidia; order Bacteroidales; family UBA932; genus Cryptobacteroides. Next base: position 30,655 of record JAAYJQ010000012.1, read on the forward strand.
AAACGATGAAGGACCCCGTGAGGGACAGGGGAAAGAGCAGGTCGCCGAGGAAGAGGGACAGCCCGGAGAACAGCAATCCGACTCCTGCGAATCCCCACCAGCATTTCCTCGTCCAGCGATATTCAGAAGCGATAACGATGGGGTGGCAGATGCCGATGATCAAGAATGTGGTCAGGCCGATGACGAGACCAACGAATGTGATGTGCATGATGCGGAAGGTTTGTCTGACAAAGGTAACAATAACGCATTATGGGCGGGGCGGGGAAAAAGAGCGGGCTGGCAATTCACCAACCCGCTCCTAAATCATGTCGGGATGATCCGACTCGAACGGACGACCCCTACGTCCCGAACGTAGTGCGCTAGCCAACTGCGCTACATCCCGATGATTTGATTTCAGCCGAGCTTGTTGATGTAAACAGCGATTCCGCTCTTGAGATTGGAGGCCTTGTTCTTGTGAATGACCCCGATCTTGGCAAGTTTATCAATCATCGCATAGACCTTCGGAGCTCCGTCTTCAGCTGCTTTCTTGTCGGTGGTGTTCCGGATCGCGCGGATCGCGTTTCTCGTTGTCTTTGCATAATATCGATTATGCAGTCTGCGCCTTTCGTTCTGTCGAATGGACTTTTTTGTTGCTGCGTGATTAGCCATTGTTCATTTTTTAATATTGGTAGTGGGTAGGAGAATCGAACTCCTATTGCGGGAATGAAAACCCCGAGTACTAACCGTTATACGAACCCACCAAATTTCTTCTATAGGGCGTTTTGCCGAATAGGAATGCAAATATATGGATTATTTTCGACCTTACAAAATAATTTCATTCGTTGCTCCACTCGAAAGAATATAGGAGGGATTCTACCTGTCTGAGATACTGCCGTTTGTCGTATTTTGCCGCATAGACCCAGGCTTCTGCCACGATGACTTCCTTTCCGTCCAGGCTGTAGAACGAATGCGAGACGAAGGGGCCGCCCATGTAGTCGTTGTAAACCTCCCAAAGTCCTCTCGTTTCCGCAAAGTCCCGTCCGAGGTAACGCAGGAACTTGACCCCGGGTGTAATGAAAGGGCTGGTGATCATGTAGGTGTTGTCGAACATGCCCGGGACGTTTTTCTTCAGGACTTCGTTGCGCTTCGCGATGATGTTTTCCTCTGTAAATTCCTGATCCCCCAAGGTCGCGGGATATTTGTAGACGAACACCCCTTGGATCGTGTACTGCTTCTCGTCGGCGATCCAGATGAAGTCGTCCGTGGCCTTCTTCAGATGATAGCCGATCGGGAAATGAATCTTAGCCCCGATCATCTTTTCGACCACTGGGTACAGGCTGGGTTCTTCGTACATCAGGGTGTTGACGATGATCCGGTTTCTCTCAGCCTGCTCGATGGCTCCGGTAATGATTTCTCCGCTTTTCCCAATCACGGCGATCGCGGAATCCGGCGAAGCCGCATTCACTTGAATGACACATTGCGGCTGCGCCCAGACATTGTTCCGGTATTCGACGCCTTGCTTTTCGACCTGCGGATCGATGTTGAACAGCAGGATGTTGCGGTGGTATTTGAACAAGTCCGAGAAAGAGGACGGCGTGATGGTGATCAGATTGTAAAGCGGCTCCCGCTGCGGGAGGAATTCGGTGTCCCGCGTAAGGAGATTTCGCACCTCGTTTCCGAGGTTGCCCTCCCAAGCGTCCCGGTCGATGACCACAACCACTTCGCCGGCCTTTCCGCCCACGTTCGGGAGCAGAACTTTGCCGGAATTTTTGCAGCCGATGAACCCGATGGCCAGTGCGGTGAACAAGAAGATGCTGACGATATGCTTTTTCATGCCGATGGTTTTTTCATAATACAAATTTACAACATATTCCCGGATCCGGCCAATAAAGGGCCGGGAATATTCTCTCGCTGAGAGATTCGCAACGCATTTGCCGACAAGGAGTTGCTTCTCGAGAAATGAAAGTTTTCTCTCAGCGGACCAATCTCCCGATGTCGTTGCCGAATGCAAGGATCATCAGCAGGAAAAGCAGCAGCATCCCGATGATCTGGGCGACTTGCAGGAATTGCTCGCCGGGTTTCCGTCCGGTGATCATTTCATAGACGGTGAACACGATGTGCCCTCCGTCCAGTCCGGGAATGGGGAGGAGATTCATGACGCCGAGCATGATGGAGAGCAAGGCGAGAATCTGCAGGAAACGGTACCAGTCCCAGCTCGCCGGAAAAATCTGACTGATGGCGATGAAACTGCCCACGGACTTGTAGGCTTCCGTCCTGGGGGTGGCCACCAATTTCAGATCCTTGAGGTAGCCTCCGATCGTGCTGAACGTGAGCTTGACCCCGGCAGGAATGGCGCTGATAAAAGAATATCTCCGGGTTTCCACCCCGGGGAGCTGCATGAACACGCCGATGCGTCCCGCCGTGTCCACCTGAAGGTCCATGGCCAGGGTATCCGTTCCCCGCAGCACGGTCGCCCGTACCGTACGGCCGGGGATTTTAGCGAGATATTTTCTGGAATCCTGGACAAAAGGAGTCGCGACGGAGTCCAGCGCGGCGATCCGGTCGCCGTGACGGATGCCGGAGGCCGCATTGGGGGAGCCGGTCATCACGGAGTCTATGATGAAAGGAACCGCCAGATCGAACAGTCCCGGGGTATTCAAGACTTCTCCGATCATGGATTTGTCGATGTAGATGTCGACCGTGTCTTCATCGCGCAGAATCGTCACCTTGCCGACGTTGCGGCGGACGAGATCCGCCTGCAGCATGCCGAAGTTATCAGGTACGTAGTCATCCATGCGGAGAATCCGGTCACCGGTCCGGAATCCCATCTCTTTCCCGAGTTCGTTCGTGTAGATGGCGTTTCCTTCGTTGCTGATGAAAGAAGATCCCCAGATCGCCATGATGACGATATAGACCAGGATGGCGAACAGAAAATTGAAGAGCACACCCCCTGACAAAACCAGCAGCCGCTGCCAGGCGGGCTTGGTGCGGAACTCCCACGGTTTCGGTTCTTGCCGCATTGTCTCCATGTCCAGGGATTCGTCGATCATGCCGTTGATTTTGCAATAGCCGCCGAGCGGCAGCCAGCCGATGCCGTACTCCGTCTTGGCTTCTTTGGCTTTCGGGAACAACTTCGTGAACCACTTCCCTTTGGAACTGAAGAGTTTGGTTCCGCCGAGATCGAAGAACAGGAAGAACTTGTCCACCCGGATTCCGAAAAGTTTTGCAAAAATAAAATGTCCGAACTCGTGCAGGACGATCAGGACGGAGAGCGCAAGGATCACTTGCAGAATTTTGATGAGGACTACCATTGCCGTTTCCTTTCCTTGATCAAGATTTCAGCAAGGAGGAAGGCCTCCCTGTCGGTGCTGAAGATCTGTTCCAGATCAGGGTGTTCGATAAAACTGATTTTTTCCATACACCTTTCTACCACGTCGGAAATGCCGTAGAAGGGGATCTCATCCTTCAGGTACGCTTTGACGGCGGCTTCGTTGGCCGCATTCATGGCGCAGGGGAGATTCCCTCCCCGCCGGATCGCCTCGTACGCCAACGCAAGGGCAGGAAAGCGGTCCGTGTCCGGTTCATGGAAACTGAGGCTTCCCAGTTCCGCGAAATTCAGTTTCTTGTTTGCGAGGGGAAGTCGCTTCGGGAATCCGATCGCGAATTGGATGGGCTCTCGCATGTCCGGGTAGGCAAGCTGGGCGAGTACTGCTCCGTCTTCAAATTCCACCATTGAATGGATAATGGATTCCGGATGCACGACCACATGGATTCTTTCCGGTTCGATGTCGAAGAGCCATTTGGCTTCGATCATTTCGAAGCCCTTGTTCATCATGGTCGCGGAGTCGATGGTTACCTTCGCCCCCATGTTCCACTTGGGGTGGCGCAGGGCGATGTCCTTGCGCGCCAGGGCGATCTTCTCCTTCTCCCAGGTCCGGAACGGGCCTCCTGAAGCTGTCAGATGTATTTTTTCCACGGCATTGCCTTGGGATGCCAGCAGACATTGGAAGATCGCGGAATGTTCCGAGTCGACCGGAAGGATCGGGGCGTTGTGCTTGCGGGACAGTTCCGTGACGATGGCTCCGGCCGCAACCAGAGTCTCCTTGTTCGCAAGCGCGACGATCTTGCCTGCCCGGAGGGCGGACAGGGTCGGGCGGAGACCGGTGAAGCCGACCATTGCGGTCACGACGATGTCCACGCGATCGCTCGTTACCAGGTCGCAGACCGAATCGATGCCGGCAAAAACCTTGGTGTCCTTTCCCTCCAGGGCATCGTACACCTCCTTGTACCGGCCTTCGTTACAGATGACCACATGATTGGCATCGAAATCTATCGCCTGTCTGGCAAGCGGTTCCGCGCTATTGTTGCAGGTCAGCAATTCGACTTCGAAAAGATCCGGATGCTGGGCGATGACATCCAGGGTCTGGGTGCCGATTGATCCGGTAGATCCGAGAATCGCGATTTTTCTTTTTTCCATCAGAAACTGATATATTTTGCAGGATCGACAGCTTCCCCGTTATGCCAGAGCTCGAAATGCAGATGGTTGTCGGTGGACAGAGTGCCTGCGTTTCCGACGATCGCGATCGGCATTCCCGCCGTGACCTTGTCACCACTCTTCTTCATGAGTTTTTGGTTGTGCTTGTACACGGAAACGATGTTGCCTTCGTGCTGTATTTGAATCGTGTAGCCGTTTTCGTCGCTCCAGCCGGCGGAAATCACCGTCCCGTCCAGAACCGACATGACCACCGAATTTTCCGGGGCCGTGATGTCAACGTAGGGATGCAACGCTTTGTCATATCCCTGAGAAATGACACCATGTAGGGGAGTGAAGAAATGCAAGCCTTCGATCGGAAGGCTCCGCCTGGCATTCGCGTTGATCTCGAATTGGCTTTCGCTGTCCACCTGCTTTCGCAGCAGAGAATCTTTCCGGGCGATCTCCCGGGCATCCGGAGCGGCCTTTTCCGGTCTCTTCCGCAGGTTGAGGATGCTGTCGATTTTTAGGGGAGGTTGTCCATCAACAACCCGGCGCAGGTTTTCGGAATAGAGTTCCCATCGGAGCACCACGTTTTCCAGAGAATCGATCCGAATGGCGTTCTCAATGGCTGCATGCTTTGTGCGGGCGTCCGGGTAACCGGGAATGAAGGTCCGGATCGGGGTGAATGCGATGAGCGAGAACATCAGTGCGGAAAGGACCACAGCGGCCGTGATCAAGCTGACCGCGATGCCCGTCCGAGAAAATTTGGCGGACCAGATTTTTCGGTGCGTATCGTCATCAATGACGGAGAGCCTGAAATTCGCGACACGGTTGTCTTTCTTGGGATTTGACATATTTTTTGACTTCAAAACCTTTTTCTTTACATTTGCATACTTGTATGGACAGGATCATCGGCATAGATTATGGACGCAAGCGTGCCGGGGTGGCCGTCAGCGACCCGCTTGGCATTTTTGCCTCCGCGCTGGACACCGTTCCCGCTGCAAAGATAATAGATTATCTCAAAAACTATGCTGAAAACGAGACCATCACCCGATTTGTCGTGGGCTATCCGATGAATCTGGACAATACGCCTGCGGAGGCAGCCTCCGACGTGACGGTGTTCCTGAAAAACCTTTCGAAGGCCTTCCCGGACATTCCCGTTACACTGGAGGATGAGCGCTTCACCTCGGTTTTGGCGCATCGCGCGATGATCGAAGGGGGCATGAAGAAGAAGGATCGCCGGGACAAGGCTTCGGCTGACCGCATCAGCGCTGCCATCATCCTTCAAGGTTTCTTGGACAGGCGTTCAAAGTGATTGATTATGATTTTGCCGATCTATATTTATGGGGCCGAAGTGCTCAGGCAGAAGGCCGCGGCCGCGGATCTCAATGACCGGGAGGGACTGCAGAAACTGATCGCGGACATGAAAGAGACCCTGGTCAGCGCGGAAGGTTGCGGACTCGCGGCACCTCAAGTCGGAAAGAGCATCCGGGTCCTCATCGTGGACGGAACCGGGATGACCGATGTCTATCCGTATCTGGAAGGATTCCGGCGGGTCATGATCAATCCCGTTGTCCTGGAGGAAAGCCGGAAGAAGTCGGAATATTCGGAAGGCTGCCTCAGCCTTCCCGGGATCTATTGTGACGTGGTTCGTCCGGAAAGCATGACCGTAGAATACTACAACGAGCAGTTTGAAAAAGTAACCGAACACTTCGACAAGTTCGCCTGCCGGATGATCCAGCATGAGATGGCCCATCTCGAAGGAGATTTGTTCGTGGATCATGTCGCTCCGATCCGGAAAAAAATTCTTGCGAAAAAACTGCAGAACATCGCCCTTGGCAAAGTTTCTGCAAGATATGCCACGAAATTGAAATAACACTACGCTTATGGGCGCTTTCCATGCATATGACATACGTGGAGTCTTCAACGTGGACTTTGACAAGACGACCGCCTATAAAATAGGTTACTTCCTTCCCGAATTGCTCAAGACCGATCGGGTGCTTGTCGGGCGGGACTGCAGGGTCTCCTCGCCCGAGATCCGTGACGCCCTTGTGCAGGGGATCACCGATGCCGGCGCGGATGTTTACGATATCGGTCTCAGCACCACCCCGATGGTGTATTTCGGAACCGCCAACTATCACTTCAAGGCCTCTGTACAGATCACGGCCTCGCACAATCCGAAGGAATACAACGGGATGAAGGTGTCCCGGGAGAATGCCCTTCCGGTCGCTTTGGACTCGGGGCTGGGGCAGATCAAGGAATGGATAGATGCCGGTCGGCCCACGCCCCCTGCCGTACGGCGGGGAAAAGTGGTCTTAAAGGACATCCGCCGTGACTATCTGGATTTTCTGTTGAAGTACAAAGGGGATTATTCCAACATCAAGATCGCCTTTGATTTGTCGAACGGCATGGCCGGGCTGTTTGCGCGTGAAATCTTCGGGGACGCTCCTTCCTACTTGTTCGAAGAACTGGATGGAACATTCCCGAACCATGAACCGAATCCTCTGATCCGCAAAAATGTAGAGCCGCTTGAGGCTGAGGTCCGCAGGATCGGCGCCGATGTGGGGGTTATCTACGATGGTGATGCGGACCGGGTCATGTTCGTTGACGAGAAGGGGGATTTTATCTCTCCGGATCTCATCATCGCGGTACTCGGGCTCTATTTTGTCGAAGAACGGCACGAAAAGGGTATCGTCCTGCAGGACATCCGCAGTTCGAAAGCAATTGGAGAATATCTCGTCCCGATGGGAATGACCATGCACACTTGGAGGGTCGGCCGCGCCTTCGCCGCGCGCAAGCTGCGCGAAATCAACGGGGTTTGGGGCGGAGAACTTGCGGGCCACTATTATTTCCGTGACTTCTTTTATTCGGACAGCGGCCTGCTCGCCTCCATGCTCGTGCTTCGGATCGTCTCGGTGTTGAAGAAGAAGGGGATTTCCCTCAGCCGACTGATCGGGACCATCGCTCGGTACCAAAATTCCGGTGAAATCAATTTCCGCGTGGAAGACAAGGCAGGCGCGATGGAAGCCGTGAAAGCCTATTTCCTTTCGAAAGAACAGCCGGACGCCGTCATGGATTTTGACGGTTACCGGATAGAATTTCCTTCCTGGTGGTTCAACATCCGCCCTTCGAACACGGAGCCCTATCTGCGGTTCATCTGCGAAGCGAAATCGACGGAACTGCTTGCGGAGAAAGTGGACGAGGTGAAGCGTCTGCTCCGGGATCGGTTCAACGCCCGAATGTAATATAAACCGACACGTTACATGAAATCTAGACTTTTTGCTGCTGCAACATCGATCACAGCCCTTGTCGTCCTCCTTTTTCTTGCGCCTTTCACCGCGCAGGCCCAGGACACGACCATCAAAACCAAGCAGCAGGCGGAACTGTTGATTCCGCGTCCTGCCTTGCAGCCCGTCAAGTCGTTGGATCCGAATGCGGCAGAGACGCTCGATACATTGGATACGGCCAACCCGCACATTAAGATCCTGCTCTTGTCCGACTATTCCTGGAAATATTACAAGGATGCCGATTACGGAAAGGATATCGCGGAATTCAACGAATACTGGAACAACGATCAGCCGGATCCGTATCATGTCCCTTTGGACGCTCTGCAGGATGAAATCGCGCTTTGGATTGTGGATTCTCTCTGCGGTTACCGCTGCCCCCACCAGGGGGAAGTCTATTCCAAATTCGGTTACCGCCACGGCCGCAGACACCAAGGTGTGGACCTCCCGCTCAAGACCGGCACCCCCGTCTATGCCGCGTTTGACGGAAAGGTCAGAATGGCCAAATATTTCAGGGGCTACGGCAATCTCGTGGTCATCCGCCATGAAAACGGCTTGGAAACATTTTACGGTCACCTTTCCAAGATTTTGGTCGAGGTGGGGGATTGGATCAATGCCGGTACGATGATCGGGCTGGGAGGTTCCACGGGTCGGTCTACGGGCCCGCACCTCCACTTTGAGACCCGGTATAAAGGCTATGCCTTTGATCCGCAGTGGCTGATCGATTTTTCTTCCGGCACCTTGCGGCACCGGCTTTTCGTTCTCAAGAAAAAGCACTTCAATGCCGATAGCAAGTATGTCCCCGAGGATGAGCAGGTGGAGATCGATATCCTCGAAGGAGACACCAGGGATCGGGAAGAAGCTGCGGCGAAGGCTGAAGCTGAGAGAAAGGCGCTGGCGGCCGCGCAGTATCACACCATCCGCAGCGGTGACACCCTCGGGGCAATTGCCATCCGCTACGGAACCTCGGTGAACAAACTCTGCAATCTGAACGGAATCTCAAGCCGTACCCTGCTCCAGATCGGGCGGAAACTCCGCGTGAAATAATTCTTGGAATATTCAGCGGCATTGACCTATCTTCGAGACAGGTGTCGGAAGAACGCAGAAAGAGGCCGGCTAAAAAGAAATTTTAGCCGGCCTCTTCCTCTCGCTCCTCAAGTAGGACTTGAACCTACGACCCCCTGATTAACAGTCAGGTGCTCTAACCAACTGAGCTATTGAGGAATTATTGCCTTGTGTCGGAGCGTTTCCGATTCGGGATTGCAAAGGTACAACAAAAAGCGGGTTATCCAAATTTTTTGTGCGTTTTTTTGTGTACCTTTGCATGAATTATAGAAGCCCTCAGTATGGATGTCGACCTATTGTCAAAGATGGTCAAGGAGTTGATCCTTGACAACGAGGAAGTTTCGCTGCCTGGCTTGGGAACTTTTGTTTCCGAGTTGGTTCCGTCCGCTTTTTCTGACAAGGGCTATACCATCAATCCTCCCTACCGGCGCTTGGCGTTCCGCCAACGGAATGTGGCGGATTCGATGCTCGCGGACTTCTATTCCCGATCCAACGGTACGGATCTGGATATGGCCGGCAAGATCGTCGCGGAATTCACGAATGAACTGAAGAACACGCTGCAGTCCAAGAAAGTCGTGGCGCTTCCCGGTCTCGGACGCCTCCGGGCGACCCGGGAGAATGCCTTCTTTTTCATCCCGGATGCGGATCTGGACATCTATCCCGAAGGCTTCGGGCTGGAACCCGTTTCCCTGAAGACGCATGAAGAGACAGCCGAAGAGGTTTCCGCGGCAGTGGTCGGTCTGAAGGCGATCCTGCAGGAACCGGTCGCGCCTGCCGTTCCGGCTGATCCGCCGCCGGAGAAAGCTCCGAAGAAGAGGCGGAAGGCCGCCCTTGTCGCGCTTGCGATCCTGATAGGATCGGTCGTCCTTTTTTTCGGCCTGTTCCTGCTCCTCGCGCAAATCGCTCCTGACTTCATCGATTCCATCCTGTATTCACCGGAAGAACTTCGAATCTTATATGATTGAACCGAAAAGCGGATATTCGGACACGAACCGATACTTCCAAGATGTGACCATCCCTTGTTATGGCACCGATGCCTCCTTTCACCTGAAGCCGGCCTTCTTCATGGATCTGGCGCAGGAATTGGCCTATTGGGCGGCCCAGCGCCTGGAATTCGGATACGACGACCTTGCCCGCCATCATACTGCCTGGGTATTGTCCAGGATGCATTTCCGGTTCCTCCAGCCGCCCAGTTGGAGAGATGAAACAACGCTCTACACCTGGCACAAGGGACTGGACGGTTTATTCTTCCTGCGGGATTTCGAAATGCGGGCGAAAGGAGATGTTGATTTTGCCGACAAGTCCAAGGCGCTGATCTCCTGTACGACTTCCTGGATCGTCATGGATCAGGAGACGCGTCGTCTGGTTCGCAGCGATGAAGTGCTGGATATGGTTCCTGCAGCGACTCAATGTCCGGACGATGCCATTCCCGAGCGTTGCGCCAAGCTCGTGATACCGAAGGAAGTGGATCTCGCCTTCGTTCGGGAACACAGGATCGCCTATTCGGACGTGGACATCATCGGGCACACGAACAATGCCCGGTACATGGTCTGGGCGATGGATTGCATCGATTACGAGACGGCTTCCCAATACCTTGTCAAGGATGTGCGGATTAATTTCAATAAAGAAACCAAGCCGGGCGAGACCGTTCAGCTGTACTGCGGTGTCGTCGGGAATGATCACAAGAAGACGTATTACATGGAAGGCAGGACAGGCGATAAGTCCTGTTTTTGCGCGCAGATAGATTATTGACATGAGAGATTTGTTCATCGAGCCGGGGATCGCCCATTCGATTCTGGTTTTTGCGGTCGTGATCGCAACCGGCTTGTATTTGGGCAAATTCAAGTTCAAAGGCATTTCGATCGGTTCCACTTGGATTCTGTTCGTAGGCATCCTTATCAGCCATTTCGGCGTTCGGGTCGATGCTACGGTCCTGAATTTCATGAAAGATTTCGGCTTGATCCTGTTCGTGTTCTCGATCGGTCTGCAGGTCGGTCCGGGATTTTTCCATTCTTTCAAAAAGGGAGGCCTGACTTTGAATATGCTGGCATTGTGCCTGGTTTTCTTGGGCGTGGGGGTGACCTTTGTCCTGCATCTGGTGACGAAGGAGGATCTTCCCACGATGGTGGGCGTCATGTCCGGTGCCGTCACGAACACCCCGGGACTGGGTGCCGCGCAGCAGACCCTGGCTGACTCCATGCATGGATCCCAGCATCCGGCTGCCGACATCGCTACGGCGACTTCCGGTCTGGCTTCGGCTTATGCGCTTGCCTATCCGATCGGCATGCTCGGGGTCATTGCGATGATCATCCTGTTCAAAAGCATTTTCAAAATTGACCTGGAGGAAGAAAGACGCCATCTTGAACAAGAAGATACGGATGTTGAAACGGCCCGAAGGATGCATTGCGAGGTGGAGAATCCGGCTCTGTTCGGCAAGAAGCTGAAGGAGGTGATGCGACACCTAAGTTTCTCTTTCGTGATTTCCCGTGTCATGCGGGATGGGGAGATTTTCGTTCCCGGCCCGGACACCGTACTTCAACAGGGCGACAAGCTGCTGATTGTGACCTCTCAGCACCATGTGGATTCCCTCCGGATTCTCTTCGGAAAAGAAATTGAGATGCATCTGCAGGACTGGCTGAAGCAGGATGCCCACCTGGAAGGCAGGAGACTGCTCATTACGAAGCCGGAACTGACTGGAGCTCGGCTCCGCCAGTTGAACATCCGGGCCAACTACGGCGTCACCATTACACGGGTCGTCCGCGCGGGTGTGGAACTGGTCGCGCGACCCAATCTCTATCTCCAACTGGGCGATATACTCTGGGTGGTGGGCCCCGAAGAAGGCATCCATGAAGTTGCGGAACTGGTGGGGAACAAGGAGGTCAGCCTCAACAAGCCCAACCTCGTCCCGATTTTCTTCGGCATCGCCGCGGGCGTGATTTTCGGCTCCATCCCGTTCATGATTCCCGGTATTCCCCAGCCCATCAAACTGGGACTAGCCGGTGGACCGCTGATCATCGCGATCTTGCTCGGATACTTCGGACCCAGATGGAGGATCACCACTTATACGACCCAGAGCGCCAATCTGATGATCCGGGAAATCGGAATCTCTTTCTTCATGGCTGCCGTCGGACTGGGCGCCGGGGAAAATTTTGTCAGTTCCATCCTGAATGGAGGCTACTGGTGGATCTTATACGGGGCGCTCATCACACTGGTTCCTGTCCTGATTGTCGGCATGATCGCCCGATGGGCATGCCGATTGAACTTTTATCAGATCTGCGGTCTTATCTCGGGAGGAACCACCAACGTTGCGGCGCTGGTCTTCTCCCAGGGGGCCTACGGAACGGACTATCCGTCCGTCAACTATGTGACGGTGTATCCCTTGACCATGTTCTTGCGGGTGCTGTTCGCGCAATTGCTGATTCTGGTCGCTGTTACTTGAGCCTATGTTTGAATTGATTTATCCGGTTGAGCCGGCAGCTGTCCTGCCGCGTCCCACAGCCAAAAATCCGGGCCGGCCGCTGGTTCCGATCTCCGAACGGGTTCCCGTCGTTGAAGAAAACGGTCTGGTGATCGGGCAGGCCTCCCGCGAATCTGTCCACGATGGTTCCAAGCTGCTGCACCCGGTGGTACATCTTCACATCATCAACCGGGAAGGCTGCCTTTTCCTCCAGAAGCGCTCGCTGAAGAAGGACTTGTTTCCAGGACGCTGGGACACGGCTGTCGGGGGGCATGTAGACTACGGAGAACTCCTGGAGTCCGCTCTGTACCGGGAGGCTAGGGAAGAATTGGGATTCAAAGACTTCAATCCCGTTCTCCTCCGAACCTATGTCTGGGAGTCCGAAGTCGAACGCGAATTGGTGAATGTGTTTGCGACGGTCGGGGATTTCTCTCTGCATCCGAGGAACGACGAAGTGACGGAAGGCAGGTACTGGCCGATGGAGGAAATCGAGAAGCATATCGGTTCCTCCCTTTTCACTCCCAATTTCGAACAAGAATTCACATCCCTGAAACAAATTTTGCTTGCCTTGCTCTGATGGATCCTGCTATTGAAAAATTCGTTAAAGATCAACTTTCGGTCTGGCCGCTGGCTGCCGAGAATTATCGGAACTTGAAACTCGCTCGGACACGAACGCTTATGGTGAGCGGCTTCGAGGTATCGGTGCAGCACAATCCCTGCCGGGTCGTTTCCTCCGAGGCCGCTACGGATCCGGAGTCCATTCGCGAAAGGCCCTGTCTGCTATGTCCCGAGAACCGCCCGGCGGAGCAGACGCACTTTGAATTTGACGGAAGAAAAGGAAAGCGCTACCGGGTGACCCTCAATCCCTATCCCGTTTTCCCCTCCCATCTTGTCGTCTCCAGCTTCGACCACACGCCTCAGTCGATCCGGCGCCGTTTCCCTGATCTGCTGGATTTTGTGAAGCTCTATTCCGATTTCACGGCATTTTACAACGGACCTACGGCGGGCGCCTCCATTCCCGACCATATGCATTTCCAGGCCTGCCCGCTGGGTTCTCTTCCCCTGGAACGCGAGGCGGATCGCCTGCTGGACACTCCGGATGCCCGGGGACTGGAATACCTGACTACGGTCAAGGAGGCGGAACTATTCCATTTCAAAAAGTTTGCGAAGGGAATATTCCTCTTGAGGGCGCGCACGCCGAAATCTGTCACCAAACTTTTTTATCGGCTGCTGGACTGTGCTTCCCGGAAGGAAGGAGAGGCTGAACCTCGGTTCAATCTGTTCACCTGGATCCGGAACGGGGAGTACCGCGCTCTGGTCATCTTTCGCGAGAAGCATCGTTCCCGTCATTATTTCCAATCCGGCCCCGATCATCTCGCCATGAGTCCGGGATGCGTGGATATGGCCGGACTCTTCATTGCCCCCAGAGCGGACGATTTCGCAAAACTGGATAGCCGTCTTCTTGATGACATGATCGCGGAAGTCACGATTGATGCGGCGGAGGAAAAATCCATCATCTGGCGTCTGGTCCGGACGCAGCCCAAACTGGAGGTAGGGATCCTCTCCGGCAGCGAAATCGCCTTCGAGATTCTCTCCGACGGGGCAGGTCTGCAGCGGGTTTCCTATTCCGGAGGCAAGATTTCCTACAACGGGGCGCTTTACGATGAATTGGTTTTCGAAGCCCAGACCCTGTCTACCCTTTTCGCCGAGCCCTCCTTCATTCTTTACGGGGTGACCATCGGCGTGGATTTCCATTGGGAACGGAAAGTGACGCAGAAATTCGCCGGAACGTTGAAATTCATCGTCGAAGATGGAAAAGTCACAGCCGTGAACGTCATCGGAGTGGAGGACTATCTGCTCAGTGTGATCTCTTCGGAGATGAAGTCTTCCGCGAAACTCGAATTTCTTAAAGCCCATGCCGTTATATCCCGTTCCTGGGTGATGGCGCAGATCGCGCGCCGGCGTCGGGCTTCCGGTCGTGCCGTACAGGAAGCCGAACTGCAGTCCCTGAACAGCGTGCCGGCGCTGGTAACCCGGCTGGATGCTGCCCGGGACGCCAAGACACCGGCGACTCCGGATGGAAGTCCGGAGATTCCGGAATACATCCGGTGGTTCGACCACGAGGACCACAAACGCTTCGATGTGTGCGCCGACGACCACTGTCAAAGATATCAAGGACTTGCGATGGTTGCCGGAGATACGGTTCTCCAGGCTGTCGACCAGACCTGGGGTCTGGTGTTGCGTCAGGAAGGCGAAATATGCGATACCCGCTTCTCAAAATGCTGCGGCGGTGTGATGGAGCGATTCTCGACCTGTTGGGCCGATCAGGACTATCCCTACCTGCAACCGCTTGCGGACACGTCTGCGGAAGGACCGGTACCGGATCTCACAACAGAAACCGCCGCTCGCTCGTGGATCCTTTCCAAACCCGAATCTTTCTGCAACACGGAAGATGCCGGTACTCTCTCGCAGGTGCTGAATGACTATGACCTGGAGACCCGGGACTTTTTCCGCTGGTCCGTTTCCTACGGACGTTCGGAACTCTCCGAGTTGATCCGGAAACGCTCCGGCTTCGATTTCGGAACAATCCGGGCCTTGATTCCCGTTGAACGGGGACCTTCCGGACGGCTCAAGCGGCTGGAAGCGGTCGGTACGAAACTGCGCATGGTCATCGGCAAGGAATTAATCATCAGACGCTTCTTGTCCGACAGTCATCTGAAGAGTTCCGCCTTCGTCATCACCTATCTGGACAGCGAGGGCAAGGAAGTCGCTGCCGGTTCGGACTGGACGCGCGTCGTACTGCAGGGAGCCGGCTGGGGACACGGAGTAGGCCTCTGCCAAATCGGAGCCGCCGTCATGGCGTCCGAAGGCTACGATTTCCGCGCGATACTCCGCCATTACTATCCGGGCTCCGAATTGTCGGAACTCCGGCCGGAAACTACAACGGACGGACGACTTTGATTCCGGCGAGGTTGTTGCGTTCAAGGGCGTAGCCGGCGATCGATTGCCTGTCGATGACCACCTTTCCTTCGGATTGCGAAGCGTGGATGAATCCCACCTTGTCCTTGACGTGCGCGATCGCCACGTGGGCGATGTCCAGCCCGTCCAGATTCGAGACAAAGCAAATGATGTCTCCGTTGCGGATCTTCCCTTCGATCGACCGGATCTTTTCTTTCGGAATATAAGTCATCGGCTCTCGGTTCAAGCCCTCTTCCGTTTCCCGGATTTTCTGTCGGTTCAGCAGAGACAGAGAGTCCGTCCCCGCCAACTGCCGGTAGCGTTCGGGATGGCGGGACATGTAATGAATCGGATGCGGATAGACCTTTCCTCCCAGTTCCAGAGTCATATCCCGAAGGCTCTTTCCCTCCTTCTTTCGGATCCATTCGGTGGTGTAGTGGATTCGGTTGAAATACTGGTCCGCGTCTCGTTCGTAGTAGCGGCTGCTCCAGACTTCCCGGGCAAGGTCAGCGTAACCCGGATCCCCGCTTCCGGAATATCGGCTCACGACCGAAGCGAAATTCAGACAAGTCTCGACAAACAGGATGCAATCCGTCCGGCTCAGGTAGACCCGCAACCGCTCTTGCTCCGGTGATTCCCCGGTTGCCGTATTTTTCGGGAGATCGGGCGCATCCAGCGTCCCCGCGACGTACGGAGTCCCCAACAGTCGCCGCGCGGCAAGCATCATCAGTTCAGCCTGGGTCAGGCTGTCTCCGGAGAGACGCGCCTCCCGGCTTTCCCGCATCAGTCCGTTGAAGATTTCCCCTGCCAGACGGTAGTCCTGCCCGGTGGTTACGGACCGGAACCCCTGACCTTCCAGCTCGACGGAAGTCGTGTCAAGTATCGGTTTCAGGTCACGTTCGAAAATGTCTTTGCGCACGATCCGGTAGTGGGGACGGAAGATCAGGGAATATTCTTCGCTGTGATGGACGGCGGGATTGATGTCCGGCTCCGCGGAGAGCATCCTGGCCAGGGCCGCGCTGTCCGCCTTGAATTTCCGGTATCGATCCGGGGAATTCTTCGCAAGCCGTTCGCCCATCACCTTTGCCATGCCCTCCCATCTTACCCTCCAGGCTGTCGGAGACAGGGCTTCCGCCGGGATCACCCCGCCTGCATCCGCTTCCGTGCTCGCCACGAAGGCACGGAGCAGGGTCTCCACGGAAAGAACACCCGTCCTTATCGCATTCAGGTCCACCCGGTAGAAGTTGCCGAAAGGCCCGGAAGGCTCATAGAAATTGATGCCCGTGATCGAACCGCCCTCTGACCGGAGGCTTTCCAGTTCTTCCAATAGATAATTCCGGGCCGACTCCACATTCGGTATCATATGGCCGGGGCCGAAAGTATCCTGGTAGACCGCTTTGTAGAGATCCTGCAGCGGAAAGGCCTCGTACCGCGCGAAGAAAGCCTCGGGATCACCCGGCTGCGCCGCAAGTCCGGCATGCATCAACAAGATTCCCGATAGCGTCATGATCAACTTCTTGATGTTCATATTGTCCGATTGAAGCGTAATGAATGAACAAATATACGTAATAATTACAGCGGGAGAAAGGGCATTGTTTCGCTTTTCTTTCCAATCGGATTATCTTTGCAGTATGCGCAACCTCAAAGACTGGGTCATCGCCACAAGACCGTGGTCGTTTCCCGCCTCGTTCATCCCTGTGCTCGCCATCGGAGCCTTCCTGACGGATTACAATTCTCGGAACGGAGGCGGCCCGGTTGACTGGATCCCTCTGCTGCTCGCAGTCGTGATGATGGTCGTCTTCCAGGCTGCCGGTAATCTGATCAGTGACTATTATGACCATGTCCGAGGGGTGGATCCGGCGGGCAGTCTCAATCAAGTCAGGGCTATTCAGTCCGGTAAATTCACGCCCCGGGAACTGCTTTTCTATGGCTACTGTGTCTTGACGGCAGGCGTGTTGATCGGGGTGGTCCTGCTCTTTCTGACAAGTTGGAAACTGATCTGGCTCGGTGCGGCCGCAATTGTATCCATTGTTTTTTACATGTGGCTGAAGGCCCATGCCCTCAGCGGCTTGACCATTCTGTTCTGCTTTTCGATCTTGCCGGCGATCGGTGCATCGTATGTCGGGACCGGAAGCCTGGTTCCCCTCGTCATTCCGGTGAGCCTTCCTTTCGGACTGCTCATCGTCGCCATCCTCCACGCCAACAATACCCGTGACATACGGAGTGACCGGCAAGCCGGCGTGCTGACCTTCGCCGCCTCGATCGGGGATTGCGCCTCGAAATGGATTTACGCTGCGGAGGTCGCGACTCCGTATGTTCTCGTGCTCGTTTTCGCTCTGGTCGACTGGATTCCCTGGTGGACCCTGTTGACCTGGCTGACGGTTCCGCTCGCCTGGCCGCTTGTAAAGGCCATGCTCTCGGCCCGGCCTGAAGATGGCATAGCGATCGCGACAATTGACCAGAAAACCGCCGGACTCCAGCTTGCGTTCGGACTACTCTATACGATTTCCTTCTTTCTCGCGCTTATATGAAAAATGTCCTTTTCCGGAACAGCTTTTCCCTTCGGTCTTGCTGCATTCACTCCGGGATCTGATTGCATTTATTGTGTCACCGCCGCGATTGATAGTTTCCTGAAAATGCTTATCTTTACTCAATCATATTCTGTCCGATCA
This sequence comes from Bacteroidales bacterium, assembly GCA_012522855.1. Classification (GTDB taxonomy): domain Bacteria; phylum Bacteroidota; class Bacteroidia; order Bacteroidales; family UBA932; genus Cryptobacteroides. The sequence continues at coordinate 48,544 of JAAYJQ010000012.1, forward strand.
TGGATCACCCAAGCATCAAGACGGGATCGCCCTGGTGGTGGATTCCAACCCTGTACTTTTTCGAAGGTATTCCTTATTTTCTCGTCAACAACATTTCCGTATTGATGTTCGCGAAGATGGGCGTTCCGAACGGGCAGATGGCCTTGTTCACGAGCCTGTTGTATCTTCCTTGGACCATCAAGCCGCTTTGGAGCCCTTTCGTCGACATCATCCGGACCAAACGTTGGTGGATCATCACGATGCAGTTGGTCATGACCATTGCGTTCATCGTCTTGACCCTGACACTTCCCCATCCTTCCGCTGATCTGATCGCTTCCGGTCAGACACCGATGAGCCTGTTCACCTTTACCCTGATCCTGTTCGTCATCGCCGCTTTCGCCTCCGCAACCCATGACATTGCGGCGGACGGTTTTTACATGCTTGCGCAGAGCCAGAAAAGTCAGGCCGCCTTTGTCGGCATCCGCAGCACCTTTTACCGGCTCGCCAACGTGTTCGGAAACGGTGTGATCGTCTTCGTGGCCGGCAAGCTGGAGACCGCAACCGGCGACATCCCGCTTTCTTGGCAACTCACCCTCGGCGGCACATCCGTAATCCTGACCCTGCTGACGCTGTACCACGCCTTCGCGATTCCGAAGCCGGCTGAGGACGCGCCTCGCCTGATCGGTGCGGCTTCCGGTGAGATCAGAGGAATATTCCAGGAGTTCGGACGTACATTCGCTACCTATTTCACAAAGCCGGGAATTTGGATCGCCATCCTGTTCATGCTTCTGTACCGCCTTCCGGAGGCTTTCCTCATCAAGATGTGCACACCCTTTCTGGTGGCTTCGCCTGACAAGGGAGGTCTGGGCATGTCAACGGCCGAAGTCGGGCTGGCCTACGGAACCATCGGAGTCATCTCTCTCCTGCTCGGCGGCATCATCGGCGGCATCATGGCTTCCAAAATCGGCTTGAAGAAATCCCTATGGTGGATGGCCGCGGGCATGACCCTGCCCTGCCTGTCGTTTGTCTATCTGGCGATGGCGCAACCGACGAATTTTGCCTTGATCAGCGCCTGCATCGCCATCGAGCAGTTCGGCTACGGATTCGGCTTCACCGCCTATATGCTCTATATGATGTACTTCTCGGAAGGGGAATTCAAGACCGCCCATTACGCCATCTGTACCGCCTTCATGGCCCTGAGCATGATGATTCCCGGCATGTTCGCCGGCTTTCTGCAAGAATCGGTCGGTTACATCGCCTTTTTCTGGATCGTGATTGTCTGCTGCGTTGCAACCTTGGTTGTCACTTTCATTGTCGATCGCAAGATCGACCCTGAATACGGCAAGAAAGATTGAAGATGCTTTTGATGAGATGAACATACTGAAAAAAATCGTATTCGGATTGCTTGCGCTGACCCTCTTTTCCGGTTGGATCCCGGCCCGGGACGCAGTTTGTGTCCGGACCGGAATCGAAGTGCTGGAAGGCAGGGGCTTCGAAGGTCTCGTTGGAAAGCAAGTCGGACTGGTTACCAATCCCAGCGGCGTGGACCGCAACCTGCGATCCGCTGTTGACATCTTGTTCAGCGCTCCCGACGTCAATTTGGTGAAACTTTTCGCTCCTGAACACGGCGTACGGGGGGACGCCTATGCCGGAGACTATGTCTCGGACACCCTGGATGCAGCCACGGGCCTTCCGGTCTATTCCATCTATGGCCCCCATCGTAAACCTACTCCGGAGATGCTCGAGGGGCTGGATGTTGTGGTCTATGACATTCAGGATGTCGGCACGCGATCCTATACTTTCATCAGTACCCTCGGCTTGGTGATGCGCGCATGCGCGGAACAGGGAATCGAGGTCATGGTTCTCGACCGTCCCAATCCGTTGGGCGGAAACAAGGTGGAAGGCTGCCTTGTCGAAGACGGTTTCCATTCCTTCGTCAGTGAGTTCAAAATTCCTTATATCTACGGCCTTACGGTTGGAGAACTGGCCATTCTTTTGAACGAGGAGGGACTGAACCAGGGAGAGAGAGGGGACGAGCCTGCCTTGAAATGCAAGCTTTCCGTCGTCCCGATGGAAGGTTGGTACCGTGACATGCTGTTTTACGACACCGGACTTCCGTGGATCCTGCCCTCTCCGAACATTCCGTATCCGCAGTCCGCCATCAACTACCCTTGCTCAGGCATCTGCGGAGAATTTCAAGGATATTTGAACATCGGCGTCGGCTACACCCTCCCGTTCGAAGTCTTCGCTGCCGAGTGGATCGACGCGGATCTGCTGAAAGCCCGTCTGGACAGCTACAACCTGCCCGGTGTCGCCTTCAGGACCATCCATTTCAAACCTTTCTCGGGCAGCATGAGCGGCAAGCTTATCCACGGGGTGCAGTTTTATTTTACCGACTACGAAGCGGCTTCCTGCACGCTGACCCAGTTCTACGTCATGCAGGCAGTGCATGAGCTGTACCCGGAAATAGACCCCTTCGAGCTGTCTGAGGGACGGAATGCAATGTTCGACATAGTTTGTGGTACGGATTATGTAAGATTACATTTCAAGAAGGCGATGAAGGTGGCGGACATCCTCGACTACTGGTCCAAAGATGTTGAAACTTTCCAGAAACTTTCGAAACGGTACTATTTGTACGAGTAACACAACTAAAACCTCAAAGATATGAAAAACATTCTTCACATTGCAATCGCATCGATGGTGGCATTGGCCATGGTTGCATTCCCTGCCGACTCTTATTCGCAGGCCAGACGTTCATCCACCGGTCGCGGTGCGGCGACCACACAGAATACCGGTTCTTCGAACGGAGGCGACTCCTCTGTTTCACAGAGTTCTTCCTCCCGTAGTTCCGGTTCAGTTTCCCAAAGCAGCTCTTCATCCCGGAGGTCGGTTTCCCGCAGCAGCGGCACTTCGTCCCGGACGGATTCTCCGACCGTGCGGAGCAGTTCGCAGAACAACACCCGGCGCGGTTCGACCGTGTCCGGAAGCACGGGTTCGGCTTCGCGCAGTTCCGGCTCAGTTTCTCAAAGCAGTTCTTCATCCCGGAACGACGCGTCGGTTTCCCGCAGCAGCGGCACTTCGTCCCGGACGGATTCTCCGACCGTACGGAGCAGTTCGCAGGACAATACCCGGCGCGGTTCGACCGTGTCCGGAAGCACGGGTTCGGCTTCGCGCAGTTCCGGCTCAGTTTCCCGCAGCAGCGATGCTTCGTCCCGGAGTTCTTCCACCCGGATCGCGCGTCCGGTCGATCAGAGCACCCGGTCTTCTTCCGTAAGGAGTTCCTCTTCCAGAAGTTCCGCTTCTCGTAGCGGTGACATCCGTGAGTCTTCGCAGGGCGTGGGCAATGCCACCCGTAGCGGCCTTACGGCAGCGGATGCCGTCGGAAGAAGCGGAGTGGCCCGGGAAACGCGCAGCGACTTCATGCGGATCGGTGAAGACCGGAACGTGCACAGAATCCCGCCCAGGGAGCGCGACTTCCTCTCCTATAATCGCCCGAGCCATTTCTGGAGATACGAGCCTCACTACTATGGCTACCGGGTTCGCCGCCTGCCTGCCAGATTTAGAAGGGTGAGCTACTGGGGCATCGAATATTGTTACTATAATGGAATCTATTACCGTCCGTACGGAGACTGGTACATCGTTTGTCGTCCTCCTTTCGGAATTACCTTCGCGCTCAACTTGATCGATGTCCCGTTTACTTCCGTGCACTTCGCCTACTATGGCAATGTCTACAGAACCTATCGGGCCATCAACGCCAACAATCGGCTGATTGACGAGCAGAACCGGATCATTGCACGAAACAATGCTACCCTCGCTGCCCAGAACAAAGCCATTGCATTGAACTCCACCCGCGCGAATGCCGCATATTCCTTGGCCGATCGCCTCGGACTCGTTCAGAGTTACGCCTATGCCGACCAGCCCTACTACTACCAGGATGGTGTCTTCTACATCGTCAATCGCAACAATGAATACGAAGTCATTGTTCCTCCTGCGGGAGCCCTCGTAAGCGAACTTCCGGATGACTATGACACCATCGTCTTGGACGGACAGGATTTTTACAAGGTTGATGACACCGTTTACAGGCTGACGCTTGTGGATGGAATCCCTTTCCTCGAAGTTCTCGGGCAGATGTACGGCAGTCTGGCGCAGCGGTATGATTACTATGCGAATGGACAAACCTATTACAATCTCTATTGATACGGATGGACAAGCTTCAAAAATTATTTGAAAGTTACACCGGCCAGAAAGTCACGCAAACCGAGGAGTTGAACACCTCAGGCAGCAACAGGAGATATTTCCGCCTCATCGGTGGAAATATCTCCATTATTGGGGTTGTCGGCACGAACTACGACGAGAACCGGGCTTTTATCTTGCTCAGCAAGCATTTTCTTGAAAAAGGGATCAAGGTGCCGAGGGTTCTGGCGGTGAGTGACGACAGTCTGCGCTACATCCAGGAAGACCTTGGCGACGACCAGCTTTATCAGGTGATCGCGCATGGGCGGGAAAGCGGGGAGTACAGTTCCTACGAAAGCCGGCTGCTGTGCAGGACGATGGAAATGCTCCCGAAAATTCAGTTCAAAGGGGCGGAAAACTTGGACTGGTCCATCTGTTTCCCCGAATCCGACTTCAACGAGCGGATGATCCTCTTCGATCTGAATTATTTTAAATACTGCTTCCTCAAGGCGACGGGACTCGATTTCAACGAGGTCAAGCTGCAGGATGACTTCGAGCGTCTCAAGACCGATCTGATGCAGGACATGGGGGATACGTTCATGTACCGGGACTTCCAAGCCCGAAACATTATGATCGTGGATGGAGAGCCTTATTTCATCGACTTTCAAGGGGGAAGACGCGGACCCATCTATTACGATGTCGCTTCCTTCGTTTGGCAGGCGCGGTCCCGTTATCCCGAGAATCTTCGCAAACAGATGATTCAGACGTACTTGACCGCGCTCAGGGAATACGTCCAAGTGGATGAGCAGCATTTTAAAGAACGCTTGCGGCTTTTCATCCTCTTCCGCACCCTTCAGGTACTCGGCGCGTACGGTTTCAGAGGGTATTTCGAGAAGAAACCCCATTTCCTTGCAAGCGTGCCCTATGCGCTGAACAATCTCCGACGCCTCCTTCAGCGGCCCTTCCCGAGGTATCCGTACTTGACTGCTCTGCTTGCGAAACTGACCACGATGGCGCAGTTCAACGACATCGCAGAGGACAAACGCCTGGAGGTGAAGATCTTCAGCTTTGCCTATAAGAAGGGCATTCCGGCCGATACCACCGGCAACGGAGGCGGCTATGTGTTCGATTGCCGGGCGATCAACAATCCCGGCAAATACGAACATTTCCGCCAATTCACCGGACTGGATCCGGAAGTGGTCAAGTTCCTCGAGGATGATGGCGGTGTATTCCGGTTTTTGGATAATGCGTACAAACTGGTCGATCCGCACGTAAAGCGATACATAGAGAGAAAGTTCACCCATCTGCAGGTCTGTTTCGGCTGTACCGGCGGACAGCATCGCAGCGTCTACTGCACCGAGCGGCTGGCCGAGCACCTGGCAGACAATTTCGATATCAAGATCACGATTTCGCATCGAGAATTGGACATCGAAAAAATTTACTAGGAACCCTGAGAACCGAACATAGACGGAGATGAAGGCGATGATCTTTGCAGCGGGGCTCGGAACCCGCCTGAAGCCCTTGACTGATACGATTCCGAAGGCGTTGGTTCCTGTCGGGGGAAAACCGCTGATCCACCACCTGGCGCTGAAACTGAAGGATGCCGGAATCCGGGAACTGGTCATCAATGTCCATCATTTTCCGGATTCGATTATTCAGTATATACGCGATCAGGATGATTTCGGTATGACGGTTCATTTCTCCGACGAGCGCGATCTGCTTCGGGAAACGGGTGGAGGAATCCGGTTCGCTCGGACGCTGTTGATCTCCGGGGACCCTTCTCAGTATTTCCTGGTCCACAATGTGGACATCCTGTCGAATCTGGACGTGCCCTGGCTCCTGTCCCGGAAGCCCTCCGACGCCCTGGCGGTCCTCGTGGTCAGCGAACGGAAGACCCGGCGCTATTACCTCTTCGATGACGCGATGCGTCTGGTCGGCTGGACGAATCTGGCAACCGGAGAGGTTCGGAGCCCGTATCCCGGTCTGGATCCGGACACGTGCAGAAAGTTCGCCTTCGCGGGGATTCATCTCGTATCAGAAGGGATATTCCGTATTTTTGAGGATGATAACTGGGACGGCCGGTTTTCGATAACGGATTTCTACCTTGCGGAGTGCGCCAAGCATCCAATCTACGGAATCGTCCCTCCGGGTCTGCAGCTTCTGGATGTCGGAAAGCTCGAATCTCTCCCGGAGGCAGAAAAATTTTTGAAAAAACATACATTTAATTTTTAGTATTATGGCGAAATCCTCTTTCTGGGCCGATTTCAAGGCCTTTGCAATGAAAGGAAACGTGATTGACATGGCGATCGGTATCGTCATCGGTGCCGCCTTCGGCAAGATCATCACTTCCCTCGTCAACGATTTGATCATGCCCGCTCTCGGCGGACTGCTCGGTGCCTTCAATTTCACGGACCTCAAGGTCGTGCTGTGTCAGGCCGTCATGAACGGCGAAGAAGTCGTTAAACCGGCCGTTTCGCTGAACTACGGCAATTTCATCCAGGAGGTCGTCAACTTCCTGATCATCGCGCTGAGCATCTTCCTGGTGATCCGTGCCTTTATGAAGCTCCGCAAGAAGAAAGAAGAGGAACCTGCGGCTGCCGCTCCTGCGCCCAGGCCCGACGATGTCGTTTTGCTCGAAGAGATCAGAGATCTCCTCAAGACGGAAAAGTAGTTCACAGGAACGACGTCGCCCTGTACGTCTTCGGCGTGCAGCCGACTGCTTTTTTGAAGTATTTACCGAAGAACGCGGCATTCGGGAAATGGAGGAGGTCGCTGACTTCTTGAACGGTATAGTTCCCGGTTCTCAGCAATGTCTTCGCCTCACGGATCACGTATTCCTTGATCCAATCTTTTGCATACTTACCGGACTTCTTGTACACGACTTGGGCGAAATGCTTCGGAGAGAGACACAGGACGTTGGCGTAATAGGAAACGCTTCGCTCTTTCTTGAACCGTAGATTGAGTTCCGTCAGGAAGCGGTACATCAGATCGTGGTGGCCCCACCGGCTTCTGCCGGACACCTCGTTTTCGGATTCGTGGAGGGCTCTGACCGCGATGCAGTTCAAGAGATGGAGTGCTCCGTACAAGGCTTCTTCCTTCAACACCTCAGTGGGATTCAAGATGATCTTTCGGATGTAGCTGAGGAGGGAGAGTTCAGCTGTAATCCGCATCTCATCCAGCCGAATGGCGGCGGGTTCCCGGAGGCGCTCTCGGACCAGCTGCTTCCCGGCTTCGTTCCCTTCGTTCGAAAAGCAGTTGGGAGCGGCGGCGATGAAAGCAGACTTGAACGAGTCGTCGGCTTCAAAACCCTCTACGATGCAGTTTGGAGGGATGGATAGCAGTATGTTGCTGCGGAGCGCGAAGTCCCTTCCGTCGATTCGGACAACCGCTCCCCCGCTCTTGCAGATGAGGAAGGTGGTGAAAAGGAAGGTGCATGGGAAGAAAGTGTCCGGAATCATGTCGCGGATGAAATCCGGGTTGCCCATGAAGTCCAGATTGTCATTGAGGACGAGCTGATTCCGGTAGTTCAGATAATTCCCGTTTTCCTGCAGCGAGTCGATTTTTATCGGTTTGATTACCAATTTCATGAAGAAGGGAGTTGAGTGGGTGTCTGTCCGGGTGAAGGATCCGGCTTGCGGGGTGGAATGATCTTGAAGCCGATCATTGCGATGAAGATGCTCATCAGCGGACTGATGAGATTGAAGAAACAGAAGGGGAAGTAGGTCAGCGTTGGAACGTTCAGGATTGTGGCTTGCGTCATACCGCAGCTGCTCCAGGGAAAGAGCGGGGAAGTAACGGTGGACGAGTCTTCAATGGAGCGACTCAGCAGTCTGGCCTCGTAGCCTTCTTTTTCGTAGATGCTTCCGAACAGGTTAGAAGTCAGGATGATGGATAGATACTGGTCGGACACGATTCCGTTCAGGAGTGTGCCCGAGACGACTGTGGACGTGACGAGCCCCGTCCTTCTCCGTGTGAACGGCAACAACAGATAGGTCAGGTGGCGCAGCATGCCGCTCGCCTTCATGCTGCCGCCGAAGCACATGGCGCAGATGATGAGGTAGACGGTGTTCAGCATGCCCAGCATGCCTCGGCTCGAGACCAGCTCGTCCACCTTGGGATTTCCGGTTTCGATTCCGACGGAATCGTAAATTGTCCGGACGATGCCGGTGAAAAGAATCTTCGCGCGGGAAACCTCCCCGGACAGTCCGGATCCGATTTCTTCGAGGATTCCCGGTTGGAAGAGAAGGGCCGCGACGGCTGCCAGCAGGACCGAAAGCGCGAGAACGATCAAGGCGGGCATTTTCCGGGCGATCATCATCACGGTCAGCACCGGTACCGCGAGCAACCAAGGTGACAGGTTGAATTTCGATGCCAGCGCATCCGTATATTCAGAAATCGTGGCCGGTTCCGCGCAGCTATGCGAAAACCCGAGAATCAAGAAGATGACAAGGGTGATCACGATGGAAGGAACGGTCGTGTAGAGCATGTAGTGGATGTGCCGAAAAATCGGAACCTTGTTGACGGAGGATGCCATTACGGTCGTGTCTGACAGCGGGGAGATCTTGTCCCCGAAATAGGCTCCGGAAATGATCGCCCCTGCGATGAGACCGTCGCTGAAACCTTGCGCCTTGCCGATGCCCAGCAGGGCGACCCCCATGGTTGCGATCGTGGTCCACGAACTGCCGGTCATCAGCGATACGATGCAGCAGATCAGGCAGGCAGTGAACAGGAAGATTTCCGGACGGACGATCTTCACCCCGTAGTAGATGAAGGTCGGTACGATGCCGCTCATGGTCCAGGTGCCGGAGATGGCTCCGATCAAGAACAGGATCACGATGGCGGTCGTCACATCTCCGATGTTGCTCTGGATGGCTTCCTCGAATCTTCGCCACGGGGTCTTGAAGAGCCACATGGACAGCCAGATGCAGATCCCCGCCGAGAACAGCAGGGACACCTGGCTCGCGCCGAGGATGGCGTCGCTTCCGAATATGCTGATGTTCAAGGCAAGCAGCGTCACCAGCACGGCAACCGGAATCAGGGAAATCAAGGTTTTGAAAAGGGGTCGTTTCATATACGAATGCGAAAATAGGAATTTTTTAGTCAAATTGTGGTAGATTTGTGCAAGATTCCGATTGATCGGGATTTAGTGCAGTAGATGATGATAAATATTGACTATGATTGACCCGATGAACAGAGCGAATAATTTCAAGTTTGTTTTCTTGGCGCTCGCTGCTGCGGTGATTGCTTTAGCGGCCGCCTGTTCCAAACAATTAGATTATAGTGAACTGGCTTCCAAGAATGGTATAACCCTGGATGGAAGCGGCGCCTTCAAACCGGATGCCCTTGTGACCATCAAACCCCTTCCTGCCGGAGAAAGTTATTTCCAGTTGGATGATTCCACGACCTTGGAACCGGTCGGCTGGAAAAATCCCTATCGGAAAGAGATCCGCGCGCTGATCAATTTCAACTTGCTCAACAAGAAGAGTGAGAAATATTCCCATTGCATCCAGGTGACCCGGGTGGATACGATCCGGACGAAGGATGCTGTCTGCATGCGCTTGGACAAAAGCGTGTCGACCCGGGACATTGAGCCGGTACATCTCATAACGGACTGGTTGACAGTCTGCGAGGATGGGTACGTGACCATTCATTTCAGCGCGAAATGGGGGGATGTGAGTTCAAAAGCACGTCCGCACCTGGTGAACCTGTTCATCAACCCGGACAATCCGCGTGAAATGGAATTCGTTCATTCCGTGAACGGTGACTACAACGGGACCGTTTGGAGGGACGGGCTGGTCGCCTTCAAGATTTCGGACTTGCTGACCGGAATCAAGGAGGACGAAGTGATATTGACCTTGAAGTGGCTGGCCTACGACAGTATGCCGAATAAGAAAGAGTTGAAACTGGTGTACAAGGTACGTCGCCAGTGACATTGGATGACAACGTTGACTGAAGACATCGAAAGAAAGCTTGTTGTTCGAGCACAGAAAGGCGACCATCTAGCCATGAAGCAGATCTACGACTGCTATTCACGGTATTTGACGGCCACCTGTTCCCGATATCTGCCCGTAGGGGAAGAGTTGCGGGATGTACTTCAGGAGAGTTTTGTGAAGATCTTTTCTTCGTTGGACAAATTTTCCTATCGCGGGGAAGGATCATTGAAGGCCTGGATGCGCCAGGTGACTGTCAACGAAGCTTTGAAATACCTGCGGCGGAGGAAGAGACGGAATACCGTCCAGTACAGATGGGACTTGCCGGACCAGGAAGAAGAGGAAGAACCGGATGTCGGCACGGTTTCCCAGCAGGCCCTCCAGGAAATGATCAAAGCCTTGCCGGACGGCTACCGCACAGTGCTCAACCTCTACGCCTTCGAGGAAAAGAGCCACAAGGAGATCGCGGATCTGCTGGGAATCACGGAAAGCACTTCCGCCTCCCAACTCCACAGGGCGCGGGCCATGCTGGCGAAGAAGATTAAAGATTATCAAAAAAAAATGGAGACAGCATAATGGAAAAGGATTGGTTGAATAGCCTTAAGAAACGGATGGAGGACTTCGAGGAGTCCGCCCCCGAGGGGCTGTGGAACGACATCGCTTCCGCTGTTCCCGATCGTGCGCCCAAGCGCGGCAGGGCCCTCCCTGTTCTCTGGCTGTGGCGTTCCGTCGCTGCTGCGGCGGTTGTCGCCTTCGGCGTTTTCGCAGGCGTACGCCTCTTTTCGCCGGACGATGATTCCGGACGGATTGCCCAGGTGCGGCGAAACGTCCCGGATACGGCTGCCTTGGCCGATCCCGGCGCCCCCCTTGAAACGATAAGCGACCCTTCGGCCACCGATCTGCAGGAAAGTCCGGCTTCCTTGCTCCAATCATCATCACCTTCTTCAGTCAACAAGCTGGGAAGGCGGACTTCCTCTGCAGAAAATCGTCCCTACGCTCCGGATTTGCTGGCACAGGCGAACATTCCCGCGCAAGCGGATCCGTCCGGTGTCGTCCCTCTGACGGATCAGACGCAAGTCGCGGTTGCGGAACAAGGGGAGGATGCGCAACCGCAACCCGAAGACAGCCGTCCCCTTGTCCCAGGCGAAACCGCGAATTCGCACGAAGGGGAAGACTGGTCCGGCTATGCCTCGGCATCGGTGGATGGACCGGACGGCACGCTTCTTCCGGATCATGTCGGCATCGGCATTTCCGGCGGCACCGTCGACACACGACACTCGTCTTCCTACAATCCCATGATGTTCTACCGGGGCGCTGCCCCGCATTCCAAGAACGATCCCGTGAAGGATGGACAGGGTGAAGGCCATGTGAGCGTGGTCACCCGGGCGACGGGCATGCCCCCCGCCACGGTGACGGACCGTGTGGACCACAAGCGCCCGATCCGCGCCGGAATCTCTTTACGCTGGCAGTTGAACGATACCTTCGGTGTGGAGTCCGGAATCGAGTATTCCATCTTGAAGAGTACTTTCTCGACTTTGGCGGGGACCACGCTTTCTGAAGATTTTCAAACGCTGCAGTATCTCGGCATTCCGATCGATTTGACGGCGGATCTGCTGGACACCCGCTACTTCTCTCTGTACGCCAGCGTAGGCGGTATGGCGGAGAAATGCATTGCCGGAAATGTCAAAAGCGCGATCTCGGTTGATGGAGAGCGGGTCGGACCGATGGAAGAACACAGTTTGCGGATCGATCCGTTGCTGTGGTCCGTGAACGCGGCAGCCGGCTTGCAGGTCAATGCGACCCGGCTCGTGGGATTTTATGCGGAGCCCGGCATCAGCTACCGTTTCGACAACGGTTCGGAGGTCTCGTCGATCTATACCAGCCGTCCGCTGGACTTCACCCTCTCCTTCGGTCTGCGGTTTTCGTTCAGATAGCCTCTCCGCCCAGGAACACTTTTCGGATGAACGGGCTATGGTGGCAGTAGGAGATGTGCGCCAGCGAAGGAATCGGATCGGTGAGAATCAGATTCGCTCGTTTCCCTTCGGTGATGGAACCCAGGATGTCGCTGACCCCCATGGCATAGGCGCTGTTCAAGGTTACTGCATTGAAAGCCTGGGCAGGCGTTAGCCGCATCTTGATGCAGCCCATCGCCATGACAAACCGCATGTCTCCGGATGGCGATGAGCCCGGATTGTAGTCCGAAGCCAAGGCGATACCCAGTCCAGCTTGAATGAATTCCCTTGCCTTTCCGTAAGGTATTCCCAGAAAGAAAGAAGACCCCGGGAGCATTGTCGGCATGGTTCGTTTTCCGCGGAGCGCCTCGATTTCGGCATCGGTGGTCCGTTCCAGATGGTCGACCGACAGCGCGTCATGGGCGGCCGCTACTTGGACGCCTCCAGAGTATGCCAATTCGTTGGCATGGATTTTCGGAACGAGGCCGTACGCTTTTCCTGCAGTTAGGATCCGGTCGGTTTCTTCCGGGGTGAAGAAACCTTCGTCACAGAACACGTCTACATATTCGGCAATAGGCACCGGGGATGTCTTGTTTTCCGCCCCGATGGCAGGGATCATCTCGCTGCAGACCAGGTCCACGTAGTCTTTTTGCCGGCCGAGGTAGGCACGACCCACGGCATGGGCTCCGAGGAAGGTGGCCTTGATCACGGCCCGGCTGCTTTCCCGGATTCGCCGGATCACCCGAAGCATCTTCAATTCGTCCTCGGTGGTCAGTCCGTAGCCGCTTTTGATTTCGATCGCTCCGGTTCCCATCCGGGTGATTTCATCCACCCGGGACATCGTCTGACGGTAAAGTTCTTCCTCGCCGGTGCGATGCAGCAAGTCGGCGGAATTGAGAATTCCTCCTCCGCGCGCAGCGATTTCCGCATAACTCAAACCCTTGATCTTGTCGATGAATTCCTGTTCACGGGTACCTGCAAAGCAGATATGGGTGTGAGAATCGCAGAATGCAGGCAGTACATGTCCGCCTCCGGCGTCGATGACTTCGTCTTCCGCGCCGATCTCGGGCAGGGCGGACATCGGTCCGAAAGAATCAATGTCAGTGCCCCGGATGGCCAGATAGGCGTCGCGCAGGGTTGACAGTTCATCCATTTCGGCTCCTTGCTTCCGCAGGACGCCTCTCGGGACGATTCCCGCCAGCGCGGCTATGTTTGTAAGATAGATCATCGGATGAATGTAATGGAGGCTTCTATCAATGGATGCATGTACACGTCGTCCCGGATGAAGGGAACGACCTTCCGGAAGTCGCTGAAGATCTCTTCGAGCACATCGGAGGATCGCCGGCCGCTCAACTCGTGCCTGAAATCCAAGGCCTGGGCGGCATTGAGCAATTCGATAGCGAGCACTTTTTCACAGTTGTCCACCACGCGAACGAGTTTGGTAGCCGCATTGGCTCCCATACTCACATGGTCCTCCTGGCCTTGCGACGAGGGGATCGAGTCCACGGAAGCGGGCCAGCACAGTCCCTTGTTCTGGCTCACGATGGAGGCCGCCGTGTACTGCGGAATCATGAAACCGCTGTTGAGGCCCGGGTTCGCCACCAGGAATCTCGGCAGTTCGCGCTGGCCGGAAATCAAGCGGTAGATCCGTCGTTCCGAAATGTTGGCGAGTTCGGACATCGCGATCGCCAGAGCGTCCATTGGAATCGCGATCGGCTCTCCGTGGAAATTGCCCGCGGAGATGATCATGTCTTCTTCCGGGAAGATGTTGGGGTTGTCCGTCGCGCTGTTGATTTCGTTTTCGATGACGGATTCCACATAGTAGATGTTGTCCTTGACCGCGCCGTGCACTTGCGGGATGCAGCGGAACGAATAGGGGTCCTGAATATGCTCCTTGTTCATGTGGATCAGCCCGCTGCCTTCCAGCAATCGGCAGAATCGCTCTCCCGTCTCGATCTGCCCTCGGTGCGGTCGGAGTTGGTGGGTGAGGGGAAGGAAAGGCTCGATCCGGCCGTCATAGGCTTCCAGAGAGAGCGCTCCGATCTTGTCTGCCCATTCGGACAGCCTGTGGCACTGGAGGAGGGACCAGACTGCGTGGGCGCTCATAAACTGTGTTCCGTTCAGCAAAGCCAAACCTTCCTTTGACTGGAGCGTGATCGGCTCCCAGCCGAATTCCTTCCAGACTTCCGCGCTCGGACGGACTTTCCCCTTGTACAGTACTTCTCCCATCCCGATGAGGGGAAGGCTCAAGTGGGCGAGGGGGGCGAGATCTCCGGAAGCGCCGAGCGAGCCCTGCTGATAGACGATCGGAAGAATGTCATTGTTGAACATGTCCAGGAGCCGCTGTACGGTGACCACTTGCACGCCGGAATGGCCGTAGGAGAGGGATTGCGCCTTCAGGAGCAGCATCAGCCGGACGATGTCGGGACGGACCGTTTCACCGGCGCCGCAGGCGTGCGACATCACCAGGTTGTGCTGGAGCTGCGAGAGTTCGTCGGCGAGAATCGTTACGTTGCACAGGGATCCGAAACCGGTCGTGATTCCGTACAAAGGTTTTTCCGGGTCCTTCATTTTGGTATCCAGGTAGCCGCGGCACTTTTCGATGGCGGCTACCGCCTCCGGACTCAGTTCCACCTTCCGGCGGTTGTCCAGGATGGCCTTGACTTCCCCAAGGCTCAGATGTTCTTTTGAAATGATATGTTTCATGAATAGGGTTCTATCCTTGGTTCAATGCTTGGATGATGAACTGCTCGTCGGCGTGGTGCGGCAGGGTGACTTGCAGGCCCGGGGTGCGGGCCATTTCGCGCCGGATGGCGCGCTCGGCCCCTTCGTTGCGCGCCCAGCTCCGGCGGGCGATGCCGTTGTTCACATCCCAGAACAGCATCTGCCGGATGCGGCGGGCAGAGTCCTCGGAGCCGTCGATGACCATCCCGAATCCGCCGTTGATCGCTTCGCCCCAGCCGACACCCCCGCCGTTGTGGATCGAGACCCAGGTGGCGCCCCGGAATCCGTCTCCGATGACATTTTGAATGGCCATGTCAGCGGTAAATTGCGAACCGTCGTAAATATTGGACGTCTCCCGGAACGGAGAATCGGTTCCGGACACGTCGTGGTGGTCGCGGCCGAGCACGATCGGTGCCGTGATCTCACCTTTGCGGATGGCCTCGTTGAAGGCCAGGGCGATCTTCGTCCGGCCTTCGCAGTCCGCGTAGAGGATGCGCGCCTGCGAACCCACCACCAGTTGATTCCGTCCGGCTTCTTCGATCCAGTGAATATTGTCCCGCATCTGCTCCTGAATCTCTTCCGGGGCGCTGCCCGCTTCTTCTATCAGTACCTGCGCCGCCAGCCGGTCCGATTTGGCGAGGTCTTCGGGATTTTCGCTCATGCACACCCAGCGGAACGGGCCGAAGCCGTAATCGAAATAGAGCGGTCCCATGATATCCTGCACGTAGGACGGATAACGGAATTGTCCGTCCGGTTTCAGGATCTCCGCCCCCGCGCGGGAAGATTCCAGCAGGAAGGCGTTACCGTAGTCGAAGAAATACATCCCTTCCGCCGTCAGCCGGTTGATGGCGGCGACCTGCCGGCGCAGCGAGGCGTGCACCGCTTCCCGGAACCGCTCGGGATCTTCCGCCATCATGCGTTTGGATTCGTCGAAGGAAAATCCGGCCGGATAGTAGCCGCCCGCCCACGGATTGTGCAGCGAGGTCTGGTCGGATCCGAGGTCTACGTGTACCCGTTCTTCCGCGAGCCGTTCCCACAGGTCCACCACATTCCCGACGAATGCGAGAGAGACGACCTTCCGGCTTTCGACCGCTTTGCGGATACGCGGGATCAGTTCGTCGAGGCGATCGTGCAACTCATCGACCCAGCCCTGCTCGAAGCGTTTCCGGGCGGCAAGCGGGTTGATCTCCGCGGTCACGCTGACCACGCCGGCGATGTTCCCCGCTTTGGGCTGGGCGCCGGACATGCCTCCGAGGCCGGCTGTAACGAAGAGCAGGCCCTTCATGTTTTCGCGTGTTCCGGCGAGCCCTCTTGCTTTCAGCTGCTTGCGTGCCGCGTTCATGACCGTGATTGTCGTCCCGTGCACGATGCCCTGCGGTCCGATGTACATGTAGGAGCCGGCGGTCATCTGTCCGTACTGGGACACCCCCAGGGCATTGAGCCGTTCCCAGTCGTCCGGCTTGGAATAGTTCGGGATCACCATACCATTGGTTACTACCGCGCGCGGAGCATCCTTGTGGCTCGGAAAGAGCCCCAACGGGAATCCGGAATAGATGGCCAGGGTTTGCTCCTCGGTCATCGTGGCCAAATATTGCATCGTGAGCCGATACTGCGCCCAGTTTTGGAAGATGGCCCCGTTGCCGCCGTAGACGATGAGTTCGTGCGGGTGCTGGGCGACGCGCGGATCCAGGTTGTTCTGGATCATCGCCATAATGGCGGCTGCCTGGCGCGAACGGCAGGGATATTCATCGATCGGGCGGGCATAGATGTCGTAGGACGGGCGGAAACGGTACATGTAGATCCGTCCGAAGTCGCGAAGTTCCCGGGCGAATTCGGGCGCCAGTGTTTCATGGAACCTCTCCGGGAAATAACGCAGGGCATTCTTCAGCGCAAGGGCCTTTTTTTCGTCCGTGAGAATGTCCTTCCGCTTCGGCGCATGGTTGATGTCGCTATCGTACGGCTTGGCTGCCGGCAATCTGTCTTGCGGGATTCCTGCTAGGATTTCTTCTTGAAAAGTCATGGAGAAGATGTTTTTGAGGATGGTGTCAATTCATCTTGGAATTCACCATCGCGAGGATTTCAGTTTCGGCGCGGCAGGCCGCTTCCGCGATCCGGCCCGCTTCCGCGATCAAGGATTCCGCCCGGACCTTGTCCTGCAGTCCGGTCGCGTTGATCTTCACGTTCAGTTCGGCACCGAGTATGGCGGCTCGTGCCGCCAATGCGCCGACCCCGGCATCGGACACTGAATTCAGACTTCCGGTCTCCGCCATCGCTTTGACGATTTCGAAGACCTGGGATGCAACCTGCATCGTGCGCAGCGGGACTTGGGAGGCATACAACGTCGCGTCTTCAATCGCAGCGGCTCGGGCAGCCTTCTCTTCATCGTTCCCCTTCGGCATCCCGAACGCTTCCACGACCTGTTCGAACGCTGCCGTGTCCTCGTCCACCAGCGCGAGCAGTTCTTTTAAGACGGCCTGACCCTTTTCCGCCCAGTCCGAGAATTCCTTCCACCGGTCGTCCCAGCCGCGTTTGTGTGCGGAAAGGTTGGCTACCATTGTGCCCAGGGCAGCCCCTAGGGCACCGATATAGGCGGAAACAGACCCGCCTCCGGGAGCAGGTGACTCGGAAGCCGTTTCTTCAGCGAAGCCTTTCGCAGTCATGCGGACCAGTCGCTCTTTCACCGCCAGTTCCCGTTCATCCTCCATCAGGTATTCGATGACCTTTTCGCGCGGATTGAACGGCTTCAGGTCATTCAGGCTCATGGATTTGACCGCGATTTTCAGGATTTCCTCTTCCGGGATTCCGAGCGAACGCTGCTGTTTTTCGAGATAGAATTTTCCGGCGTCGATCAGTACGCTCTTGGGGACCAGGCCGACGATTTCCGCTCCGGTCACCCGCAGCCCTCTTGCAGCGGCAGCCCGGCTGACTTCTTCGTAGGCAATATGAAGGGGGGTCGCGAGGATGTCGGTGATGTTCATCGACACCTGCGCGATTCCGTATTCATCGATGTACCAGCCGATGGCCTTGCAGCCCTTCAGCGTCCCCGGCTGCCAGACCGTTTTCCCGTCAGCGTCCTTCAGAATCTTGCCGGTCAGACTCCCGCCCTCGCGCATCGGACGGCCTTTCTCGCGCACATCGAAGGCGACTGCCGTCGCGCGTCGCGTGGAAGTGGTGTTGAGGTTGTAATTGACCGCGACCAGGAAGTTTCGGGCGCCCACGTTGGTCGCCCCGCTCTTCGCGACCGTCTCATCGAAGCGGTCCGGCCCGAAATCCGGCTTCCGATCCGGATCCGCGATTTTCTCCGGCAGGGCTTCATATTCCCCGGCCCGGCAGACTGCCAGGTTCCTGCGCTCGGGTTTGAAGGCGGCAGCCTCATAACAGTAGCAGGGGATTCCGAGTTCATTGAATATGCGCTCTGCCAGTCTGCGGGCAAGTTGTCCGCATTCTTCCAGCGTGATTCCGGCGATGGGCACGAGGGGCAGTACATCGCAGGCTCCGGAGCGCGGATGCGTTCCGTGGTGGTGCCGCATGTCGATGACTTCTCCCGCGCGTTTCACGCCCTGGAAAGCAGCTTCCAGCACGGCGTCCACGGTTCCGACAAAGGTAATTACCGTCCGGTTGGTCGCTTCGCCCGGATCAACATTCAGGACTTTGACGCTATCTTCGCCGACCCTCGTGCCGGCGATCGCATTGACAATCTGGTTGATGACATCAGGGTTGCGTCCTTCGCTGAAATTCGGCACGCATTCGATGATGGGTTTCATAGTGTTAGAATTAATTGTTCAATAAATATAGAAATTATTTCCCGATATTTCACGATTAAGGGGAAATGTCGGGTGATTGTATTACAAAACAGAACTTTTTCTAAGTTTTCAGTGCTGTTTTATAATGAAGAGAAAAGTGATTCATTCAAATACTCGATCTGGAAGGAATAGTCCCATTGGTTGTAGTACAGGTTGCCGTATTCCCACTCCACTTCTCCGCGTTGGAAGTCGACGGTATCGCTGCGAGGGTAGCGCTTGGGCGGATCCATCTGTCCGCTGAAATCGTTGTTGACGACCATCCGGTAGGGGTCGATCCCTCCGAAGAAGAACAATCCGCCGTAGTCCGTCTCTCCGAAACTCACGTCCACAGGAACCCAGCCCGCGCCTTCGAAATAGATTTCGCACCAGTCGTGGAGGTTCTCCGCGCCGGGATGCATCATCAGTCCGCTCTGCCACCGCGCCGGGATGCCTTTGGCGCGGCAGAGAGTCATGAGCAGCAGGGTCTGCTGTCCGCAGTCACCGTGCCGGTTCGCGAGGACATATTCCGGAATGTTTTCGATCGTGGAATATTCCCGGGCTGAAGCCCACGGGATCGCGTCCACCCAGGTGTAGAGGGCTTTCGCCTGCAGGTAGGGATTTCCGATTCCGCGGGTCAAGGAGTCTGCCAGGGCGAGGATACCCGGGGAGAAAAGCATATGGGGATCGCGCTCGGAGGTAAACGCCTTGTAAGCGGGACTCTCCGTGTGATACGGGAGAACGGTAGCACTGTCGATCGGATGCCATTCGCCGAAAGACGTGTATTCAAAGATTTCGTAGAAGGTTGTGGCCCGGTCCCGACGGGTCTCTGCCTCCAGGTAGAGGCTGCTGTGCGGGCAGGTTGGATCCGAGAACGCGATCCGTTCCACCGGGTAGGCGACGCTGTCCACGCCGGCCTCGATGAATTTCACGTCCGTCTGTCGGGCGACGTCGCTGCGCGGATAGGGGAGCCAGCAGCGGAGGGTCTTGCGCGGCCGGAGGGTATTGGCCGGGATGGTGAGGGTGAAGGTCACCCGCATCCGCTTCGGCAAGGCCAGGAACGCGGAACTGTCTTCCGGGACGTTCAACGATGCCGATAGCCTTTCGGATTGCCGGGCGAGCACATGTGCTCGGATCGCCGGAACCGTCTGCGCGTCTGTCGCCTCATGGCCGGTGATCGATGTGCCGGTTTTCGTGCGGTCGGCTTCGTCCGCCACCGCTTTCCGGGCCGCCAGTTCCGGCACGAGCCGGAAGAGGTTCGGGCCGGCATTGCGGAAATACATCCGCTTGCCTCCGATTTCCATGGATTCGAGCTTCCCGCTGGCCGTCCAGTCAGCGATCTGTGCGTCGGTCACTTCGGGGATGTAGCGGGCGATGTAGTCCTTTACCTGCGACTCGGTCCGGTTGAAGTCCACCGCCAGCCGCTGGCTTAGATCCCGTTCCCAGGAATAACGCGGATGACGTTGGAGGTACAGGACGATGCCCATCGCCAGGGCAAGGAGGACAAACAGTCCTATTTCTATGTTTTTTCTCATGTGTTTTGAAAAGCGCGCAGTTTTGCCATGATCCGGGCTTTCGTCCCGCAAGATAGGGAAAAAAATCGAGTTCCGGCGCGCATGGGTTTGATCCTTGACGCATAAAAAGCCCCTAGGGCAAATCTGCCCTAGGGAATTTCGTTAAGTAATTGTATTACAGCTTGTTTTGCTGCTTGAAAGGGAGATCTAATCTGCCCAAATGCGGCTGCCCGGCACGCCATTATGCGTTGTGCTTTTTACAGTACTTTCAGTCCGATACCCGGCCGGTCCGGGAGGGTAAGGCGGCCGTTCACGACGGTGACCCCTTCGAAACGGTCGTTGCGGATCAGCAGATTCCCGTCCAGATCCGCGAAATCCACGGCCGGGGAGAGTTGGGCCGCGGCGGAAACGGCGCAGGAAGTTTCCGTCATGCAGCCGATCATCACCTTCATTCCCTCCGCGCGCGCGTAGTTCAACATTTTCCAGGCTTCGCGCATGCCCGTGCATTTCATCAATTTGATATTGATGCCGTCGTAAGCCCCTTCAAGGGCCTTGATGTCCTTGAGCCGCTGGACCGCTTCGTCGGCGAAGATCGGAAGCTCCGTCCGTTCCCGCAGCCAGGCGATGTCGTCGATCTGCTCCTTGGGCATGGGCTGCTCCACCATCACGATTCCTTGCTCCTGCAGCCAGCCGATCATGTCCAGGGCCCGGAACTTGTCCGTCCAGCCTTGGTTTGCATCTACGGCGATCGGCACGTCGGTGATCTCCCGGATCGTTTCGATCATCTGTTTGTCGTTGTCCAGCCCGACTTTGACTTTCAGGATGTTGAACCGGTCGGCGCACTCCCGGGTCTTTTCCCGGACGACATCCGGCGTGTCGATTCCGATCGTGAAGGTCGTGTCGGGGGCTTTTTCCGGGTTAAGCCCCCAGATCCTGTACCAGGGCTGCCCCATCAATTTACCGACCAGGTCGTGCAGGGCGATGTCCACGGCTGCTTTGGCGGCGGTGTCACCGTCCGAGAGGCTGTCCACGTAGGTGAGTATGTCTTCGAGTTGGAAAGGGTCCGTGAACTGCTCCAGATCGACCTTGCGCAGGAATGCGCAGACGCTTTCGACCGTCTGGCCGAGGTAGGGGGGCATCGAAGCCTCGCCGTATCCGATCCATCCGTCGTACGCGATCTCGACTTGAACGTCGGGTGTAGTCGTTCTGGAATAGGAGGCAACGGTAAAGGTGTGTCGAAGTTGGAGTTCGTAGGGTTCGAAGCTGAGTTTCATTTTCCCGCCGGGGCGGGTGTTGTGACGGGGCGCGGTGGCTACGTTGCAGCCTGTCAGCAAACTGCCGGCGCCGATCATCCATCCGCTTCCCACCGCGGCCGTTTTCAGAAAATCGCGTCTTTTCATTGTTCCGTTGAAGTCGTTGCTCTGAGTCGTTTCATAAGAATATGTGAAATTAATCATTATTTTCGAGTTCCTCGCTGTTTTCCGGAAAAGAAATTGTAAATTTGATTATGATCAATCCTGTCTTTTCTCCGAATCCGGACCGGTATACGTCCGGCATCCGCTATCGCAGATGCGGTCGCAGCGGCATTCATCTTCCGGAAGTTTCTCTGGGCCTCTGGCACAACTTCGGAGATATCAATCCCTTCGCCAATTCTCTTGAGATGGCGCACTACGCCTTTGACCACGGCATCGTACATTTCGATCTGGCAAACAACTACGGTCCCTCCTACGGATCCGCCGAAGAAACCTTCGGCCAAATCATGCAGAAGTCTTTCCGGCCTTTCCGGGACGAACTGTTCATTTCTTCCAAGGCGGGTTTCGACATGTGGCCCGGCCCCTACGGCAACTGGAGTTCCCGGAAATACCTGATCAGCAGTCTGGATCAGAGTCTCAAACGAATGAAGCTGGACTATGTGGATTTGTTCTACTCCCATCGGTACGATCCGGACACGCCACTGGAAGAAACGCTCCAGGCCCTCGTGGACATCGTCCGGTCCGGAAAGGCGTTGTACGTCGGATTGTCGCGGTACCCGTTCGCGCGGGCGGAGGAGGCGTACCGCTACCTGGCGGAGCGGGATGTGCCTTGCCTGATCTATCAGGGACGCTACAACCTGCTGGACAGAGCCCATGAAACGGATGGAGAACTCCGACAAGCCAAGGAGCATGGTGTGGGATTCATTTCCTTCTCTCCGCTTGCTCAGGGGCTGTTGACCGACCGGTATTTCAACGGGATACCCGCCGGGTCCCGGATTGCCCGGAAGACTTCGCTGAGCGAAGCCGCCTTGACCCCCGAATTGCTCGGGAAACTCCGCAAACTGAACGAGATCGCAGCCCGCCGGGGACAAACGCTGGCGGCAATGGCGCTTTCCTGGGTGCTGAAGGATGACTTGGTGACCAGCGTGCTCGTGGGAACCAGCTCAGTCGCGCAACTGCAGGACAATCTCAAGGCCATCGAGCACACTGATTTCTCCCCGGAAGAACTCTGCGCGATAGAGGACATCCTGCGGTAGCGAATCCGGAACATTGCTTCTTTTTAACTATATTTGGCAATACTTCAAGCAAGCATCGCCTACTATGCGTCTCGGAAAAGTCATTTTGGGAATCGTCGCGCTAGCCCTGAGCGGAGTCGTAACATCCGCGCAGGGTACCCGGGTGAGGTTCGCCTTTCTCACGGACCTGCATTACGCGACAGACAGTCCCGCCGTCTCGGATCTGCGGACCTGCATCCGGGATCTCAATACCCGGAACGATCTGGATTTTGTGCTGGTGGGGGGCGACCTCACCGAATTCGGTTCCGATGAGGAGATCTTCGGAGTCAAGAAAATGCTGGATTCTTTGCGGTGCAAGTATTATGTCGTGGCCGGAAACCATGATTCCAAGTGGTCGGAAAGCGGTTGCAATACCTTCCGGGATGTCTTCGGGTACGAACGCTTCGCGTTTAACTGCAAGGGGTGGCGGTTCATAGGGTGCAACAGCGGGCCCGACATGCGGATGGCTCCCGCCCTGCTCCCGCAAGAAAGCCTGCAGTGGCTCAAGGAGCTCCCTCCCGGCGAGAAGACGGTCTTTGTCAACCACTATCCGCTGGACTCTTCGATGCTCAACTACTTCGATGTGACCCGTGAACTGAAACGGATCGGAACCCGCCTCGTCATCGGGGGGCACTGGCATTCGGACGTTGCGCTGAATTATGACGGACTGCCCGGCGTGCTCTGCCGTTCGACCCTGTCCGCCGGCAACCGTCCCGGCTATACGGTTTTTACCTTGGACGGGGACCGCGTTTCCGCCTCCGAATGCAGGATTTACGGATCCACTACGGTGCGTTTCGAGCCGTGGTACTGCCGTACGCTTACTGAGGTGCATGACACGGTGACGTACGATGCGGACGGCCTGCCCGCCGACTATCCTTGGATGCGATTCGATGTAAATGAGAAACAGACCCCCTTGAAACAGGTCTGGAAGCGGACCGACGACAGCAACATCGCCGCAGGTTTCGCGTGGGACAGGGGATGGGCTTGGTACCCTACGACTTCGGGCATGATCCGCTGCCTGTACTCGGAAGATGGCCGCTGTCTGTGGTCGAAACAATTTCCCGGCAAGATCTTCTCCACCCCTGCTGTTGCGAAAAACACCCTCGTTTTCGGCTGCGCGGACGGGAACGTCTATGCGCTGAGGGCCAAGTCCGGCCGGTTACTATGGAAGTATTCCGCTCGCAAATCCGTGTTGGGAAGTCCGGTTCTGTACGGAGGAAAGGTGTACATCGGGGCTTCCGACGGGGCTTTTCGGGCGCTGGATCTGAAGTCCGGGCGGCCCGTCTGGACCTTTTCCGATGTCGAAGGCTTTGTCGAAAGCCGTCCGTATGTGGATGCGGAGCAGGTCGTATTCGGCAGCTGGGGCGGGCGGCTCTATTCCCTGGATCCGGACAGGGGCTCTCTCCAGTGGAGTTGGAAGAGCCCGCGAGAATCCCGGATGTACTCTCCTGCGGCAACCTGGCCGGTCAAAGCAGCCGGCAAGATCTTTATCGCGGTTCCGGACCGACGGCTGTATGTGCTGGATGCCCGGACGGGAAAGGAAATCAAGCATTTCGACAACGTGGCGCGGGAGGCGGTGGGTCTCTCGGCGGACGGAAAGACCGTCTACTGCAAAGCCATGTCCGGAACGCTGACGGCCTTGGATGCCGAAACACTGGCCATTCGTTGGCAGGTGGACGGGCGGACCGGCTATGATATTTCTCCCACTGCGATCGTTGAAGCCGGCGGGATGGTGCTGCTTCCGACGGACAAGGGCAACCTGCTCCTCTTCGATACACGGGGAACCTATCTGGGCGCCCGGAAGATTTCCACGGCTTTGGTGAATCCGCTGACCGTATGGACCGATTCGCGCGGGCGTAGACTGCATCTTCTGGTCTCAACGATGGACGGAACCATTGCCTATTTACAAGAACAAAACCAATGACAACGATATGAAAAGAATCTTTTTGCTGATCGCTGCTCTTCCGATAGCGGTTTCCGCCCTTTCCGAGGAGAAGATGGAACCTTGGCAGGATCCAAACATCTTTGAAGAAAACCGGATGCCGATGTCGGCTACCTTCGTGACTGACCAGCAGCAGACCCTTTCTCTGGACGGGATCTGGAAATTCAACTTCAATGAGACCATTGAAGGCCGGACGAAAGGCTTCGAGGCTCCTTCCTATGATGATTCCGATTGGGATACCATTCCGGTTCCCGGGATGTGGGAACTGAACGGGTTCGGGGATCCCCTCTATTTGAACATCGGCTATCCTTGGCGCGGCCACTACGCGAACAATCCCCCCTATCCGGCTTTGGAGCATAACTACGTGGGACAATACCGGAGAACCTTTCAGATCGACGAGTCCTGGTTGGGACGGCAGATTTGCTTGAATATCGGCTCGGCGACCTCCAACGTGCGGGTTTGGGTGAACGGACGGATGGTGGGTTACAGCGAGGACAGCAAGCTGGAAGCCCGGTTCGACTTGACCCGGTATGTCAAAGCGGGCGAAAACGTGATCGCCCTCGAGATTTTCCGGTGGTGCGACGGAACCTATTTGGAAGACCAGGATTTCTGGCGCTTCTCCGGCATCGCGCGCGGGGTGTATCTCTACACCCGGGAACAGGAACGGATTGAAGATGTGCATATCGTTGCCGACATGAACGGCCTCCTGACGGTTGATACCCGCACCACGAAAGGCATCCAGTCTGTTTCATATGAGGTGCTGGACCCTGCCGGCAAGTCGCTGGGAACCTTTACCGGATCCGGCAAGCAATTCCAGGACGTCTCGCTCTGGAGCGCCGAGACACCCGCGCTCTACACCTTGAAAGTGACGGCGCAAGATCGTCGGGGCGGCGTGGTTGAAAGCGCTTCCATCCGTTTCGGTTTCCGTACTGTGGAGATCAAGAACCGGCAGTTGCTGGTGAACGGTCAGCCGGTGCTCATCAAGGGCGTGAATCGGCACGAAATGAATCCTAAAAAGGGGTATGTGGTTTCCGAAGCGGATATGCTGAAGGACATCCGCATATTCAAGGAACTGAACGTCAATGCCGTGCGAACGAGCCACTATCCCAATGACCCGCGTTGGTACGACCTCTGTGACGAATACGGGATCTACGTGGTGGACGAAGCCAACGTCGAGTCGCACGGAATGGGCTACGGTTCGCGCACGCTGGCGAACCGCGACGACTTCGCCGCCGCCCATCTGGTTCGTAACCAGCGGGTGGTTATGCGGGATTTCAACCACCCTTCCGTCATCGTCTGGAGCCTCGGCAACGAGGGTGGGAACGGCAAGAATTTCTATGCCTGCTATGATTGGATCAGGGCGTACGACAAGACCCGTCCTGTGATGTACGAGCGGGCGGAGGACGATCGGAATACCGACCTCAAATGCCCGATGTACATGAGCCCGGATGACTGCGAGAAGTATGCTATCGAGGGCCCGAAGCCGTTGATTCAGTGTGAATATGCCCACGCAATGGGCAATTCGATGGGCAACTTCAAGGAATATTGGGACCTTATCCGGAAGTATCCTTCCTTCCAGGGAGGCTTTATCTGGGATTTCGTGGATCAGGCGATCCGCTGGCCTTCCCGGGAGGGCGGTACCGACCACATTTTCGCCTTCGGCGGGGATTTCAATCAATATGATCCCTCGGACGGCTCGTTCAACTCCAACGGCGTGATCGCGGCGGACCGCAGCCTGCATCCGCATGCGTACGAGGTGCGCTACCAGTACCGGAACATCCTGACTTCCGGTGAACCGGCCTCGGACGGAAAGATCCGGGTTTACAACGAATTTTTCTTCAAAGATCTCAGCAACTGCCGGATGCAGTGGTCGCTGGTCGCGGATGGTATCGTGGTTGAAACCGGGATCGTTGAAGATCTGGACGTCGCTCCGCAGCAGACACGGGAAATCCGCCTTCCGCTGCCGGATGCCCGGAGGTTGGACATTATGGGCGAGCGAGGAGACATCTATTTGAATGTCAGCTACCTGCTGAAGCGGCAGGAAGGACTGCTTGCTGCGGGAACAGAGGTGGCCTATGACCAACTCCTCCTCCGCGCATGCGACCGGCCTGTCTTCATGGCCGGATCCGCCGCGGTTCCGGAGAATCCGGTCCGGTACGAAGTGACGGAGTACGAACATCTGTTCTCCGGCCTGCTGGGACGGGACGGTGGATCGGTCGGTATCTGGGAGGCCTCTTTCGACCGGGGGACGGGAGCGCTCTCCGGCTATAGGCTTGACGGCTCGGAACTGATTGCGGAACCGCTGATGCCTTGTTTCAGCCGGGCGCCGGTGGAGAATGACATGGGGGCCCGGATACACGAGGCGCTGGGTGTGTGGCGGTATCCCGAATTCGAGGTCAAGTCCATGACTGTGCAACAGCAGGACGACGGCTATTCCGTCCGGGTGGTCTATCTGCCCGTGGCGAACGGGGCTGCGACTGTGGAAATGTCCTACCGGATCCATCCCGACGGCTCCATCGCCGGGATCGAAGCAATGAAGGATGCGGACGGCAAACTCTCCGAGGCCCCTGATTTGTTCCGCTTCGGAATGACATTCACCATGCCCGGAACCTATTCGACCGTCGATTTCTATGGCAAAGGCCCTTGGGAGAACTATTGCGACCGGAACAGCGGGGCCCTTGTCGGACGCTACACCCAATCCGTGAACGAGCAGTATCACTACGGCTATGTGCGTACGCAGGAGTCCGGAACCAAGACCGGATTACGGTATTTCCGGCTCCTTGATTCCGATGGAAGCGGACTGGAGATCACTTCGGATGAGAAATTTTCAGCTTCCGCCCTTCCGTTCTCCATCGCGATGTTGGATTGCGTGGAACATGGGACGCCGCAGCGGGCAAATCCCACGAACGTTCAGGCCGGTGAAGCCCGCCATTCCCTCAATTTCAAGGCGATTGCCCATGAAAACGACAGGGCGAACGGCAAGACCTACGTGAACTTCGACTTGAAGCAGATGGGGGTCGGCGGCATTAACACCTGGGGTGCCTGGCCGCTGGAGCCGTACCGCATCCATGCCGCCGAGCGCGAATTCCGCTTCCTCCTCCGCCCGATTGTAAACTGATCCGGCGGGCGTAAGTCGCTGCAGGGTGTACAAAGCGGCGGCGGTACCAACCTGTTATGGCTTGGCAGCAGAAGGCTTCCATGGACACTTCTGTAAGTAGTTGTCAATAAGGTTATTGAAAAGTACGTCGTGGATGTCTGTACCAAAATCAGGGGAGACATCCACGAGCGTCCTTGTAAGTGTCTGAAAATAAAGTTGTTGAAAAACCACCTGTGGATGCCTTCCTTGTAATTGACCGAGAACTGGTTGGAGGACATTAGATGGTTGATTAATTAGTTCCCTTTTTGACGAATCACTGTTAAGATATACGCCTGCACGGAGGTTCGTGCATGGAAAACCGAATTTTTGGGAGGATTTTCAGAATTATTCACAACAAAGATTCGGGGAAGAACCGCTATCATTGCGAATAAACGCGCTAAAAGTATGAATAGAAGAGAAGTTTTGAAGGTCATGGGTGCGTCCTTCGCCGCGACCGTGATGGCCGGGGTCAAGAGACTTGTGCGACCGTGCATGAGGGATGGCCCCGAAGGGGCGGACCGGTCCGGTGGCTCCCTGCGCTTTTCCGCTGCACGGCTGAAACAAAGCATCCGGACCTTGCGGGGTCCGGATGCATATTCATGAATATGTCCAGTTGCTAGTACTTGTTGAGGGGACGGCCGGCGGTCATGTTGTGTACCTTGCGGCGCACTTCCTCCAGTACGGCCTGATAGGCATCCTTGCCCTCTTCCGTGACACCGTTGACGTAGTCGGCGTGGGCGGCGACCGCGGTGAGAACCATGTCGATCAGTTCGACCATGTCCTTCATGTCCTTCTCCACGAAGCCGCGGGATGTAACGGCCGGGGTGCCGACTCGGAAACCTGAGGTTTTGAAGGGGGAACGGTTGTCAAACGGAACCATGTTCTTGTTGATCGTGATGGCCGCGTTCTCAAGTTCCCGCTCCGCCATTCTGCCCGTCACGTCGGGGAATTTGGTCCGCAGGTCGATCAGCATCAGGTGGTTGTCGGTGCCGCCGGAAACGACCTTGTAGCCGCGGGCAATGAATTCATCGGCCATGACTTGCGCGTTGGCCATCACCTGTTTCTGGTATTCCACAAATTCCGGCTGGGCCGCCTCGTAGAACGCCACTGCTTTCGCTGCGATTACATGCTCGAGCGGTCCGCCCTGCACACCGGGGAACACGCTGGAATTGAGGATCGCGCTCATCTTCTTGATTTTGCCCTTCGGCGTCTTGAGACCCCAGGGGTTGTCGAAATCCTTGCCCATCAGGATCACGCCCCCGCGTGGGCCGCGGAGCGTCTTGTGGGTAGTGGAGGTAACGATGTGGGCATATTCGACAGGATTCTTCAGTAGTTTGGCCGCGATCAAACCGGCTGTATGGGCCATGTCGATCCAAAGAATGGCGCCCACCCGGTCCGCGATCGCGCGCATCCGTTCGTAGTCCCATTCGCGGGAGTAGGCGGAAGCGCCTCCGATGATGAGTTTCGGTTTGCATTCCAGCGCCGTTTTCTCCATCTGGTCATAGTCAACCATTTCAGTTTCCGGATCGAGACCGTAGGAAACGGCGTTATAAAGGATTCCGGAAGCATTCACAGGGGAACCGTGGGTCAGGTGTCCCCCCTGGGAAAGATCAAGTCCCATGAAGGTGTCGCCCGGTTTCAAACAAGCCATCTGGACAGCCAGATTGGCTTGGGCGCCGGAGTGCGGCTGGACGTTGGCATATTCAGCATCGTAGAGCTCGCAGAGGCGATCGATGGCCAGCTGCTCGATCTGATCGATGACTTCACAGCCTCCGTAGTAACGCTTTCCCGGGTAACCCTCCGCATACTTGTTGGTGCAGACGGTGCCCATGGCTTCCATCACCTGGTCTGTGACATAATTTTCCGAAGCGATCAACTCCAGTCCGGAAGACTGGCGTTCTTTTTCTTTCTTGATCAGATCAAAAATCTGAATATCCTGTTTCATATTGTCTGACTGTTTATACGTCCCCGGGAAAAAGCCGGTTTGGACACCAAATATAAGATTAAAAAACCATTTTTGCTATATTTGTTTTTTCAAATGCAAAACACAGTGAAGGATAGGAAATTACTGAATATTGAACTGGGACGGGTGACCCCGGAAGAATACCGGATGCTTCCGGAATCCGGACGGGTCGTGGTACTGGACAACATCCGAAGCGTCTACAATGTCGGTTCCGCTTTCAGGACTTGCGATGCCTTCCGGGTCGACAAGATTTACCTTTGTGGAATATGCGCCCTTCCGCCTTCCGCTGAAATCCGCAAGACGGCCCTCGGGGCTGAGGAAAGCGTGGCCTGGGAACACTACGAAGACACTCTCTCCGCTGTGCGCGAACTTCGCAGCCAGGGGTACACGGTGGTCAGCGTGGAACAGACGGTGCATTCCGTCCCGTTGGATACCTTTCGTCCCGATTCTTGGGATTCTTCCCGAGGAACCGGGAAAAAATATGCTCTGGTGTTCGGCAACGAAGTCGACGGTGTCGGACAGGAGGTCGTGGACGCTTCCGACTTTTCGCTGGAAATCCCGCAGTTCGGCACCAAGCATTCTCTGAATGTTGCTGTGAGCATCGGAGTCGTGCTCTGGCATTTTTCGGCTAACGCTCCAGCCAAGCAAGAAAATCATCCACACGGGAACGGCTGACGGTGAGATCAGGTACGGTGTGCAGGTTTTTCGACAGCGCGATGGAGGGTGTGACGCGCAAGCGTCCGCCCAACAGTTTCGTGAGGCTTTCGACGGCGTCCTTGGTGATGATGCAGCTCCGGGAGATCTTGAAGAATCGTTCGGGATCCAGTTCGGTCAGCAGGGTATCCAGCGAGGAATCAACAATGTAGAAAGTCCCGTCTCGGGTGACTACGTGGTTGACCTTGTTTTCAGAAAAGAAAAAAGCCACTTCGGAGGTCTTGACCGGAACGATCCGGTCGTTGAATCGCACCAGATACCGCTCTTTGTATTCTTGGATCGGAGTCTTGCGCGCGATGGCGTTGAGCAGCGCATTGACGTCCATCCGCTTCGGAACTTGCCGGCATCGTTCGACGGCCCGGTTCAGGGCCAGCGGATCGATCGGTTTCAACAGGTAATCGATGGAACCCGCCTCGAAGGCTTTGATGGCGTAGCCGTCGTATGCGGTCGTCATGACGACATGCGCCTTCACCGGCACCTGCCGGAAGATCTCGAAGCATGCTCCGTCCGACAATTCCACGTCCATGAAGATCGTGTCGGCCGTATGGGCCGGATTGCTGAGCCATGCCACCGACGCTTGGACGGAACCGCATTCTCCAACCACTTCGATGTCGGGGAAATGGGTGGCCAGAAGTTTCTTCAGATTGTTTCTGGCCATGAGTTCGTCTTCGATGATCAGTACTTTCATATCAACAGAGGCAATTGAACGATGTATTCGGTTTCGGTCTGGCGGATCGAGATGGCCCGGCCGCTCCGGTCCAGGTATTGCTGCCGGATGTATTTCAGTCCGAGACCGCTCGAAGGGGATTTCGTGACCCGCGGGATGAGGCTGTTGGAAACGGTAAGGACATCTCCGTCTGAATGAATCCGGATGGTCAGCGGGCGCTCGACAGCGACCGCGTTGTGCTTGGTCGCGTTTTCAATCAGGAGCTGAACGGAACAGGGCACGACGTGCAGGGAAAGATCCGCTTCCGGAATGTCGATCGTCAGCCGGAAACCTTCTTGGAAACGGACCTTCAACAGGTCGGTGTACATCTCCACATACGTCATTTCATCCCGGAGCGTGACCACCTGTTCCGTCTTCGTATTGAGCATATAGCGGTAAATGCCCGCGAGTTTGTGGATATACATGCTGGCTTCCTCGTTCTTGCTGTCCAGCACGAGGGCGTCCAGAATATTCAGGGAATTGAACAGGAAGTGAGGATTGACCTGCTGTTTGAGGTTCAGGTACTGGAATTTCGCAAGATTCGCCCGGTTCCGCTCCAATTGCGCGTTGTGACCGGCTGTGACGGCATAGTCGATCATGTAGATGATGGAATAGATCAAGATCTCGAAAATGAGCGCCACCAGGAAGAGTTCGATGAAACGGTCGAAGGTGAATATCCGGGGGAAATGGAAGGGAATGCCGAAGGCGACCAGCAGAGCCGAGAGGACGGAGACGACAACAATGAACAAGGCCGTGAACAGGAACTTGTCCATGGTTGTCAGGCTGCCGCTGTTTTTCTTGAAATAGGCAATGAACAGAATCGTCAGACCGATCAGGGAGAACAAAAGGATGGAGTTTTCTCCGAAAGACGAGATCGATTCCTTGAGGGATCCTCCGAAGAAGGCATCCGAACCGAAAATGATGTGGATCAGGATCCTGGCGAGCAGCACAGCGGCGATGGCGACAACCAACCACCGGGTCTGGGTGGCGGCAGGCTTCTGCGTCCCGTTCCGGTCGGTGTAGATCCGGATGAAGAAGACCAGGCCCCAGCCCATAAGTTCGGTCGTGAGAAAGGTGGAGAGGGCGGGGGACAGCAGCGGATGGTCGAACAACCTGCTTACGAGCGGCAGAATCCCGTTCCCCAGCAGATAACCCAGCACGTTTACGAGGATGATTGAAATGGTGGTGAACTCTATGCCTTCCCGGTATTTCAGGCAGAGGATCAGGGAAAGCGCCATGGTCAGGATCGTGAGGATCAATTCGTCGCTGATTCCCCATACCCTGCACAGCACGGCGAGCGCGCCGTGAAACAGGGCGAAACCGTGGACGATCAGCGCGTCGGAATACCTCTTCATACCGACTAAATTAAAAATTTCGTCTTGATTTTCCTACAGTTCATCCTTCTTTTTTGTCCGATCGTCGTTATTATTTTTCTATTTAAATCGATTCAATTATTTTTGAAAACAATTGAATACATTGAAACAGTAACATTTCGACACAAAATGCAGCAAAAAGATTTATCGTTTTGGCAATTGTGGAACCTGAGTTTCGGCTTTTTCGGAGTTCAGATCGCCTATGCGCTGCAAAGCGCCAACATCTCCCGGATTTTCGCGACGCTCGGAGCCGATCCGCACCAACTGAGTTTTTTTTGGGTGCTGCCTCCGCTCATGGGCATGATTGTCCAGCCCTTGATCGGCAAGTGGTCGGATAGGACCTGGTGCCGTCTGGGACGTCGCAAACCCTATCTTCTAGGCGGCGCGATTGTGTCTGTGCTGGTCATGATCATGTTGCCCAATGCGGGCAGCCTGAATCTTTCGGCCGCGTATGTCTTTCTGGGACTGAATGCTGCGATGTGGTTCGGACTCTTCTCCCTCATACTCCTGGACACTTCCATCAATGTGGCGATGCAGCCGTTCAAGATGATGGTCGGTGACATGGTGAGTGTGCGACAGAAGGCAGAAGCCTATTCCATCCAGTCGCTGCTCTGCAATGCCGGAAGTCTGGCGGGGTATCTTCTCCCGATCTTCTTTACTTGGATCGGGATCGCGAACACCGCGCCCGAGGGTGTGGTTCCCGACTCCGTCATCTGGAGTTTTTATTGCGGCGCCGCCATCCTGATCCTCTGCGTGATGTACACGTTCTTGAAGGTGAAGGAATTCAATCCGGAGGAATATGCGGCCTTCCATGGCATCGATCTCCGCAAAGAGGGGAAGAAGGAGAATCCCGGATTTATCAAGTTGCTCGCAAGAGCTCCCCGTACGTTCTGGACGGTGGGGCTGGTCCAGTTCTTCTGCTGGTCCGCCTTTCTGTTCATGTGGACCTATACAAACGGCGCTGTCGCTGCCAACTGCTGGAACACCGCCGATGTCGTTTCCGAGGGCTATCAGGCCGCCGGGAACTGGGTCGGAGTGCTCTTTGCCGTGCAGGCGGTGGGCTCCATCCTCTGGGCGATCGCGATCCCGCGCTTCAAATCCCTCAAGACCTCCTATGTCGTGAGTCTGCTGATCGGCGCGGTAGGTTTCATTTCGGTGTTCTTCATCCATGACCGGTACATCCTCTTCGGATCGTACTTCCTGATCGGCGCCGCCTGGGCTGCCATGCTGGCGTTGCCCTTTACGCTTTTCACCAATTCGTTGAAAGGCGAACATATGGGAACGTATCTCGGTCTCTTCAACAGTACGATCTGCGTTCCCCAGATCGTCGCCGCCCTACTCGGGGGCGTTCTGCTGAAACTGGTCGGCGGTTCCCAGGCGATGATGCTCGTTCTGGCGGGCATCTTGCTTATCTGCGGTGCCTTCAGCGTCTATTTCATAGAGGAAAAGGCGGAGGCTCCTCGACCGGACGCGGAAATGCAATCGGAATTAATGTAACCTATCATATATGAATATATCTATAAACAATTTTCAAATGAAAAGGATTATAACCGCTGTGGCGACGCTGCTCTTCGGCCTTGCCGCCACGAACGTATCCGCTCAGAGCGGATATCTAATCAAAGGGGTTGTAGTTGACGCGCACGGTCCGGTCATCGGAGCCACTGTCATGGAACAGGGGACTTCGAACGGAACCTCGACCGGCTTGGACGGAGACTATAGCCTTACCGTTTCCAGTCCCGATGCCATGGTGGAAATCAGTTGCATCGGGTATGTTTCGCAATCTTTCAAGGCTTCCGCCGTTCCCGCGAACATCACGCTGGCGGAGGACAGCGAGATGCTGGCTGACGTTGTGGTCATCGGCTACGGCACCGTGAAGAAAGAGGACATGACGGGATCAATCGCTACCGTAAAGGCAGATGAACTCAACAAGGGTGTCATCACCACTCCTGCAGACCTTCTCAGAGGCAAGAGCGCAGGTGTTGTGGTTACGACCGGCAGCGGCATGCCCGGCTCCGGCGCTACCATCCGTATTCGTGGCGGTTCCTCCATCAATGCATCCAACGACCCGCTCATCGTCATTGACGGTCTTCCTGTTTCCAATGACGGAATCGCAGGCATGTCAGATCCGCTGTCTTCAATCAACCCGCAAGACATCGAGAGTTTCACTGTTTTGAAGGATGCCTCCGCGACCGCGATCTACGGTTCCCGTGCCTCCAATGGTGTCATTGTGATCACGACCAAGAAGGGCTCGAAGACCGCTTCCTTACTTCCGAACATCGCTATCGATTTTACCGCTTCCGCCAACACGATCGCCAAGTACAACGACGTCCTTGACGCCGAAGGGATCCGCAGCCTCATCCGTACCTTCTACGGCGCCAATTCCGCTGCGGAAGCCGCCCTTGGAAAGGCTGACACGGACTGGCAAAAGGAAATCTTCCGTACCGCCCAGACTTATGACGGAAACGTAAGTGTCAACGGACGTGTCGGATTCCTTCCCTACCGTGTTTCAGGCGGCCTTACCAGTCAGAACGGTACGCTCAAGGGATCCAAGATGAATCGCGGGACACTTTCTCTCAACCTGTCTCCTAATTTCTTTGACAACCATCTTACCGTCTATCTCAACGGGAAGGGGACATATGCGAAGAACTTCTATGCGAACCACGATGCCATCGGCGCCGCGAACCATTATGATCCCACTAAACCCGTGTATGACAAGAACGGTCTGAATGGCTACACGACTTGGCTCGATGCAGCGGGAAACCTCAATGCTATGGCTACGATGAACCCTGTAGGCCTTCTGGATGCAAAGGATGATTATGCGGACTCCTATCGCTTTATCGGCAACACGCAGTTTGACTACAAGGTTCATGGTTTCGAGGATCTTAGGCTCAATCTCAACCTGGGTATCGACTGGGCGAAGTCCAACGGCATCACCGAACTTGCAAAGGGATCGGAGGCGTCATACCACAGTACCACTGAGGCCGGAAGCGGTTCGCACACGGACTACGACTACACCCGTCGCAACACCACCCTTGAGTTCTACGCCGATTATAACAAGACATTCGCCGAGAAACACAATCTTGACATCATGGGAGGTTATTCTTGGCAGCACTTCTGGAACAACAGCCACACATTCAGGTATAGGATCGCCGACAAGAAGGAATTGACCAACACGGAAGGCAAGGGTGAACTTTTTCTTGTTTCTTTCTTCGGCCGTGTCAATTACGGTTTCGCGGATCGCTATCTTTTCACCGCGACCCTTCGCGCTGACGGCACTTCCAGATTCCAGAATCACAAGTGGGGAATCTTCCCTTCAGTCGCATTCGGATGGAACATCAAGAATGAGTCTTTCTTGAAGGGTGTCGATGATCTGTCCACCCTCAAGCTGCGTTTGAGCTGGGGCGAGACCGGCCAGCAGGAAGTCGGCGGTTATTATGACACCTTTGCCCAGTTCCTTCAGATCAACACGCCGGGATCGTACTATTTCACGGACGGCAAAAGTTTCACGGCACCCATTGTGGCCCTCGGTTATAGCGCCGACCTGAAATGGGA
Source organism: Bacteroidales bacterium (assembly GCA_012522855.1). GTDB lineage: Bacteria > Bacteroidota > Bacteroidia > Bacteroidales > UBA932 > Cryptobacteroides. The sequence continues at coordinate 84,508 of JAAYJQ010000012.1, forward strand.
GACCACGACAACTTACAATGCGGGTCTCGATCTCGGTTTTTTCAAGGATCGTTTGACCGCCGCCATTGACGTTTATCGGAGAGACACGCGCGACATTCTCAATTACATCCCTGTCCCGGGTCTTTCCAACCTCACGAACTACCTGAACACCAACATCGGTACGATGACCAACACGGGATTCGAAATCGATCTCAACAGCGTTCTCATCGAGAAGCGAGAGATGAGCTGGACCCTTGGCGTGAACATGGCTTATAACAAGAATAAGGTTACGAAGCTGACGGCCGCGGATGATGCCGCGACAGGTATCGAAACCGGTGGAATCTCCGGCGGTACAGGCAACAACGTCCAGATGATCAAAGTCGGTTACCCGATGCGTTCATTTTATCTCTATCAGCAGGTTTACGATGTGGACGGCAATCCTGTCAACGGTGTCTATGTTGACCGCAACAACGATGGCCAGATCACGGCGGATGACAAGTACATGACCCATCACGCTGACGCGGATTACACTTTCGGTTTCAACACCAATTTCACTTACAAGAATTGGACGGCAGCTCTTTCAGGACATGCTTCCCTCGGCAATTGGGTTTACAATAACGTGGCTTCGGACACCGAGATGCTTGCGGACCTTTGGACCAACAGCTTCGTGAGCAACCGTGTCTCTTCCGCGACAAAATCAATGTTCACACAAGCCCAGTACCTGTCGGACTACTATCTTGAGGACGGTTCCTTCTTGAAACTGGACAATTTCACGGTAGGTTACACCTTCCCGAAACTCTTTCAGATCGCCGCTGACCGTTACGCTGCACTTAACATCTTCGGAACGGTCCAGAACATCTGCACGCTTACCAAATACTCAGGAATTGACCCTGAAGTTTATGGCGGAATAGACGGTGCCGTCTATCCTCGTCCCAGAACCTTCGTCGCTGGTGTCAAGATTAACTTCTAATACAAGGATTGAACATGAAAACAATCAATTATATTCTCGGAGTTTTTGCAGTTGCTGCCATAACTTCCTGCGTGGGGGACCTCAATGTGACCCCTATCGATCCCAATGCGAACACGGTTGACAAAGCTTTGACAGACAAGGCTGCCCTGAATTCCTACATCTCGGGCGTCTACCTCGGATTCGCGACTTCCGGTTATTACGGGCCGAACGGTTCCGCTTCCATCTCCGGTCTGGACGGTGGCGCCTCTCAATATATCCGTGGCCTGTACCATCTCAACGAGCTCACCACGGATGAGAGCATCTGCGGATGGAACGACCAGACAATCAAGAATTTCCACTACATGAACTGGACGACGGACGATACTTTCATCTATGCGTTCTATTCACGTGTTCTGATGCAGGTTTCCGCCGCCAACGAGTTCATCCGCCAGGTAAAGAATCTCAGCATTGACGAAACCTTGCAGAAGCGTTACATTGACGAGGCTCGGGTTCTTCGCGCCATTGCCTACTACCACGCCATTGACAATTTCGGCAACGTCCCGTTCGCGGACGAAACTTCCGTAGTCGGGGTCAACCCTTCTCAGATGAAGAGAGCGGATCTTTTCAACTGGCTTGAGACCGAACTGAAGGCCATCATCGCTGACGGCCATCTTCCGGATAAGAATTCTACCGTTTATGGACATGTCGGCATGGGGGCTGCCAAGTTTATACTCGCCAAACTGTATCTCAATGCTGAAGTGTACACCGGTACCGCTCGTTGGAATGACTGCGCGGATGTCCTCAAAGACCTGATGAATGACGGCTACAGCCTTCACACCACCTCCGCGGGCAAGTACAGTGCCTATCAGGAGCTCTTCCTCGCTGACAACAACAAGTGCACGGATGAAATTATCTTCGCGGTTGAGCAGGACGGTGTCAATACCCAAAGCTACGGTGTCACCAACTATTTGATCTTCGCTTCAACAGGCGGTACGATGAATGTCAGGCAGATCGGTATTACTTCGGGTTGGGGCGGCCTTCGTACGACTCCTGAATTTGTCGACAAGTTCACCGCCAATGATGCCCGCAATCTATTCTATTCAACGGCAAGGTCACAGGCTGATGTGGATGCGATGCCGGAAAAACCGGAAGACGATCCTGAGACCTATTCCGCTGATGACATTCAGAAGATGAAGGATGCGGGAACGTACAATGATAAAGTCAAAGAACTCTCTGAAGCCAAGAAAGCCGCCAAGGAAAATATCCAAGTGAAGGATATCGAAGACATCGGCAACTTCAAGTATGGCTATGGATTCCAGAAGTTCCTCAATGTCGCAAGCGACGGCACAACTCCCAATCAAGTTTTTGACGAGAAGACCAACAAGTATAGCAACCCGTCGTTCGTCAATACGGACTTCCCGATGATGCGTTATGCCGACGTACTCCTCATGGCTGCGGAATGCCAAGTGAGGGGCGCTTCTATCGATGGCCTGTCCGCCTTCAACCAGGTCCGCTCTCGTGCCGGGATCCCTGCGGTTTCCGCTCTTTCCCTTGACGAGATTCTGGACGAGCGCGGACGCGAACTCTATCAAGAGTGCTGGCGTCGCAGCGACCTCATCCGTTTCGGCAAGTTCACCTCCGGCTACAACTGGCAGTGGAAGGGTGAAGTCAAGGAAGGGAAGGATGTAGAGGCCTACAGAACACTCTTCCCGATTCCTGACAGTGACCGTTTGTCCAACACCAGCTTGGAACAGAATCCCGGATATTCCGGCAAATAATAGTATGTATCATGAAAAAATTTTTATCCATTATATCTGCAGGACTGCTTCTGGTGTCGGCAGGATCCTGCGTCAAGGACGACCTTGCGACTTTTGATCCGTCCAAGGCCACTGCCCCGGTGCTGGGTAGTTATGATGTGAGCGAGAAAGCCATCACAGCAACCTACACACCCGGAACCTTTAAGATGGGCTTCAACGAGAAGATGGCTCCATATCACTCTCTCGTGATTGTCTCATCAGACGGGAAACCTGTCAACAAGGTGCTCCCTTCCACCGCCAATGACGGCAATGCCAAGATAACTGTGACCGCCCTTTCAAAGGCCCTTGTCAATCTGGGCTGTTCTTTCGGCCAGAATGTGGACGTTGAGCTAGCGATCCGTGCCTCCATGCAGGATCCTGCCAGGGACAACGGCCGCAATGGCTATGTCGATTCCAAAGGCCGTATCCTCGTGAAGGGTTTCACGATTGTTGAAGCCGCCGGCAATCCTTTCGAGGGATTCGACCAGACGAGCACATGGTCCGTTACCGGATCGATCGCTTCCGCCAATATCAATTGGGACAAGGATATCGCCATGGTTTCTGATGGTACCTGGCATGTCGCGAAGTCGGTCGTGCTCACGAGCGCTGACCAGTTCAAGTTCCGCAAGGATGGCGGCTGGGACAACAACATCGGCGCAACCGGCGACGTCGAGCCTTTCGTGGTCACGCTCGATACGGAACTTGAAGGTGTTGATAAGGGAAAGAATCTCTCGGTTTCCGCTGATGGTGCGTACGACCTCTGGGTTAATCCGGATGCCAAACTTTACAAGGTCACCGAGGCGTATAATCCCTATCCGGATTTCAATCAGGAATCCTCCTGGGGGCTTACCGGTGCCCTTACTGAATATGGCATCGAATGGAACGGCGACATCGCCGCCTCGACAAACGGTTCGGACGCTTACCTTGTCCAGGGTGTCAATCTCAAGAAGGACAATTTGTTCAAGTTCCGGAAGGATCAGGATTGGGCTGTCAATAGGGGCGCCGCAGGAGATGCTGATCCGACCGTCGTCGCGCTTGACGCCGCGATCCCTTCCGTCCAGGACGGCAAGAACATGGCTGTCGCGGAGGATGGTGTCTATGATATCATCCTTGACAACGCTGCAGGCACGATTACGGTCGTCGCGACAATGGGCGGTCCGGCAAGCAAGAAGATCGGTAGCGAAGATCCCGAAGAGCCTGACAAACCGGCGGTCTGGTCTCTCATCGGTACCATCGGTGGCTCCAACTGGGATACGGACACCGATCTGACGAATATAGACGGAGACATCTGGATTGTGCGCAACGTTGTCCTGACCGACAGCGACGAGTTCAAGATCCGCGCGGACCACAAGTGGGAAGAGTCCTATGGCGGTCCGGAAGAGAACGCGACGAGTACGATTGATCCCGCCAATGCCTACGGCGTCTACAAGCCTACGCTCGGGACCGTCTTCGAGGCCAAGGACAAGAACATCGCCGTCGGCGCGGCCGGCAAGTACGATGTGACCTTCGACTACGCTGCCAAGACCATCCTCGTCGAGGAACACGTGGCCGCCTACTCCCTCATCGGGGAGATCAACGGTGACTCCTGGACGAAGGATGTCGTGATGTCGCGCAACGGGGATGTCTGGACCAGCCCTGTCGTGAACATCACGGGTGGCTTTAAGATCCGCTTTGACTATTCCTGGGATGCAGCGAACACCTATGGAGCCCCGGAAGGTTTCACACCGGTCATCGGCGAAGCCTTTACGGCGGTTCAGCCGGGCGGAAACATTTCGGTTCCGGAGGGGGATTACAAGGTGACTTTCAATGCCCAGGATTTGTCCGTGACCATCACGGCGGTTGCTTTCCCGGAGCAACTCCATATGATCGGGGAAGAATTCGGAAGCTGGGATTGGACGAGCTCGGGCGTCGTGGACTTGGTCCCGGTGAACGGTGGCGAAGGCCAGTTTTGGACGGTCCGTTATTTCTCCGCCGGAAAAGGATTCAAATTCTGCGCGAAGAAAGATTGGCAAGGGGACTTCTGGGGACTCAAGACCAATGAGGGATTCACCGAGGTCAGCGGAAACTGCACGGTAGCGGCTGACGGCTTCTACATGGTGCACATCGACCTGAAGCGGGAGATCGTGCATGTCGAACCTGCCCGGATCTACGGCATGGGCGACTGCTTCGGAGGTTGGGATGCCGAGAAAGAAACGGCGCTTTTCCAGGCGGACGGCAAGACCCTCAAGGCGACGCTGTCCGGCTCCGGGGAACTCCGCATGTTCGCGGCCTCCTCCATTGCCAACACCGATTGGTGGACCCGCGAGTTTATCATCCTGGACGGGAAGATCGCTTATCGCGGCACCGGTGGTGACCAGGAGCGCGTGCCCTGCACGGCCGGCCAGGTCGTGACCCTCGATTTCAACGCGGGGACGGGGACCATTCAATAATACATCTTTTCTTTTTATCTTTGGACTGAAGGCCTTGACCGGCCTTCAGTTCGCTAAATCAACCGGACGGAGGATCTTGATCATGCGAAACCATCAAAACATATTCTTGACGGCCCTCGCCCTGCTATTCTTTGCCGTGTCCTGCCACAAGGACAAGCCGGTAAACGGCGACGGGACGGAGGACAAGATCACCATCCCGACCGAAATCGCCTGGGACGGAACCAAGCGGGCCGATATCACCTACCAGTTGCTGGTCTATTCCTTCGCGGACAGCGACGGCGACGGGATCGGGGATTTCAAGGGGATTCAGGCGCACCTCGATTATTTCGACGCGCTCGGGGTCAACGCGCTCTGGCTTTCGCCGGTGCATCCCTCCGCTTCGTATCACGGCTATGATGTCGCGGATTATTATGCGCTCAATCCGAAATTCGGCACCGAAGCGGATTTCCAAGGCCTGATTGACGCGGCGCATGCGCGCGGCATCAAGATCTACATGGACTATGTTCTCAATCACATGTCGGCAAAGGGCCATGTGTGGCCCGGCGATGCCGCCGTGGACACTTGGTTCACCAAGGCCTCCGCTTCTGCGGACAATGCCTACCGGGACTATTTTCTCTTCAGCGCCAATCCTGCCGCGGACATCGCTGCCGGAAAGTTCCCGATGATCGAGCGTGGCGGGTATGATTCCGGACAATGGTTCGCTGTTCCCGGCGGACCGGAATTGGGCGCAAAAGGCCGCTATCATTTCCACCTCGACTGGACTTCTCCTTCCGCACCCAAGGTCACCGTGACGGAAGCCGCCGGACCTGCGCAAGTGTCCAATCCCTCGGAATCTGTTCAGAAATACCTGTATTTCGGGGCGGAGAAGTTGTTCCGCTTCTATCAAGATCCGAGCAATTCCAACTTATTCGATATTACCGTCGATTTGGATACCGACTGGGGCTTCCTGATCCGGACGTCTTCCACGTCCTGGGACGCGGGAACCAAGTGGGGGGCGTCTTCAGGAAGCCAGCAGATTACACTCGGCACGGCCAAAACGCTGAACAACGAAGAAGCGAAAGACATCACCTTCGGACAGCCGGAACTCTTCCATTCGCATTTCTGGACCGACTGGTTCGCCGACCTCAACTACGGCGCGGCGTCCTCCGCCGCGTCTTCTCCTGCATTCAAGGACGTGGCTGCTTCCGCTGACAAGTGGCTCCGGATGGGCGTGGACGGCTTCCGGCTGGACGCGGTCAAGCACATCTATCACAATGCTTCCGGCGATGAGAATCCGACCTTTCTGAAAACCTGGTACGACCGCTGCAACCAGACCTACCGCTCCGTCAGCCGTCCTGCATCGGTAGTCCTGAACGACATCTACATGGTAGGTGAACAGTTTGCCGAAGCCTCCGAAGTAGCCCCTTATTACAAAGGCTTGCCCGCCTTCTTCGAATTCTCCTTCTGGTGGCGGCTGAAGGATGCCTTAAACAGCGGCAAAGGGAATCGTTTCGCCAAGGACATCCTCGGCTATCAAGCGATGTACCGGACCTACCGTGCGGATGCGATCGAAGCGACCAAACTCTCGAACCACGACGAGGATCGCGCGGCTTCCGATCTGGGCCGGAATGTTGCTAAAATCAAACAGGCGGCAGCCGTGCTGCTTACCGCCTCCGGGGCGCCTTACATCTACCAAGGCGAGGAACTCGGCTACTGGGGAACAAAAGCCAAGGGGGATGAATATGTCCGCGCGCCGATCAAGTGGGTGAATTCCGGCAAAATCGCCGACGGAGCTTTGAGCGGCAAGGTGGATCCTGCGATGCTGACCGCGGACATCTCCGTCGAAACCCAGACGGCGGACAAATCCTCTCTGCTGTCCGTTTACCGCTATTTCGCCACCCTCCGGAATGCCTATCCCGCTCTCGCGCAGGGAGCGATGTCCGAGCATGCAATCTACAATTCCACGAACACGATGTATCCGTCCCTGGCCTGCTGGTACAGGACGGCTACTGATGGCTCCAAGATGCTTGTGGCTCACAATTTCAGTGTTTCTTCCGTGCTCTTGCTCCCATTTGCCGACAATCTCTCCAAACCCGTCGCGCAGCTCGGTTCCGTCATTGTCGAGAAGGAATCCGATGCTTTCCAACTCACCCTCGGCCCGAACTCCTCAGTTGTGTTTGCGTTATGAGGGCGCTGCCGATGCTGTTTCCGGCGATGTGCATCGTGCTGAATGATCGGGTTTTAACGAAATCCATCTATCGGAAAACCCACAGATTGAAACACATAAATTAATGATTATGAGAAAGTTACAGATCGCCGCTGCTATTGTTGCTCTGTCGGGGGCCTTGGCAGCCTGCAAGTCCGCCCCCGACCCGTCGATCGTTCCCGATGCCACGCCGCAGCAGATCGTCCGCGTGGAACCGCCCTCCTGGTGGATCGGGATGAAGATGCCTCTCCAATTGATGGTGCAGGGCCCTTCCATCGGCGACTATGCCGTCTCCATCGAGGGAAGCGGTCTGTCCGTGCAGGAGACGCGCAAGGCCGAAAGCCCGAACTATCTCTTCGTGGACATAAAGATCGGTAAAACCGCAAAGCCCGGAACCGCCTGGCTCGTATTCACAAAAGGAGAGACTTCTTTCAAGGTTCCGTACGAACTGGCTGCCCGTGAGAAAGGTTCCGCGCAGCGCAAAGGCTTTACGACCGCGGACTTCATCTATCTGATCTGCCCCGACCGCTTCGCCAACGGCGACCCGTTGAACGATTCCACTGATGACACGGCTGAGAAGGCCAATCGCAGCGAGCCTTTCGGCAGGCACGGGGGAGACCTGCAGGGCATCATCGACCATTTGGACTACATCGCCGATCTCGGCGCGACCGCCATCTGGTGCACGCCGCTCTTGATGGACAACCAGGCAGAGGAGTCCTACCACGGCTATGCCTGCGGTGATTACTATCAGATCGACCCCCGTTTCGGAACCAATGAACTGTTCAAAGAATATGTTTCCAAGGCGCGCGAGAAAGGCCTGAAGATCATCATGGACATCGTGACGAACCATTGCGGCACGGCCCACTGGTGGATGCAGGACCTGCCGTTCCGAGATTGGATTCACCAGTTTCCTGAATATACCGGCAGCAACTTTACTTTCTCAACTTTGATGGATCCGAATGCTTCCGACTATGACCGTAACATCATGGAGAGCGGCTGGTTCGTGCCTGCGATGCCCGACATGAATCTGGACAATCCGTTCGTGCTGCGCTATTTCCAGCAGTGGGCGATCTGGTGGGCGGAATATTCAGGACTGGACGGTTTCCGTGTGGACACCTATCCCTACAACGAGAAAGAACCGATGAGCCGGTGGTGCGAGGCCGTGATGCGGGAATATCCCGACTTCAACATCGTCGGGGAGTGTTGGGACAGCCAGTTCGACCAATTGGCCTACTGGCAGGGCGGCCATCCGAATGCCGACGGTTTCGACTCCCATCTGCCCTCGATCATGGATTTTCCGCTGCAGGAAGCGATCATGGCGGCGATGGGCGAGAACTACCCGCAGTGGGGGCAGGGAATGTTCCGCGTCTACAATGCCCTGGCGCATGACGCGACCTATGCCGACGTGTCCAAGATGCTGGTCTTCCTGTCCAACCATGACCACTACCGGATCGCGGACGCTTGGAACCACGATCCGGCCAAGATGAAGATCGCCTACACCTTGCTGGCTACGGTTCGGGGCATCCCGCAACTCTTCTACGGTGACGAGATGATGTTCGCGACCGGCAAGGATTACAAGAGCGACGGTGAACTGCGGATGGATTTCCCGGGCGGCTGGCCGGGCGATGCCGTGGATCTGTTCACGGACGCCGGACGCAAGGCGGCTTCCGGGGAATATGCCGACGCTGCGGCGCTGCACGACTATGTGCGCACGCTCTTTCAGTGGCGCAAGGACTGTGAGGTCCTGCACACCGGAAGGACGAAGCATTTCTTGAGCCGTGATAATACCTACGCCTATTTCCGGTACTTTGACAGCACTTCCGGAAAGGAGGCCGACCTGTCCTGCGGGATGGTGTTCGTGTATGTGAACAATTCACCGGAGGACAAAACCATCCCCTGGGCGAACTACGCAGAAATCGCAGCCGGTCTCACGGAAGGAACGGATGTGCTGACCGGCGCACGTGTAGACGTCCGGCAGCCCCTCCTCGTCCCGGCCTCCTCAGCACTCGTCCTTGCGTTCAGCCGGTAACAGGCATTTACTTCGCCCTGCCGACGAGCTTTTCGGCGAAGCGGCGGAGGGTTTCGTAACGGACGCCGTCGGTGGCTTTGCGGGCATACTCCAAGGCCTTTTCATTGAGGCGCAGGATTTCGTATTTGGCGTCCTCGGTTACGTCAAGCTCCCGGTAGAGGGCTTTTACGCGGGCGATCTTGGCGGCCTTCTCTTCGTCTGAAACGGATGGGAGTCCCAGAGCCTTCAGCAGTTCCGTCCGCCGGGTGGTGTCAGCTTTCTCGAAAGCGCGGACGGTCAGCCAACTCTTCTTGTTGTTGATAATGTCCCCGCCGATGGGTTTGCCGAAGATTCTCTCGTTTCCGAAGGCATCCAGGTAGTCGTCCGCCACTTGGAACGCCAGGCCGAGATAATAGCCATATTCATAAAGGTTGTCGCAGTCGGCATCGGAAGCGCCCCCGATGATCGCGCCCATCTTGGCGGCGCAGGCGATCAGCGCTCCGGTCTTCAGTCCGATCATCCGGACATATTCTTCTATCGGGACTTCCGCGCGGGACTCGAATTCCATGTCGTATTGCTGGCCTTCGCACACCTGGGCAGCGGTTGCCGAGAACAGCGACATGACCTTCCTGAGCACCTCACAAGGCGCCTGGGCGATCCGTCTGTAGCTGTCGATGCACATCACGTCGCCGGACAGCACCGCCGTGTCCGCACCCCACTTCTTCCATATGGTCGCCACGCCGCGCCGCAGCGGGGACTTGTCCATGATGTCGTCGTGGATCAACGTGAAACTGTGGAAAATCTCCAGTCCGGCCGCCGGTTCCAGCACCTCCGGCCCGATGCTGTCCTGGTACAGGGCATATGTGGTCAAGCAGAGTTTCGGACGAATCCGCTTGCCCCCGATCTTGATCATGTACCGGAGCGGGTCATAGAGGCCCGCAGGTTCCTGCGTGAATTGTATTCCGTCAAACAGCGCCTGTACGGCGGCATCGATTTTCTCTTCGCTCAGCATAGCTCGTATATTACTTCCAAACGCTTAAAGTTAGACAATCCAGCGTTAACCTGCAAGACCGTCCGGCTTGCCTGCGCGCCCATGGAATAGCTTGAAGACAACCGGGACGACGACGAGGGTCAGCAGGGTGGAGACGGTCATGCCACCGATGACAACCCAGCCGATGCCGTTCCGCAGCTCGGCGCTCGAACCGCTTGCGATCGCGACCGGAATCATCCCGATGATGGTAGACAGGGCTGTCATCAAGATGGGGCGCATACGCAACCGAACGGCGGCCACCAGCGATTCGTCTATGCCGAGACCCGCGCGTAGTTGCTCGTTGGCAAAGTCCACAAGCAAAATGGCGTTCTTGGCCACCAGACCGACCAGCATCACCAGTCCGAGCATTGCGTAGATGTTGAGTGAAGTGCCGGAAAGGGCGAGGGCAAGAATCGCGCCCAGAACGGAGAACGGGATGGAGACCATGATGACCAGCGGATCGATCCAGTTATTGTACAACACGACCAACGTCAGGTACATCAGAATGAGCGAGAGCAACAGGGCGATGGTCATTACGCGCATGGAATCGGACATGGACTTCATGTCGCCGACGGCAGTCAGCGTCATGCCCATTTCGTTTGCTCTGTCTTCTACCTTCGACAGAAATTCGCCGGAAACGGCCCCGGGGGATGAACCGATCACATTCGCGCTGATGGAGACGGAAGGATTGCGGTTGTAGCGCTCCAGCCGGTTCGGACCGGTGCCGAGCCGGATGTCGGCGAACTGGTCGAGGGTGATCCGGCTGCCCTGGGCGTTCACGAACGTCAGGTTCGCGACATCGTCAATGTTCTCGCGGTAAAACCGATCCGCTCGGATGTTGATGTCGTATTCCATGTCATTCTCTACATATTTGAGGGTCGTGTTGCCCTGAAAGGCCATCTGGAGCGTCAGTCCGACATTGTCGAGGCTCAGTCCGAGGGCGGACATCTTCTCCCGGTCGACGGTAATCTCCACTTCCGGCATCCCCGTTCCGGCGGACAGTTGCTGCTGCAGGGTGCCCGGGATACCCCGAAGCGCTGCGAGGGCATATTCACTGAACGAAGTCACCGAGTCTGCTTGCGTGCCTGAAATAATGTATTCGACATCGGCGCTGTTGCCCCTCCCGTGGATGGCGGCCGCGAACATCCTGACTTTCGCATCTACCAAGTAATCCGATAACTGCGGACGCAGACGGGCGATGTACAGGTTGACGGATCGTTCACGCTCGGAAGGAGGAACCATTTTCACAGAGATTTCGGCGAGGTACGGGGAGCCCGCGGTGCTTTCGGTGCTGCTGCTCGTCAGTCCGACCATCGTGGCTGCCTCTTTGATTTCCGGCTGCTCGAGCAGCCACGCTTCCGCGCGCGCGACCATCTTTGAGGATTCTTCGATGGAGATGTCCTTGGGCATTTCAAGCAGGACGGAGAATTCGCTCTGGTCGACGTGGGGCATGAATTCGAATCCGATGAAACCAGTCGGGAAGAGGGCGCAGACCAAAATAGTCACGGCCAGCACAATGACGCCCACCCATCTCTTGTGTCCCAGCGACCACTTGAGGATCCGGGCGACCCATTCGCCGAAGTCCCGGATCGTTTTTTCGAACCATTGCATCAACCGCCCCCAAAGGCTTCTGGCATGCAGTTCTTCCAGCCGGCCGAACCGGGACGTGAGGAGCGGCACCAGGGTCAGCGCGGCCAGGAGACTGAACAGAATGGCGAATATGATGACGCCGCAGAATTGACGCATGATGTCCGAAACAAGCGAGTTCGTCAACGCGATCGGAAGGAAGACGATCACCAGCACCAGTGTGATGGTGACGACGGTATATCCGATTTCCCGCATCGCATCCACGGTTGCCTCGACGGGCTTTTTCCCCATCTCGATGTGACGGTAGACATTTTCCACCACAACGATCGCATCGTCCACGAGCACCCCGATGACGACGGACAAGCCCAGCAAGGACATCATGTTGAGTGTGAAATGGAAAATCCTCATCCCGATGAATGTCCCGATGATCGAAAGGGGTACGACGACCATGACGATGAGGGCGTCTCTCCAGTTGTGCAGGAACACCAGGATGACAAGGGTGACCAGCAGAATGGCGAGCAGCAGGTCGGTAAACACCGACCGGATTGATTCACGGGTGAAGGTGGACGTGTCCGAAATTGTTTGGATCTCTAGCTGGATGGCGGTGTTGTCGCGTTCGAGGACCGTGCAGACCTGCTCGATGCGGTTGCTCAGGTCGATGGCATTGGCGTCGCTCTGCTTGAATATGTTCAGCAGGACAGCATCCTTTCCGTTGATGCGCGCCAGTTTGTCCGCGTCCTTCGCGGACTCGGTGACCTCGGCGATGTCGGACAGGCGGATCTGCGTGCCGGTGGGAAGCGTCATGATCACGAGATTCCGGATTTCTTCCACACTGTTCAGTTTGCCGGAAAGGCGCAGAATGGTGTGAGTCTTTTCGCTTCGGAGGCTTCCCGTCGGGAAGTCCAGATTGGCTGCCCGAAGGGAACCCAGCACCTGGACAGGGGCGATTCCCAGCGCGCGGATCACTTCCATGTCGAGATTGACCTGAATTTCCCGGGGATGCTTTCCGATCACGTCTACTTTCGCCATGCCCGGAATCCGGAGAAGTTCAGGAAGGATGTTCCGATCGATGAAATCGGAGAAAGCCATGGTTTCGAGCGATGACGTGATGGAAAGCTGCATCACGGATTTGTCATCCACGGTGACTTTGTTGATCATCGGGGCAAGGATTGTGGATGGCAGTTCGGCTTTCTTCGAGTCGATCTTGTTCTGGGCGTCCGAGATGGATTTGTCGATGTCGGTACCGTATGTGAACGACACGAAGACCATCGACATGCCTTCGAAAGAAAATGACCGCATCGATTCGATGCCTTGCAAAGACGAAAGCGCATCCTCCAGTTTGCGCGTCAGGGAGTTCTCCACTTCGGTGGGCGAGGCGCCCGGGTAGACGACCTGCACATTCATGGAAGGCGGGGTGAATTTCGGCATCAGCTCCGCTTGCAGTCCGGAATATCCCAGAATACCGAGGATGGCGATGACCAGAAACAGCACGATCACCGTAATCGGACGCTTGATGGAATGTTCTGAAAGGGTCATGGCGCTTACGGATTGATCGGCTTGACGGCCATGCCGTCCGCCACGTTCATGATGCCGGAAGTGATGATCACGTCTCCGGCGGAAAGCCCGGTCAGAATCTCCACCTCATCCCCGATCATGTCCCCGAGCGAAACTTCCTGTAAGCTGGCTACCCCATCCCGGATCCGATAGACGTTCGCCGCTTTGGCGCTTCCGATGATGGCTTTACGCGGAATCAAGATCCCGGCACGCTGTGAACCGCTGTCGAACAAGACTTTCAGGTACATCCCGATCCGGAGGTCGCTGTCCTTGTCCAAAAGCACTTCCACGGGGTAGTTCAATCCCCGGTCGGTCTTGATTCCGATGTGGCTGACATGTCCGGTGAACCTTTTGCCGGGGACGGTGCCGCTCGTCAGAGAGACCTGCATGCCCTTGGACAGCATCTTGACCTTTGACTCAGAGACATTGCACATGACCTTGAGGGCCCCGTCGTTCACGATGTCGAACAGGGGCACGTTCGGGGCGATCAGGGAGCCGAGCTCGACATATCGGGCGTTGACCGTTCCCGCCATCGGAGATCGCACGACCGCATCTTCCAGCATCTTCCGGCTTCTTGCGAGCCGGCTTTCGGCCGCGACGAGCTGGGTTCGGATATTTTCGAGCTGCTGATCGGTGACACCTCCGGCCAGGTTGGAGCGCTCGAAACGCTGTACATCGTTCCGGAGGGCTTCGCAGGCGGCCAGGCTCGCTTGGTAGTCTGATTCCAGCAGATCCGAATCGATTTTCAAAAGCGGATCTCCCTTGCGGACCACCCGTCCTTTGTCCACATACAACTCGACTACTCTTCCCGACACGTTGGACACGAAATTCAGTTCGCTGACAGCCTGGCAGAGTCCGTTGGACGTGAAGTCATGGCTGTACGTTTGTTCCGCGACGGTATCGGTGTAGACGGGGACCTCCTGCTCGGCTGTGAAGGCCGACGAGATCTGCTCTTTCATTTTCTTCCGGTTGCCGACCAGCAGCAGCGTCATCCCTGCGAGGATGAGCAAGGCAACCGCTATTCCAATGGCTTTTTTCATATTCAATTGACAATTATTGTTTCAAATCATGGATGGTTCCGACCGCCTCCTTGAGGTCGATGTAGGCTTTCATGCTCTCTCCCAAGGTGTTCACATAATTCATCTGTGCCTGGACGAGCGAAGAGGAGGCGTTGAGCAGGTCAGAGAGGGAGGAGATTCCTTCTTGGAAATTGGTCTCCGTCACTTGGTAGACCTCTTCCGCCAAGGCTTTGTTCCGCTTCTGGGATTCGATCGAGCGGAGCTGCTGCTCCAACTGTCTCCGGGCATTGTCCTGACCCATCGTCAGAGACTGCTCCAGCATCCGCTCATCCGCTTCCGATTTCATCAATTCGATCCGCGCCTTCTTGATCTTGGCGTTCCGGGACATACCTGAGAAGATCGGCATCCGGAGGTTGAGGCTGATCATGGAAACCGGAAAATTGTGGAAGGTCTCGCCGTAGAAATGATCGCCCATGTAGTTCATGGAGTAATTCGCAACGAAGTTCACGACAGGAAGCGCCTCGTACACAATGGACTTGTACTGCTTGTCGAGCATTGTCTGTCTGGCTTTGAGCATCTTATAGGGGAGCATGCGCGTGATGTCAAAGACCGGTAGCGCGGCTGAATACAGCTGGTTCTCCATCCGTTCGGTATCAATTTCCGGAATCCGGATCGTTTCCGCCATTGGAAATCCCATCTGCAACTTCAGCAGATTTTTCTGGACCTCCAGCGCGCGTTTCATCGATGCCCGCTGTGTCTCAAGGTTCGACTTGGAGACCGAGACCCTGTCCACATCGATCTGGCGTATGAGCCCGTTCTCTTTATTCGCTTCTAGGATACCCAGGGTTCTGTCCAGCAGCAAGACGCTCTCGTCGAACTGCTTGACTGCGTAGGCAAGGGTCTGGGCGCTGTAGTACAGGGAGGCGGTCTGCGCGATCACATCGCTTTCAGTCATTTCCGCTCCCAATTCGGCCATTTCGCCCGCCACCTTCGTGATGGACACGGCATTGAAGAGCGCGAAGTTGACGATCTGCTGGCTGAGGCCGGCGCCCCAGTTGGCGGTGTTGTCCATCCCCATCGTAACCGTCATGTATTTTGACGCGTTCGGATCTCTCGCTGCCTCCGGCAGCATCGCGTTGATGAAATTCGGCATCGCGATCGTCGCTTTCTGCAGATTGCGGGTCCAGCCGCCCGAGGCGTTGATCTGGGGAAGCAAGGCGCCGACCACCTCCCGTTTCGACTGGACGGACAAGTCGCGTTCGAGCCGGTCCTTTGCAAGCGCGCTGTTGTGCGCGAGGGCATAGTTCAGGCATTGTTTCAGGGAATAGGCTTCCTGCCCGTAGATCACTTGGGAAGCGATCGCCAGCGACAGCGCCAGGATTGTCATTTTCAAGTTCATGGTATCAGGGTTTGATTGCGTATTTTCTTTTGATCGTCTCCATGATGTCCTCTCTCCTCGATTGCAGATACCGGTCGATCATTTCCTCGTCATAGCCGAAAATTTTTTCCAAAAATGGAATTTTCAGGAAAGGGGCAGCGGCAAGATCGAGTACGGTTTCAAAAATGTTTTCCATCGTGCAATCTGCCACCTTCCCGGCCTGAATCTGTTCCGCGAGCCGTTGCGCATGGCGTTTGATACTCTCGCGACAGAGGGTCATCACGGTCTCCCGATAGCGTTCCAGAAATTCCGGATGGGTCCTCGAAATGTCCAAGATGATGAAGGGGAACTTCCTGTCTTCCCGGATCTTGTCGAACAAGGCCGCGGCGGCACCCTTCAGCACCTGAATAAAGTCGCCTTCCGCGAGCATCACCTTCTTCAGGCTTCCCAGAAATCCTTGGATATGGGTATCGATGATTTTGAAGAAAAGCTGCTCCTTGGTTCTGAAATAGTAGTTGACCATCGCATGGGTCACGCCTGCTCTTCCGGCGATGGTCGCGGTGGATGTGGCGTCATAACCGTTCCGGAAGAATTCGTCTTCCGCCGCGGCAAGTATTTCTTCTTCTTTCGTCATGGAATCCGATGTTATTAACGATGCTGTTTAACGATATTGTTAACACAAATGTATACATTAATTTGATGAATCAAAATTTTTCTTCAAATTATACAATGTTTGCTAAATTTGTCCTGTGAATATGACCGGAAAAGCAACAGTCGTCAAGAATGCGGGAAGCCATTTTCTGCTGTCCCTCCTGCCGGAGTGGGCGCCGTTTCCGGCCGTGCTGAGAGGAAAGGTGCGGCTGTCAGGCAGCGATGCCACGAATCCGGTGGCGGTGGGGGACATCGTTACCTATTCCATCGGCTCCGACGCATATCCTGCCGCGTCCGGAGCCGTGTCTGAAACTGCGCGGGCAACCTTGGAGCACCCGGCGACCATCATCTCCGTCGAGCCGCGGCGGAACTACATCATCCGTCGTTCGACCAATCTTTCGCGACAGAGTCACGTCATCGCCGCAAACCTGGACCGGGCTTTCCTCATCGCGACCCTGTACTTCCCGGAAATCAAACTGCCCTTTTTGGATCGCTTTCTGGTGACCTGCGAGGTCTATGGCATTCCGGTGACAATCGTGCTCAACAAAGTGGATCTTTTCCGGGAAGACTTCCCCGATGCCCTCGCCGACTTCCATCGCATCTACGAGAGCGCCGGCTATCCGATTCTTGAAACCTCCGCGCGTACCGGAGAGGGGATTGCCGAATTACGTTCGCTTGCGAAAGATCATGTCGTACTGGCAGCAGGAGAGTCCGGTGTAGGAAAATCCTCGCTGATTCGCGCGATGGACGCTTCCCTGGATCCGAAGATCGGAAAGATCTCTCTGGCCCATTTGCAAGGCAGGCATACCACATCACGCTACGAAATGTACCCCTTGTCCTCCGGCGGCTTCGTCATCGATTCGCCGGGGCTGCGCGGATTCGGGCTCGTGGATCTCGAAAAAGAAGAAATTTCTAAATACTTTCCGGAGATGCTCCGGGTCACTGACAACTGCTATTATGTTCCCTGTACCCACACACACGAGCCCGAATGTGCGGTGAAGGCGGCGTTGGATTCAGGAACGGTCTCCCCGGAGCGCTATGCCTCCTATCTGGGCATGCTCGAGGACGACAAGAAATTCCGATAAGATTTGGCAAAAGGAAAATAAGTACTATATTTGTCTCTAAAAGTAAATCATTTTACTATATAATATGATACTGAGCAAGCAGCTCGTTCTCTTTCTGAACATCGTCCATACCAGTATGAAACAGTGTATGGTGAATGACTTCAAACAATCCGGGTTCAATCTTACCCCTGAGCAGTTTCTCGTCATGGACACCTTGTGGGACGAAGGGGTGCTCACCCAGCAGCAGATCGCGGACATCACCCTGCGGGACAAGAATTCGATCGTGAAGCTGATCGACGGACTGGAAAGCCGCAAACTCGTGACCCGGGTCAGCAATCCCGACGATCGACGGCAGAACCTCATTAAAGTGACGGACTATTCCCGTTCGATCAAGGACAAGGTGACGAAGGTGGCCATGGACTCTGTACAGAAAATCATCCGAGGCCTCGCCCAACCAGACTTGGAAGCATTCGTGCGAATGCTTTCCAAGATGGAATTGAACATCGATCCGAAGGTGGATCTGATGGCGATGGCCACCAAATATCCTACCAATAAACAGTGATTTATGAGTAAATTGTATGACCTGCTGATGCAGGACTACCGAATCCGGGAAGGACTGAATGCTTGTATCAACTGTGGCACGTGCACGGCTATCTGTCCCGCCGCGGAATTTTACCGCTACGATCCGCGCCAGATCGTGAACATCGTCCAGAGTCAGGACGAAGCGGCAATCGAAGAATTACTTAAAAGCGAAACGATCTGGTACTGCGGCGAGTGCATGAGCTGCGTGACCCGCTGTCCCCGCAAGAACGCGCCTGGATTGATCATTATGGCGCTTCGCAGCCTGTCTATTGATTTAGGCTATTTCATCGAATCCGAAAAAGGCCGGCAGCAGTATGTTTTGTGCAAAGATCTCTGCGGCAACATCCTGGATTACGGCTACTGCGTCTATCCTCGGAATTTCGATTCGGCCGGGCATCCGGAAGCGGGTCCTGTGTGGGCATGGGAGGAAAAGCATCTGGACGAAGTTTTCGAGCGACTTGGAGGGAATCTGGACGGGGATGGACCCGGGGCGTGCCGGCGCATTCCCCAGGAAGACCTGGACCAGATCCAGCGGATCTTTGACGAGACCGGGGGGACTGCCCGGTTGGAGACGGTTCGGAAGGCAGCGGAAAAGAAAGCGGCGGAACTGGGACTCTCCGTCGAGGAATTCGCCGAAAAGGTAAATACCACTTGCAGTCCTTTCCATTTTAACCATTAGGATCATGATCTACGAAGGAAAACAACGGATCTGGAGCGACTATCAGAAAGAAATCCCCGACGATCACTACTTTTATGTACGCAGTTGCATCCGGCAGGCGTTCTTCACCGGCTCCGAGGTGGCATTTCTGGACATCACCCGCAACCGGCTCGGGAAAGACATCTTCGAGTCGGAGCATCATACGACCTGCGGCGGTATCGCTTACCATTCCGACACCATCCCCCATGAAACCGTGATGACGATCGTCGCGCGCCAGTTCGCCCTGATGCACAAGTACGGGTATGAGAATTACGTTTGCTCCTGCATTACATCTTTCGGGGTCTATGCCGAAACCCTCGAGACTTGGCGGGAATTCCCCGAGCTTCAGGCCAAAATCGCCGAAATTCTGATGAAGACCTGCCGGCTGGAGTTCGCGAAACCGAAATACATCGTCCATGCCAGCGACTTGATCTTCAAATTTCGCTATCAGATCGCCGCGCGGGCCGTCCACAAATTGGTGAACGTCCGGACGGGGAAACCCCTGAAAGTCGTGGAGCACATCGGCTGCCACTATTCCAAAATGTTTCCGTCCAAGGGCGTGGGAGGCGCCGAATATCCCTACGTCCTCGCGGGCATGGTGGAGGCTTGGGGCGGGGAAGTGGTGGATTACCCCGAGCGGCGGCACTGCTGCGGCTTTGGTTTCCGGCAGTATTTCGTTCAGGCCAATCGGGGCTATTCCCTGTCCAATACCCACAAGAAATTCGAGAGCATGGAGCCGTACCACCCGGACTGTATTGTCACCAACTGCCCGGGTTGTCCGTATTTCTTGGATCGGTGGCAATATGTCATCGCGGAACAGACCGGAAAGACTTACGGAGGCGACGGGCGCGGAATTCCCGTGTTGACCTATGAGGAAATGGCGGGACTGGTGATGGGCTACGACCCGTGGGATCTCGGGCTGCAGACACACCAGACTCCGGTTGAATCCCTACTGGACAAGATGGGAATCGTTTATGACGAAAAATCAAAGTATCTCGGCAAGGGAGGCAAGGATCTCGGTCAGCCTGCGCATCCCTCCTGTCTGAAAATTTAGTTTAGATATGAAAAATAACGTCCTCATCATCGGCGGCGGGCCGGCCGGCATGGAAGCTTCCGCGCAGTTGCAGCGCCTCGGCTACAATGTCATCCTGATTGAGCGGGAGAGTACCCTCGGCGGCCATCTCAACCGCTGGGACCGGCTTTTCCCGGAAGGCGTTCCCGCTTCGGAGCCACTGGAAGCGCTGATGAAGAATATGAACGGTGTCAAGTGTTTCACGGACACGGAGATTCAGTCGATCAACCGGCTCGACAAATCTTTCAACGTCATCCTGTCCAACGGCATTACGGTCCTGGCGGACGCGGTTTTGATCGCCTGCGGCTTCGACCTCTTCGATGCTTCCCGGAAGGAGGAATATGGCTATGGTATCTACGATCATGTGATCACGAATGCGGATCTGGAGGCCTGGTTCCAATCGAAGTCCGACGACCGGATCGATAATCCGAAGAGAGTTGGCTTCGTCCATTGCGTCGGTTCCCGGGATGAGAAAGCAGGGTGCAGGGGCTGCTCGAAGGTGTGTTGCGTCACCGCCGTGAAAGAAGCCTGCGAGATCAAGGAGGCTTTCCCGGATGCCCAGGTCTATTGTTTCTACATGGATCTGCGGATGTTCGGCCGTCATTATGAAGACCTTTACCTGAAAGCCCAAAAGGACTACGGGGTGCGCTTCATCAGGGGACGGGTTTCGGAGGTCTCCGAGAACCAGGACAGAAGTCTGCTGGTGAAGGCGGAGGACACACTGTCCAGCAAACCGGTTCAGATCACGCTTGACCTGTTGGTATTGATGGCCGGTATGCGACACTCCGAGGCAGGACGAAGGATTGCCGACATGCTGAATCTGGCTCCCGAAGACGATGGCTTTTTCGCGGTCCGGAACAATCTCACTGCCAACCAGCAGGCACGGATGCCCGGACTGTTCCTTGCCGGTGCCGCCACAGGTCCGAAGACATTGCCGGAGTCTCTTGCGGATGCGCGGAGCGCTGCCGCAGCCATCGACCACTACTTGACCGACATATTTCCCCAGACCCGGAAACTCAAGAAATTGGTAAAGAAAAATGGTTGATTTTGGATTTTCCTTGAGCCCGAGTTCCCGGATTGATTTGGATGAATTCGACCGCAAAACTTTCGATCGGCTGCTTGCCTTGGAACCCGATGCGAAGAAATGCATGGAATGCGGAAGTTGCTCTGCGGTCTGCACTGCCTCCCGGTACACGGAGACCAGCGTGCGGAGGGCTTTGCATGCGCTCCGGAATGGATGCGGTGCCCAGGCAGTGGAGGAACTCAAAGGCTGCCAGTTCTGCGGAAAATGCACGATGGTCTGTCCGCGGGGCATCAATACGCGGCATCTGATTCTGTCGATTCTTAAAATTTACGGCGCGTTATGACGAAACTTCACGTAGCGGTCTTCCTGCAGACGGCGGGCGCGAGCGAGGTCATCGACCGCGTTCCGGCGAGTTTCTCTCCATTTGTGCTCCCGTTTGTGATCGGCATCAGCTTCTTCCTTTGCTGGATTACGGTAGGGCTCATCCGGGTGCTGTATGCAATCCCTGCTTCCGACCGCAGGAAATTGGCGATCTCGCTGGTCAATCCGAAGATCGCTTGGAAAAACATCCGGGATCTTTTCTGTGACTGCCTGTTTCATGTCAAGATCTGGCAACGGAAGCCCTTGCTGGGTTACATGCATTCCTCCATCGCCTTCGGCTGGTTCATGCTGATCGTGTTGGGTCACATTGAGGTGGCGCTCTTCGTTCCTTGGCATCTGAGCTTTTCAAAAGGATCGTTGTATTATCCGATCTTCTACCGGTATTTCATCTGGACCGATCCCGCCCATGTGACCCTGCGCGGTTCGTTCTTCTTTTTCTTGATGGACTTCTTCCTGCTGTATGTGCTGACCGGGATCGCGCTGGCGGTGTTTAAACGGTTCCGTTCCATCGTCTTGGGTATGCGGCACACTACCAAGCCGTCCCTCGCTGACCGGCTTGCGCTCTACAGTCTCTGGCTCATTTTTCCGCTGCGGCTGCTGGCGGAAAGCTTCACGGCCGATCTCAGCGGGGGAAGTTTCCTGACCGTCCCTGTCAACCATCTCTGGCATCTCCTGTTCGGGGAGAAGCTGTATTTTATGCCGGTTTGGTGGGCCTATTCGATTTGCCTGGGAGTGTTTTTCGCAGCCATGCCGTTCAGCCGTTACATGCACATTCTCACTGAAGTGTTGTGGATTCTGTTTCGGAATGCCGGGCTGCAGCCGAGCCATCCGCGCAAGGGAGTGGCGGAGGCGGAGATCTACGCCTGTTCGAGTTGCGGCCTGTGTCTGGATGCCTGTCCGATGAATGTCCAAAAGAAGAATCTGAAGTATTCCTCAGTCTATTTCATCCGGCGGCTCCGGCGGCACAACGAGCGGAAGATCAACCTGATCGCGGACAAGTGTCTGATGTGCGACAAGTGCCATGTGCTCTGTCCGGTCGGGGTGGATGCGCCGGCGTTGCGCCGCGCGCAGCGCAAGACGGTGAAAAATGCGCTGACCTATGACTATTCGTATCTTTCCGCGCTTTCCGCTCCCGGAAGTTCGGTTTCTTCCGCTGAAAATGCTCCGGAAACCGAAACTTCCGGTCGCGGGTGTTCGGTTCCTTCTGCTCTCGGAAGTTCGGTTTCTTTCGCTGAAAATGCTCCGGAAACCGAGATTTTCGGTCGCGGTGGTGCGGTTTCTTCCGATGTTCCGCGGGTGCTGTACTTCGCGGGGTGCATGACCCATCTGACGCCGCGGATCCTCCGGTCCGTCGAAGAACTTTTCCGGAAGGCGGGGGTTGATTGGCAGTTCATGGATCGGGAAGGCGGGATCTGTTGCGGGAGACCGCTGATGCTCGCCGGACGTACGGATGCCGCAGCGGAGTTGGTCGCTGCCAATAAACGGATGATTGAGGCCTCGGGCTGCGATACCCTGGTACTTTCTTGTCCGATCTGTTACAAAATATTCAAAGAAGATTATGCCCTCTCGGGCATTCGCGTTCTGCATCATACGCAGTTCATCAAGGAACTGGTCGATGCGGGGCGGCTGGTTTTGTCGAAAGGAACCGATTCCGTGGTCTACCACGATCCCTGTGAGTTGGGACGCGGTTGCGGTGTCTACGCGGAGCCGCGGGCCGTGCTCTCCCAGATCGCTGACCTGAAGAAACCCTCCCAAGACGGGGACGAAAGTGTTTGCTGCGGGGGAAGTCTGGGCAGTTTGACGTTGAACGCAAACGATCGCGAGTGGATCACGTCCGGGTCGGTGAAAATTCTCCTGAAAGCATCCGACGGCAGTCCGCTTCATCCCGACGCGCTCGTAACAGCCTGCCCTCTTTGTCTCAAGACCTTCAATGAAGCTGCTCCGGTTCCGGTAAAGGACTTCGCGGAAATCGTTCTCGAACATTCGGCGTAATTCCGCAGAAAAGGTTTACCTTTGCCGGCATGAATCAAATGAACAGAGCGATTCTGAGGCTGGCGGTTCCCAGCATCCTGGCGAACATCACAATCCCGCTGGTAGGTATTGTGGGCATTGCCGTTGCGGGGCATTTGGGCCCCGACGCCATGGGCATAACGGGAAGCTCGTCCGCTGCCCTGATCGGCGGGGTCTCCATCGGCTCCATGCTGTTCGATCTGCTGTACTGGAATTTCGGCTTCCTGCGAGTCGGGACGGGCGGGCTGACTGCTCAGGCCTATGGGCGTCGGGACTGGCAGGACAGCGCAGCCATCCTCGGTAAAGGCGTCGGCATGGCCCTGCTCATTTCGCTGGGGGTTCTGGCCATTCAATGGCCGTTCGCGAAACTGATGCTGCTTTTCGTGGATGCTTCCCCCCAAGTGCTGGAACTGGCGCAGACGTATTTCTTCATCCGCATCTGGGCGGCGCCCGCTACTTTGACTCTGATGTCGCTCAAAGGCTGGTTCATCGGCATGCAGGACACGGTAAGTTCGATGTTCACCGACCTCATTGTGAACGGGGTGAATATTCTTGCGAGCATCCTCCTGTCAGTCGGCATACCCGGGACCGCCTTTGAGGGATTCGGTTTCATCGGAATCCCCATCGGGACGGTGCTGGCTCAATATTCCGGTCTCTTCTCCGCGCTGGGGATCGTCCGGGTGAAGTACCGTGCGGTTACGAAGGGAGCGCTGCGTCCGAAATCGGTGAAGGCTTCCTTCCGGGACGGGAATATGCGGGAATTTTCCAAGGTCAACGGTGACCTGTTTGTCCGTTCGGTGGCTTTGATTGTCGTGTATATCAGCTTTACGATTCTTTCGGCTCGCTACGGTGATCTGTTGCTGGCATCGGCTTCTATCATGATGCAGTTGCTGATGGTCTTCTCCTATTTTACGGACGGGTTCGCATTTGCAGGGGAGGCGCTTACCGGACAGTTCGTCGGAGCGCGGAAACCGCTGCGAATGCAGCAGGCGGTAAAATGGACCTTCGTTTGGAGTATGGGGGTCGGAATATTCTTCGTCGGTTTCTATGCGATGGCCGGCGTGCCGCTGCTTCGGCTCATGACTTCCGATGCATCCGTGGTGCAGGTTTCGACTTTATTCCTGCCCTGGCTGGTCGTCATGCCGTTGATCGGTTGTCCGGCCTTTACCTGGGACGGTATTTATACCGGAGCGACAGCAACGAAAGCCCTCCGGAATGCCTCGGTGGGATCCGTCGGAGCCTTCTACCTCGTCTGGCTCCTGGGGACCGGACTGCTACGGTTGTCCGGAATCCCGCGGGAACCGGCCGCCGGAGAGCTTGTCGGCGCCTACGGCCGGACCGCCGTGCATCTTCTTTTCGGCGCTTATTTCGCCCACCTCATCTTTCGTTTGGTCTACCAGTCCCTCCTGTACCGAAAGGCTATCGTATCCCGTATTTCTTGAGAATGCGCTTCACCGGCTTCACGATGGAGCGCGCCCAGAGCGTGTAGCCGTAGTTGTCGGGATGGACGCCGTCGATCTGCGCCTCATGATTCGGATCGGAAGCATTCGGGCGGATGTAGTAGACATCTTTGTACTTGCGCACGGCGATCTTCATCAGGCTGTCCGCCATGTCCATCTTGTCTTGTTCCGACTTGTCCGAGACGGTGTTGAAGTTCCTGCCTTCTCGGTAGATGGTCTTCTGGAAGATCAGGGGAACGCCCGGATGGGCGGCCTGGATCTTTTCGATGAAGGGGAACAGCCGCGTTTCCATCTGCTCGGGAGTCGGGTTGGAGAAGCTGTCGAACAGGAAGGCGTCCACGTCGGAAGCCGCCAACACGTTCGCGAAATAGTCCTGGAGCTTGGAATTGCCGCTGCAGCCCAGGCTGAGCAGTTGGATGCCTGTCATACGGGTAAATTGCGCGGGATAGGTCATTCCCGACCGGCCGGTACTGGAACCGTGGGTATAACTGGAACCGAATATGGCTACGCGGTGACGGAAAGGATTGGGGATGGCCTCCACCACCGATCCTTCCTCGACGCCGATTTTAACGGAATATTCTTCCGCGTAGAGCGGGAAATAGAGCAGACACTCATGCATGCTGCCGTCCAGATTCGAGATGAGACTCAACTCCTTGTCCAGGTCGCGGTCTCCCCGGACGCCGGCAGCGGCGTAGATCCAGCGACCATCCTTCCGGATGTACAGGTCGTAGCCCCTTGCCGCGATGCCGCTGGCGTTCATCGGCCATTGCATGTGGCCGTATTCCGTTTTCATCTTGATGGACTTCGAATTCGTACGGAAAGCGACTGCCAATCCGGAGGACATCCGGACTTGGTTGTTCTCGGCACTCGTGAATCCTTTGAAGCGGACGGTGTCCACCCGATGGTAGGGATTGGGGGTGTCGGGCATCAGTTTTCCGACCATGGTCAGCCCGGAGGCTTCCACGTAGTAGGTTCCCGAGGGGTTTTGCGCGACTGCCGAAAGAGCGAACAGTGCCAGCGCGAGCATAAACAGACGTCTCATAAGATTTTCAATGATTATAGACAAAAATAGTAAATAATCGCTTTCTTTTCTAATTTTGTACTCTCAATGATCGCTTCATGAGTTTGTATTCCTATTATCGGATTTCGAAGCCTTCCAAATGGAAAGTCTCTAAGCAGCAGGTGCAGCCCGTGTACCGCCGGCTCCGCAACCGCACCTTTTGGGGGGTGACGGTGGCATATTCCCTCTTCTACGTTTGCAGGCTTGCCTTCAACGTGATGAAGCAACCCTTGGTGGATGAGGGAATATTCACGGCCGGTCAACTGGGGATCATCGGTTCCGTCTTGCTCTTTACCTATGCCTTCGGCAAATTCTTGAACGGCTTCATCGCAGACTACTGCAACATCAAGCGCTTTATGGCCACGGGGCTGTTCGTGTCCGCCTTGATTAATTTCCTTATGGGAGCGCTGGGGTTGCTGCACGGCTGGCTGGGAATGGAATCGCTGGTGCTGCTGATCCTCTTCTCCATCCTGTGGGGCTTGAACGGTTGGTTCCAGTCGATGGGATCCCCTCCGGGCATCATCAGCCTGTCCCGCTGGTTCCCGCTTGCCAAGCGCGGAACCTACTACAGCATCTTCAGCGCGACGCCGTACATCGGGAAAGCCATCCTCTATAGCGTTCTGAGCCTTGTCGTGGGCTGGATCGGCTGGCAATATGGCTTTGTGTTCGCGTCTTTCGGGGGACTGGTCGGGGCGATGGTGATCGTGCTGTTCGTGAGCGATACGCCGGAAAGCAGGGGGTTGCCGTCGATCCAGAAGATTTCGGGAGAGGCGGTCCGTCAGACGGACAAGATGCCCACGCGGGAGCTGCAGAAGATGGTCGTGCGCCATCCCGGCATTTGGGTCATCGCGGTTTCCAGTATTTTCGTGTACATCGCGCAATACGGGATCAGCAACTGGGGTACCCTATTCCTACAGAAGGCCAAAGGCTTTTCCATCGAGTCGGCCGGGTCGATCATCGGGTTATCCGAGGCGGCGGGCGTCGCCGGAACTGTGTTGGCCGGATGGCTTTCCGACACGGTATTCAAGGGAAATAGGATCAGACCGGTGCTGATTTCGGGTTTCATTTGCTTGGGCGCGCTGGCGGTTTTCCTCTTTGGAGAAGGCGGCTATTTGGCGAACCTGGCCTACTTGGCAGTCTTCAGCCTTTCGATCGCAGTGCTGTACTGCATCGTTGCAGGCCTGATGGCGCTGGACATCGTGCCGCGGAAGGCGACAGGAGCGGCGCTCGGGATCGTGGGCTTGTCCAGCTATACGTTCGCGGCATTCCAGGACCTGATCAGCGGCTTTTTGATTCAGGGCCATACGGTCAGCGCCTCCGGCGCCCCGATCGCAGAAGCCACCTACAATTTCGCCCCCGTTTCTTTCTTCTGGCTGGCCGCCTGCTTTCTCGCCTTCCTCGTCCCCGTCTGCTCCTGGCGGTTGCTGAAGAAATAGGCCGGTCTCGTCGGGGCTCGGTTTTTTTTGCTAATTTTACAACCTATGCACAGCAAAGAAGAAAAATTGGAGCAGTTCTCCCGGGCGCTGGACATTATGGACCGCCTGCGCGCCGAGTGTCCGTGGAATCACGCCCAGACCCCTGATACCCTCCGGCCGATGACGGTGGAGGAGGTCTACGAGCTCAGCGATGCTGTCCTGAAGAAGGACAACGCAGTGCTGGAAAAGGAACTCGGAGACGTGTTTCTCCACGTGATATTCTATTCCAAGATCATGGAGGAACAGGGGAAATTTGATATTGCGGACGTGGTGAGTAAACTCTGCGAGAAGATGATCTACCGGCATCCCCACGTGTTCGCGGAGACGAAAGTGATGGACGCGGAGGAGGTTTCTACGAATTGGGAGATGCTGAAGGCCCAGGAGAAGGGCGGCAACAAACGCGTTCTGTCGGGCGTGCCGGATTCGATGCCGTCCATCCTGAAGGCATTCACGATGCAGGACAAGGCGCGCGGGGTGGGTTTCGACTGGGAGGAAAAGCATCAGGTTTGGGACAAGGTGAAGGAGGAACAGGGCGAACTGCAGGTCGAGCTGAATGCGATGGATGCCGCTGATGGGTTCGCCGACCAATCCGTCGGCACACCGGACGAAAACGCTTCTCCGGAATTCAAGGCGGTCTACGACCGCGCGGAGGAAGAACTGGGCGATTTCTTGTTTGCGGTTGTCAACGCGGCCCGCCTGTACGGACTCAATCCCGATACGGCGCTCAACCGTGCCTGTGATAAGTTCCGTCGCCGTTTCACCTATTTGGAAGAGCACACCATCCGGGAAGGCAAGGATCTCCATCAGATGACTCTTTCCGAGATGGATGCCATCTGGAACGAAGGGAAATCCAAGGGATTGTAGAACTTCCCGCGCATGGATTTGTCGAAATCTGGACAAATGATTAAATTTGCAGACTAATCACAAGGACACAACGGAGGATATTCAATCTATATGTCTGACTATAAGATTGTTGAGGTTACCGGAAGGAGAGACTTGATGAAGTTCATCAAGTTTCCCGACCGTTTGTACAAAGATTGTCCCCAATATGTCCCCCCCCTCCATTCCGAGCAGGTATATTCCTTGACTAAAGTTTCCACCCTGTCGTATTGCGAACGCAAGATGTGGCTCGTCAAGGACGGGAAGCGGGTCGTTGGCCGCATTTGCGCCATGATCAATCCGCGGTACAACGCCCGGTACGACAAGAAGCGGGCGCGCTTCGGCTGGTTCGACCTGATCAATGACTTGGAAGTGGCGAAACTGCTGCTCGGCGCAGCGGAGGACTGGGCGCGGGAAAACGGCATGACCGAAGTGCACGGGCCGCTGTATTACAACACCCTTGGCAAACAGGGTATGCTGGTGGAAGGCTACGAGAACATCCCGCCTTTCAATTGCTTGTACAATTATCCTTACTACAACGACTTGATCACGGCCCTCGGCTACGAGAAAGAGTGCGACTGGATCCAATACAAGATGGTGGCGGATCACGGGGTGCAGGACAAGGTGAAGCGGATCGCCCGGCTCCTCAAGGAGCGCTTCAACCTCCACGAGGGGAGTCTGGACAAATTGAAGAAGGATCCGAAGATGGTCCGTTATTTCTTCGATGTCTACAACGAGAGTTTCGCGGACTCGGTCTACAACTTCATCCCGTTCACGAAGGAGGAGATCGAAGAGGAGATCAAGGTTTCGCTGCGCTATGTCTCCGACAAAACGTCCAGCATCATCTTTGATGAGAACAACGAACTGGTAGCATTCGCGATTACATTCCCGACGCTTTCACGCGCGTTGCAGAAGGCAAAGGGGCGCCTCTTCCCGTTCGGCTGGATTTATTTCCTGCGGGCGTTTTGGCGCTATGACACCGTGGATCTGATGTTGAACGGCGCGGTTCCGAAGTGGCAGAACAAGGGCGTCTCCGCGATCTACCACTGCGCGATGTCCGACAAATACCAGGCAGCGGGCGTCCATTGGGCGATCGCGAATCCGCAGATCGAAACCAACAGCGCGGTGAATGTCTGGGGAAAATATGAAAATGAACTTTACATGCGGCGCCGCTGCTATGTAAAGTCCATCTAAGCGAAGGAGAACTACCTTTTATGGCAGAAAATACATTGGTCGAAAAGATCCTGGGACTCCAGGAGAAGTATCTTTCACTGCAGAATCAACTGACTGACCCTGCGGTGATCGCGGACATGAAGCGGTATGTCCAGTTGAACAAGGACTACAAAGAACTGGAACCCATCGTCAAGGAAGGTTTGGAATATAAAAAACTAGTGGAAGAACTGGCGGAGGCGAAGGACATTCTGAAGAACGAAAAAGACGATGATCTGCGGGAGATGGCTCGCGCGGAGATTATGGAAATCGAGCCGAAGCTGCCCGCCATGGAAGAGAATATCAAGTTGCTGCTGATCCCTGCCGATCCCGACGACAGCAAGAATGCCATCATCGAAATCCGCGGCGGCACAGGTGGGGATGAGGCCGCGATCTTTGCGGGCGACCTCTTCCGCATGTATTCTAAATACGCCGAATCGCGGGGTTGGAAACTGGAAATCAATGATGCGACAGAAGGCACGGTCGGCGGCTACAAGATGGTGGTCTTCAAGCTCTCGTCTTCCACGGACGGGATTTACGGGATCATGAAATACGAGTCCGGCGTGCATCGCGTGCAGCGGGTGCCCCAGACGGAAGCCCAGGGCAGGATCCAGACTTCCGCCGCTTCGGTGGCCGTGTTCCCGGAGGCGGGAGAGTTTGACATTGAACTGAATATGAACGATATCCGCAAGGATACCTATTGTTCGTCGGGCCCTGGCGGACAGGGCGTGAATACGACTTATTCCGCCGTCCGCCTTACGCATATTCCTTCGGGCATCGTGGTTCAGTGCCAGGAGGAGCGCTCCCAACTGAGGAATTTCGATCGCGCGCTCGAGGAGCTGCGGACGCGACTCTACAATCTGGAGCATCAGAAATACCTAGACGGCATCGCCTCGAAACGACGCACGATGGTTTCCACAGGCGACCGTTCCGCGAAGATCCGTACCTACAACTACCCCCAGTCCCGCGTGACCGACCACCGGATCAACTGGACCATGTATAACCTGCCCGTCTTTATGGACGGCGACATTCAGGAGTGCATCGACCAGCTGACCATCGCGGAGAACGCCGAACGCCTCAAGGAGGCCGGGGAATGATTTTTCCGTCGCGGCGAAGTGCCTTGGCGATCCGTAGCCACCCTCGGCTCCGTAAGAGGGAGGGGCCCAGCGAAGCTGGGAGGGGTAGAGCGAAGCGAGACGATCTGGCAAGGCATTTCGCTGCGACGGGAAGCGGTTCGGCAACCGTTATTACAAATTGAACAAACAGAGTGCTTGCAACCTCTTTAAAAACAAGAATCGTGAAACAGAAATATTCAAGGACTTTCGTCCTCATGGCCATTGCCTTCGTGGTGTGCCTCATCACGTCCAACCTGTTCGCCACCAAAGTCTTCGCGCTGGGTAAACTGACCTTGCCCGCCGCAGTGATCATCTTCCCGGTCGCCTACATCCTCAACGACTGTCTCGCCGAAGTCTGGGGCTTCCGCAAAGCTCGCTTCGTCATCTGGACCGCCTTCGCGATGAACTTCCTCGTCGTGATCCTCGGCCAGGTCGCCGTGTGGCTGCCCGCCGCTTCCTTCTGGGACGGGGCGGAGCACTTCGACTATATGTTCAACATGGCCCCGCGGGTGGCGCTCGCCTCCCTGCTGGCCTTTCTGGCCGGTTCCCTGCTCAACGCCTTCATCATGACCAAAATGAAGCAAGCGCAGAAAGGAAAGGGTTTCCCTGTCCGCGCGATCGTTTCATCGGTCGCCGGCGAATCCCTCGACTCCCTGATTTTTATGCCCATCGCCTTTTGGGGCGCGGGCTTCTCCGACCTGGCGAAGATGATGCTGGTGCAGGTGACCTTCAAGGTTTGCTACGAAATCGTGATTCTGCCTGTGACAGCCGCCGTAGTCGCCAGGCTGAAGATAACGGAGGCCGAGACTGCGTAAGTTTATATTCCTGAAATATTTGAAAGTATGAATCGAAAAGAAGAAGGCCTGAAGGAACTGGGCCGCAAGACCGATTACAAGAAGGATTATGCGCCCGAGGTGCTGGAGACCTTCGTCAACAAGCATCCCGGCAACGACTACTGGGTGCGCTTCAACTGCCCCGAATTCACGTCGCTCTGCCCGATCACCGGTCAGCCCGACTTCGCCGAGATCCGCATCAGTTATATTCCCGATGTGAGGATGGTGGAGAGCAAGAGCCTCAAACTCTATTTGTTCAGTTTCCGCAACCACGGAGATTTCCACGAGGACTGCGTGAACACAATTATGAAGGACCTGGTGAAGTTGATGGCCCCCAAGTACATCGAGGTGACGGGCTTCTTCACCCCCCGCGGCGGCATTTCCATTTTCCCCTACGCCAACTACGGCCGTTCCGGCACGAAGTACGAGCAACTCGCCGAGGAGCGTTTCGCAAGGCACGAATAGGATTGGGTGTCCCTCTCTTTGCCGACCGGACTTCGTTCGCCTTGCGGGGTGAAGAACACTCTCCTGCCTTTCAAGCACGGGTAATGCATCTACCGATTACGCTACGCTTTTCAAAACGTTACTGCTTCGTACCTGCTTAGAAAAGGCCGGAATCAGAAGCGCCAGCCGAGGCCGAAGACGAGGTCGGTGTAGCCGAAGCGGACGGTGCTGCAGCCGGCTGAGATTGTAAGGCGGTCGAAAGAATATGCAAGACCGCATTCCGCGGCCAATCCTTTGAAAGAGCGGTCTGCGACCTTTGCCCAAGCTCCGAGATCGTCTTCCCAGGCCAGCGTCCGAAGTCCGTAGCCTGCGCCGCCGTAGGCCAGAAGGGAACCGCTGATGCGGACAAGCAATCCGGCTGCGCAGTTCCAGCGGTTTACGTGCTCCGCGCCTGTCGTCCAGATGTAGCCAAATTCAGTACTGCCGTCGGATTTGCAATCATAGAGCGTTTGTTGGAACATCCCATTGGTACGGAAGGCGGCATATCCCCCAAACGTTTTTCCCGATCGTCCGATCATCAGTCCGTAGGAGAGATCCGGGATGGCTCCGACCTGAATCATGATCAGATTCCGGGGAGTATGGCCATCCAGCCGGCTGCGTCCCGTTGTCGGGGACTGTCTCCCGAGCGGCGGAAGGTGCCCATCCATCGCTTCGCGTTCTGCGGATGCGGGAGGAAGGGCTGCAGGGATCCTGGGAATCGGTTGTTCTTCGCGGCTGACCCTTTTGTGAAGAACGCTTTGCGAATATTTGGATTTGATTCGATCGAAGCGTTCCTGCTGCAGGTCGGACATGTTCCCTGAAGCATCGGAAAGGGTTTTTCGCAGACTGCCGAGCTGCTGCAGCAAGCGGGTCAGTTCTTCCTGGGGGACACTCTTTCCTTGCGCTGCGGAAGCCCTCAAGACCAGACAGCGGTCGCAGATCTCCTCGTATCGATCCAGCGCAAGATCGTAGGTGTCCTTCTTCGTCTGCCCGTTAGATATTTGGCAGAACAGAACAAGAATATGTAGGAACAGGATTGCTTTGAAGGCCACAGTCATCAGTTTTTCTCTCTTCCATACAAAAATAGCAAATATTATTGCTAAATTTATGCGAACTCCATTCTCATATGTACGACACGTCAGGATTTTTCGAGCAGCCGAATGCTTCCGAGTCGCGCGGCGTCTTGGAACGGCTCTGTCGCTCGGAAACCGGTTTTTCGGAACTCCACCGAGCCCGCAGAAACGGACGTTTCCGGGTCTACAAGTGCCTGAAGCCGGAGTATCGCGGGAATCCACTGTACGAAACTCTCTTGCGGAAGGAGTTCGAGATCGGCTATTCCCTCAGCCACAACCACATCTGCGAGTTCTATTCCTTTGTGCAGCTTCCCGAATTGGGAAACTGTATCGAAATGGAATGGGTGGACGGCAGTACGCTGGAGGAGTTGACAGCGAAAGGTGCCGTCGATGGTCCGATGGCCCTGAAAATCGCCGGGGAGATCTGCAACGCCCTTTCCTACATGCATTCCAAGCAGGTGGTGCACCGGGATCTGAAGCCTTCCAATGTGCTGGTCACTTTCAACGGCCATAACGTGAAGCTGATCGATTTTGGCCTTTCGGATTCCGACGGCCATGCGGATCTCAAACAGGCAGCCGGAACAGCCTTCTACGCGGCTCCGGAACTGCTGGCAGGGCAGCCGGTCGACAACCGCGCGGACATCTATTCATTGGGTCGGATTCTTTCTACGCTGCCTGTCCGGAAAAGCGTCGCAAAGCGCTGCTGCGCACGGGATCCGGGTAGGCGGTATTTCTATGCTTCGGAGGTCAAGACGGCGCTGGAGCGGAAATCCCGCTTGTGGATCCTGCCGCTGTTCCTGCTGCTAGCAGCGGGGATTTTTCTACTGTTGCAGCGTAGAGGAACGAATAATATTCCCGACGTGCAGATCGAAGTTGCATCCGACTCGGTCACCCAAGTCGCCGTGCCCGTGGATTCTATTCCTTCTATCCCGATGCGCGCGGATCCGGTCAGTGTACCGCGCGTGAAATCCGTTTCTGATCCGGCTTCCGCTGTGCCGGCCGACACCACCATCATTGACGAACTCTTCCGGCAGGCGACGGAACTGTTCCAATGAAATTCCAGCGGAGTTTCGGTGACTTCACCGAATTCTATGGTAAAGGTTAGAATCGTTTATTCGACTTTGAGAAGGTTGAGTCCGTCCGAACGGGCTGCAACGAAAGACGGGGTCTGCTTGCCGTCCCGGAGGATGCTGGAAATGTAGAGGGGATAGCCTAGGATCAGGTGCGAGAGCTGGAAGCGGTCCCCGGGGAGAAGTTTGGAATTTTCGGACGCGACCACCTCGAATTCGGATTCGCCCAGATACTTCAGACATACGAGCCGGTTCGGGTTCCAGCCGATGGTTACGGCGGCGCCGGTTTTCAGGTCTCGGACGTCGACATATTCGGCGGAAAAGAAACCGGAATCATAGAAGGATTCGTCCTTCAGGCTGTTGCAGAAAGCCTTGAAGTCCCGCTTCCCGATGTAGCGGCACAGCACGTCCAGGGTGGACAACCGGGGTATCGGTTTGAGGCTGACGTATCCCCAGAGCCGCTTCAGGGTCGAGGCGGACAGCAGCTCGCCGGTGTCATGCTCGATAACCACGGACAACGACTCGAAATCGGTGGTCGTCGCGATCCTGCGGCCGTATTTCCGTTCCACAGAAGTCAGCAGATACGCCAGTTCCGGTATTTGTTTGTTTGCCATGTGTACAAAGATAGGGACAAAAGCCTTTATGTCATTCCATTATACACAAAATAACAAGATTCACCCTCCTCAGTCAAGTTCATGTTGGTTCATTTTAACCGGCTCCATTGCAAGTGTCGGGAATAACTGCGACCTTTGATACTATGATACGGATTCTAGACAAGGATATTGAATACCTCTTTCCGACGGAGGAACGGATGGAAAAATGGTTCAAAGATTTCAATGCGCGTTTTTTCAATAACGAACTCGAGCAACCGGAACTTTGTGTTGGTTGGTTGAAGATTGGCACGCTTGGATGCTTCCTACATCCCAAACTCGGTAGATTTACGAGGTTCAACCCGGCAGAATGCACGATTATCCTGAACGGAACCTATTTTATGCAGGCAGCAGAGTGGGAAAATACCTTCCTCCATGAGATGATCCACTATTACGTGTTCAAGGAACACGGCTTCGAGATGAAACAAGGACATGGAAAGGAATTCAAGCGTGAGGCGAAGCGCATCGGGGCGATGTCCGACTATTCAATTGATAAGCGTGCGAGTTTGAGAGAGGTTTTTTTCCGGCCGAATCAAGCTATGCTCAATGCATGGGTGCGGATGGAGCGGAATGAATTCGTGATCGGGATCATCCAGAAAATTAGGACGGAGATATTTTATGACGAGGAGACCGATATATCTTGTCCGATCGATCTGACCAAGTACTCCAGTGCATTTAAAACCACGGATAAGTTCATTCCTGAAATCATCGAGAATCTGCGCGGGCAAAAATTCAGGGTCTTCTGGTATTCCGTGAAGGCCTGCTGCCAGAAACTCCTGCTTTTGCGTCCTTGCACCTACAGCATCCCGCGCGGCTCGGATTATTTGGTTCCTAGCGTGTGGGGGATTGAGGGTCTTGAAAGGTGTTTCGGAAAGACGGAGGTGGAACTGCTGGGTGAAACACTCGTCAATGGATCGGAGGTATCCGGTTATTGTCCAGGAACGGCGAGGTCCGATTTCCGGGAGAAATATCACAAGGATGCTGCTTGGATCGCGCATGAGGCGACTGAGCGGTTTCTGGCCCGGAAGCGCTGGAAAGCGAACTGGTTCAATTCCCGTCACAAGGTTGTCCCCGGCTTCCATGCGCCTGACCGTTCCTACCGGGTCGAAATGGATCTTCGGAGCCTGCATCTGATGGCCCTCACTCCCAGGAGGATCGATTTCAATCCTACCCAGTCCGACGCCATTATGCAAGCCATCCACGCACTTGATGCCCCTGCCATCGAAGCCGAAATCCAGAAGGTCATCGAGCTGAAAAAATAAGTGTCAAACCATCACCTTTTGACATGCTGAAACGAATCAGAATTGACTTTTACCATTATCGTCTTCGTTTTCAACAAAATCATATAATTTTTCCAATAGTTTGACCATCGCCAAAGTATCCAGACGGCAGTAATCCAACAGGGCTTGGCGAGCCCTCAGTTCGTCTTCGGCAGACAGGTCTTTCAGTTGAGGAAAAAGGTTCATTGCCTGGCCTCCATTCTGGCAGATCTCATCCAGCAAATGATAATCCAACTCGGGATCGTCGGGGAATAGGGCCGGCAGGACGCTTTTGATGGAAAAGGATCCCCCCATTGCCGGAAGATAATAGTGCCCGTTTCGGAAAGGATCGAGCAGATCCTTTGTGTTTTCCACCATCGCCAATAAATGTTCCGATAAATCCGGGAACAAGTTCGCAAGCTCTTTCAAGCGCCTGCATTCAAATGATTTGTTGTACACAAGCAGGCAAGCTTGCGTAGGAATATCTTTGCACAACTGCTCCGCGACTTGTCTCTGCGGGTTCCCGCGGGAAGGAGCCAGGAATTCCTTATGAAACACCTCGCCTCCTTTTTCCTCTTGATAATGAAGCGAGTACTGCGTTACCAGCTGCTGGTATGGCCGGGTTTCGTCGAACAAAGGAATGGCCGGCTGTATGGTTTCGAAGTCCAGGAAGTAGAGCGGGTATCGCAAGGTATCGAGAAAGCGCCGGATTCCTTCCTTGTCGAAGTGGCTGGTTCCATTCAGCGTACATTCCACCTGCATCCGTTGCAGGGTATTCAGTGAGGAATCTCTGATATCTTCGAATCGTATCCTGCCTGCTCGATAATGCGCGATCTTCTTTTCTGAGCTTAATCTGTAAAGATCAAATACGGAAGGCTTCGGGATGTCTCTCATACAGTACTCGCGGAACGCGCACTTGTAGGGTTTTTCGCAGCTAGCAGAGAGGGAAGTGTCCGGCTCATCCCCTTCCAGGATATGAATCGCTCTACGCACATTGTCCGCGACATTGGGGTATTCAGTTTCAACCGGAACGGAAATGTCCTCAATGTTGAAGAATTGATGCAGGTCAAGATCGCCGTGCCGGACATATTCATTGTTGATGCAAACGAGATATGTTCCCACGACATTGATTCCGCACCCAGTCAATACGAACTTCTGGTAGGCGACATCCCAGGCGAAAATGTCCTTGTCCGGGCTTGTGCTGCTTTTCACTTCGTACAGCTGATATCCATTCTCGATCTTGTGGAGGAGGTCCACGGCGCAGTAGTTCCCCTCGTAAGAAAAGGCTGCTTCGCAGATGTTTTCCACGCCGAGGGACACAGCGATTTTCGTCTTTTCAATCATCCGGGCGTAATCCAGCCTTCCGTCGGGAAGACGGGTTGTCATGTCTTGATAGTCTCCGAGCAGGTTTTTCGCGAGATCTCCGACTTCGATCCCTACCTTGAACCTGTCTTGTGTGTCTGCGTCAATGATGGCCATTTCCGGCTTGAACACATTGAGCCAAAGGGCTTTTTCGCAACATCTGAATTGCGTATAACGGCTTTTTGAAAGGTTGTGTGACATAGTCTTTAGCGTATTTTTTTTGAATTGTGATTGTTTTGTTTGCTTCATATTGCCCCATGCCATGCTTATTTTGAGAATAGCTTCTTTATGGGGAAAAATTCTTTGCCGGGAAAGATCAGTCCGAGAATCCAGGCAATGATCCACCAGCCCAATAGGAGTATTCCAACATACGGTGCGATCGCGATCAGCAGCAACGTGCCCATGGTCAGTCCCAATAACTTGAGGAAAAAGAGCAGGCAACCATTCATAGCATTGACACTGTCTGAGTATTTAGGATTATTCCTCATGATGCGCACGATAATTTAAAACCGATCCTACTCCCCGGGTTTTTCACAAGCGATTCTTCCCGACAAAGTTGGAACAGCCGTTCAAGACCACTATTTGTCCCGAAAAGAATGTTGTCAATGATATTTTTTCTGACAATATTCTCAATCTGGCCGCCGCTGAACTTGAATGCGCGTGCGATTGTCAGCGATTCTTCTTCTGTCAAGGCAGGAAATTGTGATTTCCAGATTCGCGCCCTGGATTCCAGGTTGGGTTTTGTGAAGCGCACCTTGTAAAGGAAGCGGCGTTCGAAAGCCGGATCCAGATTATTCTGCAGATTTGTAGTAGCGATCAAGATGCCGCTGAAATTCTCCATTTCTTGCAGGAGAATGTTCTGCACGCTATTTTCCATCCGGTCCACAGCCCTTACAGCGTTTCCCATCCTTGTTCCGAGAATCGCATCTGCTTCGTTGAAGAGCAGTATCGGGCAACGTTCTTCTGTTGAACATGCTAGACGATAGTCCCTGAAGAGCTCACGCACATTTTTCTCGGTTTCCCCGATGAAACAGTCTCGAAGTTGCGCGACGTCCGTTTCAATGATTTTTCTTCCGGTTTTCCGGGCAATCTGATAGACGGTTTCGGTCTTGCCGGTTCCGGGCTCTCCGTAAAAGAGGCATGTGAAGCCGGTCCGAAGACCTTTGGACGACATGTTCTCAAACACTTTTTTCAAAGCTTCCTCCTCCAGAAGTTTTTCCAATCGTTCCAGTTGCTGTTCCTCCTCCGGATTGTAAAACATTTCTTTGATAGGTTTCTCGCCGCAGTCGATGCAGTCGATCGGTTCAATTGTATCGACTTCTTCTTTTCTTTCGGTGGTCTCCGAAAACAGTTGTTCTATTACATCGTCCGTAAACGTAAAATATTCCCGCCCTATCTCCGACGGCCTAATGAGCCCGATTGTCTCAAGGCGCAATTTCCCGCCCGCATACCGGTTCTTCAACTCAGTGATCCAGGAGTGGTCAGGAACGTACTCAGCGATGTCGTCCATGTCGTAGATCTTCAAACTGCAATGGAGATACAAATGGATCAACGTATAGAACATCAAACGTTCCATCCCGTCCAAGTTCCCATTTTTCAGATATTGAACATAACTTTTCCCGATGGAGGTGTCTGGATTTGCGCTGCACAAGCCATCGATTTCTTCAAGCGCGAAAGAAACCGGCAATTCTTTTTCCGCCATGTGTTTTACGAAAAAGCCGATCTTTCGAAAAATCCTTTTCGTGCTCATTCCTTCCTTTTGAGGCATTGGGTATACCTCATCTCTCATGAGGAACTCGATCACCTCCGGAGGAACCCGAATTCCGCTCTTCGCTTCAACCTGAATGAGCCCGCGGTTCTGAAGCGCGTAGAGATCTTTTGAAAAGCTCAAGAAACGCAGGTAGGTCATCCCCAATGCCTTTCCGATATGGGTGAAACTGCGTTTGCTGATCGAGTCGCAATGAATGATCACGGCAAGCAAGACAGATTGGAAAGGTTCAATTGACAATCTTTCCTTCAGATACGTTGTCTCTTTTGAGAAGACCGTCAGATTTGCGGGATCAATGTGGATGTCTCCGCCTGCATCCGTACAAGATCCTTCAATTATTTGAAGGATCTTGTCCAGCGATTCTGTCAAACTCATGCGCATTTCTTTTCTAAAGACCGATTTTCTTGAATTTTTCTAAGACCGATTTTATTGAAAAACGCCTCTAAACCATTTTTCTCAGCGTCATAATTTTTCACCTGAATACCCCATTCCAACGCCCTCCCGTGATCTTCTTCATAATTACTGAACAACACCATATCCTTTTTCTCGTGTTTACCGTCTTTCAACAATTCTTTTATCCAATCTCCATTTATATCAAACACTTCTATATCTCTACAATTATTCCTTAACAAAATTCCTTCAACCTTTCCCTTTCTATGCGCGCTTACGACCACGATCTTCAAACGACCCCTATCCCTCAACTCTTTCAAAACCTTAAAAATTTCTTCCGTAACTCCCTCAAACTTACTCTTTTCGAACTCCTTGTCATAAAACTCTTTTTCTCTCCGATCCAACCATTCTCTTTTCTCATTCTCAAACCTACTCAACTCATCATCCCGTGTTCTCAATCTCCTTTTTCTCATCTCGCTCGCGAGCGCTTTTTCGAGACGTTCATCTTTGTTAAAATCTTTAACCAAAACGTTTTCCATTCTAAAAACAATGATTTTCTTCATATAATATATTTTAAAAAAGAACAGTCATAAAAATACAACAGAGCAAGAAGTTACCTTCTTATTCCATCTTATTTTTTATTAATATTATTTATGTTGGAAATTTGAGCCCCAAATATATGTAAAAATACCCAAATTACAAAATTTATTTTCGATCTTCGGCATCAATTTTTGCCAAAACTAGGCACAATTATTATCTTTGACGGAAAATAGGGGTGTTATGGCATATCTTGATTTTAAACGCTACGTCTGGCTCATCGACCTTCTCAACAATGTAGATGGAGCAACTTTCTCGGAAATCGATGATGCTTGGCAAGATGAGCCCGTGTTGAATCCACAGGGCGCAAAATTTCCGAGACGGACTTTTCATAATCATTTGGCTGCCATCGAGCATGTTTTCGGTGTGGTTATCAAGAGGATCGATGGCAAGTATCGGATTGCCGAGGAGGATCTTTATGCGAAGAGGATGCAGAAGACGTTGATGTCCCTGCTTTCCATCCAGAACACCATTGACCGGTCCAAGGATCTGAAAGGACGTATTCTTTTTGAGGATGACCCCAACGTCTCTCCGGAGTTGACGCGTCGGATCATTCATGCGATGAACAATAGAAGAAAGGTCAGACTGAAATACCAAAAATTTGGTGAGAAGCGTGTTACCACCCGCTTGGTATCTCCCTATTGCTTGAAGATGTTTAAGCATCGATGGTATTTGTTGGCGAAGGAAGGGGCAACCTTGAAGGTCTTTGCCCTGGACAGCAGGATGCAGGATGTTGATGAAACAAGGGAGGCATTTGACTTGCCCGCTGATTTTGATGCGAAGGGGTATTTCCATGATGCCTTTGGCATTCGTACGGGAAAGCCAAAACTCGTACACGTAAAAACCTACGGACAGGAGACCGATTACTGGCGTTCAGCTCCGCTGCATCACTCCCAGCGAGAAGTACGCACCACCGACAATTTTTCCATCTTCTCTCTTAAAGTGAACATCGACGCCTGGGAACTGATCCAGGAACTGCTCTCCCGGGGCGGTTCCATCGAGATTCTGAAGCCCGATTCCCTGCGTAAAGAAATGGCGCTCCAGATTGCTAGTATGCGGGAACGTTATGCCGAGTTGAAAGACCTTGATAAAGCGCCCAGGGTGATGTAGAGGGATCTTATCGTTACTTTTCAGATCGGATACTTTCTGTAATGATAATATCGCCAAAGAGGGGTATTGTTTCAAACAGGGAGTCTAAAATTGTTCTAGCAACTTCGTAAGATTTATACAATAATAATTTCAGGGTCGTTTGGCGGTCCTGACCTTTTTATTATTTCCTACTCAGACTTACTTTTTAGTACACTATCAAGTCGGTCTAATAGAACCACCAAGTCCATTAACAATATTCTCAAAGAACTTTTATGATTATATACTAGATTATAGTAATTGGTTCATCATGAACAGATTATATTCTATTGTAGATAATTACTTTATTCATTTCAAAAGAATCTCAGGAGCTATTCCCTCTCATTCATGTCATCCTTGATTAAGTGATAAGAAATACGGAGAGAATCGTACGTGGATTTTCTAAATAGTGATATTATTTTACCGACATTAAAGAGGAAGTACTCAACCTGATCTGGCCTTGCGTGAATATCTGTAGCAATACGATTTATTTTTTTGATTATCTGAAGATAGTTTTCAGCATTCATTTCTCTGGGAATATTCCCGAATTCATCGAACAAATGGCGACATTCCAATACATTCTTATCAACAATCACACATTGTGAGGCACCTACGCTGATTCCCCAGAAATACAATATTTTACTGATTGTACTTATCCCCAGCCCCTTGATGTCATCAAGTTGTTGATAGAGATGGTGGAATTCTTCGCGTGTTAGTTTGGTATTGTAGTTCGGCAGTATCCTGATGATATCGCTTGATCTATACAATATCATAGGTATATTATATATGCCCTTCGGGTATCCCCAATAGATGAGTTTTACTAAGCGGGTTGTCTCATCTGCGGTATCAAAGATCTCCCCCCTTGAAACGTAATAACCTCCTCTATTATCATCGTAGAGTGATGACAAGATTTCTTGAAGCCACGTAAGCTCTTGATAGTGTCTTGTCCAGTTAGCCAAGATTCTGGAGTGGCCTATAACCTGATCAGCGGGATTGAAATTTCTGATCTGTTCGGAAAAGGGTGCGATTTCGAATGCCATAGTTCTAAATGTTAATATTTATTAAACAATGATGTGAAGTGCTCATATTTAATCATGTTCCTTCCATCTAATCCCTTTTAGGCATTGCTCTGAAAAGGCATGGAGGTACAGAAAGATTTGCGTCTCATCGTCTGAAACACGGATGTTCGCTCGTTTTATGTTAGATGATATGAGGTATATTATTTTTTTACGTTCTTCGACGGCTTTTTCAATTCTTTCACAAGCATACTTACATTCTTTTTGAACCAATTGTTCGCCATGGCCCAGTTCGAATCGTCCTCTCCGATCTGATAGGCTGGGTCGGAATTCCGACAGATGATGTCGTTGTACTTATCGCCGTTGTCTGAAACAACAGGGTAGTGTTCAATTTTGATCTTTTCAATGTCTCGATTCATTTCATCGAGTTTACTTGATAGGTCATCCCCGATCTTATTCTTGTCCGTCAAGACCCGGACGGTGAGGAATCCTTTTTTTTCATAATGAGGCCTTGTGCAATAGATGTTTAGTCTGATCCTGAACGGAAGACATTCAGGGTGAACCAGGTTATAAAATTGTTTTCCAGCTGGCGTTCCTTTAAATAATTCAGGATTCGTTAGCCTCAACTGTTCCCAGAATTTCTTTTGCTTTGTCTTTGTGCTCATATTTAATATATCATTTACGGTTACTAATGTTGACGGCTGATTGATACGTTCTTCGCCAGCTCTTTCAATTCTTTCACAAGCATGCTTACATTCTTTTTGAACCAATCGTTCGCCATTGCCCAGTTCGAATCGTCCTCTCCGATCTGATAGGCAGGGTCGAAATTCCGGCAGATGATGTCGTAGCCGATGGGTGGTTGAAAGTCGATAGGCTCAATAATAATGCCTTGATTTATTATTGCGAGTTGCCTTGAGAGATTCCCAATCTGATTTCCCGCCGTCAAGACCCGGACGGTGAGGAATCCATTATTTTCATAATAATGCCTTGTGCAATAGATGTTTAGTCTGATCCTGAACGGAAGACATTCACGATGAACTAGGTTATAAAAATGTTGTCTTGCTGGGGCTCCATTAAATAATTCAGGATTCGTTAGCCTCAATTGTTCCCAGAATCTAAGTCTCACTTCATTCATTTTGTAAATTATTAACGGTTAATAATGTTGACAGTTGCTAAATTAATTATTTTATATTCAATTCGGTGGTAATCGGTTTTTGAAACAGTATAATTATGTTAGTTAATCAAAGAAAGTTTTATATCAATTACCAATCAAGTTCACATTGGTTCATGTTTTGACTGCGGATAAATATCTTGTTGCTTGTAAACCGATAAAGAATGTTGCACGAAGTCTTTTTTACCGCGGTACAATTTCATATGGCGCATTGTGTCGCGGGGTTTGGAAAAATCTGCGGAATGAACTAATTTTGAACCTGATCGACTGAAGACTCTATTGCGAAATGTATAAACTCGCGAAAGTGGCCTTGCGTGTCATTGCGCTTTCGGGCTTTCTGCACCTCTCCTGTGGCCGGGATCCGGGGGCGTCGGTTTACCAGACACCGGAGATCACGAATGTCTATGCTGACGCTGAGGCGCACCGGGTGCTGTTCCGGTGTGATGTGCTGCGGGCAGGGAACATCCGGGAGTGCGGGATATACTTCGGGGAGACGGAGGATAATCTCCAGAAGATTCCCGGCTCATTCACGGACAAGAACCGGTTCACGGCAACCCGGAAGGGGCTGGAATCCGGCAGGGAATATTATTTCAAAGCCTTCGTCAACAATGGCGTTTCTGAATATTCCACTGAAATCAAGCGATTCACGACGGTTGCAGGCGATCCCGGGATCAATATTCCCGATCCATCATTCAGGAACTACATTCTTTCTCACTTCGACGCCAACGAAGACGGGGTACTGAACCAAAAAGAGGCCTTTGATATCCGGAAAATCGAAATATGCCCGGATTCTGTTTCGACCATCGAAGGGATTGAACATTTCCCCGAACTGGAGGAATTGATCTGCATCGGGACGGTATCTGAGGACGATGGAACGTTCAACGGCAGGCTTACTTCTGTGGATGTGTCCCGGAATTCCCGCTTGTGGCGTCTGGATCTGGGATATAATCGACT
Organism: Bacteroidales bacterium; assembly: GCA_012522855.1. Lineage (GTDB taxonomy): Bacteria > Bacteroidota > Bacteroidia > Bacteroidales > UBA932 > Cryptobacteroides. The sequence continues at coordinate 128,852 of JAAYJQ010000012.1, forward strand.
GAAGGAGATCGATGTTTCGAAGAATGAGCAGTTGGAACTGCTTATCGTATCCTACAATCTGATTACGGAACTCGACATTTCTCATAACAAGCGGTTGCGGCACGTCGGATGCTCTCCTTCAGGTCCCATGCGAATATCCGCTATCGATTTCTCCCGATGTCCGGAGTTGGATTTCGTTGGTTTATCGGGTTTCGGCGGAGAGGTGGTGGACTTCAGCGCCAATTCCGAAGTCCAGCAAATCTACCTCTCATGGTCTAATTTGGAAAAGGTGATTCTTCCGGACGCCCCGATCCTTTTCCTGCTCGATCTCGCGGAGGCCCATCTTCAGGGAACGCTTGATCTGGGCGGCTGCCCCGCGCTTCGGATTCTGCGGCTGCAGCACAATCCCGATCTCGAAAAAGTTATCCTGCGCACCGGCTTGAAACTCGAAGAGTTTCAGGTCGACCCGCATGTCATCATTGAATATGTTTAAAATCAGTCAACGGAATAGGCATGTTATTGAACTGATAGAAATCGGACGATTCGCGCGCGCGGTTACGGTTCTGTTGTTTGCTTGGGCCATTTTTGCATGCGGCCGGGATCCGGGGGCGTCGATTTACCGGATGCCGGAGATCACGAACGTCTATGCCGACGCGGAGGCGCACCGGGTGGTGTTCCGATGCGATGTGCTGCGGGCGGAGAACATCCGGGAGTGCGGTGTGTACTTCGGGGAGACGGAGGAGAATCTCCAAAAGATTCCCGGTGTCCTCTCGGACGAGCAGTTTTTTACGGCTGAGCGGAAAGCCTTGGAATCGGGACATGAATACTACTTCAAGGCTTTTGTCAGCAACGGCACCACGGAATATTCAACGGCGCTCAAGCGGTTTCGGACAATTGCGGGCGATCCGGCCATTTCTGTTCCCGATCCATTCTTTCGGGACTATCTCCTTCGTCATTTCGACGAAAATGATGATGGCGTACTGTCTCGGAAGGAGACATTCCATATTCGGAAGATCGAGGTTCCGGGAGACTCGATAGAAACATTGACCGGCATAGAGCAGTTCTCTGAACTGGAAACTTTGTTTTGCGCAGGTACTATTGACGAATTCGGGGTTATACATGGCCGCCTTCGCGATATTGATCTGTCGCGCAATTCACTGCTGACCAGGTTGAATGTGGAAGGAAATCGACTGACTGAACTTGACATTCACCTCAATCCCTTCTTGCAGGAAGTCAACCTGAAAAACAACAGAATCGTATCCTTGGACATCTCCAACAATTCACGATTACACTTTTTGGGCTATTCCATGCAGCGGGGGGCAAGAGGTCTTACGACGTTGAATTTACGCGCTTGTCCGTCTCTCATCGGCATCGCCGTCGACAACGGCTATGCCGGCGACACGATCGATTTCTCCAACAACCGCCATATGGATCACATCTATTTTAACCGTTCCGCTGTGCGCCATGTTATTTTGCCGCCCAGCCCTAAACTTCAGCGGTTGGAACTTCAGGAGGACAAGATCGAGGGCACGCTCGATCTGCGTTTGTACAAATCCCTGCGATGGTTGTTTCTGAATGGCAACCCCTACCTTGAAAAAGTCATCCTGCCCGCCGGTCTGAAACTCGAAGAGTTCCGGGTCGACCCCCATGTCAAGATTGAATATTCCTCTTTTTAAGAATGCGTTCTCGCCTGCTGAAGTTATATTCAACAAACAAACAGAGTGCTTGCAACCTCTTTAAAAACAAGAATCGTGAAACGGAGCACTTCAACTGTATGTTCAACATGGCTCCCGCGGCGGCATTTCCATCTTCCCCTACGCCAACTACAGCCGTCCCGGCACGAAGTACGAGCAACTCGCCGAGGAGCGTTTCGCAAGGCACGAATAGGGCAGGGCGTCCCTCTCTTTGCCGACCGGACTACGTTCGCCTTGCGGGGTGAAGGACGCTACCCTGGCGTACAGCATCGTCCCGCGCCCCCGGCTGTACGTCACCCCGCTTTCTGAGAGGGGGGTTGCGTACACCACCATGCCTTCTAGAGGCCTACAGCAGGTTCTGTCGTTCGCGGCCCCGGTCAGAGGATAGGGGAAAGTGGGAAGATTCCTTCATATTCCAGATATCCTCTGAATGGACATCCCTTTCAAGGAATAGAGTGTCTGCTTCCTCGATTTGTCTGCCTTGATATTGTCAATCAGTCTCAATTAAGGTCAGTTATTCCTCTCCACCTATGATCATTTTTGCAAATGATTCATCATTAATCACTTTTATAAAAGCGAAATAATAAAAATAATCACTTTTATAAAAGTGATTCCTATGATTGAATTCTCAGAATTGGAGAGGTCGGGAGTGGTGACGCGCAAATAGCCGGAATCAGAAGCGCCAGCCGAGACCGAAGACGAGGTCGGTGTAGCCGAAGCGGACGGTGCTGCAGCCGATTCACGGCAGGTACTCTTTCCAGGCTCGCGAGAACAGAAGCAACAATCAATTGTACTGCTCTACGTAGCGCTTGCACATGTCGGGATAGTTCGTCGTGATGAAATCAACTTTGTTGTTGATGTACATGATCATGTCCGCTGCATTGTTGATGGTCCAGACATTGACCAGCATCCCCAATTCCTGTGCTTCGGCAATCCAGGACATGTTCTTTGACATGACTGAATGGCTGTAATCCAGTCCGATGATTCCGTCGCGCTTCAGCTCAGCGGGCGTCTTGTCTCCGTTCAGATACTGGACGATCGCATCGGGCAGCGCCCTGTGCACGCGCAGACAGTTTTCGTAGTCGAAGGCTATCCAAACGATCTGCGAAAGCATATTTCTGGATCTTGCTTCTTGGATGCAAACATCCACGAGCCTGTTGTTGATGCTGCGGTTGCCTTGCGTCTTGAGTTCCAGAACCAATTTCATCTCAGGATATTTCAGGCCCTGCTCGAGATATTGTACGAGTGTCGGCACCTTTTCTCCGTTGGAAAGCGTGACATCCTTGATGTCATCGTAGGTGTGCGTGTCGATGCGCTGGGCTTTGGGATCAGTCGGGATGGATGCGTTATGGTTGACGACCACGACATCGTCCGTCGTGATCCAGACATCGAATTCAGCTCCGTATATTCCAAGCTCCTGCGCCCGGATGAGGGCCTCAAGCGAATTCTCGGTAACCTTCTGTAGGGTGATGGTTCCGGGGGTGTGGAAGCCTCTGTGGGCGATCACTTTCGTCTTTCTGTTGAAAGTTTGGTCCTCCGGTTCTTCGTTTCCGCCTTCGCTGGCGGCCTGTTTCACGGTTACCGCGTGCATCTTGGTCTCGCCGCAATAGAAATCCACAATGCCGGCTCTTTCCTCCTCTTGTTCGTTGGCCGTCACGTCAATGCTCAATTGGAAAAATCCTTTGTCTCCGGATGCCGGCGATACCGTGATCCAGTCATCTCCTGCCGTGACTCGCGCGGTCCATTCCGCCGAGCTGTAGAGTTTCGCGGGCGTTTTGTTTTCGTCCCAGCTCACGATGATGGAGGTAAGCTTGTTGCCGTCCGGCGCGTAGACCGAGAGTTCATCCTCGGCTTTCTCTCCACTGTCCCCTGCGCAGGCAGCCAAGCAGACGCTCCATATCATCAGCAAGAATAATCTGAAGAAGTGTCTCATACTCAATTCAAGAAAGCAGGGAGTACAGAACTCCCTGCTAACAAAGTTATTTAAACTTCCCGATTAATAGCCAGGATTCTGGACAAAATTCGGGTTGATGTTGATCTGATCCTGCGGAACAGCCAACCAGTAGTTCTTCGGCGCGGTGAAAGTCCGGGTCTGCGCTCCTTCGTAGACATCGATTACCTGGTAGTAGTCCTCCGGGGCACTGCCGTTCAGATTCCATGATTTCGGAGTTTTACCGAGCACAAGATGGGCGGTCTTCCACCGGCGAAGGTCGTGGAACCAGCGGCACTCCAGACAGAATTCCGACATACGTTCCTGCCGGATGGCATCCACGAGTTGCTTTCCGGTAGGCATGCCCCCGACAAGCGCCCAGGAATCCTCGAAATTCGGAAGTCCGGCGCGTCGGCGAACCTTGTTGAGGTAGCTCAAGCCCTTGGCAGAAAGTGTTCCGGTGTATTCAGCCTCGGCTTCGGCATAGTCCAGATAGGCCTCCGTGAATCTTACATACGGTCTATAGTAGGAGTTGAATCCGAATGTGTTGTTGTCGGGATTGTAGGTGTCGGTCCTGGAAATCCATTTCTTGACATAGTAGCCCGTGCAGCTTTGGTACTCGTCGGCAATGTTGCAACTATTTTGCTGCTCTTCGCCAAAGCGGCACTTGAGGATGATGGTCTTGCCGTCGATGTCATATTCTCCGCGGTCGTAACCGATCGATGCGTAGAAACGCGGTTCCCTGTTGAGATTGAGGTTGGCAGTCTCGGCGGCAGGATTGTAGGCATAGAGGTTTACGTTCTTCGTCTCGGGATCGACATCCATCGGAAGGCCGTTCTTCGAAAGATAGTTTTCGACCGCATCGAAAGTCGGAACGAAGTACCCGCGGAATCCGTCCCGCTTGTAGTAATATTTGCCATCCTTATCTTTGGGGCTTCGCTTCACGGCTAAATTCTTCATCTCGTATTCGCTCGAAGCGACTCCGAGAAGAATTTCTTCGTTGTTGAAGGATGCGGAGGATCCTTGCGGTCCGACGAAAGCGGCGCGATAGTCTTCGTAGCCACGCTGGAAGGGGTCCGACTGTTTGCTGGTCGCATAGGGCTTGAAACCATCGGCTTCCCCTCTTGTAATGGCCTCTTCCGCGGCATTCATTGCTTTTTTCCAGAGTTCCTTGTCATACGTCTGCGGCATGAGCGGGGTGCCGTCCGGATTTTTGAAGTTGCCGTACCACTCCGTGTTTCCGTTCACGAGCGGAGATGCCGCATATAGCCAGAGCCGTGCCTTGAGGGTCAAGGCGAGCGTCTTCGTCGCTCTTCCGTAATACTGGGCGCTTCTGGTTGCAGGGAGAAGTTCTGCCGCCCTGTCGTACATGTCGGAGATGAATTGGACACATTCCAGGTAGGGAGCGCGGGGATCTTTACCTTCAAAATCGAGCGGAATGAGTTCTTTGGCAAGCGGGATGGGGCCATAATATTCGAGAAGGGTCTGGTGGCAATAGCCGATGACCCAATAGGCCTCTCCTTGCCAACCTTTGATCTCCGTCTCGGTGGCATCACCTACTTTTTCCGCATTGTCGAGGACCAGATAGGCATTTCGGATGCATTCCCAAAGTCTGTAGGCGCTGTATCCGGTCGGATAACTAGTCGCAGCTTGAGACCACATCGCCAGATAGGTGTTGGAAGGTGTCTCGGCGTTGTCGTAGATGATGCTCTTCCATTTGAAATACCGGACCGAGCCGTAGAAACTGGACATGATGTCTCCGCCGGCAGCCAGATCAATACAGCCCTGGCTTCCGTATTTGGCCGGCATGTACGTAGTCGAGTAGAGAGACGCTACAAAATTGTTCGCCTGTACATGGGTCTTGAAGATGTCATCCATGGTGGCTTTCCCCTCCGGAACCACGTCCAGGAAATTGCAGGATGCGGCGAAGGCAAGACTGCATGTAAGGGTAACGATGATGTTCAATATCTTTTTCATAATTACTTGCATTGTTTAGAAGTTGAACTGAATACCAAGTCTGACAGTTCTTTGGAGCGGATAAGACAGACCGTTTCCGTTGCCTTTTTCAGGATCCCAGAACTTGAAGGGAGAGATGTAGAACAGGTTGCTTCCTGAAACGTAGACCCTGAAGTTCTCCAAGAAAGAATAGCCGATCTCAGCGCTCTTGAGCCTCACATATTTCCCGTCCTTGAGGTAGAAGGTGGAGGCCATCGTGTTGTTGTTGCTTGGCGTAGCGGTCAGACGGGGATAGCCCGCCGCGGCATTGTTGTTGTCCCACGACCAGTGGTCATCCGCGATGTATTTGGCGATACCGTAGCCGAAATGCGCCATGTCGCAGAAGGGATGATGGTTGCTCATGAGGATCTTGTAGGCGGCGGAACCTTGGAACATGATCGCGGCATCCCAGTTTTGATACTTGATGGATCCGCCGAATCCGAATTGCATCCTGGGCAACGTGGGGGTTTCATCGTAGACAGTGTCATTGGAATCGACGACTCCGTCCCCGTTGACATCCTTGTACTTGATGTCGCCGACATAGTAGGATCCGAAACTCTGTCTCGGACTGCTGTCAATCTCCTCCTGGGAAGTGAACAGGCCCTCGGCAATCAATACCCTGGGCGCGTCCATGGAATGGCCGATCTGTGAAAGATGCTTGTTCTCGTCCGAATAGTTCGGTTCATCCCGGAAAACGATTTTGTTGTGCGCGTATGTGAACGTGCCCCTGATCGAGTAGAGGAAATCGGAAGAAACAACGCGGTTGTAATCCAAAGACATATCGACACCGGAGTTGTCAACCTTGCCAATGTTGGCGTATGGCAGGTTGGCAGTTGTCATTCCAGCGATGGAAGCGAGCGATTGCCGTTGCATGAAAATGTTGGAACGGTGTTCCAGGAAGTAGTCTACCGACAAACTGAGGTCTTTGAACAAGGTCAGGTCTACGCCGTAATTCCACTTTTTCGAGACCTCCCAGGAAGCGTTTTCATTTCCGTAGGTGTTGATGTAGCCCGCGCCCTCGGAACGGAGCGGCAGACCGAATCGGAAGGCACGGCTTCCCATATTCACTTCGGTAAGGTAGGGGAACCGCTGCGCCAGGGCATCGTTCCCGACCAGACCGTAGGACGCACGGAATTTCAGGTTGTTGATCGTACTGCGCAAAGGGGCGAAGAATGGTTCGTTGGAGATCGTCCAGCCGACTGCGACGGAGGGGAAGAAACCGAATCGCTTTCCGGCCATGAAGTTTTCGGATCCGTTGTAACCGAAGTTCGTCTCGATATAGTAGCGGTGCGCGTAGTTGTACGTCAGACGACCCGCGAGTCCTTGCTCGCGGAAAGGCAGCAATTGTTCTTCTGATGCGTCCACAGCGTTGTTGACTTTTTCTTTCATGTGGTAGACGAGGTCTGCCGCGAAGTCATGATTGCCGAAAGCCCTCGCATAATTGATGGACGCTTGAAGTGACCATTCGTGGTAACCGTCGTGCGAGACGGTGCTGGTAAGGTATGTGTTGCCGGGATCACCTGCTTGATCCAGTTCGTAACTCCAGGTTCCGTCCGCATTGACCGATGGTCTGACAACCTTAAAATAATACGGAGTCATGTACCGGTTGGTGGAAGCGTAGGCATAGTTGTAGAAGGATGCCATCGCCTTCGCCGAGAGGCCCTTGGTGATCATGTCCAGATTCTGGTCCACATTTATAAGCGCCGTGGTATAGGAGTAGAACCGGTTCTTATAGCCCCGGCTGAGGAGCGCGTAGGGGTTTAAATCCGTGTTGCCGGTGTCCCAAGTGTCGTTGTTCCCGTACCGGACGTACTTGTCGCCCTTCTGTGCCGGAAGCACTGCCGGGAATTTGGTGGGATTCGCGCGCATCACATAGTAGAACAGATTGTTCGTGCTCTCGTAGGGAGAGTAGTTGTACTGGATCTGCATATTCAGCTTCATTGAGATCTTCGTGGTACGCGTCATCATGGCCGTGACATTGCTCTGGAACAAGTACTTCTTGTTGTTCATGTGAATGTCGAGCGGTGTTTCGGTCGGCTTGTTCAAGATACCGTTCTCATTGAATATGGATGCGTTGAGGAAATAATTGACTTGCGTGCCGCCACCACGTACGGAAAGATTGAGGCGCTGGTTCATCGAGTAGTCCTTGAAAAGCATCTTATACCAGTTGTTGTTCGGGAACACATAGGGATCGAGGCCCCTGCGCGTCCCGTCAATCTTCTCGTCGGAGTAATACTGTACATACTCTGAGCCTGTGGCACGGGCATCGTTGTAGCGGGACCGGTTGTAGAGTTCCATGTACGTGACTCCGTCGGCAATTTCCTGCACCATCGTCGGCATCGAGATCGTGTTGTCGAAGGACACGTCAATTCTCAACTTTTCAGCGTTCCGCCCTTCCTTGGTCGTGACGATGATGACGCCGTTCGCACCGCGTGAACCGTAGAGCGCGGTAGCGGTTGCGTCTTTCAATACGGACAGGGATTCGATGGCCTCCGGCGGAATGTTGTTGAGCATCGTGGCTGTGATCTCGACTCCGTCCAGCACGATAAGCGCGCCGGTACTGTAGCCGAAGGTGGAGCGCCCGCGGATGTAGAAATTAGCGGCATCATAGCCGGGTTCTCCGGACGTCTGTGTGGCGATCACTCCCGGAATGTTTCCTGCGAAGGAGGTGGTGAGATTGGAGGAAGTCACGACCAGATTCTCGGGTTTCACAGCCTGGACGGCACCCACGAGCGATTCTTTCTTCTGGGTACCGAAACCCACGACAACCACCTCGTCCAAGGTACTGGCCTGGATGATCATGGTGACAACCGTGAAGAGAACGGGAGATTCAGAGAGCTTGATTTCCTTCGTATCGTAGCCGAGCATCTCGAAGATGACGGTCCCTTCATTGCCGGGTACATCCAGAGAATAGCTTCCGTTGTTGTCTGTCAAGGTAAAGATGGTGGCGTCTTCTTTGAGGTGAATGGCCACGCCGGGAAGGGGAGCATTGTTGTCGGAGCCGACCACAATACCCGAAATCGTTCGTTTCTGCGCAGCCGCGTTCTGTGAGACTGAGAGTGCCAGCACGGACAAGACCGCCAAAGCTGCGATGTGGATGATTTTTTTCATATTCGTAAATGATCAAGGGTCTATTCGGTAAACAACATGTGATTAGGGCCGGTCTCGATCGCCCTTGCGTACGCTTCATCGGCAGAAATGACGGTCGAGTAGAGGCAGGCTTCCACCACATCTCCTCTCCAGCCGCCATCGTTGGCTTGGTTGCCACCGATCGTGAAGTAGTTGGGGGTCATGGTCGCGCGTTTAAATGCTCCCGTGATTCCCGTCACGACCGCTTTTTTCTCTCCGTCGATGTAGCAGATCAGGTCTCCGCTCGCCTTGTCCCAGGTCCCGAGCACGTGATAGTAGGTTCCGGGAACGGGAACGATGCCGCTGTCGCAGAATTTCCATCCGCCGTTGTTGATGATGAAGGTCAGGTTGTTGTTGTGGCTGCTGTTGCCGACCATCAGGGCGGTTCCGCCAGACCTGGTGCAGGAGAAGGCTTTGATTTCTTTGCCGTTGGGTTCTTCGGAGAGCATGAAAACGGCTTCCATGGAGTAGCCATCCTCCATCAAAGAGATCATTTCAGCGTCTTCCTCAACCTTGTAGCAGCCTGCTGTATAGGCACCGCCCATCGAATGGCTGAAAGACGGCACGTAGGTATTCCAGGTCTTGTTCAGGGAGACTACGCATTCATCTCCGGGATAGTAGGTCACAGTCCTTCCGGCAGCGACATCGATCGCGCTCCCGTCAGATTTGAAATCGATGTCCAGGATGTCTGGCTTGGGGGCGGCTACGTTGAACTGCGTCACTTTGAGGTGGGCTTTAATACTCTCTTCTCCGGGAATGGGAGCGGAGGTAAGCACGATGTCGCAGGAGCGGAGAGCCCCGTTGTTGGCGGTAACGGTAAGCTTGAGTTCGCCGGAATTCGCTCCCATTTTTGCCGTAAGCCAAGAGGCTGTGCTTGACGCCGTGAAGCTGTCGACAAACACGGAAGTGACCTTGACCGTGTATGTAGAGGCCGCTTGCCCGATCAGGACTTTCGATCCTGGAAGCTGCATCTTGCGGATGTACAACTGCTCCTGTTCCAGCATGACCAGTGCTTTTTGTTCCAGACCGTCACTGATGAAAGACAGGGTAGCTCCCCGTTTCTTTTCCACGGGGTTGGCCTGAACCGTGATCTGAGCGGTAACTTTTTCTCCGTTTCCATGGCCGGAGGAAGGCGAGACGGTAATCCAAGTGGCATCGGACGGCACGTGGATGCGCCAGTCGCCATCGGCGGTAAAAGAAATGCTTTGAGTTTCGACTTTGTTGCTGAATTTGACGGCAACAGCCCCGAAACCGTCTGCATTGTCAAGCACGATCTTGGCAGGAACTGTAGTAATCTCCTTTTCTTGGCAAGCAAGTAGAGCAAACAACACAGTCACTGCAAGAAGCACTTTCTGCAGGGGACTTTTAGCGGTTTTCATGATGGTGATGTTTGGTTTTTATGTTAAACAAAATTAACTGTTGTTGTCATTCGCGTCACCCTGCAGATAAGATAAGCGGCGCTTGTTGCATTTCGATATCTGCCGGTTGAGTCATGGTTTTAACTCGCCAAAGATAGTTATTTATGCCGTATTTACAAAAGATACTCCCACTTACTCCTGATATTTTACCGCTCATGCATGATCATATAAGAATACTCACCGCATTGTGACCGGTTCTGCCAATTTGTCAGCGGGGGAGCAATGGCACAACATTGGTTATTGTTCAGAACAGCCGGGACGGAAAAAGCCCGGAAGCATATTTTAATCAAGGAAAAATAAAGTATAATTAATATGGGAAAAATCATTGGAATCGACCTGGGAACCACGAATTCGTGCGTTTCGGTTATGGAAGGCAATCAGCCTACTGTCATTATCAACAACGAGGGCGAGCGAACCACTCCTTCGGTTGTGGCGTTTACGGAAGGCGGTGAGCGGAAGATCGGAAACCCTGCGAAGCGGCAGGCCATCACCAATCCGAAGAACACCATCTTCTCCATCAAGCGGTTCATGGGCGAGACCTGGGATCAGGTCCAAACGGAGGTCAAACGTGTGCCCTTCGAGGTTGTGAAAGGAGACAACAACACTCCGCGCGTCAGCATCAACGGCAAACTGTATTCACCGCAGGAGATTTCTGCGATGGTGCTGCAGAAGATGAAAAAGACCGCCGAAGACTACCTGCGCCAGGATGTCACAGAGGCTGTCATTACCGTGCCGGCCTACTTCTCCGACTCGCAGCGTCAGGCGACCAAGGAAGCCGGCAAGATCGCCGGACTCGATGTGAAGCGTATCATCAACGAGCCGACCGCGGCGGCGCTCGCCTACGGCCTTGACAAGAAGCACAAGGACATGAAGGTCGCTGTTTACGACCTGGGTGGCGGCACTTTCGATATTTCCATTCTGGAACTTGGAGGAGGTGTGTTCGAGGTGAAGTCCACCAACGGAGACACCCACCTCGGCGGTGATGACTTCGATCAGAAGATCATCGACTGGCTGGCGCAAGAGTTCGCGTCCGAGAACAGCGGTCTGGATTTGAGGAAGGATCCGATGGCCCTTCAGCGCCTGAAGGAGGCGGCGGAAAAGGCGAAGATCGAACTTTCCAACCTGACTTCTACCGAGATCAACCTGCCGTACATCATGCCGGTGGACGGAATTCCCAAGCACTTGGTGAAGACCCTTTCCCGCGCGAAATTCGAGCAACTTTGCGACGACCTGTTCCAGCGTTCGATTAATCCGTGCCGCCAGGCGCTCAAGGATGCCGGTCTGAAGCCGTCCGACATTGACGAGGTGCTCCTCGTCGGCGGCTCCACCCGTATTCCGAAAGTGCAGGAGCTCGTGAAAGAATATTTCGGAAAAGAGCCGAACAAGAGCGTGAACCCGGACGAGGTTGTAGCCATCGGCGCTTCAATCCAGGCCGGTGTCCTCGCCGGAGACGTGAAGGATGTGCTGCTTCTGGATGTCACTCCGCTTTCCCTCGGTATCGAGACGTTGGGCGGCGTGATGACCAAGCTCATCGAATCCAACACGACGATCCCGGCTCGCAAGTCGCAGGTGTTCTCCACGGCGGCTGATAACCAGCCATCCGTCGAGATTCATGTCCTGCAGGGCGAGCGTCCCATGGCGAAGGACAACAAGGAGATCGGTCGCTTCCATCTGGATGGCATCGCCCCGGCTCCGAGAGGTATTCCGCAGATTGAGGTGACCTTCGATATCGATGCCAACGGCATCCTGAACGTGTCCGCGAAGGACAAGGCGACCGGCAAGGAGCAGAACATCCGCATCGAGGCCTCGTCCGGACTTTCCGACGAAGAGATCAAGCGGATGCGCGATGAGGCGAAGGCCAACGAGGCAGCCGACAAGGAAGCCAAAGACAGGGCGGACAAAATCAACAATGCCGACGCTCTCTGCTTCCAGACGGAGAAGTACCTCAAGGAGAATGGCGACAAGGTGCCCGCAGACGTGAAGAGCGAAGTGGAAGCCAGCCTTAATCCCCTCAAGGAGGCGGTCAAGAACCAGAACTTGGATGACATCGATCGCTACTCTGACGAGCTCAACAAGGCCTTCGAGAAGATGTATCAGGCTCAGCAGCAGGCCGGTGCCCAGGGACCGCAAGGCCCTCAGCCCGAACCTCAGGGGCCGTATTCCGGACCGGACGATCAAGGACCCGACGAGCAGTAATCGCTGAATATGACTATGTGGGAGACCGGCCAATTTCGGCCGGTCTCTTTTTCTTGCCTGCCTCTGCCCCGGCCCCGGCCCCCTGCCCCGGCTTCGACCTTTGCCCCGGCTTCGACCCCTGCCCCGGCTTCGACCCCTGCCCCGACCCCGGCCCCGGCGTGGAGGCCAACTGTCTCATTGTTTGGATGTTAAAGGGAATTTATCTCTCCGCATTGGCGGAGATGATAATAACTTAATTAATTGGTTTTAAGTTTGTTGCCCTCCACAGTAGTCGGCAACATTTCCCCGACTCGACGGCGCGATTTTTCGACTGTCTTGCAGAACAGCTCCTTTCAGCCGCAAAAACTTGACGGCCTGCAGAGGAGCGACAGCCAACTCATTGATGAAGGACCTCAGCACGGACAGTTTCTCCTCGGTGCTGCTGTGCAGCAAATGCTTCAATCCTTCTTTGCCTGCACTTCCGACAACCTTGTTGGCCATTCGGATGAAAGCCCGGTCGGAATAGGGGTTGAAGTCCTCCTTCAGGTCATATTCACTTCCGGTGTTGCTGTTGATCGCCTGTACCATCTGCGGATAAGAGCCGTAGTATGAGATGCTCTTTTCATACTGAATGCATGAATATGTACGGATGATGAAGTCGGCCAGTTGATTCTTCTCCTTGATCGAGAGCGCGCTGAACATTTTATTCAATTGTTGCCGGACAACGACCCTGCCGGAGCGCGACATCAGCCGAACGAAACGGATTGCGCGCCTGAGTCCTGCGGAAGCCTTTGAAAGGATCAACTTTTCTGAAAAAGGATGGTCGGAATTTGCATAGGCGAGAAAGTTCCAGCGGTATTCCTCGCACTTTCGGCAGAGTTTCTTTTCCACCGGATTGTTATAGAGGTACGCGATGGCTGTCCTTTTCTTTTTGTCTCCCACTTTACTGGAAATTCCGAACGAAGATCGTAACAAACTCCCGTGGAATCCATATTCCTTGTTGTAGGCTCGCACGAAAGCGATTGAATATTCCTGCACGAATTTCGAGATGGATTGCAGACAGTCCGCCTGAACGAGAAAGTGGATATGATCCACCATCAGGCACAACCCCAGAATCCGAACGTGGTGTTTCCGTGCCAGCGAGCAAAAGATCATGAAGAACATGAGATAATCTTCAATTGTGTAGAAGATAACGAAGCCTGAGACCGACCTTTGGTAAACGTGTCCCAATGAGCCTCTGATATAGACTTTTCCGGAGCGTTTCATAGTTGTGAAGTTTAGTTCCGGCAAGGTACGGTTTTTATGTGATATGTGAAAGCGTGGGCATTTACCCTCCACGAATAATGTTCAACTCTCGTCAAAGGGGCGGCGAATGCTTGCATCGCTCGGTCGCGGAATTTTTTCTATCTTTACTGCTATGAAACGAATCTTCATCTTCCTTTTTGCCGGAATGCTGTGCCTGGGCGCGAACGCCGGGGACCGGCTTCAAATGCTCGTCGGAACCTATACCGAAGGCAGTACCAGCGAAGGGGTGTATCTCTTCTCTTTCGACCAACAAACGGCCGATTTCCAACTCTTGGACACGGCGGCGGTCGGCAATCCCTCCTTCGTCGTATTCTCTTCTGAAGAGGGTTACGCCTATTCCGTTTCCGAATATGATGACGGCCGCCAAGCGGCCGTCGCATACCGTCTCGGAGAACGGACGATCGATGTGCTGGGAATCCGGAATCTGGGAGGCGGGCAGGACGCGGGTCCCTGCAATATTCTCTATGCAAACAATCACATCCTCACGTCGAATTATTCCGGAGGCTCGGTCACGTTCCTGCCTGTGTCGGACGACAAGTCCGTCGGGCCGAAAGCGGGTACTTTCTACCCTTCCCGTCCGGCGCGCATGCACTGCGCCGTCGTTTCGCCTGACGGGTTATCGATCTTTGCCGTCGATCTGGGCGGAGACCGGATTTTCCGTTTTCCGTCTGCCTTCCGCGGTGTACCGGAAGGCGAGGTGGCCTATTCCGGAAAGAAGGGGCTCGGCCCGCGCCATTTCATCTTCGGAAACAGAGGCCGCAACGCCTACCTCCTCAATGAACTGGGAGATGTCCTGACGGTGTTCCGCTACCGGGACGGTGTCCTGAAGAAGATCCAGCAGCTGAAAGCCTATTCAGGAAAGGGACACGGAAGCGCCGACATCCATCAGACACCGGACGGGCGTTTCCTTTACACCAGCCACCGGCTCAAAGGGGACGGAATCGCCATATTCCGGGTGAATCCCACGACCGGAAAGGTGAAGAAAACCGGCTTTCAGCCGACGGGGAAGCATCCCCGCAACTTCGCCGTCACCCCGAACGGAAAGTACCTCCTGTGCGCCTGCAGGGATTCCGACCGGATCGAAATCTATGCAATCCATCCGGACAGCGGACAATTGACCGACACCGGTAAACGGATCGAGATCGGGAAGCCGGTCTGCATCGCGCTGCGGTAGGACGTTCTCTCAAGCCCGCTTCGGAACCCGTTTGAGCCAGTGTTCCTTCAGCCAGTTACGGACCGGTTCGTCGTAGATTTTCAGGCAAGCGTAGGCGAGGAAGATGGAAAGGATAAACAGACCGGCCGCGAGCATCACGTGCTGGTACATCGGGGCCTCGGGATGGGCAGCCTTCCAGGACATTTGAAAATACATCAGCGGATAGTGGGTGATATAAATCGGAAAGGAAATTTCTCCGAAAAATTTGCAGACTTTGGCACTTTTCCCGCTGACTTGGCTGCCCGCTCCCATCATGACAATGAGCGGGAAGAAGATCAAGATGGCGAGGGCTTCATACATCCCGTTGAAGAGGATGCCACCGGCTTCCACCAGCGATCCTGTCGCAGGATTGAAGGTAGGCGCGGCCCCGATTCTGGGCGATGCCATGAGGAGAACCAGGAGCAGCGAACACCACCAGAATCCGGCTTTCAACTTGATGAACTTCCGGATCCGGGCGATCAAAAGCCCGGCGGAGAAGGGATAGAGCAGCCTGACGAAACCGATGTACAATTGATCAGGTGTGATGGACCACCCTCCGATGACCCTGCCTTGGTAAAGACCGAGCAGCCCGAAGGTGTTCCATCCCAGGCAGAAATCGAGGGTCAAGAAGGCGAAGAAGGCGACGCAAAGCGTGAGGATCCACTTCGGAAGATGGCGGATTACGAGGGCATAGAGAATATTTCCGCAGTATTCCAGCATCAGGGTCCATTGCGGGCCGTTGAGCGGATAGCTTTCCTGCCAGCCGCGGATGTCCAGACTCGGCTTCACTGGAATCATCAAGGCACCCAGGATAAAGCAGAGGGCGATTTTCCACCCCGGTGCCTGCCCGATGTCCGGGAAAGCATCCATTCCCCAGTAGAACATCAGCAACCCGATGACGGTTCCCATGATGACCATCGGGTGAAGCCGCGTGATTCTCCTTTTGAAGAACCCCCCAAGGGACATCCGGTCCCAGCGGTCGTCGTAGGCGTATCCGATCACGAAGCCGGAGAGCACGAAGAAGAAGTCTACCGCGAGGTAGCCATGGTTGATGATCTGGTAAGGGGCTCCTTTCGAATAGGTCTCGAAGAGATGGTAAGCCACCACGATCAGCGCGGCGACTCCTCTCAACCCATCCAGGATTTCATAGCGTGGCTTGGAAGCCAGATACACGTGTTGTTTTCTCATATTGTTTTCGGCCAATGCTCTACATCAGCCATTCGGACATGTCGCGTCCGGCCGCCTGGCCCATCCGGATTTCGGTCGAAGAAATGTTCACGATCGGGGCGTCGATGATGCGGATGTTGTAGGTCCGCTGCAGGGTTTCTTCCAAGCTTCTCATCCCCTCGGCTGTGATTTCCGACTCATCCAGCACATAGGGAACCGGAAGATGCTTACACTCTTCGATCAGCTGCTTCTTCATGGTGGCGAGATCGTAGCCCTTGCGGGGATAGACGACAACCCCGTATTCCGTGAGAATCCGCTGGAAATTCCGCCAGCGGTGAATGTTCTCCAGATTGTCCGCACCGATGACGAGTTTGAACTCGTTCTCAGGCTCCCGGCGTTTGAGCGCGTCCAGCGTGTTGATCGTGTACTGCGGGGGAGGCATGTGGATTTCGATGTCCTCGACCCATACATGCAGGTCCGGATGCCGCTTGACAGCCTTCACCGCATTTCTGTATCGGTCCATCGCGGTCGCCGGAGCGATGTTCTTGATCGGATTCTTGGGAGAGATCACAAGGTACACCCAGTCGAAATAGTCGCGCTCTTTCGTTAGATACTGCATGATGGCCAGGTGGCCGATGTGCAGGGGATTGAAGGATCCGGGATAGACAGCGATGCGCATGGGACTAGGGATGGGTGGTTTCGTCGTGCTCGGAAAGGAAGGAGGATACCACTTGTTCGATTTCGGCAAAGGCGGTCTGAAGATCGTCGTTGATCAGCACATAATCGAAAGCGGGCGCATAGGTGATCTCAACGGCGGCCTTTTCCACACGTTCCTCGATGGCTTCCGGTGTGTCCGTACCCCGTTTGATCAGGCGCTCCCGGAGCGCTTCGACGGAAGGAGCCTGAATGAACACGGACAGGGCTTTGTCGCCGAAATATTTCTTGAGGTTTATCCCGCCTTTCACGTCCACATCGAAAACAATGGTATGTCCCGCATCCCAGATTCGTTCGACCTCGGACTTCAAGGTGCCGTAGAAGTGGTCTTCGTAGACTTCTTCATATTCCACGAACGCGTCTTCCCCGATCAGTTTGCGGAATGCGGACGGGGTCACGAAGAAATATTCCCGTCCGTTCTTTTCCTGGCCGCGGGGCTTCCTCGATGTCGCGGAGACGGAAAACTCCATGCTTTCCTTGTAGATTTTCAGAATATGGCCGACGATCGTGCTCTTTCCGGAGCCGGACGGGGCGGAGAAAATCAACACCTTCTTGCTCATTGTGGCTATTTTTGACAAAATTAACTATTTTTGTACAATCAACCCAAATCCGACACGTTTTGGCCAAAATAAAAAAGTCGTATCCGGCTCCGGAGCCGGATTTCATTCAGAAGCACAAAGCCTCCCTGCGACGTTCGTACAGGCAAGTCATCTATCTGAATGACGGAGAAATGTCCGTTGTCAAGGAATATTGCGCCCGCTTCGGCGTCAAATCGCGTTCAGCCGTTTTCCGGCAGGCAACGATGGAACGGTTGCTCGACGAACTCGACAACAGCCACCCGACCTTGTTCTAGCGCCGGGAAGCCATCGAAATGTAATAGATCAGCGTGGCCAAAGAACCGATGGCCGCAATGACATAGGTGTAGGCGGCCCATTTCAAGGCGTCTACGGCCATCGGCCGGGTCTCGTAGTTGGCGATTCCGACATCTTCCAGCCAATTGACCGCGCGCCGGCTGGCATTGATCTCCACGGGCAGGGTGATGAAACTGAAGAGCGTCGTCAGAGCGAACAGGGCGATTCCCAGCCAGAGCAATCCATTCCACATCTTGATCATCAGCACACCGAGCAGCAACACCCATTGCACGATGTTGCTGGCGAAACTCACCACCGGAACCATCGCGGAACGGAGCCGCAGGGGAGCGTATCCGGTTGCATGCTGGATGACGTGGCCGCACTCGTGCGCGGCGACAGCGGCGGCGGCCATGCTGCGCTGCTCGTAGACCGCCTTGCTGAGATTGACCGTCTTTGTCTGCGGATTGTAGTGGTCGGTCAGCCTGCCCGAAATGCAGGTGATCTGCACGTCGGTGATGCCGTGGTCCGCCAGCATGCGCTGCGCGACTTCGGCACCGGACATGCCGTTGGAGGTCGGGACTTTGGAATATTTGTCAAAGCGCTTTGTCAACATCTGCTGAATGACAAAGCTCAGAATCATGACGGCGATGACGATGCCCCAAATCAGAGCTGTATTATCCATTTTTTAAAAGTTTTATTTGATCTTCTGGTCAGCAAAGACCGAGCCCGATTCGAAAGTAGACAATTTCCTGCGGATTTTGGCAGAAAAAACGTAAATTTGTCAGTTGATAGAAGAACATGTCTAACGCGCAAGACGATTTTTCCAGGCTGGAGCTCAACCTCGCTGCCTGTGACTACAACTACAGATATTTCCGCTCCCGCTTGAAGCGCGCGACGAAACTGCTGGTCCTGGTCAAGGCCAACGCCTACGGACACGGGGCGGTGGAGTTCGCCCTGATGATGCAGAATGCGGGGGCTGACTATCTGGCAGTCGCCCTGCCTGTGGAGGGAATGGAACTCCGGCAGGCCGGTATCGGTATGCCGATCCTGGTCCTCACGGCCGGGACGGATTTCTTTGAGGAAATCATCGAGAATCGTCTGGAGCCCGGCATCCCCAATCTTTATACATTGAAAGCGCTCGCGGCTGTCCTTCGGCAAAAAGGAATCGTGGACTTCCCTGTCCACATCAAATTGGACACGGGCATGCACCGTCTGGGATTCATGACCGGGGAATTGCCCGAACTGCTGACTTTCTTGAAGGACTGTCCCAACGTCCGTGTCAAATCCGTCTATTCTCACCTCTGCGTGGCGGAGGATCCTGCGATGGATGCTTTTACCATGGGTCAGGCCTCCTTGTTCGAACGGAACGCCGCGGCGATCGGGGAGGCGGTCGGGTACGCCCCGATGCTGCACCTCCTCAATTCCGCGGGGATCGAACGGTTCCCCCAATTCCAGTATGACATGATCCGGCTGGGCATCGGCATTTACGGGATCAGCACCCTGCCGGGCGTGAGTCTGAAGCCTGTAGCCTCCCTGAAGGTGAAAATACTTCAGATCAAGGAACTGCATCCGGAAGACGGCGCCATCGGTTACGGCCGAAACGGTTCCGTTGCTCCCGCAGGAACCCGGATCGCTACCATTCCGGTGGGGTATGCCGACGGTATCGACCGTCGTCTGGGCTGCGGCAAGGCGAGTTTTTCGCTGCACGGTCACCGGGTGCCGACCATCGGGAACATCTGCATGGACATGTGTATGCTGGACATCACGGGGGTAGATGCCCGGGTGGGGGACACCGTCACCATCTTCGGTGAGGATCCGACCGTCACCGAACTGGCCGATGTGCTCGGCACGATTCCGTATGAAATTTTGGCTTCGATTCCGCGCCGCATCGAGCGCGTCATCATCCGCTAGCGTCGGTTAGACGATCATCATGCCCTGCCGGACTTGATCGGCCACCGCTTCTCCTTTCAGCGTTTTTAGAATGGCCAGGGCGAAATCAATCGCGCAGCCCGGACCGCGTCCCGTGATGAGATTCCGGTCCGTAACGACGGGCGCTTTGACATACTCGGCACCCCGGGCGATCATGGGGTCTTCAAAGCCGTCGTAGCAAGTGAATTTTCTTCCCTTCAAGTCGGGAAGCTGGGAAGCGACGAGGCCGGGCGCCGCGCAGATCGCCGCCACGGTCCCTCCTTCCGCGTAGTGACGCTTCATTTCTTCCATTAGATCCGTATGCTCGGCCAGATACTTCGCACCCGGTAGCCCGCCCGGAAACACGAGAACATCTTCCCGTGTGGTGCCCTTGAGTTGGGCTTCTGCCTTGAATTCGGAATAGGTTAAATCCGCCAGTACCGGAATCCGGTGAGCGCCGGTTACGCACGGATCATCCAGAATAGATACAGTCTGAACCTCCACGCCCCCTCTGCGGAGCACGTCCAAGGTCGCCAAGGCTTCGATCTCTTCGAAACCGTCCGCCAGAAAAATAAAAATGCCTTTCATATATATATTAATTGAGTGAATGTTTCTTACCCAGTTCGAGCGGATGCTAGCGTTTCTGGATGGCGACATACCGGCGCTCATCCGTGACGCAGCGGTAGGCGGGACGAATGATTCTTCGTCCTTCGAAGTTGAGCTCCTCGTTTCGGTGAGCGCACCAGCCCACGATCCGCGCCATGGCAAAAAGAGGCGTGTAGATCTCGCGCGGGATTCCGATCAAGTCGTAAACGAAACCGGAATAGAAGTCCACGTTGGCACAGAGCGTCTTTTGGCGTCCTTTGACGGCATAGACGGTGTCGATGGCGATCCGCTCGACCCGTTCCATGAACTCGTATTCTTCCATGCGCTCTTTTTCAGTCGCCAGCCTGACGGCCATCTTTTTGAGCAGCAGGCACCGGGGATCGGACTTTGTGTAGACCGCATGACCGATTCCGTAGATCAGGCCGCTTTTGTCAAAGGCCTTCTTAGCTAGGAGATCGCGCAGATTCCTTTCAATCTCCGCCTCGTCCGTCCAATCTTTGACGGCCGATTTCAGATAGGTCAGCATGTCGCACACTTTCAGGTTCGCGCCGCCGTGCTTGGGACCTTTCAGGGAGCCGATCCCTGCCGCGATAGAGGAATAGGTGTCTGTGCCGGTCGAGGACGTCACGCGGACCGTGAAGGTCGAGTTGTTACCGCCTCCGTGTTCCGAATGCAGGATCATCAACGTGTCCAGCGTCAGGGCCTCCAGATGGGAATAGTCGTAGCCCTTCAACATGAAGAGGAAATTTTCGGCGATGGAAAGCCCCGGCTTCGGATCCCGGATGTGAAGCGTCCGCTTCAGTTCTTTACGTCGGAGCATGTTGTAGGCGTAAGCGATTGTCGTGGGTAGTTTGGATATCAGTTCGATACTCTGGCGCATCAGGTTCTCCCGTGACTCATTGTCCGGATCCTCGTCAAAGGTGTAGAATTCCAGCACGCAGCGGGCAAGGATATTCATGATGTCGTTTCCTTCGAGTTCGATGATGTTCAGAATCGTCTTCTGCTCCAGCGGCATATTGTCAATGATGACATCCTGAAAGGACGCCAGTTCCTCCCGGTCCGGAAGCCTGCCCGACAGCAGCAGGAAGGCGATCTCTTCAAAACCGAGCCGATCCTCTTCCATGAAGGCGTGGACTAGATCTTGAATCTCGTAGCCGCGGAAAAATAGTTTTCCTTCGATCGGCAGCAGCGAGCCGTCGGGTTTGCGGTCGTAGCCGACCACGTTGCCGATGTTCGTCAGTCCTACCAGTACACCGGTTCCGTCTTCGTTGCGAAGTCCTCTTTTCACGTCAAGTTTTTTGAAGAGGGCTGCATCAATCTTGGTGCAGTTCTTCATTTCGTCTGAAAGCTTGTAAATCAAGTATTCTTTTTTGTCCATGTTCCGTTGTCAAATTCGTTCGATCAGATGTTCCGTAAATTCTTTCGTCCCCAGGGGCTTTCCATTCGGCATCATCCGCGCCAGGTCGAAGGTGGCGAAACCTTCGGCGAAGGACTGCTCCAAGGCGGCGTAGATCCTGTCGGCCGCTTCGTTCCATCCCAGATGCTCCAGCATCATCGTTCCGGAGAGCAGATTGGAGCAGGGGTTCGCCAAATTCTTGCCGGCGATGTCCGGCGCCGTCCCGTGGGTCGCCTCGAAGATGGCGTCTCCCGTGTCGTAGTTGATGTTCGCCCCCGGCGCGATTCCGATACCGCCCACTTGAGCGGCGAGCAGGTCGGAGATGTAGTCTCCGTTGAGGTTGAGCGTCGCGATGACGGAATAGTCCTCCGGCTTGAGGAGGGCATTCTGAAGAAAGGCGTCCGCGATGCAGTCCTTGATGACAAGCTTGCCGGAAGCGACCTCGT
Source organism: Bacteroidales bacterium (assembly GCA_012522855.1). Taxonomy (GTDB): domain Bacteria; phylum Bacteroidota; class Bacteroidia; order Bacteroidales; family UBA932; genus Cryptobacteroides. Next base: position 150,757 of record JAAYJQ010000012.1, read on the forward strand.
CGGGGAATTCACGTCGTGCCAGTTCATAGCCCCAGGTTTTAAATCCTCCTTCGGTGAACTTCATGATGTTCCCCTTGTGCACCAGCGTGACCGAGGGTCTGTCATGGGCCAGGGCGTACTTGCAGGCGGCGCGCACCAAGCGTTCGGTACCTTCCTTCGAAACGGGTTTGACACCGAATGCCGAAGTCTCCGGGAACCGCACCTTCTCCACTCCCATTTCTTCGCGGAGGAATCGGTAGAATTTTCGGGCCTCCGGGCTTCCCGACTCCCATTCGATCCCTGCGTAGATGTCTTCCGTATTTTCCCGGAAGACAACCATGTCCACCCGTTCGGGATGCAGAACCGGGGAGGAGACTCCTTTGAACCAGCGGATCGGGCGCAGGCAGACGTAGAGATCAAGTTCCTGCCGGAGCGCTACGTTCAGGGACCGGATCCCTCCGCCGACCGGTGTCATGAGGGGGCCCTTGATCCCGAGATGATGAGTCTTGAAGGCCTGGATCGTCTCGTCGGGGAGGTAGGTTCCGAACCGTTCGAATGCCGTTTGTCCGGCCTGTACTTCCAGCCAGTCGAGGGTTTTTGTTCCCGAATAGGTTTTTTCGAGGGCGGCGTCCAGAATGCTCCGCATGGCGGAGGTCACCTCGGGTCCGACGCCGTCGCCCGGGATGAAGGGTACCGTTATTTTCATGACTTCATGCTGTTCAAAGCGGATCCTGCCCTGAACCAGCCGATCTGCTGTTCGTTATACGTGTGCTTGGCTATGATCGTTTCCGAGGTTCCGTCCCGATGATGCAGGACGATTTCGACTGGCTTCCCTGGAGCCAGTGACGCGCAGTGCACATCGAAGGTGTCGTCCTGTCGGATTCTTTCGTAATCGGCCGGATCGGAGAAGGTTAGTGCCAGAACTCCTTGCTTCTTCAGGTTCGTCTCATGGATCCGTGCGAAACTCTTTGTGAGGATCGCCTTCACCCCGAGAAAACGCGGCTCCATCGCGGCATGCTCTCGGCTGGATCCTTCCCCGTAATTCTCTTCCGCGACCACCAGACTGCCGGTTCCGGCATCCCGGAGGGCCTTCGCCCGCGGGGCCACCGGTCCGGATTGACCGGTAAATGCGTCGATCGCGCCGAGCAGCAGGTTCTCGGAGATGTTTTCCAGATGACCCCGGTATTTGAGCCAGGGACCCGCCATGGAGATGTGGTCCGTGGTACACTTCCCCTGCGCTTTGATCAGCAAGGGAACTCCTATGAAGTCCTTTCCGTCCCAGGGCAGGAACGGCCGCAGCCGTTGGAGGCGCTTGCTGTCCGGCCGGATGACGGGATCCGGACTTCCGGGCTTCGGCGCGACGTAGCCGTTCTCGCAGGGAGCGAAACCCCCTTTCGGAAGCTCGTCGCCCCGTGGTTCTTCCAGGAATATGCCGTCGATCGCGTCCGTTCGGGGATCGAAGTCCAGTCGTCCCGCAAAGGCGAAGGCCATCGCCATTTCCGGGGACACGATGAAGGCATGGGTATTGGGATTGCCGTCGGCCCGCTTTGCGAAATTTCGGTTGAACGAGGTGACGATGGTGTTCTTGCGGAGCGGGTCGTCCGTGTTCCGCTGCCATTGGCCGATGCAGGGCCCGCAGGCGTTGGCCATCACGACGGCCCCCGCTTGTTTCAGTGTGGAAAGGATTCCGTCCCGCTCAGCGGTCGCGAGGATCTGTTCGCTGCCCGGATTGATGATCAGCTTTGCCTTGGGCTTGAGTCCGGCCGCGTTTGCCGCCTTGGCGACGGAAGCCGCTCGGGCGAGGTCTTCGTAGGAGGAATTCGTGCAGGACCCGATGAGGCTGACTTCGACTTGGTTCGGATAACCTTGCCCTGCGATCCGGTCTTTCATCCGGCTGACGGGGAAGGAGGCATCCGGGGTGAACGGGCCGTTCACCCGAGGCTCAAGTGCGGACAGATCGATCTCAAGCAGTTGGTCGTAATAGGCTTCCGGGCGGACAGCGATTTCTTCGTCCGCGCGGAGGTCGACCGCTGCTGCGGAAGCGAGGGCGGCCACCTGCGCCCGTCCGGTCGCCTGCAGGTAGGCCTCCATGGAACGGTCGTACGGGAAGAGTGAGGAGGTCGCGCCGACCTCGGCGCCCATGTTGCAGATCGTGGCTTTTCCCGTGCAGGAAAGGGTCTCCGCGCCCGGACCGAAATATTCCAGAATGGCGTTGGTGCCTCCCTTTACGGTCAGTTGTCCCGCGATTTTGAGGATGACATCCTTCGGGGACGTCCAACCCTGCAGAGAACCGGTCAGCCGGATGCCGATGAGCTTGGGCATGCGCAGTTCCCACGGCATGCCGGTCATCACGTCCACCGCATCCGCCCCTCCGACTCCGATGGCAAGCATTCCGAGTCCGCCCGCGTTCGGCGTGTGTGAATCGGTGCCGACCATCATCCCGCCCGGGAACGCGTAATTTTCCAGCAGGATCTGGTGGATGATTCCGGCTCCCGGTTTCCAGAAGCCGATCCCGTAACGAGCCGCTGCCGCGGAGAGAAATTCGTACACCTCCGCATTGTCGCGGAGGGCGTCGGCCAAATCTTCCTCCTTCCCGCTGCGGGCGCAGATGAGGTGGTCGCAGTGGACAGTCGCAGGGACACTGGTAACATCTTTTCCGGCGCTCATGAACTGGAGCAAGGCCATCTGGGCCGTCGCGTCCTGCATGGCGACCCGGTCCGGCTTGAATTCACCGTAGGATTCCCGGCGTCGGAGCACCTGTTCCTCCTGCGGGTCGAAACGGTGGGCATACAAGATTTTTTCGGACAAAGTCAAGGGATGTCCGAGTTTCGTTCTTGCCTCCCGGACCCGGGTCCCGTACCGAGAATAGAAGGATTGAATACATTCAAAATCAAACATGGCATAAATTTGTCGGATCGGCTCCGCCGGGGAAATGGGGATCCGGCAGGGCGATGTTGTTCGTTTCGATGCAAAGTTAGCAGAATATCGGAAAGGGGCAAACAAATGTTTTGTTCGGAAAAAATATATAAATACAATTGAAAATATTTAAATACAATTTTTTACCTTTACGGCGAAAAGATATTTTCATCCGGACAACTAAAACAAGACATATTGCCATGAAGAAGTTCATTACCAAGATGTTACAGGGCGCGGCTGTCGCCTTGTCCCTTGTCTCTTTCGCCTCTTGCGGGTCCAAGGAAGATCCTACCGTCGCCGTTACCGGCGTTTCGCTCAATAAGACCGCGGTCGAACTGACCGAGGGCGCGACCGCCACGCTGGAGGCGATGGTCAACCCGAGCAACGCGACGGAGAAGGCCGTCACCTGGTCCTCCGACAACGCGTCCGTCGCGACGGTCTCCAACGGCACGGTCACGGCCGTGAAGGCCGGCAGCGCGACCGTCACCGTCACCACCAAGGACGGCGGCAAGACCGCCCGGTGCGCCGTCACGGTGAAGCCGAAGGTCATAGAAGTGCGGAGCATCAAGCTCACCGACGCCAAGGGCGGGAGCCGGGGCCAGGCGAAGGTCGGCGACACGTTCACCCTCCAGGTCGCCTTCGATCCGGCGGACGCGACGGACCGGAGCCTCGTCTGGGAGGCGACGACCGAATGCGGCCGGGTGGACGACAAGGGCAACGTCACGGCGCTGACGCTCGGCGACTGCGTCATCCGTGCGACCTCCGCGAACGGCGTGTCCGGTGACTATTACTTCGTCATCGAACCCGTTCTGGCCGAGGGCATCACCGTCCAGGATCCGGACGGCAGGAGCGAGGGCAGCGTCACGGTGGGTAAGACGCTCCAGCTGAAGGCGACCGTGACCCCTGCGAACACGACGCGCAAGCCGGAGTGGAGCAGTTCGGACCGCTCGGTCGCGGAAGTCGACGGGGAGGGTCTCGTGACCGGCGTGAAGGCCGGTTCGGCCACCATCACGGCCTCGGTGGACGGGAAGAGCGCATCCTACCGACTCACCGTCAGCCTCATCAAGGTGACCGGCATCGAGGTCACCCCTTCGACGCTCACCATCACCGCCGGCCAGACCCGTCAGCTCGTCGCGAAGGTCCTTCCGGAAACCGCCAGCATCCAGTCGGTGAAGTGGACCTCGTCCAACGACAAGGCCGCCAGCGTCGACCGGAACGGGCTTCTGACCGCGATCGCCGAAGGGAAGACGCGGATCTACGCCACGGCGGACGACGGTTCTGGAATATCGGGCACCTGCGAGGTCACGGTCGAGGCGGACAAGACCCTCAAGGGCATCGGCCTCATCCCTACGGTGATGGACCTGACGGTCGGAGAATCCAAGACCCTGACGGTCACCTACGATCCCGAGAATGCCGCCGACAAGTCCGTCTCCTGGCTCAGCGACAACCCTTCGGTCGCCTCGGTCTCGGACGGAAAGGTCACCGGCGTCTCCGAGGGAACGGCCGTGATCACGGCGACCAGCGGCGAGGGGGGCTTCAAGGCCACCTGCACGGTCACGGTGAGCCGTACGATGCCGCAAGGCACGAAGGTGTTCTATAAGACTGGACACAATTATCTTTACATGAACGGTGAACTGCTTTACAGCTACCCGCTGAACGGTTTTGCGCTGTACGAGCAGGATGTTTACACCTGGTCTCATCAAACTTCATATCATTCCATAGAGAAGAACGGGAACTCGATATGCTCAGTTCCATATACCAACACCAACGCCTATATAACGGGTTTTACAGTCATTGGAACAAATGCTTATTCTATAGAGATTTCCGGAAAATCAGCCTGGCTGGTGACGGTCGACCTGGCCGCCGGGACATACAGAAGAACGGATTTCCTTGAGGAACAATCCGCATACAATTTGGCTTCAGGTAACTTTCAGTTGGCGGTCGCAGAAGACGGCACGGCCTATGTCTTGAGCGGCGTCAAGGATGAATATGACGAGACCCACGTCTGCCTGTACCAGGTCACGCCGGACGGGAACCATACCCGGACCCTGCTCTGCAAGGCCCTTGACAAAACAGACGGCAACGGGAATTCGGTGGCGGACGCTTCCGAGGCCGCGCCGCTCGGCATCGCCGTCAGCGAGGCGGGAGATGTCTATGCTATGATTTACAAAAATATCTGCAAGAACGGGAAGAACACCTATACGGCCCATCTCTATAAGAACGGAGCCGAGATTCGCGTCTATGAGGATTTCTGGCTTAATGATGGTTATGGCATCGCCTTGGATGGGGAGGACGTGTTCGCATACTATCGGATGCTCCTTTCTGACGGGTCTTCCAAGTCTGTCATCCTGAAAAACGGGTCGCTGCTGTACGAGTTCACGGGCAAGTACGTCAGATCCGTACAGGTGAACAAGGCCGGAGACGTGTATTATGTTATTTCTGAATTCCCCAAGTACTTCGTTTACAAAAACAACGACTTGCTCTATTCCGCTGATGTGTTAATAAATGACTTGCAGTTGATGGAATAGGCCGTTTCCTTGAAAGGCGAGGCCGGACAAGCAGCAGAGAGGCCGACTAAAAAGCAATTTTTAGCCGGCCTTCTTTATCCCCGCCCGCGACGCTTGCCCGCTGCAACTCCCCCAGCGACAACCGAAACGGCAGGCAAGCCAGCTTCGACCCCCGGCGGTTGCCCCGTTCAACTCCCCGGCGACAACCGAAACGGCTGGCAAGCTACCTTCGACCCGCTGCGGTTGCCCGGTTCAACTCTCCCGCGTAATCGCTTGCAACTGATTATGGGTCCTTAAACCCGCTGCGGTTGCCCCGTTCAACTCCCCCCCTCGCAGATCCGATTTTCGTCCGAACAGTTGCCAAGCACATTCCGACTTTCTTTAAATTGCAGACTACGGTCTGGACACACTTTTTGAAACACTACCTTCGTCCGAACGATCGCCAAGCACAGGCGGAACAGCGATGGCGGCGGAAATCTTTTGCAAACCACGGCCGCAGGAATATGCCCTGGACATGGCTACAGGCATGATCTCGGCGGCAACATGGCCATTTAAAAGGGGGACTTGCCGCATGAATATGCCATACAGCCGTCTGTGTGCAGGATCGGTGCGGCCGTGGTTTGTAGAAACCCTCCTCTGGTTCTCCCCCTCGCAGGCAGCCACCTGTTCTTCCTCCTGTGGGGGGCGGCGGCAAGTTGTCGCGCAGCGATGACGCAGATGACGAGGGGGGCGAGCAGCCGCTCCAATCCAGCCCGGAACGCGCAGTACAGTGAGCTGAGGCCGGGAAGGAAAGAGTCTAAAAAGTGGTAATATGCGGCCGAGAATTCAATCGTTGGATGCCGTGAATTCAATCGTTGGATGCAAGGCAGACTCAACCTCTAACGAAAACGGCAGCCTCGACAGAGGAGAGGCTCGGAAAGTAAACTGAAAACAGGCTTAGAGAAAAAGTATACCAAATGCAATCAACCGAGTCAACTTTCTTCAGTCTTAAGACGAAAAAGGTAGTCAACCAAAATCAGGCAACTACACCCCCGGAAGCATCTTCGCTGTTCAAGGAGTGAATATTCCGACACACCTCTTTCTGCAAGGGCTTGAAAATCAATCGCCGCTCGCTCAAGGAATGAATATTCTGCACTCCTTCGCATGTGGACGGGACGCAGCTCGCGCAAGGAATGACCATCACAGGTGGGTGGGTCCACGGAGCGGTAATGGAACGAACCACTATCACACAGGGTTTTGCAGGCGATGCCAAAAAGGGGTGGTCAATGCTCCCCCTCGCAGATCCGACTTTCGTCTGAACGGTCGTCAAGCATATTCTGGTTTTCGCCTGAACGGTTGCCAAGCATATTCCGACTTTCTTTAAATTGCAGACTACGGTCTGGACACACTTTTTGAAACACTACCTTCGCCTGAAGGGTCGTCAAGCACATGCGGAACAGCGTTGGCGGCGGAAATCTTTTGCAAATCACGGCCGCGGGAATATGCCCTGGACATGGCTACAGGCATGGTCACGGCGGCAACATGGCCATTTAAAAGGGGGTCTTGCCGCATGAATATGCCATACAGCCGTCTGTGTGAAGGATCGATGCGGCCGTGGTTTGTAGAAACCCTCCTCTGCTCTTCCTGCTCCCAGGTGGAAGAATATTCGAACCGGCCCCTCTTCTGTTGAGGTATTAAGACAGTAACGGGGCGATCGCAGTGACTGCGATTGTCCCGTAAGAGAGTCGGTCCCTCTTCTGTTGAGGTATTAGGACTCGAACCTAAACTGGCAGAACCAAAATCTGTAGTGCTACCATTACACCATACCTCAATGGGTCGCAAATTTATGACAAATTTTCTAAACCTGCAAACCGCTATTTCCGTTTGCCGGCAAAAAAATCCGTCATGAGTCCGCCGCAGATTTCCGCCAGCACGCCCGCCTGGACCGCGGTCTTGGGGTGGAGCAGGGAGGGGGAGAAGAGGGTGTATCCGCGTTTGGGGTCGATCGCGCCGTAGACGATCCGTCCGATCTGGGACCAGTTCAAGGCCGCGGCGCACATCGGGCAGGGTTCGACCGTCACGTAGAGGGTGCAGTCCGTCAGGTATTTGCCGCCGAGGGCTTCCGTCGCGGCGGTGATCGCGATCATCTCGGCATGGGCGGTAGGGTCGTGGAGCCGTTCCGTCATGTTGTGTCCTTTCCCGATGATCCGTCCCCGGCACACGACCACGGCGCCGATGGGAATCTCTTCCTCGGCCAGGGCGTACCGGGCTTCCCGCAGGGCTTCCTGCATATATTTTTCATCGAGTTCCATGGTGGGGCGGGATAAAAAATGGCAGGCCGCCAGGACCTGCCGTAAACGTCTTTCGGCGACCGCTTACCACCGTTCCTCGGAGGAGACGGTCAACTTCTTGCGGCCACGACGACGGCGGGACGCGAGAACCCTGCGTCCGTTCGCGGTCGACATTCTCTCACGGAATCCGTGCTTGTTGACGCGCTTGCGCCTGGAAGGTTGAAATGTTCTTTTCATATCTCGATTTTATTATTTTTCCAAAACGGACTGCAAATTTAAGGGTTTTGTTCTGATTTTCAAAAAATTTCCACGACAAATTTTCCTGCGAAGTATTCGTCTTTGAGCCAGGCATCGACGGGCCAGGTCCGGACGGCGCTTTCCGGCTTCCGCCAGCGCGCGCGGAACTGCGAGATCTCGGTTTCCAGGTCTCCGCCCCGGAGATACAGGATGCTCTTGGAATATTTTCCCTTCACCCAGGGATAGAAATCTGTGAGCGAGGCGACGGCGCGCGACACCACGTAATCAAACCGGGAAGGAAGGGTTTCCGCCCGCGCGTTGACTACGGTGACGTTCGTCAATCCCAGCAGGCGCGCGATTTCCCCCGTGACCCGGGTTTTCTTTCCGACCGAATCGCACAGGGTGAACGCGGCGGCAGGGAAGAGGATGGCGAGGGGGATACCCGGGAAACCACCTCCCGTGCCCACATCCAGCAGCGTGACCGGCTTCCCGCCCGCGGGGCGCGGGTCGCGGAGCCGCGAATAGACTTCCGGGTCGTGGATCCGGAGATATTCCGCGATCGCCAGCGAATGGAGCACGTGATGGTCGTAGAGGTTGTCGATGTCTTTCCGGGAAATGACGTTGATTTTGGCGTTCCAGTCCCGGTAGCCCGCTTCCAGGCGGAGAAAACGGTCCAGTTGGACATCCGACAGGTTGGAGAAGCTGGCCTGAAGGATGGCCTCGAAGGCGGGGAATGTCATCATAGATCCGCCTCCTCGCTTTGTCTTCCCGCCTCTTCGATCATTTGCTTCGCGCGCCGGATCCGGGTCTTGACCGTGTTCAGCCCCAGCCCCATGTTCTCGGCGATTTCGTTGTAGCGCATGCCGTCTAAAAATCGTTTGCGGGCCACTTCCCGGTAGAGTTGCGGAAGTCCTTCGATGTGCTTTTCCCGCTCTTCCTCCGATTCGGTCCGAATCAAGCTGTTGAGGGCATCGTCGGTTTGGTCGGCGATCCCGTTCAGCCCGGCCCCCTTGTTTTCGTCGTCCAAATACACGATCTGGTTCTTCGGATGGGCGCGTCGCTCCTGTTCAATGGAATCCAGCGCCGTATTCCGCGCGATCGTACAGAGCCAGGTGAAAAACTGGCTGCGCGCGGGATCGTAGGACTGAATCTGCCGGAACGCCTTCTCAAAACTCCGCGAGCAGATGTCGTCTACGACGTAGTTGTCTATACCCTTGATCCGGTTCTTGATGTAAAGCCGGAGCTGATTGATGTGACAATCCCACAAGGCCGTGAAGGCCAGCCCGTTCCCTCCCTGTGCCAGGAGGATCAGCTCATCAATGGGCCTCAAGCCAGTTCTTGCCGTCATTGCATTCAACTGTTAAGGGTACAGACAAAGTAACGACATGCTCCATCTGGTCTACGATGATCTTCCGGAGGGCCTCGACCTCTTCCGGAATCGCGTCGAAAACGAGTTCGTCATGGATCTGGAGCACCATCCTGCTTTTCAGGCCCGCCCGGCCGATCTCCCGGTTCACCCCGATCATGGCGAGTTTGATGATGTCCGCGGCCGTGCCCTGGATCGGGGCGTTGACGGCATTCCGCTCCGCGAGGGCGCGAAGGGTGCCGTTCTTGGAATGGATGTCGGGCAGATACCTGCGGCGTCCGAACAGGGTCTCGACGTAGCCGGTTTCCCGGGCGGACGCTTTCATGCGCTCGATGAAAGATTGGATGGAAGGAAAGCCGGAGAAGTAGTCGTCGATGATCTTCTGCGCCTCCTTCCTGGGAATCCGCAGACGTTGGGCAAGTCCGAATGCCGAAATGCCGTACATGATCCCGAAGTTGGCGGTCTTGGCGATGCGGCGCTGGTCCGAAGTGACTTCCTCGTTCGATATGCCGAAGATTTTCGCGGCTGTCGCGGTGTGGACGTCGAGCCCGTTCATAAAGGCATGGACCAAGTGCGCGTCTCCGCTGAAATGCGCCATGACCCGGAGTTCGATCTGGGAATAGTCGGCCGAGAGGATCCGCCCATCCGGCCTGCTCGGCACGAAGGCTTTCCGGATTTCCCGGCCGCGATCGGTTCGTACGGGAATGTTTTGCAGATTCGGATTCGAGGAACTCAGGCGGCCGGTCGCGGTCAGCGCCTGGTTGAACGTGGTATGGATCTTCCCGTCCGAAGGATCGATGTAGCCCGGAAAAGGTTCGATGTAGGTGGACAGCAGTTTCTTGACTGCCCGGAATTCCAGGATCTCATTGATGACCGGATGCTTCCAGGCGAGATCCGTCAAGGTTGTCTCGTCGGTCGAGTAGGTTCCGTTGGCGTTCTTTTTCGGTTTCTTCGCGAGCCCCATCTTGTCAAAGAGCACTTCGCCGATTTGTTTCGGAGAAGAAACGTTCAAGGCGGGTTCTCCGGTCAGATTCCGGATCTTCGCCTCCCGTTCCCCCATCTCCTTCCGGAGTCCGGCGGCATATTCATGGAGTGAATCCACATCTACTTTCACGCCTTCCCGCTCCATTTCAGACAAAACTCTCAGCAGCGGTTCCTCCATGCGAACGTAGAGATCCACGAGGGATTGCTCCCGCATCTCCGCAAGAATCCGTTCGCCCAGTTTCAGCAACACGGCGGCTTCTTCGCCGCGGTCGTCCTCCGTTTCCGTTTCCGGATTCTCGTCAAAGAGGGAACCCGTCGCGGCCGTGGTTTCCGCCTGTGACGCGAATGATATCCCCAGATAACTCTGGGCGAGGATATCTACCTTGTGACTCTTTTCCGGATCCAGCAGATAATGCATCAGGGGAATATCCATCAATTTGCCGGCGAGGTCCCATCCGTTCGCTGCCAGGATGTTGATTTGGCGCTTGAAGTCGTCTCCGCATTTCGTGATGTCCGGATTGTCCAGCAGGGGCTTGAAGTCTTCTCCGCCGCCTTCCGCGACGAGAAATTCCTCCTTCCCGGGAGCTGCGGCGACGATCCGCTTGAGGGGGGTGAAAAGGCCGGAATCCCTTCCTTCCGTGATCAGCGCGCATCGGCCGGCCTCTTCGGCTGCCCGGATCAATTCAGCCGGGGCGACATTCCGGAAGGGGAGCCGCTCCGGTTTTTCGGACGGCTTCGTATGGGTGGTCTGTCCGATGAAACGCTTCAGGGATCGGAATTCATACTTCTCGAAAAGATTCGCCGCCTCGGGTCCGTACACCCGATTGACTTTCATCTCGTCGGTTTCCGTGTCCAGTTCCAGATCCGTTTTGATGGTCACCAGTTGGTAGCTCAGCGCGATGTGGTCTTCCGCTTCCCGGAATTGGGCCTGTTGCCGCGGACTGAGTTCATCCAGATGCGCGTAGATCGCTTGGACGGAACCGTATTTCGCAACCAGTTTGCTTGCACCCACTTCTCCTACTCCCTTTACGCCGGGCACATTGTCGGAGGCGTCTCCGCAGAGGGTCAGCAGGTCGATGACTTGCAGCGGGGACTGGATACCGTACTTCGCGCGGATTTCCGGAACACCGATCACTTCGTTGTCGCTCCCGCCCTTTCCGGGCTTGTACTGCCAAATGCGGTCTTCGATCAACTGGCCGTAGTCTTTGTCCGGCGTGACCATGTAGACGTCCAGTCCCTCCCGCGCGCAGCGCTTGGACATCGAACCGATCACATCGTCCGCCTCATAGCCAGGCAGCATCAAAGTGGTGATGTTGAGGGCGTCGCAGATCTCGATCAAGGGATCCAGGGCGTCGATTACCAATTGGGGCGTCTCAGCTCGGTTGGCTTTGTAGGCCGGATACAATTTGTCCCGGAACGTTCCTCCCGGCGGATCGAAGGCCACCGCCAGGTGGGTCGGTTTTTCCCGGTCGAGGAGTTCGAGGATGTATTTTGTGAAACCGAAGAGGATGGACATGTCCGCCCCCTTGGAATTGATCATCGGGCGACGCAGAAACGCGTAGTACATCTTGAAGATGAGGTTGTGCCCGTCGATCAGGAATATTCTGTCTGCCATATTCTGCAAAAATACGATAAAGGTTTCAATGTTTCAAAGAAAGTTTCAAACTTGAATCCGAATATTTTTCCCCGTCATAGATGTCATGGGTCGAGAAAAGGACCGAGGTTCCGGTGGAGCGGGCGATCTGCTGCAGGGTCTTCAACACCATGACGCGGTTGTCGACATCCAGAAAGGCGGTCGGCTCGTCGAGAAGGATCACATCGGCTTTGCGGGTGAGGGCTGTCGCAAGACAGGCTTTTTGGAATTCTCCGTCACTGATCTGCGTGAGATCCGCTTCGGCAAGCGGCGCGAGATCCAGCGTTTCGACCGCCCGCTCCACCCGGGTCTCAGCTTCTGCGTCCAGTTTCGCGAACAGGTTGCTTCTTGCCAGCAGACCCGTTCGGATGAATTCCCGGACCGTGAAACCTTTGACTTTGGGAATATGGGTGGGGATGAGAACCACCTCGCCGCCGGCGGTGAAACGCCCGCCCAAAGGAGGAAGTATTCCGGCCAAGGTTTTCAGCAATGTGCTTTTTCCGCTCCCGTTCGGCCCGAAGAGCATCACACATTCCCCGTCCGAGATTTCGAAATCGAGGGGACCGGCAACCGGCTTCTTGTAGCCGACGAGGAGGTTTATCAGTTGAATCACTTGACAGTCAATCTTTTCAATATGATCAGGGGTGACGGACGAGAATCCACAGAATGATGGGGATACCGATCAGGGCGAGGGTGCTGCCGACGGGGAGCGGAATCGGAAAAGCCTGCGAAAGTAGGTCGGCGGCCACCGACAAGCCTGCGCCCACCAGCAGGGTGGCCGGAATGACTTTCCGGTGCACGGAAGAGCGGAGCAGCGTCCGGGCAATGTGCGGGGAGACGATTCCCACGAATCCCAGCGGACCGCAGAAGGCCGTAACCGCGCCCGTGAGCAGACAACTGCTGATCAGGGCCTTGCTCCGGATTCGGTCGACACGGGCCCCCGACAAGGCGGCATATTCATCTCCGAACAGGGCGATGTCCAGGCCGCGGTGATTGAAATAGGCTAGGCCGGTCCCTGTCAGCAGAAAAAGGACCATCAAAACGACGTCTTCCGGACGATTCCCCACGAAACTGCCCGCCGACCAGCTGTAGAAGGCCTTCAAACTTTCCTTGTCTGCCGAATAGGCGAGGATGGACGTCACAGCGCTGAACACGAATCCCAGCATGACCCCGAAGATCAGCAAGGTGGTCGCGCGTTGGATCCGCGTCGCTGCGAGCAGGATCAGCAGGGATGCGAGCGCCGCGCCGAGAAAAGCGGAGGCCACGAGGGTCAAGCCGGAAAATAAACCGGTCAGGATCGAACCGGAGCCGAGCAGCAAAGTCGCGACCGCAGCCCCGGTTCCCGCTCCGGCGCTGACACCCATGATGTGGGGGTCGGCCAGCGGATTTCGGAACAGGCTCTGCATCTGGAGACCGGCCACGGCCAGAGATGCTCCGGCCGCGGCGGCGGTCAGCATGCGAGGCACCCGCAATTTCCAAAAGAGGACCGGATCGGGAAAGCAGAAACCTGAATCTCCGGTCAGCAGATCCGCTCCCGCAAGCAGAAGGAGGGCGAGCGGGAGGAACAGGAGACTGCTGGAAGATGATTTCGGCATAGAGCCCGCCGATTATTTCCTCAGCAGTTCGTCAATGTGTTCGGCGTCTTCGATGGAGGAATCAAGGTAGAAGACGATCTCCGGGACAATGCGCAACTGCTTGGCCACGATGCGTCCCAGTTCGCCGCGGTAGGACTTGACGTTGTTGTTCAGGATGTTCATGACCGTCTCCGCCTTTGCGGAAGGGAAGATGCTGACGTAGGTCTTGGCTATAGACAGGTCCGGGCTTATCCGGACTTCGCTCACGGTGACCATGGCTCCGTCGAAGGCCGCCATCCCTTTCTGACGGAGGATTTCCGCCAAGGCTTTCTGGATTTCACGGGCAACTTTCAGCTGCCGCGTACTCATTTGTTTTTCCATGTTTTTCTGTTTACGTGATGCGGTTATACAATGTTGATGATGTAATAGTTTTTCTTCCCGCGCTGTGCGAGAATGTACTTTCCGTCCAGGATATCCTGATCGGAAACTTGGTAGTCGATGTCCGTCACCTTGTCCTTGTTGATGCTCACGCCGCCGCCCTGGATCATCTTCCGGCACTCGCCTTTGGAGGGGAAGACCCGCGTCTCGACCGCCAGGAAGTCCAGGATAGGGCAGGGGAGCTTGGAGGCAGGAACATCGAAGGTCGGAACCCCGCTGAATACGGCCAGGAAGGTTTTTTCGTCCAATTTCCGGAGCGATTCGGAAGTTGAATCGCCGAACAGCATCCGCGAAGCGGCGACCGCGTTGTCATATTCCTTTTCTCCGTGGATCAGACAGGTGATTTCCTTGGCGAGCAGTTGCTGAAGGGACCGCCTGCCCGGATCCTGCCGATGTTCGGAAATGGCCTGTTCGACCGCAGCCTGGTCCAGCAAAGTGAAGATCTTGATGTACCGCTCGGCGTCATCGTCACTCACGTTCAGCCAGAACTGGTAGAATTCGTAAGGGGAGGTCTTCTCCGGATCGAGCCAGATGTTGCCTTTCTCCGTCTTGCCGAATTTGCTTCCGTCCGCCTTTTTGATCAGCGGGGTGGTCATGGCAAACGCATCGGTCTTGCCGAGCATCCGGCGGATCAGTTCCACGCCCGTGGTGATGTTGCCCCACTGGTCGCTTCCGCCGAACTGCAGACGCACGTTCCGGTGTTCGTAGAGCCAGAGATAGTCGTAGCCCTGGAGGAGCTGGTAGCTGAATTCGGTGAAGGACATTCCTTCCCGGGATTCGGAAGAGAGTCTTTTCTTGACGGAATCCTTGGCCATCATATAGTTGACCGTGATGTGCTTGCCCACGTCCCGGATGAAATCGAGGAAGGAATAATCTTTCATCCAGTCGTAGTTGTTTACCATTTCCGCCTTGTTGGGCGCGTCGGAATCAAAGTCCAGGATAATTGCCAGCTGGGCCTCGATGCAGGCGATGTTGCGTCTTAGGGTTTCCGTGTCGAGCAGGTTCCGCTCGGCCGACTTCATGGAAGGGTCTCCGATCATGCCGGTCGCTTCGCCGATCAGCGCGATGGGCTTGTGGCCGCATTCCTGAAAATGTTTCAGGATCATGATGCTGACCAGATGGCCGATGTGCAGGGAGTCCGCGGTGGGATCGATTCCCACATAGGCTGCCTGCGGACCTTCCAGCAGTTTTTCTTCCGTTCCCGGCATGATGTCCTGGATCATGCCTCTCCATCTCAGTTCTTCAACGAAATTCTTCATCGATATCTTTCTAGTAGTAAATGTGCAAATTTAGCCAAAATAAGTTAACTTTGTAAGTTAAAACGAATATTCAAACATCCTAAAATCATGAGAAAGAAAATTGTAGCCGGAAACTGGAAGATGAACACCACACTCCAGGAAGGAATTGAACTTGCCAAGGCCGTTGTTGCCCAATCCGCGCAGACCGCTGAAAACGTTGGACTGATCGTAGCCGCTCCGTTTACCCACCTCGCTTCGGTAGCGGAGGTGCTGAAGGGCTCCAAGGTGCAACTTTCCGCGCAGAATTGCGCCGACCATGCGGGAGGCGCGTATACGGGAGAAGTTGCCGCGAACATGTTGGCGTCGGTCGGTTGTCAGTGGACGATTCTGGGACATTCCGAGCGGAGACAATACTACGGTGAAACCGATGAAAAGTTGGTCGAGAAGGTGAAGCTCGCGTTGGCGGAAGGCCTCGGCGTGATTCTGTGCGTCGGGGAGAACCTGGACCAGCGGGAGGCCGGGAAGCATTTCGAAGTCGTGACGGAGCAGATCGAGAACGTGTTGTTCAAGTTCACCGCTGCCGACATGGCGAAGATCGTCATCGCTTACGAGCCGGTCTGGGCCATCGGAACCGGCAAGACAGCCACGTCCGACCAGGCCGAGGAGATTCATGCCAGGATTCGGAAGGTGTTGGCCGACCGGTTCGGGGCTCAGGTGGCCGAGGACACGACCATCTTGTACGGCGGAAGCTGCAAGCCTTCCAACGCGAAGGAACTCTTCGCGCAGAAGGACATCGACGGCGGTCTCATCGGCGGCGCCGCCCTTAAGGCCGATGATTTCATCGCGATCGCCTGCTCGTTCTGATTTTCTGAATATCTTTTTATCGCAGGAAGGCAGGGCCTCCAAAACCGCCGGACTTTGTCCGGCCCCTCCCAGCTGACGCTGGGTCCCTCCCTCTTACGAGCCGAGGGTGGCTACGGGTTTTGGAGGCCCTGCCTTCCTGCTGAGTAAAGATTACCGAAGGAGACGGACGGCGACGCCGATCTGTCTTTTTTTGTGCCCGCACCACAGCCAGTACCGGTCGTTCTCCGCCCGCACGACTTCAAAGGTGCCGTTCTCGGACTTGACTTCCCCTGCCTGCGTCCAAGTCACCGTGGCATTCAGCTTTTGACCTACCGAAGAAGGCAGCGAGGAACAGGTCACGAAATAGTATTGCTTCATCGCGTCGTCGTGGACGCGGAACTCCTTGTCAGCCGCATTGTATCCCAATTGCCAGGTCAGGGGATCGTAGTGGATCACCACATCGCTCCGCACTTTCAGCAGCATATCCGATGAAGCGATGAAATATTCGTCCGGATCCAGGGTCCGGTTGCAGGACCCCAGAACCAGTCCCGCCAACAGGACCGGAACAATCCGTGTCAAACGTGTGAATTTATGGATTTCAAGAACCATTTTCCTGCGGTTAGTTTAAGGTTATTACTTTGACAATCAAATCTTTGCTCCCGTCCTTTCGGGTCACGACCGCTTTCAGGGCGCCGGCTTTTTTCAGGATGTAATAACCGCTCTCGTCCGTCCGGATGGGGGTACCGTCAAAATACCAGTCGACCTGCGTTCCGACTGCGTTGGAGACCCGGAGGGGAAGTCCGGTCCCGACGGGGAACTTCCCGTTGACGCGGACGCCTGACAAGTAGCCGAAATCAATGTAAGGTTTCTTTCCTGCTTGTAACGCCTTGGTCAGGAAATCGTATTTGAGCGCCTCTCCCTTCACGGAGCCCTTCAAAAACTCGATGCTCACCGAGTAGGGAGTCGTAGGGGTCAGCCCCTCCAGCGTCAAGGAATATTTCCCCGGGGCATATGGGGTCACTTCGACCCGCTCCCGGGACTTAGAGGTTTCGCCCCAGGTGACCACCGCCTTGTCGGAATAGTCCTGGACGTCGGATTCCCAGGTCAGGATGGCGGCGTCTTGGTAAACTTCCCCGCGGAGATCTTCCACCGAAGGGATGGTCTCGGTACTGTAGTAGACATTGAAGGTGACGTTGTCTCCGCTGCGCTGGATATTCGTGATTGAGAGGAGGGACTCCGAACCGTCGTTGAAACGGAAAGCCGGTAAGGTACCGGTCGTAAACGAGGTCTTCGTCCGGAACGGATAGAAGGCCTGGCTCACATCGATCGCATCCGGATCGGTCTCGATGAGGTCCGCGCACTGATGCTCCGGATTGCAGTTGACTTCGTTGTTCAGCCATCGGTAGATCGCGCTCACCTCCTTTCCCGCGGCGTCCGAATGGCCGGCCGGCTGGTTCGACATGTCCATGTGGTAGATCAGCAGTCCGTTTCCGCCGATATGGGTGTCCCATCCGCTTGCGCGGCGGCATTCGAAAAGGTAAGAGTCGTACCGGTTCAGCGGATTTTCGTAAATCAGGTACCTGCCGTTCACGTCGATGGGTTCCAGGGAAAAACTTCCGACTTTCAGGGTGTCCGGACGGCCGATTCCCGCAAGTTCCCGATCCAGCGCATTGTAATTCGGAGGCGTCTTCCCCCAGTTGTTGTAGCATCCTCCGTCCATAAGTCCGGTCCGGAACCATAAGGCCTCCGCTACGCCTCCGCTCCCCTCGTCGTCGGTGTCATAGACATCTTCGAGACCGAGGGAATGGCTGTATTCATGGCAGAGCGTTCCGATTTGGCAAAGTCCCCAGAGCAACTGCCCGGAACTATTCTGCCCGTGGACGCTCAGTTCCGTAGACAGGGAATAGCTGGAAATCCGTTTCCCGTCCAAGGTGAGGCTTTCTTGGACATACCAATGATGCGGCCAGAAATAATCCGGACCGGCTCCTTCCGCCTCGCTCTTTCCCGCCACGATGACGAACACATTGTCGACCCGGCCATCGTTGTCGTCATCGAATTGTGAGAAGTCGACGGCCGGATCGGAGAGCAGACAAGCCTCTTTGACCAGTTCTGAGGCACGTATGTCGTTCCCCTTGTCGTCGTTGTCGCCGTACCAGTCGTGGTTGCGGGAGACGGTCACGATGTCCGCGACGGTGAAGTGGAAGGTGTAGCTACCCTTGAACTGGCTGTTGAAGTAGTCCAGCATGCTCCCGGTCGCCCCGTCCACGGAATAACCCTGCTGGTTGATGAGGGCTTCGATCTCCGCCTTCCGCGTTCCGGGGTTTTGGAACTGAAGGTCGGGAAACTGGACCGGAATGAAGAGGCAGTGCCTGCTTTCCGGTGTGTCCGCCCGGGTTCTCACCCGCTTTTCAAGGATTTGCGCGCTCCGGTAGGAGCGTCTTTCCGCCGCCATCGCCCGCAACTTGTCATAGGGAATATTCCTGGACTCTCCCAAAATCAGGGAAGGAGTGTACCGCCCGACCGCGTATCCGGTGCTCCGGGTGCGTCCGTTTTCATCGTAGAAGGCATACCGGTAGAATCCGTCCGCATCCCGCCGGATGGCGCAACCGTCCGCGGTCGTGAGGATCCGACAGAATTCATCCCCCCGCAGGCGGGCCTTGAAAGAGGTTCCGTCCGGCTGTTCGATCAGGAAGACTTCCCTTCTTGCCGGCGATCCGAAGGCGGACACGGCAAGAAGAAAGGACAGGAAGAGCGTGATCAGTTCATTCTTCACAAGTGCATAGATAGATATTTTTCTTGAGAGGAACAAAAAAAGAGGACGGGAACACTCACGCGCTCCCGGCCTCTGTTACGTGTACTAAAACCTAAACCTGTTAAATAGATGCAAACCGGAACCAAAACGTTGCATTGTTTTTCAAAAAAGTGGCGGAAAAGTGTTTTTTCCCCGGAAAGTCAAAAAAGACGGGGGTGACGAAGGGATTCAGGCAAACGAAAAAGGATGACCAAATTTTCTCTTTGGTCATCCTCGTCTTGCGAAGTTCACTCAAGAAAAATTACTTCTTTGCTTCGGCAACGGATTCTTTTCTGAATTCCTTCAGGTCTTTCATCAGAGCGAGAGCTGCTTTGCGGGCGCGGGCGCCGGCTGCTTTGTTTCCCTTTTCAACTTGAGCGTCGGCATTGGTTACGAAAGCATCCATCTCTTCCTTGATTTTTGCAACAAGCTTTTTCATTTTTTTAAAATTAAATAAAGTGAATAGTTAAACGATATGTTTTGAATAAATTGTCTTGTTAAATGATAGCCTTCAAGCGCACGTGACATCTTTACACCCTGCAATTTAGGCAAAAAAAAACAATAAACAAACAAAATCTATAAAAAATGATAAAAAGAAGCTGGATTTAGACCCCTTCAGTGTCGTTTTTCGGCTTGGTGTTCAAAAAATTCATCGCTCGGTCCGGTCCGATGGTCGCAAAATTTTTGATGGCTTCAATGACCTGTTCACAAATGCCGGGAATCTGGATCTTTTCCTCTTCGGTCAGCTGGCCGATCACGTGGTCGACCTGGCCTCCCCGCGGAAAATTGTTGCCGATGCCGATTCGGATCCGGGCATATTCAGTCGTTTCCAATAGCGCTTGAATGTCTTTCAGTCCGTTGTGGCCCCCGTCACTGCCCCCTTTCCGCATTCGGATGAGTCCGAACGGAAGGTTGAGGTCGTCGCAGACCACCAACAGGTTTTCCAAAGGAAGTTTCAGTCTTTTCATCCAGTATCGGACCGCGTCACCGCTGAGATTCATATAAGTGGAAGGTTTCAGCAGGGTGAACTTCCTGCCTTTGAATGAAATCTCGGCGATGTCACCGTACCGCTTCGTTTTGAAAACAGCATTGGATGCCTGGGCCCAGGCATCCAATACCATAAACCCCATATTGTGTCTGGTAGCGGCATATTCGGCGCCGATGTTCCCCAATCCTGCGATCAGATAGTTCATGCCAGACAGATGTGAGGAGATTATTCCTTGGCTTCTTCTCCAGCCTCGTCCTCGGCGGTTTCACCTTCAGGAATCTCGGCTGCTTCAACGGGGGCTGCGATTTGTCGCGTGGACTTGACGGTGCAGATGATGGTGGATTTGGGGGAGGTGATGGTGATGTTGTCAAACTTCAAGTCACCTGCCACGATCCGCTTGTCGATGTCAAGTTGGCTCACGTTGATGACGAGGTTGTCGGGCAGGTCTTTCATCAGAGCGCAGATGCGCAGCGACTTCGTGATATGGAAGAATTTACCGCCCTTCTGGACGCCGATCGGGTGACCTTCCGTGATTACCGGGACAACGATCGAGATGGGTTTTTTCTCATCGACGTTGAGGAAGTCCACATGCAGACAGTTGTCCTTGACCGGATGCCACTGCAGTTCGTGGAGCACCGTGGTGTATTTCTTGCCGTTGCTCAGGCTGAGGTCGATGATGTAGGAGGCGGGGGTGTCGGTGACACCTTTGAGTTCCTTCGCATCGACTGTGAACAGGATGTTCTCCATTCCGCCTCCGTAGAGGTTGCAAGGAACCAGACCTTGCTTGCGGAGGGCGTTAAGGGCGGACTTGTTGCCCTTCTTGCGGATGGTACCGCTGAGTTCAAAATGTTTCATTTCGCTTTGTATAAAAAGTGTTACTCAGTTCCGGACAGGCCGGAACCCCATTGCACCAAAAGCGCCGGGCGCTTTTTAACGGGCGGGCAAAGATAGAAATTTTTCAGGAATATGCAAAGGTCACCGGCTTATTTGATGAATTCCGTTGCCTGGTTCCAGTCGAGCTCCAGGTAGGCGTCGTTCAACACCTGGGTTCCGGAAGAAGGAATGTATGTGGTCAAGCCGCAGCAGGTATTGATCTTGAACATCCCTCCGTAGACGCTGTAATATTCCGGAGTGTTGTTCTTGTAGGCGAGACAGCGGCCGATCGCCTCGTCGAGACTCTGCAGTTCCGCAGGAGTCGCCCCCGCTTTTTCCAGGACATCCCGCAGGTCGAAGAACCAGCGCTTGTTCCCGCCGAAGTTTTGCAGGTCGGCTGCATCGAGGGCAGCGATTGAACTTCTGTAATTTTCGAACAACGGCATGCAGACGTCGGCTAGAGCCTCCAGTCCGGATGTCTTGATCAGGGACACGGTGGAAGAGCGGTAATAGCCGGTCCGGGCATCGTAGCGAGTGAAAGAGTCGTGGAACAGCGACACGAGGTCGGCCCCCTCGTTCCGAAAGAGGTAACCGGTCAGTTTCGTGTAGTCGAACATGCCGTCTCCCAGCACTTCCGCGGGGGAGAGCCCTAGATAGTCCGCTTTGTCCTTCAGTCCGTATGCCACCTCGATGCCGGCCGTGAGACAGCAGTCGAACAGCAGGTAATCCAACCGGAAGGGGATCGCGGAGGCCAGTTCGTTCACGGACAATTCATACCGTTCGGTCGAAGAGAAGTAGTCCTGTCCGATGGAACGGGTGATCGGCATGGAGGGATCCAGTGAGGTATAGTCGAAATAGGGGACGAATGACATCTCCCCGGATCGGGTGTTCTTGGCATAGTAGCCGGACGGTAGCCAGCCCGACGCATGGGAGGCGAAGATCATCCCATAGCCTGCTGCAGGGAAATGCTGCTTGACGTAGTTCAGCACTTGGGTCAGGGTGGTCACTGAAGTCGCGACGGTGCTTTTGCCGTAGGTCAGCAGGGTATCGGCGACAACGTTGGCATCGGCATCCGCGGAAAGCCGTACCAGCGAGCAGATCCCGTCTGATTCTTTGAGTTTTGAAAAGACCAGTACAACATCGCTGGAGCGTGATTTCCCGGGGAGCATCCCGCTTTTGAGTTCTTCGATGTCTCCTTTCAAATAATCTGAGAGGCTGTTGTAGCCGCATTCGTACAGCAGCAGCACCCGCCGGGTCTGCTGGTTCGGCAGCCGGTTGCCCGGCAGAAACGCCTCGACCCCCGGACTTTCCTTGATTTTGAAGTCTTCGTCCTTTCCGCAAGACACGGCCAGTCCGGCGACCGCAACGAGGGCGGTCAGAACCAGGGTCCTGCATGTTTTGCCGACGATGTTCATAGTCGTTCCCATCTTTTTCCAACGTACAAATTTAGAATTTTTCCGGATATAATCACTATCTTTAGAGCCTGATAAAACTATTTGATCCATGAATATCGTTTTTAAAATGATCGTTTCGCTAGGAGCCGTTGCAGTTCTCCTCTCTTGTAACAACACCCCGAAGGAAGGCCTGGAAACGGGCGACTTCAAATATTTGCTCGATGAATTCGCCGACCTGAAGATCATGCGTTTCCAGGTTCCCGGCTGGGAGGATCTCAGCCTCCGGCAGAAGGAATATATCTACCATCTCTCGGAAGCCGCGAACTACGGTCGCGACATCACCTGGGATCAGTATTGCAAGTGGAACCTGCCGATCCGGCACCTGGTCGAGAAGATTCTCAATGAATATGACGGAGACCGGGAGAGCGAAGAATTCCGTCAGTTTCTCGTCTATGCGAAACGGCTGTTCTTCGCGAACGGGATTCACCACCATTACGCTGAAGACAAGTTTTTCCCGGAATGTTCCCGAGCCTATTTCCAGTCCCTGATCGCAGCGGTCGGAGAAGACGCGAAAGGGAATGAGTTGTTGGACGTGATCTATTCCCCGGAGCTCTATCCGCAGCGCCGTTCCACCTCTCCGGACGGAGACATCGTGGCCCTTTCCGCCGTGAACTTCTATGAGGGCGTTAACCGGAAGGAAGTGGAAGACTACTACAATGCCTTGATCGATCCGAATGACGCGACCCCGATTTCCTACGGTCTGAATTCCAAGGTCGTGAAGGAGAACGGAAAGGTGGTTGAAAAGACCTGGAAGGTGGGCGGCATCTACGGCCCCGCGCTGGAAAAGATCTGCGCCGAGCTGGAGAAGGCCGCCGCGGTCGCGGAGAATGAGAGCCAGGCCAAGGCCTTGCATCTGCTCATCGACTATTACCGGACCGGCGATCTGAAACTGTGGGACGATTACAACATCGCTTGGGTACAGGATACGTTAGGCGCCGTGGACTACATCAATGGTTTCATCGAGGACTACGACGATCCGCTCGGCCGCAAGGCGACCTGGGAGGGGGTCGTGAATGTCAAAGATTTCGCCGCCTCCGCCCGCACCGAAGCCTTGAGCGCCAACGCCCAATGGTTCGAGGATCATTCGCCGATGGATCCCCGTTTCAAGAAGACGACCGTGAAGGGCGTTTCAGCCAAGGTGATCAACGTCGTCACCATCGCGGGCGCCTGCTACCCGTCTACGCCGATCGGGATCAACCTCCCGAACGCGGACTGGATCCGGAAGGAATACGGCTCCAAATCCGTGACCATTGCCAACATCACCCATGTCTATTCAGCGGCGGCCCGGGAATCCCCGACGAGCACCCTTGCGGAGTTCGCTTGGGACGAGGCCGAAATCGCCGCGGCCAAGAAATACGGCGACTATAACGACGAAGTCCACACCGACCTTCACGAATGCCTCGGACACGGATCCGGCCAGCTTCTGCCCGGGGTTTCCACAACCGCGCTCGGTGAATACCAGTCCACCTTGGAAGAGGCGCGCGCCGACTTGTTCGGACTCTACTACATCGCCGATCCGAAGTTGGTGGAATTGGGCATCATGCCGGACACGGAAGCCTACAAGACGGCATATTCCGGCTACATCCGCAACGGAATTATGGTACAGTTTTCCCGCGTGGAGTTCGGCAAGCGAAACACCCAGGCCCATATGCAGAACCGGCAGCTCATCGCTTCCTGGTGTTACGAGAAAGGGGTATCCCGCAACATCATCGAAAAGAAGGTGCGGGACGGCAAGACCTATTTCGTCGTCAATGACTTCGAGGGGCTCCGCGGCCTGTTCGGAGAACTGCTCGCCGAAATCCAGCGGATCAAGTCGGAGGGTGACTTCGCCGCCGGCAAGAACCTGGTCGAGACCTATGCGGTCAACATCGATCCGGTCCTGCACCGCGAAGTGCTGGACCGCTATGCCGCCCTGAATCTCAAGCCGTATGGAGGCTTCGTGAACCCGGAAATCGTTCCCGTGGAGAAGGACGGCGAGATCGTGGACTACCGGCTGGTCTATGTGGATGACTATCTGCAGCAGCAGCTGGACTACGGAAAGAAGTACCGGACGCTCTAGATGGATCTGACCGGCAAGATACTCCGGGACTATTCCTACTATCTCAAGATCGAGCGGGCCCTGTCGCCGAACACGGTGGCCTCCTACCTGTCCGATCTGCGTGATTTTTTCGCGGTCGTTCCGGTCGAACCCGCGCAGGTTTCCTCCGCGGACATCGTCGACTATCTGGCATCCCGGTCGGAATTATCGAAACGGTCTCAATCCAGACTGCTTTCCGCCCTCCGGTCTTTCTTCGGTTGGCTGGTTCTGGAAGGGGACCGGAAGGACAACCCATGCGATGCCGTGGATCCACCGAAGCTCGGACGCTATCTTCCGGACGTCCTGTCCGTGGAAGAGGTCGCCGCGATCATGGATTCCGTCAATTTGTTCGGGCGGACCGGAAAGCGTGACCGGGCGATTTTGGAGATTCTGTACGGTTGCGGTCTCCGCGTTTCGGAAGCGGTCGGGCTTAAGATCTCGGATGTCTATCTGGATGAGGGCTTTGTCCGCATTGTGGGAAAAGGCAACAAAGAACGCATCGTCCCGATGGGGGAGATGGCGGCTGAGGCCGTCCGCGAGTATCTTGCCTTCCGTCCCGAGCCTTCCGGGTCCGGGGAAGAAGATTTGCTTTTCCTGAACCGGTTCGGCAGAAGCCTGAGCCGCGTGTCGATGTTCAATCTGGTCAAGAAGCAGGCATTGACCGCCGGTATCCGGAAGGAAATCTCACCCCATACCTTCCGGCATTCCTTCGCCACTCATCTGATCGAGAACGGCGCCGATCTCCGTGTCGTCCAGGAAATGCTCGGCCATTCATCCATTCTGACAACGGAAATCTACACGCACATCGATGCTTCGACCTGGCAGAAGGCCGTCCTGGACCATCACCCGCGGGGATGAACCGGCCGCCTCCGGGACACCCTACCGCCCTGCCCCTCTCTGGCCCCGATGCCTCTCTCCCGACGGCCTTTGCCTCAATTTCACGCCCCTGTTCGTCACGTTACCCGTGACATGCCGCTTTTCACCCTCCTGCAATTGACCCGGATGAAAAACGGGAAGAAGTTGGTCTTCTTGCCCCGTCACGGGAAAATTGTACTAGGCCTGCCCTGGTCACGGGATGTCGCCGTTATTCGGTAGCGGGGCTCTACGGCGACTTTCGCAGGCCTCCTTTTAGTCGGGCACTTGCCTCTGCGCCCAGAAACAGCAGCGTTTTACCCATTGACAATCAAGGCATCAAGGATTTCAATGCGTCGTATTTTTGACCTATTGAAATCATCAATATGCTCAATCACAGCAGTTTGCATAATGCAAGGCAAAAATCGCATGAGGGGAATATCCTGAAGAAGTCGCCCTGTCGACTCCGGCTCGCAGGTGGAAGAATATCCGAACACCTGCAACTGTAGCGTATTCATTATTATGGGAATATTTTTCCGGGTGGACGCGTGTGATTCCACCTGCAGAAGAGCAGGGCGGCAACGGGTCCGGGGTGAGGGCGCGGCGGGTGGTTAAGCGGATCCGGTGAAAGGGCGCAGGATGTGAGGATGCGGGACGATCATCTGCGCAATGAATATTTGTGCCGTAAACAGGGAAGGAAACCGGATTTTTTTGTACATTTGAAGAAGTTGCTAAAACCGTCCTCATCATGAAAAAGTACTCCCATGCCTGGATTGCGTTCCTGGCCATCAAACGGCTGGATGCCCTGCGATTCCTCGTCCCCGAAAAAACCAATTCCGACATCACCCTCCGCAAGGATGCAAACTCCTTGGTCAAATGGTTCAAGGATTACCGCGACTTCGTGATCGCCGGAGCGTGGTATCCCGACGAAGTGTTCAAGGACATGGGCACCAGCCATATTCTCAAATATAAGCCTTACCGGGAAGGAGACAAGACCCGCTACAGTGAGTTCCGTCCGCTGCCCGACACGATGGAATGCTACGTCCTCGGCCGGGAGTCACCCTTGTTCGGGCAGCCGTATTCCATCGAAGACGGCAACTTGGCTGACCGCTGCGAATCCCTGGCGCATGGGCTGGTGGATAGTTTCAAGATGCTGCATCGGGAGGACAAGGGCTGCCCGATCTCACCCTCCGCCAATCACATCGCGACCCGGTTTTTTATTTTGAGCCACTACATAGCCGATTGCCACATGCCGCTTCATTGTGATGTGCGGAGTTTCTCCAGCGGAAAGGATATTCATGGAGCGATCGAAAAAAGTTGGGATGATGATATTCGCAAGAGCTACGAGCTGGACACCGATAACGAACGGTTTTTCTACGACAAGTACGGTTACCCGCTGCGGACCGGCCGGGGGAAGGAATGGCTTGCCCATGTAGAAGAGCAGGCGATAACCCGTCCGTACGTGCACAGTTGGGGTACCGCGAACCGGAAGAACGGGGCGCTGCGGGACAACCGCAGTACGTGGGACTATATGAGCGCGGTCTCTGCTTATTCCTATCTCTTGGCGTACCGGATGATTCCCCTCGGGTACGATGAGAGCAACATCGACAAGACGGTGTTCCGGAACCTTGATACCGGTCTTCCGTTCGAGCGGTACAGCGAGATGATCTTCCTGGATGCCATCGACTCCGTGTCGCGGGTGTGGTTGCATGCCTGGGCGCGCTACCGCCGCTGGGCGGAAAAGAAGGGCTGAGGCGGATCGGCGGCTGTCAAGGATCCGCGATACGGCAGCGGGCCAGTTTGGGCGCGCGTTCGGGATCCAGGATACCGGCATCGATCAGATTTTCGACCGACCACCGGTCGCGGGGGTTGTTTTCCCGGAAGAGCACGATGCCGCGGGCTGCATATTTCCCGATGTAAGGGTGTGTCCGCAGCCTCTCTTCGGGCAGGGTCCACAGCGGATACGGCTTCTGCTCTCCGAGGGTAACCAGATCCTTCAACCCGTCGAATTTTTCCTGGTCGAAATGTCGGATGTCCATCAATTGTTCCGGGTAGGAATATCCCCCCAGTTCTTCGCGATAGGATACCATCCGGGCGGCGAAATATTTCCCGATGCCCGGCAGGGTCTCGAAGGCTGCGGAATCGGCCGTATTCAGATTGATGGCAGGGATGTCGATGTACGGTGCGAGCCGCCGATACACGGAGTCCGCTACGACGAAGGATTTTGCAAAATCGCTTTTCCGTCGGTACCTGCCCCCTTTCTGCCGGTAGTTGTCGATGGCTTGCGCCTGTTTCAGAGAAAAGCCCAGCCGCATCAGGTCCTCGACAGACACCGTGTTGGGGTCGAAACGGAAACATTCGTATCTCCTCGGGGTGTACTGGAGACGGATCTGGCGGGCGGCGGGACTGTGGTCGGCGTCTCCCCGGTACTGTGCGGATCCGGCAGTTCTTTTCGGTTCCCCGGCGGACGGATTGCCGGAATAAGCATGAGGAGGGAGGGAATCCTTCCCGGTGACAATGAACACGGTGTCCGGACGGTCGTGATGGGCAACGATGCGGGTCACGGCAGCGTGGTGGACGAAGAGGGCGACTTGGTAGCCGATGATCAGAAAGACGAGGGCGATCGCCCCGATGACGAAGGAAGCGGACGGCTTTCTCGCGTCCTTCTTTTCTGAAGTTTTTTTCATAGCGTTTCTGTTCGGTTAAACAAGATTCAAGGGTCGGGCGGGGCACCGGCGACAACGATCACGGCCTCGCCTTTCGGGACATGCTCCCGGTACCACGCTGCGATCTCCGAAAGCGGGCCGCGGCGATGTTCTTCATGGATTTTGGAGATTTCCCGAGCGACGGAGCAGGGCCGGTCCGGGCCGAAACAATCCGCGAGCTGTTCCAGGGTTTTGACCAGCCGATAGGGGGATTCGTAGAACACCATCGTCCGCGGTTCGGAGGCGAGCGCGTTCAGCCGTGTCAGCCGGCCTTTCTTGACCGGCAGGAAACCTTCGAAGCAGAAGCGGTCGCAGGGAAGGCCGGAAGAAACAAGGGCGGGGATGCAGGCGGTCGCGCCGGGAAGGGTCTGCACCTCTATTCCTTCTGCGATGCAGGTTCGGGCAAGCAAGAAACCCGGATCGGAAATACCCGGAGTTCCGGCATCGCTGATCAAGGCGACATCCAGCCCGCTCAGGATCCGGTCTTTGATCACTTCTACCGTCTGGTGTTCATTGAATTTGTGGTGCGATCGCAGTTTTCCGCGGATATCATAGCGCTGCAACAGAATCCCGCTCACGCGGGTGTCTTCGGCCAGAATGAGGTCGACATCCCTCAGTACCTGCACTGCCCTGAAGGTCATGTCCTCCAGGTTGCCGATGGGCGTGGGAACGATGTAGAGTTTGCCGGCCATGCGCAGGTCTTTTCGATCGGAGATCAGCTGAGTTTCCGGCGCACCGCCATCATGAGCCGGTAGACCGTCCCGCCGTTCATGTTCCAGTCCGGGAAGTGATCCCGGATGTACCCGAGGGCTTCCTCGAGGGAGTCCATAGCATTGAAGGCAGCGATGGTGTCCCGAAACAGAATGGGGTCTTCTTTGAAAAGGGAATTGATCAGGAGCACGCGGTCATTGAGGGAAATCGCGCTGATGATGTTCTTGACCGGGGATCCCGGACGATCGGTTCGCCAGGCCTGCTTTTCAGCCATGACATCCATGACCGCCTTGTCCGCTTTCCGGGTGTCCATCACCGCTTTCTTGGGTTTGATCGCGGCTTTCTCGGGTTCCGTCTTCACGGATTTCGAAACGAAGTCCGGAACGTCGATCTCCGCATCGGAGATGGAAATGTCGATTGGTTCCTGCGGAAGATCCTCAGCGGGTTCTTTGGCTTCGACCTGCGGCTCGGGCAAAGCGGTTGAAACTGCGGGAGTCTCTTCCTGCGCTTCAGGATCCGCAGGCAGCGGACCGGCATCCTGGAGGGTCTCCTTCACCTCTTTTTCCAAAGCGTCGAGTTGTAATCTGAGGGCTTCGATTTTCTGCAGAAGCTCGGACCGGGTTTCGTTTTCAGTATTTCCCATACGGTGTAAATTAACTATATTTGCGAAGCAATATCCTGAACACAAATCTATACAATGTTTTTAGAAAACACAAGAAAAGCAGGCTGTATCGAGGTGATCTGCGGCTCCATGTTTTCCGGCAAAACCGAAGAACTCATCAGAAGGCTGAAACGTGCCCAGTTCGCCAACCAGAAGATCGAAATCTTCAAGCCGGCGGTCGATACGCGGTATTCCCAAGAAGACGTCGTGTCCCACGACTTGCAAAAGATTTCCTGCACTTCGGTCCGAGATCCCCGCGAGATGCTGGAAGTGGCCTCCGATGTCCGGGTGGTGGGCATTGATGAAGCGCAGTTCTACGACGCCTCCCTGGTCGAAGTCGCCCAGGCTCTTGCGAATCGGGGCGTTCGCGTGATTATCGCAGGACTTGATACGGACTATCTAGGCAAGCCGTTCGGGTCGATGCCGGCCCTCATGGCCATTGCTGAGGATGTCCAGAAAGTCCATGCCATCTGCGTGAGATGTGGAAATCTCGCCAACCATTCTCACCGTCTCTCCAAAAGCCGGGAACTGGTCGTTCTCGGAGAGAAGGACGTGTACGAGCCGTTGTGCCGGGAGTGTTACAACAAAGCGATGGCGGAGGAAGTTTAGTCCTTGATCTTCTTCAAGGATTCGCGGATCTTTGACTCGATTTCATCGCAGAGTTCCGGATTGTCGCGCAGCAGCTGCTTCGTGGCCTCGCGTCCCTGCGTAAGTTTTTGGCCGTTATAGCTGAACCAGGAGCCGCTCTTTTCGACGATACTGTACTCGACCCCCAGATCCAGCACTTCTCCTGTCCGGGAGATCCCTTCGCCGAATACGATGTCGAATTCCGCCTTCTTGAACGGCGGCGCCATTTTGTTCTTCACGACCTTGACCCGGGTCCGGTTCCCGAGCGCTTCCTCTCCGTCTTTGATCTGGGTGATTCGGCGGACGTCTATGCGCACGGACGCATAGAACTTCAAGGCGTTTCCTCCCGTGGTCGTTTCAGGGTTGCCGAACATGATGCCGATCTTCTCGCGCAACTGGTTGATGAAGATGCAGCAGGTGTTGGTCTTGGCGATGTTGGCGGTGAGTTTCCGCAAGGCCTGGCTCATAAGCCGGGCCTGGAGTCCGACCTTGCTGTCGCCCATTTCTCCTTCGATCTCCGCCTTCGGAGTCAGGGCCGCTACCGAGTCGATGACCACGATGTCGATCGCCCCGGAACGGATGAGGTTGTCCGCGATTTCAAGGGCTTGTTCCCCGTTGTCCGGCTGTGAAATGAGCAATGTTTCCAAATTGACGCCCAACGCCTTCGCGTACGTACGGTCGAATGCGTGTTCCGCATCGATCATTGCTGCGATCCCGCCGAGTTTCTGAGCCTGCGCGATCGCGTGGATCGCCAGGGTCGTTTTTCCGCTTGCCTCAGGTCCGTAGATTTCCACGATTCTGCCTCTCGGATAGCCCCCGATTCCAAGCGCGTGATCCAGCGCGATGGAACCGCTGGGAATGACCTGAACGTCCCATTGTGGCTGATCCCCCAGCTTCATGATCGTCCCTTTCCCATAATCTTTCTCAATCTTGTCGATCGTGGCCTGCAATGCCTTCAATTTGGCTGCGTTTCCCTCGTTCGACATCTCTTCAACTGCTTTAGCCATAATGTTTTGTGAGTTTAATAGGTTTCTTGGGGCGGAGGTGTTCCGCCTCTTTACAAAGTTATGAAAAAACCTGTAAAATGACGTTATTTTTGTTTAAATTTGCGTTGCCCCTGATAATCGTACCTGAAATGCGTCTTAAATTGCTTGGAATGACCCCGGAAGAACTGAAGGAGGTGGCCTTGAAAGTCGACCTTCCGGCCTTTGCAGGCAAGCAGATCGCCAGATGGATGTACGGAAGCAAGGTTCGGAGCATCGACGAGATGACCAATCTGTCCAAAGCCGGGAGGGAGAGGCTGAAGGAGTCGTATGATCTCGGCCTTTCGCTGCCTTCGGATTGTCAGGTGTCCCGCGACGGAACCAAGAAGTACTTATTCTCCGTCCGTTGCGCGCGGAACCGGCCCGAAGAACCGGAAGAGAGCGCCATCGAGGCGGTGATGATTCCCGAAGAAGAACGGAAGACCCTCTGCGTGTCTTCCCAGGCTGGCTGTCGTATGGGTTGCCTCTTCTGCATGACCGGTCGTCAGGGCTTTCACGGTAATCTTTCGGTGGCGGACATTCTTTCCCAGTTTCTGGCGATTGACGAATCAGCCGACCTGTCCAATGCGGTGTTCATGGGAATGGGGGAGCCGCTGGATAATTTCGAGCAAGTGCGGCGGGCGATCAAGGTCCTGACCGCGGACTGGGGCTTCGGCTGGAGCCCGAAGCGGATCACCCTTTCCACCATCGGCGTCCTTCCGAATCTGCGACGCTGCCTCGATGAAACCCGCTGCCATTTGGCCGTCAGCCTGCACAATCCCTTTTCCGCGGAACGGAAGGAAATGATGCCCGTGGAAAAGTCTTGGCCTTTGGAGGAAGTCGTGTCCATGATTCGGGAATATGATTTCACGGGCCAACGACGCGTCAGCTTCGAATATACGATGTTCTCCGGCATCAACGACACCAAGCGCCATGCCGATGCCACCATCCGCTTGCTGAGCGGACTGGAATGTCGGGTCAACCTGATCCGATTCCACAAGATTCCGGACGTCCCCTTCGAGACCTCTCCCGATGTGACGATGGAGAATTTCCGTGACCGGCTGACGCGCCACGGCATCTTCTGCACGATCCGCGCCTCCCGGGGAGAGGATATCCTGGCCGCTTGCGGGATGCTGGCCGACAGGCGCCGGAACCGGGGACCGGAAGCGACAACATACTTGGAATGACAATGAATACTATGAAGACTTACTTGGGAACGAAACGCCATGTCATGGTTTTGCTCGGAATCGTGACCTTGGCTTTTTCATCCCTGGCGCAGCCGTCCCGTGTTTCCCTTTCCTCCGAATACAGCCAGTTGCGGGTCGAACGCATCAGTCCCCGGATGGATTCGATCCGGGAGCATCGCCCCACGGTCGCGCTCGTCCTCAGCGGAGGAGGGGCGAAGGGGGCGGCGCATGTGGGGGTGATCCGGTATCTGGAATCGATCGGGATGCCGATCGACATTGTGGTCGGAACCAGTATGGGCGGTCTTATCGGGGGAATGTATGCCCTCGGTTTCCGCGGCGATCAACTGGACTCGTTGATTCGGCAGATGGACTGGAACATGGTCCTCAGCGACAAGGTGCCGCGGGAATACATCTCCTACTCGGAAGCCAAGTATAACGAGAAATACCTGCTTTCCTTTCCGTTCTTCTACGGAAAAGATGAATACGAAAAGCTGCGTGAGGACGGAATGCTGTATCGTCGCAACGAGCGCGGCAACAGTGAAATCCACTTGGGCGCAGGGAACAGGGATGCCAGCAGCCTCATCAAGGACAACCTGTTGGGTAGTCTCCCGTCCGGTATGGTGTTCGGGCAAAATGTCGGGAATCTGCTCAGTTCCCTTACCGTCGGCTATCAAGATGAAATGGACTTCTACCGGTTGCCGATTCCCTTTGTGTGTGTGGCGACCGACCTGGTCACGGGAACCGCGAAAGTCTGGACCGAAGGGAAACTGACGACCGCCCTTCGTTCCACGATGTCCATTCCGGGTATGTTCGCCCCGGTCAAAACCGGCGGGATGGTGCTGGTGGACGGAGGAATGCGGAATAATTATCCCACGGATCTTGCGAAAATGGCCGGGGCGGACTACGTGATCGGCGTTGACTTGTCCGGCGATTCGCGGGATTATTCGGAAATCAACAACCTGGGAGACATCATCGGCACCGGGGTCGAAATGTTGGGAAGGGCATCCTACGAAAGGAATGTGCTGATTCCGGATGTGACGATCAAGCCGGTTCTGAAGGAATTCAACATGCTCAGTTTCTCTGAGAGGAACATCGACACCATCGTTAACCGAGGGTACCGGGCTTCGCTGGACATGGCTGCGGAACTGGACTCCCTCAAATCGATCTTGGGGCCGGACACGACGGTCCGGTACAACCGCTCCGCCGTGGATCTCGGCGAAGAGAAGGTCATGATTTCCGGGGTGGAAATCACCGGAGTGGATGACCGGGAGAGTCTTTATCTGATGAACAAGATCGCCCTCGACGCCGGGAGCAAGATGGGGCGGGCGGAGATCGAGAATGCCGCGGCGACGATCTACGGAACCAATGCCTTTGACTATGTCACCTACGAACTGAGCGGGGACCGCGAACCGTTCCGGCTCAAGTTCGACTGTGTGAAGGGGCCGATCCACCAGGTCGGCGTCGGGGGGCGGTTCGATACGGAAGAGATTGTCTCCGTATTGGTCAATGTGGGTCTGAATGTTCACAAGCTTCAGGGGTCTTCTGTCGATTTCACAGCCAAGGTGGGAACGAATCCTTACGCCAACCTCAATTATTCCTTCGTAACCCGCAGGGGGACGTCTCTCAATGCGATGGCCGGGATCCGCTATACGGATCGGAATGCCTTCAGCATCGGAGACAACCGGTTCAAGATCAATTTCATCAACATCCGGCAGGAGTTCTACCTGTCGAACATCAAATGGTCCAAGTACTTTTTGAGAACCGGAATCCGGAACGACTGGTACAGCGTCAACTCCATGATGGCCGAGCAGGTGATCGGAGACTACGATTTGGAGCAGCTCAAGAACGACTACATTACCTACTTCTTCAATGCCGGGCGGGATGATTTCGACAACGGCTACATCCCGACGAAAGGCTCCTCGCTGGGCGTATCCTACGAATGGGTGTTTGGAGGTTTTCCGCACAAGTTCAACAATTTCCACACGGTCCTTTTCAACTGGAAAAGCATTGCGGGAGGAGACGCCTTCGCTTTTATTCCCTCGCTCAGTTTCCGTTTTCTGTTCGGCGAGGACGTGCCGATTCCTTTCACCAACACCATGGGAGGCAGCATGGCGGGCAGGTATCTGGATCAGCAGCTGCCTTTCATCGGGATCAACAACGCGGCTGCCATGCAGAACATGCTCGGCATCGCCCGAACCGACTTCCGGGTCAAATTGTTCAAAAACAACTACCTGACCGCCATCGCCAACTATGCTGTCTCGTGCAACGAGTTCAACCAATTGAAGAGCGCGTACGCTAATACGGATCATTTCGGAGTCGGACTGCAGTACACCTACAATCTTATCCTCGGTCCCGTGAGCGCCAACCTCCACTGGTCCACCTACACCCGCCGGGTCGGGGCCTACTTCAGCATCGGCTTTGACTTCTGATCCCGTGACCTATGCATGACGCGAATTACCGGAAAATACTCTCCAGTCTGCAAGCCCAATGTTCCAAGCGGGAATATTGCCGTTCCGACGTATTCAGAAAGGCGGTCGAGGCCTTGGATGGGGATCGGGTTTCCGCCGGCGAATTGGTCGCCTCCTTGGTCGAGGACAAGTTTGTCGACGACCTCAGGTATGCCACGGCCTTCGCCCGTGACAAGGCGCATCTCTCCGGGTGGGGACCGGTGAAGATTTCCTATCTGCTTTCGGGAAAGGGGATCGCGAAGGAGGACATCCGCCGGGCTTTGGAGGAAATCGACCCCGACGCGCTTTCCCGGAAAATGCGATCGGTGCTGGAGGCTAAACGCAAGTCGCTCCGGGGGGATCCGCAGGAGAAGCTCAAGCTTTTGAAATTCGCGCTTTCGCGCGGATATACCTACGAGTCCGTTTCACAAGCGGTCGATGACATTCTGGCCGATCGGTGATCCCCTTCCGGCTTCCGAGAAAATAGCGGAAAATGCTGGGAACAGGGAAGAATTTGTTAACTTTGCAAGCCGGAAACGAACTCTTCAATCAAGATGAAAGCAATTGTAAAGACTGATTTCAACCTGCCGGGTCAGGCGGGGAAGTATGTCGGCAAAGTGCGCGATGTGTACGACATAGCCGGAAAGTACCTCGTGATGGTGGTGACGGACCGCATTTCCGCCTTTGACGTGGTATTACCCGAAGGAATCCCCTACAAGGGACAGATATTGAACCGGATCGCCGCCAAATTCCTGGATGCGACCCGGGACATCCTTCCGAACTGGAAGCTCGCTGTTCCGGATCCGTGCGTGACGGTCGGTTACAAGTGCGAGCCCTTTCAAGTCGAGATGGTGATCCGCGGCTATCTCGCTGGCCATGCATGGCGAGAATACAAGGCGGGCAAGCGTTCGATCTGCGGATGCCCGATGCCGGACGGAATGGTGGAGAATCAGAAATTCCCGGAGCCCTTGGTCACTCCGACCACGAAGGCGCTTGAAGGCCACGACCAAGACATCTCCAAGGAGGAGATCATCGCCGGCGGACTGGTCGGACGGGAGGACTACGAAAAACTCGAGGCCTATACCCGCGCGATTTTTCAGCGCGGCGCCGAGATCGCGGCGAAGGAGGGGCTTATCCTCGTAGACACCAAGTACGAGTTCGGAAAGCGAGACGGAGTGATCTACCTGATGGACGAAGTCCACACACCGGATTCGTCGCGTTATTTCTACGCCGACGGCTATGCGGAGCGTCTGGACGCGGGCGAGCGTCAGAGGCAGCTTTCCAAGGAGTTCGTCCGGGAATGGCTGATGGCGAACGGATTCCAGGGACTTGAAGGCCAGCAAGTGCCGGAGATGACACCGGAAGTCGTGAACGGCATTACGGACCGGTATGTCGAACTGTTCGAG
The DNA here is from genome assembly GCA_012522855.1 of Bacteroidales bacterium. Classification (GTDB taxonomy): domain Bacteria; phylum Bacteroidota; class Bacteroidia; order Bacteroidales; family UBA932; genus Cryptobacteroides. Next base: position 186,543 of record JAAYJQ010000012.1, read on the forward strand.
CGCATCGCCGGCGAACCCTTCGAGCGGAAGGAATATTCCACTGAAAGCATCGAAGCCAACATCAAGGCCTGTCTCGCCGAACTCGGCTGATCTCGTTTTTTCTCTGCAGCGTGATACCTAACGCATTGTTTCTTAATCTATAACGATAATGCCCTAGGGCAATTTTACCCTAGGGTATTGTTGTTAATAAATGAATAAGAGGACGTTATCGATCACGGTTCGTCAGGCCGCTACCGGATGGTGATGGAGTTGAGGAGGACGAGGGTGATGAATGCTTTTTACTTGTCGTTTGTCTCTTTCAGCGTGAGCCGGAACTTGATGCTTTTCGATCCGCCGGGGAACGTTTTGGTTTCCACCTCGCGGAATCCCAGTTTCCGATACACATCTCCGTCCGACCAGGCCGCGTCAGCGTAGCTCATGACGTCGTCCGGCTTCGTCTCTTTGATGAAGGCCGCCAGCATCTTCCCCATCGCTCCGTCGACTGCCAGTCCCTGCAGCGACGCGTACCGCACCCATTCAGCGGATTGGATGACCCGGTCCCCGGTCTTCCAGCGGCGTGGCCCCGAAAAGCCTGCTACGGCGACCAAGGTGCCGGGCGGAGGGCTTTCTGCCGGCTTTCCATTCTGTTTTGCCCGGCCGGTTCGAGTCACGAACAGCCCGTAGTATCGTCCGCAACGCGTGTGCCCCATGCGGTGATTCGCATCCAGGAACGGTTGGGCGATTGTCCGGTCGATCCGCTCCACGGCGCAATTCCGCGCGAATATTCTGATCAAGCCATCCATCGTAGTGTTGCCTCCGCAAAGTTATGAATGATTTTGAATATTCGTCTCTGCGGGTACAGGAACATTCGTTTTGTTCTCTGTAAATATTTATATATTTTTACGAGATTAGAACGATTCTTTATTATTCGATATGTCAGGATTTAGGGTGTATGAAGCGGGGGATTCCGGCATCGCGGACAAGATGGTATGGAGGAAGTAATGGGCAGGAGGCGTGTAGGAAGGCGCAAGTTTTGGAGTCTGATCTTCATCAAGATTCCGCTTGCGTTTGTTGTGATTTCCATTCTGTGGGTCTTGCTCCTGAAATGGTGCCCGGTTCTGGTCACTCCGCTGATGATCCAGCGATCGATCGAATACTGTGGTGATGATTCATTCCACACGCACAAGAAATGGGTCTCCTATGAAAACATTACCCCGGAAATGGCCCGTGCGGTGATCGCTTGCGAGGACAATCTGTTCGATAAGCACAACGGGTTCGATACGACGGCTATTCAGAAGGCAAGGAAAGAATACAAAACCGGCCGACGGAATTTTTTGCGCGGGGCCAGCACCATTTCTCAGCAGACTGCCAAGAACGTCTTCCTTCTCCCGTCCCGTTCTTATGTCCGCAAGGCGTTTGAAGTTTATTTCACCATCTTGATCGAACGGATCCGGGGCAAGAAACGGATTATGGAAGTTTATCTCAACGTAATCGAAACCGGAAAGGGATTGTACGGTGTGGAGGCAGCCGCGAACCATTTTTTTCACACGACGGCCGCGAAGTTGACCCGCGACCAGTGCTGCCTGATCGCCGCCTGTCTCAAGAATCCCATAATTTTCGACATCGCCAATCCTACCCCCTATGTCCATTCCTGCGCCTTCCGGATCAGAATGGCGCAGCTGAAACTGCGCTACCCGGACTGGATCTACCATATAAAAACCAAACACAAACAAGACCGCCCTTCCGTGAAAAAGACTTCCGGTCAAACCCGTAAAACAACGAAAAAATGATAAAAGCTCATTCCACCGTCTTTCCGGCCGTTCTTGTTTCTGCGGCTCTGATACTGTTTTGCAGCAGTTGCGGGCCCGGAAGCCGGAAGTTGATTCCCGAGTCCCGTCGGGATTCCCTTGCCGTCGAGAAGGTCCTTGCTTCCATGACCCTTCGCGAGAAGGTCGGCCAGATGTTCATCGTGCGTCCGGAAGCCTTGGATCCGTCGTATTCCAACGCTGAGGTCAGGGATATATCTTCGCCCGGTCTGCTTACGATCGAAGAGGAAGTCGTCGAATTTGACCGAAAATATCCGGTCGGCGGAGTCGCGCTCTATGCCAAGAACATCCGCAATCCTGAACAATTGCTGAAACTTACGGATGCCATCCATACCCGGTTGCTTTATGATCCGCTGGTCTGTGTCGACGAAGAAGGGGGAAGAGTGGCGAGACTGGCCAACAATGACAGCCTGAACCTCAGGCGGTTTGAGAGCATGCGCGCGATTGCCGCAAAAAACCGCCCGAAGGATGCCTTCAGGGCAGCCAGATACATCGGGACTTATCTGAAAAAGTATGGATTCGATGTTACTTTCGCCCCGGTGGCTGATGTGAGCACGAATCCACGCGATACGGTGATCGGCCCCAGATCCTTCAGCAGCGATCCCGACGTGGCCGCGAAGTTTGTCGTCCAATATTTAAAAGGTCTGGCCCGTGCCCGGGTTGCCGGCTGTCTGAAACATTACCCCGGCCAAGGGAATGCTTCCAAAGACACGCACTACAACCCCGACTACATCAGAAAAAACTGGGAGGAACTGGAAGACTGCGAGCTGCGAACGTTTCGGGCGGGGATCGCCGCTGGAGCCCCTCTGATCATGTCTGCCCACCTCGTTGCCATCGAGATTGATACGACCCTGTTCAATGGAATGTATATTCCCGTCTCGCTTTCCAAACTCATGCTTGACGGCAAGTTGAGGGGGGTGCTGGGTTTCAAGGGGCTCATTATCTCGGACGGTCTGGACATGAAAGCCATCATGGCCCGGTACCAGTCCAGGGATTCGGCATTGATGGCAATTGATGCCGGGACGGATCTCGTCCTGCTTCCGTACGATTTCCGGCATGCCTTCGAAGCGGTTGTTTCCGCTGTGGAAAAAGGGGAAATTTCCGAGGAGCGCATCGACCGGAGCGTTCGGAAAATCCTGTTGCTGAAACGCGGCATCCGGAGATGAATTTCATCTGACGGTTCTTCGGAACCGCGTTGTTAATTTTGTCAAGACCCAATGGACCCCGGAATACATAGACGCAGCATCTCCGCCAACAGCAGACGGATCGCCAGAAATACTCTTTTCCTGTATTTCCGGCAGTTCCTGCTTCTTTTGATCGGGTTGTACACCTCCAGGGTCGTCCTTCATGCGCTGGGCGAAACGGACTTCGGTGTCTATACGGAGGTAGGAGGTTTTGTCGCGTTGTTTTCGGTGCTGTCGGCCTCTCTGTCCTCGGCAATCAGCCGATTCCTTACCTTCGAACTGGGGAGAAAGGACGAGACGCGTCTGGCCAGGATTTTTTCTTCCGCTGTCCTCATCCAACTCGGTATCGCGCTGATCGTCATCCTCGTTGCCGAAATGATCGGGCCGTGGTATATTGGCCGCTATCTGAACATTCCTGTTGAACGGCTCCATGCCGCGCACTGGATCTTCCAGTTTTCGCTTTTTGCCTTCGCCGTGAATCTGCTGAGCGTGCCGTACAATGCATCCATCATCGCCCACGAGCGGATGGATGCTTTCGCCTATATCGGAATCTTCGAGGGCGTTTGCAAGCTCGTCATTGCTTTGCTGATCTCCTTTTCCCCGATAGACAGGCTCGTCTTCTATGGGCTGGCGATGGGGTTGGTTGCAGTGGTCGTCCGGATGATGTACGCAACGTACTGTAGACGGAATTTCGCGGAATGCCGATTCAAGCGGGTCTATGATAAAGGAATCGTGCGGGAAATGTTTTCCTTCGCCGGCTGGAATTACATCGGATCCGGGGCTGCCGTTCTGCGGGATCATGGCGGCACCTTGATCCTCGGGTATTTTTTCGATCCTGCCGTCAATGCGGCGAGGGGCTTGGCGCTTCAGGTAAGCATGACCGTCAATCAGTTCGTCACGAATTTCATGACGGCCATGAACCCCCAGATCACGAAGTCCTATGCTTCGGGTGATCACGGCTACATGATGAGCCTCGTGTTCAGAGGAAGCCGTTTTTCATTGTATCTGCTGTTCCTGATCGCATTCCCGATCCTGTTCAACACGCATTATCTTCTGGACTTGTGGCAGGTCAACGTGCCGGCGCATACCGTTCAATTTGTACAGTTGGCCTTGATTTTCACGATGATCGAGGCGATCTCCTATCCCTTGGTGACAGCGATGATGGCTACGGGAAACATCAAACGCTATCAGATCGTGGTGGGCGGACTCCAGTGCCTGAACCTGCCGTTTACCTTTCTGGCATTGTGGGCCGGCGGAAATCCGGAATGGGTCTATGTGGTCGCGATCGGTGTTGCCGTCCTTAGCCTTTTTGCGAGAATCGGGTTGCTGAAAGGCATGATCGGGCTGGATATCCGTTCGTTTCTCACCAAAGTTCTTCTTAAGATTCTGCTGGTCGCTGTCCTGGCCGTTCCGCTTCCGCTATTCTTGTCGCTTCGCCTGGAAGAGGGTTTCTGGAATATGGTTCTGATCTGTCTGGTGACGGAACTGGTTACCGGGACCATCATTTGGTTCGTCGGTATGCGAAAAGATGAACGCCGGTTCCTGGTAGAGGATCTCAAAGAGAAATGGGGGAGGAAATCCATATGATACGGATTGCTGACAGAAAACAATGCTGCGGCTGCTCCGCATGCGCAGCCATCTGCCCTGCGGATGCAATCAAGATGAAGCCGGATGGAATGGGATTCCGATATCCCGTCGTGGATCGGGACAAGTGCATCGAATGCGGCAGGTGTGAAAAAGTGTGCGCGTTCAACGACCACTATGACCGTTCCTTGCATCTAGAAGCTCCGGTCACCTATGCAGCCCGCGCTGAGGATCCTGAGGAATTGGCCCGCAGCCAGAGCGGTGGGGTCTCTTACCTGTTGATGAAGCGCGTTCTTCAAGCCGGAGGCATCGTCTACGGAGCCGGATTCGTCGATCATTTCCGGGTCGCGCACAAGCGCGCGGAAGACTTGGAACAGGCTCAGGAATTCCGCTTGAGCAAATATGTCCAGAGCGATCCGGGTCAGACCTTTCGTCAAACGCTAGCGGATTTGAAGTCCGGCCGGAACGTGCTTTTCACCGGAACGCCTTGTCAGACCGCCGGTCTGCATGCTTTTGTCGGCCCGAAGTACCGCGAAAGACTCTGGCTTCAGGACATCGTTTGTCACGGCGTGCCCGCTCCGAATGTCTGGAGAGACTATCTTTCGTTCCGTGAACGAAAGGCAGGGCGAGCCGCGACAGAACTCCTGTTCAGGGATCCTGCCTGCGGATGGCATACGCATCGCGAAACTGTCCGTTTCGGGAAAGCCCGGGTTACGAGCGGAGATTATTCCCGCCTGTACCACAAAGCCCTCATGTCCCGTCCTTCCTGCGGTGTCTGTCCTTACGCGAACTTGCACCGTCCTTCGGATCTGACGTGCGGCGACTGTTGGGGAATCGAATCGGTTGATAAGAACTTTGCCGGAGACGGACTGGCGGCCTCCCTGATTCTTGTCAACACCCGGAAAGGGGAAAACCTGTTTTCGCAGGTGCTTCCGGAAATGCAGGTCTTGCCGGTGAACATCGACAGGCTCCTGCAGCTGAATCTCTGCCGCCCGACGCCACCCGCTGCGGAAAGTGAAGCGTTCGAGCGGGAGTACCTCAACGGAGGATTCGAGTCCATCCGCAAGGAATTCATGGTTCCGACCTTGAAGGAGCGGTTTGCCGCCTGGAAATGGCGGGTCAAGCGATCTGAGATAGGGAAAAGGTTCTTAAGTACCCTTCAGGGCTTTCCTTTCCGGAGTCTTTTCCTGAAGAAGAAACGGGGATAGAAAGGGGAAAGGACCGCCAGTTTGAGCAGGTCGGAAAGTCGGAGATCGATTTCTTTCATGGAATAGCCTTGTTCCCGGGCATTCCGCACGGTGGACAGGAACATGCAGATCAGCGCTTCCAGGAAGACCGGAGAGAGCCGGTGATGGAGATAGAAACAGCACAAGTCCCTGAAATTCTGAAGGCTGTCCCTGAAATGGCGGACAGAGAGCCGGTTCATGATTGAATCCTTACGGATCACCCGATAGAATACGGCCGGAAAGTTCGAGAAGGCGCACCGGATACAATGATACAATGCGCGGAAATTGAACTCGTTGTCTTCATGAATTCTTCCCGGAACGAAAGTAAGCCGGTGCCGCTCAAGGAAAGATCTGCGGTAGAGATACAACCATACCGGAGTTCCGAAAAAGGTTCCGTGCCGGTCATAGAAATTCTTCGCGAAAACGGCTCCGGAAGAGACCGGGAGGTCGAAGCCCGGCCGGAAGTAGAACGTGCCGTCTCCGATGTCTGCATTGAAGCATGCCATCTCCAGATCCTCTCCGGCGGCGAACGTATGCATTTTCTTCAGGGCTCCCGGCAACAGGTAATCGTCGCTGTCCAGAAAAAATACGTACTCTCCTTTCGCCCGGGCGAGTCCCGCGTTCCGCGCGACGCTTTGTCCGGCGTTGCGTTGGTTCAGTATCGACAGGTTCGGATGTGCCTGGCGATATTGTTCGAGTACCGTGTCGCTTCCGTCCGTCGATCCATCGTTCACGCAGATGACTTCGAATGACGCGAAGTCCTGAGAGAAAACGGAGTCCAGGCATTCGGAAAGATAAGGAAGGACATTGTAGACCGGTATGACGACGGAAACTTGCATCGATGGAAAAAGCGAGTCACTTGTTTCTGCAAACATACGGAATATTTTGGAATCAAGCGCTCCGGACAGCGAGCGACGGCGTAATGAATGACCCTAGGCGTTTTTTTTGTATATTCGCATCGGATCATTCCGGACGGTGAAGATCCTTGAAGGATTTTTGACAGGCAATGAAAATCGGCATTCTGACTTTTCATATCGCCCGTAATTACGGTGCCGTGCTTCAATGTTACTGCTTGACGGAAACGTTGAAGCGGCTGCAACACGAGGTTAAGGTGATCGATTACAGGCCTGTCTATCTCGTGAAAGCCCACTCCCTGTTCCGGAAACAGTGGCTGAAACATCCGCTTTCCCTGCTTCGCTTTTTCATTTTGTTCCCCTCCGCCCTCTTGAGACGCAGGAAATTCGATCATTTCCTTGCATCTCTTCCGCTGCAATCCCTTGCTTTCAAGAGTCCCGACAATGATTTCGATGCGTTCGTGTTCGGAAGCGACCAAATCTGGAACAAATTGATTTGCAATGGGTTTGACCCTGTTTATTTTGCCGGGGAAGCCGCATTCGAAGGCAAATTGAAAATCGCGTACGCGGCCAGTTCAGGCCACGTTCAGCTGACCGATCGGGAACAGGAGACGTTCTTGCGGTACATGCAGCGTTTCGACGCTCTGGGCGTCCGGGAAACGAGCCTGCAAGATTTTTTGCAGCGTCACGGCATTCCGGCTACCCTTACGGTAGATCCTGTCGTGCTGGCAGGCAGGCCCGTGCTGGATGCGATCGCGGATAAGGCTCCTGCGAGACGCGGAAGGTATGTGCTTTGCTACGAAGTGAGCCCGACCCGAAAGGTCAGGTCTTTCGCGCGTCGGATCGCGCGGGAATTGGGATGCGATGTGCTGCCCGTGGCCCGCGGAGAGTATGCCTCGGGCAGGAAATGTGTTTCTCCGGAAGCGTTCATCGCGCTGTTCCGCGATGCCGCCTTCGTGGTCTCTTCTTCTTTTCACGGGATGGCGCTTTCCCTGATGTTCGGCAAATCGTTCTACAACATTTCCGTCAATGACCAGCAGGATGAGCGGGTTCGCTCCTTCCTCTCGGTCGTGGGACTCGAAGGTCGCTTGATTCGGCAGGAATCCCAGATCCGTCTTCAAGAAGCGATTGACTACGATTGCGTATGGAAGCAGATCGAAGGTCTCCGAGCTTCTTCGCTTGATTTTCTGAAAGAAGCCCTCCGGTCCAAACGGGTTTCAAATCCCATCACCTAGCATGAAACTCTCCATTATCATTCCCATGTACAATGCGGAGCCGTACATCCGCAAATGTCTTGCATCCTGTCTGGATCAGGATCTTCCGTTTACGGAATATGAGATCGTCGTGGTTGATGACGGAAGCGGCGACGGCGGCCCGGCCATCGTGGAGGAGGTGGCCGCAGTGGCGGCATCTGAGGGGAAGGCTATGGTCCGAGTCCTGAGCCAGGCGAATGCCGGACAGGGGGCGGCCCGGAATCGAGCGCTGGAAATTGCCGAGGGTGACTACATCTGGTTCGTGGATGCGGACGATTGGATCCGGTCCCGATGTCTGGCGGAGTTGCTTTCATTGGCTGAAGGTTTCGACGTATTGGCTTTCGGCGCGACGAACTATGCGGTTTCGGAGGGGAACCTTGTCGCACAGGACGTTTTTTCCTATCCGGAAGATCGTGTCACGACGGGCCGGGAACACTTTATCCGGGTGAACGAGCGCGTCAAGGTTTGTCCCCCTTTCTATCTGTTCCGGCGAACCTTCCTGCTGGATCATTCCCTGCGGTTTCCTGTAGGCCTTTTTCATGAAGACGCGCAGTTTACACCGGAAGCGGTGCTGTTAGCCGGCCCGATGCGGATCACGCGGGGGACGTATTACGGCCGCCTGATCCGTGCGGGTTCCACCATGCAAAGCCTCAACTTCAATCGCATCCGGAACCTCCACAGCGTCGCGGCCAACCTTATGGAATTCAAGGTCTCACAGAAAATGGACACAACCCTGGGAAGGGCATTCGACAGTTACCTCTCGAACATCGTCAATCAAAGCAACAAACTGGTCTTGCACTTCTCCCGGATTGCCCCGGAGCGGAGAGAAGAACTGTTCCGGGAGCAGAACGCATGGGTGGCCGGGCTCCCCTGGCTGCCGGGGGTGCTGTGCAACAGCATGCAGCTCAAATATCGGCTGGAAGGTTGGCTGTTCAGGATTTTTCCGCGCAAGATGATGCAAATCTACCGTTTCCTGCTTTTTTTCAAAGGCTGACGGTTCTTCGTCCCGCTTTGCATTCTTCGAATCGATTCTTTGGCACGATTTTGGAGGAAGGAAAGCAACATTTGATGCCGTAGACGCATCAATATTGATGGAAAAACAGCATTAATATTATTATCCTATGAAAAAAATCTTTGCTGCCGTTTTAACCGCATCTCTGATGCTCATCGGTACTTCCGCTTTCGCTCAGTTTTCCGCAGGCGCCGGCTTCATGAATTCTTCGCTCAACGACGGAAAAGAATCTTCGGCACTGAATGGCTTGTTCGCCGGTGTCTCCTACAACATCCCCCTTGCGGGCGGTTTGGGAGTTGCCCCCGGTTTCTACTACTCTTTCCTGACCAAGAAGGATTCCGGCAATCTGGGCACTTTCACCTACGCGGGTGATCGGACGGACATGTATTTGACGGTTCCGGTGGATCTCAACTACGGAATTCAGATCGCGGACGGTTTCAAGGCGCTCCTCTTCGCCGGTCCGGCCTTTTCGTATGGGCTTTCTTCCAAGACGAAGGTTTTCGGAAGCATCGGTGATTTCTCTGCCGGTTCCACGAGAGATAATTACGGCAATGAGGACTACGGCCGCATCGATGTGATGCTCGGCGGCGGTGTCGGGGTTGAACTCGAGGACATCGTCCGTTTTACCGTGGGCTATGACTACGGCATGATGGATCTCGACAAGACGGATGCAGGCACCCTTCACAGAAGCCAGTTGCATGTCGGCGTGGCTTTTCTCTTCTAGAACGTTATTGGTTAGTTAGTTAATAATATGGGTGCGGCCGGGCTGTGAAGTCCGGCCGCATATTTTATCGCACGTTTCAGAGTTTCAGCGTGAGGTTGTGAACCCCGGGGGAATAGGGAATATGCGCCCGCTTCCCGGTTCCGGAGTAGAGGATCGTAAGGTGGTAGACCGCCTCGCGGAATTTCCGTGTGATCTTGAAGCTTTTGAAGGATTTGGGAAGACAGGGTGCGATGGTAAGCCCGTCATACTCCGGCCGGATGCCCAGCAGGTACACGGACACGGCATACCAACTCCAAGCCGCGGTTCCGGTCAGCCAGCTGTTTTTGCCTTCTCCGGGTTTCGCAGCGTCTTTTCCGGCTACCATCTGGCAGTAGACATAGGGTTCTACTTTGTGGAGCGCCTGGTCTCCGACACAGGCCGGCGAGATCTTGCAGTAGTGCTCCCAGGCATCATCCGGTCGCTGCGCAAGCACTTCCGCAATGATGATCCAGGGATTGTTGTGGCAGAAGATCCCCGCGTTCTCCTTGTATCCTTCCGGGTAAGAAGAAATTTCTCCGTATTCAAGGTAGTAGCGCGAAAATGCAGGTTGGTTGAGAACAATGCCGTGCCTGCTGTCCAGCCACTTCTTGACGGAGTCCAGGGCCTTGTCACACATTCCCTGCTCCGCTCCGATCCGGGCCATGGCACACCAACCCTGACTTTCGATGAAGATTTTTCCTTCTTCGTTCGTATGCGATCCGACTTTTCTTCCGGCGAAGTCGTACGCCCTGAGAAACCATTCGCCGTCCCAACCGAACCGTTCGACAGCTTCGGTCATATTTTCGATGGACCGGACGACCTCCCGGAGGTATGCCTCGGGGATCTTTCCCCGTAATTGAGGTTGGCGGAGCAGCTCCAGATACTCTTTCCCGACCGCAACGAACATGCCGGCGATCATCAAAGATTCCGCGCGGCTCCCTTCCTCCCGGTAGTCGGTGGTTTGGAAGGATTCGTCCGGATTTTCGGAAAAACAGTTGAGGTTGAGGCAGTCGTTCCAATCCGCCCTGCCGATCAGCGGGAGGCCGTGGGGTCCGAGATGGTCCGTGACATGCCGGAAGCTGACTTGGAGATGATGGAGCAGGCTCTGTTCGCTGCCTTCAACCTGGTCGAAGGGCACGCGCTCGTCAAGGATTGTAAAATCGCCGGTTTCTTTGAGATAGACAAGGGTGCCGAATAGCAGCCAGAGGGGGTCATCGTTGAAGCCCGAGCCGATTGCATGGTTTCCGCGTTTGGTGAGAGGCTGGTACTGGTGGTAACAGCTTCCATCCGGGAATTGCGTTGCCGCAAGGTCCAGAATACGCTGTCGCGCGCGTTCGGGGATCAGATGGACAAAACCGGCCAGATCTTGGTTGGAGTCCCGGAAGCCTATGCCCCGGCTGATCCCGCTTTCGAAATAACTGGCGCTGCGGCTCAAGTTGAAGGTTACCATGCACTGGTATTGGTTCCAGATGTTCACCATCGTGTCCAGTTCCGGTACTTCGCTTTCAACCGAGAAATTGGACAGAAGATCGTCCCAATAGGCGCGGAGCGTTTCAAAGGCGGCATCCACCTTGTCCGTGGTGTCGAAGGCCTTTTGTAAGGCATATGCTCCCTCCTTGTTGAGAATTCCCGGTTTGAGAAATTTCTTCCCTTCGGGATTCTCGACATAGCCCAGCAGGAAAATCAGGTCTCTGGACTCGCCCGGTGCCAGTTCGAGGTTCAACTGGTGTGCCGCTGCAGGACTCCAGCCGTGGGCGATTGAACCGCTCGATCGGCCCCTGTACACCGCATCCGGCGCTTCGAATCCGTTGTACATGCCCAGAAAAGAGTTGCGGTCCGTATCGAAGCCGTCGATCTCCGCATTGACCCAGTAGAAGGCATAGTGGTTCCGTCGTTCCCGGTATTCCGTCTTGTGGTAAATCGCGCTCCCTTCCACCTCCACCTCTCCCGTGGAGAGGTTCCGCTGGAAGTTCTCCTGATCTTTTTCCGCGTTCCAGAGGCACCATTCCACAAAGGAGAACAGTTTGAATTCCCGCGTGTCCTTACCCTCGTTGGTGAGGGTCAGTTTGTGAATTTCACAGCGGGAATCCGGTGGAACGAAGAACAGAACCTCTGCCTTGAGTCCTTCGCGGATCCCCGTAATTTTCGTGTAGCCGAGTCCGTGACGGCACTCATAGAAGTCCAGCCGGGTTTTTGACGGCTTCCATCCGGGATTCCAGATGGTATTCCCTTCTTTGATGTAAAAATATCTCCCTCCGCTGTCTGTCGGCACCCCGTTGTAGCGATATCGCAGGATGCGGCGGAACTTCGCGTCCCGGAAAAAGCAGTATCCGCCGGCAGTATTCGAGACGAGTCCGAAGAAGTCTTCGGTTCCGAGATAGTTGATCCAGGGCCAGGGTGTTGTCGGCGATGTAATGACGTATTCCCGGTTTCGATTGTCGAAGTGGCCGTATTCGTTCATGGTTGCGCTTCTTTGAGCCAGGCCTTGACCGTCTTGCCCCAGGGTTTGATCACGTCGTCGCTCCAGGGACCTTCCGTGGAAGCGGCCGGGGTGAACATGGAACAGGTCCCGTCCTCGGTGGATTTCAGAACGGTTCCCTCTACCCGCAATCCGGGCAGTTCGTGATCCGGGACGCCTTTCTCCGTGTCTTTGAACAAGATGAACGCAAGTTCGAGAATCAAGATCGCTCCTATGATCAACAGCAGTGTTCTGGCGAGTCCGTTGCCCTTTCCGCCCCCTTCTTCCACGGTTTGTTCCGTTTGTGGCCGGTCGGAAGTCAGTCCGCGTTTGTCGGCCAGGTCGGCTTGAATCTTTTCCATGCGTTGTGTGGTCAAGGGATAGAAGAAGATGGCCAGGACGGCCACGAGAGCCACGAGGGCGGGGATCCAACTCATCAGCAACTTAAGGCCGAAGACGGCCTCAGGGGTCTGTACGGCGCCGGCTGCGGTGTTGTAGCCGAACAACCCCAGCAACCACATCACGGCCGCCCCGCCCACGGCGCCTCCGAATTTCTGGGCCATGGAGGCGGAAGAGAAAATCAGCGCGGTCGAAGCGGTTCCGTCCCGTTCCTCCGCGAAATCGCTGACATCCGCGTACATGCTCCAGACCAGCGGGGAGATGATGCCCGTGAAGATGCTGATGACCACCTGCAGCGCCAGCATCCATCCGTACCCGCTCCGAGTGAGGGGAACATAGAAGAACGCGATGCTGAGCGCGATCAAGGCTGCGAAGGAGAACAGATAGGTGTTTCTCTTGCCCAACGCATTCGCGATCGGCACGGTCAGGGCGACCCCGATCATGTTGCAGATCTCGCCGACGGACAGGAACAGTCCCGCGTAGAACAGGAAACTAAGTTTCCCGAACTGCAGGTAGACGTCCGGTCCGATCACATCGTTGAAGAAGTAGGCTGCCGTGCTGCCGCGGACGGTGTTGAACAGGTTGGAACACAGCGCGGCGCCAATCAGGATCCACCAGGGGGCGTTCCGCAGCAAAGACTTCAAGTCGCTGCCGACGGAGGCTGTTCCGACGGTGTGCAATCTCTCCCGGGTCAGGCGGAAGCAGAGCAGGAAGAGAATCAGACACACGGCTGATACCACCATCATGGTATGTTGCCAGCCGGCGGGGGAGTCATAGCCCCCCAGCACCTTGCAGAGGGGTTCCCAGCAGAACAGGGCGAGGAAGCCGCCGCCGTAGGCAAAGAACATGCGGAAGGAACTGAGCACGGTTTTGGACTTGGAGTCGTCTGTCATGACGCCCAGCATGGCTCCGTAGGGAACGTTGATCCCGGTGTAAACCGTCATCATCATCAAGTAGGTGACGTAGGCCCAGATCAGTTTGACCGAAGGAGAGGCGGCCGGGGTTGTGAACAAAAAGACACCGCTCAGCGCGAACGGTACCGCCATTAGAAGCAGGTATGGCCTGTACTTCCCCCACTTCGTCCGGGTCCGGTCCGCAAGTATGCCCATCATGGGGTCGCTGACAGTGTCCCAGATACGGGTAACCATCAGCAGCAGGGCAACTTGGTCCAGGCGCAGGCCGAAAATGTTGCTGTAAAAGAAGGGGAGATAGTAGGAAAAGATTTTCCAGTACATCGAGGAAGCCATGTCCCCGAAGCCGTAGCCGATCTTCTCGCTGAGCGAGGTCTTGATGTAGCCCATGGCTTATTGAAGTTTTAGGTTTTTGTCAATCAAGGCGTTGAGCCGCTCCACTGTCTTACCGGTCCGGAATCCGTCAGGCTCGGTGTTGAGGCAGTAGTCGACCAGGCGGTCGACCGTTGAAGTAGCGACATGCATCCGGGAGTCGCAGGAGGCGTAATACAGGAATAACTTTCCGTCCGGATCGGCGATCCAGCCGTTGGAAAACAGGACGTTCATTACATCGCCTACATATTCCCCGCCCTCCGGAGCCATGAAGAAACCCGCGGGGCGCGCGGTGACCCGGGACGGATCTTCAAGGTCGGTCATGTAGAGATACAGGACATACCGGAGCCCGCTCGCGCAGGAGCGTACGCCGTGCGCGAGGTGCAGCCAGCCCTGCGGGGTTTTGATGGGTGCCGGGCCTTCGCCGTTTTTTGCTTCCATGATCGTATGGTAATGCTGTTCGTTGAGGATGGTTTCACTCTGCACTTCCGCGCGGGTGATGTCGTCGGTCAGGGCCCAGCAGATCCCCGCCTTGGTACCAGTCTCGATGAAGCCATCCTGCGGGCGTGTGTAGAGGGCATATTTCCCATTGACAAATTCGGGATGGAGGACGACGTTCCGCTGCTGTGTACCGCTGACCAGGTCCGGAAGCCGTTCCCAATTCTCAAGATCATGGGTGCGGGCGATTCCGCAGGCAGCCACCGCCGCCGAAAGATCTCCGGGCAGCGATAGGTCTTTCCGTTCGACGCAGAACAGTCCGTAGATCCAACCGTCTTCATGCCGGACCAGCCGCATGTCATAGATATTTGTCGCCGGTTCGCCGTATTCCGGCATCGTCACGGGACGGGGGCGGAAGCGGAAATGGTCCACGCCGTTCGGGCTTTCCGCGACGGCGAAGAAGGATTTCCGGTCGGCGGCTTCCACCCGTGCCATCAGGGTATACCGATCGCCCAGTTTGATCGCCCCGCTGTTGAACACCGCGTGGATGCCGAATCGCTCCATGCAGTACGGATTGGTATCGGGGTTGAAATCGTAGCGCCATTCCAACGGAGCATGATCCGCCGTCAGCACCGGGTACCGGTAGCGCTTGTAAATGCCGTTTCCTTCGATCGCTTCATTTTCCCGCTCCAGCAGCGCTGCGTGGCGGCTGCGCAGCAACGCAACTTTTTCCTTGAATTCCATTATCTTACGAGTTGAATATGATCTTGTTCGATCCATCGCGCGAAATCTCCGGCATTCGGTTCGCCCGGAAAAGGCGCATAGTAATGCTTCCTCATGTCCGGTTCGCTTGCGTTTCGCCAGGTGAGCACGTAAGCCACCGGAAACCCCTTCAGGCCGGGGGAAAGCATGCCGGTCCAGTAGTCAGCCTCCGGAATGCCTTCCAGTCCGGTTTCGGTTACGGCGAGTATCTTGCCCCGTTTTTTGCAGGTTTCAGCCAAGGAAGCCAGACAATTCCGCATCTCGTCGATGTAGGTTTGTTTCGGCTTGTTCGCATTCGCATAGCAGTCGACCCCGATGATGTCCACATAGTCATCACCGGGATAACGCTCCTCCCAGTTGTCGAAGATGCCGCTGCTGTTGGGAGAAATTGCCCACGTCAGTTGCGTCAGCCCCCGCTCTTTCATCAGGTACGAATAGGTCATTCTCCATAATGCATTGTATTCGTCGGGGGTGCACAGTTTGCCTCCCCACCAGAACCAGCTCCCGATGTGTTCATGCCAGGGCCGGAAGATCAGGGGAAGGGGCTGCACGTCCTCCGTTTTCCAGGTCTCTAGATAGTCGGCGACACGTTTCAGCCACTCACGGAACAACGCGTGCTTTTCTCCCCCGGGAAGAATCGATGCCACCACTCTGTCTGAACTGACATCCCACGCGTCCCCGCCGGTGAGCGGATTCCGTAGATGCCAACTGACGGAAACGATCCCGCCCCGCGCGACATGCTTTTCCGCGGCTCGGCGCATAAGCGCGAAATCATTCCCGTCCAGATTGTTTGCCGACCCGAGCTCGATCCCCCCCAGATCCAGTCCCAGAATGTAAGGATATCCGCCTGCAACGGCTTTGACATCGGAACGCTCAAGCAGGGTGTCGGCATCTTTCGTCGCGTTCCAGTCGTGTCCGTACATGAGGTCGTCCTGGTGGCCGTATAGAATTTTACCGGAAGCGGCAGCGTCCCGGAGTGTCGCTTGGATCTCCGATCCTGCGGATCCGCAACCGCAGACGAGTGAGGTCACGGCCAGAATGGTGAAAGTAATATTGTCAAGGCGCATGTTGGTAAACGGTTTCGAGGGTGTAGGAGGAATCTTGTGTGAAGAGGGCTTTGACCAGCGCGTCGATGACGGCTTTGGAGTCGCCTATGTAGTCCCCGGTTCCGTGGTGGATGAATCCGTGGCATTCATAGCCGGTGCGCTCGGAACCATTGTCCCAGAGGAAGGGGGCCAGTCCGTAGGTCTTCGCAGCTTTGAAGACATATTCCAGATAGTAACGCTGGAACAATTTTTCACGTGCCGTGGACCGGTTCACGCAGCCGGTCTCGCCGAGGTAGCAGGGAATGCCCTTGTCCACGTAGGCTGCATGTAGTTTGGCGAAGGTGGAGCGGATCGCCGCTTCACCCGAATCCGGCACCCTCCCCGCTGCACCGGTATGTCCCCATTCACTGAATTTCGCAAAAAGGGTGTAGTCGCTCGGATCGTAGCAATGGACGGAAATCAGGAGCCGATCTGTCGCGCTGTCTTCCGGGAGCGTCAGGTGTCCGATGGTCAGGTCCGGATTTGTGCAGTACCCCGGTATTCCGAGGTAGCGCGTCGCATTCTGTCCGCCCGTTGCCCGGACTGCATCCACGAAGGCTTGGTTCCAGGCATTCAGGCATCGGTATTGCGCTCCGCCGTCTGTTCGGTTTTCACCCCATCCCCATCCCCCGTCATGGATCTCGTTGAATGCTTCGAAGATCAGCCCGTCGTCCGCTTGCTTGAAACGTTCCGCGATCTGTCCCCAGACAGCTTTGATCTCGGTTACGATGGCGGCTTGCCGGGCGGGATCTTTCGCAGCGGACTTGATGTCCAACCAATGGGCGCTATCGGCTCCGTCGTGGTGGATGTTGATGATAACGGTCAGGCCGACTTCCCGCGCCCAACCCACGAGTTCCGCCACCCGTTCCAGCCATACGGCATCCAATGAATATTCCGGCGCAGCCCCAATGTGACCGAGCCAGGTCACGGGGATCCGCACGGAGGTAAATCCTTTTTTCTTCAATCCTTGGAAGGTTTCTCGCGTAGCGACCGGATTTCCCCATACAGTCTCGCCGGCAACTCCGTTGGAATGGGCATCCATCTGATTTCCGAGGTTCCAGCCCAGTCCGAGCTTCCGCGCTATTTTCCAGGCTGCGTTGTTGCCGGGAACGGGCAGGTCGGGATTCTCAACGGCTCCCGCCTGGCTAATGTCCACTTTGACTTTTTCGCCGTCGCAGACGACCGAGAGGGTGGCTGTCCGGGAATGGGAGCCGACATTCTCTTCCACAGTCACGGTCACCTCCGTCCGATGGGCGGTGAAGTTGCCTGTTCTCGCCCTGCACCAGTTCGCATCGCTGACCACGGCCGGTTTCGAGGTGCCGGTCACTGTCAGACTCTGGCTGCCGGTCGAAGCCG
Organism: Bacteroidales bacterium; assembly: GCA_012522855.1. GTDB lineage: Bacteria > Bacteroidota > Bacteroidia > Bacteroidales > UBA932 > Cryptobacteroides. Next base: position 203,984 of record JAAYJQ010000012.1, read on the forward strand.
CGAACGATAAGGCTGTCGGAGATACGGCAAGCGGTACGGTCTCTGCATCGGCTGGGTTTTCATTGCCTTTGCAGGAGCAACTTCCGCTGAAGGTGAGGAAGAGGGAAAGCAGCGTGAATAGCAAGGATTTCATTCTCATTTCAAATCATCTCTGTTTAACGTGTGTATGTTCGAGAGCGCATTTTTCCAGTCGGTGGCCGTGTTGTTCCAGATATAGCCCCCGTCCGCATTCCGCGCGTACAGAACCGGCTGGCCGTTCTCGAAATTGTACCAGTTCATGAAATAGCCCCAGGGAGCATCCGCCGCGAAGAAGCCATCGATGTCCAGCAAATTGCCGAACTCGCTGAGCACGACCATCTTCCTGCCGTAAACCGATGCGTTCACCAACTGGAAAGCGCCTGCTTGCGTCGAATTCTTCGGAACATACAAGTCAGCCCCGACAATGTCCACATAGTTGTCGCCGGGATACCATTCCCGTAATTTTCCGACATCCGCAAGTTGTCCCTTGTCGCTGGTCTGGACGGTGAAGACCCAAATCAGGTTGTGGAGTCCGTAGGTCTCCGTCAATTGGTCGCGGAGGTACTGCCAGAGCCGGATGAGCGCGGGGCCGCCGTCGGTGCCCCACCAGAACCAAGCTCCATACGTATAGTCGCCTGCGGCTTCGTGCAGCGGGCGGAAAAGCACCGGAATGCCGGCTTCCTGCAGGAGTTTCAAGAAGCCCGCCAGTTTGGCGATCTGGGCCTTCATGATCCGGTTTTGCCAGGTTCCCTCCGTCAAGGCGGCGTCCGCCTTGAAAGCGGGGACCATCTTCGAATAAAAGGAGTAGGTGTTCAGATCCGTCGTCCCTTCCGCTGGCGGGACGGCCCAGTGCCATCCGATCTGGATGATGCTGCCGGCAGTCCAGGCATTCCGGACAGGAGTAATGTCTCCGTAGTCCGGACAAGTGTCCCAGCTGTCGGGGGGCCAGTCCAGGAACAGATAGTCGAAACCGACGATGGCCGGATATTCCCCGGTCAGGCTTGCGATGTAATCCGTGTAAGAAGTGTCCCATGCGGTGCCGCCCATGGCGCCGCTGAGGGTTTTGGTGCCGTAGTATCCCAACAATTTCGCATAGAGGGCTTTCGCGGCTGGGGTTGCGGCTGGATCGGTGAGGATCTCAGCGGGGTTGCGGGGGTACACGCTCGGCTCCACTTCCTTCATCGAAAACGTCAGCCGGATAGCGGCCGCCGGATTGTTCCGGTAACCGCTGACCGCCCCCTCGGGGATCGTCAAGGTGTACGAGGTCCCGGATTGCAGTCCGGAGAGCTTGACCGTCACCTCCTTGTTGTAGGCATGCACGCTCTCTACGACTGCGGTTCCTGCGGAGATCCCCCCTTGGGCGGATCTCGGACATTTGACATTCTGGTCATAGGTGAGCACGACCGTCAAGTTGCTGCCCGTCAAATCTGCCGCTCCGTCTGACGGTGTCGTGGACACCAACACGGGGGGCGCGGCCGGTTCTTCGTCCGGTTGCGTCTGCCGACAGGCGGCCGGCAGCAGGAAGAGCAGGGTCCAGACCAGCCGCAGCATCGCATGCTTCTTTGAGAAAGCCATCTTTTTCGTCGGTAATAGGGTTCCCGGAGGAGGTATCATCCTCTTCCGGAAAAAATGTTTACAGCATGGTGATCTGGGTCACGGTGAGGTTCTTCCCCTGGACGATCAGGGCGTAACCCCAGTTCTGAATGGCCGTCATGGCCGCCAGTTTGCCTTCATCAACCGTGAAGGAGATGTACCCGTCGGCCGCGCCGGTGGAATTGTCCTGGTTGAACTGCGCGCCGATCTCGGGGAAGCTCATCATGCTCCAGTGTCCGTCAAAGATCTGCATGGACCATTCCGCCGGGTTGGCAGCCGTGAAATAGACTTTCACGACATTCCCGATCGCGAGGCCGGCGTTGATCCAGTCATTCTCGGTGCCGAGTTCCAGGTTGTTGGCGTAGTTGCCGGTTTCCCGGGAACCTTCCCAGATGGTCTTCTCCTGCGGGATCTCCTGCAGGATTTCCACCTTCGTGAAGATCAGGTCGGATCCCTGGATGATCATGCCGCAGTTGCCCATATCCCCGAAGGCTCCCTTTTTCGCCTGGATGTTGTCCAGAATCGTCTGGGTCAAGATCACCTCGGTGCAACGGTCCAGAATGCCGTCGGAGAACCATCCGTAGATATTGGTCGGAACCAGAGTGCCGTTGAATGTCACGGCGCCTTCGCCGGTGCCGTTGAAATTGATCTGGCTCCAGTCACCGTAGTTGACCTGCGCCTGCGCCCATGTCTGATCCTTCTGCGTGTAGTAGAAGCGCATCCGGGTGCCGGCCTTGACACCTTCGAACTTGGAAGCCGGAATAGCCACGCGGCCGCCGGATCCCCAGGTAATCGTCAGGCTGCCTTCCCAGGCGATGATCCTGTTCAGTTCCAGCAGGACTTGGATCTGCGAAGGACAGGTTTCCATTTCGCCGCTCAGCAGTTGGAAGCGGATCGGGTAGGTTCCGATTCTGTTGTACGGCATGACGAACTGGATCTCGTCGTCTGTACGCAGGTAGTAGGTGTTCACCTTCGCCTCGCCGATGAAGATGTTCTCGATCATCAGGAAGTTTTCGCCCTTCAGGGTCACGATGTCACCGATGTGAACGGCGGAAGGTAGTTCGTTGACGATGATGAACGAATCGTAGCTGAGGGTGATCGTTTCCGCGGGTTCTACGGTTTCGCCGTTCGCCAGCGTCAGCGTCAGTTTGCCGGAAACGGAGGTGTTGGCAGTGGTGACCAGGATCTTTCTTGCTTCCGCAGTGAATTCCACGTCTTTCCCGCCCAATTTGATCCCCGTGATCAGATCCAGGTCCGTTCCCGTAAGGGTGATCGTTTCGCCGGCCATGAGCGCAAGCGGACTTACGCCGGTCACGGTCGGGTGTACCAAGGTGTAGGGCACGGTCACCGCATCGGCATTCGCCATGGTGAAGGTGATGTCCCCCTCGGTGGCTGCAGCAGGGACCTTGACCGTGATCTTGTTGTTTGCATAGGTGAAGGTGATGTTCTTCGCATCGGGGAACGACACGGCTGTCACAAGGTCAAGATCCTTTCCGGTAATTTCCAGTTCAGAACCGGCCTTCACGGGCGTAGGGTTCACTTTCATTCCGGTCGGCTTGACCATTTCGATCGCGCCGGCTTTGAATTCCTTGTCGGCGAAACTGACGGCGAACACGTCCCCGCTCCGGGTTTCGGCAGGGAGGGAGAACGTGAGGATCTTGCCGTCTTCGGAGATTGTGAAGTCCGTCACGGTGACATCGCCTGCGAGCCGGATCTGCCGGATCATCTGCAGATATGTCCCTGTGATGGTCGCGGTCTCCTCCGGTTTGACCGGTGTGATTTTGAGGGAGGACACCGTCGGGTCGCCGATTACAAGATCCTCCTCGGAATAGAGCAGGTTCGCGATCTCACCTTCATCCGAGAGGATGATGGGGCCGCTCACGGCCGTGAAGGGAATCACGACCTTTGCTTCGTACCGGCTCACCGGTTCTACCGCCACCGTTTCACCGCCCGCGAAGGTTACGGATTTGATGAGGTTCATGTAGTCGCCCCTGAGGGTGACCCGCTCGCCCGGCATGCTGACGGCATTGACCGTCGAAAAAGAATCGAATCGGATCGGCTCGTCGTAGGTGAGCTCGGCCTTCGTGGTGAAGGTCTGCCCCGTGGAAGCCTTGAGGGTCACCTTGCCCGGTTCCGGCCCGTCGACCGGAAGTTGGACGCGGATTTCACTGACGGCTCCCGAGCTTACGACTTCGATGTCCGTGATCGGAGACACACCGGGCACATTCACCTCGACGATTTTTTCGAGGTTGCTCCCGAAAAACCGCAGGGTTGCCCCGCGCATGACCGGATTGGGCCCGAACGAAGCGAGGTTCACAGCATCGTCCGGATACTGATCCGTGTTCAGTTCCTGTATGGAGCAGCTGAACAGCGCGACTGTCAAAAGACAGGCGGAAATCAGTTTGAAGAATCTGAGAATATGTTTCATGATGTTCATATGCTTGAAGGATTATCCGATGGGCACGATGCGGATGTTGTCGATGGCAAGCACAGGGTTGCACGTTGTGCCCTGAAGTCCGCCGTGCCAGAGGAAGAAGGTAAGTCCGGTCAGGAATTTCTTGGAGAAGGCAGTCGCGCATTCAGCATTTGCGTGTGTCCGGTTGAACTGTGCGAGCGGAATCGTGACGGTCTCCCACTTGTCGCCCGTGTCATAGGAACCGGTCGCTGCCCAAGGCATCCAGACGGCGCGGGGAAATGCGGTGTTGGAATAGTAGGCATTCGACGCTGCGGAGTGTGTCACCTCGTCGTCGGAGGTGAGCATGATCTGCATGGCGGCGGAAGACCAGGGATTGCTGCTCGGAATCAGCACCTCGAACTTTAACTGGAGGCCGCCTACGTCGTAGGTGTCGATGTACTCGGCGAACACAGGCAGGGATGAGAGAGCGGGATAGCCGCTTTCCGGGGTGCCGGGCCAGTAATTGAAGCAGAAGTTGTCCTCCGCCCACGTGGCGCCGATGCCGCTCTCCACTGTGGCTCCTCCGAAGTACAGATACGAACCGTCCAGAGCCTTCCAGGGATCATCGCCGGGATGATGGACGACACCGGCGCGCCAACCGTGCCCGGTTGCGAAACCACCGCGGCTGCCGTCCCAGTCAAAGAGGATGTTCCGGTCGTCGCGGTAATAGAACTTGCTCTTTCCGGTTCCGGAGAGAGACTTCACCGTCACGAAGCCCGGCTGCGCGCCTTCCGGAATGTGGAAGGATACGGAAGACGAACCGTTGAAGGTCATGTTAGCATGCGGCACATCCACGCCCGGGAAGGAAATTTGGAGCGGAATCGCGGCGTCATCGATGAGGAAGTCGCCGTACAAGGTGACCAGTTCTCCTTCCGCGGCCCATTCGTTCGAAAGCGTCGTGACCTTCGGAACGGGGGGAAGCACCTGGAAATCGAAGGTGACCGTGTCCTGATTCGCCGTAATCATGTAGATCTTGTTGGTCTGCACGGCGGGCATATTCTTCGGCACCGAAGTGAGCAGGGTGTGGTCCGTGATAAAACTCGTGTTCAGCAGAGCCTGCTGATCGTTGAACCAAAGTTCGGTAATGCTGCGCAGGTTGTCCCCGAGCAGGCACACCACCTCGTCCATGTAGGCGTTGGTGATGTTGATGTCCCGGTCCGCATACCGGACGGAATAGACGATCGGGATTCCGTCGGCGACGGCATACCGATCCGGATAGTCGATCCGGTTGCAGGAAATCACGCCTGTCGCCAGTATCGAGGCCGCCAATATGCTTGTAATGAATTTATTCAGTGTTTTCATGTTCGGTGCGGATTAAAAATCGTAAGGATATTCGGCGCGTACATCCACGTGAATCGCAGGGGCGTCGGTCGCCATGTTTCCGTTGAATACCACGTCTTCCGTCGGGAAGGGGAGTGTAAAGCTGGACGGGGTGACGTTGGGATTGTCATAGAGGTCGTTGTAGACAACTGTGGAGGCATCCCAGGTTCCGGAATAGTCGAAGTTTTCACCCACGTATTCCTTGTACACGGCGTCGATGCCGTTGAAGAAGGAGCGGCGCTGGGCTTTGAGTTCGTTGATGCAGGCCTGCATGTCGTAGTATGAGCGCCGGACATAGTCATACCAGCGGTCTCCTTCTCCGGCGAGTTCCAGCCGTCGTTCTTTCCAGATTGTGTCGAAGGTCACCGTCGTCACGGGCGTCGCGCCGGCGCGCTCGCGCACCAGGTTGACAAAGCGGAGGGATTCCGTGTTGTTGGTGTTCAATACGGCTTCTGCGTAGATTAAGTAGACGTCGGACAGGCGGAGCAGGTGTGTTGGCAGTTGATTGGCCATGTTCTGCGGAGTAATGCCGGTGGCGTCGATATGGTCTTGATTGTCTCCGTACAGGTTCTTGACGTTGTTCGCGCCGGTCGGGCACTGGAGCGATCCGCCGGGACCGCCCTTTCCGTAATCCTTGTCGTACACGAAGCGCAGGAAGTCGAAGCCTCCCTTGTCGGTCCAGAAATACGGATACTTGTCGCCGCCCAGCATCATGGTCGCGCGTCGGCGGACATCGGCATTGTTCCGGGTCGCCGGATTGGCGATCGCGCTGGTGCCGAAGGCTTCCTGCAGGTCAACGGAAGGGCCGCCCCAACCGCCCCAGCAGTCGCCGTTTTCATCGAAGCCGACCATCGCAAGGTCGCTTTGAAGGGTGTTCTGCTGCGTCCAGGGATCGCGGCCGCATTTCCAGAGCCAGGAGATCAGACATTCTCCGGTCTGGTTGAATCCCTTCAGGCGGAACACGTCTTCGTAGTTCGGGGTGAGGGTCCGGCCGGAATGGTCAATCACGTCTTTCGCATACCTTGCGGCATTCGACAGATCTTCCGGACTCAGGCTGCCGGAAAGTCCTGCCCTCGTAAGATAGACTTTCGCGAGCAGCGCTTCAGCGGCATAGTAGTCGATCCGTTCGTAGTCAGCCCAGTCGGAGGTCTTCTTCGGCAGAAGTTCCATTGCCTTCTCCAGGGTCATGATGATGTATTCATAGACATCGGCTTTCTCTACCTTGCTGATGGTGTTGTAGTTGCCGGAATTGAGCAAGCCGGTGTTGTTGTGTACGATCGGCACCTCGCCGAAGGTACGGACCATAAAGAAGTAGGCGAAAGCTTTCCAGACGAGGGCTTCGCCGATGCACTTGTTCTTGGCCGTCTGTGAAGGGCCTTCCGACTTGAGCAAGTTGTCGATCACGACGTTGGCGTGGCCGTTGACGGCCCATAGCGAATAGGACATGTTCACCAGATCCTGGTCGGTTCCGTTCGTGGTGAAATCCATGTACGGGCTGGAACCCCAGTACATATTGCCGGACATGACTTCTCCGATCTTGATGAAGCCGCGCTGGAAATCGTACCAAGGAGAGTTGTAGAGGTAGTTGACCCCTTGCTCGCACTGCGCGTCCGTTTTGTAGAAATTATCGGTGTTGTAGTTGTCTTCGGTCGGGCGGTTGAGGAATTCCTCGCAGGAAGCGAGTCCGATCAACAGCATGCCCATGGCGATTCCTTTGAATATAGTCATTGTTTTCATGTTCTTCAGCATTAGAATGAGAGATTGATACCGAAGGAATAGGTCGTCGGGGAGGGATAACGTCCGTTGTCCAGCCCGTAGGTGAGACCGGAGGAGTCCTGGGTGCTGGCGCCCACTTCCGGGTCGTAGCCGGTGTACCGGGTGAAGGTGCAGAGATTCTGGATGTTCATGTAGACCCGCAGGTTATCGATGTGGATCTTCTCCAGAAATCTTCTCGGAAGATTGTAACCGAGCGCGATGTTCCGGATGCGGAGGTAGGAGCCGTCTTCGACGTAGCGGTCGCTGATGCGGTTGTTGTCGTTCGGGTCGTTGATCGAGGCGCGGGGGATCCGGGCGCCGGGATTGATGACCTTGACATTGTCGATGTGGTTGAACCACTTGCTGCCGTCGGCATAGACGATGTCCGGATCGATCGGCGCGAGACGCGCGCGTTCGGAAACGGAATTCAGCTGGTTGGTCCATGCGCTGTTCATGTGCGTGATGGTCAGCGAGTTGTAGTTCAGGATCTTGTTCCCGAAGGATCCGTTGATGAAAATGTTCAGATCCAAGTTCTTGTAACGGAAGGTGTTGCTCCAGCCGTAGGTGAACTTCGGAAGCGGGGATCCGATGTCCGTGCGGTCTTTTTCGTTGATGACGCCGTCCTTGTTGAGATCGACATATTTGAGGTCGCCCACCCACACGGTGTTGTTCCGGTTGAAGACGCCGTCGGAAGGATACTTCTCGGCCTTCGGCGAGTTTTCAATGTCATCCAGCGAAGCGTAGACGCCGGCCACTTTGTAGCCGTAGAAATTGTAGAGCGGTTTTCCGATTTCGGAGACCGCGACAACGTCGCTCCACTGACCGTAGCCGATCAGCGCGGCGTTCGATGTTTCGGACAGGCTCACGAGTTTGTTCTTGTTGAATGAAATCTGGAAGTTGCCCGACCAGGAGAAATCCCGCGTGGCGATCGGTTCGCCCCCGACGGAAATTTCCAGCCCCTTGTTCTCGATGCTGCCGTAGTTTCCCTTCGGAGAGGCCAGCGCGGAGGATGGGTTGCCCTGCGTTCCCATGTAGGACGGCAGCTGCATGGACATCAACATGTCGTTGGACTGCTTGTAGTAGGCATCGATCGTCACGGTCAGACGGTTATCCCAGAATCCGAGATCGAGACCGAGGTTGGTCTGTTCCTGGCTTTCCCAACGGATCGCCGTATTGGGAATATTGGCGGGGCGGTACCCCATGCCGAGCGCGGAAGGCATCCGGCTGATCGAGGCGCCCCAGGCGTAGGCTCCGATGTTGGAGTTGCCGGTCTGTCCCCAGCCCAGACGGAGTTTGCCGTTGGTGAGGATCGGCTTCAGGAATTCCAGGAATTTCTCGTTGGAGAAGCGCCAGGCGAAAGCAGCGGAATGGAAGCCTGCCCAGCGGTTTTCCGGACCGAAGTTCGAAGAACCATCGTATCGGAAGGTGTATGTGAGCAGGTATCGGTCATCATAATTATAGGTTTCGCGCGTGAAGAAGGAGGCCATGGCCGATGAGCCGAAGCCGGCGCTGATCTGGGGCGTTCCGCCTCCGAGGGCGACGTTGTGGACCTCGTCAGAAGGAAAATCCGTGTTTGAACCGGCAAGGTAGTTCCACCGGGACTCCCACATTTCTTGTCCCAGCATGGCCGTGAAGGAATGCTTGCCGAGGGTGTTGGAGTAGGTGAGATAATTCTTGAACTGCCAGAAGGTATTGTCGTTTTTCTGGCGGCGCATGTTATTCTGGCTGCGCACCCAGCCGCCGAGATCAACGAGCGGGCGGTAGCGGCTTGCTTCGGAGTGCCCGAGGTCAAAACCGACTTCACTTCTCCAGACGAGATGTTTCCAAGGGGTGATCTCCGAGTAGACGTTGCCGTTCAGTTTCTGTCTGCCGAGCAGGATTTCGTCCATCATCGCGAGCGCGACCGGGTTCGGAGAGGTGTAGCCTTCCCGGACTGTGGACGAATAGTTGCCGAAGACATCGTAGACGGGGATGTCGGGAATCGTATTCAGGGAGTAGTAGATGAGTCCATGGTCGGAATCGGCGAGTTTCAGGTCGTCGTTCGTGTTCGCGAAGGAAGCGTTTAAACCGAGTCTGAACCATGGCTTGAGTTGCACGTCCAGGTTGGTTCGCACGGAGAAACGGTCGAAATTCGAACCGATGATGGTACCTTCCTGGTTCATGAAAGAGCCGGAAATGTAGTACTGGACGCTTTCCGTCCCACCCTGGGCGCTGAGTTGATGCTGGTGCTGCAGCGCGGTCTGGAAGATTTCATCCTGCCAGTTGGTGCCGACGCCGAGCAACTCGGGGGAGGAATAATAAGGATTGCCCTCGTAAAGTTCCCCTTCCTCGACCAACTCATTGTTGAAGGCGGCATATTCCCGGAGATTCATCATATCCAGGCGGCGGGTCTGCCGGGAGATGGCTACCAGACCTTCATAGGTGAACCTGGCCGCCCCTGCTATGCCGCGCTTGGTCGTGATGAGCACGACGCCGTTCGCGCCCTGCGCGCCGTAGATGGCAGTCGCGGAAGCATCCTTGAGGATTTCCATGCTCACGATGTCGGAGGGGTTGATGGTGGAAAGGGGCGAGATCGTCGAGACCCTGCCGTTTCCGAGGGCATCACCCAGTCCAAACGAGGCGCCGGAATTGCCGCCGCCCTGCACGATCACCCCGTCGATGACGTAGAGAGGTTCTGCATTGGCGTTGATCGTAGCTTGGCCGCGGACACGGATGCTGGAGGAAGAACCCGGGGCTCCGGATGTCTGCACGGCCGTTACGCCGGCAGCCCTTCCCTGGAACGCCTGGTCGAAGTTGGTAATGAGCGATCCTCTGAGGTCTTCCTCCTTCATCGAAACGGAGGCGCCTGCCAAGTCGCTTTTCTTCATTGTACCGTAACCGACCACGACCACCTCGTCGAGATACTCGGTGTCTTCCCGGAGGGTCACGTTAAAAATTGTACGGTTGCCGATAGGAATTTCCTGCGTGGCATACCCGATGGATGAGAACACGAGGGTGGCGCCGGGTGCGACGCTGAGCCTGAAATACCCATCCAAGTCTGTCGTTGTCCCGTTGGCCGTGCCTTTCTCGATCACGCTGGCTCCGACAATCGGGCCGATCTGATCGCGCGCAGAACCGCTTACATCGACTTTCTGGGCCATCATGCTGACGCTGACCAGCAATGCGGTCAAGCAAGCAAGCAACTTACTTCTCATGTTTGATGGATTAGTGTTTATTGTTAAGAAAAATATATGTGTGTTATCAACTGTCTAGTTTTTCCAGTAGCAAAGTTAGGGGCCCAAAGGCCCCGAATCAAGTATTATTTTATCAAGAATTGCAAAAAAATAGACTAAACTATGATTTTTGTCTTCTTGTAGAGCTGGCGGAACTCGCGGGGAGAGACCCCGCGCCGGGCTTTGAAGACGCGGTTGAAATTGGAAAGGTTGTTGAAGCCGCAGGAATAGCAGATCTCGGAGATGTTCTGCGTGCTGTCTACCAGGGCTCTGGCGGCGTTGCCGAGGCGGATGTCGTTGATATAGGCGGTCAGGGTTTTGTTCGTGTGCTCCTTGAAGAAGCGGCTTAAGGCGCTGGGGCTCATGCCGACGATTCCGGCCAGTTCCTTCAGTCCGAGATCTTCCGTGTAATGCGTGTTGATGTATTCCTTCACTTTCATCAACCGGCTGCTTTCCCGCGTCCTCGGTGCATGGGAGAAAGAACTGCTGGCCAAGGTCTTGCCTTCAAATCCCGAGAGACTGTACAGGATCATCAGGCAGTTGATGAACTGGATGAAGCTGTCTTTTTCCGAGGCGACGCCGTCCAGAAAATGGTAGACTTTGAGGATGGCTTCGGGCGGAAAGGACAGCCCGTGACGCGCCTTTTCCATCATCCGGTTGATCCGGGCGAACTGCGTCTTGGACAGCAGGATGCTCTGCACCAGATCGGGCGCGAATTGGATCGTGATTTCGCGGATGTCCTCTGACTTGCAGTCTCCCTGTTCCCATACATGTTCCAGGTTTTCAGCTCCGATGAGCACCAGATCCAGCTCCCCGATCGTTTCAACGCTGTCTCCCACGATGCGCCGAACCCCTTTTCCGCCCTGGACGAAGTTCAATTCGAACTCTCGGTGCCGATGGAGGGGATAGGTGAATTCGCTCTTGTGTCTTTCAACGATATAGAAACAATCCTTCTGCGAAAGGTTGATCACTTCTGAGAGTACGGTAGACATCGGAATCGTGCTTGGTGGTTTTGACAATATTATGCAAATTTTTCGAAATATTGATACTTTTTTATCAATTATTTTGCATCCTGTGTGCCGAACGCGGATCGTAAGGGGGATTTTCATACCTTTGGGATATGGATGCCCAGCAACTGAAAATTGAAGTCGGACAAGAGCTTACTCGGAACATTCTCCCGTTCTGGATGAACCGTTTCGCGGATCCCCGCGGCGGATGGTACGGAAGGATGGACGGGAAAGGAAAGATCTGGCCGGACGCCCCGAAGGGAGCTGTTCTGAACGCAAGGATACTTTGGACCTTTTCCTCTGCGTTCCGTCTGTTGGGTGACGCAGCCTACCGCAGAGCTGCGGATGAGGCCTGCATACAGGTCCGCGCGCGCTTTGTGGATCCGGAATATGGCGGAGTCGTGTGGAGTGTGGATGCGGACGGCAGTCCGCTGGACACGCGGAAGCAGTTTTATGCGATCGCTTTCGCCATCTACGGCTTTTCGGAATATTACAGGGCTACAGGGGAGGCGGAAGCCCTGCAGACTGCGGTTGAGCTTTATCGCGTAGTGGAGGCCCACAGTTTCGACCGGAATCAGAACGGCTACATCGAGGCGCGCGCGCGGGATTGGAAACCGATCGCGGATATGCGGTTGTCTGAAAAGGACAGGAACGAGGCCAGGACGATGAATACCCATCTGCATATTCTTGAAGCCTACACTTCTCTGTACCGTGTCTGGAAGGATATCTCTCTTTCGGAGCGGCTACGGAATCTCCTGAGGATCTTCGTGGACCGCATCGTGCGCCCTGACGGCCATCTGGGCCTTTTCTTTGACGAGGAATGGAACCTGCGCGCGCGGACGGTTTCCTACGGGCACGACATCGAGGCATCCTGGCTCCTTCCGGAGGCGGCGGAAACCCTCGGTGATCCGGCGCTCTGCCGCGAAGTGCAGGCGGTTTCCGAGCGGATTGCCGCTGCAGCGATGGAAGGTTTCACTCCGGAAGGTGGAATGATCAACGAGCGGGACCCGGAAACGGGCCGCTTGGATGCCAACCGGGACTGGTGGGTGCAAGCCGAGACCGTGCTGGGTTGCCTGAACCAGTTCCGAACCACGGGAGTGACGAAATGGCAGGATGCCGCCTTTAGGGAATGGCAGTTTGTCAAGTCTCGGCTCCGTCATCCGGACGGAGAGTGGTATTGGGCTGTGAACGAGGACGATAGCCTCGACACGGAACACGATCTCGCCGGATTTTGGAAGTGCCCTTACCACAACGGGCGCATGTGTATGGAAATCCTCGAAAAGTCATCGGGAAAGCGGGTACTTAATTTGTAAAATTCTGTGAATATTCCTAAATTTGTAGAATCGAGATTCAGAGAAAATAGGCACCCATGTCAGTATCGAATATTCTTAAAAAAATCTTCGGTTCCAAGTCGGACCGGGATATGAAGCAGGTTAAACCCACCTTGGACAAGGTCCTCGCCGCGTTCGGCGAGATTGACCGGCTTTCGAACGACGATCTGAGGGCGCGTACGCAGGAACTGCGGGCGAAGGTGCTGGCGGTCGAGGCTCCGTTCGAACAGCGGATGGAGGAGATCAAGGCCCAGTTGGAAGAGGATATCCCCGTCAATGAGAAAGAGGCGCTTGCAACGGAATCGGACAAGTTGGTGAAGGAGGAGGACGAAGCGATCGAGAAGGTGCTGCTGGAAATCTTGCCGGAGGCATTTTCCATCATGAAATCGACCGCCCGGCGCTTTACGGAGAATGAGACAATCGAGGTGACGGCGACGGATTTCGACAAGGATCTAAGCATCCATCACGACTTTGTCCGGATCGACGGAGACAAGGCGATCTATCGGAACCACTGGATGGCTGGAGGCAACGAGATTGTCTGGGACATGATCCATTATGATGTCCAGCTGATCGGCGGAATCATCCTGCATCAGGGCAAGATCGCCGAAATGGCCACGGGAGAAGGAAAGACCCTTGTTGCCACTCTGCCCGTGTTTCTGAACGCGCTGGCCGGCAAAGGCGTCCACATCGTTACGGTCAACGACTATCTGTCCAAGCGAGATTCGGAGTGGATGGGCCCGCTGTACATGTTCCACGGGCTCTCCGTGGATTGCATTGACAAGCACGAACCGAACAGCGATTCCCGCAAGAAAGCATACAACTGTGACATCACCTTCGGCACCAACAACGAATTCGGTTTCGACTACCTTCGCGACAACATGGCCGTCCGCAGCGAAGACCTTGTGCAGCGGAAGCATCACTATGCCATTGTCGACGAGGTTGACTCGGTGTTGATCGATGACGCCCGTACCCCGCTTATCATTTCCGGCCCGGTACCCAAGGCCGAGGACGACGAACAGTTCATGGCCTTCCGGCCCTACGTCGAAACCCTGTATCAGAAGCAGCGCAGCCTCGTCAACCAGATTCTGAACGAGGCCAAAAAAACCATCGCCTCCGGTGACGAAACGGAAGGCGGCAAGCTCTTGCTGCGGGCGCACAAGGGACTTCCCAAGTACCAGCCGCTCATCAAGTTCCTCAGCGAACCGGGCATGAAGCAACTTCTCCAGAAGACGGAGAATTTCTATCTCCAGGACAACGAACGGGAAATGCCTGTGGTCACCGATCCGCTCTATTTCGTGATCAAAGAGCAGCAACATTCCGTGGATCTGACCGACAAGGGACACGACGTTCTGGCGCATGCGGTGTCCGAGCCGAATTTCTTCGTGCTCCCGGATGTCGGCAGCGAGATCGCGGAGATCCAGAAGAATGAAGCCCTCACGCTTGTCGAGAAGCAAGAGAAGAAGGACGCCCTCATGGAGGACTATGCCTTGAAGAGCGAACGCGTTCACACCATGATCCAACTTTTGAAGGCCTATGCGATGTTCCAGAAGGATGTCGACTACATCATCGTGGACAACAAGGTCAAGATCGTGGACGAGCAGACGGGCCGTATCATGGAAGGCCGGCGCTGGAGCGACGGACTCCACCAGGCCGTTGAAGCCAAGGAAAATGTAAAGGTGGAGGCCGCCACCCAGACCTTCGCGACCATCACCCTCCAGAACTATTTCAGGATGTACCACAAGCTGGCCGGCATGACCGGTACGGCGGAAACCGAAGCGGGTGAGTTCTGGTCGATCTACAAGCTGGACGTCGTCGTGATCCCGACCAACCGGCCCGTCATCCGGGACGACAGGGATGACAAGATCTATAAAACCAAAAAGGCCAAATATGCCGCCGTCATCAGCCGTGTCTCGGAATTGACCAAGGAGGGCAGGCCGGTGCTTGTCGGCACCACGGATGTCGAAACCTCCGAACTCCTGAGCCGCATGCTGAAGTTCAGCGGCATCAAGCACAATGTGCTGAATGCGAAGGAGCATGCCCGCGAGGCTGAGATCGTCGCCCAGGCCGGGCAGACATCCTCGGTCACCATTGCCACCAACATGGCGGGTCGTGGAACCGACATCAAGCTTTCGCCTGAGGTTCGCACAGCCGGTGGACTTGCCATCGTCGGGACGGAGCGCCATGATAGCCGGCGGGTGGACCGCCAGCTCCGCGGACGCGCGGGACGTCAGGGAGATCCGGGATCCTCTGAATTTTATGTGTCCCTGGAGGACAAACTCATGCGCCTCTTCGGATCGGAGCGGATCGCCGGGGTTGTCGACAAACTCGGCATGCAGGACGATGAGGCCCTGGAAAGCGGGATGCTTTCCAGTTCCATAGAGAAGGCACAGCGGAAGGTGGAGGAGAACAACTTCGGCATCCGCAAGCGTTTGCTTGAATATGACGATGTGATGAACTATCAACGCGAGGCCGTGTATGCCCGCCGCCGCAACGCTCTTTCCGGAGAAAGGATCGAAATCGATGTCATGAATATGATGATCGATACCGCTTCACTCATCGCGGACAAGGCGGAAGGGATGTCGTACGAGGATTTCGAGGCGAGTGTGATGGCTCAGCTTTCCATTGACCTGGGCATCACGCCCGAGGAATTTGCGAATGCAAAGGGCAATGTGATTGCCGACAGTCTGTTCGTCCACATGCAGGAGGTTTATCGCCGCAGGATGGACGGACTTTCCGAAAAAGTCTATCCGATCCTCAAGCAGGTCTATGAGAAGCAGGGGAGCCTGTACCAGAACATCGCCATTCCGATTTCCGACGGACGGAAGATGTTGACCTTGAGCGTGAATCTTGAAAAGGCCTACAACACGGAAGGCAAGGAAATCGCCAAGGCGCTCAGCCGTTCCATCATCCTCTATCAGATCGACGAGCATTGGAAACAGCATTTGCGTGACATGGACGACCTGCGTCAGAGCGTGCAGAACGCCGCTTACGAACAGAAGGATCCGCTGGTCGTTTATAAACTCGAGAGCTACAACCTGTTTGCGGCGATGCTGGAGGAATTGAACCGGGATGTGCTTTCCTTCCTGCTCAGGGCTTTCGTCCCGCTGCGGGATGCCAATGAGGCCCGTCCGGCCCGTCCGTCTCTCCAGCAAAGGACCGACATGAGCCAGATGCGCGCCCAGCGCGACAACCTCTCGACAAATGCGGAGCAGAAGGCGAAAGTTCCGGTGGTGCGCGCGGACAAGAAGATCGGCCGGAACGATCCTTGTCCTTGCGGTTCCGGCAAGAAATACAAGAACTGCCACGGCAGGGGACTTGTCTAGCGGATTTTTTCCCGTGGCGAAAAGATCAAGGAATACAACAACACAGAACAAAAATGGCTATAAATGTACAAAAACCTACGGATCCTGCCTCCAGCGTCAACGACGTGAGCCGCATTTCTTCGGGATCCTGCATCAAAGGCGAAATCACTTCGCCGTACGACATTCGGATTGATGGTTGTTTCGAAGGCAAGGTCTGTTCCCAGACCAAGGTGGTGGTCGGAGAAAAAGCGGTCATCAAAGGCGACATCATCTGCAACAACGTGGATTTCTGGGGGAAAATCGACGGCAATTTCTATGTAAAGGACACCCTTTCCCTGAAGGCGGCCTGCGAAGTAAACGGAGATCTCCACATCAAGCGCCTGCAGGTCGATCTCGATGCGAAGTTCAACGGCAGCTGCAAGATGATCACAGAAGAGGAGTTCGTGTCTTTGACCCGGAAGATATTTCCCGAAAACACGGTTGAGGGCGCGTCCGTGCCTGCCACGGATTCCGTGTTTACTAAAAAATCCGGGGACAAACATTAATTTTGCCAAATCGGCAAATATTCCTATATTTGTCATTACGGAATTGTTGCGGAAATAGCTCAGTTGGTAGAGCGTTGGCTTCCCAAGCCGAAGGTCGCGAGTTCGAGACTCGTTTTCCGCTCGAAGATGTAATGGTCTGTCTAACAATCGGTTAAGATTGATAGACAGACCATATTGCTTATCTCGTCGTTTTACAAGTTGCTCTCTGCAAGATATTCGGCGAAGAAAGCAGCGGCGGTCTCCTCATCCTCATTCAGATCGACGCAGCCGGGGTCTTCATACACCAGACGATCATAATTGAGATTGCTGTCGTTGCGCTTCATAAGCCGCCACGATCCCGCATTCCCTTGCGCTAGGTAGTATCCGGATGCGTCAGCGCCAAGGCGGGCACAGTTTTCTTTCAGTGCTTTCGTCCTCTCTTCTTCTTCAGCATGGGTCACTTTCGCCTTCGTGTCGTCCGCCCAGTAAGCGAACAGCCCGATCGTTTGCCCGGAATTGTCCATGACCTCGATCGCCGAAACCTCTCCCGACCAGTTTTCCCTTTGTATGCGATCGTCTTCGTAATCGAAACACATCTTGTCATCAGCGCCTTTCTCGCTCTTTTGAATATTCAGAACATTGATTCTATTTTTACGCGAGAAGTAAAACGCGGCTTTTCTTGCTGCGGACTTGTAATAATGTAATTCTGTTCTCATGGTTTATTTTTTATTGTTTTCTTCGTTGAGGTTCTTTCGTTACTCAATTCATATATATACGAATAATATTTGAATAAAACAAGATATTATCAAAGCTTTTTAAAATATTTAGACGTTTTAAATAACAGTCTATCGCGACGGCAGGAGAAAACGAGCATCTTGAATGAAAACCTTGGCCTCTTGTAACGGGCGGACTGGATGCAATGGCGGATTTCGGGGGTGATCTGAGGCGTCTGCGATGACGCGGACTGGCCAACCGCTAAAGATAGGTTCCGTTTCCGAATCGAATTAACTTTACAAAATACTATAAAGGACATCAAGGAATATTTGTATGTCCTTTACATTGATTTTTTATCTACCAATTAATCAGTTATTTGACTACTCCTTATTACTTTACATCCGAATGCTGTTCCAGAAAAAACATTTTGATGCTTATTTAAATTAACGTACTTTTGATTGAAATTTACCAACTACTTTTTCAAGATCATGTTCAATCAGAAGAAAATCCACCGGATCATTGATGACTTGAATAAGTTTTTCGATACGATCGATCAGTCGCTTCTCGTTTTTTCGGAAGGCGTAAAAAACTACCTGTACAGTGATCTGGAGTCATTCAACGGTAACTTGCAGACGATCACCCGGCTGGAAAACGAGGCGGAGGTTCTGCGGAGGGAGATCGAAGCCAGTCTGTACCGCCAACCCAGCTTCGTGCGGCAACGGGGCGACATCATGCGTCTGCTGGAGGGGCTGGACCATATCATCGACACCTTGAACAACAATCTCTTCCAGTTTGAAATAGAGACACCATACATTCCTGTCGAGCTGAACGGAGATTTCCTAAAACTAACCGAATTGTCCACACAAGCTGTGGAAACTGTCATTCCTGCTGCGAAAGCCTATTTCAAGACCAATGAAAGCATTACGGAAAAAATTCATCGGGTCTATTTTTATGAAAAAGAGACCGACAAGCAGGCAAAGTCGCTGAAGCGGAAGGTCTTCCATAAGATGGAGGGACTCAAATTGAGTCAGAAGTTCCATTTGCGGTATTTCGCCCTCCATATCGAAGACCTTTCCGTGGAGGCGGAAAAGGTCGCGGATCAGCTTTCCGTGATGTCCATCAAGCGCAGCTACTGATGGAAGCTGCGGTGTATGTACTCCTTGCGGCACTGCTGTTCGGGATCTATGCGATCACGGACCTCCCGATCGTGCTGTCGCCGGCCGGTACCTGTCACACGGTCCTGGGGAAATATCTTCCTGTGGGGATTTCCGCTCTACTCTTCCTCGGCCTTGCGCTTTCCCGCCCTTTCGCGTCTCCTGTACCTTGCCTGGATGCGCTGACCGTTTGTCTAGCCGCTGTCTTTGTCCTCTTGCTGCTCCGACCATTCTTTAAGGAGGTGTCGATTGTGTTCGCCTTGTTCGGCGCCGCCTCCGGAATCCGTTTGTTCCGGGGGACGGTTCCGTCGGTCCAGTGGTCCGTCCCGCTTTCCTGGCTGGCAGCCGCCGTGCTGACCGGATTGCTGTCCATGTTATTGTACGCCTTGCTTCTCTGGAGCCGATCCTGGCAGAGAAGCCCTTTCCTCTCTCATCTGAAACGGATGGGGGATGCGATTTCGGTCGCATCCGGCTTTCTGCTGGTGGCTGTCGGTTTGAATCTGGGCCGGGGTATCCCTTCCGTGCTGTCGATCCGGGACGAACTCCTTCTCGCCGCGCTTCTTGTCGGGGGTATCGCCTTCCTGGCCAGATCCTCTGTCGAAGCGGTATCCGGCAGATACATGGAACGCATCTTCGACATCAATCCGGAATCGGCTCTCTCCATCACCGTGTCCATATTCTTGGTTTTGACACTCTTTTCCTTTGACGGCATCTTTCCGGCGCTCCGTTTGAAGGCAACCGTTCTTTCTCCCGGTCTCCTCGCTCTTGCAGGCCTGGTCGGGTGTCGGATTTCGCAGGGGCGGAGTGTGAACTGGGCGTCCGTGGTTTCCAAGGCGGGAACGGACATGCTGTTGACACCTGTTTTTGCGCTTGTGGTCAGCTACCTGATGGCCTGTCTCTTCCACCCGGAATCCTTCAAGATGCAGGGCACCCTGATCCTTGCCTTGACCATGCTCCTGCTGCTTGCCGTTGCGATCCTGCTCGCCTTCATGTTCCATCATTTCCGGGTCGCCAGTTCCTCCGGACGCACGCTCCGGGAACGGGAGAATGAGTTGAACGCGAACAGGAGGGCGATTAGTGAACTGGAACTCAAGACGATGCAGGTCGAGAACGAAAATCTGCACAATCTCCTGCAGCGCAAACGTCAAGAGTTGGTGAGCGTGGCGATGAACATCAACGAGCAGAAGGAGTTCATACGCGACATCTACGAGCAGGTCGGGCTGGCCCGGTGGGAAAAAGATGTCGAAAAGAAGAATGCTCTTCTGCACGACATTCAGGTCGGTCTCAACCTCCGTATGAATTTCAGCAACGAGATTGATAGTTTTTATGCCCAGGTGGAACAACTGCACAAAGATTTTACGACGCGGATGGCAGAGAAATTCCCGAATCTGACCAAGCAGGAGAGACGGCTGACGATCCTTCTGCGGCTGGGTTTCTCGACGAAATACATCGCGACCCTGATGAACATCGCGCCTGCCAGCGTGGAAATCAGCCGGCACAGGCTTCGCGCGAAGATGGGGCTGAGCCGGAACCAGAATCTCACAGATTTCATTAAAACCATATAATCTCAATAATCAACGATCTACATTATGAAACGTTTATTTTTCATTTTGATGCTTGCCGCAATCTGCGGGACGCTTCCGGGACAGGAAATACCGCAGGAAGATGTCAACCAATATGGCCAGAAGGTCTCCGTCGAGCCTCTCAACGCGCAGATGCACGACGGCATTCTCGTCCTTAAGGGAACCAAAACGGATTATCGGCTTTGGTTCGATATCCGGATCCTGACCGACGCGGCGGTGTTTTTCGGGGCGCCGGACTACTGCGCCGACCAACTTGACGGAAAAGACAACCCGAACCACATCGGAAACGGCATAAACATCCGCCGCTCCCGTTTTGCCGTCAAGGCGATGCTGGATAAGAACTGGTACGGCGAATTGGACACGGATTGGACCAGCGGCATCCCCGAAATCAAGGATGCGTTCCTCGAATATTGGGGTGTGCCCGGACTTACCCTGAGGGGCGGCAATTTCAAGGAGGATTTCGCCATTCAGCGCAACACCACCTCTCGTCACCTGATGTTCATGGAACGGGCGATGTCCACCTATCTTGCCCCGTCGCGCCATGTGGGTTTCAGCGCGCGGTATTTCCGCAACTGGTTCTGGGCGTCCGCCGGTGTTTTCGGGCCGGAACTGGCCGGTCCTGAAGAAATGACCGCCATGGAGGACAACAACAAGGATCTGGGACGAAACGTCGGGCTTTCTTACACCGGCAAGCTGGTTTTCCGGCCGCTTTACAAGTACAATATAGAGGACGTCTCGCTCCACATCGGAGGAGCCATCTCTTATCGGGAGCCGAAGACCACGAGCACGGACGGCTACGGCGTAGCCCGTTACAGCATGCGGAATTCCACTTCGGTGAACCGGAAGAAGTACCTCGATACGGACGTCATTCCCGGCCTCGACCACGAACTGGCGTGGACCGTCGAACTCGCCGGCCACTACAAAAGGTTGCGTTACGAGACTGCCTACATCGCGCGCGGAGCTTACTTGAACAGGGCTGTGAATGACCTTGATCCCCAGTGGGCGAAGGGATATTATGCCCAAGCCAGCTATCTGCTGTTCGGCGGACACCAGAGCTATGACCCTTTTGGGGCCAAATACACCCGCGTCACCGTGCCTGACAAGAAGGGCAACTTGGAGATCGCCGCGCGATACGATTTTTGCGATCTGAACACGAAAAATTATTTCGGCGGCAGCGGAGAAAGCTATGCCATCGGAATCAACTACTACCCGAACTGGAATGTGAAGATTATGCTCAACTGCCAGTACAACAACAACGACCGCTACGCCAACGGCAAGGGCAAGCTCTTCGTCGGTTATGACGCATCCGGCAAACCGACCAAGGATTATACGAAAGTCATTGCGGGGACCGGAAAGGGAGGCGTCGACTACTTTATGCTCGCGCTCCGTTTGCAAGTTGCATTTTAACTTCATAAATTTAGAATTCCATGAAAAAGTTTATATTTACATTGATCGCTGCTGCCGTGGGATTGACGGCTTGTGTGGAAGATCCCATCTACAACATGGCTTCCGTTTCCAATCTGAAAAATACGGTCGCCTACAATGAAGACGACGCCGTGACTGTGACGGCAGAAGTTACCGCGTTGGTTCGGGTACTCGAGGCCAATCTGATCTACAAGGCGGGTTCCGCCGCGGAGAAGCGTGAGAAAATGACTTCGTCGGGCAATACCTGGACCGGTCAGATTCCTGCTCAACCCATGGGGACGGAGGTGAAGTACCGCGTCGAAGCTGTCACGGAGGGCGGAACAGCCCGTTCGACGGAGGTTTCCTACAAAGTAGGCGATGTCCCCATCAACTATTCCGGTCTCGTGCTCAACGAGCTCAACGGCAACGACAAGTTCATCGAACTGTTCAACAAGGGCGCCGAGGAGATCCGCATCAAGGGCGTTACCATCCAGAAAGATGAAAAACTGGTCTGGACGGCAGGCTCGGTGATCCTCGAGCCCGGGCAATACCTGTTGCTCTACAGCGTGGATGTACAGGCTGATCATCCGGATCACGATCCTGCGTGCTTCTTTGATTCCGGTTTGTCGGCTAAGAAGGCCGTGAAGGTCGAACTCTTCGACCCGAAGGGCGCCAGCCTGGACAAGTTCAACCTGGTCAATTTCGTGATGAAGGCTCCGGCCTCCTACAGCCGTGTTCCGAACGGAACCGGCGGCTGGTACTTCACCGACGCGACCCCTGCTGCCGTGAACGCGTCCGACAATTCCACCCCGGTGGAAGGTTTGGAATAAATGAGTCAATATTCATAAAATATGACAAAAGAGACCTTGAAAATCGGCGAGCAGTCGAAGCCTCGCTTCGAGTTCCGTTCCTTCGGACAGAACTTCTGCGAGGCGCACAAGCGGATGGCCCGCCTCTCTGTTCCCGTGCCCGAGAAGGTCTGGGAGCGCAGCAGCAACGAGATATACATCATTTCCCGAAAGAACGATATCAACAATACCAAAATCCGCGACGGGAAGATGGACATCAAAACTTTCGTCCAGTCGGTCGACGGCCTGGAACAGTGGAATCCGCTGATGAAAGGGGAGTTCCCCATCAGCGCGCGCGTCCTGGAGCAGGAGGTGTTCCCGGCCTTCATGGTCGAGATGCCGAAACTCTCGAAGGAGGAATATTCCTATGAGGAGTTTCTGGCGATGGTGAAGGCGAATCCGGATCTCGCTGCGGTCCGCGTGCGCAAGCAGCGCTTCGGCTACATGGTCAACGGCACCATCTGCGAGGTGGGCAACGTGCTGATCAACGGGGCCAAAGTGATGACCATCAATTCGGAATCCACGGAAATCGCGGACATTCGGAAAACGATCCGGGACATCGGACTCGAGGGTGTGGAGAACATCAATTACCTCCAGGCGATCAAACGCGTGATCGGCATGTCCGACAAACCTTTGGCGAATGAATAGGCTTATGGCACAGGAAATCGAACGGAAATTTTTGGTCTGCGGCGACTTTAAATCCGCGGCTTTCAAAAAGACACGGATCACCCAGGGCTACCTGAGCAGTGTTCCGGAACGGACCGTCCGGGTCCGCGTCAAGGGCGACAAGGGCTTCCTGACGATCAAGGGAATCGGAAACGACAGCGGAGCAAGCCGCTTCGAATGGGAGAAGGAAATCCCGGTCGAAGATGTCAAGGCCCTGTTGGCCCTCTGCGAGCCCGGGGTCATCGACAAGACACGGTACCTGGTTCAAGCCGGTCCGCATACCTTCGAAGTGGACGAATTCTACGGAGACAACGAAGGGCTCACCCTCGCGGAAGTGGAACTCTCCGACGAGCATGAAGCCTTCGAGCGCCCCGCCTGGCTCGGCGAGGAGGTCACCGGCGATCCGCGCTACTACAATTCGATGCTGATGAAGCAGCCTTTCAAAAACTGGAAATAACATTTGTCATGAATACGAAAGTGTCCGATCCGCTGGATATGAACAACTACCGCGTCGAGAAGCTCCAGAAGATGGAGAAATCCCGCTTTGAGAAACTCATGATGTACGTGGGCGGCCCTTTGGCGATCGTTGCCTTCGTCCTGATCTACGGATTCGGACACTTTGGATTCATCGAGGGCATCACCGAGCAGTCCGTGACCGGAAAAGCCTTGTCGCGGCTGCAGGAACTCGGGCTTCCGGGATTCATCCGGGCGAACTATGCGATGCTCGCCATCTTCACGGCCGGGTTGATCCTCTGGATCACGGAGGCGATCCCCAACTACCTGACCTCCCTGGTGATCATTCTGGCTGTCGTGCTGTGCAAGGTTACGACCCAGAACGTCGCCTTCGCCCAGTTGGGACATCCCGTGATGTGGCTGAACATCCTGTCGTTCGTGCTGGCCTCCATGCTGGTCAAAACCCGTTTTGCCAAGCGGCTTTCGCTCTGGATGGTCCTTCGCTTCGGGAAGACGGCGAAAGGCATCCTGTGGAGTTTCCTCCTCATCAACTTGATCCTGTCGATGTTCATTTCGGCCACCACGGTCAAAGCGATGATTCTGCTTCCCGTGTTCATGGTCGTCTGTGCCGTCTACGGGGCTTCCAATGGCAAGAGAAATAATTTCGGCCGCAATCTTGTGATCCAGAATCTCTTCCAGGTCAACATCGGAGCCAATGCCTTCTACACCGGCAGCGGGGCCCACCTGCTGGCGGTCTCCTTGATATTCGGAGCGTCCGCGACCAGTGAATTCGGTTATACCGACTGGCTGATCTCCTGCGGGCCCATGAGCCTGCTTATCCTGGTGATCGGGCTTCTTATGGGAACCTATGTCTTCTTCCCGATGAAAAAGGAGGAAACGGTACCCCAGATCGAGGGAGGAATGGACCGTCTCAAAACCGAATTGGACGCCATGGGCAAGATGTCGAGAGAAGAGTGGAAAGCCGTTGCTATCTTCATGGGTGTCCTGATCCTCTGGTGCACGGACAGCCTGCACGGGATCGATGCAACGACGGTCGCCTTCATCGGCGCTGTGATCGCCTTGATCCCGGGAATCGGGGTCGTCAAGTGGAACGATGTGGACATCCCCTGGCATCTGATGCTGTTCTCGGCGGGTGCCTATACCCTCGGGGCGGGATTGGATGCGACGGGGCTTCCCGGAACACTGGTGAACACCGCTTTTGATTCCCTGGGCATCACCAACGATACCCCCTTTTGGGTCTTGTATGTGATTCTTACCTTCCTGATGATGTTCTCCGGTCTGGTTTTCCAGTCCAAGACCATCCGGACGATGATTTTCGTGCCGATCGCCATGGGTGTCGCGCAGCGGTTCGGCTACCCGGTCATCAGCCTGGCCATTCCGGTCGCCATGCTGATCGAACATGTCTATGTTCTTCCTTTCAACAGCAAGCCTGCCCTCCTGCTGTACAACACCAATCAGTACAGCATGACGGACGCCTTCAAATTCGGCATCGTGATGATGACCCTGTCCTGGGTGATCATCCTGTTCTGGGGGGAGACGGTACTCCGGTGGTTGGGCATCACTCCGGGCGTCTTTTTCATCTCTTGATTCTCTTTTCCCATGATTGACATCGCTACCAAGATCCACGACGACTTCTCGATTGAATTGAAAGTCGGATTCGTAACCAGGAAAAAGCTAAGGATGAATGATTTCTCCCTAGCGATGTGGATCTTTGTCCCGGGTAGCCTGGACATCTCCCGGTCTACGTACCCGAAGGAGATGTTCTATCAGGATGTCAAGTCCAACATCCGCCTCATCACCCCCGTATTCCTGTTGCGGGACATTGCGGGCGGGGATGCCGTGCCGCTGGTCTCGCTCCGGCACGCGCTCGAGGAGATGTCCTCCTCTCCCAGCCGGACTCGGTTCGCGGAATGCGAATACCAAGTCAAGATGTTCGTGGCGATTGTGAAGAGCGCCCTCCGGGATGATCTCGCCCACATCCGCCAGAACCGGATCCTCGGAGATCGGGAAGGGCTCTGCGCCCGCTATGTGGAAAACGCAGAGAATATTCTAGAGGAATATGCCGGCCTCCGCAGCATTATCAATGTTTCTTCTCTTACCGACGAGACCCTTAAAACTTACCTGTACGGGGACGAATTCCTCTGCGACATTATGGGGAAGCGCCTGCTGGATCTGATCAGCTGGATGCGCGAATGCGGGCTTTCCGATCCGGGGAACCGTGCCGTCGCGCTCTACCAGCGAATTGATGCCCACAAATCGGAAATGGGCTATTCCGTCATCCAGCCCGACGATCCATTGCGCAACCGCACCTTCCTGCATCGGTTCAGCGTTCTGAAGAAGTACATCGAAAGCATCCTGTACCTACGTGCAGCGAAGAAGCGGGACGGGGTGCTGATCGAACAGCTCTACCTTAGTGTGGCGGCGGGCGTCGCGATGATCTTCGCCACCGTGATCAGCTTCGCTTTCCAGCGCAAGTTTGGTTCGCTGACCATACCGCTTTTCATCGCCTTGATCATCAGCTACATGCTGAAGGACCGGATCAAGGAGTTGACCCGCTACTATTTCGCGCACCGGATCGGCAGCAAGTACTTCGACAACAAAGCGAAGATCCGGCATAAGGAGACTTCTTTGGGATGGCTGAAAGAAGGTGTGGATTTCATCTCTGCCTCCAAGGTTCCCCCGCAGATCATGGCGATCCGGAACAACTCCCACCTGACCGAGATCGAGAACAACATCACTACGGAAAAGATCCTGCTCTACCGCAAATCCGTCCATATCGATCGGGAAAAACTCCAGCAGGGAAGTACCTATGTGTTTAGCGGCATCAACGACATCATCCGGCTGAATGTCAAGGGCTTCACCAAGATGATGGACAATCCTCGCATCCCGATCAAGACCCTCGACGCTGACGGGAATCTCCGGGTCGTCGGCTGCGACCGCGTCTATTTTTTGAATATGATCCTGCAGTATCGGTACGACGACTCTATCGAGTATAGACGGCTTCGGGTTGCCATCTCCCGCAAAGGGATCCAGTCCATCGAGGAAGTGCAGTGACCCCGCCCCGCTCCGGCTCGGTTTTTGTTGCACAAAGCGCCTAAATACGCATACTATGAAAACGAGATTCCTTTTGCCGATACTCTGCGTCTTCTTCGCGATTCCTACCTATTCTCAGATTGTCATTCAGCCCTATGACTACGATGCGGGTTCTTTTTTGGATTACCGCTGGGGGCACATCTATGACGGCTACAGACGGCTGCACACACAGGAGGTCATTGATTACCTGGGCTATACCACGTACGGCAGCGAGTATATGCGCGCGAAGAGCAATGTGCAATGGGGCTTTTCTCTGACGGCCGGAGGGGCGGTGGCTGCGCTTTTCGGGACGAGTTTACTCTCTTCGGTGCTTGATTCCAATCGTTTTACGGAAGAGCATGGTATGAGCATGCGGTCATCCCCGGCGCAAGGCATTGTCCCGATGGTTGTCGGAGCCGCCTGTCTCGGGGTCGGCATCCCGCTCTGGGTGCGCGGCAGCCGGCAGATGCGGTCCATGGTCGATGATTACAACCGCAACCATCGCGATGCATACGGGAGCAACACTTCCATTACGGTCGGTCCCGCGCCCGGCGGCATCGGCCTGGCCCTGAATTTCTAAGGAAATGCTGTGGAGGGCAACTGGCTGGCCTTCCGTTCGTTGAACCGTATTCATCCCTTGGCAAATACAGAGATGAAAAGTCGTCTACTCATTGTGGCTCAAGACCTTGCGCTCCACAGGCGTCGAGTTGCCCGGCTGCGGCTGTGTTCCGTGGCGTCTGCGGGGATCTCGCCCGAAGGGCCCTCCCCGCTGCCCGGACGCCGCTCTCCAGCCTCATGATTCGTTTGTAACTGATAACTGACATTTTGTTTACCGATTTTTGGTAAACTTTTTTCAGGACGATACAGGACGATACACCCCCCTGCATTATGCAAATTGCTGTAAATGAATGTGTTGATGGTTTCAATGGGTCAAGGTGAATTCAATCGCGAAACGCAACTTCCGGATCAATCTTGGTTAGTAACTTTAACACCTCGTTCGGTGTTGCAAAATTAAGTATTTTTCTCGGCCTGTTGTTGAGTTTGTCCTCGATTGTCCTGA
>JAAYJQ010000001.1 GCA_012522855.1 Bacteroidales bacterium
GGAATGCCGGGAATCAGGGCTTGGGTAGGGGCCGGAGAGACTGGTCAGGCCGGAAATGCCGGGAATCTGGGCTTGGGTAGGGGCCGGAGAGACTGGTCAGGACCGGAATGCCGGGAAGGCGGGCTTGGGCGGTGGTCGGAAGGTCTTGCCAGGACCGGAATCCCGGCAAGGCGGTCTTGGGAAGGTTGATGATTAGGATCCGGGGGCGTCGAGATGAGGCGTCGAGATGAGGCAGCGAGATGGGGCGGCGAAATGGGCGGCGAGATGAGGCGGCGAGATGAGGACAGCGAAGTGAAACAGCTACTTGAACCGGGGGAAGCGGACGGTGAAGCAGGCGCCCTGAAGCGTGAAGGAACGGGAATAGAAGATTTCTCCGTTGCTCTTTTCCAGGATGTTCCGGCAGATCGCCAGGCCCAGCCCCGTCCCGTTGGTCTTCGTGGTGAAGTTCGGTGTGAACAGTTTCGAGCGGTTTTCGTCGCTGACTCCCGGCCCGTTGTCCTCGAACACGATGTCGTAGTGGTCCTCCTTCGTGGACAGGCGCAGCGAAACGATCACCCGGCCCTGGATCGGCTTCCGGCCCTGCTCACGGGCTTCCTCCTGTTCGTGCTCGATCGCCTGGACAGCGTTTCCCAACAGATTCGCGAACACCCGCGTCAACTGCGGTTTCGGCCCCTTGATCTTCGCCCCGTCCAAGCCCATGTAGGAGAAACTGATTTTATCGCGGCTGTCGAACAGGGCGATTTCATCTTTCAACAGTTGATCCAGATCGATCTCGACCGGCTCTTCAGTGTACAGCCGCGCGAAAGTCGAGAACTCGTTGGCCGTATCCGCCAGCAGGTCGATCTGATGGAGCACCTCGCGGGAAATCTCGTCGAACCGCTCCGTCCAGGCGGGATTGTTGTTGTTCTTCATCCGGATGAGCCGCTGAATCTGCAGCTTGATCGGCGTCAGTGGATTCTTGATCTCATGCGCTACTTGCCGCGCCATCGTCGCCCATGCCTTGTCTCGTTCCGCCTGCGTCAACTGCCGCGTACTGTTGTACAGGTCGTGTACCATCAGGTTGTACGCCCGCACCAACCTGGAAATCTCGTCGTCCCGCTCGTAGATGATGTATTCCAGATTGTTGATGTCCGCCGCGTTCATCTTCCGTCCCATTTCGGAGAGCGGCTGGAACATCTTGTCCACTACCGCCTCTGTCGCGAACCGCGAAAGGAGCAGCAGAATCAGGAAGACCACGATGATCGTTGCCGAATGCAGAACAGCCTCCGTCTTGAAATCGAAGCTCTCGTCCGTGTACGGAGAGCCCAAGAAAGCGATTAACTTGTCCTGGGCATTGAATACGGGAGCGTACAGGAAATAGCACTTCGATACTCCTGTGTCTTCGCGGTTGATGAAATACCGCCGGTTCCGGTACACGATGTTCTCGTAGGCCTCCTGGTTGATCCGGGTCCCCAGCAGCATTTTGTCGAAAACTTCCGGCGTCGTGGACCGGAACACCTTCCCGCTAGTCGTGTAGAGCGTGATGTCGGACCGGAGCGTGTTGCTGATGTCTTCCAGGATCATGGCAGCTTCTTGCGTATTCAGATCGTTGTAGGACTGCGCGTAGCGGAAACGGGACTCCAGCAGAGTCTGCAATGAGTTGATCTTTTCCGACATGGATGACCGCAGGTTGGCGTTGTTCCGCTTGTAAACGAACACCACGCTCACCGTCGCCAAGGTGATCAGCGTCAGGATCTGCGCTCCCAGCATGGTCGCGTTGATCCGCGACTTGTAGTAATTCTTTTCTTGGGTTTTCTGCCGCCTCTGCGCCAGGGACATCGCGAGCAGGCAGAAATAGAGGGTGAGTGACAGAAACAGGGTCGCGACGATGTAGTTGAACGCCTCGGTTTTCTGCCGGGAAACCAGCACCAAGTCGCTGTCGGACAGGCCGTTCACGAAGTGGGTATAGCCCCCGGTCCGGAGTATTCCGGACGGAATGTCAAGCAGTTCCGACTTCTGGACTTCGTCCAGGGTCGTCGGATAGGGGTAGTTCCCCTTGTAGTTCGAAAGGGTGTTGGACGCATACCGCGCATAGGAATATTTCGCAGGGATCAGGACCTGCCCGGGATCCGTGATCCCCAAAATGCTGGCATAGCCTCTATCTTCCCGGTTGGACTTCGACGCCACCGACAGCAGCATCCGGGACACTCCGCTTTCTGTTGAATAATACAGGAATACGCCCGTGTAGAGGGAGTTCCCGGTGCCGTCGCGGGTGTACAGGAAGCGCGAACCGTTCGCGATGACTGTTCCGTTGGCGATCCGGTTCGAAAAATATGCGATCTCCTGCGGGCTCGCGCTGCTGGGAAATATCTCAACACCGAGGTCGTAGTCTTGGGAAATCTGATACATGTAGTTCCCGGCGACTCGGTTCAGGATCAAATTGTTGCTGTTCTCCCGCGCCGACAGGGCAGCGATCACCGGATCCGTGGAAATCTGTTCTTCGATGGTCCGCAACTGTAGTTCAAGGCTGATGTCCCGGTCCATGGAAAGGCGGTTCGCCCACACGTTCACCCTGTCCCGCTCTTTTTGAAATCCCAGGGATCCGGCCATGACGACCAGATAGGTGGCGCCCAGTACGGAAAACAAGATTTTCCACCAGGAGGAATGCAGGTTCAGGGGGTATCCGAATCGCTTCCGCAGCGCTGCTGCCAGCATGATCGCCAACAGAGGAAGGGTCAGCAGCAGGGAGAAAACGATCACATAGACAATCAGACTGAACACATTGAGGTCGTTCAGGTTGTAGAGTTCTACCGAGATGCTGGAGTTGAGGATGATGCTGCTGAAGATCAGGTGGGTGTAGCCGGCCACTCCCAGGATCAGGAGAACGAGGCAGGTGATGAGGATGTTCAGCCGGACCGGTCGGTTGCCCTGCAGAACTCGCCGGTAGATGTCCTTCCGTGTCAGGAACAGACAGAAGATCGTCGTCGTGATGAAGATCGATGCGATCAGAACCGCGCCCAGGGAATTGAAGAACTCCCCGTCGGCATAGATACTGGGGGAGAACAGCTTTGAATCATCTCTGATGTTGTTTCCCCAGAAATATGCCGCGACCATCACCACGAAGATCCCTGCGATCACCTGCAGCAGTCGCGTGAGGTTTCGCTTGTTGCTCAAGTACAGCAGGGCACCGAACATAAACGAAAGCAGCGCGAGCCAGACCAGGGTGGAGTGCGTCGCCAGCGACCTACCTGTAAAGGAATCGTAGTTTACCTTGAAGACCGGCCGTCCCTCCAGCATGACAGCTGCGCCCCCGCTTGTCGAAAGAGGATTGATGGAATAGCCCTTGTTCAGACGCAGGCTCCGGTTCACTCCGTTCACGCTCTCGTCATCCATGGAATTGATGATTTCGAGTCCCGCGATCACCCGGCGCGCGCCCAAGACCTCGGACTTGACCAGATACCACTTCGGGCCGTAATTCACGAACGCGGGCTCTTCGGTCACTTCCGCCAGAGGGGAACTGATGGTGTTCCGCATATTCGCAAGCCGCTGGAACACAACCCGTGTGCTGATGTCGTCATTGATAACGAAAAACTGGTTGCTCCAGGACTGGAGGGAATCGTTGATGTAGCGGTAGATCACCATGTCCTCCGGCAGGTCATATTCAGCGGTCCAGGTCGTTTTGTCTGCCGTCAGGGAGGAATGGATGTATTTGTCCAGCACCGCCATCTTCCGGGACACGATCCGTTCCATCTTCCGCGCCTCCCTCTCCACGTCCGCCGGCAGGATGCTGACCACCATGGAGAATGCCAGGAGCACCAGGGTGATCGCCATGAATCCCCAGACAAAGTAGTCCCGTATGCCGAATTTTCTTTTCATCCCTCGTGGTGATAGGGTTCTCCTCTTATGATCGTGAACGCTCGGTAGAGCTGCTCGGTGAAGACAACCCGGACCATCTGGTGGGAAAACGTCATCCGAGAAAGAGAGATTTTTCCGTCCGACCTGCCGTACACCGCCTCCGAAAAACCATAGGCACCGCCGATCACAAATACAAGATCTTTGCCACCGCCTGCAGTCAGTTTCTCGATTTCCCGGGCGAAGTCGATGGAGCGCAACTCCTTCCCGCGTTCGTCCAACAGGATGACTCGGTCCGAAGGCTTCAAGTTCTTCAGGATCAGTTCCCCTTCCTTCTCCCGGATCTGATCCCGCGACAGGGCGGAGGCATTTTTCAGTTCCGGGATCTCGCTGACCGAGAAAGGAATATAATGACTCAACCGGGATGCGTAGGTCTCCAACCCTTCTCGCACCCAGCCGATATCGGTTTTCCCGACGGTGAGCAGGCACATTTTCATCTCCACAAAAATAAGAAAGTGGCTCGGTATTTGCAACAAAAGGGAGCGCAATGAAGACAATGCTGAAGATATTTCTGGCATCGGTCGCGCTTCTCTGCGCCTCTCCGATTGCCCGCTCCGACGGGTACGATGTCTTCGTTCCCATCGCCAAGTACATCGGTCAAGGAGATGCGGACAAGCTTTCCGCTTGGTTCGCGGACAATCTTGAGATCTCCATCATGTCCACGACCAACGATTCCAGCAAGAATCAGGCGAAGCAGATCCTCAAGTCGTTTTTCTCCAACTACACGCCGCGGTCCTTCGAGATCAGCCACACTGCATCCAGATCCAATTCAAAGTATGCGCTGGGTTACCTCACCGCCGGCGGGGAGGTCTTCATGGTCACCATCTTCGTCAGCAACAGCAAGAATGAATTCAAGATCCAGCAGTTGAAGATCGACAGGATCCGATGATTCCTGTCCTTCTGGTTTCACAATGGCTTCCGCACCTCGACATATTCACCGATTCTTACTTATCCTATTCTTCCTGCTGACGTTCAATTCTTTGAACGTTTTCGCGCAGGCGACCAAGGTCAAGGGGCGTGTCGTGGACGCTTCGTCCGGGGAAGGGATTCCGTTCGCGGGGGTCTATTTCAACAACTCTACGACGGGCGTCTCCACTGACATGGACGGTTATTTCCTTCTGGAAACCCGGAATTCCTCCCTGAATGTGCTCACGGCCTCCATCCTCGGCTATGTGCCGCAGGAGTTGCCGGTCGACCCCGGACAGTTCAACGAACTCCATTTCCGGCTTGTCCCCGCCTTGAACGAATTGGATGCCGTCATCGTGAAACCTGACGACAGTTACGTCCGGTGGATCCTGTCTCAGGTCGATTCCGCCAAGCGCTTCAACGATCCGGAACGGCGGGAACGCTACAACTGCGACGTGTACAGCAAGATGGAACTGGACCTCTCGAATGCCGACACGAAACTCATCCGGGAAATGGTGCCCCGGAATTTCGATTTCGTCTATGACTACCTGGACACCTCCGTGGTCTCGGGCCAGCCTTATCTCCCGGTCATGATCACGGAGTCCACCTCCAAATACTATTACCAGCGCGATCCGAAGGAGCGGCGGGAAGTCATCCTGGCCAGCCGGATCTCCGGAATCGAAAACGAAGCCACCCTGGCGCAGTTCACCGGCAACATGCTGGTGAAGATCAATTTCTACGACAACTTCCTGCAACTTTTCGAGATCAACATCCCTTCGCCCATCTCGGCATCCGGAACCACCTACTACAACTATTATCTGATCGACAGTTTGAAGATCGACGGAAGAAAAACCTATAAGATCCGCTTCCATCCCTCCAAGTGGGTATCTTCGCCAACCTTCGACGGGGAGATGTCCATCGACGCCAAGGATTTCGCCCTGCGGGATATTCATGCGAAACTGAAGAAGGGCAACGTGAACTGGATCCGCGCCCTGATGATCGATGTCGAACACCAACCGCTTGCCGACTCATCCTGGTTTTACAAACAGGACAAACTGTACGTGGATTTTTCGGTGACGATGCGGGACTCCTCGAAGATGATCGCCTTTCTGGGCAACCGGCAGATCGACTACTCCAACCCGCGGTTCGACAGTCTGTCGGTGGAGGAATCGCCGCGGTCCGCGGACTTCATCCAGCTGGGGAAGAACGTGCTCAAGAACGATGAGGAGTACTGGCAGAGCGTGCGTCCCTACCCCCTCAGTGCCCGCGAGCAGGGGATCTACAACATGGTTGATTCGATCAAGAACGTTCCGCTCTACCACGACATCGCTTCCGTCGTCAATACTTTGGCGACCGGATTCTACGATTTCAAATACATCGGGATCGGCCCTTATTCCTCCCTGTACAGTTTCAACCCGCTGGAGGGGAACCGTGTGCAGCTTGGCATCCGGACCACGAAGGATCTCAGCAAGAAGGTCCGTGTCATGCTCTACGGCGCCTACGGGTTCAAGGACCGGGCTTGGAAGGGGGGCGGTACGGTGGAATACATGTTCGACAATCAGCCGACCCGGAAGTTGGTGGCGCTCTACAAGCACGACATCATGCAGATCGGCCGAGGGGGAGAAGCCTTCGGCAGCGGGGACATCATGTCCTCCGTGCTGGCCAAGGCGGGAGGCTTGAAATTGAGCCCCGTCAACGATTATTCTCTTTCCTACCAGCACGAATGGTCATCGGGCTTCAACACGTCAATCGCCCTGGAGAGCCGGCGGATCTTCTCGAACCACTTTGTCCCGATGTATTCCCCGGACAGCGCGCGCTTCAATTCCGTCGGCTATAACCAGGCCCATCTACAGGCCAGGTTCTCCTGCCAAGAGGCTGTCACGCGGGGCGTCTTCGACAAGTATTATGTCTACACTCGGTACCCGATCCTCACCTTTGACCTGATGGGGTCGTTGAAAGGAATAGCGAAAAACGACTATTCCTTCCTCCGGACGGAGGGGGCTCTCCAATATTACCTTCGCCTGCCCCCGGCGGGGACTTCCCGCATTATCGTCAACGGCGGGAACATCTTCGGAACCGTGCCGTATCCGATGCTGCACATCTTTCCGGGCAACGGAACCTACGCCTTGGACCGGAATGCGTTCGCCTGCATGTCCTTCTACGAGTTCGTGGCGGATCACTGGCTGTCGGTGTTCTGGGAGCACCATTTCAAGGGCTTTTTCCTCGGAAAGATTCCAGTCATGAAGAAGTTGCAATGGCGAGAAATTTTCACGATGAAAATGGCCTACGGTTCCCTGAGGCGCGAAAACAACGGCATCCTCGGCGATCCGGACTTCGGTTCGGGAATGCTCTTCCCGCAGGGGATGTCGACGCTGAACCGGCCATACATCGAAATGGGGGTCGGTATTTCGAACATTTTCCGGATTCTACGGATCGATATGTTCTGGCGGATGACCCACCGCCACCAATTCATCAACGGGGTGAAGGAACCGCACGACAACCTGGTGGTGTTGAATTTCGGCTTCGATTTCCGTTTCTGAGCGCTTTGTTATTATTGCGGAAATTGCGTTATTTGCAAGGAATATGAACCGAAACGCAATGATTGCTTTCTTGGTCGCGCTCTCCGCTTTATTGCTGAGCGTGCCATTTTTAGTTCCGCGTCTGGGATTCCTGGTGCTGATCGCCTTTGTGCCGCTGCTGTGCGCCGAGGAGATCGCTTCCGAAACCGAGATGAAGCGGTTCTGGATCTGGCATTATTTGACGTTCGTGCTTTGGAATGCCGCGACGACATTCTGGGTGTGCAATGCCACCGTCGGCGGGGGAATATTCGCCGTGCTGGCGAACGCGCTTCAGATGTCCCTCATCTTCGGCCTTTTCCGGTGGAGTCGGAAATATATTCATGGAACCCTTCCGAACCTGTTCCTGATGTTGGCGTGGCTGGCATGGGAGCGGTACTACCTGACGTGGGCGGAGATCAGCTGGCCGTGGCTGGTGCTGGGGAATGCGTTCGCGCGGACGACGGGGTGGATCCAGTGGTACGAGTATACCGGGACGCTCGGCGGGTCGTTGTGGATTTGGGCGGTGAATCTGTCGGTGTACGGGATCCTCATGTCGATGGGGAGCGGACGCTGGCGCCGGTTCAACTGGAAGGCGCGCTTCGCTGCGTTGGGGGGTACCCTGGTTCTCCTGATCGGTCCGCTCGTGCTCTCGGGAGCCCTGCTTGTCCGTGAGCGCCTCGCCCTGGATTCCGGTATCGAGCCGGGTGCCCGTGAGCAGTTTGCCTTGGGTGCCGGAACCGAGCCGGGGGCCCGTGAGCAGCTTGTCTTGGGTGCCGGAACCGAGCCGGGGGCCCGTTTTCCCGAATCCCTGGCAGTGGTGATCGCCCAGCCGAACTTCGATCCTTACCACAAATTCGAGGCGATGACCCAGGCCGAGCAGACCGCCGTGCTCGTGGCCCAGTTCGACGACGCCCTCCAGAACTTCCCGCCTCGGGATTCCGTCGCCACGCCTGTGCTGCTGATCGGTCCCGAAACCTTCACGAACGACATCTTGGTCGGAGACATTCACGCCAGTCCGACTTATCAGCACTTCCGGGCCTTCCTTGCCCGCCATCCGGAAGCGAATTTGCTGTTCGGCGCTTCGACCTACGAACTCATCGAAAGTTTTTCCCGCCCTTCCCATACGGCCCGCCCCC
Organism: Bacteroidales bacterium; assembly: GCA_012522855.1. GTDB lineage: Bacteria > Bacteroidota > Bacteroidia > Bacteroidales > UBA932 > Cryptobacteroides. Next base: position 8,492 of record JAAYJQ010000001.1, read on the forward strand.
GCGGGGAAGGCCAGTGGTACGAGTCCCACAACTCCGCCCTTATGATCGACACCAGCGGACGCGCGGACATATTCCATAAAAGCAAGTTGGTCGTCGGGGTCGAGTCAACCCCCTATCCGGCGCTGTTCCGGCATGTGGATGAATGGCTGGGAGGCGTGATGGGGCGCTGCATCGGGCAGCCCGAGGTCTCGAACCTGATTTTTCGGGAATATGTCCCTGTTGCTGCCGCCGCGCCCGTCGCTGCCGACGTTGCCACCGCTGTTCCCGCCGCGCCCGCCGCGCCCGCTGCTGCTTCTGCTGTTGGTGCCGCTGTTCCCGCCGCGCCCGTCGCGCCCGTCGCTGCCGACGTTGCCACCGCTGTTCCCGCTGTTCCCGTTGTTCCCGCTGTTCCCGCTGGTGTCGCTGGTGCTGTTTCCGCCGCTTCCGCCGCGCCGGCTCGCGACATTCCGATCGGCTGCGCCATTTGCTACGAATCCGTGTACGGCGAATACTGCACCGAATATATCCGGAAAGGCGCCCGGCTCTTGACGATCATCACGAACGACGCCTGGTGGAAAGACACCCCCGGCTACCGGCAGCACCTCTCCTATGCTTCCCTGCGCGCCATCGAAACTCGCCGTTGGATTGCCCGCTGCGCCAATACCGGAATATCCGCCATCATCGACCCCGCCGGCCGCATCGTTCAGGAAACCTCCTGGTGGCAGCCCGAGGTCCTCACCGGTCAGGTCGGCCTCTCCGACCGCCAGACCTACTTCGTCCGGCACGGTGACATCGTCGGCCGCTTCAGCCTGTTCCTTTTCATCCTGCTGTTCCTCTCCGTTCTCGTCCGAGCCTTCATCTCCCGTCGCTAGACCCCTTCGGCCGGCTAGCTCCCTTCGGCCCCCTAGCCCTCTTAGGTGCCACCCCAGGTCTCCTCAGGTTCTGCCAAGCCCTGTTTTCCGGGGTTCCCGGCCTGGCTAGCCTCCGCTGCTCGCGCAAGGAATGAATATTCTGCACACCTTTCTTGGCAAGGGCTTGACAATCAACCGCAGTCCGCACAAGGAATGACCTTCACAGGTGGGCAGGCCTCCGCCGCCCCGCCCAGGCCCGGATTCCCGGCATTTTGGTCCTGGGAGGCCTCCGTGGGTAGCACCCAGGCCCGGATTCCCGGCATTTTGGTCCTGGGAGGTCTCCGTGGGTAGCACCCAGGCCCTGATTCCCGGCATTTTGGTCCTGGGAGGTCTCCGTGGATAGCACCCAGGCCCTGATTCCCGGCATTTTGGTCCTGGGAGGCCTCAGTAGGTAGCACCTAGGCCCGGATTCCCGGCATTTCCGTCCTGGAATGCCCTTCGGGGTGGCAACGAAGCCCGATTCCCCGTGTTTCCGGTCTTGGATACAGACCCAAAACCGATCAAGGTCTTGTTTCTGGAATCGGATTTACAAAACATGGGCACAGCAATCGCTCTTGGAAGGGCCTAGAAGGCCGATCGGTGTGAAAAAAGGGCGAATATTTTGACAGATCTTTCACGCTCATATGCCCTGTACAGCCCTGGGAGCTGGATCGGCGTGCCCGCATTTTGTAAATCTCGAATTGTTCCTTGGGCAGCCGATGTTAGCCGGGACCAATTCCCCGGCATTTTGGTCCTGGCAGGTCTCTGCAGACCCTACCCAGGCCCTGATTCCCGGCATTCTGGTCCTGGCAGGTCTCCGTGGATAGCACCCAGGCCCGGATTCCCGGCATTTTGGTCCTGACAGGTCTCTGCAGACCCTACCCAGGCCCGGATTCCCGGCATTTTGGTCCTGGGAGGCCTCAGTAGGTAGCACCTAGGCCCGGATTCCCGGCATTTCCGTCCTGGAATGCC
>JAAYJQ010000004.1 GCA_012522855.1 Bacteroidales bacterium
ACAGGTAGAAACAGCAGCGTTTTACACCTTGACAGTCAGCGTATCAAGGATTTCAACGCGTCGTTTTTTTGACCTATTGAAATCATCAACACATTCAATCACAGCACTTTATGCTCCACGGGGGAAATGCAATCATTTCTCCGAACAGGCTTGTCATTTCCCCGCGTAGGCACTTGTCATTTCCCCGCGTAGGCATCCACGGAGGTTTTTGCAAGCACCTCACAACCACGCACTTGCGGAGATGCCCATGGATGCCGGCCTGCTTCTCGGCATAAGGATCCACGAGGGTCTTCGTAAGTATTTCACAAACAGGAACTTGCAGAGATGCCCATGAATGCCGACCTGCTTCTCGGCATAGGCTTCCACGAGGGTCTTCGTAAGTGCTTCACAAACAGGCTCTTGCGGAAGGGCCCGTGGATACCGAGCGCAGGAGCCGGGGCAGGAGCAGGGCACAGGGCGCAGGGACAGGCGCAGGGGCGGCGCAGGCGCAGGGCGCAGGAGCAGGGGCAGGCGCAGGGGCAGGCGCCGGAGCCGGAGCAGGGGCAGGGGCAGGCGCAGGAGCCGGGGCATGGGCAGGGCGCAGGGGCAGGGGCATGGGCGGCGCAGGAGCCGGCGCAGGGGCAGGGGCAGGGGCAGGGGCAGGCGCAGGAGCCGGGGCATGGGCAGGGCGCAGGGGCAGGGGCATGGGCGGCGCAGGGCGCAGGCGCAGGGGCAGGGCGCAGGGTAGATACCGAGCGCCGGGGTCGGGTGACGGACACTTCAGGCAGGCGTGATTACCGGCGTCCGTCCACCTTCCGGGTCAGGCGCCTGATGTCGGCACGGATCAGATAGCAGGCAGGCGTGATTACCGGCGTCCGTCCGTTTTCCGGATCAGACGCCTGATGTCGGCGCGGATCAGATAACAGGCAGGGCCCAAGACCATTCCGTGATCGAAGCCGTTCAGCTCAAAGAGTTCGGAAGGATGGCCGAAATGCTTCAGGATCGCGGACAGATGGGCGTTCTCCTCGTAGCGGGCCAGCATCTCCAGCGAACGGTCTCCCGTGATCAGCATCAACGGACAGCCCTCGGCGCGTACCCGGTTGACGGGAGCGTACGCATCGATTACCGGAAGATCGTCGGGCAGCCCCCGTTCTTTCCGGATGGTGTAGTGGGTGTTGGTCTGGCCGCTGATCGGATAGGCTTTCACGATCCGGTCGGCATCCAGGCCATAGGCCGCCGTCCAAGACTTGTCAAGCGCAAGCATCAGCGCAAGGTACCCGCCCGCCGAATGGCCGGAGACGAAGACCTTGTCCGCCGAACCGCCATATTCCTGAATATGCCGGAAGACCCAGGCAAGCGCCTGCGCGGCATCCTCCAGGTACGCCGGACAGGTTGCCCTAGGGGAAAGACGGTAATTCACGGAGACCACCGCGAAACCCTGACGTCGGAATTCTTCAGGAATATGCTTGTTTCCTCCCGTAAGCCCGCCCCCGTGGTACCAGACCAGGGTCGCGAAATCATCCGCCTCCTCCGGATAGTACAGATCCAACTTGCAGCGCTCCAATTTGTAGGCATCCTGTTCAGGCTTCCCGTCCATACGGGCAACCGAGGTATAAGGAATGTCCCGAAGGAAGCTGTAGCCATCGTCGGTCAGAGCGGACGTCTGCGCCAAGACTGAAAAGGAGCAGAAGAGGAAAAATAGGGCAAGGATTCGTTTCATATGATGCTAAAAAAGAAATTTTTCATTTCATCAAAAGTGACTTCAGCGGGCGTTAAGGACTCGCCGGACAAGACTTCAGCGGGCGTCGAGGACTCGCCGGACAAGACTTCAGCGGGCGTTGAGGACTCGCTGGACAAGACTTCAGCGGGCGTTGAGGACTCGCTGGAATGCACGCGCGTTTTTGTTGTGCTCGGAGAGGGTTCTTGCGAATATGTGCGTTCCGTCCATGGCAGGACTGGCACAGAAGAACAGGTAGCCATGCTTGTCGGGATTGAGCACGGCATCCAGACAGGCGCGAGTCGGGACGCAGATGGGTCCCGGGGGCAGCCCTTCGTGGAGGTAGGTGTTGTACGGGGAATCCACTTCCAGGTGCTTGCGGTAGATCCGGGTCAGGGTGTAGTCGTAGCAAAACGCTACGGTCGGATCCGCCTGCAGCCGCATTCCCTGGCGCAGACGGTTCAAGTAGACCCCTGCAATCGCGGGATATTCCGGCTCGTAATTCGACTCCCCTTTCACGATGGATGCCAGAATCGAGACCTCCCCGGGGGTCAGTCCCTGCGCCTCCGCCTTCCGCAGGTTCTCGGCCGTCCAGTAGGCATCCAAGGCCGCTTTCTGCTTGTCCAGCACATCCTTCATCGAAGCAGTCCAGTACACCTCGTACGTGTCCGGCATAAACAGCGAAAAGACATCCCGGGACGAACATCCGTAGGCGGCGAGGGCCGCGTCGTCGTTCAGCGTCCGGACGACAGCAGCCGAATCCAACATCAGCTGACGGCTGATCTTACGAGCGATCTCCCCCTTCAGCCGCAGGTTTCCCGACAGCACCAGATTGACCGGGGTCTGCCAGCCGGCTTTGAGCATCCGGGGTACATAGACGCTGGGTTTTGAAGATTCGATGACATAGTGGCCGGGCCTGATGGCGGACGTGTCAGAGAGCGACTCCTTGAATTCCTTCCGGAAAGCCCGGGCAAGACTGGCCGGCCGCAGCACGACGCTGTCCGGAATCGCCGCCAGCACATCTTCCGGACTCATGCCGGGATACACGTACAATTCGGCCTTCTGGCTGAAATTGGGCTGTCTGTTGTCCGCATACTTGCCGCAAGCGAAGACCGCCAGGACGAAGAGGGCGGCCGCAAGGAGCGGAAAGATTATTTTTTTCGCATTCATAGATTCATTCTGAATGATAGTGTGAGCCGTTCCGGAGGCTCTATTTCTTTTTGCCCCGAAGGAAGATCGTCTCCCCTTCGCTCGGCACATATCCGGCAGAGAAGCCGTTCATTTTACGAACGGCGCTCATTTTTACACCGAAGCGTTGGCAAATGTCCCGCAGTGTTTCCGGTTCTTCCCCGACAATGTACTTGTCGAGTCCCTTGGTGCTCTGCTTCTTCTTCGGCTGCAGGTAAACAATCGTCCCCGGCAAGAGGCGTTCGGAAGCGGACAAATCGTTGTACCGGAGCAATTCCTTGAGGAACAAATCGTTGGCTTTCGCGATACCGGCATAGGTCTCCCCTTCTATAGACGTGATGAAGGGCACTCCGTTCCGGGACATCATCTGGCGGGAAAGTGAAAAGCGGAACTGCTCGTATCGGCTCTTGTCCACCGGCTTCGGTTCTTCGATCGAAAGCGGGGAGTCGGGAATCCGGACCGGCACTTCCTCCTCCACGACCCTATCACGATTCCGCTCCGCCCGGCGCGCCTTCCGGGCCGCCCGGCGATCCACCCTGGAGGACGCTTGCACCCTGTCGGATGCCTGCTTCGGGAAAACCTCTTCGGAGACCTTTTCTTCTGAGGTTTCCAAACGGGAAGCCTCCGCGACCGTCATCATGTCGTATTCGCTCAATCCGTAGTCCTCGATGTACTTGATGAGTTTCACGGCATAACTGGGATCCGTAGCATAGCCTGCCTTCTTCAGTCCGTGAGCCCAAGCCTTGTAATCCGTGATTTCGTAGTCGAACAGGAACTTGTAGCGATCACGATAGCGCAGGAAGTCGGAATGATCACGGAAAGATTCATCAGCGGAAGCGTATTTCCGGAAGCACTCCCCTATCGCATCGTCGTCGAAATAGATTTTCATGCCCGTCCAGTCCTTGTGGCACTTGATGCCGAAATGGTTGTTCCCGTCCAGAGCCATGGAAGAGACCCCTGCCCCGGACTCAAGGATACCTTGGGCGAGAGTGATGCTGGCCGGCACACCGGAACGGTACATCTCCCGTACTGCCGTCGGAGCCCACTTCTCCACATAATCCTGGATCAGGGATTGCCGCTGTCCGGCAACCGTAAAGGCGAAAGACAGGGACAGGATAAGCAACAGGAATATTCTTTTACGCATGGAAACGAAACACTTCTTTCATTGTACGAAGATACAACAATTATGCAAAATCCGTTTCCGGAATCCCGGACTACTCCGGACGGACGAGCGGAACCTCGAAAATGTCGCCGTCTTCGGCTGCCCAGGTATCCGGAAAGACCGTCCGGCACTCCGCTTGGTAGCGGAGGATTTCCTGGTTGCGGGAGGAATAATGTCCGATCACCAACTTCCGAGCGCCTGCTTCCAAGGCGCAGCGCGCGGCCTGCAGGGTCGTGGAATGGTAACGCTGCGCCGCCTGTTCCGCCATCTCGTCAAGATAGGTCGTTTCGTGGTACAGCAGATCAACCCCGCGCAGCCAGCCCGCCAGTTCCGGAAACGGCGCGGTATCGCTGCAATACGCGTAGGAGCGCGGGATATACGGCTGATACCCGACTTCCGCGAACGGAATCACGTCCGAAGATCCGTCGGGACGACTACGGACCACGTCTTCGCCACGCTTGATGCTGCCGATCTCGGTCAGGGTGAGACCATATTCAGCGATCTTCTCCTTCCTGACATTCATCAGCGGCATTTTCTCCCGGAAGAAGAAGCCGTAAGTTTCGATCTTGTGGTTCAGCGGGAACGCGAGAATCTCCAGCGTCTTGGTCGAGCAGACCGTTTCCGGCGCCTTCATAGTCAAAGGAATATGTCGGATTTCATACGGAAGCCACTCCCCGTAATAGGACAGGAAGAATTTCAGGATCGGGCTGAAATTCTCCGGCGCGTAGATGTTCAGCGGCTTCCTCCGACCGTTCATCCCCAGGGTGGACAGGAGGGCGGGCAGGCCGAAAACGTGGTCTCCGTGAATATGCGAAAGAAAGATCGCATCTATCCGCATCATCGGAACACGGAACTGCAGAAGACGCCGCTGCACGCCTTCTCCGCAGTCGATTAAAAAGAAGCGCCCCTGCACACGAAGTACCTGAGCGCTCTGATATCTTCCGGTCACGGGCATGGCCGAAGCCGTGCCCAGGACCGTCAACGTGAAATCCATCGATTATTTACCTTTCTCTGATTTTTTCTCTAATTTATCCTTGAGGGCAGCGAGTTCGCTGATGTCGCCGAGCGTTGTCTTCTCAAGATTGGAATTGATCTTCTTGACGGCACGCTTGGTGGTGTCGGCCTCCAGAGCCGCCCGCTCCATCTTCGCCTCGGAATAGGTCCTCAAATGCGAAAGAAGAATTCTGCGGGTGCTTCTGCGGAGCTCGACCACCTTGAACGGAAGGGTTTCGCCGACGACGGCCGGCTTGCCATCCTCCTTGATGAGGTCGCGGTTGAACGCAAAGCCCTCGTCCTCACCCTGAAGGGTAATGTTGGCACCCTTGTCCGTCAGAGATTTCACTGTAGCCTCGATCGTGGAGCCGACCGGATACTTCTCCTCCATCTCATCCCAAGGATTCGGCATAAGCTGCTTGTGTCCGAGACTCAGTTTGTGGTTGACCTCGTCAAAATCAAGAATCTGTACATCGATTGTATCACCGGTGACAACCATTTCGGAAGGATGCTTGATCTTGCTCCAGGACAGGTCGCTGATGTGGATCAGTCCTTCAACACCGTCTTCGAGTTCGGCGAACACGCCGAAGTTGGTAATGTTCCGAACGATCGCCTTGTGCTGAGAACCGACCGGATACTTGTCGCGGATACTCTCCCAAGGGTTGGGGGTGAGCTGCTTCAGACCCAGTGACATTTTCCGGTTCTCCCGGTCGATGGAAAGGATCTGCGCGTCGACCTCATCGCCCGCATTGACGAATTCCTGGGCACTGTGAAGCCTGGGAGACCAGGACATCTCTGAGACGTGAATGAGACCCTCGACGCCCGGCTGAATCTCGACAAAAGCACCGTAATCGGCGATGAGAACGACCTTGCCCTTGACGATGTCACCGACCTTGAGTTCGGAATCGAGGTTGTCCCAAGGATGCGGTGTAAGCTGCTTGTAACCTAGGGCGATGCGCTTCTGCTGCGCATCGAACTCCTTGACGACGACCTTGATCTTCTGGTCCAGAGAAACAACCTCTTCCGGACTGTCGATCCGTCCCCAGGAAAGATCGGTAATGTGAACGAGACCGTCCACACCGCCCAAGTCGACGAACACGCCGTAATTGGTAATGTTCTTGACGGTTCCTTCAAGAATCTGACCTTTCTCCAGCTTGCTGATGAGTTCTTCTCTGCGCTTCTCCTGCTCGGCCTCGAGAAGGGCTTTGTGTGAAACAACCACATTGCGGAACTCCTGATTGATCTTCACAATCTTGAAGTCCAGGGTCTGGTTGACATACGCGTCGTAGTCGCGGATCGGTTTGATGTCAATCTGCGAACCAGGCAGGAAGGCCTCGATGCCGAACACGTCGACGATCATACCGCCCTTCGTACGGGTCTTGATGAATCCTTTGACGATCTCGTCGTTGTTGGCGGCTTCGTTGATCCGATCCCAAGACTTGAGGGCGCGCGCCTTCTTGTGGGAGAGGAGCAACTGCCCCTTCCTGTCCTCGACGGACTCCACGAAGACTTCCACCTTGTCCCCGACCTTGAGGTCCGGATTGTACCGGAACTCAGGCGTCTGGATGACGCCTTCGCTCTTGTATCCTATGTCGATAATCACTTCCCGCTTGGAGATCCCCGTAACCGTGCCTTCGACCACTTCATTTTCGACCACCTTGGAGAGGGTCTGGTCATAGGCTTCTTCGATCTTCTTCCGATCCTCAACCCCATAGACTTCGACGCTGCCTTCAAAGGCTTCCCAATCGAAATCTTCCGAGGCTACGGACGCGTTGAGAAGTGACCTTCTCGTTGCTTTCTTTTCCGCCACGGGCTCTTCTTTTTCCGCCGCAATCTCTTCGGCCTTTTCCGCCGCGGGTTCTTCGGCCTTTTCCGCCACGGGTTCTTCTTTTTCTACCACGGGCTCTTCGGCCTTTTCCGCCACAGGCTCTTCTTTTTCCACTACAGGCTCTTCGGCCTTCGGCGCTTCTGCAGGGGCGGCTGCTTCAGCAGGGACCTCCGCTTGGGTTTCAACAGTCTCAGGAGCGGCCTCTACGGGAGTCTTCACTTCCTCGACAGGCGTCTCTTCGACCACATTCTTTGTTTCTTCTGACATAATCTGTAAATAAGATAACTAGTTGTTGGACATTATATTCATTGCTCCCTCCGCACGGCCGGTAGGCACGGCAGTGAAAAGCGTGCAAAAATAGAGAAAAATATCTGATTTGCAAAAAGTTCTGAAAGAAAATCAGAGCATTCTATTCTTCTTAAACAAATAGAGGGAGACTCCGATCAAAAGCAGCATAACGCCGATGATCGCGATCCAGGCCCACTCTTTCCCCATGAACGGCAAGGCCACGTTCATACCGTAGAAGCTCGCCACTAGGGTCGGAGGCATCAGGAGAACGGAGACCAGAGTGAAGATTTTCATGATCTTGTTCTGATCCAGGTTGATCAAACCGACCACCGTATCCTGGAGATATTCCAGCCGCTCGAAACTGAAGTCAGAATGCTTGATCAGGGAGGTGATATCCTGCAGAATCACGGTGAAACGAGGCTCCAGTTCCGCGGGATACTTGTCGCTCTTGAGCAGGTTAGAGAGCAGCCGCTGCTTGTCCACGATGTTCTCCCTGACCCGCATCGTGTTCTCCTGCAGCTGGTTGATGTCCAGGAGGAAGTCCTCGTTGATGTCCTCCTGCTTGTTGATCCGCTTGCCGTACTGCGAGATCTCCTTGCCCATGAGCTCGATCATGTCCGCATCCAGGTCGACACGCTGGTCCATGATGCTCGCGAACACCGAATAGCCGTTCTTGTACTGTTGCGGCATCACAACGATCCGCCGCTGCAATTCAGTGAAGCTGCGCAGGGGAACCTCGCGCAGGGTGGTCAGACAATTGCCCACGAAGGTGAAGGAAACGGGCTCGATCGTGTAGTCCTCAGGGCCCGGCATCAGGAAGTTGGTGTTCGCGAAGATCGCTTCCTTCGACTCGGAGAAACGGGAAGAACTCTCGATCTCCTCCGCCTGGGCGCGGCTCGGAATCTCAATGCAGAGGAAGTCGTCGACGGTATGCTTTTCGTCCCCGGAAGGGGCGAGAAGGTCGATCCAAAGGACCTGATTCTTATCCATCTTGAAAAGCTCCGTTTCAGACTGCGATACCAACAGTTTGCCGTCCTGTCTGTAGAAGATAACGATCATACTCTTCCTGTTTTTCCCGGCCCGTTCGTCGGAAGGGTTCAACTTCGTGTCCCTGACATTACGGAGAAGTCAGTTTGCAAAAATACGAAATAATTTTCAAATACTGTGAATATCTCCCGGTAAACCGACGCTAATCATCGACTGCCGCCTAGACGAAGTCCAGGAGGATGTTCAGTCCGATCAGGATCAGCACGATCCCTCCTGCGACTTCCGCGATTTTTCCGAACTTTTCACCGATCTTGCTGCCCAGGGGCATTCCGATCGCGACTGAAACGAACGTAAAAACCAAGATGGCAGCGGAAACCAGCAGGGCTTCCGCCGCTTCTGCTTTTGCCAGGGACATAGAGATGCCCACTGCGAGCGCGTCGATGCTGTCGGCTACGGCGGCGATCAGCAGGTTCCGGACGCCATCAAGATTGGCGCGCTCCCTGCGCTCTTTATCCAAGCCATTTTTGATCATCGAACCGCCGACGTAGAGCAGGAGGAGAAAACCGATGATATCCCCCGCTTTCTGAAGGTTGCCTGCGATTAGACTGGCAAAGCCCCATCCTGCCAAAAAGAATCCGGTCTGCACGACCGCGAACACAAGCCCCACGCGGAGGATGTGGCGCAGTTTCACCTTCCGGACCGTGACACTCGCGCAGAGGGCAACCGCAAAGCAGTCGGCGCAGAGCGAAACAGCCAGCAAGATGGCTTCCAGAATTCTCATCAGGGCTTGAAGATTTGACGGTTGACTATCGAGCGTCCCAAGGTCAATTCATCGGCATATTCCAGATCATCTCCGAAACCGAGTCCCCGGGCAAGGGAACTCACCTTGATCCCGTAGGATTCGATCTGGCGATAGATGTAGAAGGAGGTCGTCTCCCCCTCCACGTCTCCCCGGAGCGCGAGGATCATCTCCACTTCCTCCGCTGCGGTGCCTTCCGCGCGCGTCATCGCCCCGATCCGCTCCACAAGCGCCCGGATCGTGAGGTCCGAAGGCCCGATGCCGTTGATGGGCGAAATGATCCCGCCCAGCACATGGTAAACCCCGTGGTACTGTCCCGTGTTTTCGATGCTCATCACATCCCTGACGTTTTCTACAACGCAGATCGTACGCGTTTCCCGAGATTTGTCGGCGCAGATCGAGCAGACTTCCTCGTCAGAGATCATCCGGCAGATACGGCAATATTTCACCTCGTCCCGGAGACGGTTGACCGCGGCGGTGAAATGATGGACGCTCTCTTCAGGCTGCCGCAGCAGATGCAGGGCAAGCCGCAGCGCGCTTCGCTTTCCCACACCGGGAAGGGAACTGATCGCTTCGACAGCATCCTCAAGCAGACGGGACGGATATTTGTCTTGAAAGTTCATGCGCGCAAAGTGCCGTTATGATAGGCGGCTATCGCTGCGCGGACCTGACCGTATTCCAGCAGCAGTTTGCGCGCAAAGCCATAATCTTCGATTCCGGTCGCCTCCATAATCATCCGCGTGCCCCGGTCCACGAGTTTGTGGTTCGTGAGTTGCATATCCACCATCTTGCTGCCTTTAACATGGCCCAAGCGGATCATCACAGCGGTTGATATCATGTTCAGTACCAGTTTTTGCGCGGTTCCCGCCTTCATCCGCGTGCTCCCGGTCACGAATTCCGGACCGACCACCACTTCGATGGGAATCTCGGAGACCTCCGCGAGCGGAGAACCTGCATTGCAGGTGATGCAGCCGGTCAGCATCCCGTTCGCGTGAGCACGCTTCACCGCGCCGATCACATAGGGCGTCGTGCCGGATGCAGCGATCCCCACCACGATGTCGTCGCGCTTCGGGTCATACGGCTGCATGTCCCGCCAACCGCCGTCCGGATCATCCTCGGCTCCTTCGACGGCGTTCCGGATCGCCGAGTCTCCGCCGGCCATGAGGCCGATGAAGACATCGTGGACCCCGTAGGTCGGCGGAATCTCCGAGGCATCCACGATGCCCAGACGGCCACTGGTACCAGCGCCCAGGTAGAAAACCCGGCCGCCGCGACGGATCCGTTCCACGATTCCGTCCACCAGCGCCTTGATGGCGGGAACGGCAGCCGAAACTGCCACAGGAACATTCCGGTCCTCGGCGTTGATCGCTTCAAGGATCTCCAACGTGGACATCTTGTCCAGATCGTTGTAGTGAGAAGATTGTTCAGTCGTTCGCATGGTATTCTACGAGCCCCTCCATCGGAGCGGCGATGATTTTGCTGAATTTGATGTCATAGGGTTCGGCGACCCGGCGGAGAATTTCCCGCAGGGCATAGCCGAAGCCGCCGACGACGCCGACCGGATGGGCATCGATCGGGTACTGCTTCAGCGCCCGTTCGATGAAGTCCCGGAAATTCCCGTCCACCAGTCCCCGCACATACTTGCTGGAGTCGTATCGCTCCACGATCCACGGTGCGAAGGATCCCAGGTACTTGGACGGCGCGTCGCCCCTGTAAACGTTCTTCACGACTGTCAGGTAATCAACCGGAAAATCGCCGGCGAACTCCGAGGCGACCGGTTCCGGAACCAGTCCCTTCAGAAAGTCCGACATAAAGAGTTTTCCGAGGCGCGCCCCGCCCCCTTCATCCCCCAGGATGAATCCGGCGGAGCGTACGTTCTGGACGATCTTCTCCCCGTCGTAGAAGCAACTGTTCGACCCGGTTCCCAGGATGGCGGCGATGCCGTGCTTGCGACCGCAGACCGCGCGGGCGGCACCGAGCAGGTCGGAGGCATATTCCAGCACAGCGTCGGGAAAGAGGGCACGGAACACCCCGTCCAGAACAAGGGCAGACTCGGGTACCCGCTCCCCTTCGCGAGCGATCAGGCCGGCCGCATAGAAATGCACCGCGTCAACTGTCCCCGCAGCACCGAAGCCCGGGATCTGTATTTCGAAGGCGGAGACCGCCGCTTCGACGATCTCCCGGACGGCCTTGGCAGGCATGGTGGAAAGATTGATTCCCTCGGTCCGCACGTAAACGGGTTCCCCGTTCCGCTCGACCGCGCACCAATCGGATTTGGTGGCACCGCTTTCAACGATGATTGTCATATCGGATCCTTTTTATCGTGTTTGCAAATATACCTTTTTTTACCCATTCCCCCATCGCAAGTTGCTCACGCGGAGACATATTCCCCGCGCCGCATCCAATGGAACCACCCGTAGATGGCAATGACCACATAGGCGCCGTACAGTCCGGCCATCCAGTACATCCGGGTTCGGAGACAGAGAATCGTGAGCAGAGTGTCGGCGAGAATCCAGATCAGCCACTGCTGGGGGTAGGACCGCGCAAGCCAGAACATCGCTATCGCGCACATGACGGCCACAACGGCATCCAAGTTCGACTCGTTGCCTCCGAGCAATCGCAAGGCCACGATCAAGGCCGCGGAGGCGACGACGAACACCACGAGACTCCACAGAGCCGTCCGGGTGTCCAGCTTTCGCAAATGGATCGTCGCGTCGGTCTTGCCGGCGGCCCGGTCCGTATGCAGTTGGGAGGCAGCCTTTCGCCACTGGATGATCCCCCAGACAGACATGCCCACATAGTAGAGATTCAAGATCATCTGCGCCCACACCTGCTGTACACCGAACGAAAAGGCGCAAGACAGCCCCATCGCGATGCCGAAGAACCACATCAGATTTTTTTGGAGCACTTCGAGGACAATGTAGATGACTCCGGTCACCAAAGCAAAGATCTCGATCGCCTGAATGATAGTTTCCATAATTTACAAATATAGCAAACCTGGCGAAAATGATTATAATCGCCGGACATAACCTAACCGCCACTATAGCTGATTTTCCCATCGATTGTAGCTGATGTTCACTCCGATTGTAGCTGATGCTCACTCCGACTGTAGCTGATGTTCACTCCGATTGTAGCTGATGTTCACTCCGATTGTAGCTGATGTTCCCTCCGATTATAGCTGATGCTCACTCCGATTGTAGCTGATGCTCACTCCGATTGTAGCTGATGCTCACTCTGATTGTAGCTGATGCTCACTCCGATTGTAGCTGATGCTCACTCCGATTTACAAAATGCGGGCACGGCGAAGTTGTCTGGAGTGCCGCGAAATGCTGATTCGCGTGTAAAGAATGCCCAGTTTCCGGGGGGTGTTAGCACGCACAAATGCCTCCTAGCCCCTTCCAGACCAGATCCCCGTTCCCGACTTTTGTAAATTCGGGAAGCAATGAGATCGGGATGAAATTTTCCACCTCCATCCCCCTGACCATCGGACGCAGGTCGGGAAGCAGTGGGATCGACCTGAAATTTTCCGCCTCCTTCCCCTTAACCATCGGACGCAAGTCAGGAAGCAGTGGGATCGACCTGAAATTCTCCACCTCCATCCCCTTGACCATCGGACGCAAGTCGGAAAGCAATGGGACTGGCCTAAAATTCTCCACCTCCTTCCCCCTGACCATCGGACGCAGGTCGGGAAACAATGGAATCGACCTGAAATTTTCCACCTCCATCCCCCTGACCATCGGACACAGGTCGGGAAACAGTGGCTCGGCAGGGAAAAGACGGGAGGAAGGAAAGGAGGGAGATTCGCAGCGGGAGAAGAGGCGCGCAACGGGAGAAGGGCGGTACAGGTGGGTGGAAAATGCGAGCGGGTGCTCGATTATGGCCGGGAATTGTCGTACCTTTGTTCTGCCCCGGGAATGGGGTGAACGCATGGAGGTGATTGGACCGATAACAGTGCATGAACAAATTTGCAGGATGACAGATTTTGCGGCAATAGATTTCGAGACGGCGAACGAATATTCGTCGAGTGTGTGCAGCGTGGGACTGGTGGTAGTACGGGACGGGGTGGTCACGGACCGCTTCTATAGTCTGATCCATCCGGAACCGGAATATTTCAGTTGGTTCTGCCAGCAGGTACACGGGCTGACGGAGGAGGATTGCGCCGACGCGCCGATCTTTCCGGAGGTATGGAAGCAGATCGCGCCGCGCATCGCCAGTCAGCCGAGTCTGTTCGATGCATCCGGCCTCGGAGAGGATTCCGCGCCTCGCTTCTACGACGAGATTCCCGCATTGCCGCTGGTGGCGCATAACAGTCCTTTCGATGAAAGGTGTTTGCGCGCGGTGTTCCGGACCTATGGCATGGACTATCCCGACTATCGGTTCCACGACACCCTGCGCGCGTCGCGACGCCATTTTGGAACGCGCCTGGAGAATCATCAACTGCAAACGGTCGCGGCCGCCTGCGGTTACGATCTGCTCCGTCATCACCACGCCCTGGCCGATGCCGAGGCCTGCGCCGTCATCGCCCTGAAGCTGCTGTAATCGTTTCTGAATATGCCGCCGTCCGGGCCGGCAACGTGCCGGGGAGCCTCCCAGGACGGGAATACCGGGAATCCGGGCCTGGCAGGGGGCAAAAACACCGGGCCAAGACCAAAATCTCAGCAATCCGGGCCTGAGCAGCGTGCCGGGGAGCACCCCAGGACGGAAACACCGGGAATTCGGGCTTGGCAAGGGGCAAAAACACCAGGCCAAGACCAAAATCACAGCAATCCGGGCTTGGCAAGGGGCAAAAACACCAGGCCAAGACCAAAATCACAGCAATCCGGGCTTGGCAAGGGGCAAAAACACCGGGCCAAGACCAAAATCACAGCAATCCGGGCCTGAGCAGCGTGCCGGGGAGCACCCCAGGACGGGGCGGACGGACTGGCGGGCGCCAAGGCCGAAGCAGACAAAAAAATCTATAGGAGGGGCGGAACCGAAAGAAACAAAAAAACTTTGCAATCCTTTTTTTCGAGCCCTTGCACAGGTTGCCGAACCTGCTAACTTTGCTGCCGATGGAACAATCCATCCTAAAAACTTAGATTATGAAAACACTCCTTGAGGTCACCATCGATGACCAGATGCACGCCCGCTTCCATTGTCCCTCCGAACCCTCGGACGACATTGAACTGTTCAACGAAGCGTTCGTTTCTTTCCTCTTCTATCCGGATATCCCTAAAATGGAACAGGCCGTTCATGCGGTCCGACTGCTTGCGATGGCGGAAGTCTGCGCCTGCATGCAGCCTATGCAGACCCTCGCCTTCATCCACCGGGAAGCTGAAAACCTCATCCCAATCGCAAGAATGGCCATCCAAGAATTGAACAAGCGCCTTGCTAGCCAAGGAGCGGTGATCAAATAATCTCCGGAAATCATGAAAACCTTGTTGAAAGTCACCCGTGACCGAGACGGAAGACTATCCTTCGAATCGGACTTCCCCACCGAGATGGAAGAAGTGGATGCCTTCGAACTGATGTTCTATCTGAAGTTGGGGATGATGGATCACTTGCGCGGAAAAGAGGAGCGGGCACTGATCAAGACCGTACGTTCCCTCTACCTGGGCACGCTGCTGATCGCAAAAGATCCGAAGCGCGAGATGAAACGGATTTGGAAGAAAATGATGCGGGTTTTTCCGTTCTTCGAAGAAATGCAGGACAAGATGCTTGCCTCGGGACTGCTCCGGCCGGATCCTGCCGACCGCAAGCAGCCATATTCCTAGATGGGCACCGTAGAAAACCCCGGCAGAAACGTCTGGTCAGACCGCCCGGTCGCAGGATACGCACACATCTACTCAGACGGGACGAGTATACCCTTGCTCGGCCAGAGCCGTCGCGACAACATCGACCTGATGAATATGCTCGCTGTCTCTGCCTTCACCTGCCGCGTCCGTTTACTGGTGATCTGCTTGATGTCCACACATTTCCATGTTATCGCCGAGGGGCCTGATATGTGCTGCCATCGGTTCATGCGATCGATGAACCGGAAGCTGGACCTCTTCATCAGCCGGAAGAAATTGCGGAATACTCTAACGGGTTCCATCCGAGTCGCGATGGATCCGATCCACACCGAGACGGAACTCATGAGCAAGATCATATACGTCTACCGGAACCCGATCGCGGCGGGTTATCCAAGAATGCCTTGGGAATATGAATGGGGTTCCGGGGATATCTATTTCGTGGATCACAAGGCAAAATCGCTGATCGGTCGGCCGCTGCATACATGGACTGTCCGGGAGCAGCGTCTGCTTTTCCACACGCACATCAAACTTCCCCAACTCTGGAGATGCTCGGATGAGGGGCTGATTCTGCCGCACAGCTATCTGGCGTGGGACCTGGTGGAAGAACACTTCAAGAACCCGAAAATCTTTCTGGCCTTCCTGCATCAGAAAAAAGATGTCGAAGCGGCGATTGACCGAGAATGCGCGGGAGGGATGATTCAAAGGGCCAGCGAGACACAACTCAGGGTGGAAGCCCGTGAAGCGTTCCGGAATCTGTTCGGGAATTTGTCGTATCCGCAGGCCAGCCTCGAACAGAAGATGGTCATTGCCCAGAAACTCTGGGCTGCGCGGCGAACCTTTTCGCTTTCCATACTCAGCCGGGTCACCTTGGTCGACAAACATATTCTTGAAGCAGCCTTCGGAGTCAAGAAATGATCTTTTGCCACAGGCAGGCGCTCTGACTTGAATTGGGAGGAACCATCAGGACCGTTATGGCGAAAGATATTTACAATTGTCGGGAACGGGGATCGAGCTTAGAAGGGGCCAGGAGGCCTTTGTGCGTGCTAACACCCCCCGGAAACTGGGCATTCTTTACACGCGAATCAGCATTTCGCGGCACTCCAGACAACTTCGCCGTGCCCAGCTTTTGTAAATCTGCGGGGCAGAAAGACAGAAGGGCAGAGGACAGGGGGCAGAAGGGCAGAAGGACAGAAGGCAGAAGGACAGAAGGACAGAAGGGCAGAAGGACAAGGGCAGGGGGCAGAAGGACAAGGGCAGGGGGCAGAAGGACAGAAGGCAGAAGGGCAGAAGGACAAAAGGGCAGAAGGCAGAAGGACAGAAGGCAGAAGGGCAGAGGACAGAGGGCAAAAGGACGAGAGCCGGGGCAACGAAAGAGGCCGTATTCCTTGCAAGGAATACGGCCTCGATATCAGGATGCCGGAATGTTCAAAAGGATCCGAGGTGCCGGAATGTTCAGCAGAATCCGGCAACGGGGATTATTCGGCCTTGCCGTCGGACCCGAGAACGTTGACGATCTTGTGCATGTAGAGCTTCTTCATCTCGTCGCGAGCCGGCCCGAGGTACTTCCGGGGATCGAACTCGCCCGGTTTCTCGGCCAGGACCTTGCGGACCGCAGCCGTCATAGCGAGACGAGAATCTGAATCGATGTTGATCTTGCAGACCGCGCTCTTGGCCGCGTCGCGGAGCTGATCCTCGGGAATGCCGATCGCATCCGGCAGCTTGCCGCCGTACTGATGGATCATATCCACATATTCCTGCGGAACCGAAGAGGACCCGTGAAGAACGATCGGGAAGCCGGGAAGGTTCTTCTCGATCTCACGCAGCACGTCGAACGCAAGCGGAGGGGGAACCAGCTGGCCGGTCTTGGGGTCGCGGGTGCACTGTTCCGGCTTGAACTTATAGGCTCCGTGGGACGTTCCGATGGAAATCGCGAGGGAGTCGCAGCCCGTACGGGTGGCGAAGTCAATGACCTCTTCCGGACGGGTGTAGTGGGATTCCTCTGAGGAAACCTCATCTTCGACACCGGCCAGGACACCCAACTCAGCCTCGACCGTCACATCATACTTGTGCGCATAGTCAACCACCTGCCTGGTCAGGGCAACGTTCTCCTCATAAGGCTTGGAACTGGCATCGATCATCACGGAAGAGAAGCCGAAGTCCACACAGCTCTTACAGGTCTCGAAGGTATCACCGTGATCCAGATGGAGGGCGATCTGCGGACGCTCCCAACCCAGTTCCTTGGCAAATTCAACCGCACCCTGGGCCATGTAGCGCAGAAGCGTCTGGTTCGCGTAGTTACGCGCGCCCTTGGAAACCTGGAGGATGACCGGGGACTTGAGTTCGGCAGCGGCCTGGACGATCGCCTGGAGCTGTTCCATATTGTTGAAATTAAAAGCGGGAATGGCATAACCACCCTTCAGAGCCTTGGCAAACATCTCTCTGGTGTTGACAAGACCAAGTTCTTTGTATGAAATCATAACTATTAAGGATTTAGATTTTTTTTGAACTAACCGTAGGATTTTGATTGATTCAAAACCTATGCAAAAATAGTCAAAATTTGGCAAACGACCTATTATTTTCGCATAATATCCGCCTTGCGGATCGCAAATCAGACGGAATAGCCGGACACGGAAGCAAGAACGATTCCCCTCAAATTTCAGTTAATTATTATTTTATCGTAATTTAGACACCCCGAAAAAAGCGTAAACGATGAACTACATGAGCGCCGACGAGGCTATGTCCCTCGTCAAATCAGGAAACTCGGTCTTTTTCCAAGGAAGCACATCCGTCCCGGTCATTCTGCAGGAAGCCCTGGCCCGGCGCCACGCGGAACTCAGGGATGTGAAAATCCTTTCGGGCTTCAACGTGACCAAGGGGGTCGCGCCATTCTGCAAGCCGGAATACAAAGATTCCTTCGTGGTGAACAGCCTGTTCCTGTGCGAAGACCAGCGGGAATATGTAGCCGAGGGCTACGGCAGCCTGATCCCCGGTTTCCTGAGCGACATCTCGAAGCTGATCCGCCACCGTGAGATCCCGGTCGATGTGGCCTGCATCAACTGTTCGCCGCCGGACGAAAACGGCTACTGCAGTTACAACATCGCCGCAGACCTGACCCAACCCGCGGTCGAAGCCGCGCGGATCGTGATCGCCCAAGTCAACAAGAACATCCCATACCTCTACGGGACGGCAATGATCCACGAAAAGGCGATTACGGCAGCCGTTGCCTGCGACGACCCGCCGATCGACCTGCAGTTCGGGGAGCCGACCGAGATCGAGATCGCGATCGGTACCCACATCGCTGCAGAGATTCCGGACGGCGCGACCCTCCAGATCGGGGTCGGGGGTATTCCGAACGCGACCTTGAACGGGCTGCGCGACCACCGGCACCTCGGCCTGCACACCGAAGCCATGACCGACGGCGTATTCCGCCTGATGCAGTCCGGCGTGATCGACAACTCCCGGAAGAAATACGAACCGGGCCGCAGTGTCGCTTCGCTGGCGCTCGGCTCGCGCGAGATGTACAAGTTCATCGACCGCAACCGCGACTGCGTCTTCTTTGACGTGGGCGTCACCAACGACCCAGCCATCATCCGTCAGAACCCGAATGCGGTCGCGATCAACTCCGCCATCGAAGTCGATCTGACCGGGCAGATCTGCGCCGACAGCATCGGGGAAAAGATCTTCTCCTCCGTGGGCGGCCAACACGACTTCATGTACGGCGCATCCCTGTCCGAAGGAGGCAAGACCTTCATCGCGATGCCGTCGCGCACTTTGGGCGGCCACAGCAAGATCGTCGCCCGTCTCGCGCCCGGAGCGGGCGTCGTGACGACCCGTTTCCAGACCCAGTATGTGGTCACGGAATATGGCTGCGTGTACCTGCGGAACAAGAATTTAGCGGAGCGCGCCAAGGCGCTCATCTCCATCGCCCATCCGGATGACCGGGAAGCGCTGGACCGAGCCGCAGCGGAACGGTTCGGCTACATCTATCATCGGCTCTCAATGCGTCCGTAGGCAGTTGCCAAGGACATATATTTTCGCGCGACCCGCCCCTTACGATCGATTTGCAACACATTGGGCAGGACGGAAAGATCGAAGTCTTGGAACAAGGCGTTCGCCAATTCCGGCTGCTCCGCCAGGACTTCGTCCACATTCACCCGGACGATGACGGGACGCCGACAGCGCGGCGCAGCCTTCCGGAGGGAATCCGCCGCCGCCAACTCCGCCTCGCAAACCTCGCAACCTTCCGTGAAGAAAAGCAGGTACCCGCCCCGCCGCTGCAACTTTTTCCAGCCGTCGATCGGCATGTCGGGAAGCTTCGTTCCGACCGCTGCCCGCGAAAGCAGATCCATCATCATCTCCGCCAGCCCCACGACATGCAGGCTGTCGTCCGCCGTGTTCCAGATGTCCGGACGCGAAAGCACATATTCCCGGATAAAAGGCACAGCCCCGTTCCGGAACACCTCCTCGGACCGCATGGCAAGCCAATAGAGATAGTCCCCTTCCAGGTGTTTGAAGGACAGGGTATCGCCCCGGTCGAGGGTGCGCTGCCGCAGCAGATCCGCAATGTGGAGGACATCCTCCGTCCGGAGCGTGTCCCCGTAAGTCGCGACTAGCCGGTCGAACAGGCCCAGCGCCTCCTCGCCGCCATATTCATACGGCTGCGGAGCGAACACCAAGTCGATCAGTTGCTGCAACGCGGTGACGTCCAGGCCCCGGCCGATGATAATCCCGCTTGGGTCGATCAGGAAGATCCGGGGGGTCTGCAGCACGGCGTATTTCCGCTGGAAGTCCGAGCGCACCTCGGGATCCCAACCGTGAAAGAGGCGTGCCGCAGAGGCCGTCAACCGCATCCGGGTCGCGCGCCAGTCCGCCCAGGCCTCCGCATCACTGCCGGTGTAAACCGCATAGACATCGAGCGGAAAGTCGTTTTCGTTCAAAAGGTTGCAGAGCTGGACCACCTCAAGCTTGCACTTGGCGCAATCGGTGTCGTAGAAGAACAGAACCCGGTAGCGGTCGGAGGCTCCCCCGACGCACAGGGAATCCCGCTTCACGGTGCTTTCCAAAGGCCGCTGGGCTTCCAAGCCCGCGTCACCGGAGGCTGCTTGCTGTCCGGGATCGTCCTCCGGCGTAGCCAGAACGAGTTCAGGGGCCGGCATGCCCAGCAGCGACCGGCGGTTGAAATCCGCGAATATGCGAACATTGATCCGGTCGATTTCGCTCCGGCCGCCCACCTTTCCGGGCAGGATCCAAGTATCGGCCACATGAACCGAAACCCCTTCGTCCCCCATCAGATGCGATGCGAGATAGGCATCGTAAATCGTCCAGGCGACATGGTCGCGGAGCGGTCCTTCCGGCGTATTCTCGATCAGAAAGTCGCATTCCTCGTTCTTGACCTCGACCGGCTCTGCCTCCAGGGTCTTGAAATAGGCAGCCAGCCGGGCGTCCAGCGCCTGCAAAACGGCGGAGTCCGGAACTGGGACCGAGGCAGACTGCACGCTGCCGGGCGGAAGATACGGCCCGCCGGTCTGGGCAAATGCCAACGGCGCGAGGACAGCCAAAGCGAAGAATACGAACCTGGTCATCACACTTTCGGGAGCACGACGCCCTCCGGAATAAACTGCGACGTGTCACCTCGGTGCCGCACCACATCCCGCACCGCCGAAGAAGAGATGTGGGCATATTCCTGGGCAGTCGGGATGATGATCGTCTCGAGTTCGGGATACAAGTGGCGATTGGCGTCCGCGATCGACTGCTCGTTGTCGAAATCCGTCATATTCCGGACCCCCCGCACGATGTGCCGGAGGCCCAATTCCCTACAGATGTCCGCAGTCAGCCCGTCGTATTGTACGATGGTCACCCCTTGCATGCCGCGGGTGGCCTGGCGAATGATGTCCAACCGCTGCTCCATCGTGAAGAAGCCGCGCTTGTCCTGATTCACACCGACCGCGACGATCACTTCGTCGAACATGGTCAGCGCCCGCGTCAGGATGTTCAAATGGCCGGATGTGAACGGATCGAAGGATCCGGGGAACAAAGCTTTTCTTTCCATATTCCTAAGCAATAAATTTCAAGATATCGGTAAATACTTCGGGGTTTTCTTCGTGCAAAATCTCGTGGCGGAGAGTCGGATAGAGTTTGCTCCGCACCTGCGTGTAGCCGCGCGCCTTCAAAAAATCGACCGCCTTCCCGAAATCCTTGTCACTGACGCGGCAGGGGTCGTTGCCCCCGGACAGGAAGAGGATCGACAGTTGCGGATGCGCCATCTTCCAGCCGGCCGGGCCATAGCAATCCCGCATCAGGCGGAGCAACCCTTGGAAGCCGTTGACCGTGAAGCAGAAGCCGCAGTAGGGATCCTGAATATAGCCGCGGACATTTTCAGCATCCTTGCTGAGCCAGGCGAAGGGACCGGCGGCCTTGAAAGACTTGTTGAAGGAGCCGAAGGTCAGATTATTGAGTATCTTCGAGCGGTGACGGCTGCCGCGGATGGCTCCGATCAGGCCGGCGAGGACAAGTCCGGCGCCCTTCATGGGATTGTCGGAGGGGCTGCCGCAGAGCAGCAGACGCTGAATCGAGTCGTCGTACCGCTTCGCGAAGGACCGCGCGATCAGGGAGCCCATGCTGTGCCCGAAGAGGGTCACCGGAAGATTTGGATATTCCTGCCGGGCCCAGTCGTGGATGACCTTGATGTCTTCCACCATCGCCAGCCAGCCGCCGTCGTAGAGATACCCCAAGTCGTCCTCGGACTTGACGGATTCGCCGTGTCCGCGCAGGTCGCTGACCACGGCGACATAGCCGTTCGAGGCCAGGAATTCCATGAATTCGTAATAGCGTTCCTTGTGCTCCGCCATTCCGTGCACGATTTGGACAAGCCCCTTGGCCGGCGTTTCCGGCGCGCACACCGCTACGGCGAGGTCCAGCCCGTCCGCAGATGCCTTGATTGTCAATGTTTTCATATTCTTACGTGTCGCTTTGAATATCCTCCGGTTTCAGCGGCTCGAAAGCCCCGTGCTTGGCTTCGAAGATCACCGTGCCCGGCTCCAGCGGCTCGATCGTGTGCCACTGCCCCGCCGGAATCTGCACGCCAACATTCTCGCCGCCCGCCCGCAGTGTGATGGCATCGGTCTGGTTGCCATCCTCATCGAAGAACAACTCCCGCACACTCCCCCGCAGCACCAGCACCGTCTCCGATGTGTCCAGATGCCGATGCACCGGCACCACCGTCCCGAGAGCCAGGGCGTTCAGCATCCGCTGGGAACCATCCGCGGGCGACGTCCGCAAATCGAAGTGTTGCCGCAGCCGCGGATTCTCCTTCGCCGCCGCCGACAACGCATCCAGAAATTTTTGGTTGATGGTCATATCTTATGAATATTATCGTATGTCTTTCCGGCTCGGGGACATGTTCTTCCCGGCTCGGGGGCACGTTCCTCTTCCCAGCTCGGGGCACGTTCCTCTTCCCAGCTCGGGGGGCACGTTCCTCTTCTCAGCTCGGGGGCACGTTCCTCTTCCCAGCTCGGGGGCACGTTCCTCACCCCTCCGCCTCAAGCCCCGCCCCGAAAATGCAGGTAAATGTACACATATTCACGGGTTCCTCAAAATCTTGGCCAAAGGGAATCCCAAGCCCCGCTCGGCTGCCGCCCGGGAGGGCATCCCAGGACGGGAAACACGAGGATCCGGGCCTGGCAGAGGGCTGGAAGGGTGTACCAGGACCGAAAAGCCGGGGATCCGGGCCTGGCAGAGGGCTGGAAAGGCGCCCCAGGACCGAAAAGCCGGGGATCCGGGCCTGGCAGAGGGCTGGAAAGGCGCCCCAGGACCGAAAAGCCGGGGATCCGGGCTTGGCAGGGGGCTGGAAGGGCGTGCCAGGACCGGAAATGCGGAGATTAGGGCTTGGGTGGGGGCCGGAAGGGCGTGCCAGGACCGGAATAACAGCAATCTGGGCCTGGGTGGGGGAAAAACAGCCGGGCCAGAAACAAAACCACAGGAAATTGGGGTTGGCTGACACCGGCTGCGATCGGAACAATTCGGATTTACAAAATGCGGGCACGCTGCTCCAGCTCCCAGGGCTGTACAGGGCATATGAGCGTGAAAGATCAGTCAAAATATTCACCTTCTTTTCACTCCGATCGGCCTCCTAGGCCACTCTGCACCGGAATGCCGTGCCCGGGTTTTGTAAATCCCGAAGGACTTGCGCAGATTCCACGGAAAAATATTCAGCCAAGACGGAAAAGCCGGGAGCAGGGCTTGGGCACAGGCAAAAGGGCGAGGGCAGAACCGGAAAACAGGGAAACCAGGCTTGGCACGGGTCCGGAAAAGCATCCTAGGATTGGAACGACAGCAATCCGGGCTTGGCTGAGGACTATCGTTTAATGTTTGAATTTCCGGCGTGAAGCGGAACTTGCGCCCTACTTTTTGAGATTTTTGCGAAATCCTTGAGAATAAAATTTGAGAATTTTGATAAAATCCCCATACGAGGATC
Source organism: Bacteroidales bacterium (assembly GCA_012522855.1). Classification (GTDB taxonomy): domain Bacteria; phylum Bacteroidota; class Bacteroidia; order Bacteroidales; family UBA932; genus Cryptobacteroides. The sequence goes on from JAAYJQ010000004.1 coordinate 23,186, forward strand.
CGGGCTTGGCTGCCGCCCGGAAGGGCACCCCAGGACCGGAAACACGGGGTTCCGGGCCTGGCGCGGGGCAGGAAAGGCGCCCCAGGACCGGAAAGTCGGGAATCTGGGCTTGGCAGGGGTCAGGAAAGCCACCGATTGGGGCAGCAAACAATGAACCTTATTTCTTCACTGTGTCACAAACACTCTCCAACTCCCCTCCTTCTCTCCTCGCTCCACATACTTATTAGCAATCAGTCGCTCCAACAGTTTCTGTATGGCCGTCACGCTGATGCCCGTTTCATCTTTCATGTCCGCAAGCGTCAGCGTTGGCTGCGTTCGCATAGCGTTCAGTATCTTCGTGTAATTGGGTGTTCGGAATGCAATCCGTTCCCCATCATACCACCACACATTCTCATTCCGCTCGCTCACAAACAGCACGTAGTTATACACCTCCGTGGCCACCAGTTCATTGAAATATTTCAGGAACGGACGGATGTCCCGGATGTCTGCATGGGCACCATCGCCAGGCACGGGGCCTACTTCAAGGTCAGCCTGATGTAGAGCCTCTAGATACTCACTCTTCTTGCGACTACGGATCACAATCATCGGATAGTCGTGGCGAGCCAGAATATAGTTCATCATCAGCCGGGCTATGCGACCGTTTCCGTCCTCGAAGGGGTGAATGCGTATATAGCGGTAGTGAAACAGCGCGGCCAACTCCACCGGCGAGAGTTTTCCTTCCCGCTCCGCTGCGTTATACCAGTCTACCAGATCAGCCATCAGTGCCGGAGTCTCCTCCGGTGAGGCATACTCGAAGCGGTCTCCGTATCGCGTAATCACACTATTAGGCCGTGTCTTATACTGCCCCGCGTGTATCACGTAACTCGTCTGCATGCCGCCCGGCAAATCACGAGACACCGTGTAATCCTCGCGCAGAAGGGTCTTGTGCAATGTCCGGATAAAGTTCTGTGTCAAAGGCATTTCCTTCACCGCAGCCTCCTCGGTCATCATCCGCAGGGCCACGTTACTCGCTGTCATTTCTTGCACATCGCGCACGTCCGCCTCGCCAATCACCTTGCCGAAGAGCAGCAGGATTTCCGTTTGGCCATACGTCAGCGTGTTGCCCTCGATGTGATTGCTGTTGTAATTGAAGTCCACGGTGAAGCGGCGGCTCAGCCTCTTCCTGTCCTTTTCCGACAGCGGCTGCAAATCCCGCCACGCCGCCAATGCCTTCTCGATAGTAAGATACTTCATACGGATGCGAATATATCAATAAATCAGCACGAAGATACAAAATGTTTTTAAAATGGTTATAACACTACAACCTTTTCCGCCACAAATCACTTACTCTGCTCTTTTTTCTCAAAACTTTTGATCACATCGACATCTTTTGGGGTACCTTACTTGAATATGTGGTGTAGAACTTGTCTCAGTCTGGCCCGTATTTGTCAAAAAGGAAAATGGTCCTGGCTAACACCGGCTGCGATCGGAACAATTCGGATTTACAAAGTGCGGGCACGCTGATCCTGCTCCCAGGGCTGTACAGGGCATATGAGCGTGAAAGATCAGTCAAAATATTCGCCCTCCTTTCACACCGATCGGCCTCCCAGGCCCCTCCAAGACCGATTGCCGTGTCCGGGTTTTGTAAATTCCGAAGGATTCGCGCGAATTCCGCGGGAGAATATTCAGCCAGGACGGGAAACGCAGGGATCCGGGCTTGGCAAGGGGCTGGAGAGGCGTGCCAGGACCGGAATCGCGGGAAACCGGTCTTGGCTGCCGCCCGGAAGGGCATCCCAGGACCGGAAATGCGGGAATACGGGCTTGACTGGGGGCAAAAAAGCCGGCCCAAGACCAAAACCACAGGAAATTGGTCCTGGCTAACAACGACTGCCCTCGGAACAATTCCGGATTTACAAAATCTATGGATACCTTTGGTTTCTTTGGCAAAATGTACATTTTACTTTGCCAAAATTTGTACATTCTTCTTTGCCAAAAAATGTCGATTCAAAGTTACTTGTTGCACCATTACCCTTGTTGCGGCCTTCGACCAAATACAAATCGTCGCCTAAATCACTTGCGAAACTTTAAAGATATATTTGTGTATGTGCGTGGAAAAGTGTAATTTTGCAATTGAAATGCAAAAACCATCAAAATTTGATTGTTTTTGCATATAATTAACAATTTAATCATGATGGAAGATATCGAAATTCTACAGGATTGGGTGACCGCAAGAATGATTAGGGGGCAGTACATCTTCACGAAGGAGGATGTGCGGGCTATCGGTTTACCTATATCAGACGATGCGCTCATCAACAGTCTTGTGCGTATGAGAAAGCGTGGGGTGATCATGTCGCCTTGGCAGAATTTCTACGTGACCATACCAACAGAATACAAGCTGAAGGGTGTGGTGCCGCCTTCGTTCTATATGGACAGACTGATGAAGTTTATGGGGCGTGATTACTATGTGGCTCTGCTGACGGCAGCAGCCTTTGAGGGGGCAGGTCATCAGCGGACGATGGTGTTCCAGACGATGGTGAATGGTAGTTGCATTCGTTCGGGCGTAAAGAACGGTACGCGTTTGGAATTTACTTTGAGGAAGAATCTGCCCATGCAATTTGTGCATCAAGTGAAGACGCAATCGGGCTATATGAATGTGGCCGACGCAGAACTGACAGCATTGGACATCGTTGCCGAGGAGAAGAAGGTGGGTGGATTGAGTCGTGCAACGGAGGTGCTGATTGAGTTAGCCGAAAGGATGAAGCTTGGCGAGAGTAAGTTGCCACTGCTGGAGTATTTCACGGCTGCTGTGATTCAGCGTTTGGGTTATCTGCTGGATTATATCGAAGAAACGGATTTGGCGGATGCTCTGTATGGCCTGCTGATGAAGACGGGCAAGACGTTCCGCAAGGTGCCTTTGAAGCAGTCGATGCCGGTGAGCAAGAATATGCCGGTGAACGAGCGTTGGAAGGTGATCGAGAATTATGAACTTGAAATTGACGAAATATGATACCAGAATACTTTATACAAGAGTGGCATGACAAAGCACCGTGGCAAGAGCCCTTCATGATAGAGCAGGACCTTATCATCTGCAAGGCATTGGTGTGTATCTTCAGCGATGAGTTCTTAGCTTCACAACTGGCTTTCCGAGGTGGTACGGCTTTGCATAAGTTGCACCTGCTGCCACAGTCAAGATACAGTGAAGACATCGACCTTGTGCAGATAAATCCGGGGCCTATCAAGCCGATTCTTTTCCGTCTGGGTGAGGTGCTCGACTGGATGCCCGATCGTGTGACTATACCGAAGCGATACAACAATACGATGCTGTTCCGAATGGAGAGTGAGGTGCCGCCAGTACAGCCTATCCGCCTGAAAGTGGAGATCAACTGCATGGAGCATTTCAACGTGTTGGGGCTAGACAAGGTGCCGTTCGAAGTAGATAACTCTTGGTTCAATGGTAAGTGCGAGTTGACAACCTACAAGCTGGATGAGCTAGTGGGCACTAAGCTTCGTGCGCTATACCAGCGCAAGAAGGGTCGCGATCTACTGGACTTACAGTTAGCAATTCAGAGTGGCAAACTCGATGTGGAACGTGTACTGGAGTGTTACAACCGCTACATGGAGTTCGTTGTGGAAAAGGCACCAACCTATAAGCAGTTCGTGCAGAACATGGAGATGAAGTTGCAAGATCCAGAGTTCCTTTGCGATACTGGTATCCTCCTCCGAGAAGATGCGACCCACTTTGACCCCCAACCCGCCTGGGAACTGGTGAAAAGGACGTTTGTGGACAGGATGCCGGGGAAGAGGGAGTAGCTCTATTGCGAGATTCTGTTTCATGTCACAAATATTTACGACAAGGATATTAACTAGTTTTGAGGTAATAGTTAACACCTAACATCTAACACCTAATAATCGCTTTCATTATGACAATTCAAGAAGATCTAAATTCCTTCGGAATAGCTGATATAAAAGGCTTTGACGACCATGAAGTGATTGCAGCATTACCGTCTGTTGATGCAGAGGAGAAGGAAAAGTCTGCTTTTACCTTCCTATACATTAGCTTTTAAATTGGCTCTGCTCACTTCTTTGAAGCCAGCTCTACAGTTTCAAACAATTAATTAAGGTATCAGTTCAATGGAATCAACCATCAAAAACATATTAGGCATTAAAGTCGATTTGAAGGATGTCAGAAATCCTTTTAAATTGTACCGAAAAATGCGTCCATACTACTTCTCAGATTCTCGTGCCAATCATGAAATGACTCCAGAACTGTTTGAGTTTACGATGAGCAAGCTCTCTACCGACATGAAGCAGGATCTGTTCGAAGATCTGACGCGACAAATGGTTTGCAAACTCATTACTCCTAATTTGATTCCTCAAACAGGACCAACAGGTGGTGGCGATGGTAAAACGGATATAGAAACACATCCAGTAGATGAGGAAATATCCGACAAATGGTATTATGCTGACGCTTGTAAAGGCAACCAGAAGTGGGCTTTTGCTATCAGCTGCAAATCCGAATGGAAGCCAAAAATAGAGAGTGACGTCAAGAAGATTGTTAACACAAAAAGAGGTTTCAACAAGATCTTTTTTTGCACGAACCAAACTGTATCTTCAAAGAACAAAGCTGACTTATTCGACAAATACAAGAAGGCGTACAATGTTGAGGTAACAATCCTCGACCTGAACTGGTATAAGCAATCCGTATATGAAAACGGATGCTACAATATAGCCATCAAATCACTTAACCTGAGTGGACAACTTCAGGAAAAAGTTGAGGAAGGCCCAAACGATAAAGCAAGGCGTAAAGAGCTCAACGAGATAGACGAGAGGATACAATCAACCACCGTAAGCGAAGCGCTAAACACATCATACGTTGAGGATCTTCTGAATGCAGCCATCTTATGTAGAGAGTTGGAAGAACCTAAGAACACAATAAACAGTCGTTTCGCTTTAGCATTGGAGCAAGCTAAACTCCATGGTACAAAGCAACAGGTTTTCAATGTCATCTACCAAAAGGCTTGGACGGCATTCTATTGGTACGAGGATGCCGATGCAATGTTTGCGCGATATCTCGAATTGAAGGAGATATTAAATCAGGAGATCAATACAGCACGTGTTGAAAAACTGTATAACCTTCGCAACTTGATCACAACATCCGTTGATTGCAAGCTCTTCAAAACAGAGCCTGATATAGCAAAAGAAAATGAGTATTGGCAGTCTTTGTACGATAGTCTGTCAAAGGATTCTGTACACCAAAGTTCCTTCTTGTATCTAAGGATTTGCACCTTAGAGTCAAAGCTGTTTAAGGAACTCCGTGCATCTGAGGATATAGAGGACACTTTGCTCCAGCTTAATGAAGCAATACAGAGTTCTGTTGCACATATTGATATTCCTTTTGATACTCATGCTCTTATCCTCAACCAAGCAGGAGCGTTAATTGGTAACAACCCTATTTATGAGGGAATCGTTGATACGATAGCTGAGATAAATAGCAAAATGAAGTCTGAGATAGCCTCTGCCGAGATTCATTACGACCGAGGTGTACAAAATTTGAATCAAAAAGAATTCCAGCTTGCCCTCAAGCATTTTGGTAAATGCATTATATTATATCAGAAAGAAGCCACCAAGGGTAACCTTGTGCAGGCATCTGCTATGCTGGCAATGTCTTACCAAGGTTTGGATCTGATGTATAGTGCAAAGGTTCTTTTTGTCAAGACCTTATCGCTCCTTTTCCACAAGACGGAAACAGAAGGCGCATTTGATCATATTATTGTAACTGTTCTATTTGAGCTCTGCAGACTAGAACTGAAGGTTGGTCAACTGAACTCCTTCTTCAATTGGTTCTCTATGCTTGAGATGATGGTTGGTGCTCATCCATCGTTTGCAGATAATTCATATAACGAGCAAAGGGTTGAACTCGATTCAATACTTGCTACAATTATCTTGTCCTCAACACCGGATAATACACAATGGGAGTTATTACCCTCTCTATGTGAAGTCTTCGGATTATGTGTTTCTAAGGATGCTGCACTTTACACCTTAGACTACCAAGACGAACTGAGCTCAGAGTTTAAAGACAACCTCATGAAAGATAAGGATTGGAAGGACAGAATAGTTCAAATGTCAAAGTCCGGTATATCCCTTTTCCCTTTATCTTTCTCATCAAAGGACATGAGCGAGATTGAAACTCTTATATCTGGTTGTCATATAAAGGCCAATTTTAGAGGTGATATGCGCATCCAAGCCTATGCTGAAATGTTCTTGGCGTTCTTAGAAACATATATGGCTACCATGACTCAGTCAGATATGGCTGTTACCACACCTGAGATTCGTCTTAATATAAAGGTTAAAACATCCGGAAAAACAGAAGTCAAGAAGGGCGGTAGAACAAACGAATACACGATTAAGATTAATCAAAAGACAGCCAGCGATCAGGAGATATGGAATACTGCTGCACACCTGTTAGCAAACTTCCTTACACAGAACTCTATGACAAAAGACATAGATGCTCTGTTCAAGAAAAAGGAAACAGAAGACAATATTGGTGAGCGACTGGCTATACTCGGTAATTACCATCGAGAATTCAAACTCAGCTTCCTGCTTGATTATCGAAGTTATCTTGAACTCTGGTGGAATAAGGATATGAAAAAGTATCCAGTTAAGACCCAGAGCAGCAGTTCGCAATATCAGGCAAAGGGTAAACAGGCGACTCAGATTATTACCGATCTTTTTGACTATCCGTTATGGGATAAGGCTAAGTGGTCAGGTTGTGGTTACATGATGGCTTATGATGGTTCGAAGCCAGCTATCTTGATTCTGCTTTACAAAGACTTCAAATATGCTCAAAAAATATTCGAGAAATGGGAAGAAGATTTTCGTGCAAAGAAACTCAATCTGAAGCTTACCTTCATAACCGGAGTTGATGCAGAGCATCCAAAGTGGTACAAAGTAATTATTGCTCCCGACATGGAGAAAGTCTTAGAGGCTGATGAAAACAAGTACTCAAGGTCTGTTGTTGCAACCTCTCGATTCCATCTGATGCAATCAACAGATGATACCAATATGCGGATGTTCAAAGCATTATATTCCAAGTTCCATTATGCCGGCATCACGGCAACCGAGATTTCTAACAACCAGATGTCGTCAGATCCCAACAAGAAATACCCACGTGTGATCCCTGTTACTAACATAGATTTCCGTGAGGCATGGACTATTGGTGAAAATGATCCTAATTCCATAGCTATACTTCCTTCTGATAATCCAATCATTCCTGAAGGAAAAGAAGGAGAAGCTCCAGTGTTGAAACTCATTGAAACAAAGAAACAGAGGTATGGAAAAATATGATGACTTCCTTGCATACATTGGTAAAAATACGGTAGTCCCGCAAATAACAGACTTTAGTTTCTTGCCAGAGACTGCTGCGATCATCTATTCGAAGATCAAAGACCGCTACCCCATCGTATTGACCAGAGATATGGCAAAAACGCGTGCCTGGTTGCGTAAGCAGGCGCGCGGCACACAGCGCACGGGTGTGCTTGTGACTAAGGCGGCAGCCCGCTTCAAACCGCTGGCTGTGGATATCCTCGAGAAAGGTGACGAGAATGCCGTGCACTGGTTTCTTGAGGACAAGAATGATATTCGTTCCTCCAATTTCCTCGAGGATACGGCTAACGGAGGGTAGTGTTTCAAAAAGTGTGTCCAGACCGCAGTCTGCAATTTAAAGAACGTTCAAAGTTACATCAATTTTCCTGTCCTGCAAGGAGACCGGCTCCTCAATGAGTTTCTTATTCTCCTTTTCACGTTGTTTCGGAGGGAAAGAGAGTCCTGTCTTCCCTGATCCTCGGGATCACCCGGCCGTAAGACTCCTTGTCCATCGCCGTCTTTCCCATCAGGACGATGACCGAGTCCTCGTCCGGCATCGCGCCGCGCATGCGGGTGACCCTGCGGAAGTCCTTTTGGAGCCGTTCGATCCAGTTCGTCGTGTATATCATCGGCTGGATCCGAGGGGCGTAGTTCAGGTACGTGAAGTAAAATGCGATGTCCTCGTCGTCCGCCAGGGCGCGGATGCCGCGGTAGTCCTTGCCCCACTTCAGGCACATGTCCTTCCATGCCCGGATACCCTGTTCGATTGTATAATTCTTGTCCCCGGTCCTGAACACCTCCCGCATGTCATCCGCAAGCGCTTTCTTGTCCCCGTGGCGCACACGGGCCATCATGCCGCGCTTGAGATGCGTCGTGCAGCGCTGGAAGGCCGCCCCGGGGAACTTCTCGCCGATAATGGCGTCCAGACCGCGATGAAGCCACACGTCCACCTCCTTGCGGATATAGTTGATCATCCTGGAGATGCTCGACTTGCTGTAGTTGTAAACGGAATTGAGAAATGCAGCAAAAATGGTAACGGGAGTACAACAAAAATAGCAACAACAGTACATCAAAATCGGTAACAAGCGTGCAGCAAAAACGGTAACAGTAATGCAGCAATCCTGAATTATTAACCGACCTTTGGCGCATAACTTTCAGCAAAGGTGTTATGACGACAAAGGACTACAAAGCACTCAGTCGGCTGATTATGTACGACAAGATCAAGAGGTTCTACGAAGAGGACCACCAATCCATCCGCTGGATAGCCAGAGAATTGAAACTAAACTTCAGGATTGTCAAGAAGTACCTGGAGATGGACCGGAGAGAGTTCGAGCGGTTCTCGGACACAGTTATCAACAGGGGGCATATCCTTGACCCTTACAGAGACTTCATCGTCGGGCGTCTAAGCCGGTACCAAGTCCCGAGGTACTGAGCAGCACTTCCTTCAATTCTAGGCTTTTATGCAATAAATCTTCCAAAACGCATTGGGTGTCACTGGTCATTTCCTCCAGCCATTTCGGAGAGACTTGGCGCAAAAAATACTTCAAGATCATAAGACCAGACGCCAGCATATGGGATTGGCTGCCGCCCGGAAGAGCATCCCAGGACCGGAAATGCGGGAATACGGGCTTGGGTGGGGGCAAAAAAGCCGAGCCAGGACCGGAAACACGGGGATCCGGGCTTGGCAAGGGGCTGGAGAGGCGTGCCAGGACTGGAATCGCGGGAAACCGGTCTTGGGTGGGGGCCGGAAGGACATCCCAGGACCGGAAATGCGGGAATACGGGCTTGGGTGGGGGCAAAAAAGCCGGCCCAAGACCAAAATCACAGGAAACCGGTCCTGGCTGACACCGGCTACTCCCAGAACTATTCGGATTTACAAAGTGCGGGCACGCTGATCCAGCTCCCAGGGCTGTACAGGGCATATGAGCGTGAAAGATCAGTCAAAATATTCGCCCTCTTTTCACACCGATCGGCCTCCCAGGCCTCTCCAAGAACGATTGCCGTGCCCAGGTTTTGTAAATCCCTGCAATTACAAAACCTATGGATACCTTTGGTATCTTTGGCTAAAATGTACATTTTACTTTGCCAAAATTTGTACATTCTTCTTTGCCAAAAATGTCGATTCAAAGTTACTTGTTACGCCGTTCCCCTTGTTGCGGCCTTCCCACTCGCGAAAGAACTCGTCCCGGTCCGCCACCATCAGGCTCTCCAACATGATCTCAAGAAGGTCATGAAGACCATTTTCTTTCTCGGCATGCTTGCACATGACCGCAGAAAGTTGTTCCTTTGTGAAAGTGATCATAAGTCTGTATTTTTAAAGTTGAACTTTGATTGTTCTATTAACGCACTTTAAATTTACAGACTTTTTCTGTTCACCTAACCGGACACACTTTTTGAAACACTACCGAGCTTAATGCCTGAAAAGATTGTTTTCTGCATTATTTCTCGGATAAATTGTGCAGAAAAGTTGTGTTTTGGGCAGAAATCAATTAATTTTGCGGCATCTGATTGAAGTTATCAGTATGCACAATTATGATTACAGAGAGAAACCGGAGAAACTTCTTGTTCCTGAAGTAGTGAACCTGTTGGTTAAACTTCATGAGCTGAAGGGACGTCAGGAACTGTTTATCGAGGCAGAGCCTGACGTGTTGACTTCTATGCTGGAGATTGCCAGGATTCAGTCCACCAAGTCTTCCAATAAGCTTGAGGGTATCTGGACAAGTGACGAACGTCTGGAAGCTATCGTAAAGGAGAAGGCTCTGCCAAGGAACCGCAGCGAGGAGGAGATTTCAGGTTACCGTGACGTGCTTGCTACGATCCATGAGAGTTACGAGTATATTGCTCCAACTCCTAACAACATACTCCAGCTTCACAGAGATTTGTATAGTTTCTCGTCCAATTCAACAGGCGGCACCTATAAAAACTCTGATAATGTTATTGCCGAGAATGACAAGAAAGGCAAGTCCAAGGCACGATTCATTCCGGTTCCGGCATTCATGACTGCCAATGCCATGGAACAATTGTGCGGTACTTTCATCACCGCAATGCAGGACGGAAAATATGATCCTCTGCTTTTGATTCCAATATTCATACTGGATTTCCTGTGTATCCATCCATTCAACGATGGGAACGGGCGGATGAGTCGTCTTCTCACCCTTTTGCTGCTTTACCGCTGTGGCTACATAGTCGGCAAGTACATATCGGTGGAAATGCTTATAGAGAAAAGTAAGGAGACATACTATGAGGCTCTGAAAGACAGTTCTGTGGCTTGGCACGACTCGGAAAATGACTATCTTCCTTTCATCCGCTATTTTCTGGGCGTGATTCTCAAAGGATATAATGAGTTTGAAGAACGTGTCGAGTATATACGTCACCGGGGTATGAGTAAACCCGACAGAATCAAATCAGTATTCGACCGTAAAGTAGGCAAAATCACCAAAGCGGACATTGTCCAGCTGTGTCCTGACATCAGCCTGACAACTATAGAGAATACCCTCAATTCGTTGTATGTAAGCGGTTACATCGAAAAGCACGGGAAATCACGTGGAACTTACTACACGAAAAAGTAGCTTTTCTGAAATTAGTCAAGTGTTGGTTACTATCGCAACCGCTATGGACCGGAGAGAGTTCGAGCGGTTCTCGGACACAGTTATCAACAGGAGGCATATCCCTGACCCTTACAGAGACTTCATCATCGGGCGTCTAAGCTGGTACCAAGTCCCGAGGTACTGAGCAGCACTTCCTTCAATTCTGGGCTTTTATGCAATAAATCTTCCAAGGCGCATTGGATATCACTGGTCATTTCCTCCAACCATTTCGGAGAAACTTGGCGCAAGAAATACTTCAAGACCATAAGACCAGACGCCAGCATATGGGATTGGCTTTCGACCGGAAGGGCACCCCAGGACGGGAAACGCATGGATCTGGGCTTAGCAAGGGGCCGAAGAGGCGTGCCAGGACCGGAATCGCGGGAAATTGGTCCTGGCTAACACCGGCTGCTCTCGGAACAATTCGGGATTTACAAAGTGCGGGCATGCTGATCCAGGTCCCAGGGCTGTACAGGGCATATGAGCGTGAAAGATCAGTCAAAATATTCGCCCTCTTTTCACACCGATCGGCCTCCCAAGCCCCTCTGCACCGGAATGCCGTGCCCGGGTTTTGTAAATTCCGAAGGATTCGCACGGATTCGGTGGGAGAATATTCAGCCAGGACGGGAAACGCAGGGATCCGGTCTTGGCAAGGGTCCGGAGAGGCGTGCCAGGACGGGAATCGCGGGAAACCGGTCTTGGCTGCCGCCCGGAAGGGCATCCCAGGACGGGAAATGCGGGGATCCGGGCTTGGCAGGGGGCAAAAAAGCCAGGCCAAGACCAAAATCACAGGAAATTGGTCCTGGCGCGGCAGCGACAGCAGCGACGGCAGTGACAGCAGCGACGGCAGTGACGACAGTAATAACAGTGGCGGCAGTGCTGACAATGATAGTGCTATTGTGGGAATGGGCGGGCGCCTCTACCCTTCCAGCGCGTCCTTGATGCAGCGGACGATATACTCCACATCCTCATCCGTCACGTAGGGGCCGGCGGGAAGGCAGAGGCCGATCTTGAAAATGGATTCGGAAACGCCGTTGAGGTAGGCAGGAGCGTCGCGGTACACCGGCTGCTTGTGCATGGGCTTCCAGACCGGTCGCGCCTCGATCTGCGCGGCATCCAAGAATATACGCAGCGCCTCGACGTTGTCGTTCGGCTGGCAGTCCGTCACCGCCGACGAAGCCGCATGGACCACCCCGGCAGCACCCCCCACGGCCCCCTTCACCACCGCTTTGTAAGCGTATTCTTGCCCCTTCACCCGCAGCGACGGGTCGAGTGTGATCACGCACAGCCAGTAGTTGGAATCATATTCACCCGTCGACGGCTGCGAATGCACCTTCAAACCCGGTACCTCCGCCAGCAGTTCCTCGTACATTTTCTGAATATGCCGATGGTGGGCGATGTGGGCATCCGCAACCGTCATCTGTCCGCGCCCGATGCCCGCGCATATATTCGAGAGCCGGTAGTTGTAACCGATCTTCTCGTGCTGGTAGTACGGGTAGCTTTCGCGGTACTGCGTCGCGTACATCATGATGTTCCGCCACGCCTCCGCGTCCGGCGTGATCAGCGCGCCCCCGCCCGACGTCGTGATCATCTTGTTGCCATTGAACGACAGCACACCATATTCCCCGAACGTCCCAAGCATCTGTCCCTTGAACCGCGAGCCGAAAGCCTCCGCAGCATCTTCTATTACAGGAATATCGTAACGTTCGGCGATTTCCATGATGCGATCGATTTTATACGGCATGCCGTACAGCGCGACCGGCACGATTGCCTTGGGCTTCCGTCCCGTCTTCGCCAGCCGGTCGCGGATTGCCTCCTCCAGCAAATCCGGGTCCATATTCCATGTATCTAGTTCAGAATCAATGAATATAGGCGTGGCGCCGAGGTAGGTGACGGGGTGCGAAGAGGCGCAGAAGGTGAAGGACTGCACCAGCACCTCGTCGCCCGGTCCCACCCCGCACGCGATCAGCGCCAAATGCACCGCCGCCGTGCCGGACGACAGCGCCACCACGCGCTTGTCCTGCCCGACGAACGTCTCCAGATCCTTCTCGAACCCATCGACATTCGGCCCCAGCGGCACGACCCAATTCGTGTCGAACGCTTCCTGAATATACTTCATTTCATTGCCGCTCATATGAGCCAGGCAGAGATAGATACGTTTACGGTCTGACATATTCAATTGATTTTCAACTCTCCATCTGAACTATATCCAGCATGCAGGTCCGTGAGACAATCATAATTATTGATACACCTGCCCACCAACTATTAATCCTTATATCCTCTCTCCCCCGTACTCGATCCGCTTCCCAGGACGGTGGCGAAAAAATTGAGGAATATGCCAACTCGACCCGCCCTACGCTTCCCTGAACTTGATGGGCTTTGCGGGGACGCCGACAGCCGTACAGTTGGGGGGAAGGGGCTTCGCAACCACAGCCCCGGCTCCGACAATCGTATTGGCGCCGATGCTCGTCCGATTTATGATCTTCACGCCCGTTCCACAATAAACTCCCTCCTCGATCACAACCTCGCCTGAAATGTTGCACGTCGGCATGAAGGCAGCATAATCCTTGATGACGGTATCGTGTCCCGTCGTGCAGGCCAAGTTCAAGATCACGAAATTACCGATTTCGATGTTTGTCGTAATGATGTTGGCCGCGCAGATGATGCAGCCCTTTCCGATCTCAACAAAGTCCCTGTCGCCGATCAGCACAGAAGGATGAATCAACGTTGGGAACGACACCCGAGGATTCGTGATCCGCGACAGAATATTCTTCTTGATGTGCGGAGTTCCGATAGCCAAGGTAATGGCTAGCGGCTTTTCCCAAGCATTCAAATCCTCGCAGGTGCCAAGCGTTTCAAATCCATTGATTATCTCCCCCTTTGGATACCCGTCATCAAAGAACCCCACAACGTTCCAAACAGGAGACACCCGATTGACGTCCTGAATCAAAGTCAAGATCTCACGGCCGAAACCACCGGCACCGAATATCGCAATATCTTGCATGGCTTATTCTTTTCCGACAATATACACATAATTTGTGGTCGCGCTCCCCCCGATGTTCAGCATCATCGCATTCTTCGCGCCCGGCACTTGATAATTTCCAGCCCGATACATCACCTGCTTGTACAAGTCAACAAACATACGCGCTCCGGAAGCCCCCACAGGGTGCCCGCAGCCGATCAAGTCACCGATATAAAGATCGATCTTGATGTCCAGATTATCAGCAACGCTCTCGAACACCAGGTCGGACTGTCTTACACAGTCCGCCAACATCGCATAGTCGCAGGGAACCAGATGGCTGACAATGCTGTCTGCCTTCACAGTCTTCCCTGCACGCAGTGCAGCACCCTTGGACTTCTCGATGTCCCGGCTGACCATATAGACCTTCGCATTGCCGAAGGAAGCAAAGATAGCGGAAACGTTCGTACCCATGGTACCGTTCGCTCCGACAACTGTAACTGTGTTTACTTTCATTTACCAATTAATTTTTTCCGTTGAAGGCTTCCATCGTCACACTCGTGGCAGAGTTGATATCTTTCCGTTGAAGAACATTCTTTACCGTGATGAATATGACCTTGAGATCTGTCGGCAGAGTACAATGATCCACGTACCAAACATCCAATTTAAACTTTTCTTCCCAACTGATCGCATTCCTTCCATGACATTGCGCCCAGCCGGAAATACCTGGTCTGACTTCATGCCTGCGCGCCTGTTCGGGAGAGTACAAGGGCAGATACTGCACTAATAACGGTCTTGGCCCGATCAGAGACATGTCTCCCTTCAGCACATTGATCAACTGCGGAAGCTCGTCAATTGAGGTCGATCGCACGAAAAGCCCCACCTTTGTCAAGCGTTGCGTATCCGGAAGCAAATTCCCTTCCGCATCCCGCTCATCCGTCATCGTCTTGAACTTGATTACCTTGAATATTTTCGCATTCATCCCGGGCCGCTCCTGCAGGAAGAAAGCGCCCGCCCCCTTGTTGGCAAAATGCAGCAAAATCGCCACAATCACAAGGAACCACCCGATGAGAATCAAAGCGACCAATGCGATTAGAAAATCAAGCAAACGTTTGAAGAAATATTTATACATTATCTTTAGGCTTGTCAGATCTTAATATCAGGGCGATCTGAGGTTCGAGTATTCGCAGGCATACGTTATCATGTTTTCTAATATCTTGTATGAGGCATCCCCTAACGTCATTAACCAAGAGGCACACAGCATGTACTCTCTAACGACTTGTTCTGTTCACCGCAACTACAATAAGGGTATTAATGACATTCTCCGAACACTAACTTTCAGGATGTGATGAGTCTTCCAACGAATAGGTTTTAGCTAGCAGTTCTCCAGATTTTTCTAGGTATAACTATCAAAGCGCTCCTTGATCAATCTGTAAAAATCATAAACATCCTGTGATGTTTTCTTCGCATTAAGTAAATCACGCAGGTACTTCTTGCCATTTTCTGCCAAAGACTTGGCCTCAAAAGGATTTGCGATAACCGTTTCTATCGCAACAGCAATAGATGAAGGATCTGCTGGTTCAGTAAGATATCCTGTTTTCCCAGGGATCACGATATCAGGGAAACCTCCCACATTTGAGGCTATTGTCGGGACTGCCAACATTAGTGACTCACCGGCACCTCCCAAATTCTCTGAATGAGAAGGGTGAACCGCCACATCAAAGTCTTGATACAGCTCTGGGACATTCATTCTGGTTCCGAGGAAATGGATATTGCGCACTTTCTCCCGTCCGTAAGAAATGACTTTTTTTTCATACGCCTCTGCTCCCTCCCAAGGACCGCCAATAAACACAAGATGCAGATTAGGATACTTATCTTGTATCATAGCGACAGCATCTATCAGATCTTCATGACCTTTCAGGCCCCTCTTTTCACCAAGGAATTTCTTTGGGGCATACATATACGCCACCATACCCACGATAATATCCTTTTCTGTCAAGCCAAGCTCCGACCGCAAGAGCCCCTTCTGGTATTCTTTATCGACAAGGTCGCCCCCATAATAAGTGAGAAACAGACGACTGTCATCTATCCCACATGCCTTATATTTATCAAATGACCATTTACAAGTCGGAATCCAAAAATCTTTCTTCCTTTGAGCAGTCCACAAATCAGCTTTTCTAAAAACCGAATGCTCAAGATGGAGTGGCCCGGGAACTTCAAATACCCTTGCTACCCGATAGTTATAGAGAGCCATTCGCATTAACAGTGTCGTAATCACAAAATGACTGTGAACAATATCTGGCTTGACTTCCATAACCATCTTACGAATCTTTCGCATCGTTCCCATAGCATTTTTCATCGAATAGTCCAGCTCATGAACAATAATTCCGGCATCTTTATATCGCGGCACCAGTATGCCATTAGGAGGCAATGCCACATGCACTTCTTCGCCAAGCTGGACCAAATCTCTCATTAACCGGAACGCCCAAGTCGCACCTGTAGATGTTTTAACCAAATGTAATACTTTCATGCACTATTTCTATTAACTGGTCAGCCTCCCCCCCTACGCAACGAATAAGAGAGGTGTGTATCAGTTGGCACTTTTGTCCATACTTTCGGAACGTCATTTTCCTATGTAGTACAGCATGTATGAGTTCGCTTCCGGCGCAAAACATCCCCCTTATCTCTCCGGGTGTAGTATATGTTGTTCTTTAGAAGCATCATCCCACCATCTTCCTCATCGACACGCTAGGGCGGCCCATAAGAGAGCAGTAGTACCCCGAGGATTTCGACTCTAATCCCTCCCTGTCAATCTGCTTGAACAGAAGGGTCTGTCCGTTATTAGTATCAATGGAAGTCTCTCGTGCGACTTCTAACATGAACATCAGGAATTCCTTGAGCGTTTTGCCTATCATTTAGCTTCAAATAATTGGAAGTTTTCTATTACAAGTACAAGCGAAGAAGCACTCGCAAAAACACCACAACCCATGAAACAAATTTATTAATCCTCAACTATTTTTTGCTAACACAGGGCTGATTAATAATATTTTTATAAAATGACTCTCTCCGAGCAGACAATACACTTTCAGAATATTCTTTTGATTTATTAAGATTCATTGAAGAAAGCTCATTACAACGAGAAGGGGTTGAAATAAGCCTCTCAATACAGTCACATAACGCGCTAACACTCCCTTTTTCGATTATCACGTCATTTGAAAGCAGTTCTGGAATACCTCCAACTCTTGTACCCACACAAACTAGCCCTTGGGACATAGCTTCAAGCAAAGCTCTTGGCAAACCTTCTGCTCTAGATACCTGTAAATAAAAATCGCAATTAGCAAAACATCTAAACAGCTCGCCCCTATTTACGTTTCCCCTAAAATCAACAAGATGGGAAATGGATAAAGATGAAGCCAGGTCCTTCATTTGATTCATCATTCGCCCTCCACCCAACCAAACCAATCGACAGTTAATGCCTTTATCATTGAGAACCCTAACAGCCTTTAGAGCTATATCAGGAGATTTGTAAAGCTGTTCCAAAGAACCAATTGACAATAGAGAATAGGGCGCAGAAAGATAATGTGGTGAATCATCATTTTTAAAAATGTCATCATTAATCTGGACATTCGAAGCATTCGTGACGAAAGTCGCATTTAATGCAGGATATCGCTTTTGGAGGTGATTTTCAGTTACATATAAAACTTGTTTTGCTCTTTTTACTTGCCTTTTTAATTTATATGTAAAAACTAACCTAAATATAGGTCTTAAAGGGTGATTTACAGCCCCAGGGGCATATACATCCCACGGATCGCCAACAACCTCACAAGCATATTCGATAGAGTTCTTTGCTAATAAATCAGCCATCCACCCTCCTATCATTCCAGGCAATCTACAGATTACACTCGAGTTACTGTCTCGAATTTCAGAAGCAATATCTTTCAATACTAAACGGATCTGTTTTCTTTTTTTTGTGAATCCGGAAGGCCCTTCATAGTACGGGATCCTATGAAATGAAACACCAGGACCACTTGACTTATATTCAGCATCAACTGTATTGCTTATCTTTTCAACTCTAGCAACCACGGTCACAGAAGAGAAAACAGCAAGATAACGCGTCCATAATAGATATGGAAAGCCGCATTGAGAAAAGACCCCGTCCTCATTCTCCCAAAAACGTGCTTCAGTGACAAAGTATAGTTGCTTCCTCATTTCACCTTGAACTTAAGAAAAAATTGTAATGGTAATCCAAAGATAATCAGCAATAAGCTACGTGAAAACCAAGCGATTGCTTCAGTTCGAATGAAATAAAAAGATAAAAGATACATCCACATCATTAATAATACACCATATTGCTTCTTTGAAATGATCCTAAATAACCACTCAATAAAAACAAATATAAAAAAAGCAAGAATAAATTCGAAAAACAAATTCCCACGTACCCCAAAAAATAAGTCAATTGGTAACGGAACTGTTAGTGTACTCTTACTTTGACGAATATCTTGTAATCTTGCGGAGTATGGAATATATGTATTATAGCCAATAAACCGTCGAATAGAATTAGGAAGTATTTTTAGAAACTGATTGTCAAAAAAAACATCCGGGTATTGAATCATCTCATCATAGCTCAGATAAGCAGTAAGAGTTTCATTCGGGAACAGAATCTCAACCGCAGTCAATTTGCGACCGCTGATATTCCTTGCTATGTTAAAAACATCCGAACGAAAAAAGGTGAATACATTTAATACAACATATACAATTATCCCTGCAATAATTATTAATTTCGTCCTTTTCTTCAACCATTCCCTATTGAGCGCAAAGACTAATGCCAAGGAGCCCAAACAAATAGAAACCACCGGCAATCTAGCCCCCGATATCAGCAAAATCAAGAAAAAGAGGAGGAATAGAACCGAAGTAAATAATATAAACCCTTTATCCCTTTTCGGACGTTTAATAATAAAATATGGCACAAACAACGAGGCAGACAGAAATAAAAATATATCATATCGCGTAAACGAGCCTCCACTTGTCTGTATCTCGAATAACGCATCTGCACGTCCCATAATAAGCATTGCCCGAACACCCCCAACAGGCCTCCACCGCTCTATATATAAAGCCACAGCTATTAGGAAAAGGATTAGGATAGCAGCCTTATATTTTCTATTCTGGCTTGATAAATCATACACAAAACGACCGTATGAATAATGATCGATTTCTCCCCTACCCGTCCCAGAAAAAAATCCCGCAAAACAGGATGCGGCTAACACAACAGTAAAACAACGTTGACACCCAAGAACTGATTCATATGATAATGTCCTATTAAAAGTCGTATTCAAAATAAAAGGATCTACAGCGAACAAGATGGCTGCCGGAACCGAGTATACAAATAGTAAAATAATTATTATCCAACCGGGCAATAGATAGTTGTAATACTTTTGTCTTTTCTTTAAATGAAAGATAGAAAAGACAAAAAGAATGGACGACAGTAATATGTGAAATAATAGGTTCATGGGTTAGAATCTGATAAGTAATTCAAGATGCTGTCAACTCTACCTATCCAAGTATATCTATGAATAAACCTTTCATATGAATTATTTATGAGGAAGTCACGAAGATTTACATCCAATAATAGCTTTTTAATGGCTTCAACCCAACCATCCACGTCTGAACTATTAACAAATAATAAATCGACTAGGTTATTCCCAACTTCGTGAAAAACAGGCAAGTCAGAACAAATGATTGCTTTTTTATATGACATATACTCAAATAGTTTCATCGGAGAACAATAACTAGATGTTTCGCATCGTTTGTCCGCCGAAAATATTTTTTCTTGATACGGGGCTAACGCAATGGAAAACTTCTTGTAATAATTAGGTAAGTCAGAGTGCCTAACCGCTCCATAGAAGATCATATTGTCAGGAGAAGAAGAACGAAACTGAGATAATTCTGGCTCCTTTCCCCCAATAATATGGAAAATAACATTAGGTAGTTTTTTTGCTACCTTCTCTAGCAGTTCAATACCACGTCCAGAATATAAATGTCCGACATATCCAACATCTGTACTATTGGATCCCCCTGTATCCGTGGCAACATCACATGCATCGGGAAGGACTGAGCAAATCTCTTCATTAGCACCATATTCTTTAACGAAATGATTCTTGAGTGCTTCCGAGATGAATACCAACTGCCGACATGAAGATCTCTTCATTAAGCGCAATGCAATAAACTTGTCAATCTTATTGATATCATTATGAAACTCTAGGATATAAGGCTTACGAGAAAAGAAAAGTGGAAAAAGCGGATAAAAATACCGGGCATAAACTACTCCTTTAGCCCTCTTCACATGATACATTGCGAAAAAAATATATGAAAGAGAGAAGAGTAGGCCGCGTGTTCGTATACGGAAAGCAGCCAACTTAAAGCCATTATTGCAGTTGTAACTATCCAGGGCATCTTGTTCTCCATGCCATTCTTGTGACTGCTTACACACTAGAGTAACCTTTACCCCCCTAGCTGAAAAGCTATTACACATCTTCATAACATGAACACTGTTTGCAAACACAGACGGGACGGTCGAACAAGAGATATATGTAATGCTATTTATTTTCATATTTCAAGTACAATTCTAGAGAAACTAAAGTAGATACTGCTTCGTGGATAGGTTCCTTGTTGTCAAAGAAGTCTTTCTTAATCTGATCAATATCCAGCCACGATAAAAGGTTTCTTGACGACAAATCATTCAAATTATTGATAAGTAAAGATTTAATGTCTTCCCTATTACGAAAAACTGAATTAAAATCATAGTAATTAAGCATTGGAGACGGCCTATTTTGAAGAAGTCTGACCCCATTTACATAATATCGTTTTAACTTCATTCGCAATGAACCTTCATATCGCAATGGTAGACCATAGGTTCTTTTAACAGGGATATCTTTTATCATGTTACATCGTAAAGCCACAAGATTCCGATAAAACAGTTCACCTTTTCTATGCTCAAATGGTAATCCCATCATATAATTCATAAAGGCCTTACTAGTCAATGGAAAATACTGCTTATACTCCAAAGACGGAGCATTCAAAATTAATAAAATGCATTTTGGTTGCCTATGTCTAAAATCAAGTTGGTCAATATAGGGCACTGAGCTGCCATCAGGCTGTCTCATTATCGAGAAACTGGGGGCGTAATCACTTGAGAATAACTGCCGACTATTGCAACGACGTTCATGGGTAATAAAGACCTGACAAGCTTCTTCCCAGGAATTCCCAGAATACCAATCTAAGTGCTCTCCTGCAAGATTATTGCCCATAAATCCAGACCAATAACAAACATTCTTGCCGAAGCGCTTAAATACGATCCTGTTATAAAATGAATCGAATAAATATGTCCACCTGTTAGTCTCGGTGATACTCTCGAGTAAATCGCTTGTCGAAAGGAGCACTTTGTTTAGATCCACTTTTTCTATTTTAATACCGAGTTTTTTTGAAATCATGCTTGGTATCTCATAATCAAAAGAACCTGGTATCCCAAATGTGAAAAGTCTAATCTTGTCAGAAGTAGTGAACTGCAATAGCTCACACAATAGCAGTCTACTATCTAACCCCCCAGACATAGGTAATACATGATAATCCCCAGAAGAAAACAGATTTGAAATTCCTTGATCTAACAATTCTGCAGCAACGTCTATCCTAGGTTTTTGAATAGGGGACGGTTCTATTCGAAAAAAATCAGTGTCGTCCTGAAAAGGAATGTATCCCCAAAAGAGGTAAGAATTAATATGCAAGATCATGTTTTCGCCATGCACTACCTTTGGGACTCGCAAGATATTTCCATTCTGAACGGTCAGGAAGCATGTCTCTGTTCCTATCTTCATTCGCTCCATTATATTTCTATTTAGTATTGTTATCCTGCAATTACCACCGAATAACTTCATTATTGAGAGTTGTCTAGAGCAGAGTGTCTCTGCGGGAAGCATTCATGAATGATAGCTGTCAGATATTCAATACCACTCTGACCTGCTCCAGGTCGACCATCGTCAAGGCCAACTGTACCATACATATCTTGGATCTCTATGAAGTATTGGCTTCTTCTTTTTCTCCTTGTTTCGCCACTTTAAGAAGTTCTCTTTCTGAGCCCTGAATGATCTTTCCATCGCCGCAACTCTCACCCAACGAATTCCTAACTCGAAAAGTCTTACTCCTATTTCGACTGGGAAGAACGACTGTTTCTCTACGAATGAGATAACATGCACCTTGATGTTGTTGCTCATTGAGCCGAACTCGACGTACTTTACCAGCTTTCCTCTTACAATCGCCCTCAACTATAGTTTGTTTGCGCCCACTATCCTGTCCAGATTAATCTCCTGTGGATATGTGGTTACATGCAGTGGCGACACACATTCGTGAGCACATTGATAAACTTCTTATCCCTGCCTGTCAGCATGACATTTCCTGCAATACCTCTCTCATCTTTATAGTCTCCTGCAACATCTTTTCGTACCGGTTCAGCAGCCAAAGCGGGATCTTGCAGATCATGGGACTCCTTTGTTTCAGATGATATGTACGATTTTCTGCCACGCTTCGGATCCATGCAGTGGATCGCAAGTCCGAAGTTCATAGGCACCTCGTGTAGCGGATGGAACCTTTATCTCCTTCCCAGTTCGCCATTCTCCACATTCGACTGCAAAGAAAAAACCGAACCCGTGTACAGTAAGCACTGGTCTATTCCAGCTAAATATTGCAGCCTTGAATATCGTATTTTTGATACACTACTCCACATATCAAAGACGGAAATTTCATAAATTTAAATAATATTTGTAAAAAGTTTCAAATATTTTGCGATTGTCATTACTTTACAAAGCTCATTTTAATATATACAACAAAACAAATACTACCTAAAACTGTAATCGTAACAGCTCCCCAATACAAATGCGTAAGAACAAACAAGAAGGCAATCAAAGCAATTACAAATGACACACCAACGTATTGCACAATACGCTTATCAAATAATTCCAATAATCTAAGACCAGTACTTCGGGCAATAATTCGAAGTATTAATAATTGGAAAATACATCCCACTATACTAAAGCAAAGAATAGTAATAAGCGGTGAAGAGAAAAGAGCAATACCGATAATGATAACCATTATTCTTGTCACAAAACAGATAATCTGCAACCTAAAAAACGCTTTATCTTGCGCCGTAATGCTCACTGCTGAACTTATTGGAACAACAATGAACGAACTCATTAGCCATGGTAATAGGGCAAGTACATACCAACCAGAGTCCGCCCACTCTTTTCCGAAGAGAATTGGGAATAACCAAATAGAGAGGGCTCCAAATATAAAGAACGGGAATGCTGATATACGTACCAATGCATTCACATTGTTTTGCAGGGAGCATGCAAAAGTCGCCGACCTTTTGAAATCTTCTGATGCCTTTTGAAAAAAAACGTTTCTGATCGCATTACCGACAACTTGAGATGGCAGTTTGAGAATGCGATAAACTAAATCATAATAACCAACCGATGGCAATCCGTATGATATTGGAAAAGTATATGCAGGAAGCCTTTGTGAAAAAATATTGATTATCGAAGCTGGTGTATTATACAATGCCATCCGTTTGTATTCAATGAATAATGATATTAGTTTCCGCCATGAAGGAAATAGCAACAACGATTTGTCTTTATAAAAGATGTAAAGACCAGATAGAATCATTATAATAACATATGAAGCCAATTGACTATAGACAAGGAATCGCCCTTCTCCAGCAATATAATGCCCAGCAAGAATTGATAATAAGTTGTTAATAATTACTAAACCCGCTTGTATAAAAGCGAAAATTGAAAAAAACTTCTTTCGCGTGCACCATAACGAGATTACATTAACCATTGAAATGGCAAAAACCGAGAGTGGCATTAACAGGAACAAATCATTCCATTTAATCAAAGGAATAATTTCATTCTTAGTAATAAAATACACTGCAATAACAACCACACCTACAAGAATAGATGCCATGGTCATTATCACAGAGCTTAACCAGAACAAACACCTAGCATTTGATTCCTTCTCTGCTAAAACAATTGTCATTTCGTATCGAAGGCAAGCACATACTTCTATCGTTAGAACAACAGAAACGTATACCGAGAAGATACCGAATTCCGCAGGCGAATAAAGCCGCGTGAGAATGGGTGCTGCAAGTATTGAAAGTGACTGAGCTATCAATACTCCAATCGAAACCTTCGAAATATTCCTAATGTAATCTGAATGGAAGATCGCCATTTTCAAAGACGCCCGTCAACTATCGACCTGTCAAGCATACATTTCACGTCGAAAATGACGTGCTTTCCCATTAGCATGCTAACAATATCTAGTCCTTCGAACTTCGTATGGGCGACGGCAGCGATTGCAGCGTCAAATTTTTCAACAGGAAGTTCGTTCACAACCTTGATGCCGTATTCGTGCTCAACAATAGCAGGATTTGCCCAAGGATCATAAACAGTGATGTCCAGATTATACTCAGTTAAAGCATTATATATGTCGATGACTTTTGTATTCCTGACATCCGAACAATTCTCCTTGAACGTGAATCCCAAGATTAAAATATGAGAACCGAGCACCTGAATTCCTTTTTTCAGCATTAGTTTGATTGTTTCGAAGGCGACATATTCCCCCATCCCGTCATTTATCCTGCGACCTGCAAGAATAATCTCAGGATTATATCCGTGACGCTGCGCACACTGAGCCAAATAATAGGGATCTACACCGATGCAATGACCGCCGACAAGTCCCGGACGGAAAGGAAGGAAGTTCCACTTAGTGCCGGCATCCGAAGAAGGCGCCGCCCGCCAGCGGGGATGGATGCGCCGCTTCGAGCACGAGGTGACGGGCGGAATCGATGAGCGCGGCCTTGCCCCTTGCGAAGTTTCCCCACAGGAGGAACACGACCCCGTCGCAGCGCTCGGAAATCGTGCGGATCACGGCATCGGTGAATTCCTGCCAGCCGATGCCGCGGTGGGAGGCAGCCTCCCCCGCCCGGACGGTCAGGATCGCATTGAGCAGCAACACTCCCTGCCGAGCCCAGGCCTCCAGGTTGGGACGCCCGCTCATCCGGACGTCCAGGTCGTCCTCGATTTCCTTGAAGATGTTCTTGAGCGAG
Source organism: Bacteroidales bacterium (assembly GCA_012522855.1). Taxonomy (GTDB): domain Bacteria; phylum Bacteroidota; class Bacteroidia; order Bacteroidales; family UBA932; genus Cryptobacteroides. Next base: position 48,222 of record JAAYJQ010000004.1, read on the forward strand.
GGCGGAGCGGGTATGTTATCGGGGACGCTGAAACTCAGCCCCATGGCCTGACCGTAGCCGTGGTAAGGGTCCTGCCCCAGGATCACGGCCTTGACCTGATCCAATGGGGTCAGTTCGAAGGCTTTGAAAATCTGGCTGCCCGGCGGGAAGATCTTCGCGCCTGAGGCCTTCTCCTGATGGAGGTAACGCACGAGCGCCGCAAAGTAGGGTTTCTCGAACTCCCCTTGCAGCGCGCGTTTCCAACTTTCTTCTATTTTTACTTCCATGAGGTAAAAATAGCGAATATTTCCGAAATCAAGTGAAGATTTGCTCCATGACGTTTCCGATCGTGCGGACATACTGGAAGGTAAGACCTTCGACGTAGATCGGCTTGATGTCCTCGATGTCCTTGCGGTTGTCTTCCGAGATGACGATCGTGGTCACCCCGGCCCGCTTCGCAGCCAGGATCTTCTCTTTGATGCCCCCGACCGGCAGTACCCGGCCGCGCAAAGTCATCTCCCCGGTCATGGCAATCCCATGCTTCACGGTTTCCCCGCGCAAGGCGGAGACCATCGAACTCACCATTGTGATACCTGCGGAAGGCCCGTCCTTGGGGACGGCCCCTTCCGGAATATGGATATGAATATCCTTGGACGCGAACTGCTTGGAGGTAATCTTGGCCAGTTCGGGATGGGCCTTTATGTACTGGTAGGCGATGGTGGCGGATTCCTTCATCACATCGCCCAGATTGCCTGTAATGGTCATGACGCCTTTGCCGTTGCTGACGGAACTCTCCACAAAGAGGATTTCCCCGCCCATCTGGGTCCAGGCCAGGCCGGTGACCACGCCCGGGGCTTCGTTGCCCTTCTGCAGATCATGGAAGTTGGTCGGCAGACCGAGGTATTCTTTGAGGTGCTCCCGCTTGATCACGGCCGGGTAGTTCTCGCCCATCGCGATCTTCTTGGCGGTCACCCGGATGATCTTGGCGATCTTTTTCTCCAGTCCGCGTACGCCGGACTCCCGGGTATATTCATTAATGATGCTCATCAGAGCGTTCTTGTCGATCCGGAGTTCACGGCGGCCGATGCCGTGTTCCTCAAGCTGCTTCGGAACAAGATAGCGTTTGGCGATCTCCATCTTCTCTTCGGTGAGATAGCCGGTCACGTTGATCAGTTCCATCCGGTCGAGGAGGGCGGGGTGCACCGTGGACACGGTGTTCGCGGTGGTGATGAAGAGCACGTTGGAGAGGTCGTAGTCAATGTCCAGGTAGTTGTCGTGGAAGGCGACATTTTGCTCCGGATCCAGGACTTCCAACAAGGCGGAGGACGGATCCCCCTTGAAGTCTTTGCCGACCTTGTCAATTTCATCGAGAACGATCACCGGATTCGAAGTGCCCGCCTTGTTGATGCTATTGAGAATCCGGCCCGGAAGGGCACCCACGTAGGTTTTCCGGTGGCCGCGGATCTCCGCCTCGTCGTGCATGCCGCCCAAGGCGATGCGGACGTATTTCCGGCCCAGGGCCTTGGCGACCGACTTGCCCAGACTCGTCTTGCCGACGCCGGGAGGCCCGTAAAGGCAGAGAATCGGGGATTTCATATTCCCCTTCAACTTCAGGACAGCGAGATATTCAATGATGCGGTCCTTCACGGTCTCGAGGCCGAAGTGATCGCGGTCGAGTACCTTCTGGGCATGCTTGAGGTCCAGGTTGTCCTTGGACAAGTGTCCCCAGGGCAGGTCGAGCATAAATTCCAGGTAGTTGTACTGAATACTGTAGTCCGGAGAAGAGGGGTTGTACTTCTCAAGTTTCGTAAGTTCCTTCTCGAAGGTCTCGCCGACCTCCTTGGGCCATTTCTTCTTGGCAGCGCGGGCGCGGAGCTTCACGAATTCCTCTTCTTCATCCATACCGAGCTCTTCCTGGATGGTGCGGAGCTGGTTGTTCAGGTAGAACTCCCGCTGCTGCTGATCGATGTCGGACTTCACTTTCTGGTTGATTTCCTGCTTGATCTTGAGCAGTTGAATCTGGGTGTCCAGCACGGTGAGGAGCTTCATGGCGCGGACTTTCAGATCTTCGTAGCGGAGGAGGTCCACCTTTTCGGGAAAATTCTCGACTTCGACCGTGGTGGCGATGAAATTCACCAAGAACACGAAATTGTCGATGGACTTGAGGGCGCCGATGGCTTCACGGGGGGCAAAGGACGAGGCCTTGATGATCGTGGCAGCGCGTTCCTTCAAGGATTCGGCGATCACCCGGGTGTCGTTGTCGTCCGCGGGGACCACGTCTTCGAGGTACAGCACCTTGGCGGTAATGTAAGGGTCGTAGGCGAGGATGCCCTGCAGGCGGAACCGCTTGACTCCCTGTAGGATGGCCGTGATGGTTCCGTCCGGCATGTCCAGAATCCGGATGATCCGGGCAGCGGTACCGTATTGATAGAGGTCTTTTTCCTTGGGGTCTTCGACGGAGATGTCATTCTGGGGAACGGTGCCGATGAAGGAGCCGCTGTTCTCGGCATCCCTGATCAGCCGGATCGATTTCTCGCGCCCGATGATGATCGGAAATACGGCGCCGGGGAAGAGGACGGCGTTCCGCAGGGCGAGCACGGGAAGGGTTTCCGGCAGTTCGGTCGGATCCACCTTCATCTGGTCTTCGCCCTGAAGGACGGGGATGATGCTCACCTGAGCTCCGCTGGAAAACTGGAAATCTGTATTTTTATCAACTTTCATTTTCAATCATATTCATTTTGCGCGGACACTCTCTCCCTGCCAATCTGGCAGCGAGAGAGGGGTTGCGGTTACTACTAGGGAATATCGTCAATCTCCATGCCACAAAAATTTCTGCTTATGATTTTGAATATTAAAAAAATAACTCTATTTTTGCATCCCGCAATCTGAATACAAAGGATTTGCATAACTTCTTTAAATTACGTTTAATACTATGACAAAGGCAGAAATTGTAAACGAAGTTGCCAAGGCAACCGGCATTGAAAAGATCGCAGTGCAGAACGTTATCGAGGCTTTCATGAAGACTGTGAAAGATTCGCTTATCAGAAAAGAACCGGTGTATCTCCGCGGTTTCGGCAGTTTCATCATCAAGCACAGAGCCCAAAAGGCTGCTCGCAACATCACGAAGAAGACGACGATGATCATCCCCGCGCACGACATTCCGGCGTTCAAACCGGCGAAGGCATTCGTTGTCGCGGTCAAGAATAGCTAAATAAATACCTTATGCCAAGCGGTAAAAAGCGGAAAAGACATAAAATGTCTACGCACAAGCGTAAAAAACGCTTGCGCAAAAATAGACACAAGAAGAAATAGTCTTCTGTGTCTGCCATTTTAGCAGTCTGCTAGAAGAAAAGGCTGACCGGAAGTCCGGTACAGCCTTTATTACTATTTATACCATTGTTATTTCCTTATGGAGTCTGAAAATTCAGAAAAAGATCTGATTGTCGATGTCACATCGAACGAGGTTCAAATCGCGCTGATGGAAAACCGCCGGCTGATTGAACTGAACAAGGAGTCCAGCAAAGGGCACAACTTTTCCGTCGGAGATGTATACCTCGGAAAAGTGCGGAAGATTCTTCCCGCGCTCAATGCTGCCTTCGTGGACATCGGGGACAAGAAGGAAGGTTTCGTTCATTATCTGGACCTGGGGCTGTATTTCAAAGCGTTCGACGAGTTCGTGCGCAAGAGCAACCCCAACTCGGATCTCAGGAGCTTGTATTCCAAGATCAAACTCGGTCCCATCCTGGAGAAGGAGGGACGGCTCGAGAACGAGTTGAAGGTGGGCCAGATGATGATCGTGCAGATCGTCAAGGAACCGATTTCCACCAAAGGATCCAGACTGACTGCGGAAATTTCATTGGCAGGACGCAACATTGTACTGATGCCCTTCGCCGAGAAGGTGAGCATCTCCCAGAAAATCGCCTCGAAGGAAGAAAAGAAAAGGCTCGAGACACTGGTCCGGAGCATTCTCCCCAAGAACTACGGAGCCATCATCCGCACGGCAGCCGAGGGCAAAAATGCCGCGGTGCTGGTCGCGGAGTTGAAGTCTCTGATCGAGAAGTGGGAAACTTCCTGGAAAAAGATCGCGAAATCCAAAGGCGTGCAACTGCTCTTCACCGAGTACAGCAAGACCACCACAATTCTCAGGGATCTCCTGAACGATTCGTTTTCGAACATCTATGTGAACGATGCGAACATCTATGAGGAGACAAGGAAGTATATCGCCCTGATCTCGCCGGATCAGGAGAAGATCGTGAAGCTGTACGAGGGCAAGGAACCGATTTTTGACCATTTCGAGGTCACCCGCCAGATCAAGAGTTCGTTCGGCAAGGTGGTGCCGATGAAGCAGGGTGCCTATCTCGTCATCGAGACGACGGAGGCCCTGAATGTGATCGACGTGAACAGCGGGATCCGCGCGAAGACTTCCAACCAGGAGGAGAACACCTTCGAGGTCAACAAGATCGCCGCGGAAGAAATCGCCCGGCAGCTGCGCCTTCGGGACATGGGGGGAATCATAGTGGTCGACTTCATCGACATGGATTCCCAAGAGAACCGCAACGAGCTGCACAAGTACATGCTGCAGCTCATGGAGGGAGATCGCGCCAAGCACAACGTGCTGCCGCTCACCAGATTCGGCCTGATGCAGATCACGCGCCAGCGGATTCGTCCCGTGACGGAGATCAACACGGCCGAGACCTGCCCGGCCTGCCACGGCACCGGCAAGATTTTCTCGAGCGTCGTCATTGACGAGCAGATCGAGCGAAAGATCGCCTACTGTGCGGAGAAAGGGATCCATTCCCTCGTGCTGAAGGTCAGTCCGATTCTCGGAGCCTACCTTCGGAGGAACACGACACTTCTGGGCAACAATTCCTTCTACGGCAAATGGAAGCGGAAGTACAAGTGCAAGATCGACCTCGTCGAGGTCACCGACTTCACCGTCCTGCAGAATGAAATTTACGACAAAAAAGGCAACCGGCTCGACACCTGACGCGGCCTCCCGGGCGAGAAGCGCCACCCTACCACGGGAAGCGCCGCCCTACCACGCGAAGCGCCGCCCTACCACGCGAAGCGCCGCCCTACCACGCGAAGCGCCGCCCTACCACGGGAAGCGCCGCCCTACCACGGGAAGCGCCGCCCTACCACGGGAAGCATCGCCCTACCACGGGAAGCGTCGCCCTACCACGGGAAGCGTCGCCCTACCACGGGAAGCGGGCGGACTGGGAGGTCGACGAACCGAGCAACCGGCCCGACACCTGACGCGGCCTCCCGGGTACGCTCCGGTGACAGCCAAAGCCTCAACGCATTCTCACGGGGCTGGCCAAAAAAGTCTTGGCCGGCCCTTTTTGGCACCACCTGCAAAAACAGGCCGCCTGCACCTCGAACATCTTCGCATTAGCCAGCACTTTTGGCACCATATGCAAAACAGGCCAGCCGGCGCCTCGAACACTTTCGCATTTGCCAGCACTTTTTATTGTTCTTTGTTCCAGGTTGAGTCTACCTTAGATTCAATTATTGAATTCTCGGCCGCCTATTCTGACATTTTAACCACCCTCATTACACAGAGCGGCCTGCCAGGACCAAAATGCCGAGAATCAGGGCCTGGGTAGGGTCTGCAGAGACCTGCCAGGACCAAAATGCCAAGAATCCGGGCCTGGGTGCTACCTACGGAGGCTTGCCAGGACGGGAATGCCGGGGAATTGGTCCCGGCTAACATCGGCTGCCCCAGGAACAATTCGAGATTTACAAAATGCGGGCACGCCGATCCAGCTCCCAGGGCTGTACAGGGCATATGAGCGTGAAAGATCTGTCAAAATATTCGCCCT
>JAAYJQ010000005.1 GCA_012522855.1 Bacteroidales bacterium
GACCGATCGACCGGGCAAGACCACAGTTTGCATAGCGGAAAACTACGTCTCCGGCCGGAGGGACGGAGGCGGAAGATAAGGGGAAAACGTAAGCAGGGATTATCGCGCGTTGTAGGCTTCCAACGCTTTTTCCAGAACCAGCAACGCGCGTGCCAAGTCCTCCTTATTGAGGACATAGGCCAACCTGACCTGGTTCTTCCCCAGGCCGGGAGTACTGTAGAATCCTCCTGCCGGTGCCATCATCAGGGTTTCACCGGTCCAGCCGTCACTCTTTTTCCGAGGTTTTGCAATGAAATTGTCCGGGGAACTCTTCTCCGTCGGTTCTGTCTCATCCGGATCGACATAACAGAAATCCGTCAGGCACCACTTGCAGAAATCTTCCGCGTCTTCGACCGGGAGAGACGCGACCGTGTAGAATGCCCCATTCGGCATCGGTGAATAGACACCGGGAATCTTGTTCAATCCTGCGATGAAAAAGTTGCGACGCGAAAGATACTCTTCATAACAGGCTTTCGAATACTCCTCCGTTCCATCGATCGAGGCTTCCGCGACAATCTGCCCCAGGAGGGGAGGACTGAGCCTTGCCTGACAGAATTTTAGGATTGTATTCATCACTTCGGCATTGTGGCTCACGATCATTCCGATGCGGATTCCACACTCCGAGTAACGTTTTGAGACCGAGTCAATCATGATGACGTTGCTGTCAATCCCGAAGAGACTCAGAACAGACATATGCGGCTCATCGGTGTATTGGAACTCCCGGTAGGCTTCGTCAGAAAATAAATAGAGATCGTGATCCCGGACGATCTCCCGCAGTTTGTACAACTCTTCAGCGGAATACAGATAGCCTGTCGGGTTGTTGGGATTGCAGATCAGAATCGCTTTTGTGCGCTCCGTGATCGCCTTTTCAAAGTCCTCGATAGGGGGCAGCGCAAAGCCGTCCTCGATCCATGAAGTCACCGTTTTTACCTTGACTCCCGCGGCAGCGGCAAAGCAAAGATAGTTGGCATAGCCAGGCTCGGTCGTGATCAGCTCGTCCCCGGGGTCCAGGCATGCCAAGAAGGTCATCAAGAGCGCCTCCGAGGCGCCGGACGTAATGATGATTTCATCACTGCGGAGGGAAATCCCGAATCTCCGGTAATATCCGACCAATCTGTCCCGAAGTGATTGGTAACCTTGACTGGGGCTGTACTCGAGGGTCTTCCGCTCAATGGCTTTTAAAGCCTCGATGGCTTTCGGTGGAGTGGGTAGGTCCGGCTGGCCGATGTTCAGATGATAGACTTTGATGCCTCGTGCTTTTGCAGATTCTGCAAAGGCACTTAATTTTCTGATGGGTGAAGCGGGAGCCTCCCGGCCCCGCTTGGAAATGTCCGGCATATAGTTCGTTTTATATTCGTCAAATATAATAATTTTGTTGCATCAAGTCCAAAACTTCCTTAAATTTGTATGATATGGACAGAAAACGCATACTGGTCGTTGATGACGAAGAGGACATCTGCGCCATCTTGAAGTTCAATCTGGAAAAGGTCGGGTATGATGTGGTAACGGCTTTCTCTGCCGAGGAAGCGTTGGAGATGGACATCCCGGCATTCGACTGCTTGCTGCTCGATATCATGATGGGCAGGATGTCCGGATTTGAAATGGCCGCCAAGATCAAGTCGGATCCTCAAACCGAGCGGATCCCCATCATCTTTTTGACTGCAAGAGGCACAGAAGAGGATACGGTGCGAGGTCTCGAGCTGGGGGCGGACGACTACATTTCCAAACCCTTTTCACTGAAGGAGGTCCTCGCGCGCGTCAAGGCGGTTCTGCGTCGGGCGAAAGAGACGGAGCCCCGTGTGGAAAGCAATGGAATCGTCATTCAGGACGGAAAGAAGAAAGTGCTGGTTGACGGGCGCGAAGTTTCTTTAACCAGAACGGAATACGATGTTCTCAAATTGCTGAAGGGCAGCCCTGGAATGGTCTTCTCCCGTCAGGATATTCTTGAAAAAGTATGGCCGGACGAGGTCATCGTGACGGAACGGTCCGTGGATGTGGCCATCGCAAGACTTCGGAAAAAGATCGGAGCTTACGGGCCCAGGATTTCATCCCGTCACGGTTTCGGGTACTGTTATGATGAAGAATAAGATCGGCATCAGTTTCAGCGGGAGGCTGTTCTTGAGTGTCACAACTCTGTTTCTCGCCTTTGTCATCTGCTTCGTCGCATTCCAGTTCCATCGTGAGCGGATCTATAAAGCCAGTTTGCTGAACGAACGCCTTCAGAGCTACAACAGGGAAGTTGCGGAAAAGGTGCTTCGCAACCCGGAACATCCGCCTTTTTCTGAATATGTTTCCGACTACTCAATTCCGCATCTTCGCTTGACCGTCATCGATAGTCTCGGCAAAGTCTTGTACGACAGCGCCGCGGACCCTGACAGCATGCCGAATCATCTCGGAAGAAAGGAAGTAACGGAAGCGATGACTTCAGAATCCCTGAGCGGATACGACATCATGCGGTCGTCCATGACGCTGGGCGGCCAACGCTTGTTTTATTCCGCCACCTATTTCCCCGATGACGGAGTGGTCATCCGCTCTGCCTTGCCTTATGATGTGTCTTTGACACGGATGCTGTCTGCCGACCACACCTTTCTGTGGCTTGCCGGAATCCTGTCTGTCCTGCTTCTGTTCATCTACTTTCGTTTCACCCGCAGGCTGGGTAAGTATATCAGGCAACTTCGCACGTTTGCCGAGTATTCGGGCGCGAAGCCGGAGCATGCCCTTGTTTTTCCGAAAGATGAATTGGGTGATGTCTCCCGCGAACTGGTCGAACTCTACGGACGGTTGAAAGAAAGCGAAGACGATAAAACCCGCCTCAAGCGGCAGCTGACCGAAAATATCGCCCACGAACTGAAAACGCCGGTCAGCAGCATCCAAGGATACCTGGAAACGATCGTCAATGAACCGGAGTTGGATTCCGAAACCAAAAATCGCTTCATCAAGCGGGTTTACGCCCAGAGCCAACGACTGGCCAGTCTGCTCGAAGACATCTCGATTCTGAACAAACTCGACGACGCGCCTCATACTTATGAATCTACTGAAGTGAACATCGCTGCTCTGCTGCAGTTGATTCAAGCCGACACAGCGCCGCAACTGTCGAGCAAGAACATCACCTACCGAGCCCTCGTTGACAACGACGTGATCGTGCGGGGGAACCGTTCGCTGCTCTATTCGGCTTTCCGTAATTTGACGGACAATTCCATCGCCTATGCCGGAGAAGGCGTGACGATCACGATCCGGATGACAGAGGAGACGGAGGATGCGTATGCTTTCAGTTTCTCCGACAACGGAGTAGGCGTCCCTTCAGAGCATCTGCCCCGGCTTTTCGAACGCTTCTATCGCGTTGACAAAGGACGTTCGCGGAAATTGGGCGGTACCGGACTGGGACTAGCCATCGTGAAGAACGCAGTGTTTCTGCACCATGGAACCATCTCCGCGAGCATCGCCCAGACCGGAGGATTGGAGTTTGATTTTACGATCGCAAAAAATCTGTAAACTCAGGCCTCTCTGAAATTCTTGGAGGCACGGAGGAGCCGGCCGATCGAGGCCGTTATTTCCCGGGTTTCCTGCAATAAGCTCAGATAGACATAGGCTGCGGAGATGTTGTCCTTCCCGGACTGCATCCGTTGCATCTGCTTGTCGCGTGTCTCCTCCAGACAACGTCTCAACTCGGCTTCTTCGCGGCGGACTTCCTCCACCTCTTCATAGGCATCCCGCTCGAGAATTTTTTCGGCACGGCGGGTGAGGAAAAGGACGGTGTCGCGGAGCGGAATGAACTCCTTGATTTGCTCCTGGGAGAGGGTCGAGAAATTGTTGTCGACCTGTTCCTCGCAGGCGTCCTCGATTCTTCGCATGCAGTACAGAATATCTTCGCAGGAATTTCGTCCCAGGTGGAACCAGGTGTTCTTTTCCATGGCTACGGAGGGGTCCAACTTCCGTAAGCCGATCAATTCCTTCCGTCTCAAATTTTTCAGTTCTCCCCGCTTGCGGATCATCGATTCCTTCGCGCGGTGCAGCATGCCCAGATTTTCCTTGATGAATCCGTCCGTGATTTGAATGAAGGTCGTATTGACGTAGTTCATGAAATCCGCCTGGCTTTTCGTGACATGCTCCTGCAACAGTTTCAGGATCTCGTCCTTGTCGGTGGACAGCATCATCTCGTTGAAGATCTTGTCCTTCTGCTCGTCTTCCTTGCGCCTGCGGTACCGGATGTTGGTCCGGATGAGGATGTAGGTTGCCAGTGCGACCATAAGTCCGACCCCGACGAAGCCGCCGTAGTAGTGGATGAGGGTTAGTACGAAGCAGATGGAGAATGCGGCGGCGGCCGTAACGAACCAGCCGCCGATCACGGAAACCACGCCGGTGACACGGTAGACCGCGCTTTCCCGTCCCCAGGCCTTGTCGGCCAGGGACGTACCCATCGCTACCATGAAAGTGACGTAGGTCGTGGAGAGGGGGAGCGTCAGGGAGGTACCCAAAGCAATCAAGAGGCTGGCAATGACCAAACTGACGGTAGCGCGGACTTCATCGAAAGCGGCCCCGTGTTCAAGGTGGATTTCTCTTGTATCAAATCGCTTGGCCACCCAAGCCTTGACTTTGTCCGGAATCGCGTCCGAGAAGAAACGGCCGGCGTTGTTTGAGGCTCTCACCAGCACCCGTGCGATCTTCGAATTGCCGAACATCTCGTCACCTTCGTTCTGGCGGGAAAGATCGACGGAAGTCTTGATCACGTTGTGCGCCTTTTTCGAGGTTGCGAGGGCAATTGCCATTATCAGTCCGGCTCCGGCTAGATAGAGGAACGGAGTTTTGGCAGGTCCGTTCAATGCCGTCATCATATGGGAAGCGGCATCCCCTGAGCCGTTCGCGATGAAATCCTTGTAGGAGGAAAGCCCTGCCAAGGGAACTCCGATAAAGTTCACGAGATCATTACCTGCGAAGGCCATCGCCAGGGCGAAAGTCCCCATCAGGACCAGTACCTTGAAGACATTGACTTTCAAGAAGTAGAGAATCTGCATCAGAATGGTGGAGCCGATGAAGCAGTACAGCAGGAGCAGACCGATGTTGGTATTGATATATTCCATGACTTCCGGGCGAATGAAGCTGAAATTCTTCATGCTCTTGAACACCATAAAGTACAGGATCGTCGTGGTTGCAAGTCCCCCGAAGATACCGATCTTCCACTTGAGCCCGTTTTTGTAGGCAAAGGTAAAAACCAAACGTGCCAGCCACTGCAGAATGACGCCGAACACGAAGGCGATCCCCACGGAGATGAAGATGGCGCCGATGATTTCGAAGGCTTTGTCGGTGTTCATGAGGTCCGAGATCCTGAGGGCTCCGTTGCTGGCAGCGATTTTCAACATGGCGATGGCGGCTGTACCGCCCAGCAATTCGAAGACCATCGAGACGGTCGTGGAGGTGGGGAGCCCGAGACTGTTGAAGATGTTCAACAGCACGACGTCCGAAATCATCACCGCGACGAAGATGAAAATGACTTCCCGGAACGAGAACATCGAGGGATGCATGATTCCGTTTCTCGCGATCTCCATCATGCCGCTGCTGGTAGTGGCGCCCAGGAAGATGCCGATTCCCGCCACGATCATGATGGTTCTCAAGGTGGCCACCTTGGCCCCGACCGCTGAATTCAGAAAATTGACCGCATCGTTGCTTACGCCGACGACCAAGTCGAAGACAGCCAGTAAAAGCAGAAAAATAACAAGCCCCAGATAAAGACTCTCCATGCCTTTTGAGTTTATATTGGGCAAAGTTCCGCAGCGGATATTAAAAATCCGTTGCGGAATTGTTACAATTTGATTACTTCTTGGCGGCTCCCTGATTGGCGACGGCCTGCTGCTTCCGTTTGAGTTCTTCGGGGTCAGCGAGATAGTAGTCTCGGATAAAGTTCAGATTGTCATCGAATTCGAACACATAGGGTACGCCCGTGGGAATGTTCAAGCCGGCGATGTCCGTGTCGGAAATGTTCTTGAGGTGTTTCACGATGCCGCGGAGACTGTTCCCGTGGGCGACGACGGTGATGCAGTCATGCGTTTTAAGCGCAGGGAAAATCTCGCATTCCCAGTACGGCATGACCCGGTCAATACAGTGCTTGAGAGCTTCTGTGCGAGGGATGTACTGGTCCGGAACAAGGGCGTAGCGAGGATCCTGTGTGGCGCTGTTCGGGTCTTCATCAGGTAGATTGTGCGGGGCGACGTCGTAACTGCGCCTCCAGATATGCACCTGTTCTTCCCCGTATTTAGCGGCGGTCTCGCTCTTGTTGAGTCCCTGCAACATGCCGTAGTGCTTTTCGTTCAGCCTCCAAGTCTTCTTAACAGGGATCCAATCCAGATCCATGGCATCGAGTACGTTGTTGAGGGTCTTGATGGCTCGTTTGAGGTAGGACGTGTAGGCCACCTCGAAAGTGAAGCCGGCTTCTTTCAAGGCTTTTCCGGCCTCCAGCGCTTCTTGCAGCCCCTTTTCGCTGAGGTCAACATTGGTCCAGCCGGTAAACCGGTTTTTCTTGTTCCATTGGCTTTCGCCGTGACGGATGAGTACGATTCTTTTCATATTTCTTGGGATTAGATTCTTTTGCGGTGCAAAGATACATTATTCTTCGTCTTCGTCCAACTGGTTTTTCCGGATCATCAGAAGGTCATCGCCGGGTCGGAGTTCGACGGAACCGTCGGGCACGATCAGTTCCTTGCCGCGCTGGATCATCACGACGCGGCTTCCCTCCGGCAGCAAAATTTCCTTGAGGGTGTTCCCTGCCTCCAAGTCCGCTTCCGTAAGACGGGCGTTCAACAACTTGCCTGCTTCTTCCGGGATCTCGATCCCGAAGGTCTCGGTTTGCTCCTCTTCGGGCAGGTCGAGCCGTAGCCAACGTGCTACGGTCGGTATACTCATCCCCTGTACCAGCATGGAAAGTATGGTGATGAAGAATACGATGTTGAAGATCTGTTCGGAACCCGGCACGTCCGCGATTACCGGGTAAGTCGCGAAGAGGATGGGCGCCGCGCCCTTCAGTCCCACCCAAGAGATGAAAATCCTGGCTTTCAAGGAAAACTGGCGGAAGGGGAGTAGGGTGATGAAGACGGTCAATGGCCTGGCTACGAGTATGAGGAATACTCCGACCAGCAAGGCGAGGGGAGCGATGGACAGCATGTCCCGCGGGTTGACCAGCAGCCCAAGGGTCAAGAACATGCCGATCTGCATGATCCAGGTCATGCTGTCCATGAATTTGAAGATTTCACGCTTGTTGGCGAGGGGCTTGTTACCGATGAAGATTCCGGCCAGGTAGACCGCGAGAAAGCCGTTCCCCTTCAAAAGAGTGGTTACCGACAACGTGAAGAAACCGATGCTCAGGAGCAGGATGGCATAGAGCGAGGTGCTGTGGAGATGGATGCGGTTGAGGAACCAGACCGCGAAGTAACCGAACGCCAATCCGAGTACCGTACCGATCCCGAGTTGCAGAAAAAATGAAAGCATCGCGTTTCCGGCGATTCTCCAGACATGGATCCCCTCATGCGCGGCACCCGGATCCGAGAGCGTTTGCACACACTGGATGAGCACGACCGTGAGCACGTAGGCCATCGGGTCGTTGGAGCCGGACTCCAGTTCCAGCGCCGGCTGCAGATGCTCCTTGAGCCCCATCCGGTTGCTGCGAAGAATGCTGAACACGGTCGCCGAGTCGGTCGAGGACATCACTGCCGCCAGCAGCAAGCACGTCAGAAGGGTTGTCGGGGTGGAAAGCGGGAGAAACAGCGTCAATAGATAAATGAAGAGTCCCGTGAAGACTGCCGTGAGTATAACTCCGATGGTGGAAAGCATGATGCCCTCCCGGAGAACCGGCTTGACAGCGGAGAACTGGGTCTCCATGCCGCCGCTGAACAAGATGACGCAGAGGGCGGCCGCACCGACGAACTGGGCTTGATGGTAGTTGTTGAACACGAGTCCTAGCCCATCGCTTCCGAATATCATCCCGACGATCAGGAAAAGCAGCAAGGCGGGGACGCCGTACCTGTAGCCCGCTTTGCTGATCATGATGGAAGCGAAGATCAGAACCGAACCGATGAATAGAAGATTTTCTGTGTTGAAAGAGAGCATGATAAAAAGGAATCGACAAGACCTCATGGTGCTTTGTCAACCATACGGGCGGCTATGATGTAATCTAATGAATCAGAATGGGAATAGCAACGGGAGGGCGAAAATCATGACGATACCCATCAGAATTTGAAGTGGCAAGCCGACTTTTACATAGTCCATGAATGTGTATTGACCTGCCGACATCACAAGAACGTTTGGCGGAGTCGAGAACGGAGAAGCGAAAGACATACTTGCCGCTACCGTCACTGCAAATAAACACGGGATCGGGCTTACGCCGATACCTGTTGCCGCTGCGAGGGCGATTGGCGCCATGAGGACAGCCGTTACGGTGTTGCTGATGAAGATCGTCATCAGTGACGTCGCATAATAAATCGCTCCAAGAACAACGTATGGCCCACTGCTGCCGAAGTTATTGATGATATAATCAGCAATCATCGTAGAGACTCCTGTTTTTTCCAGGGCTGTAGACATCGGAAGCATCGCTGCGAAAAGCACGATTGTTTGCCAATTGATTGTTTTGTAAGCGGCTTCAACACTGCGAATACATCCTGTTATAACCATAAGAACAGCTGCTAATAAAACTGCTGTAACCGGAGCGATCGGAATGCTTTCAATAGCCATTACCGCCACCATTGCCACCATGATGAGAGCCGCGATCGGAGCTTTGTAATCCAGCGTTACCTTTGCCGCTTCTTCAAGCGGCTCCCCTAGAACTACCCAGTTGTCCGACTCATTTCGAAGTCTTGCGATATCTTTCCACCTTCCTTGGACGAGAAGGACATCACCACCAAGAACTTTCTCTCCGCCTAAATTGTGAAGTATGTAGTCTTGCTTTCTTCTTATACCTAGAACATTAACATTAAATTTACTTCTAAATCCAAGTTCTGTTATTGTTCTGTTTATCATCGATGAAGATGACATGATCAGAATTTCCGCAACTCCGATATCATAGAAATCCAACGAAGTTTTCGAGCTTGTTTGAGCACCTTTGTGTACGATTTCATCAGTGTGACTATCAAGTAGTTTTAGTGAGAAATCAGCTGCCAGTTTCTGTATCTTTTCTATATCTCCCGATAAATAGAGCACATCATCTTTTTGAAGAGTTAAAGTTGGAGAAGCAAGTTGCTGATTGATGGTACGTACAAAACGATTATTCCCATGGCTTCTTCTAAGTTCCAGCACATTGACACCATACTCCCTGTATATATTCATGTCAACAATGGTTTTTCCGATGGCTGAAGAGCCGGATACGACATGAGCCCGGAATAGATTATTGGAAATGCCGTATTCACGAACCAATTCCTTGAGAGACTTGCCTTGAATGGTTTTGTTTTTTTCGTTGTCTTTTGGAGAAAGGAAGATTTTGGTTGCCGGGATCAGGTAAAGCGTACCTACTATGACTGTAATGATGCCAACCGGCAAGAAAGAGAAGAATGCAAGTTCACCATAACCGGCCTTCGCTAAAGTATCACTGATAATCAGGTTCGGAGGCGTACCGATCAGGGTCATCATTCCTCCCATGCTGCTGGCGAAAGCAAGCGGCATGAGCAGTCTCCTTGGAGATGTACCGGCAGCTGCAGCCATACTGACAATGATGGGCAACATCAAAGCCACCGTGCCCGTATTGCTTACGAAAGCTCCGATACCGCTTGTCGCCAACATGACCAAAAGAAAAAGTTTGATTTCACTTGTGCCTGCGAGTTTCAAAATTCTACTGCTGATCATCTTGGCAAGACCTGTTTTGAAGATAGCGCCTCCCACGATGAACAGACCTACCATCATAATGACGGTATTATTTGAAAAGCCAGCCAACCCCTCTGCCGGAGTAAGGACATTGCTTAACAATAATCCCAGCAGGGCACACATAGCCACAAGGTCCGAGCGAACTTTACCATTGATAAAGAACGCCGCCGCGACCAAAAGAATAATTAACGTTATCCACATATGCTAAGTAAGATTTTCTGTAGTTGGGTTTCGCTGCGCGTAATCCCTGCACCAGTTTCGCAGTCCGCATTCCCCGCACCGGGGCGCCCTTGCCGTACAGGTGTAGCGGCCATGCAGGATCAGCCAGTGATGGGCCTTCGCCCGGATTTCGACGGGGATATTCCTTTCCAGTTCCTTTTCGACCGCCTTGACCGTCCTCCCGTCGGAAAGTCCCAGCCGGCGAGAGACCCGGAACACATGGGTGTCGACCGCGATCACGGGCTTGTCGTACAGAACGGAGGCAATCACGTTCGCGGTTTTGCGGCCGACTCCGGGCAAACTCATCAGCGCCTTGGTGTCGGAGGGAACTTCCCCGTCGAAATCCGCCATCAGCTTTTGCGCCATACCGATCAAGTACTTCGTTTTGCTGTTGGGGTAGGTAATGGATTTGACGTAGGGAAAGACCTCGTCGAAGGTGGTTGCCGCAAGGTCGGCAGGGGAGGGGAATCGCTTGAACAATTCCGGGGCGGCCATATTCACCCTGCGATCCGTACACTGGGCGGACAGGATGACGGCGACCAGCAGCTGGTAGGGAGAGGTGTAATGCAATTCCGTTTCCGCAACGGGAGCGTTCTTCAAGAACCAATTCAGGATTTGTACGTATCTCTGTTTTTTTTGCATGCCGTAAATCAAATGGTCAAGGCAAGGTCGATCACCTCGTTGTTGACATTTTCCGTACAAGTCTCATTTTTGCAGACAAAAATCCTGCCCGGATATTTTTCGAAGATATTCCGGTTGTGCGTGACCATGATGACGGCCGTTCCGTTCTCGCGATTGATCCGTGTCAAGAGTTTCAGGATGCCGTCGGCTGTTTCGTTGTCAAGATTGCCGGTCGGTTCGTCCGCGAGGATAACCTCGGGTTTGTTCAGGAGGGAACGGGCGATCGCGATCCGTTGCTGTTCCCCGCCGGAAAGTTGGTGGGGCATTTTGTGGGCCTTGTGAACCACCCCTACATCCTCCAGCACTTCCAGAATCCGTTTGTCGATCGCGGTCCGATCTTTCCATCCGGTTGCCTTCAGCACGAATTCAAGGTTTTTTTCCACTGTCCGGTCCATCAGCAACTGGAAATCCTGGAAAACAACCCCGAGTTTGCGCCTCAAATAGGGGACGTCGCGATCCTTGATTCCTTTGAGCTGGAAGCCGCAGACCTGTCCGGATCCCTTTCCAAGAGGATTCTCCCCGGTGATCGTGCGGATGATGGAGGTCTTGCCGGTGCCGACCTTGCCTACGATGTAGACGAAATCCCCCGGGAAGATCTCCATGTCAAGGTCGTAGATGACCGCGGTCTCTCCGTTGAAAATGTCCGCGCCGCGAAAAAAGACAATCGGCTCGTTTTTTGATGCAGTGTGGATGTTATCTTGCATATTCACATTAACAAATATACCTTTTTTCAGGTATATTTGAGTAAATTTGCAAAATATTTTATTAGGAAACAAAACTTCGGAATCGATATGAAACGCAAACACATCGTGGCAGTGGTCGCTGCAATGGTATTCTGCCCGGGAATCAGCCTGATTGCTCAGGACTCCGCTCCCGAAACTTTCCGCCGCGCGATGGATCTCTACGAACGGGGCATGTTCGAGCGAGCCGCTACCTTGTTCGGCGCTTTGTATGCTGAAACGGGAGATTTTGTCGCGAAGGGCTATGAAACGCTCTGCTCCGTCCGGCTCCAGGAGCCCGGAAACGAGCTTCTCGCCGCGGCGTATGCCTTCGAGTATCCGTACTCGTCCCTGATTCCGCAACTTCACTTTTACAACGCTCTCAACCTCTTTGACAAAGAAGACTATGCCGAGGCTGCGAGTACCTTTTACAAGATCGAACGGAAGGATTTGTATGCCGACCAGCTCCCTGAATATTCTTTCAAGAAGTCCTACGCGCTCTTCGAAACGGGGGACATCCCGGCGGCCAAGTCCGGCTTCGAACTGGCTGAAAAAATGCCGCAATCGGACTATACGGCCCCGTCCCGGTACTCGCTGGGTTACATCAACTACTCCGAAAAGCGGTTCCAGGAGGCTTATGACTGGTTTGAAAAAGCGGCGCGCGATCCCCGGTTCACCGACATGTCCAACTACTACATGCTGGAATGCCGATTCATGCGGAAGGACTATGGGTATGTGACGGGCAACGGTCCGGAACTATACGAGCGTATTCCCAAGGAACGGCAGCCGCATCTGGCGCGGATCATTTCCGAATCATTCCTGGCCACCGGAAATACGGCGAAGGCCCGGGAATATTACGACCGGATCGAGCGGAGCCGCAGGGACATGGATCGAAACGATTTCTTTTATGCCGGCTCTCTTTTCTACGCGGTCGATGATTTCTCCGGGGCGATCGACAACTATTCCCTTATGAAGGAACGGACCGATTCGATCGGACAGATCGCCAACTACCAGCTGGGCTACAGCTACATCCAGACCGGAAACAAGGTGGCTGCGATGCAAGCCTTCAAGGAGGCTTCCGAGCAGACCTACGATTTGGCAATCCAGGAAGATGCCCACTTCAACTACGCCAAGCTCTCTTTTGATCTGAATCACAATCCGACGGTCTTCGACGACTACATCGCGAAATATTCCGACAAGCAGAAAGGGGACCGGATCTACAGCTACATGGCGTTGTCTTCGCTCTACAATCACGATTATGCCGGAGCGGTGGAGGCCTACAGCCACATCGACCTGCTGGACGACAATCAGAAAGCCAATTACATGCGGGCCAATTACCTGCGTGCCCACCAGTTGATCGAGAACGGATCCTGGAGGGATGCGATTCCCTGCCTGAGGGCGGCGGCGTATTACTCGGACCGTCGAGAGACGTTCAACCAACTCGCGCGTTACTGGCTGGGAGAAGCCTATTACCGGAGCGAACAGTTTGAACAGGCGGTAGAGACGTTCAAAGACTTGTACAATATCTCTGCCCTGGACGGGAAGGAGGAAGGGAATTTAATTCCCTATGATCTTGCCTACAGCTATTTCCGTCTGGAGGACTACGACAACGCCTCCAAATGGTTCGATCAGTATCTGGCCGCGAAGAATCCGCTGCAGGGAAAAGACGCAGCCGTGCGCCGCGCCGACTGCGACTTCATCCGGAAGGACTATGCGATCGCCATCCAGAAATACGAAGCAGCCACTGAGCGCTTCAATTATTCGGACAATCTGTATCCGTTCTACCGGGCCGGAATCGCGTACGGCCTCCTCGGGGACCGGGACAAAAAGGTTCAGGCCCTTTCTGGAGCGGAACATGCGGATCCGTCCGCCGCTTATTATGCCGAGGCCTTGTACGAATTGGGCCGGGCCTATGTGGCCGTGGACCGGAACGACGAAGCCATGGACTGTTTCCGGAAACTCAGCGCTTCGACCCAGGACAAGTCCATGATCGCCCGCTCGCTGATCGAGTTGGGAATGATTTTCCGCAACCTGTCTGAATTCAACCAGGCCCTTGAATATTACAAGCAGGTCGTCCAGGAGATGCCTGAGACGGAGTATGCGGAAAACGCTTTGCTCGCCATCGAGTCCATCTATCAGTCTCAGGGAAGGACCGACGAGTATCTGGACTATGCCGAGGCGATCGGCGGGGTCAAGGGAAAGACGGACAGTGAAAAAGAGGAAATGTACTTCAATGCGGCCGAGCAATTGTACCTGACTGATCACTACAGCAAGTCGCTCACCGCGCTGCAGAATTATCTGGAGCGCTATCCGCAGGGGAGCAAGGTGGGACAGGCGAGCTTCTACATCGCGGAATGTTACCGCAACTTGGGGAACAAGGAACAGGCTTGCGACTGGTACCGGCAGGCTATCGACCGGGGGAGCGCCGACTCATTCACCGAAATCGCCATGCTGAATTTTTCCCGCCTTTCTTATGAACTGGAGCGCTTCCGGGATGCTTACGGCGGGTATTCCTCCCTGCTTCAGGCAGCCCGCCTTGAAAACAACCGGCATGCTGCCCGCATCGGTATGATGCGATCCGCCTACCGAGGGCAGGAATATGCCGCCGCGATTTCCGGCGCCGGGAAGGTGAAAGCGGATTCGAAGAGTTCCGCGGACGAACTTCGGGAAGCGGATTTCGTGATCGCGAAATCCAATCTCTCAACGGGCGAGCGTGATAAGGCTTTCGAACTCTTCACGCGGCTCAGTGTCGATCCCGCTACGCAAGAAGGGGCCGAGGCCGCCTTCATGCTCATCCAAGATGCCTATGATCAGGGGCGGTACGAAGAGGTGGAAAAGAAAGTCTACAGTTTCGCCGACGCTGCCGGAAACCAGTCCTACTGGCTGGCCAAGGCCTTTATCGTTCTGGGAGACTCCTTCGCCGAACGGGATAATTACGATCAGGCTAAGGCGACCTTTGAAAGCATACTGAACGGCTATCAGCCGGTCGCGGGTACGGCGGATGATGTGCTTGACAATGTCCGTATGCGTTTGGGTAAACTTCAGAACTTGATGAACGAAAAATGAAAACGAACAGCCTATTTCTGAGCGCTCTGGCTTGCTTGCTGACGGCTCCTTTCTCTTTAGGGCAGAATCTCAATCCCACGGTCGAAGTGACCAATGTCTATCAGGGAAAGCCTTCCGACGTGCGCAAGCCCCGGATCGGGATGAACATTCCGGATTCCCTGATGCGGTTCGACTTGGATTTCAACTATGAAGTTTTCGACCCTCCGTACGGCGGTTCCTACAGCTTCAAGCCCTACATGCTGGACATGCGTCCCGAGAAGGATGCGTATCGGGGGAAATCGCTCTATTTCAAAGCAGGGGCGGGCTATCCGCTGCATCCCGAACTTGAATTTGTGTACAGCCCGGAGCTGGACGGACGGTTCCAGTTCAGCGTCTATGCCACGCACCGCTCTTTCATCGGGAATTATCACCGGCTTGCTCCGCAGCAGGAGGGCGATACGGCGGGGGTGTGGGCTTTCCGGAAAAGCGGAGATCACTTCAAGGGCTATGACCTGCTGACAACCGCCGGCTTCGATGGACGGGTAAGTTGGGACAAGACCCTTTTCTCTTTCGGCGTCGGCTACTACGGCCTGATGACGAAGGACATGATCGCGAAGCGGGGCTACAACGCAGCCGACTTCAATCTCCGGGTTAGCGGCAAGGGTAACCGTGGCACTTACTTCTTGTACGACGCCGGGCTTTCCGGACGGTTCGCGAGCGACAACTTGGAGACCGAAGCCCTGCTTTTCGGGCCTCCGTTGATGACTTCCGGGAAGCACCGGCTTGATGAAAGCTATTTTGTGCTGGACGGAGTAATCGGTCAGGTGCTCGATGATACGCACCGGTTCCTGGTCGGTTTCGAAGGTTCCACCTATTCCTACGGAAACGTATTCGAGGGAAGTTTCGGCCGACTTGCCCTGATGCCGCGCTATCAGTTCCGCAAAGGGTCCTTGAACTTGAGTTTGGGCCTCCGGATCGAAGGTCTTGTCAGAGGGGATCAGAAAGACTCCGCCGGCTTCCTAGCCATCAGCCAAAAAAAGGGGAAGACGGTTTATCCCGACGTGCATGCCTCGCTGGAGGTCGTCCCGGATCATCTTCTGCTCTATGGCGACGTCAGCGGGGGCAGCCTGCTGAATCCCTATGCCTCGCTTATCGGGGCGAATCACCAGGTGACGCCTTATTATGCATGGGGCGCCTGCCCGCTCATTGACAACGGGATCGAGCGAGTTAACGCCAGAGTCGGAATCAAGGGCAGCATCGCCTCGCGTCTCCAATACGACCTTCGCGCAGGGGGCGCCGTCTATGAAAACGGTCTGACAGATGGCATACGGGCTTTATTAGAGGGCTATATCTCGCCTATGAATATGAATAGGCCTGCTCTATTGTATGCGGATTACGGCCTGTACTATGCCGATCTCCTCCTTTCCTGGAAGTCCGCCAAGGTGGTCATCGATGCGGGCGTGCATTACCGCCGCAACGAATTCGAGTCGCTTCGAAACGTGCAGACAGAGACTGAAGGCAACCTGTACCAGCACCTGTACCTGCAACTTCCCTCCTTCTCCGGGAATCTGCGGGCGGTGTACGACATCAATCCTCGGATCTACCTCGGTATCGATCTGGAGGCTGCGACTTCCCGGTCGACGCAGAGCAGTCTGGAAGAGACTTGGAAGATTCCCGGCTACGTGGATCTGGGGGCACTGACCGGTTATTGGATCACCCGGAAGTTCGGGATCTACGCGAAAGCCGGAAATCTGTTGAACATGACCGTCCAGCGAAATCCGTTGTATGCGGAGAGCGGACCTTGGTTTACCACCGGGATTACCCTGAGTTTGTAGAAAATTTCGTATATTTGTCTGTTTTTGACAACCCTTGTTTTGGAAGGGGGTTTTCTATCGGTAGAACTGAGAAATTTTGAGATATTCATATGATTGAGAACGACGCGACAAGGAAGGCGGAACAGCAATATTCCGCCAGCAGCATCCAAGTGCTGGAGGGCCTGGAGGCCGTGCGCAAGAGACCGGCGATGTACATCGGCGACGTGGGTGAGCGCGGGCTTCACCACTTGGTATATGAAGTGGTCGACAACGGCATCGACGAGGCGATGGCTGGATTCTGCAATGAGATTACCGTAACAATCCTGGAAGACAACTCCGTCCGGGTGTCGGACAACGGACGCGGCATCCCTACCGGTATGCATCCCAAGGAGAACCGCTCCGCTCTAGAGGTCGTGATGACCGTCCTCCATGCCGGCGGAAAATTCAACAAGAGTTCATACAAAGTCTCCGGCGGTCTGCACGGCGTAGGCGTTTCCTGCGTGAACGCTTTGTCCGACAGCCTGATTGCCGAGATCCATCGCGAGGGAAAGATCTACGTCCAGAAATATTCGAGGGGAAAACCGCTCGGTCCGGTGGAAGTGGTCGGCTCCTGTAATGACACGGGTACCATCATCACCTTTCATCCGGATCCGCTGATCTTCACCCACTCGATCGTCTACAAGTACGACACGCTTTCCGCGCGGATGCGGGAACTCTCCTACTTGAACAAGGGACTTGAAATCAAACTGACCGACGACCGGTCGACCCACATGGTGGACGAATATATCCTCGATGCCCAAGGCGACAGGAAGCGGAGCGGCCGTCGGATCAAGCGGTCTGAGACCTTCTACTCCAAGGAGGGATTGAAGGAGTTCATTGACTATCTTGATGCCGGGGCGATGCAACTGATTCCCGAGCCGGTCTGCGCCCAGAACGACAAAGTCATTCCGATCGATATCGCTTTGAGTTACAATACCGGTTATTCCGAGAAGATCTATTCCTACGTCAACAACATCAACACCATCGAGGGTGGTACGCACTTGCAGGGCTTCAAGATGGGGCTTTCTCGTTCCCTTCGGAACTATGCCGACCAGAACAACCTGCTGGCGAAGTACAAAGGCGATCTCGCTCCGGAAGACTTCCGGGAGGGATTGACGGCGGTGGTTTCCATCAAGATCGCGGAGCCGCAGTTCGAGGGGCAGACCAAGACCAAACTGGGCAATCAGGAAGCGATCTCCGCCGTATCCCAGGCTACTTCGGCAGCGATGGATCAGTATTTGGAGGAGCATCCCCGGGAGGCCAGGATCATCGTTGAGAAGATCGTGTTGGCGGCGACCGCGCGCAATGCAGCCCGGAAGGCCCGGGAAATGGTCCAGCGGAAGACGGCTATGACGGGAGCCGGCATGCCCGGCAAACTGGCGGACTGTTCCGAACGGGATCCGGAACTCTGCGAACTCTTCCTCGTGGAGGGAGACTCCGCCGGCGGTACCGCGAAGCAGGGCCGCGATCGGCGCACCCAGGCCATCCTTCCCCTCCGGGGAAAGATCCTGAATGTGGAGAAGGCGTCGAGCGACCGTGTTTTCGACAGTGAGGAAATCCGCAACATCTACACCGCGCTCGGGGTTTCCGTGGCTCAGGAGGATGAAGACGGAGAGAAAAGGATGGACCTCAGCAAACTTCGGTACCACAAGGTCATCATCATGACCGATGCCGATGTCGACGGATCCCACATCTCCTGCCTGATTCTGACTTTCTTCTTCCGCTACATGTTCGATCTTATCAAGAACGGTCACGTCTATCTTGCCACGCCGCCGCTTTATTTGGTCAAAAAGGGCAAGGAGGAGGTGTACTGCTGGACGGAGAGTCAGCGCGCCGAGGCGACTGAGCGGCTTGGACGCGGTTCCGACAAGGGTGTCATGGTGCAACGCTACAAAGGTCTCGGCGAAATGTCGGACCAGCAACTTTGGGACACCACCATGGATCCCGCGAAACGGCGGCTGCGCAAAATCACGATCGACAATGCCGCGCAGGCGGAACGGACCTTCTCTATGCTGATGGGGGACGATGTCCCGCCGCGCAGACAGTTCATCGAGGAAAACGCACACTATGCAAACATTGACGCTTAATTTTTTACGAATATGATACAGGACATCTTTGATCGGATATCGAGAGATTCCGGCGGACCGATCGGTCAGTACTATGAGCATGGCTACGGCTATTACATGTTTCCGCAGTTGGAAGGAGAACTGGGCCCCCATATGAAGTTCAACGGAGTGGAAATGCTCAACTGGAGTCTGAACAACTATCTCGGACTCGCCAACGACCCGGAAGTCCGCAAGGCGGATGCCGATGCGGCGAAAGAATGGGGACTGGCCTATCCGATGGGAAGCCGCATGCTCACGGGGCAGACCAAGTACCATGTCGAACTTGAAAACCGCTTTGCCGCTTTCGAGAAGAAGGAAGCCGCCTTCTTGTTCAACTTTGGCTACCAAGGGATCGTGTCCTCCATCGACGCCTTGACGAGCCGTCATGACGTGCTCGTCTACGACTCTGAGTCGCATGCCTGCCTGTTGGACGGTGTCCGTCTGCACAGGGGCCAGAGTTTCAAATTCCGTCATAACGACATCGAACACTGCGAGAAGGTACTCGCGCGCGCCTGCAAAGTCGCTGACGAGAACGGAGGCGGTGTGATGCTCATTACGGAAGGCGTTTTCGGGATGACGGGCGCGTTGGGCATTTTGGATCAAATCGCCGCCTTGAAGAAGAAATATCCGTTCCGCATCTTCGTGGACGATGCCCATGGATTCGGCATCATGGGGAAACATGGAAGGGGGACTTCCGAGGAACTGAATTGCATAGACGAAGTCGATATCTACATCGCTGCCTTTGCAAAGTCGATGTCCAGTATCGGCGGCTTCGTTGCAGGTCCGAAGGACATCATCAGGTACCTGAAGTTCAACATGCGTTCCCAGGTATATGCGAAGGCGCTTCCGATGCCCCTTGTGATCGGCAACTTGAAGCGTCTCGAGATCATTGACAGCCCGAAGGGAGACGAACTCCGGGAACGGCTGTTCACCATCACCCGCGCCCTGCAGGACGGCTTCCGCAAGGAGGGCTTCGACATCGGACCCGCTCAGGCATGTGTGTCTCCGGTCCATGTGAAGGGAGGCCTCGCGGAAGCGACCCAGATCGTGAAGGATTTGCGGGAGAACTACAAGATTTTCTGCTCGATAGTTATCTATCCGGTCATTCCGAAGGGCATGATCATCTTCCGGATCATCGCGACCGCGGCGCATACGATGGAAGATGTGGATTATACGCTCAACGCTTTCAAGGAGATCCGAGCGAAACTCGACAAGGGTTATTATTCCAGCGGTGAGCTTGCCTCTATGACGGTCATGAAATAGCGTCCGCATATGAATCCGGATCATTTCAAGGATAAGGTCATCGTGATCACAGGAGCCAGCTCGGGAATCGGGTTGGCTTCTGCCAGATTATTCGGATCGTTCGGTGCGAACGTTGTGATGGCGGCCCGTTCTTATGACAAAATGCTGGAGCTGGCGCCATCAGTCAACGGAAATCCGGAGAAAGTCCTTTGTGTGAAGACGGATGTTTCCGTCGAGGAGGACTGCCGGAACCTGATCCGGCTGGCGGTTGAGAAGTTCGGCGGCATCGACATTCTGGTCAACAACGCCGGCATCTCGATGCGCGCCTTGTTCAAAGACTTGGATCTGAAGGTCATCAAGTCTTTGATGGATGTGAATTTTTGGGGAACGGTGTACTGTACGAAATTCGCCCTGCCCCACCTTCTGGCTTCCAAAGGTTCCGTGGTCGGGGTGATTTCCATCGCCGGCTACAGCGCCCTGCCTGCAAGGACCGGCTATTCCGCTTCCAAGTATGCGATCCGTGGCTTTTTGGACACGATCCGGATCGAGCATCTCCGTGACGGACTCCATGTCATGGTATTCGCTCCCGGCTATACCGATTCCAATGTTCGCAAAGTCGCGCTGACTGCGGACGGTTCCCGCCAAGGGGAAACACCCCTGCAGGAGGATAAGTTGATGTCCGCCGAGGAATGCGCGCAGCATCTTGCCAAGGGATTGTACAAACGCAAGTCGCAGTTGATCCTTACCGGTTTGGGGAAGGCGACGGTCTGGGCGCATCGGCTTTTCCCGAGACTTACGGATCGGTTGACCTACCGTTACATCGCCCGTGAGACCGGAAGTCCTTTCAAATAGCATTCGATCATGAAACTTCCCCGCCTGCCCTTCCACATCCTGCGCTTCTTTCCGCTCCTTGTACTTTTCGTTGTGCTTACGGTAATTTTTCCGAGGAGCGCGAAATTCAGTTATGACTACCGGAAAGGTTCGCCCTGGGACCATGAGACGCTGATCGCCCAGTTTGACTTCCCGCTTCTCAAGACCGATGAACAGCTTCGGGAAGAGCGGAGTGAAAACAAGTCGATCCGGATTCCTTACTACAGGTATTCGCAGGGCGTTGTGGATCAAGCCAAGAGGTCGGCTGAAGAATTGGACTTGGGGCAGAGCGCGTCCCTGCGTCCCTTCATCGTTTCCGCGCTCGGAACCATCTATTCCAACGGGGTTGTGTCGGACGACGGAATCAAGCTGGACAACAAAGTCAACGATCCGGCGAACGAGGTTGTCTTCATCCATAAGGACAAGCGCGTTTCGAAGAAACCGGTATCGGACATCTACAAGGAATCGGATGCCCGTGGAAAGTTGCTCGCGCTTGTGTCGGCAAAAGCGCCGAAAGTGAATGTTGATTCGGTGCTCAGACGTTCCGGGGTTTACGATTTGGTACTTCCGAATCTCACTTATGACCGGCAGACCACCGATTTGGTCAATTCCGAACGCTCGGCAGGCATCTCCCCGACCCAAGGTTTCGTGAGCGCAGGTCAGTTGATCGCATCGGAAGGAGAAATCGTGACGGCCGAGATCGCGCAGATGCTGGACTCCTACAAGGTTGAATACGAGAACAGCATAGGGTCCGGCGGTCCCCGTATCCTGTTCTGGCTTGGAAATGCTTTGATCGCTTTCATCCTGACCCTGCTCTTCTTTCTGGCCGTTTATTTTTCGAACAAACAGATCTTCCAAGAAAGAAACCGGTTCTTCTATTTGGTCTTTATCTTTCTGCTCTCGACGGCCAGTACCTTGCTCGTTGAGAAATACGCGCCGCGTTTCCTCTACATGGTTCCCTTCACCTTGACAGCCCTTTACTTGGAAGCCTTCTTCCGGAACAGGGTGATCATTACGATCTGCTTGGTATCCCTGCTGCCTTTGCTGATCTTTACCGGCAACGGGGCCGTGCTGTTCGTTATGTTCATCGTGGGGAGCATGGTTGCTATCTTTTCGTTCAAATTTTTCAACCGGGGTTGGATGCAGTTCATTTCCGCCGGCTTGGTATTCCTGTGTCTGACGCTGACCTATTTCGGATTTCGTTTCATCGACATGGTGCATGACAATCCCTATCAGGCTGTCGCCTTCTTGTTCGTGGGATCCATGCTTTCCGTCGCCGGCTATCCGCTCATCTTTCTGTTTGAACGGATGTTCAATCTGGTTTCGAATTCCCGTCTGCGGGAATTGTGCGACACGAACAACCCGTTGCTGCGGGAACTGGAGCATTTGGCGCCCGGCACCTTCCAGCACAGCCTCCAAGTCATGAACATGTCCGACGTGGTTGCCCGCTCCATCGACGCTAACGTCCTGCTGGTCCGGGCAGGAGCGCTGTATCACGATATCGGGAAAATGAAAAAGCCCCAGTGTTTCATTGAAAATGAAAGCGTGGCAGTCGGTTCCGAGCATTTCCACAAGGGGCTGTCGCCCCGGGAAAGCGCGGTCATGATCATCCGGCATGTGGCTGACGGATTGGAACTGGCCGCGAAACACAATCTGCCCGACATTGTAAAGGATTTTATCCTGACCCATCACGGAACATCTTGTACGTCCTATTTTTACAATCAATATCTGAATGCCGGCGGAGATCCCGCGGAAGGGGGAGACTTCTTCTACAAAGGCAGGAAACCCTCTACGAGGGAGCAGATCATTTTGATGGTCTGTGATTCCGTTGAGGCCGCTTCCCGGACGCTGAAGGACAATTCTCCGGAAACCTTCTCCGATTTCGTGGAGGAGATCGTCTCGTTGAAGATGAATGCCGGACAGTTTGAGTGCGCGGACATTTCCATCCGTGACCTGAACACGGTCAAGGAGACCTTGAAGTCCTATCTTTCGCAGTTGTACCACGAAAGAGTCGTCTATCCCAAGTGAAGAACAAATAAAAAACAATAGATTCGAGTATGAATATAACGAAGAAACAAATCGATGATTTGAATATCGAGCTGACCATCGCCTTGCAGGGGGAAGATTACGCGGAACAGGAGAAAAAAAGGCTTTCCGCTTACCGGAGGAATGCGGATTTGAAGGGCTTCCGAAAGGGCATGGCGCCGATGACACTCATCAGCCGTCTGTACGGTGAACAGATTCTTTACGAGGTCATCAATGCCCTCGTTTCCGAACAGTTGGATAAATTCATCAAGGACAATGAGCTGAACATTCTGGGCGAGCCCCTCCCGAGCGCATCGCAGCCGGAACAGGAATGGAAAAGCGGAAACGATTTTGAGTTCAAGTTCGATCTGGGACTTTCTCCCAAGTTGGATTTTGAAGTCACCAAAGAAGACAAAGTCCCTTATTACAAGATTCAGGTGACGGATGCGGCCAAGGCGGAAATGAAGCGGAATATGTTGAAGCAACTAGGGAAGTTGGAAGAAGGGGAGGCTGCCGGTGAGGAAGACTATGTGATTGCCGATCTTGTCCAGGACGACCGGACGGTCGAGGGAGCCTACATCGCCATCCGCAATGTGGCCGGTGACGCCAGGAAGAAGTTCCTCGGAGCGAAGGCGGGCGACCGGTTCAAAGTCGATGTGAACGCTGCCTTTGAGAATGAAAACGACCGGGCCAGTCTGCTCAAGATCAAGAAGGAGGAATTGGCGGCTTTGGAACCCGAATGGAATGTCGCCATCGTCAATGTCAAGACCTTCGTTCCTGCGCAGGAGAACCAGGAAACCTTTGACGAGCTGTTCGGAAAGGATGTCGTCAAGACTCCGGAAGAATTCGACAAGAAAATCGCCGAACGTCTGGAATCCAATTACAAACAGGAATCCGACTACCGCCTCTCCCGCGACCTGCGCGCCTATCTGGTGGATAAGGCTGCGATCTCCGTTCCGGAAGACTTTCTCAAGCGCTGGCTCTACGAGAACAACCGGGAAAAATTCACCAAGGAGCAGGTCGAGCAGGAGTTCAACGGCTTCCTGGCCGATTTCCGCTGGCAACTGGTCCGGGGCTATCTGATGAAGAAATTCGACCTTAAGATTGAGGACCGTGACATGCAGGAAGCCGCGCTCGGCTACGCAGCCTATCAGTATGCCATGTACGGAATGGGAAATGTGCCGGAGGAACTGCTCAAGGAAGCCGCCGGTCAGATTCTCTCCGACGAGCGTCAGGCTCGTAATCTGGAGGAGAATGTCGAGAACGAAAAGGTCATCGCGGCTGTCCAGGAGAAGTTGACCTTGCAGAACAAAAAGATTACCCTGGAGAAATTCCAGGCTTTGAAATAGACGGACGCTAATTGATAGAAACAGAATTTTATGGACAACGAAGAATTCAAGAAATATGCTACCCGGGACCGAGGCATCGCCTCGACGACCCTGAGTCGCTTTCAAAGCGCCACGAATGCTTACATCAATCCGATGATCATCGAGGAGCGGAAGCTGAACGTGGCAACGATGGACGTTTTCAGCCGTCTGATGATGGACCGGATCATCTTCCTGGGCGTCCCGATTGATGACGATGTGGCGAACATCATCCAAGCCCAACTGCTCTTCCTGGCATCCACCGATCCGGGGGCTGACATCTCTTTGTACATCAACACCCCCGGCGGACAAGTCACCTCCGGGCTGGCGATCTACGACACCATGCACTTGATTGAGCCCGATGTGGCGACGATCTGCACGGGCATGGCTGCTTCCATGGGCTCGGTGCTGCTCTGCGCCGGTACCAAAGGCAAGCGTTCCTGTCTCCCGCATTCCCGGGTGCTGATCCATCAGCCGCTCGGCGGGGCCCGCGGACAGGCTTCCGACATCATGATTGCTGCCAAGGAGATCGAGAGGACCCGCACCGAACTGTACAACATCATCTCGGAACACTCCGGCCAACCGTATGAGAAGGTTTTCGCTGATGCCGACCGTGACTTCTGGATGACGGCTCAGGAAGCCCTGGACTACGGAATGGTGGATGAAATCCTGACCCGGAAAACCCGATAATGGCGGAGAAGAAGACAGGTCGGCACTGCATGTTCTGCGGCAGGAAGGAGAAGGACGTCCCGTATCTGCTGCAGGGGATAGACGGCCACATCTGTAGCGATTGCGTCCGGTTGGCGCATGAATACATCCGCGACACCTTTGGTGCCGCAGCGAAAGCCAAGAAGCTCGGCAGGATCGACGATGTCAAGAAACCCAAAGAAATCAAAGCTTATCTGGATCAGTACGTCATCGGTCAGGAACGAGCGAAGCGGATGCTTTCCGTAGCGGTGTACAACCACTACAAACGGATCAACCACAATTTGGTGGACCGTCCGGACGACGGGGTGGAGCTCGAAAAAGCCAACATTCTTCTGGTCGGGCCCACCGGCACCGGAAAGACCCTGCTTGCCCGGACCATCGCAAAACTGCTCAATGTCCCTTTTACCATTGTGGACGCGACCGTTTTGACCGAAGCGGGCTATGTGGGAGAGGATGTAGAGAGCATCTTGACCCGCCTTTTGCAGGAAGCGGATTACGAGGTCGCCAAGGCGGAGCGGGGGATCGTATTCATTGATGAGATCGACAAGATTGCCCGCAAGAGCGACAATCCGTCCATTACGCGGGATGTGTCCGGCGAAGGGGTGCAGCAGGCGATGCTGAAACTGCTGGAAGGCAACGTAATCAACGTTCCGCCGCAGGGAGGTCGCAAGCACCCGGAACAGGAATTTATTCACATCAACACCGAGAACATCCTCTTCATTTGCGGAGGCGCGTTCGAAGGGATCGAGCGCCGGATCGCCCAACGCCTGAACACCCAGGTGATCGGTTTTGGCTCTGCCAAGCAGCGTCGGATCGACAAAAACAATCTGTTGAAATATGTCGACGCACAGGACATGCGGGCATATGGACTGATTCCGGAAATCATTGGCCGCCTGCCCGTCATCACCTACCTGGAAGCCTTGGATCGGGACGCCTTGCTGCGGATTCTTACGGAACCCAAGAACGCCATCCTCAAGCAATACGAGAAGTTGTTCGAGATGGACGGCATCAAGCTCGGCATTGCCGACGGGGTCAAGGAACTGATCGTGGACACTGCCATCAAGAACAAGCTCGGAGCCCGCGGGCTCCGCTCGATCTGCGAGCAGATCTTCGACGATGCCATGTATGACGCCCCGACCTCCCGGCGGAAGACCTTCACGGTTACCCTGGATTATGCCCGCGAGAAATTGAAAAACAGACTTTAGCCGGATCGTCCGTATGACCGGCGGACGTTGGATATTATAACTCTAAGCGTATGAAGCGATATATTCAAGAAAATCAGGACCGTTTCTTCGAGGAACTGTTTTCCTTGCTGCGGATTCCGTCGGTCAGCGCCCAGGAAGCGCGCAAGCCGGACATGCTGCGGTGTGCCGAGCGTTTGAAGGAGTTGCTGCTCGAAGCCGGCGCCGACGAGGCCGATGTCTATCCCGTCCGGGGACACAACCCCGTCGTCTTCGCGAAGAAAATGGTCAATCCCGAATGGAAAACCGTGCTGGTCTACGGACACTACGATGTGCAGCCCGCGGAGCCGCTCGAGAAATGGGCTTCCGACCCGTTCGCGCCGGAGATCCGGAAAGACCCGTCCGGCCGCGATGCGATCTACGCCCGGGGCGCGAACGACGACAAGGGACAGTTGTTCATGCATCTGAAAGCCTTTGAATACCTGGTTCGCAGCGGAAAACTGCATCACAACCTGAAGTTCGTCTTCGAAGGAGAGGAAGAAATCGGAAGCCCGTCGCTGGCGGGCTGGGTGCGCAAACACAAAGACTGGCTGGGCGCGGACGTGATCCTGGTGTCCGACACCACGATGATCTCCGAGAAAGTACCTTCCATCAACTGCGGCATGCGCGGACTCGCCTATCTGGAAGTGAACCTGATCGGTCCCGACAAGGATTTGCACTCCGGCCATTACGGGGGAGCGGTCGCCAATCCGATCCAGACCCTTTGCGATTTGATTTCCGGGCTGATCGATGCGGACGGAAGGGTGACGGTGCCGGGCTTCTACGACGATGTGGTGGAGCTTTCGATCGAAGACCGGGCGCAACTGGCCCGGGCTCCGTTCGATATGCAAGCATTTCAAGACTCGATCGGCATTCGCGCGGTACGCGGCGAAAAAGGCTACTCGACCCTGGAGCGCATCGGCATCCGACCCTGTCTGGATGTATGCGGCATCTGGGGCGGCTATACGGGCGAGGGCGCCAAGACGGTCCTGCCCTCGTCCGCCCATGCGAAGATTTCCATGCGGCTGGTCCCGGACCAGGAGAGCGCGAAGATCACGAAACTGTTCAAGGAGTATCTGGAACAGACCGCGCCGGATTATTGCAGCATTGAAGTCAAGCCTTGCGAAGGTGGCGAGGGCTTCCTGATTCCGATTTCCTCGCCTGCATTCCAAGCAGCGTCACGGGCGATGGAGGAGGTCTACGGCATCGCGCCGGTGCCGAGCCGCGGCGGCGGCAGCATCGCCGTGCTTGCGGACATGCAGAAAATTCTCGGCATTGATCCGCTTCTGATGGGCTTCGGCCTCGAACGCGACACGATCCATTCCCCGAACGAAAGCTTTCTACTCAGCCAGTTCTTCGCGGGTATGGAATCCATCGCCAAGTTTTATGAATATTTCAGGTAGCAGAAAATGATATGACCCGGGAAGAACTGTACAAGAACATCCGAACAAAAGGCACGATGCTGTGCGTCGGGCTCGACACCGATTATGCGAATCTGCCGGAATGCGTCAAGGCGGGGCGGAGCGAGACAGAGGCGGTGCTTGCATTCAACAGGCGCATCATCGACGCGACCGCGGCGCACTGTGTCGCATACAAGCCCAATCTGGCGTTCTACGAAAGTCTCGGCGCGGACGGCCTCCGCGCGCTTGCGGCCACTGTGGACTATCTTCGCCTGCATCATCCGGATCAGTTCCTGATCGCGGATGCCAAGCGCGGTGACATCGGCAACACCGCTCGGCTCTACGCCCGTAGTCTGTTCGAGACCTTCGACTTCGATGCCGTCACCCTTTCCCCGTATATGGGCAGCGAGGCCGTCACCCCTTTTCTGGAATATTCCGGCCGCTTCGCCATCGTTGTAGCTCTCTCCTCCAACCCTTCTTCCGAGGACTTTCAGACAGTCTCGAAGGACGGCAAACCGCTTTACCGGGTTGTGATGGAAAAAATGATGGAAATCTCCAGTCCGGACAACATGATGTTCGTCGTTGGGGCGACCAAGGCCGAAAAACTACAGGAAATCAGGAAGTTCTGTCCTGACAACTTCTTCCTCGTGCCCGGGGTCGGCGCCCAGGGCGGCAGCGCGGAAGCCGTCATCGCCTATGGCGCCAACAGCATCGGCGGCCTGCTGATCAACTCCTCGCGCGCCATTCTGTACGCTTCTTCCGGATCCGACTTCGCCGAAGCGGCCGCGAAGGTCGCTGCCGCCACCGCAAGTTATTCCCAACCATGACAGTTCCCTTTTTCTTCCGCCTACTCTTCTTCATTTTCCTGTTTTTCCTGGCTCCGGTGACTCTGTATATCTGCTGCTGGCTGCTCGGGAAGATCGCGGGGATATTCATTCCGAAAGCTGTCCGCTTCGGCCGAAAAGTCGGCCTCGCGCTTGCGCTGGCACTCGTCGCCTGCTTCCTTTTTGGGTTAACCGTCGGCTGGCGGCTCTTGCGGGTACGGAATGTTACCCTTCAGGTTGAGGGACTGCCTGCCGCCTTCGACGGTTATCGGGTCGCTCACCTTTCCGATTGGCACATCGGATCGTTTGCCGGTCGTGAAGCGTTGGTGAAAAAAACGGTCCGCAAGGTGCTGGAAGCCGAGCCGGACGTGATTCTGTTTACAGGCGATCTCGAGAACCGCATCCCTTCGGAAGTGGAGCCCTTCGTACCCTTGCTGTCTCGGCTTTCGGCTCCGGACGGAGTCTGGTCGGTGCTGGGGAACCACGACTACGGCACCTATCAACACGATCAGTCTCCGGAAATCTTAGATAGCTTGGTGACGCGGCTGAAACAATTGAAGGCGGAGATGGGCTGGAATCTGCTGTTGAATTCGCACACGGTGATCACCCGCGGGACCGACAGTCTGGCGATTCTGGGCGTTGAAAACGAAGGGGAGCCGCCGTTCCCCGAGCTTGCCGACATTCCGAAAGCGCTGGAGGGATTGCCCGACGGAATGTTCAAGATTCTTCTCACCCATGACCCGGCTCATTGGCGGAAGGCCGTTCTTCCGGATACGGACATCCAACTGACGCTTTCCGGGCATACCCATGCTTGGCAGTTCCGTATCGGGCCCTTCTCACCTGCAATGTTTTTCTATAAGGAATGGGCCGGGGCGTTTGAAGAGGACGGTCAAGTGCTCTTCGTGAATACGGGTTTGGGCGGCTTCCTCAACTTCCGCTTCGGCGCTTGGCCGGAAGTGGATGTTCTGACCCTCCGCGCGAAGAAGTAAAACGCTAAATCTGATCTTTCAACAATTCGATGACGCTTCGGTCGGCGGGAAGCCAGTTCACCGAGTCCAGAGCGCCGGCATCCAGCCATTTCGCCGCTTCATGCTCCGTTAGTGTGAGATGACCTTCTTGGACCCTGCAGAGGAAACAGTGGAGGGTGATATGAAAGTCGGGGTAGTCATGGTCTACCGTTGCAAGCAGGCGCTCGATCGTTATTTCGGTTTTGAGTTCCTCCTCGATTTCCCGTTTCAGCGCTGCTTCCCGCGTCTCGCCCGGCTCCATCTTCCCGCCCGGAAACTCCCAGAAATCCTTGAAATCGCCATACCCGCGCTGGGTGGCGAGAATCCGGTTTCCTTCGCGGATCACCGCCGCTACCACTTCAATGCTTTTTCGTTCCATTTTTTGTTGTACTCAAGTCTCCCATTCCTCACCGAATGCTCATAAAGCATCCTTCAGGTTGAACAAAGTTACGCTTTTCCCCTGAATATCGGATGTGAGTTGCGCAACATATTCAAAACCAGCCCCTTTCATTCGTGCCCTAGGGCAATTTTGCCCTAGGGACTTGCAGTAGAGAGCGATCGTTCAGAGACTTGCCTTCGCGGCGCTGTCTGCCCCCGCCGGCTCTATGGAATATGCAGAAACTTCTTGACCTGATAGGTGTTTGCCCCACAGCAGGCGATCAACTTATGTGAATAGGTGATTTTTTCATGAACCGGCAGTCTAAGCAGATCTCCTATATTCCGAAGCCCCCTTTCTTGCGAGACGAAATTGGCCATTTTGATGTAGATGCTGTCAAGACGTCGTTCGCGCTCTTCTTTGATCTCGTATTCGCTTCCCGTGTTCGAACGAAAAGCAAGCAGCATCCCGTCGAAGGACCCGTACAGGCGGGTGCAGGCCGTGAAATCGATGACTGAATAGATGGACACGATCTGGTCGGTCAGCTGCTTGCTTTCGTCCAGTGTCAATTCGTCGAAAATCCGGTCCAGATACGCATATGTCAGAGCCCTTTTCTGAAGATGTACACTCGTGACGAATGCGATGGCTTGCCGCAACCTCGGCGAAGTTTTCCGTAGGACGATTGGATCCGAGAAGGGATTTCGGGATCGGGCGTAGGCAAGAAAATTCCATTGCCACTGTTCAGCCGATTTGCAGAGCCGTGCCTCGACCGGATTGTTGTAGACGTAGGCCAGTGCGGTTCTTCGAGCCTTGTCACTCGCCTTGGCGGCCATCCCGCACCGCTCGAAAAGTTGACCTTTCAACCCATACCGGCGGTTGTACTCCAGCGAGAAGCAGGAAGTGTAGTCGCGGACGAATGCGGAGAGTTCTGCCTGGGAATCCGTCTCGACCAGCACATGGATGTGGTCAAACATGAGGCATAGTCCGAGAATCCGTACTTTGTGTTTTTCTGCATAAATGCAGAAGAGTGTGTAGAACACGAGGAAATCTTTGACTGAATAGAAGATCAGTCCCCTCGAAACTGGGCGTTGGTAGATATGCATCAGCACCACGCCGGAGAATTTTCTTCTGGGTTTCATAGTAATGCATTTAGGTCTTGCGAATGTAACGATTTTCCCCGACAGTTCCAATGTCTATTCCCAGGTATCTGTCCCGGTTCCCACAGTATCCCTGCTTTCGGAATATGCCCTAGGGCAAAATCGCCCTAGGGCAGTTGTTTGCGCTGAGACCCTTACAAGTCATGGTAGGCTCTTGTTGGGATTCGGTGGAGGGGAAAGCCGCTGTCGGCTACAGCGCGGGAGTGTCGCGGGTGATGCGGGATTCGCGGGCTTTCCGGACGTAGCGCTTCACGATGTCGCGGGGGAGGGTGCCGGCGGCGATGCCTGTGTTGACAAAGGAGCGGGTCTTGTCCGGGTCGCGGGCCAGGGCGGTGGCGAGCAGCCAGGCGACGGCCATCTGAATATAGTAGGGTTCTCCTTCTCGAAGTTTCAGTCCGGCCATCGCTGCAAGCGTCCGGTCCATGTCGTCCGGACCCAGGAAATAAGCCAGCGCCAGCACGATCGGCACCCGCCGTTCGAATTCGTCCCGGGCGGAAAAATGCCCTTCTATCCACTTCCAGACCGCTTCTTTCTCATGATTATCCGCTGGACTTTTCTGGGGCGGGTCAGCAAAAGACGCGGATTCTGAACGCCTTTTTCGGGGACGGGTCAGCTTCGCCAGCCACTTTGCGTTGCAGCAGAAATTGTCGCAGATTGCCCAGTTGTCGATGGCCGGAATAAATGCATCCACATGGCGCAGTCTATCTTCGAGCGGGCAGATGATATAGTTCAGCATCAGCCCCCAGACCATCCGCTCGTCATGGCTCAGGCGTTTTTCCCTTGCGAAAGCGTCGAGCGTTTCCCGCCAGTCTTCCCGTCGGGCCAGCGACTTTGCCACCTGTTTCAACTCCGGCGTATGCAGCCCCAGGATAACCGTTCCGGGTTTGGGGGCGATGATCTTCCGGTGCCCCTCTCGGTACGCCAGATCCGTCCGGTAGCGTTCGCACACCAGCGGAAGCAGCAGATCTTCAATCATAAAATGTTCATGTTCGCGTATTTGTCCCTTCAAAGATAGTCAGGATTGCCCGATTTCCATTTTCTATTCCGCCGATTTTTCCCGATATTTGTATAAATATCCAGAAAATATGAAACAGATTATCTATTCCCTTATCGCCCTCACGGCACTGATCGCTTCCGGATGCCGAAACACCCCGGGCGGACAAAATGCGGAAAGCAGCGAAGAGAATGCAATTACAAAAGTACAACCGAACATGATAGACGAATCAATTCCTTTGGGCAACATTGAAGAAGTCCGGCAGTTTCTGCAGGACGCAGGTTATTACTTCCTCGCAACCGTCGACGACACCGACCCCTTCGGTGCGGAATATGCGATTCCACAGGCCCGGGTCAGACCGTTCGGAACTGCTGAAATCTTCGAAGGGAAACTGTACATCCAGACGGGCAAGGTGAAGGACGTGTACAAACAGATCGTCGCGAATCCGAACGTGGAGATCTGCGCGGTCGGCAAGGATGGAACCACTTGGATCCGTATCGCCGGACAGCTTGTCCCGGATGAGCGCGTCGAGGCGAAGCAGTACATGCTCGATCAGAATCCGGGGCTGAAGCAGATGTATTCCGCCACGGACGACAACACGATCGTGCTCTACTTCCAGAATGCCGTAGCGACATTCAGTTCCTTCACTGCGGAGCCTCGGACCGTACGCTTCTGATTCTTTCCTGCTTCCGGTCCTCGTGGAGCGGCTCCCGAGCCTCTTCATCACTTGTCAGTTTGAAATACTAGGAATATTCAAGCAGCCGGAGGATGTCCGCGAAGTTGTCGATGAGCCGGTCGGGTTCGGCGGCGCGGAGTTCGTCCAACGAGCCGTTGCCATAGGTGACGGCGCAGGTGCGGCACCCCGCGCTTTTACCCATCAGGATGTCATAGGGGGCATCCCCGACGACGAGGGCGCGCGCGGCATCCACTCCGAAATGCGCCAACGTCTTTAACACCATGTCGGGTTCCGGTTTCGGATGCTCGACTTCATCCGTCCCGATCAGGAAAGAGACATATTCCCGGATTTCGACCTCGTCCACCATCATTTCCAGAGATTCATGCCTGCGGCTGCTTGCGATGGCGATTTGGATCCCGGATGATTTCAGACGCTTCAAGGTTTCCTTTACGTGGGGGAAAAGAGTCGTCCGGCTCCGTCGGCGGTTGTTTACGAACAGTCTTCTGTAGGTCTCGGCGCAGCATTCGATGCGGTTGTCCGGCAACTCCGGGTAGAGCACCCGGAAACATTCCGCCAGCGGAAGCCCGATCGTGGCATTGCAGGCTTCCCGCGAGCGGGGCTCCAATCCCAGTTCGGCCATCGTGCCCAGCATCGTTTCGGTGATCACTTCATTGGTGTCCCCGATCGTTCCGTCGAAGTCCAGGATAACGAGTTCGATGTTCATTGCTTCGCGGCTGGGCTACTTCGTCAGTTTCCGGTATTTGAAGCGCTTCGGCTCCATATTGCCGAGCCGCATCTTCTTGTTTTCTTCATATTCGGAATAGGTTCCCTGGAAGAAGTACACCTGGGAATCGCCTTCGAAGGCGAGGATGTGGGTCGCGATCCGGTCCAGGAACCAGCGGTCGTGGCTGATGACCACGGCGCAGCCCGCGAAGCCCTCCAGGCCATCCTCGAGGGCGCGGATGGTGTTGACGTCCACATCGTTGGTCGGTTCGTCCAGCAGAAGGACGTTCCCGCCGTCTTTCAGCGTCAAGGCCAGATGCAGGCGGTTCCGTTCGCCGCCGGAGAGCACGCCGCAGAGTTTCTCCTGGTCGGCGCCGGTGAAGTTGAAGCGGCTGACCCAGGAGCGGGCGTTGATGTCCCGGTTGCCGATGCGGATCCATTCCGAGTTCTCGGCGATCGTCTCGAAGACCGTCTTGTCCGGGTCGATGCTTCTGTGCTGCTGGTCCACGTAGGAAATCTTGACCGTTTCCCCGATCTCGATGGAACCTGTGTCCGGTTTTTCCATACCCATGATCAGGCGGAAGAGGGTGGTCTTTCCCGCTCCGTTCGGACCGATTACGCCGACGATGCCGGCGGGCGGCAGGACGAAATCCAGGTGCTCGAAGAGGAGCTTGTCTCCGTAGCCCTTGCTGACATCGTGGAATTCGATGACCTTGTTCCCCAGGTGCGGGCCGTTCGGAATATAGATTTCCAAATTTTGCTCCTTCTGCCTGGCATCTTCCGAGGCCAACTTTTCATAGGCTCCCAGACGGGCTTTTTGCTTGGCCTGCCGGGCCTTGGGGGCCATTCGTACCCATTCCAACTCGCGCTCCAGGGTTCTCCGCCGCCTGCTTTCCTGCTTTTCCTCCATGGCAAGACGCTTGGCCTTCTGCTCCAGCCAGCTGGAGTAGTTGCCCTTCCAGGGGATTCCTTCGCCGCGGTCCAGTTCCAGAATCCAGCCGGCCACATTGTCGAGGAAGTAACGGTCGTGCGTGACAGCGATCACCGTGCCCTTGTACTTGTGCAGGTGGGCTTCCAGCCACTGAATGCTCTCGGTGTCCAGATGGTTGGTCGGCTCGTCCAGCAGGAGGACATCCGGTTCCTGCAGCAGCAGGCGGCAGAGGGCCACCCTTCTCCGTTCACCTCCCGACAGGTTTTTGATGACCGCATCGGAAGGAGGGCATTGGAGGGCGTCCATGGCCATTTCCAGTTTGGAGTCGATCTCCCAGCCTCCGCAGTGCTCAATCTTTTCGGTCAATTCTCCCTGCCGTTCGATGAGTTTGTTCATGGCATCGTCGTCCATGGGTTCCATGAATTTCAGGGAAATAGCATTGTATTCCTGAAGCAGATCCATAACGGGCTGGACACCCTCCTGAACCACTTCTATCACCGTCTTGTCAGGAGCCATCCGCGGCTCTTGTTCCAGATAACCGACCGAATAGCCCGGCGCCCAGACGACTTCGCCCCGGTAGGATTTCTCCACGCCGGCGATGATTTTCAGGAGGGTGGACTTGCCGGAGCCGTTGAGGCCGATGATGCCGATCTTGGCCCCGTAAAAGAAGGAAAGGTAGATGTCCTTGAGGATGACGCGGTTGTTGTGCGGGAGGATTTTCCCGACCCCGTTCATCGAGAAAATGATTGTCTCGTCTGCCATGGTGTCTGCTTGTTGTTCAGACAAAGATAACGCTTTTCAAGGGATTTGCCTGCTTGCCGGGAAGGGGAGGCCGGCAGTCACGTACCTCACCAGTTCTCGGCCGCCCGAGCCCGAGACTTTTCTGCAAACCACGGGCACATCGATCTCGTCTCCAGACCGCTGCAGGGCATATTCCTGTGGAAAATCCCCCTTTAAAATGGCCGTCTTGCCACGGCGATCGTGCCTGCAGCAACATACAGGGCATAATCTCGTGCCCGTGATTCGTAAAATAGGGCGG
Organism: Bacteroidales bacterium; assembly: GCA_012522855.1. Lineage (GTDB taxonomy): Bacteria > Bacteroidota > Bacteroidia > Bacteroidales > UBA932 > Cryptobacteroides. Next base: position 35,055 of record JAAYJQ010000005.1, read on the forward strand.
GGCATTGGCCGTTGGTTTTATCCAAGCAGGCGAGAAGAGCCTGCAGGCTTCTCAAAGGGCAGAGCTCCCTGAAATTGTGGAGATGGGCGGAGTCGAACCGCCGTCCAAACAACGTACCAAACAGCTTTCTACACGTTTATTCTTCCTTTGGTTGTCGGCCGGGGGCTGCCGGAAGACGGGCCACCCGAGGCGTATCCTTTGAATCTTAGCCGGCTTGAAAGGAGTCCACCGGAGCGTCCTTCCTGAATGATACCCCGAACTCGGACAGAGAAGGATTGAAGTCCGCGGGATACTCGTCGGAACCGCAACCTAGGCGGCTCGGATTAAGCTAATTGATCTGAGATCAGATTAGGCAGCGAGTGCGTAGTTGTTATTGGCAACTAAATTTTCCGTGACCAGGATTAACGGGCCGACCGCGGAAGAGCCCGACGTGCTTACCGTCCAGCATCGATGCTGTCAAAACCAGAACATCCCCAGACGTGTGCCGGCGGACGGGTGAGGTTCGTCGGCGAACAAATATACTGAAAAATCCGTAAAAATGTTTCAAATGGACGCTCGGAAAAGCGCGCGGGAGGGGAAAATGTTCCAAAAAATTTGTAAGGACGCAATTTTGCCGTATCTTTGCAGTCCCCAAACAGTACCTTGCGGGCTGGTTTGCACAAGGGAGCATAGCTCAGCTGGTTCAGAGCATCTGCCTTACAAGCAGAGGGTCGGCGGTTCGAATCCGTCTGCTCCCACAAGATGAAAAGAGGTCCGACATGTCCGACCCGCTCATCCGAAATTGAAAGCAGTCCGGCGGTTTCTGTCGGGCTGCTTTTGTCTTGGAATCCGGGAATATGTCCATGCTGACGGAAAAAGAAATATTCAACCGTACGGAACTCCTGCTGGGAGCGGACACGATGAAGGCCCTTTCGGAAAAACGGGTCATCCTCTTCGGCGTCGGCGGGGTCGGCAGCTGGTGCGCAGAGGGACTGGTCCGGTCGGGGATCACCCGTCTCACCCTCGTCGATCCGGACTGCATCGCGCCTTCGAATCTCAACCGCCAGCTCATGGCGACGGTGCATACGGTCGGCCGCGTCAAGGTGGAAGCCTTGAAGGAACGTCTCTTGGAAATCAATCCGCACGCGCGGATAACTGCCGTTCGGGAGGTATATTCCAAAGAAACCTCCGGACAATTTCCGTTGGATGCGTACGAATACGTGATCGATGCGGTAGACAGCCTGAAGGACAAAATTCATTTGCTGCTGCAGGCTTCCGCAAGTCGAGCGACCCTCTTCTCTTCGATGGGAGCCGCCCTCAAGATCGATCCGACACGGGTTCAAGTCGCTGAGTTTTGGAAGGTAAAGGGCTGTCCGCTGGCAGCCGCCATCCGCAGGCAGATGCGCCACAGCGGCATATTCCCGAAAAAACCCTTCCTGTGTGTGTACGGTACGGAGGTACGGGAGAACCGGGGAGCCGCCGGAGGCGTCGAGACGGATACCTTCAAAAAAGCGCGGATCAACGGCGCGGTCGCGCCCGTCACAGCGATTTTCGGGATGACCCTGGCAGGGCTGCTGCTCAAGGATGTCGCCGATCGTCGTGATACGCAAGCCATTGATAATGATGCTGTTGATCGAAAGCCCTAGGGCGGATTTGCCCTAGGGAAAAGTAGTAAGATGTTGATTATTAGCTGAATATGAAACACGGGGAACACGGGAAACACGGGAAACACGGGAAACACGGGGAACACGGGGAACACGGGGAACACGGGGAACACCAGGAACACCGGGAACACCAGGAACACGGGGAACACCGGGAAGCGTTGATCTGGGATCCACTCCGGAAGAAGCAGGTGGCGCTTACACCGGAGGAGCGGGTGCGCCAATGGTTCATCGGCGTGCTGCAGCAGCGGATGAAGGTGCCTGCGCACATGATGATGAGCGAGGTGTCGATGAATTTCGGCAGGAAACTTTTTCGGGCGGACATCCTGGTGTACGGCCGGGACACGGCTCCTTTGATGGTGGTCGAGTGCAAACGGCCGGAGGTGGACATGAGCCGGGAGGTGCTGGATCAAGTGCTGCGGTACAACCTGGCGCTGGAGGTGAAGTACCTCGCGATCACGAACGGAACCAAGACCTTCGGCTTTGTCCGAAGCGGCGATACCTTCGTTCAGTTGAACGAATTCCCCGATTGGGAAACGATGCAAAAGTCAGAACCATGAGCAATTCAACGGCAATCAAAGAAGGATTCCTGGACCGGCCGATCTTCAGGATCGTGTCGGAGGTCGCAGCGGAGCAGGGAGTACAGGCCTTCGTGATCGGAGGTTATGTGCGGGACTGTTTTCTGGGAAACGCCAAGGACGACATCGACATCGTGGTCGAGGGCAGCGGCATCGCGCTGGCGAAAGCCGTGGCGCAGCGGCTCGGCCCCCGCTGCCGCGTGAGCATATTCAAAACCTTCGGGACCGCCATGCTCAAGCACCGAGGCGCTGAGATCGAGTTTGTGGGCGCCCGGAAGGAGTCCTATCGGCACGACTCGCGCAAGCCGATCGTCGAGGACGGAACCCTGGAAGAAGACCAGCGCCGGCGCGATTTCACGATCAACGCCATGGCCTTCAGTCTGCAGAAGGAAGACTATGGCGCCCTGGTGGATCCTTTCGGCGGTATCCGGGATCTTGCGGCGGGCATCATCCGCACCCCGCTCGAACCCGAGCAGACCTACAGCGATGATCCGCTCCGGATGCTGCGCGCGATCCGTTTCGTCTGCAAGCTCAGCACCCCTGAACACCCCTTCACCATCGTGCCCGAATCCCTGCAGGCGATGAAGCGTATGAAGGACCGCATGACCATCCTCTCCAAGGAGCGCATCGCCGACGAACTCAGCAAGATGCTCGTAACGCCTCGGCCGTCCCTGGGATTCCGGCTTATGGACGAGACCGGGCTGCTGGAATTCATCCTTCCGGAGATGTTGCGGCTGAAAGGCGTTGAATCCGTGGACGGGAAGGGACACAAGGACATCTTCTCCCATTCGATCCAGGTGTTGGACAATGTCGCCGCGAAGGAAGCCGCGGGAATCGCTGCAGGTACCTTGCGCGACTATTCCAAAGAAGCGGACGGAGGGGGCACGGTCGAGACGCGACGGACGCAGCCGAATCTCTGGCTCCGCTGGGCCGCCTTGCTGCACGACATCGGAAAACCTGCCAGCAAGCGTTTCGAAGAGGGTGTTGGCTGGACCTTTCACGGACACGAGGTGATCGGGGCCCGAATGGTTCCGAAGATCTTTGAGCGCCTGAAGTTGCCGCTCAACGAAAAGATGAAATATGTCCAGAAACTTGTCGGCCTGCATCACCGTCCGATCGCGCTGGTTGATGAAGAGGTCACGGACTCGGCTGTACGCCGGCTTCTGTTCGATGCCGGAGACGACATTGACGATCTGATGCTGCTCTGCAATGCCGACATCACCTCGAAAAATCCGGTGAAAGTTGCAAGAATCAAAGAGAATTTCGAACTTGTACAGCGGAAACTCGTGGAGGTCGAAGCGAAGGACGCCATCCGCAACTTCAAAAATCCGATCTCGGGGGAATATGTGATGCGGCTCTTCGGGATCGAACCTTGCCGGGAAATCGGCATTCTGAAGGAATATGTCAAGAATGCGATCCTGGACGGGGTCATCGGGAACAATTTCGAAGAAGCGGATGCGCTGATGCGAGAGAAAGCGGCGGAGATGGGATTGTTTCCGGTTGGGTGACATGTCGGACAATATTCAGAAATACCTTTCCTACATTGCGAACGCGCGTCGGTTCGCTCCGCGCACGCGGCGGATCTATTCTGACGTTCTGCGGGAATTCTCTCTTTTCGCGGAGGCGGCGACGGAGGAAGCCCTGCTGTCGGCCCTCGTTCCGCAGGTCATCCGCAGTTACGAAGTGTTCCTGATGGACGGGAAGAAGTTGAGCCCGCGCACTGTGCATCTGCATCTCAGCGTGCTGAGCGGATTCAGCCGCTTCCTCATGAAGGAAGGCTTGCTGAAAACCAACCCTGTGAAACTGGTCTCCCGTCCGAAGATGGAGCAGCGGTTGCCCGTGTTTTACCGTGAAGAATCCATGCAGGACTATTTCTCCGCCACGGAAAGCGTTGTCTCCGCGGAGAATCTTGTCCTCATCACCGGTCGCGACAAGACTTCGGAAGCCATCTATTCGAGCAGGTTGCGCAGGCTGATCGTCTCCCTGCTTTTCGGAACCGGAATCCGCCGTTCGGAATTGTTGGGGCTCCGGATCGGCAGCGTGGATTTCGGTCGTGAAGTCCTCAAGGTACACGGCAAGGGTGACAAGATGCGAGAAATTCCGCTTCTTCCTTCACTTTGTGAGGAAATATCTTTATATTTACAAGCAGTTGAAACGATGGAAGGGCGCGGAAGATCTGCCGATGAACCGCTGCTGGTCACCTTCAAGGGGGCGAAACTCTATCCGGTGTACATCGACAGGGCCGTCAAGCGCGAGCTGGGACAGGTCGGGAGCATCACCGGGAGAAAGTCTCCCCACGTGTTGAGACACACGCTGGCCACGGAACTTCTGAATGAAGGAACAGATCTCAACGCCATCAAGGAGCTGCTTGGACACTCCTCATTGGCTGCGACGCAGGTCTATACGCACAACTCCGTCGAGAAACTGAAAAAGGTTTATAACAATGCCCATCCAAGGGCTAAAAGTGGAGGTAAAAATGGAGATTAGAGTAAAATCGCTGAAATTCGACGCCACTCAAAAGCTGCAGGACTACGTAGACAAGAAGGTGTCGAGACTCTCAAAATTCGATGACACTTTGAAGGAAATCGAGGTCACCCTTTCCCTGCTCACGGAACCCGAGAACAAGAATGTCAAGCTCCAGACAAGGCTGTATGGACAGGATCTCCTGATTGAGAGGAAAGCGGCATCCTTCGAGGATGCCGTCAGCGCCGCCGTGGACGCGATGAAGGAAAAGATTGTGCGGACCAAAGAAAAGAAATTCGAAGCCTAGATTGTAATTATTTTTTCATACATCATTCTCAATAACTGGCTGCCTTTTGGCAGCCTTTTATTATCTTTGCGCAGATTAATTATTCTTTATTTTCCATCTTCTGATGTATTCCGATGGACTGACGTTAAATACCATCTTGAAGTGTTTGGTGAAAGTCTTTGGCGAGCTGTATCCAAGTTTATAGGCGACTTCCGATACTTGAAGTTGGCTTTCGGCAAGCAGTTGCTGTGCCCGTTTCATCTTGATCACGCGAATGAATTCCAATGGAGATTTACCTGTAATTTTCAGAATTCTACGATAAAGATATCCGCGGGACATACAGAGTTTGTCGGCCAAATATTCTACGGAGAACTCTACGTTTGTAAGGTTCTCTTCGACAATGGCGATAGCCTTTTCTATGAATTGCTGGTCAAGGCAAGTAATTGCAATCCGTCCCGGCTCGATCTCCATATTTCCTTTGAACTGCAGGCGCTGATTCAAACTTCCTTCGATGAATTTTTCTATTCTCATCTTTAGAATATCCATATTGAAAGGCTTTGTGATATAGTCATCCGCACCAGTGTTGAGTCCTTCGAGCTGGAATTCCTCCCCTATCTTTGCTGTAAGAAGAATGACTGGAACGCTTGAAGTCTTTTTATCAGATTTGATTTTCCTGCATAGTTCCAGACCATTCATGTTCGGCATCATAACATCGCTGATAACAAGGTCAATCTTCTCTTCTTTCAGGATATCCAATGCCTTTGTTCCCTCTGTAGTTCGAAAGACCTTATAGCTTGAGGCAAGGCTTTCGCTCAAGAAGTCCAGGAACTCAATGTTGTCGTCAACGAGCAAAAGAGTGTAGTGATATAACTTTGAAGGCTCGTTAAGTAGCCGGATATCTGAGTTGGAACCGATCTCGACATTGCCCCTTTGCGTTATTGAAATTGAAAGATTTGCTTCGAGAGGAATCTGCACAGTGAAGACAGTGCCGTGTGGAGAGTTGGGACAAGCATTGACTGTTCCATGGTGCATCCTGACATATTGGTCGACGAGGTACAGGCCAATCCCGATTCCTTCGGAAAAAAGGTCCTTGTCAGAAACCTGATAGAACATCTTAAATATCTTTTCCCTATCTTCTTCAGGTATCCCGATTCCGTTGTCGCAGACATGAATGATGACTTGTTTATGGTCATCTTTCGTGATTCTCACGTCGATCTGGCCTCCATCCTCGGTAAACTTGAATGCGTTTGTTAGCAGATTATGGAGAATCTTGGCTATTTTTCCACGGTCGAAGTCCATCTCGATGACGGAAGGTTCTGCAAAGAAATTGTAATAGATATTTCGGTTTTCCGCAACGCTCTGGTAGGTGAGGAACACGTCCTTAAGGACTGTGACAATGTTTAGATGACTGTATTGCATAGTTTCTCCTCCCGCATCAATTCTCTTGAAAGAGAGAAGCTGATCGATCAACTCTTTCAGATAGCCTGCATTGCTTATGGCAGTAGTAAGGAATCCGTTTTTATATTGAGGATAACGTTTGATGAATTCTTCTAAAGGATTGATGATGAGTGATAGAGGAGTTCTTAATTCGTGACTGATGTTGGCGAAGTATGTCAGTTTCATGTCAAGAAGTTTCTTCTGGTCTTCCGCCTCTTTAGTGAGCCTTTCAATCTTGTTCAGCCTTTCCTTTCTTCGGTGTCTCTGGTAGAACAAGAGCCCGAGTCCGGCAATTATTAATAACGAATAGATTGTCTTAGCAGCTGTGCCTCTGAATAGTGGCGCGCGGACAATGATCTTGACAGCCTTTATTTTAGGTGAAACTTCACCAATTGCACTTATAGTACGTACCTGTAGTTCGTATTTGCCAGGAGGCAGCACTGAGAATTCCACCTGATTACCTTTGCCGTCACTCCATTGGTTTGCCGAACTGTTGATACGGTATTGGTAAGTAACTGTGTTCTGCCTGTTGAAGTCAAGTGAAGAGAAATAGAGTCTCAGTGGAAACTGGTCCTCTCTGAGAATAATCTCCTCAGCATCGAATGACATACTTTTTCGTGCTGAGGCCGTCGTACCTCTCTCGTATTCCATTCCGGTAAGGTAGACAGGAGAGTCAAGTTTGCCCATAATGCTCTTCTTCGGCAAAATCACAGTCAATCCGCAAGGGGTGCCAGCAACAACCTCTCCGCTGTTAAGCAGAAGCATTGCACGTTGGTTGAATTCGCTCCATACTAAACCGTCGTTCAACCCATAATTCCTGATAATCGGCTTTCCGTTGTCCAGAGTTATCTTGCTGATCCCTAGCACGGTGCCTATCCAGATTTGGCCGTTTTCGTCTTCCGCTATCGAAGTGGCTGACTCTGTAGTGAGACCGTCTTCTACAGTGATTTTCCCGACATCGTCAGTTAAAATATTCCACCAAAATATTCCTTTTCTTCCGGCGATCCACACATTCCCTTTGCTGTCTTTGAAGAGGATACTGGCTCTGATGTCATCAAACCGATGGCTATTGCTATTATTTGCATGAATAAAATGAGATCCCTTGTCGGTCAGATTGATTTCAACTAACCCTCTTGTTGTAGAGACCAGTAGTGTGCTCCCACTGGTCTCGATCATGTCGTTGACGATCACTCCACTTTCCTGAAACAAAGTTTCAAATTCTCCCTTGGAAAGACTGATTCTTTGAACTGCGCCCTGGTAAAGCGCTAGGTACAGGAATCCATCCTTTTCAATGACTTTCAGCACAGTGTTTGAGAGGAGACCGCTGTTCTGGTCATCATAAACAATTTTTCTGTTGCCGGTGCTATCCAATTGTATGAGTCCGCTTCCCCAAGTACCCACCCAAAGATTCTTCTGAGAATCCTGTGTGATGCAGTTGATGACATTGGCTCCAGTATATACCGGAATGAATTTCTCATCATAATGATTTGCTTTCAACAGACCTGATCCGTCGGTTCCGATATAAAAGCCATCTGAAGCCTCACATACAGAAATGATATCATTCGTTCCCTCTACGTTGTAATGAAGAAAGGTTTGCGCGCAGGGAGCGTAGCTAGAAAGACCGAGTTTAAAGTTTCCGATCCACACAATTCCATCGTTATCAATGTGTAGCGATATCAGATTATTTCCCGGCAAAGAATGCGACTTGTCCGGATTATGAGTCAGTTCAATAACTGAACCGTCGGTTCTGAAAACAATCAGGCCGTGGTGGCTCGTCGTAACCCAGATGTTGCCGGAAGGATCCTCATCCATCTGGGTTATACGGTTGAATTGCTCGAACTTGCCCAACAGGTTCTCCTTGTTCCATCCTTTATTGCCGCTAAGGTGGTAGATGTCGCTCCCTCGAAATGTATAAACCCAAAGGCCATCATTACTGTCCGTAAACAGCCTAGGCATTTTGCTTTTGATGTCGTTCCTGACCTCAACGGGCAATTCTATCTCTTCTTTGTTGCCTGTCAAAAGATTGGCTCTGAATATTCGTATGTCTGAGGTCAAATAATATAGTTGATGGCCTTGCTGTGAGATGTCTGTTAAGACAGCTTTAGATATTGGGTATTCAGTCGTAAGACTATTAATGGAATCGAAAACAGAAATCTTGCTGTTGTCGTATGCCCAGAAATATCTGTGATCTCTGCTGCTGCCGAAGTTCAATGGATTTGATATTCCGAAATGGAATTCCTCCAAAACGTCATTCACTAATAAGAAACGGTTCTGAGAATAGTCGAAACAGGCACTTCCAGATATTGTGGTCACCCAAATGCGTCCTTTCGGATCTTCGGTGATGTTGTTAATGGAGTTGTCTGGAACTCCGTCATTTGTCGAGAAGGTCTCGAAACGATATGCGTCGTACCTGTTGAGTCCTTCGGTAGATCCGACCCATAGGAATCCTCTGGTGTCTCTGTAAATTGACGTTATCCGGTTGCCGGCCATTCCATTCCTGGTCGTGAAATTGTGGAAGGAAATCTTATCTTCAGCAGACACCGTTGATGCTGATATTAGAATAATGGATATGAGTATCCAGATGAGACGGTTATTCATGTGTCCGAGTTGTTACACCATACAAATATAAATAATTAAGTGTACAATCGGATGGCCATTTCTCAGACAAAGTGCGCGAATGTTGCCGGTGGACGGGTTCAAAAGGGGACGGATATACAATCGGGGTATATAATGGGAACAAAATGAAACAATTTGACTTGTTCAATATTTCGTATTAAGTGTTGCGATGGGTAACTTTATTGAAGCAATCTCCATGAAAATCGGTAGATCCGTTATTAACACAATTACTAACACATATTCTTATGAAAAATTGGAAATCTTGAAAATTATTCTCCTGTGCAGCACTTTCGCTTTATCGCAAGGCCTTCCTGTACAGGCGGGCAGAGGCTCTGATTCTCTCCTGGTCAATCAGCAGACGCTGACGGTTTCAGGGACTGTTGTTGACTTGTCCGGAGACCCAATTATCGGTGCTGATGTTATGTACAAAGGTACTACCGTCTGCACAAGCACGGATCTTAACGGCCGCTTCAGTCTGGCCGTGCCTGGTCCTGGTACAGTTTCCGTATCTTACGTAAGTTTAAAAACTTTTGTACAATTTTACTCTCAAGCTCGACAGTCTTGGCTTTGGTTGGACGGCCTCGATGCTTCGGCGTGACCTTTCTGGACTTGTAGTTCGTACTACATCCCTCGGGGATTTGGAAGCCGAAAGCCTCACAGATATCTTTCTGCGCACCGACAAACGGAATGATGAATTTTGCCCTGCCGTTGCGCTCGATACAGCCGGATGATGATATAAATTTGATAAGTCGAATGCGGCCATTTGAAGGGAACGGTCGCTGCTTCGGTCAAATTGAAAAATTTAAACGACAGTCCCTAAAGTAGTAAAGTAGTATTAATCATTAAACCAAATTAATCATTAAACCAGACTCTTATGGATTTTTCTATGTTTCGGAGGTTGTGCATTACTCTCATAGTGAGTGCAATGCCAATTGTTTCATTTGCCCAGAACATCACTGTTTCAGGTAATGTCAAAGACACATCTGGTGAACCACTCATCGGAGTGAGTGCCGTCCAGGACGGCACACTGAATGGCGTTATTACAGACGAGAATGGCAACTATTCACTGTCTGTCCCTGCGAATGCATCCATTGTATTCTCTATTATTGGTTTTAAGAGCCAAACTGTTGCTGTTGCAAACCGTAATGTAATCGACATCGTTCTTGAGGAGGACAATGAACTGCTTGAAGAATCCGTGGTTGTCGGTTACGGTATTATCAAGAAAAGCGACGTGTCCGGATCGGTCGCATCTGTCGACCAGGAGGAGATGTTGAAGCGTACTCCTGTCAACATCGAGTCCGGCCTCCAAGGTATGGCTGCCGGAGTCATGGTCACAAGGAATTCCGGTGCCCCTGACGGTTCCGCATCTGTACGCATCCGTGGAGTCGCCACAGTAACCGGCTCAGCAGATCCTCTCTATGTAGTGGATGGAGTCGTCATCGGCACAAACAGCTCATTCCTAAATCCTTCCGACGTCGAGAGCATCGAAATCCTCAAGGATGCATCTGCGACGGCCATTTATGGATCCCGCGGAGCAAACGGAGTAATCCTTATCACGACAAAGAAAGGCAGCCGGGACAACCCTTTCCTAGAATTCTCCACCCGCGTGGGTATCCAGGTCCCTGGTAAGAAGCCTGAGGTGGGCAATGCACAGGACTATGCATACGCCATGAACATAGCCCATGCCAACGATGGAACCACTTTCACGAACCTTGCATATTCCCCTGAATATGCCTCCAAATTGAACACCATCGACTGGATCGATGCAATGACCCGCAATGCTGTCACGCAGAGCTACACCCTCACTGCCTCGGGCGGTAGCTCAAAGAGCTCTTCCAGTGCCTCCGTCGGCTATACCAACAATGAGGGTATCGTCATTAGATCCAAATTCACGCGTTTGAATGCACGCGCCAATGTCACCCACAAAATCAAGGACTTCATTGAGATGGGCGTCAACATCAACTTCTCCCACTCAGAGTCTCTGGGCAATGACCGCAACCTGCGCTCCTGGGCAGTGCTCATCCCTACGATGGACTGGTATGACAGAAACACCGGAACATTCTATCAGTTCCCTACATACCTTCAGAATGCGGACGGAACATGGCCGACATATATGCAGACTTCCGGTGAAGGTGATGTTGCAAAGGGATCCGATAATCCTTATGCAGCCATTATGGAGCAAGATGACACGCCGACAAAGCACAACAGAGTTCTCTCCACTGCCACTTTGAACATTAGTTTTTTTGAAGGTTTGGATTTCCATTCCATTGCATCCTATTGTCTTTCAACCATAGATGCTTCTGAGTTCAAAATCAGGAACTACCGTGTCCTGCATGCCGACGTCAATCCAAGAGACAACTACTTTGAGATGGATCAAAGCCAGACCAATAATCTTGAGCTGGAGAACTACTTGTCCTTCAACAAGAGATTTGGCATCCACAATCTGCAGCTTATGGCAGGTAATTCCGTCAGCCGTCAGTGGGGCCGTTCTGTCAACGCAAGGGCAATGGACTTTGCAAGCGAGACATACAGGCAGCTCGGAATGTCATCCGACTTAAACCGTACCACCGCAACTGGCGGCTACAACATTGAAAGCAGGTACATCTCCTTCTATGGACGTGCCATCTACACATTGAAAGACCGTTATGTTTTCACTGGTTCAATCCGCCGCGATGGATCATCCAACTTTGGTAAAGGCAATCGCTGGGGTACTTTCCCTTCTGCCGCTATCGCCTGGAGACTTTCTGAAGAAGACTTCATCAAAGATCTTGGCATTTTCGACAACTTGAAACTTCGTCTTGGATGGGGCCAGACCGGAAACGCCGGTAATGCAACGACCAATGCCGTCGAGCAGTTGACCTCCAGCCGAGTTACCTTCACATATGGCAAGCAAGATGGTTCCCTGCTGCTGGGTTCTGACAATGAAAGATTCACCGGTTACCAAAGAAGCAAGGAGATTGACACAAATCTCAAATGGGAAACAAACGAGCAAACCAACATCGGTCTCGACGTGAGTGTCCTGAAAAATTCGCTTAATCTTACTTTGGACTACTTCATCCGTGATTCCAAAGACCTTCTGCTCAACCGTCAGCTCCGTGCATCTTCCGGTTTTACCCAAGTGTATACGAACGTCGGTGAAATCCGCAATACCGGTTTTGAATTCAGCCTCAACTTCAAGAAAGAATTCGGCGATTTCTTTGTCAACGCAACCTTGAATGGTTCAACGCTCAAGAATAGGGTTGTCAATGTCGGTGACCCGATCTACTCTTCTCCTAGCTATGATGCCGGCCGTGACGAGTGGTCTACGGCCTCCATCACGCAGAACGGTTATGCAGTGGGCTCCTACTATGGTTATGTAGTTGAAGGCATCTTCCAGTCCCAGGCAGAGGTTGCTGCAGCAAACGCAGCGGCAGCTCAAGCCACTAACGGACAAGTAAAGGCATATCAATTGGATCGTACGTCTGCCGGTGACTTCAAATACAAGGACATTGACGGCAATGGCTACATCAATGCAGCCGACAGGGCTGTTCTTGGTAACGGTTTCCCGAAACTGAACTACGGTATCAACCTGGTGCTCGAATACAAAGCCTTCGATGCAACGATCTACGGATACGGCGTGGCTGGAATGACGATCTTCTCACACTCATCCATGCGCTTTACATCAATCTTCTTGTCGGCAGGTGGCACACAGAACACTTTGAAAGAGTACCAGTATGGTGCATGGTCTCCGGAGAATCCGGATGCCATCTATCCTAAGCTGACAATTGTAGATAACAACCAGAACCGCAAGGCCTCTTCCGCCTATCTGCAAAAGGGTGACTTCTTCAAGATGGCCAATATTCAATTAGGATACTCGCTCCCTTCAAACACTGCCAAGAAGATTGGCATGACACGTGCAAGAGTATACATGTCACTTGAAAATATCGCCTGCTTCTCAAGCTACAACAAATGGGGCGACCCAGAAGTTGGCAATGTCAACATTCTGGCTACCGGTTTTGATGGTGGTCGATATCCTTATCCACGCAGCTGTAGCTTCGGTGTAAATCTTACTTTCTAATTCGAAGACAAGATGACCTTATCATTCGTAAACTAATTGACAATATTATGAAAAAGATTATACGATTTGCCATAAGCGCATTTTTGATGTTGAGCATCTTCTCATGTAACAGTGATGATTTCTTCGACATCGATTACTACGACATCCTTCCCGGCGATATCATGTTCAAGGATGCATCCAGCATCGAAGCAGGTCTGACCGGCGTGTATGACACATTCTATGGCAACTGGAAATGGTCTCCGACCTATATGATTCAAAACATCACCACAATGGATATTCTTGCTGGCGGTTGGGACGCGGCTTTCAGCACCCATGACTGGAATGCCGGCACCCGTCAGTTCAGGACATTGTGGAATAACTATTACAAAGGAGTGTCAACTGCCAACTTCTTCCTTGAGGGCGCAGAAGAGACCGATGCATCTCTATTCAACAATGGCGAAAAGGGCAAGAAACAAACTATTGCCCAGGCAAGAGCAATTCGCGCCATGAATTATCTGCAACTGGTACAAGGCTGGGGCCGCGTCCCAATGGTCATGACTGGCGAGAACGGTTCAAACACGCCTGAGAAAGCAAGGCCGGAGAATGATGAAGAGTGCTGGAAACTCATCGAGGAGGACTTGACTTACGCCGTTGACAATCTCGATTTTGATCCTATTGGCGGTCAATATGGCCGTATCACAAAGGGTACCGCCCTTGGCTATAGAGCAGAGGCTTATATGTGCCAGAAGAAATATGATTTGGCGAAAAAGGATTATGAAGCCATCATCGCAAGTGGAAAATATAAGCTGATGCCTTGCTTCAGTTATCTGTTTGATACTGATAAGGGCTGGTCAAGCGAAGACCTGTGGGCAATTCCTATGTACAGCGACTTCGGCAAGAACATGCACACATTCGGCGGTGGCGGAGAAGACACATATTCGCTGTCCCTCAACCAGTCTGCAAGCATCCAGTTCGGTGGTTGGGGTTCCACATACGTTAGTTGGGAAACCTATGAGTCATACGAACCGGGAGACAAGCGTCGTGTCGGTTCGATGGTTGGCTGGGGTGACACCAACCCGTTCACCGGCGACAGGCTCGGATTCAACGAGGATGGCACGCCAAACGAGGAATATAACCACGCAAAGGTCAGTGGCGAGTATCTGCCAAATGTCTTCAGCATCAAGTACTGGAGAATGCACGCCATCGGTGATGAAACCGTGAACTGCGCTCCTTATACTGCCCATCATATGCGTTACGCCAACATCCTTCTCAACTATGCAGAAGCTTGTTTCAGGACCAATGATGCCGTCAAGGGTTGGGATGCCATCCGACAGGTCAGGAACCGCGCTTTCGGCAACCTTGAAGTCTCTCTGAACGATCCTTCTTATCCTATCCCGATGAACAAGGAAATTGTTGAAGTTCCGGATGCAGAGGCCGTATACACGGAATACAAAGCGAGGAAGGGTTACAAATCTGATGTATGGCTTGTCGCAATCAGCCAGGAACGTCGCAAGGAGTTCAACCTGGAATTCTGTCTGTTCTTCGACCTCAAGCGCAGTGGAATGATTGAAGAACACATCAATTGCGAGTATCCAAAATACGGCACTCCTCTTTGCCAGGCTGTTCCAAACACGGATCCAAACGCACTTGACTCAAAGCCTTGGTATAGAAAGTTTGATTTCAATCCAAACAAGATGCTCTTCCCTATTCCTACTACAGAAATGGACACCAATAAGGCTCTCACCCCTGAGGACCAGAACCCTGGATATTAGCAGATTGATCACATACATTTATTTTCAGCATAAAATCATCCTATTATGAAACGTTTAATTTTAGCGGCCTTGGCAGCTATTCTTATGATGCCAATGCTTTCTGCAGGAAACTACAAAAGTTTCACTGTAGCAGTCTATGCAAGAGCTTACGAAGTTGACAAAATGAGCGATCCTCATTACCTTGATTCAACTTGGACAATTATCTCCAAGCAAATGAAGCTTGACAAGATTTATCTTGAGACGCATCGTGACAAGCTAATCGTTCCCCAGAAGACGCTTGATGCAGCAAAGATGTTCTTCCAGAAAAAAGGCTTGGAAGTAGCCGGCGGAATCACCTACACCATCAACGAAGGCAACTACTTCCAGACCTTCAGCTACGCAACACCAGAAGAAGCCAAGCTGGCCAGAGAGATTGCCGAATATACGGCAAAGAACTTTGACGAAATCATCCTTGATGACTTCTTCTTTAACAACCAGAAGAACAATTATGAAATCGAGGCCAAGGGAGACATGAGTTGGACGGAATTCCGCCTCAAGCAAATGGCAGAAGCTGGCAAGAATCTTGTCCTTGACCCTGCCCATGCTGTAAATCCTAAGTGCAAGATTCTAATCAAATATCCTAACTGGTACGATGATTTCCAAGGTTGCGGTTTTGACCTTGGCGTTGGACCGTTCCTGTTTGACGGCGTCTGGTCCGGTACTGAAACCAGAAATCCAGCTGGCGACCAGCACCTGCAGAACTATCTCAGCTACAACATTATTACTTATTTAGAGAATATCAACGGCAACAACGGAGGAGGTTGGGTAGATGCTGGCGGCATCCAGATGGGCTCATGGCGCTACAATGAGCAGCTTCGCTTGACGATGTTCGCAAAAGCACGCTGCATCTCTTTGTTTGACTATCGTTCCCTGGTCGGTACAAAGAATCCAGACAACGCCAACCAGACAATTGCCTCCCTTGCAGGCGAAGAGCTCACCACCATCGACAAGTTCGTCTACAAACTCGGCGAACCTGTAGGCGTCAAGTCTTATGTATATCCTAACACACGCGGTGATGAATTCCTTCACAACTGGTTTGGAATGATCGGTGTCCCTATGGACATGTACCAGAAGTTCCCTACCGATGAAAGTGTAGTTTTCCTGACGGCAGCAGCCGCAAAAGATCCAAGCCTTAAGTCAAAGATTGACAAGGCTCTCCATAATGGAGCAGATGTAATCATCACAGTCGGACTCCTTGAAAAGGCGAAAGACGTTATTGACCAGTTCGTTGAATTCCAAATCGATGGTTATGCATTGGTGAACGACTTCGGTTCTTATGGCAAGACCGACAAGGACATCCTCATCAAGAAGCTTCGTTACTACACGAACGACTCCTGGTCAGTGCTTTCCTGCGGCCGGCCTCTTACTGACGGTACCAACAACTTCCCGTTTATGCTTCGTGGCCAGTACTCAGACGGCAACATCTATGTAATTGACGTTCCGGAAGATTACTCCGATCTTTATGTCCTTCCAGAAGGCGCACTTAACCAGATCCGCTCCATCATGTGCAAAGCCCTGCCTGTCCGCATCGAAGGTCCTGCCTACGTAAGCCTGTTCCTCTATGACAACAACACATTCATTGTTGAATCGTTCTCCAACGAACCTGTCAACATCAAAGTTGTCACCGGCGAGACAGTCAACACGCTTGAGAATATGGTGACTGGCGCCAAGCTGAGCGCAGACCCTGAGGAGGCCGCTTCTCCATTCAGATTCCGGGGCAGAGGTGTGATCAAACCGGAAAACAAGTTCTCAATGACACTTGCACCTCATACCTATCAGGTGTTCAAGTTTTAGTACGACTTTTCAGTTAATTTGATTTCTGTTATTATGTTATTGACCCCTTGATCCAAAGGGTCAATAACATAATAACATTAGAATAATATCCGTTCCAAATTCGTGGACATAATTGTAATGAAAGCAAGAAAATTAGTTGTTGGGGCATTAGGGTTTATTTTCATGGCATTCTCATTTGATGCCAAAGCTCAAGATATGGTAAAAGCAGTCTCCAACGACGGCCTTGAAAAGGTAATAAGCTACAACGTGGCTTCATTCACAGATATCAGAGACAAGAAACTCGAAGATGTGGTTTCCAAGATGCCGGGAATGTCCATTTCTACAATGTTCACGTATAATGGAATGACAGTCAGCAAGGTGTTTATCAATGGTTTCGACATCTTCAACGGAGACTACTCTTCAATCAAGAGCATGAAGCCCGAAGATGTCGAAAGCATCATCATCACTGAAAACTATGTCTACGAGAAAATAATCCGCGGTAGTGAATATAGCAGTTCCGTCGCCATCAACATCATTCTGAAAGAAGAGGCAAAGAGCAAATGGAGCGGCTCCATTAAAAGCGGAGCGGGAATCACGGCAAAACCGGAAACCGAAGGCATCTCTCCATTGCTGTACAATGGACAAGCCCAGGCAATGAATATTGGGCAAAAAGTTCAGACGACAGTCCTGTTCAAAGCAGACAACACTGGACTGAGCTTCAGCAATGACATCGGAACCTTATCTTATGGCTATGGATACGGCCGTGTCAGTTCCTTCCTGGTGGTCAATCCTTCACTGGCTCCCCTCACCACACAAAGGACCAGGCTGAACAACAGTGCCTATGGTCATATCACAAGCACTTTCCAATTGAACGACAACCTTCAGCTGAGCCTCAAGTTTGGACTTCACAGCGACAAGCTAAAGGCCGCCAACAACGCGGAAACTGAATATTACTACAATGACGGCACCAGCTTCATGGAGTCAACAGGCAAAAACACCTTGAAGAAACAAAATGATCTCAAAACGGAAATCATCCTCCTGTCCAATTCAGATAAGAGCTTCTTCAAGAATGAATTGGTCCTGAATGTCTCCGACCAGAAGGGATCCTCCGAGATTACGGGCACATACCCAAGCCTTCAGGACATCAATGTCAAACCCCTTTCCATCGAAAATGATTTTTCTTTGAAGAAGCCTATCGGAAAGGGCATCCTCAGCATTGACATCATGGCTGCATACGACAGCAAGCCTCAGTACTTGACTGTTGACAGGGACCCGCTGGATTTAAAGCAGGATATCCTCACAGATGCTTTCACCGAAGAATTCTGGGCTGCCTGGAAACAGAAGGTGGGCAAGTTCACATTCGCAGTCAAAGTCGGCGCCAATTCAAAGATATGGAACCTTGAGACCCAAATCACCCCTGATATCCAGGAAGTAAAGGATGCCACGGGCCTCGACAACATCAACAACGACTCTCAATTCTCCTACTACAACTTGAGTTCAGACGTGTCGCTGACGTACATCGACGATAGATTCCAATTTGAAGTTTCAACCCCTCTCAACTATTACCGAAACTTCTTCAAGGACAATCTCAACCCCGAAGCCCTCTGGCCTGACGGCAACAACTACAATGACAGGGTGCATTTCGCCCCGGCCATATCCGCCAAGTATCAGATTACGGACAACCTTTCAGTCCGAGGCTCCGCCAGCGGCCTTAACAATGGCCTCCTCGGCGCAAGGCTTTACAATGGACTTGTCCTTACAGACTTCAAGTCCTTCACACAGGGTAACGTCAACTCCCAGAATGACAAGTCGATCGTAACCTCATTCGGCCTTTCATACCGTCTTCCGAAACAATCTTTCTTTGTCAACGGAACCTTCAACAGAACGAACATGAATCAGGAACTTCTCTCCCAGAGCAAGTATACCCAGAACTATTACATCTCCGGATATGTGCCTGTCGAGAAAGGTCTTGCATTCCCTAAATCCATTACAGACCGCATCTCCTTCGACATGAGCAAGGGCATTGCCGCGTTGAAAGGCAAAATCGGGCTGACAGGATCAATCAGAAGCAGCGATGCTGAGATATTCATCAACAATGAGAAAGTCCCGTACACGTCGAAATCCTACTCCCCAGGTGTCAATATCAACGGCAGGATGTTCTCTTGGTTGAACACGATCTTTAAAGCCACCTACACTCACTCAAGCCTTACCATGTCAGGCAAGCAGACATCCACGACGGATGGCCTCACTCAAAGTCTCGAATTGATCTTCTCCCCTACCGAGAAGTTCAACTTCAGCTTCCTCGGAGACCACTTCATGAACCAGATTGCTGAAGACACCTACAAGAATTTCTTCATCGTCGACTTCAAGGCAGAGTACATAATCAACAGCCACTGGGAATTGACAGCCTCCGTCACCAACCTCATGAACGAAAAGGCATACAGCTATATCCTCGAATCAACCTTCCCACTGTCCAAGGCACTCAATTCATACGTAATCCGTCCAAGGAACATGATGCTCAGCGCCTTCTTCAAGTTCTAGGATTATTGTAAGGACTCGGGCGGAGGTGCCGACGTTTCATTTCAAACTAGATTGTATTATTTGTCATACATCATTTTTGAAAACTGGCTGCCTTTTGGCAGCCTTTTATTATCTTTGCACGATGGCCAGGAAAAACGATGTCGGCGCCCAGTGCCGGGAAATAATCGAGCAGGTGAAGGCGGGAGCTTTTTCGCCGGTGTATCTCTTGATGGGGGATGAGCCGTACTACACGGATCTTGTGTGCGACGCGATCGTCGAACATGCCCTCGACGAGGCTTCCCGGGATTTCAACGAGACCCTCTGCTACGGCGTGGACGTCGATGCGGACGCCGTCATTACGGCTGCCCGTCGATACCCGATGATGGCGGAGCGCCAGTTGGTGGTCGTCAAGGAGGCACAGGCGATGAAGGATTTGGAATCCCTGTCGGTCTATTGTGAAAAACCGTTGGATTCCACCGTGCTGGTCCTCCTGATGCGGGGCGCTTCCGCCGACAAGCGGAAATCCCTCTACAAGCAGGTGTCCAAGATCGGAACGGTCGTCGAATCCAACGCCCTGCGTGACTATGAACTTCCAACCTGGATCGAGGACTATTACGCCGGACTCGGGCTGTGCATCGACCCTGATGCCGCCGCTCTCCTAGGGGAATATGCCGGGACCGATCTGAGCAAGATCGTGCTGGAGACCGACAAGCTGCGGAAAAACCTCCCCGAAGGGGAAACGAAAGTCACCGCGCGGGATATCGAAGAAAACATCGGCATCAGCCGGGAATTCAGCATCTTCGAGCTGACGAAGGAACTGTCCTTCCGTCGGTCCGGCAAAGCCCTCAGGTTCGCGAAGTATCTGGGGATGTCCCCGCGGTTCGCCATGCCGATGGCCATGGCTGCCTTGTTCAACCACTTCGACCGGATTCTCCGTTATGGAGCGCTGCTTCGGAAGAACCGGTATCCGAAGAAGGAGGAAATCGCGGAGGTCCTGCCCGGGGTGCACCCCTATTTTTGGCGGGAATACGACTCCGCGGTCGCGAATTATCCGGTTCCGGCTGCGATGCGGGTGATCTCCCTGCTCTGCGACTACGACTACAAAGGGAAGGGAGGAGAGGTCGGCGAGGCCACCCCGGCCGATCTGCTCATGGAATTGGTAAACAAAATCCTGAACGTGTGACGGAATCGCGTTCCGTCCTTGAACATATGAACTTAATGGACTGAAAATGAATATTATCGAGTGTAGAAACATTACGAAGCGGTTCGGAGAGAAGGTCGCGCTGGAAGATGTCAGCGTGGACTTTCCCGAAGG
Source organism: Bacteroidales bacterium (assembly GCA_012522855.1). Lineage (GTDB taxonomy): Bacteria > Bacteroidota > Bacteroidia > Bacteroidales > UBA932 > Cryptobacteroides. The sequence goes on from JAAYJQ010000005.1 coordinate 55,530, forward strand.
CAAGATATTCGGTCTTCTCGGACCGAACGGGGCCGGGAAGACTACGCTGATCCGGATCATCAACCGGATCACCATTCAGAATGACGGCGAAGTTCTCTTCGACGGTCGCCCCATCACCCAGCGGGATGTCGAGAAAATCGGTTACCTGCCCGAGGAGCGCGGGCTGTACCGGAAAATGGAAGTGGGCGACCAGGCGATGTACCTGGCCCAGCTCAAAGGGATGAGCGCTTCCGCGGCAAAAGTCGCTCTGAGAGAGTGGTTCGAACGTTTCGGCATCCAGGACTGGTGGAAGAAGAAAGTGGAGGAACTGTCGAAGGGCATGGCCCAGAAAGTCCAGTTCATCACCACCGTCGTGCACAAGCCTTCTCTGATGATCCTGGACGAGCCCTTTACCGGATTTGATCCCGTCAACACCGAACTGATCCGGAAGGAAATTCTGCGCTTGAAAGACGAGGGGGCGACCGTTGTGCTGTCGACCCACAACATGGAGTCGGTCGAAGAACTCTGCGATAACATCGCCCTGATCAACAAGGCGCGTTTGGTGATCACCGGGGGACTCGACGAGATCCGCCGCGAACACGGCAACAACAACCTCGAGCTTGTGTACACGGGCGAAATCCCTCTGGCGCCGCAGGAAGCCGTATTCCGGATTCTTTCGGACGAGGACAACGCCGGCCGCCATATCGCGGTGCTCTCGCTGGCCGCCGGAGTCACGCCGAACGATGCGCTGGCCGGGGTTCTTTCCCAAGGGGTTCATGTCAATTCGTTCAAGGAACTGATCCCGCGCATGAACGACATCTTCATCAAACTTGTAACGGAGGAGGCATAGCCATGAATTTCAGAATCATCAAGACCGTCATAGCCCGGGAATATCTTACCCGCGTCAAGAAAAAGTCGTTCCTCATAACCACCTTCCTGGTTCCGATCTTGTTCGCAGGCATCTTCGTGATCATTTTCCTGATCATGGGCAGCACCAAGGAGCGTTCCCAGAAAGTGGCTGTAGTGGATCAGTCCGGCTTTGTGATGCCCTATCTGGAGAGCACCGACCGGATTACCTACCTGGATTTTTCGAAGAATGATCCCGATTCGCTCAAGAATCAGCTTGAACAGTTCGGGATGGACGTAATGGTACGGATTTCGCCGCTGGATACCGTGAAGAAGACCGTGTCCGTGCAGTCCTATTCCAAGGATCCCGTGGGCGTGGATTTTTCCACCGGACTTTCCGACCGCGTCGAGAATGCCGTGGAAGACTACCGTATCCAGCAGTACGGTATCGAGAACCTGAAGCAGATTATGCAGGATGTGAAATGCGATGTGAAAGTTACGGAATACACAATCGACGAAAAGGGCAACGAATCCATTTCGGAATCCGGCATCTACATGATGATCTCCCTGTTCCTGGGGATCATCATCTACATGTTCATCGCCATGTTCGGCGGGCAGGTCATGTCGAGCGTGATCGAAGAGAAGACCAGCCGGGTGGTGGAGGTGCTGATCTCTTCGGTCAAATCCGTCGACCTGATGTTCGGCAAAATCATCGGTGTCGCATTGGTTGCCCTGACTCAGTTCCTGATGTGGATCGTGCTGACCGGGTTCTTGCTCGGAGTCGCCGGTTCGGCTTTTGGGAAGGACATGCTCCAGAATTTCACTGCCGGCTCGGAATCCGTGACGCAGGTGACGGGGATGAGCCCGGAGCAGATGCAGTCCCTCGGGATCCCTTCCGTCCAGGATGCGATGGAGGCCGAGGCGGACACCTCCGCCGCGGCTGCCGGACAGCCCGACGAACTTACGGTTATCATAAATACCTTGTCGAACGTGCCCTGGGTCAAGCTGATCATCGCATTCTTGATCTACTTCATCCTTGGCTATCTGCTCTATTCGTCGTTCTTCGCTGCCATCGGATCCACCGTCGAGAACGAGGGGGATGCCCAGCAACTGCTGCTTCCCGTTACGGTCCCGCTGATGATCGCGTACTTCGTGATCCTCATCGCTTTTCAGAATCCCGACAGCGGACTGGTCGTCTGGTGTTCGATGATCCCGTTCACGTCCCCGATCGTGATGCTGGCGCGGATTCCGTACGGGGTGCCCGACTGGCAGCTGATCTTGTCGATCCTTCTGCTCTTCTTGACTTTCCTTGCCTGCGCCTGGCTGTCCGCCAAGATCTACAGGGCCGGGATCTTGATGTTCGGCAAGAAGACTACGTTCAAGGATCTTTGGAAATGGTTAAAACAGTGATATGAAAAAGATTTTGATTGTATTGCTGCTGTTTGCGGGAAGCTGGAGAACCTCCGCGCAGACACGGCAGGTTTCTTGGCAACTCGATGCCATCGACGGTTCCCGGACAGGCTGCGTTTCTTCCACCGCTTCCAACATCGCCGAAGCAATGGGAACGATGAAGGGTTGCGCGTATCTTGCCCCGAACGGGAAAGTATTCCGCGGAGGTCTGACGCCGAAGGTGGCGCGGATTCTGCTCGCCGCTCAGCCGGCGATGGCGCGTGTCAAGGAGGTGATCGGATATTCACCGGTCGAAATGGTTAAGGAATATCCCGAATGCGCCCTATGGAACTGGTTCGTGGACGAAATCATGCGGGCTACCGCCGACAGCACCGGCAAACAGGTGGATATCGGGATTGTCAATACAGGGGGAGTCCGCGTCGACATGCCTGAAGGAGACATCCTGCTGGATGACATCATGTCCATGTTCCCGTTCAAGAACAGCCTTTGCTACGTGGCGCTCCGGGGACGGGACGTACGCGCTGTCCTGGAACAAATGGCCGCTTCCACCTTCCAGGCGCTGGGAGGCGTGAAGGTGGTCGCGCAGGCCGGCGAACTGGTTTCCGTGACGGTGGGGGAGGAGCCCCTGGACGACGACAGACTTTACGGGGTCGCCACGATTTCATTCCTGCTGCATGGCGGCGACGGCTATTCGCTGGCCGAACCTGCCGAAGAAGTGATCCGGTGCAACGGTGTCATCTTCGACACCATGGTCGCCCATGTCCGGAACTTGACCGCGGAGGGGAAACCGGTCGAATACCATACGGACGGACGTCTGCGAATCCTCGGGGAGGGGGAAACGTTATGAAAAAACTGTTCTTGGGAATCTGTTTGCTGGCGGCAATCGCTTCCTTCGATGCAGCGGCTCAGAAACGGCTGACCATCATCCATACCAACGACACCCACAGCCACGTAGAGCCGATTCGAAGCGGGACGGACGCGGGGATGGGAGGCGTGATCGAGCAGGCTGCCTACCTGGACAGCGTGCGCCGCGTCGACGGAAAGCGGAATGTTCTCCTGCTGCACGCGGGAGATTTCAGCCAGGGTACTTCCTATTTTACGATTCTCAAAGGGGACCTGGAAATCGATCTGCTCAACGCGATGAAGTTCGACTGCGTCTCCTTGGGCAACCACGAATTTGACAACGGACTGGATGAACTGGGGCGGAGGCTTTCCTGGCTGAAATGCCCGGTCGTCTGCGCCAATTACGATTTCTCCTCTATCGAAGCGGGCAAGTACATCCGGCCGTATGTGATTCTGCGCAAAGCCGGGATGAAGATCGGTATCGTGGGGCTGCTGACCGACCTCTCCACCTTCGTGGACCGGTCCATCTCCGAGGAAATACCCTCCCTGGACATCGTTCAGACCGCGAACCGCTGGGCGTCCTATTTGAAAAACGAAAAACGCTGCGACCTGGTGATCGCGCTTACGCACCTCGGATTTGAGGGTGTGGGTTTCACGGATCCCATGCTGGTTCGCGCGACTCGCGATATCGATCTCGTCGTCGGCGGACATTCCCACACCTTTATGGAGGAAATGGAGTACGAGTACAACTTGGACGGGAAGCCGGTTCCCATCTTGCAGGACGGCAACTGGGGGCTCTTCCTCGGCAACTTCAAGATCCAGTGATTCAATAGCCTAGATTGACGCTCTGATAGAACACCTGCGCTTCCCGCACCAACGGGAGCGCGGGTGTTTCCATTTCCGTTTCCGTGTGGGTCCCGTCCGGATTTTCCGTTACCCGGAACTGCCGGATCCGCTCTACCGGCGAGAGTACGGTCAGCACTCCGTCGGCATAGTAGCCGAGATCCTGGTAGGTGGCCATAAAGGCCCGCTCTCGATAGTCCGGATCCAGAATGTTCCGGCCGTAGAAGCGGCTGTCATACGAGAAGTGAAGCATGGAAAACAAGGTCGGCATCAGATCGATCTGCGAGCAGACTTTATCGATCCTGCCCGGAGCGATGAAGCCCGGCGCGTAGACGATGGCGGGAATATGATAGCGTTCCACCGAAATGTCGGTCTCCCCGGCGCTGGAGGCGCAATGGTTCGCCACCACCACGAAAACGGTTTCGCGGAACCAGCTTTTTTGGGAGGCTTCCGCAAGAAATTTCCCGATGGCATAGTCGGTGTACTTCACAGCAGCTTCCCGGGACATCTTGTCTCCGGAATAGGTGATCCGCCCTTCCGGGTAGGTGTACGGCCGGTTGTTGCTGATGGTCAAGATCAAGGCATGGAAGAGTTGCTCGTTCCGTGCTTTCCAGTCGAAAGCGTTCAGGGCGACCCGGTAGGTGTCCTCGTCGCAGGCGCCCCGGATGTTCGAGAAGATGATGTCCTTCTTCGGATAGGTTCCCTTGTCCAGAACCTCGTAGCCGTTGCCGCTGAAGTAGGTCTTCATGTTGTCGAAATGACTGTCGCCTCCGTAGAGGATGAGGTTGGAATAGCCGAATTCCCGCAGGATCTTGCCGGTTGAAAACAGATCTGTGTTGTCCGGTCGCTTGATGATGCTCTCACCGGCGCTCGGAGGCAGACAGAGGGTAAGCGCCTCCAGTCCGCGTGCGCTCCGGTTTCCGGCGGCGTACATCCGGTCAAAGACCAGACTCTTCTGCATGAGGGTATCCAGGTTGGGGGTGATGCCCCGGGTGTTGCCGTATTCAGAAAGGAAATCCGCGCTCAGGCTTTCGACGGCGATGAGCACGATGTTTTTCTTGACCGGGGGAAGGCTGTCCCGGATCGCCCGGATCCCGTTGCCGTCCTCGCCGCAGAGAAGGCGTTTCCGCGCGCGCGTTTCTTCTTCCGGCAGCATCGCGTAGAACTGCTCGTAGGGAAGCGTGCTGCTGCTGTAGGCTTCCAGGAAGTTCCAGCAGCCGTTGCACTGGAGTTCCGTGGCGAAGGTGTTCTCGCTCTGCAGATGACGGTAGCTGAAATGCAACCAGTAGAGGCTGGCGGTGAAGCAGGAGGCATAGATCAGGAAGGTGACCAGGAAGGCGGGCAGTCCCCGGTTGTCAGCCTGGCTGATGTCGTATGTCCGAAACATCCGCCAACTGACTATGACCGCTATCAACAGCACGCCGGCGAACATAGGCAGGATGGGATGGGATTTCAGGATGTTTCCGATTGCCTCATTGGTGTACACCAGATAGTTCACCGCGATAAAGTTGTATCGGGCTCCGAACTCGTACCAGAAGAAACATTCGGAAAGGGCGTTCAGTATGATCAGGAACACGTACAGAAGCATTACGAAAATCAGTCCCGCCTTTCTCCAGCCACTCCGGATGCCCGGGAAGAGTACCCGCGACAAAAACCCCGACAGCAGGAGGGAGAAGATAATTTTGGCCGCTGATGAGCCTGCGGATCCATATTGAGCGAAAATATTGCCGGGCACGAAGGAATAGATCGTCAGCGCCCCAAGCATTCCTAGAATCAGGTAGGAGGGAATCCTGTTGTATTTCGCATCGTTGAGCAGCGCATGCAGCAGAAAGGCGGGAGCCAGCGCAAATACCGCGAATGCCGCGTCGTTGAGGAATCCCAATCCGAAGATCTTCAACCATTCGACGGATGTGAACGCGATGACCGTCGGCGGGATGAAGAGGAGGACGATTCTCGTGACGAGCCCTACGACGACCGCCAGCGCGACGAACTTCGTGGAGAAGAAACGGAACCAGTCGTGAACGATGCGGGTCCCGTCTATGCTCCCGGTAGAGTAACGGCTCATATTCATGAAATGATGATACTTGCATCAAAGTTACGGATTTCCCGCGATTATTGCTAAATTTGTCAAATTTGACAACGATTCAAGGCAAGATGAATAAACAGTTTTTCCTCGCCCTCCTTGCGGCGATCCTGGTTCCCGTTTTCCCCGCCGTGGCGCAGATCCGCGGTTACCGTCAGATAGAACTCAAGCAATGGGAGTTCAGCAAAGACAGTACGGCTTGGCAGGAGGTTACGATCCCGCACTCCTGGAATGCTGTAGACGGACACTCCAGCAAATACTACCGCGGAAAGGCCTTTTACCGTTGCTACTTCAGAGTCAACGATACCGCGAAGCCGCGCTTCCTCCTGTTCGAAGGAGCCGCCCAGTCCGCTGTCGTCACGGTGAACGGGATTCAACTGGGAGCCCACCGGGGCGGCTACACGGCGTTCCCGGTCGCCATCACCGAGGCCTTGAACCGCGGCATAAATGTCGTCGAGGTTACTTGCGACAACCGGGAGGACGTTGATATGATTCCGGTTACCTCCGATTTCAACAAGAACGGCGGGCTGCACAACCCGGTCTGGCTGCTCGAGATGGAAGACGTCTATCTCTCTCCCAAGGCTTACGGGATGTATCGTTTGCGCTGCGAGACGCCCCTCGTGACGCCGAAGAAAGTCCAGACCCTTGTCAAGTTCAAGATTGTGAACGATGGCAACCGGGATGACGAAATCAAGGTTCGGGTGCAGCTGCTGACCGCGGACGGAGTACTGGGCTATCAAGCGGATCGGGAAGTGGAGGTGCGTGCTTTTTCGGACTATGACTTTTCGCATGAATTCCTCCTTTCGGGCGTACATCTGTGGGACGGCGTCAAGGATCCCTACCTGTACACCCTCCGCGTCGAACTGTTCCGCGGAAAACGTATGGTGGACATCGCCGAAACGAAGATCGGCTACCGGTCCATGGAGATGGATCCCGAGCGCGGCTTTCTCCTCAACGGCCGGCCCTATCCGCTCCGCGGGGTCAATATGCACCAGGACATGGACGGAAAGGCCTCCGCGCTGACCTTGTCCGATTACCGCCGCGACTATGCGATCGTCAAGGAATTGGGGGCCAATTTCTTGCGGCTCGCGCATTATCCCCACAACGACTTCGCCTTCTGCCTCTGCGATTCCCTCGGTCTCATTGTGCAGACCGAGATCCCCTGGGTGAACGTGTGCGGGGTCGATGCTCGGCAGATTTATTTCAACAACATCCACGAACAGATGCGGGAGATGATCTCCAACCTGTACAACCATCCCTCCATCGGTTTCTGGGGTATGTGGAATGAACTGGACTCCTGGGGTAATCAGCCCGGCTCCCTGCAAGGCGAACTCGATGCCGCGCGGGTTGTTTCCGAGACGGCAAAACTCTACGCTTACGCCAAGCAGCTGGACCCGGGACGCTTCGTCGGGCTGACCGATGATTCCGAATTTCAGCGAGACGGCTACACCGCCTTGAAGGCGGACTATTATTCCCAGAACCGGTACCACGGCTGGTATTACGATGTGGACAACTTCGAGAAGTTCACGGAAGCCATGGAACGGATTCACAAGCAGATGGGCGTGACCAACGTCGGAGAATACGGAGTCGGCATCAATCCATTCTGCCACTACTGGGACCGTTCCCGGGTCAAGCGGGATCTCGAAGACGATACGATTCATTCCGAGGAATACGGCAACCTCTTCCACGAGTCCTACGTCCGCCAGATCCAGCGGATGCCCTGGCTCAATTTCACCGCGGTCTGGATACTCTTCGATTTCCCGGTGGCCAACCGCCAGGAAGGCTGGATGGACTCGGACAACGGGGAGGTGTTCGTGCCGAACGAGGCGCGGAAATATATGAACGACAAAGGATTGGTGACCCGTGACCGGCTCACGCGCAAAGACCCGTTCTACTTGTACAAGTCACTTTGGAACACCGGCGAGACCACGGTCTACATCACAGGTAGGCGTCTCCGCTACTATCCCGTCGGGCAGGATCTGATCATCAAGGTGTACAGCAACGCCAAGAGTCTGACGCTCTATCAGAACGACAAGCAGGTGGCCCGGAAAACCTCCTCCGGGGAATCGACCGGCGTTATCTGGGAGTTTCCCGCAGTGCGTCTGAAGACCGATCAGGATACCTTCAAGGTCGTTTCCGACAAGGGTATGACCGACTCGGTTACCCTTTCGCGCCTGCGCTGAGGCTCCGCTGCACCGGAACTCGTGCGATGAGGTAGCCGATGAGGGCAACGCCGAGGATGGTCAGAAGAATGTCTCCGGCCTGCAGGATGACCGGGTAAGCGGACACCAGGAAGTTGCCGGGCATCTTGATGAAGCCGAACCGCTGTTGCAGCAGGGCGAAACCGATGCCGATGATGAGTCCCGTCGCGAGTCCGAGCAGCGAAATCAGCCATCCTTCCAACGTGAATATTTTCCGGACGAGGGAATCTGTCGCGCCCAGGCTGCGATACGTTTCGATGTCGTTCCGCTTTTCGATGATCAGCATCGTGAGACTGCCGAAAATGTTGGAGGCGATGATGATGATGATGAAGATCAAAATCAGGAAGATCGCGGCCTTCTCGTAGCGCATCATCTTGTATAGCGAGGGGTTCTGCCGGAAGCGGTCCAGCACTTCGAAGTCCGGTCCCAATCGCTTGCCGAGTTCACGGATGAATTTCCGTTGCTCTTTCTGCGGCAGGTCGTCGGCCCAGCGGATTTCTAGGCCGGATACTTCGGCTTCGTAGCCCAGCAGTTTTCGCATTTCGGCGATCGGAAGGATCAGGAGTTCGTTGTCGATTTCTTGGTTCACCGAGAAGATGCCGACGGGACGGGCGCGCACCGACTCGATCGAAGCTGTCGGGTTGGCCACGGAAAAACTTCGGTTCCGGGCCGGAAAGAAGATCTCCGCGGAGGAGAGGAATGCCGGATTCATCCCCATTTTGTAGGCGAGTCCCGCTCCGACGACGATCTGCGGAAGATCGCCTTTGTACAGCGAGAAGGTTCCGTCGCGCAGGTTGTCCTTCAACGGAGTCTCCCGTTCGTAGGCCGCGTCCACTCCTTTCGCTTTCGCGATGCTTTGCCTTCCGTCGTAGTCCACGAAGACCTGCTCTTGCAGGATCGGGCAGACGCTCTGCACCTCCGGTCGACTCCGGAGCCATTCGAAACCGCTGCCTGCGGGGAGGAATACCTTGCCCCGGGCGGGCGCTACCAGAACATCCGGTTCCACGTAGCCGATGGTGGATTTCACGAGTTCGTCGAATCCGTTGTAGATCGACAGGATGATGATCAGGGCGGCGGTACCGATGGCCATACCGATGGCGCTGATCGCAGAGATGATGTTGATCACATTGTGCGACTTCTTTGCGAACAGATAGCGCCGGGCTATGAAAAACGGCAGGTTCATCGTCTTGCAAAGATAAGGCAAAAAACTCTGAATTTTGCGGGAGATTGATTATCTTTGACTCAATAACTTCGACATGAACACAGTCACCATCATAGCGATTGTCCTCGCATCGGTTTTTTTCGCAGGCTTGCTCGCCGCGCTTATTCTGGGAGCTTCCCATCGAAGGAAACTGGTTCGCGCCTACGAAGATGCGGAGGATGAACTGCAGGCGAAGATTCTTTCGCTGACCGAAGAGAAGGCTTCGCTGGAAAGCATGCTGACTGCCCGGGAGGCCTTCGAGGCGCAGATGCAGGCTTCCCGGGAAGCAGCCCTTCAGGCACAGCAGGAGCAGCATGCAAAGGATCTGGAGAGTATGAAGGATGCTTTCAAGGCTCTTTCCGCGGAGAACAGCGCGTCGTTCCGGAGCCAGAGCGCGGACTCCATCGCGGAACTGCTGAAACCGATCCGGGAAAAATTCGCCGAATTCGACAAGTCCGTCCAGGAATCCCAAAAGGAATCCGCCGCCCAGAGCGCGGCCATCCGGACACACATCGAACAGGTTCTGCGGCAGTCCAAGTCTGTAGGGGACGAGGCTCGCAACCTGGCGAACGCTTTGACCGGGTACTCCAAAGTACAGGGAGATTTCGGGGAAATGCTGCTGATCGACGTCTTGAAGAACGCCGGTTTGGTCGAAGGGATCCACTTCTTTACGCAGGGGGTGATGACGGATGAAAGCGGCCATGAAATCCGAAGCGAAAGCGGGCGGACCATGATTCCGGATGTCATGATCTACTATCCGGACGAAACTACGGTCATCGTGGATTCGAAAGTCAGCTTGCGGGCTTACAACGACTACATGGTCGCGGAAGCCGTGGAACCGCGTAAGCGTGCCGCGAAGGCGCACGTGGAGAGCGTTCGCAAGCATGTGGATGAACTCAAGACCAAAGACTACGCTTCTTATCTTCCCGAAGGCCGGCGGAAGGTCAACTACAACCTCATGTTCATTCCCATCGAAGGGGCCTTCCGGCTCATGCTGGAAGAAGATCCCATGCTCTGGCAGGTCGCGAAGGACAATAACGTCCTGATTGTCAGTCAAATGACGCTAGTGATCGTCCTGAACATGATCCGGATGGCCTGGAAGCAGGCGGATCAGGAGAAGAACATTGCGGACGTGTACAAGACCGCCGAGGAACTGATGAGCCAGTTGAGCGGCTGGATGGGAGCCTATGTGAACTTGGGAAACCATCTGGAGAAAGCGCGAGGCGCCTACGAAGAATCCACCCGGAAACTTCGGGATTCGAACCAGAGCGTCATCAAGAAGATCCAGAAACTGGAAAACCTTGGGCTTTCGCCCAAGAAATCCAAGGCCCGGATCAAGACCACCGGCCGTCTCGCCGGCCCGGAATCCATCATTCCGCCCGATTTGACTCCGGAAGAATAAGCTCGGCTTACAGGATATTCAAGGACAGCTCGCGGATTTTTTCGAGCTCGTCCTTCATTTTCACCACGAGTTTCTGGATGCCCGCATGGTTGGCCTTCGAGCCGGTCGTGTTGATCTCCCGTCCCATCTCCTGGATGATGAAGCCCAGTTTCCTGCCCGGGAACGGCTCCCCGTCAATGGTGTCCATGAAATACTTGCAGTGCTGCCGCAGCCGGACTTTCTCTTCGTTGATGTCCAGTTTTTCGAGATAGTAGATCATCTCCTGCTCGAACCTGTCTGCGTCGACCTTCTGGCGCAGATCCTCGAGATTTTTCCGCAGTTTTTCCCTCACGGCGTCGAGCCGCTCTTTCTCGAAGTCCTCGACTTGGTCTTCCAGCGCGAGGATGTGCCGCACCCGGGCCGTAATATCTTCGTAAAGCGCTTCGCCTTCCCGGGAACGGTAGTCATTCACGGCAGCGATGGCTTCCGCGATGGCTTTTTCCACTAGCGGCCAGTTCTCGTCGGTGATGATTTCCTGCCTGCTCTGGTCCAGGATGTCGGGGAAGCGCAGGATCGCGCACACGAGGTCGTTGTCGCGCCGGTCGCCTATGATGGGATTCTTGTCGAAACCGGGGAGCTCTTTGCGGATGGCGGTGATCTGCCGGTAATATTCCGACACCAAATCCGCGTTGATCTTCTTCGCGGCATCCGCAGCGTTCGGCTCCCACTTCAGGAAGAAGTCGAACGTGCCCCGGTTGAGCGCCTCCGAGATTTTCTGGCGGACGAGGAGTTCCTTGTCCCTGGGAAGAAGGGGTGTCTTGATGTTCGCGTCCGCGTTCCTCCCGTTGAGGGTTCTGATTTCGATGGTGAGTTTACCTGTGTCCAGGAGGGCCTCCGCCTTGCCGTAACCGGTCATGGATTGGATCATAGTGATACAAAGTTAGCGATTTTTTGTATTTTTGTAAGTTATAACTTACATGTAATATGGATGAAGCCATGAAGCCCGCTGCCGAGGAGGCGCGCAATTTGAATTTCCTGGAGGAAATCATTGAAGAGGATCTGAAGACCGGGAAAGTGCAGAGCGTCATAACCCGTTTTCCGCCGGAGCCCAACGGTTACCTGCATCTGGGGCATGCCAAGAGCATCTGCCTGAATTTCGGGCTCGCGCTGAAATATGGCGGCGAGACGAATCTGCGCTATGACGACACCAATCCCGTGAAGGAGGACATCGAATATGTCGATGCCATCAAGGAGGACATCAGTTGGATGGGCTTCCAATGGGCGAAGGAATGCTATGCATCGGACTATTTCGACCAGCTTTACGCCTGGGCGGAGCAGTTGATCGAGCAAGGCCAGGCCTACGTGGACGACCAGACGCAGGAGGAGATCAGCAAGGGACGCGGTACAGTAGAAACCCCGGGCGTTGAAAGTCCGTACCGGAACCGATCCGTCGAGGAGAATCTGCGTTTGTTCCGCGGAATGAAAGCCGGGAAATATGCCGAAGGGGAGAAGGTGCTGCGGGCGAAGATCGACATGGCTTCTCCGAACATGTTGATGCGCGATCCTATCCTGTACCGGATCAAGTATGCCTCCCACCACCGCACCGGCGACAAATGGTGCATCTACCCGATGTATGATTTTACGCACGGACAGTGCGACTCGATTGAAAGGATCACCCATTCCATCTGCACGCTTGAATTCGATGTCCACCGTCCGCTCTACGACTGGTTCATTGAAGTCTTGGGCATATTCCCGAGCCATCAATACGAATTCGCGCGTCTGAATTTGACCTACACCCTCATGAGCAAGCGGAAACTGCTCGAACTGGTGCAGAAGGAATATGTCACCGGCTGGGACGACCCGCGCATGCCGACCCTCTGCGGGGTTCGCAGGAGGGGCTATACCCCGGAATCCCTGAAGTTGTTCTGCGATAGGATCGGGGTTTCAAAACGCGACCAAATGATGGACATCCAGCTGCTGGAATGGTGCGTGCGCCAGGATCTGAACGCGCGTTCCAATCGTTATATGGTTGTGCAGAAGCCTTTGAAGGTGACGCTGACGAATTGGGAGAAGGGAAAGGTCGAATGGTTCGACTGTCCGTTGAATCCCGCGGAACCGGAAGGAGCGAGCCGGAAAGTTCCGCTCACAGGGGAACTGTACATCGAGCAGGATGATTTCATGGAAGAGCCGCCCCGCAAGTTTTTCCGGCTGAGACCGGGCGGGGAAGTACGTCTCAAATACACTTACATCATCAAGTGCAAGGAAGTCGTGAAGGACGCCGATGGCCGTGTGGTGGAACTCAAGTGTACCTATGATCCCTCCACCAAGCCGGGTGGCGGGGAATGGCGTTCCGTCAAGGGTACGATCCACTGGGTTTCGACGGCCCATGCCCGTGAGATTGAAATCCGCGATTACGACCACCTTTTCTTGAAGGAGGACATGAACAGCATCCCCGAAGACAAGGATTACATGGATTATCTCAATCCGGATTCTTTGGTCGTGGGCACGGGATACGCGGAACCGGCCTTGCTGGAAGATGCTTCCGGTATCGCTGTCCAGTTCGAACGGACCGGCTATTACTTCAAGGACAGGGATAGCACCGACGAACGCGCCGTCTTCAACAAGACTGTCGCGCTGAAGGACTCCTATCGGCCGGAATAGCGTTTGGCTACATCAGCCCCAGGAAGCGGGATCGGGCAAGCATGCAGCTGCCGACAGAGCCGGCCTTCCTGCCCAGACGAGAGAATTTGATGGTGGTGTCCCGGCTGACCAGGTTGAGGGAATGCTTCTTGACGGATGCCCGCACCGGGAGCATCAGATGGTCCCCGCCTACGATCAGCTTGCCTCCGATCACAATCAGTTCGGGATTGAACACGTTGATCAGTCCGGCAATGCCTTTGCCCAGATTGATTCCGATTTCTTCCATGGCTTCGATCACGACGACGTCTTCTTCCTTGAGGGCGTTCAAGATGTCGTTCAGGACCACCTCCTTTTCTTTTTCGAATTTTTCGGACAGAATTGAAGACTGTCCCTGCGACAGTTTCTCGTTCACGATCCGCTGCAATGCCGATCCGGAGGCGCCGGTTTCCAGACAGCCCACTTTCCCGCAGCGGCAGATCAGATTGTTCTCCAGCATGGGGAAGTGGCCGACCTCTCCGGAGAATCCGGATTTTCCGTAGAAAAGTTCGCCTTCGAGGATGATGCCCATCCCGAGGCCCCAGCTGGCGTTGATGAAGAGGATGTTCTTTTTGCCGTTCACGGACCCGCACATGTATTCTCCGAAGGTCATCGCCCGGGAGTCGTTGTCGATGTTCACGGGAACACCGAGGTTGTTCTCCAGAATTGCGCTGAGGGGTTTGTCCTCGGAGATGAAGTAGGTGAAACTGTAGCCGGAATGGGTGTTTACGCGTCCGGTGAGATCCATTCCGCATTCAAGCAGTTTCGAAAAATCCAGCCCGTCCTTTTCGAAGGTCTTCCGGATCAGGTCGCAGAGTTTTTGACAGGATTCCTCGGTGTTCAGGAGCGAGAACGGGACATCTTCGTGATAGGCAAGGGTCTGGCCTTTGAAGTCCATGACCGTGATATTGACGTGGTTGCGTTCGATGTCTACGCCCGCGAAGTAGCCGGCATCCGGATTCAAGCCGTAGATGCTGGGCCTTCGCCCGCCGGATGAACCCAGTTTGCCGAGGTCTTCCAGCCAGCCGTCGTCGATCAGTTCTCCGACCAGTTTCGTGATGGTCGGGACGCTGATATTCAGTTCCTTTCCCAGATCAGCAAGGCTGTAGTTCCCGAATTTGATGCAGAGTTCCAGAATCCTCTGCTTGGTGAGAGCGTTCCGCTCCGTCAGGTTGTCAAGAAACGTTCGAGTCATACGCATGTTTTCGATTTTTCCAGTAGGCTTCGATTTCTTCCAGGGTCTTGCCGGTTGTTTCCGGGATCCATTTCCACATGATCAGCATGTAGGGAACGCACATCGCCGCGAACAGGAAGAATGTACCGGCCGGGGTAAGGGTCTCGAGCATCCAGGGCGTCAGCTGGCCGATGAGATAGGTTCCGACCCACAGGGCAAGCCCTGCGATGGACATGGCGAGTCCGCGGACCCGGTTCGGGTACATTTCCGACAAAAGTACAAAAACAACGGCACTAATGGAAATCGCGGTGCAAAATACGTAGAGCAGGAAGAAGGTCAGCAGGAATCCTGTTCCCAAGCCGATCGCGCTGCCTTTCCAGAAATATAGCCCGATCATCAGGAGGCAGAGGATCATACCCGACACGCCCCAGTAGACCAGTTGTTTCCGCCCTACCTTGTCTATGATCATCAGCGCGATGATGGTCGTGCCGAAATTGACGAGTCCGACCAGCACCTGCGAGAACAGGGCGTCACCTCCGCCCAGCCCGGCTTTCCGCAGGATCTCCGGGCCATAGTACAGCACGGCGTTCACACCCATGAACTGGCCGAGGATGGCGATCGCCGATCCGACGATCACGGCGAACAGGATGCCGGGTTCGAGCAGATATTTCCAGTCAGACTCCTTCCGTTCCTTTTTCAGTCCTTGGACCGCAAGCCAGCGCGGGCTTTCCGGAATAAAGAAAATGAGGATCAGGAAGAGCAGGTCGGGAATCGTCTCGCTTCCCAGCATGCCGCGCCAATATTCCTGGATGAACAATTTCTGCATCACCGGATGCGCAAAGCTTCCTCCACGCTCTACATAGTTGAGGATGAGGAAGTTCACAAGATAGGCGACGAGGAATCCGACGGTGATCGCAAGCTGATACAGCGAGACGAGCGTGCCGCGCTTTTCGGCCATGGCCACTTCAGAGATGTAGATCGGGCAGACGATTGATACGACGCCGATGCCTATACCCCCGATGATCCGGTAGGCGACGAGTTGGGAGAAATTGGCGCAGAGCGCGCATCCGATCGCGGAGATGCTGAACAACAAGGCTGCGATCAGCATCGTTTTCTTGCGGCCGAGATTGTCACTCAGCAGGCCGGCCACGGAGACTCCGAGGATGGAACCGATCAGGGCGCAACCGACATACCAGCCTTGCTGGATGGTGGTCAGCCCGAACTGGGCGGAAACCACGCCGATCGTGCCGGAGATCACCGCCGTGTCGTAGCCGAACAGGATTCCTCCGATCGCTGCGACGATCGACAGGAAAAGGATGTAGCCAAAGCTTTGCTTCTTCATTATGGAATCATTTTTCAGTCAGATTTTCTCCGCAAAAATAAAATATAATTTAATAATAAAGAAAATTAATATCTTTATTCGGAAATTGAAAAATAATCACTAATGAGCATGCGAGATCAAATAGATTTCAAGACGATGCCTCTCCGAGAAGTTTTGCCTGTGACAACATCAGAATTTCCGCGCTCGACCATTGATCAGAGGATGATTCAATATAAAAGAAGAAATTACATATGAAGAACAATGACAGAATCTTTGTGGCCGTAATCTGCGCCCTTTTATTGGCAAGTTTTGCCGCCGTTTGTGTAAAAAAGCGTTTACCCTCCGAAGTTCGGATGTCCAAGGAAATTCTCATGGATAAGATTCGCGGCGGCTGGGCCGGCCAGACAATTGGCTGTACCTATGGTGGCCCGACGGAATTCAAATTCACGGGAATGATCAGCGACGAGTATAGGATCCCATGGGATGACCATCAAATTAAATGGTGGTTCGATTATTTCCCCGGACTGTATGATGACATCTATATGGATCTGACCTTTGTGGAGGTTTTTCAGAAAGAAGGACTTGATGCGCCGGTCGAATCCTTTGCAAACGCTTTTGCAAAGGCACCTTACCCGCTTTGGCACGCCAATAGGCAGGGGCGCTACAACATCCTCAACGGAATAATGCCGCCTGCTTCCGGCCACTGGTTGAACAACCCTCATGCGGATGACATCGATTTCCAGATTGAGGCCGATTATGCCGGCCTGATGGCCCCGGGGATGGTCAATGCCGCCACTGACTTCACGGATGCGATCGGACATATGATGACATACGGAGACGGTTGGTACGGAGGGGTTTACGTCGCTGCGATGTACGCGCTTGCCTTTGTAAGCGACGATGTCGGCTTCGTGGTTGCCGAGGCCTTGAAAGCAATTCCTGAACAGAGCAAATACTACCGCGCGATGGCTGACATCATTCGGTGGCACAAACGATATCCTGGAAATTGGGAGATTACTTGGGGACTCTTCAATCGAAAATACGGCTATGACATCGGTTGTCCGGATGGGGTGGACGCCCCCTTCAACATTGATGCGGTACTCAACAGCGGTTACGTTATCATCGGTCTTCTCTACGGAGAAAAAGATTTTTTCAAGACAATCGATATCTCAACGCGCTGCGGTCAAGATTCGGACTGCAACCCGGCATCCTCCGGCGGTATTCTCGGTACAATGCTCGGGTTCAGCGGAATTCCCGAAAAATGGAAGAAACCGGTTTATGAAATCGAGGATCGCGATTTTGCTTATACCGACATCTCTTTGAACCAGGCTGTACAGTATTCTTTCGAGCAGTCGCTGCAGGTAATTGAAAGAAACGGCGGATCCGTCGAGGCGGACCATGTTTCCATCAAAGTCCAAAAACCCCGTCCCGTGCGCTATGAGAAAAGCTTCGAAGGCCATTGGCCGGTCTCAGTCGTCCAAGTACGGAAAGATATCCGGGATGTTGACAAGATTGAATTTGTCGGGAAAGGGATTGTCGTCAAGTATTATTATAACAAAGGAATCGACTATCAGGAGCATGGCTATGTCGGTGAGGTCGAAGTCTATCTGGACGGACAGCTTTCCACCGTCATGCACAATCCTACGGGAGATGGATCTTCTGCCGAGTTGTTTTACAAGTATGATCTACCGTCGGAAAAACATACGGTAACCTTCCGTCATCTCAATCAAGAAGATGGCCTGGACATCATCATTGACAGTTATATCGTGTATGATGAAAAGCCCGCTGACATACCTTGACGCGATGGACGCGACACATATATAATAATAAAGGAATAAAGGCAGAATGAAGGCTGTTGATATCCTGCCGGAAAGGCGGGCTGTCAGATGTCGAAATATTCCTTGTAACGGTCATAGAGATGGCCCGCCTGGAGGTAGGCGGATTGGGGACTCATGAAGTGGCTGAACTCGAAGGTGATGGCCTTGTCGTAGCCGCAGCGCTTGGCCGCTTCCAGTTTCAGTCGGAGTTTGTCGAACTTGATCGGGAAGAACTTGATCGGCATGTCCCGGTCGAAGCTTTCGGCGTTGGTCCAGCACTGCATCCCGTATCGGTCCGCCAGTTTCTTGTTGACGGAAAAGAACGCGTCCAGTTCATCGTAGTCGATGTGCCCGTCCTGGAACGCGCAGGCGTCCACATATTCATGGATCCCGTCGAAGATTTCGTTCCATTCCTTTTCATGCTGCTCCAGCGAGACGGCCTGTTCCTTGGTCAGGTCCCCCCCGGCCGCGTCCACGGCCTTTTTGCCGTCGATCCAGGGGGAAATGAAGGTCGGCAGGCCGCCCGAGACTTCTTTGCATTGCTTCCCCATGCTTCTGAACGAATCGATGGCGCCTCGGGTGGCCCGGCTGATCTCTCCGCTGATGTACCAGCCGCCGAAACTCCGGTACTTGCTTCCGTACCGTTCCCAGATCTCGTCGATGACATATTTGTTCGCCTCAACCTCATAGGACATGTCCCCCGTATCCCAGTACTTCCCGGAGTCATAGAGGCCGAGCCAGAATTTCATATCGTATTTCTGCGCCAGACGGCAGAACAGGTCGATGAGGTCGACCGAGGGCATGTAGGCCCCTTGTTTCAGCAGGTAGGGAGAAGGATAGGTGATGAACTTGCGGTAGCCGCACCGGATGTCGATCACGGTGTCGATCCCGATAGCCTTCATGTACTGAAAATCCCGGTCCCATTCTTTTTCGCCCCAGTTCTGGTGGGGGATGTCGTGCGAGATCTCGTCGAGGAAGGTGCCGGTGATGGGGAGGGCGTTCCCTTTTTCCACAAGCAATTCGGTTTCGAGCGCATGATCGGCTTGCAAGAACGGCGGCCTGTCGTCTTTCTTCTTCCTGCTCTTTGCATCGGGGTTCATCGCCTCGATGGCGAAGGGGGTCGCGGCGGCTGCCGCAGCTGCGAGTCCGGCTTTTTTAAGGAATGTTCTACGGTCGGTCATATAACGATGCTGCATTGATTTATTTCGGATCTTCCTGCAAATCCGCAGGGCAGTTTCCATGCATTTTCTTCACGCAAAGATAATAAGAATTAAAATAGTTCGGGGCATATTGAAAAAATATTCTAAAAACCTTGTTTATTTATAAAATAATTTAATAACTTTGTAGTATGATGCAAACACTATAATATCAAACTAATAGGCCATGAAGTATTACATTTTGTCAACGCTCCTTTCTGTGCTGTGTGTTTTTCAAGCTTTTGCGCAGAATACAGTCACGGGAGCGGTAACGGACGAGCAGGGCAATCCGGTTGCGTATGCCACGGTTCTCGTCGTCGGAACCAATCGCATGGCGCTTACGGGCCATGATGGGAACTTTTCCATCGAAGCAAGTGCAAGTGATGTGTTGGAGTTTTCCTTTATGGGCATGAAAACCGAAACCGTGAGCGTCGGAAGCCAACGGACCATTTCGGTAGTTATGCAGGAAGACAGAACACTGCTTGACGATGTGGTTGTGGTTGGGTACGGAACGCAGAAAAAAGCAAGCATTACGGGCGCCATTTCCAAGGTGGACGGAGAAAAGCTTGCGAAAGCGCCTGCCCAGCGTCTTACGAATCTGATGGGCGGCGTGATTCCCGGAGTCATCACGTATCAACCCTCGGGCGTTCCCGGCGGAGACGGTTCCACCCTTCTCATCAGGGGATCCGGGGTGAAGGCGATCGTGGATGGCGTACCGCGCGGCATTGATGACATCGATCCCGATGAAGTGGAGAGCATTTCCGTGCTCAAGGACGCTTCGGCTGCAGCCATCTACGGATTCAATGCGGAGGCGGTCATGATCATTACAACGAAACGCGGAGACAACAAGCCTTCCAGGATTTCCTACAACGGCAGTTTCACCGTAAGCCAGAATGCTGTCCAACTGGAATTGCTGGATGGTCCGGGCTTCGCGTACTACTACAACCTCGGTCGGGAGATGGATGGGGATCAGCCGGTTTTCACCAAGGAAATGGTTAACAAAATGACCAACGGGGATGATTCCGACGGTTGGGGCAATACCGACTGGTACAAGGAAATATTCGGAATGGGCTTCAACCAGAACCATTCCGTCTCGGCAACCGGCGGGAACGACCGCATCAATTACTTCACGACGATCGGTTTTTACAACCAGCAGGGCAATGTCTCCGGTTATACGCACGACCGCGTGAACATCCGAGGGAACATCGAGACAAAGATCGCGAGCAACTTGACCTTGACGGCCGGATTGCTGGGCCGGTTTACCCGCACGGACAGACCGGGTTTTTCGGCGAATCCGAACGATTGGGCGAACATCGGTCAGCAGGTCATGCGGGCGCATCCTTACGTCCCGATGAAATACGATGGGTATAACGTCGGTACCCCGACAGCCAGTTCTTCCGTCAGTCCGCTGGGCGCGATTGAGGAATCCGGCTACGGTCGCAGTCGCGGAAATGTCTTTCAAGGAACCGGCTCCCTCCGGTACGATTTTCCCTTCGTGAAAGGTCTTTCGGCAAAGGTCCTTGTCGGCTATGATGTCTACAATTCATTCGCGAAAAACATGGCGAAGCCCTACCAGATCATGATCGCTCAAATGCCGACTTCGACTGCCGGGGACATCAGCTACATAAAGGCCGTGGACCAGCGGGGAACGGAGGAGGCGTCCGTCAGCCAAGGGTATTCGCTGACGACCAATCTCATGACGAATTTGAGCCTGAACTACCACAGGGTTTTCGGCAAGAGCGAGATCGACTTTCTCGCGCTGTTGGAAGCCCACAAGCAGGACTCCGAGAATATGGGCGGCAACGGCTACGGATTCGACATCTACGAGTTGGACGACTTGAATTTCGCGACGAACAAGACGAAAAACAGCGTCTACGGATCGAGTAGCCATTCCCGTTCCGCCGGTTATGTGGGAAGGATCGACTATTCCTACGACAACAGGTATCTGGCCGAACTGTCCTGCCGTTATGACGGCTCCTATCTTTTCTACGGCAGCAATAAGACCTGGGGCTATTTCCCGGCGCTCTCTTTGGGATGGAGGATCGACCGCGAGCCTTGGTTCCATGCGTCCGGGGTGAATCTGTTCAAGATCCGCACAGGAGCGGGTATCACAGCATCCAGTCCTGTCGGTGCCTATCAGGCGATCAGCACCATGAGTACCTACTTGAACTCCGTCATTCTCGGCGGGATAAGTCAGACCAGTTTGCTTACATCAAAGCCCGGGAATCCCGAACTGACCTGGCAGAAGTCGAAACAGATCAATTTCGGTCTTGACCTGACGATGTGGGAGGGTCGCTTCCGGTTTGAAGGAGACGTGTTTTACAAATATCTGGACGACATGATCGTGGGCGTCAGCGGAGAATATCCGGCCTCATGGGGCGGGCGGTTCTTCAGCAGCGCGAATGTCGGCAAGCAAGACCACAAAGGGTTCGAATTCCTGCTGGAACATCGGAACCATATCCGGAATTTCAATTATGGCGTGTCCCTTGTGGGCTCCTATACCTATCGCAGATGGCTTTCCTATCCCGATGCGGCCAACACGCCGGATTATCGGAAGGTAACCGGTACGGAGGTGGGTTCGGTGCTTGGATTCATTGCGGAGGGACTGTTCCGGGACCAGGCGGAAATCGACCGTTCCGCGACGATTCCGGGGTCTCTGGCGAGACCGGGAGACATCAAGTACCGGGATAGAAACGGGGACGGCAAGATCACATACGACCAGGACATGGGATATGTGAAAGGCTCCGTCTATCCGCATTATGAAGGCGGAATCAATCTCGATGCCGGCTGGAAGGGAATTGATTTCACGATGCGCTGGAACTACGGTCTCGGAAGAACGATCGCGTTGACCGGGGTTTACACCGCGACCGGCTCGGTGGGCGTTATGGACCACACGTCCTTCACCCGACCGTTCTACCATAGCGGCAACGCGCCCAAGTTCCTGGCGGAAGGATGCTGGACGGAGAAAAACAAGGATGCGCGTTTCCCGCGCCTGTCCGTCTCTCCCGGCAACAACAACGCCTATGCTTCCACATGGTGGTACGAAAATGGTAACTACCTTCGTCTCAAGCAACTGCAGATCGGTTACTCCCTTCCCGGACACTGGATGCAGAAAATCAACCTCAAGAACTGCAGGGTCTTCTTTGAAGGGACCAACCTGCTGACTTTCAGTAAGGTAATGCGGTATAACATCGATCCTGAAATGCCGAGCGTGAACAACGGATACTATCCGCAGCAGCGGTTGATGGGATTTGGTCTTGATCTTCAATTTTAATACGCGCGAATCATGAAATCCAATATCATACGAATCACTATTGTCTTGTTTGCCACCTTGTTCCTGGCGGGATGCAACGACTTCCTCAAGACTTCCCCGACGGACAGGGTTTCCGATCAGCTCGTTTGGCAGAACACGAAATATGCGGATCTTTACATCAATAACTTCTACGCCTATTTCGACCGATACGGTGTTTTCGGCAACGATCAGTTCAGCGGAAACATGACGGAGGGATTGACGAACACGTTGAAGTACGGCTCCTACCAGCCCGGATCGAAAGCAGGCGACAGCAACAATTATGTCTTCTATCCCGAACGGATCTCCACTTCGCAGAATCTGCTGAACGTATGGAATTCAACCTACGAGCGGATCAGAAGAATCAACGAATTCCTGGAATCTATGTACCGGCTTTCGAATTTTACCGTCGAGCAGAAGACGCTTTATGAAGCGCAGGCACGTTTCTTCCGGGCATATTGCTACTTCCAGCTCGCCAAGCGACACGGAGGTGTAATCTTGTACACGGACATCAATTTCCAGAAGTCCAAGAATCGCTCATCTGCCGAAGAAACGTGGAATTTGATTTCTTCCGATCTTGATTTCGCCGCTGACAACCTTCCTGAAGAATGGGATGCCCAGAATGCAGGTCGGTTGACGAAAACGATGGTCTGGGCTTTCAAGTCCCGCGCGATGCTGTATGCCGAGCGCTGGCAGGACGCGAAGGACGCCGCGGACAAGGTCATCTCCAGCGGGAAATATTCGCTGGAAGCCGAATATGCCGACGCTTGGAAAGGAAGCAATGCGGAAGCCATCATCCAAGTCCTGTACAACCAAGTCTCGGGACCGAATCACATCTTCGATAAAAGCTATTGTCCTTACGGAGATTATCTCGCCAGCGGCGCGGATGAAAACGGTGGCTGTGCCGGTCCGACTCAGGAGATGGTCGAAGCCTACGAAGCGGCCGACGGATCTGTTGTCGACTGGAGTCCCTGGCATCAGAAGACTACTCAGACGCCTCCCTATGATCGGCTCGAACCCAGATTCCATGCCACCGTTCTCTATAACGGAGCGACATGGAAAGGTGCCGTCATGGACATCACTCCCACCGGAGAACACGGCAGGTACATGGATTATCGGGCCGACAACTACGCCAAGGGCCGTACGGTCACCGGCTACTATCTGCGGAAACTGATGGACGAGACCAAGAAGAATGTCGTTCAATATCCCAGCCAGCAGACTTGGGTTGAACTCAGGCTCGCCGAAGTTTACCTCAATCGCGCTGAAGCGGAATTCCGTCTCCAGAACAACGGGGCGGCCCTTGCCGATCTGAATGTGATCCGGGCGCGGGTGAATCTCCCTGCCCGGACGGGACTCGCGGGAGACGCTCTTTTCAACGCCATCCGTCACGAGCGCATGATTGAACTTGCTTATGAAGGGCATCTGTTCTGGGACATGCGGCGTTGGCGTCTTGCGGACAAGGAATACAACAATTATCGGGTGCACGGCCTCCGGATCACGGGGACAGCGCCTGACTATACCTATGAATATGTCGATGCGGATCTCCAGGACAGGAAATTCCTTGCGAAGACGTATGTACTACCGATCCCCGATTCCGAGATCACGACGAACACCGGAGTCGAACAATACGATGAATGGAAATAAAAGTACTCAGCAATGAAAAAATTACTCAGCCTCATATTCATATTCACGGCTCTTCTGGCGGTGGTGATGCGTTGCCAGCCGGAAGACCTGACACCGACGCACTCCGAGGACCCGTTGACGAGCATCACGGCGCGTCTGTCCATCAATGGATTCGACGACCTCGATTTTACCGGCTATCCGGATGCAAACGGAAAGGTCGTCATTGAAATTCCATATTTTTACCCGGAAGCAAGCGACAATCAGACCCCGTCAACCGTCTTGACTGCCGCCAAAATGTCCGCCGTACTGGTCAACAACGCTGTGATTACGGAACCGCTTACGGTTATGGACATTTCCACGGAGCAGACGATCAAGGTCATCGATCAAGCGAAGAAGGAAAGGATCTACACGGTCATCGGAAAAATCGTCAAGAGCAACTTGTGCGAGATCACCGATTTCCAGATTCCCGCCTTGGATCTTGCGGGGGTCATCAAAGGAGGAGAAATTTCGCTGATTTCCATTGACGACATTCCGAAGACGACGGCATCGGTCACCGTGTCGCCGCATGCGACCATTTCTCCC